>CAZCEH010000003.1:48416-287086 GCA_964497705.1 uncultured Actinomycetes bacterium | reverse complement strand
CCTCCACCCGCTCCCGCCGACCGAACCTCCCTAACCTCTAAAGAAGCGACATTGGCAGGCGCCGCGGCAGGCGCCGCCGGAGCGGCCGCTCAGGAAGGCCTCAGCCAGTTCGCCACTTCATCCACTGGCGGGGGTACCTCTTCTAATCAATCCGTGCCACAAAATGAGCGAGATGCGCTGAACGAAATCAGAAACGGGAATTGGCCAGGACCGGCGGATCGGGCGAATGGCATGAAGGGTGGAGACGAGTTCAAGAATCGAGAAGGGAATCTT
Organism: uncultured Actinomycetes bacterium; assembly: GCA_964497705.1. Lineage (GTDB taxonomy): Bacteria > Actinomycetota > Actinomycetes > Mycobacteriales > Nakamurellaceae > Nakamurella. The sequence goes on along the minus strand of CAZCEH010000003.1, from coordinate 286,813 downwards.
CCTTCCACTGATTCGGCCGGCAATAAGCTCACCTACAAAGAATGGGACGTCAATCCAAAAACTGGGTCCACGCGCGACAGCCAGCGGATCGTAACTTGCGACCAGAATAGCGATGCATACTTCACTCCGGATCACTACGCAACCTTTATCAAGATGAACTAGGACTGGATAGAATAGTGGTAGCTAGGGAAGCCTCGGCCAGCAGTGCGTGGCTAGTCGAATTCGCAGGAACATGCCAAGATATGCAGGAAGCCTACGGTCTCGGTGGCCCTAACGAGATCGTAAGAGTGGTCCGCGGCGCACAGATGCGATCGATCCACGGCATTCTCGCCGAATTTGCGGCGGCGTTCCAGTTTCCGTGGTATTTCGGATTCAATAGAGATGCGTTTGACGAGTGCATCTCGGATCTCGGCTGGCTGGGGGAGTTCACCTCAATTACGGTGCTCGTCTTCGATGCGGACCTCCTACTGAGCCTAGAACCAACTGCATCCAAATGGTTCCTCGAGTCAATGGAGGACGCATACCTTGCCTGGAAAGGGCGGGATCCTTCTGTCCGATTCAGAGTCGTAATGCAAACATCTGAGTAATGCAAACATCTGACTAGTGTGCTGCGCCGAAAGTTCGTTTTCATGGTGTAGAATCTAGGTATGACAGGGCGGCCGAAAGCGTTGCTGGAGTTGATCTGACGAAACTGAACAGCTTGAGCGGTGGGTTCGAAGGCGGAAGTCTGCGCAGTCCCTGGCGTTGCGTTCGCGGATCGTTCTGGCCTGTGCGAGGGGTTTGACGAACAAGGAAGTCGCTGCGCAACTGGGGGTTTCGATGCCAACTGTTGGTAAAATGGCGGTCTCGGTTCGTCGAGTCCCGGCTGGACGACCTGGTCGATCAAGGTCCCCGAATTGTCGCATTTGCTCATGTCAGGGCCAGGGCGAGAGCTCGAGCGGGGTCTGCGGCGTGGTGTCGTAGGCCGGCGGCGACGTTGTCCCAGCCGGCGATGCGGAGCAGGCTGATGGCGACGTTGCGACAGGTTGCCATGACCCGGGGTGCTTGCCCGTGCGGACCTGCGAGTGGTCTTACCCCGGCGCGCAGCTCACGTTCGCCGACGCCGACGGGCACCGGGTCGCCGCGTTCATCACCGACGCCCCGATCGGCGCGCTGCCCGGACAGTGAGCCTGGTGGCGGGGTCGCAGTGTGGCCGGATCGCAGCAAATCGCCGAGTTCCCGCTTTCGGATTAAATGGCGGACCGTACCCGCGGTGGTGGCGGCGGTCACCGTAGAGTACGGCGCCCGGCGACGGGCGCCGCGACGGCCTCCTTCGTCCAGTTCGAGCTCCCGACCTCGACGCCGAGCTCACCGATCCGCCGGACCCGCTCGACGAACGGCAGGCCCTGGAAGACCATTTCGGTGGAGACCAACAGCCGGAAGCTCTCACCTGGCCAGCTCCTCGATGCGCACCGGGCGACCGGATCGGACGGACTCGGCGGCGGCCAGGGCGATCTGCAGCGCTGCGCGGGCGTCCTTTCCGTCGACCGGCGCGGGCCCACCCGTCCGGACGGCGTCGACGAACGCGGCCAGTTCGGCGGTGTAGGCGGCGGCGAACAGTTCCTGGTCGCTGCGCACCGTGTCCGCCGACTGCCCGGTCGCGCCGGAGAACACCATGCCGGTCCGCCGGCCGTTGCCCATGGTGGCCATCCCACCGGGTCCGAACACCTCGCCGCGGACGTCGTAGCCGTAGGCCGCCTCGAAGCAGGCCTCCGCGGTGCCGACCGCGCCGTTGTCGAAACGCACGAGCACCACGGCGGTGTCGAGCAGGCCGCGGTCCTTCCAGGCGGGCTCCACCAGGGCGGTCGCGGTGGCGTAGACCTCGACCGCGCACGCGCCCGGGTTCAGGAACCGTAGCGCGTCGAAGTCGTGGATCAGGGTTTCCAGGAAGACGGAGTTCGGCTGGACCCGGGACGGGTCGAAGCCGCCCGGATCGCGGGTCACCGAACGCAGCAGCCGCGGCGCGCCCACGCGGCCGTCGTCCACCAAGGCGCGGGCGGCGACCCAGTCGGGAGCGAACCGGCGATTGAAGCCGACCTGCAGCACCACGCCCGCGGCGCCGGCGGCCTCGATGGCCCGGTCGGCGTCGGCCAGGGACAGCGCCATCGGCTTCTCGCAGAACACCGCCTGCCCGGCCGCGGCGGCCGCGACCACCAGGTCGGCATGGAACCGGGCCGGCGCGGCGACCACCACCGCGTCAATATCCGGGTCGGCGAACACCTGCGCCGGATCGGTGCAGGACCGCGGCGCGCCCAGTGCCGTCGCCCACCTCTCCGCGACGCCAGGCGCCGGATCGGCCACCGCCGCGAGTACGACACCGGGCAACCGGTGGGCCAGGGTCTCGCCGTGGAACGAGCCCATCCGGCCCGACCCGATCAACGCCACTCGCACAGGGTCCTGCTGAACCTCGGTCATGCCGTCCATCTTCGCTTCGCCCGGACGGCGCGCCGACTCCGGCCGCATCGACTCACCTGCGGGCGTCCGCCGCGCGCCCAGGTCAATCGGCGATGGCGGCCGTCGCCCAGTTCTGGAAGTCGGCGATGTGGTGTTCGCTGGGCACCAGGACTCCCCCGCGGGCGTAGACCCTGGAGTCGGTGGCCGCCTGGCACAGTTCGCACGCCTCGAAGTCCTGCCGGTTCACCCGGTCGAACAGCTCCACGGACTTGGACAGGTCGGTCCGTGCCGTGACGACCTCCGGCAGGTACAGCCAATCGCACTCGACGACGGTGCGGTCGGGGGCGAGCGGGAACATCCGGTGAACGATGACGTGGTCGGGCACCAGATTGACGAACACGTTGGGTCGGATGGTCACCGCGAAGTAGCGGCGATCCTGGTCGTCGGTGACACCGGGCAGCTTGTCCACACCCTCGGAGCCGTCGACAGTGAAGCCCTGCACGTCGTCCCCGAACAATGCGCCATGACCGACGAAGTACTGAGCGGCGAATCCGTCGGCGAATTCCGGCAGCACCTCGGTGAGTTCGGGGTGGATGGTGGCGCAGTGGTAGCACTCCATGAAGTTCTCGACGATCAGTTTCCAATTCGCCTTGACGTCGTAGACGATCCGCCGGCCGACTTCGAGTGTCTCCACCGCGTAATGCTCGATCGACTCGATGTCGCCCAGCCGGGTCCGGACGGCACCCATCACGGTGTCCTCGAACGACGGCGGCTCGTCGGCCACGCACACCCACAGGTAGCCCAGCCACTCCCGGACGTGGGCGGTGCGCAGGCCGTACTCGTCGCGGCCGACGTCCGGCATCTTGGTCAGGTTCGGGGCGGCGATCAGCTTGCCGTTCAGGTCGTACGTCCACGCGTGATACGGGCACTGGAACGACCGCCGGGCCTGGCCGCTGTCGGCGCTGCACACCCGTGCGCCGCGGTGCCGGCAGACATTGAAGAACGCTCTCGGTTCACGCTTGCGGTTACGGGTCAGGATCAGGCTCTCCCGGCCGATCCGCACGGTCCTGAAGTCACCGGGATCGGGCAGTTCGCTGCTCCTGGCCGCGCAGATCCACATCTTCTCGAAGATCCGCTCCTGCTCCTTGCGGAAGATCTCCGCCGAGGAATAGGCGTGCCCGGGCAGGGTCCGGATCAGGCTCTCCGAAATGCTGTCGCCGGCGTGGTCCAGGATCGACGGGTCGGGCGTGAGCGATTCTTCGGTGAGGGTCATGCGGTTGCTCCTTGCGCGGCGCTGGGGACCGGAACGACGAGACGGCGGCGGACCTGGTTGAAATGGCGGGACTGATCCAGCGCCAGAGCGGCGACCGGCTCTCCGTTGCGGCGGTAAACCGCGGCGAAGCTGCCCTCGTCCGGCGAACCGACCTCAAGCGTCCGCTCGACGGTGTCCGGATGGTCGGCCAGGTCGCGGTACCCGGCCAGCTGCAACCGCCGGCCGTACAGGTCCGACCAGACATAGGGCGGCCGGCGGGCCGGCAGCTTCTCCGCGCCGAGCAGCCGGGCGGCGACGACCGCGCCGCGCTCCTTCGCCGACGTCCAGTGTTCGATTCGATGGTGGCGACCCAGGCCGGCGTCGAACCAGGCGGCGCAGTCCCCCACCGCGTACACGCCCGTCAGGTTGGTCGCGCCGGACTCGTCGCAGCGGATCGCGGTGCCCGCGCCGCCGCTGCGCGACAGCCCCGAACCGGCCAGCCAGCCGACGGCGGGGACGGCCCCGATGCCGAGCACCACGGTGGCCGCCGGAATGCGTCCGCCGCCCTCGATGATCACTTCGAGCCCACCGGCGGCGGACCGGCGCACGCCCAGCACCCGGGCGTGCGGACGGACGGTCACGCCGTGGGCGGCGTGCAGGGCGGCGACGGCGCCGGCGTAGGACCCGAGGGCCGCGCGCAGCGGGACGTCGTCGGGAACGGCGACGGTGACCCGGCAACCGAGTTGCCGGGCGGTCGCGGCCACCTCGGATCCGATGAAACCGCCGCCGACGATCGCCACGGTTCGGCCGGTCTCGACCGCCCGGCGCAGGTCCTCGCGCAGAGCCATCGCGTCGTCGACGGTGCGCAGCAGGTGCACGCCGGCGAGCCCCGCTCCTGGCAGGTCACGGCGGGCCGCCGCGCCCGTCGCGACGACGATCGCGTCGGCGTCCACCGTCGTGCCGTCGGACAGCGACAGCGTGCCGCCGCCGGCCGGATTCGGCCGCAAGGCTGTGGCGTGAACTCCCAGATGCCAGGTGACGTCGAGGTTCTCGGTGTCGCTCTCGAGCGAGAGCTCGACCTGTGTATGGCCGGCGCCGAGGAACTCCTTCGACAGCGGGGGCCGGTCGTACGGACGGTGGATCTCGCCGCCGACGACAACGATATCGCCGGCGTATCCCCGCGCGCGCAGGGCTCGGGCGGTGGACAGCCCGGCCAGCGACGCACCGACGACGGCGACCCGATCGGGAGGAGGGTTCATGCCGAGCCGCCGGCAGCGGTCGCCGACACGTGCCCGCCGGGCACGACGCCGGGCGGCAGGTTCGGCGCCTCGGCGGACAGGGTGACGTACACGGTGTCGCCCTCGACGGTGACCCGGTGCGTGCGGATCGGTCGTTTGGCCGGTGGGGCGTCGACCGCACCGGTGCGCAGGTCGAACCGCGACGCGTGCAACGGGCATTCCACCTCGCACCCCTCCAGCCAGCCCTCGGCCAGCGAGGCGTCCTGGTGGGTGCAGGTGTCGTCGACGGCGAAGAACTCACCGTCGTCCGTGTGGAACACGGCGATCGGCACGCCCCGCGTCTCGGGTCCGTCGAGGCGCAGCGCTTCACCAGGCTCGATGGCCGAGCGCGGGCAGGCGGCGAACATGGGCGGGTCTTCTCCTTCGGGTTCGTCCCGCGCGGGTGGTTGTGTCGAGAGGATTGGTTCCGGGTCATCTGTTGCGTTATATGACGCTCCTGGCGATATGTGCAACTGTGCGACGGGTGATCGCGGGAGTCAAGAGCCTCCGGCGCCGGTTGTGACGCACCGTCATCCGACGGAGACGGTGCCGCAACATGTTCGCCACATGCCCGCGCCGTGACGTAGGCTGGGCGCTGCGCGCGTGCAGAGCAATATGTGGCAGCATCCGCAACCTCCGGAGAAGAACACCATGAGCGTTGTCGACACCACCAGCGGCCCAGGGGGGTTGCAATCGGTCGATCGTGCGCTCCAGGTCCTGGAGCTGCTGGCCACCTGGGGGGCGGGCGGCGTCACCGAACTGGCCACGGAGATCGGCGTCCACAAGTCCACCGCCTTCCGCCTGCTGGGCGCCCTCGAGGCGCGCGATCTCGTGGAACAGACCTCCGAACGAGGCAAGTACCGCCTCGGTTTCGGAATCATGCGGCTCGCCCGTCGGGTCAACGTCCACCTGGAGATCACCGAGCAGGCGCGCACCGTCACCGAGAAGCTGGCCGACAAGGTCGGCGAGTCGATCAACGTCGCGGTGCAGCGGGAGAGCTACGCGGTGAACGTCGTCCAGTCCCGCGGGCAGGCCTCGGTCGCCAGTCACAACTGGATCGGCCAGCTGACGCCGTTGCACGCCACCTCCAGCGGCAAGGTCCTGCTGGCCCATCTCGATCCGGCCAAGCGGGCCGAGCTGATCGGGCACAAGCTGGAACGCTTCACCGCCAACACCCACACCGACCCGGCCCTGCTGGACGACGAATTGGCCCAGGTGGTCCAGCGCGGCCACGCCACCACCTACGGTGAGCTCGAAATCGGGCTGAACGCCGTCGCGGTCCCCGTCCGCGGCGATGACGGATCCGTGGTGGCCGCACTCAGCGCCTCGGGCCCCGCCTACCGGCTGACTCCCGAACGGATCGGCGAGATCCTCGACGAGGTCGAGGCGGCCGGAGCCGAGCTCAGCCGTCGCCTCGGTCATTGGGGTCACGCCGCCTGATCCGCCGTTACGCGGTCCTGGTGGCCGCCGGTCCGCCATTGTCCTGTGACTCCGGAATCGGCGACTGGGGAATCGGCGACTGGGGAATCGGCGACTGGGGAATCGGCGACTGGGAGACCGGCGGTGCGGCATCCGGGCCGGGCGAACCGTTCGACGGCGCACCGTTGCCGCTCGACGTCGGACGGGCCTTCTCCTTCGGCTTCACGTTCAGGAAGAAGCCGTCGGAATGGGTCTTGGTGCCGTAGTCGATGGCCTGTTCGACCGCGGCGGTGACCCGCCGCCCGCGCTGCACCAGCGGGTCGTGTCGCAGGTCCTTCATCAGCGCGACGCACATGACGATCATCACGACGACGAACGGTGCGGCCATGATGATGGTGATGTTCTGGATGCCGGACAGCGCGTCGCTGCCGCCGACGACGAGCATCAGCGCGGCCACCCCGCCCATCATCGCGCCCCAGAAGATGACCACCCTGCGGTCCGGGTGGATCGTGCCACGCTGAGACAACGTGCCCATCACGATCGATGCGGCGTCGGCTCCGGAGACGAAGAAGATGGCCACCAGAGTCATCGCGATGACGCCCAGAATGCTGCCCATGGGCATGGTGTCCAGCAGCCCGAACAGCTGGCCCTCGACCGGCAGCGACGCCAGGTCGACCCCGTCGCGCTGCGCGGTGATGGCCGCGCCGCCGAAGATTCCGAACCAGATCAGGCTGACCGCGCCCGGGATCAGGATCACGCCGGCCACGAACCCGCGGATGGTGCGGCCCCGGCTGATGCGGGCGATGAACATGCCGACGAAGGGGGTCCAGGAGATCCACCAGGCCCAGTAGAAGATGGTCCACCCGGACAGCCAGGTCTCCATCGCGTCACCGCCGGTGGCCGCCGTGCGCGAGGCCATCTGGGCGAGGTCGCTGAAGTAGTCGCCGAGCATGGTCGGGACCAGGTTGAGAATGACGATGGTGGGGCCGCCGACGAACACCACGGCCGCCAGCACGGCGGCCAACACCATGTTGATGTTGGAGAGCCACTGGATGCCCTTGGAGACACCGGAGACCGCGGACGCGATGAAGCAGATCGTCAGCACCACGATGATCGTCACCAACAGGTTGGTCCCGAAGGAGTCGATGAACCCACCGGCGACCAGCCCACCGCCGATCTGCAGCGCACCAAGGCCCAGCGATGCGGCCGAGCCGAACAGCGTCGCGAAGATCGCCAGGATGTCGATGGCGCGGCCGAAACCGCCCTCGCTGCCGCGCTTGCCGAGCAGGGGCACGAAGGTCGAGCTGATCAGCTGGCGGCGCCCCTTGCGGAAGGTGCTGTAGGCGATGGCCAGCCCGACGACGGCGTAGATGGCCCACGGGTGCAGCGTCCAGTGGAACAGCGTGGTCGCCATCGCCGTGTCGAACGCCTCCGGCGTGAAGGCCTGCACCGTTCCCGGCGGCGGGGAGGCGAAGTGGGCCAGCGGCTCGCCCACGCCGTAAAACATCAGCCCGATACCCATGCCGGCGCTGAACATCATCGCGATCCAGGAGATCGTGCGGAATTCCGGCCCCTCGTCGTCCCGGCCGAGCGGGATCCGGCCGTACTTGCTGATCGCCAGCCACAGCGCGAACACCACGAAGCCGCTCGCCGCGAGCACGAATGCCCAGCCGCCACCTCGGATGACTCCGCCCAGCACGCTGGTGGCGACGCCGCTGAGCGAGCCGGTGCCCAGCAGACCCCAGGCGAGGAAGGCGACCACCAGCACGGCCGCGACACCGAAGACGATCTTGTCCGTCGGATAGCGCCGCTCGGCGTCATCGGCCAGTGACGACGGTTCGTACGGGGGTGCGATCCCGGGATCGGCGATGTGCGGCAGATGCAGGTGGTGCTCGGCGGGCTTGTCGTCGTTCTGCGTGGTCATGCGGCCTCCCTTTTTCGGCGATTCGGCGTGGGGCTTCGTGCCGGCGGCGGGCGTCGTCGCCCCGGTTCGAACTGCCTGTCCCGACCGGTTGATCGCTCGATGACCAACCGATCCCGGCGATTTCGATCCGTCCGCGGCGTGGACGGGATTCGACGAAGACTGCGACTGAATGACGGGTCGACGATGGCGCACGACAAACAGGGACTACGGTGCGCAACCGGCAACCGAACGACGAAGCCTTCGGTGGTCGCCACGACGTCCGAGGAAAAGGTTGCGCATAGTGCAGCGTGTTTCGCAACTCGCATAGAGTGCCCTAGTCTTCTGGGATGCGTCAAGAGTCGGCCGGTCAAGGAATCGAGCGATCAGGGGCGCCAGCGGCCGGGCCGGCCGGGTCTTGACGGTGTTCCCCGGCTCACCTTAGGATGTTGTATCAGTGATATATCAATCCTGGTCCGAAACTATGGCAGGAGAGCGCATGGCGGTTCGCCTTGGCGAGGCTCCGGTGACCGTTAACTCCACGCCATCCCGAGCCGTTTCATGAGCACGGCGGCGGCATGATCGCTACCTCGACCCCCGGGGCCGACCTGCCGGGCCACCCGGCGTTCCTGTGGCGCAATCCGGAGCCGAAGCGCTCGTACGACGTGGTGATCGTCGGTGGCGGTGGGCACGGCCTGGCGACCGCCCACTACCTGGCCCGCAACCACGGCATCACCGACGTCGCCGTCCTGGAGAGGGGGTGGCTGGCCGGCGGGAACATGGCCCGCAACACCACCCTGATCCGGTCCAACTACCTGTGGGACGAGAGCGCGGCCATCTACGAGCACGCACTGAAGCTGTGGGAAGGCCTGGAGGAGGACCTAGGCTATCCCATCCTGTTCAGCCAGCGGGGGGTGCTCAATCTCGCGCACACCCTGCAGGACGTGCGGGACGGCGTCCGCCGGGTGGAGGCGAACAAGCTCAACGGCATCGACGCCGAATGGCTCGAACCCGATGACGTGAAACGGCTCTGCCCGATCGTCAACATCTCCGCGGACGTCCGATACCCGGTGCTGGGCGCCACTTATCAGCCGCGCGGCGGCATCGCCAAACACGACTACGTCGCCTGGGGATTCGCCCGCCGCGCCGACCAGGCCGGCATCGACCTGATCCAGGATTGCGAGGTCATCGGCTTCGACGTCGACGGAGACCGGGTCACCGGTGTTCGTAGCTCCCGCGGCGACATCGCGGCCGGGCAGGTGTTGCTGGCCGCCGCCGGGCACACCTCGGTGCTGGCCGACCGGCTGGGGATCCGGTTGCCGCTGCAGAGTCATCCGTTGCAGGCGCTGGTCTCCGAGCTGCTCGAACCGGTGCATCCGACCGTGGTCATGTCCAACGCGGTGCACGTGTACGTCTCGCAGGCGCACAAGGGCGAACTGGTGATGGGCGCCGGCGTGGACGCCTACAACGGTTACGGGCAGCGGGGCGCGTTCCACATCATCGAGCGGCAGATGGCCGCCGCCGTCGAGCTGTTCCCGGTGTTCGCCCGTGCCCACCTGCTGCGCAGCTGGGGCGGCATCGTGGACGTCACCCCGGACGCCTCGCCGATCGTCGGCCGGATCGGCTACGAGAACCTGTACATCAACTGTGGTTGGGGCACCGGCGGTTTCAAGGCCACTCCGGGCATCGGCTGGTGCCTGGCGCAAACCCTGGCCAAGGGCGATCCCCATCCGTACGTGGAACCGTTCACCGTCGACCGCTTCGTCACCGGCGCGCTCGTCGACGAGCACGGCGCCGCCGGCGTCGCGCACTGAGCCGCCCCACCCCGGACAGGAGGCGAACATGCAACTCATCGAATGCCCGTGGTGCGGGCCGCGCCAGGAAGTCGAGTTCCGTTACGGCGGCCAGGCCCACGTGCCGTATCCGGCCGATCCGGCCGCACTGTCCGATCGGGAATGGGCGCAGTACCTGTTCTTCCGCGACAACCCCAAGGGTCGCTTCCACGAGCGGTGGAGCCACAGCCACGGGTGCCGCCGCTGGTTCAACGCCGTCCGCGACACCGCGACCTACCGCTTCGAGGCCGTGTACCGCCCCGACGAACCGAGGCCCGGGACCCCATGAACGACTTCCGCACGCCCACCGGCGGCCGCATCGACCGATCGAGGACGATCGAATTCACCTTCAACGGCGAGACTCTCACCGGCCACCCGGGCGACACGCTGGCCTCGGCGCTGCTCGCGGCCGGCCGGCACCGGATCACCACCGGCATCAGGCTGGGCCGCCCGCGCGGCATCGCCGCGGCCTGGGCCGAGGACCCCTGCGGGCTGGTGCAGATCGACAAGCCCTTCCCCGAGCCGATGCTGCCGGCCACCACGGTCGAGCTGGTCGACGGGCTGGTCGCCCACGGCATCCCCGGCCAGGGCCGGCTGGCCACCGAGCCCGATCCGGCCCGGTACGACGCGATGCACCACCACGTCGACGTCCTCGTCGTCGGCGCCGGACCGACCGGGCTGATCACGGCGCTCGGCGCGGCCCGCGCCGGCGCCCGGGTGGCGCTGGTCGATGAGCAGTCCGAGGCCGGCGGCTCACTGCTGGGTGCCAACGAGGACCTGAGCGGTCGCCCGGCCCTCGACTGGGTGGCCGCGGCCGTCGCCGAACTGGCCGGCCACCCCGACGTGCTGCACCTGCAGCGGACCACCGCGTTCGGCGCCTACGACGACGGCTTCGTGCTGGCGCTGCAGCGGCGGACCGGTCACCTTGCCGGCCCGGCGCGGGAAGGCGTCCCCCGGCAAAGGGTCTGGCGGATCCGCGGCCGGCAGACCGTCGTCGCCACCGGTGCGCACGAGCGGCCCGTGGTGTTCGCCGACAACGACCGCCCTGGCATCATGCTGGCCGGCGCCGCCCGCACCTACCTGCATCGCTACGGCGTGCTACCCGGCCGCGCCGCGGTGGTGTTCACCACCAACGACAGCGCCTACGACGCCGCCGCGGACCTGCACCGGGCCGGCGTGCGGATCCACGCCGTCGTGGACGCCCGCCCCGAGGGCTCTCCGCGGCGGCAGGCGGAACTCGAACAACTGGGCATCACCGTGCTGACCGGGTCGGTGGTCGTCGGCACCCGCGGCACCGGCCGCGTCACCCACGCCATGATCGGCCCGTTCATCGAGGACCTGCCCTGCGACACCCTGCTGGTCAGCGGCGGCTGGAACCCGGCCGTACACCTGTTCAGCCAGTCCCGCGGCCGGCTGCGCTACGACGAACGGCTGGGTGCGTTCCTACCCGGCGAGAAGCTCCGGGCGCTGACCGTCGCGGGGGCAGCGGCCGGCGAGTTCACCCTGGCCGGATGCCTGGCCGACGGGAACCGGGCGGCCCGCGACGCGTTGATCGCCGCCGGCATCGAACCGGTCTCCGGCGACGTGCTGCCGCGGCTGACCGGCGGTCCCGACTCGGCCCCGCCGCTGGTGTTGTGGCGGGTTCCCGGTACCCCGGCCGACCAGGGCACCACCGAGTTCGTCGACCTGCAGCGGGACGCCACGGTGGCGGACATCGCCCGTGCCGTCGGTGCCGGCCTGACGTCCATCGAGCACGTCAAGCGGTACACCACCATCGGCACCGCCCACGACCAGGGCAAGACCTCCGGCGTGATCGCCACCGGGATCACCGCCGAGCTGCTGGGCGTGCCGGTCGCCGACACCGGCACCACCACCTTCCGGCCCCCGTACACGCCCGTCCCGTTCGCCGCGCTGGCCGGTCGGGACCGCGGCCGCATGTTCGACCCGGAGCGGGTCACCGCGCTGCACGACTGGCATGTTCGGGCGGGGGCCGTGTTCGAGGACGTCGGCCAGTGGAAGCGGCCGCGCTACTACCCGCGTCCCGGCGAGGACATGGACGCCGCGGTGTTGCGCGAGTGCGCGGCCGCCCGGACCGGTGTGGGCATCCTGGACGGCTCCACGCTGGGCAAGATCGACGTGCAGGGCGATGACGCCGCCGCGTTCCTCGACCTGATCTACACCAACCTGATGAGCAGCCTGAAGGTCGGATCCGTCCGGTACGGCGTGATGTGCGGCGTCGACGGCATGGTGATCGACGACGGGACAGTGCTGCGGCTCGCCGAGGATCGTTTCCTGGTCCTGACCACCACCGGCGGGGCGGCCAGAATCCTTGACTGGATGGAGGAATGGCTGCAGACCGAGTGGCCGCACCTGCGGGTGCACTGCACGTCCGTCACCGAGCAGTTCGTCACCTTCCCGGTCGTCGGGCCGCGCTCACGGGACGTCGTCGGCGCCGTCTTCGCCGGCTCGGACGGCGGGGTCGACGTGTCCAACGACGCGTTCCCGTTCATGACGATCCGCGAGACCACCCTGGACGGCGTGCCGGTGCGGCTGGCCCGGATCAGCTTCTCCGGAGAGCTCGCCTTCGAGGTGTACGTCAACTCCTGGTACGCGGTCGCGGTGTGGGAGCGGCTGCTGCGGGCCGGCGCGCCCTACGACATCACCCCGTACGGCACCGAGACCATGCACGTGTTGCGCGCCGAGAAGGGGTACCCGATCGTCGGTCAGGACACCGACGGCACGGTCACCCCGCACGACCTCGGCCTGGCCTGGGCGGTGTCCAAGAAGAAGGCCGACTTCATCGGCAAGCGGTCCTTCGCCCGCGCGGCGAACCGGGATCCCTTGCGCAAGCACCTGGTCGGGCTGCTGCCGACCGACCGGGACACCGTGCTGCCGGAGGGCTCGCAGATCGTCGAATTCGCCGTCGATGGCGCGCTGCCGCCGCCACCGGTGCCGATGCTCGGCCACGTCACGTCCAGCTACCGCAGCGCCGCACTCGGCCGGCCGTTCGCCCTTGCGCTGGTCAAGGGCGGCCGGGCCCGGGTCGGCGACACCCTGCACGTCCCCGTCCGCGGCACCCTGGTGCCGGTCGAGGTGACCGGGCCGGTGCTGGTCGATCCCGAAGGAGCCCGCCGCGATGGCTGACCCGATTCCCGTGTTGTCCCGTCAACATCCACTGGACTTCCGGGCCGCGGAGCTCGGCGCGCGCGGCTGCCCGGAGATCGCGATCACGCCGGAACCGTTCGTCGCGATGGTCGACGTGCGGCTGCCCGGCGGCGGCACCGTGCTCGGCACGGTGCTACCGGCCGTCCCCAACACCTGGGTGGAAACCGGGTCCGGCCAGGCGATCTGGCTGGGGCCGGACGAGTGGCTGCTGACCGGCACCGGGCCCACTCCCGAGCACCTGGAAGCTGCCGCCCGGGACTCGGTGCGGCCGCTCGGTGGCGCCGCGACGGACGTGTCCGCGCAGCGGATCGGCCTGCGGCTGCGCGGTTCCCGGGTCCGGGACGTGCTGGCCAAGGGCTGCGCAGTCGATCTGCACCCCCGGGTGTTCACCCGGGGCCGTGCGGCCCAGACCACCGTCGGCCGGGCCGGCGTCATCCTGCTGGCGCTGTCCGACACCGGCGACGACTTCCTGGTCCTGGTCCGCTCGTCCTTCGCCGGCTACCTGGCCGACTGGCTGCAGGACGCCGCCCTCGAATACACCACCCTCGCACTCGTCCGCTGAAGGAGTCGGTCCATGTCCACCACCCCACGCGTGGTCATCATCGGAGCGGGGATCGTCGGCGCCAACCTGGCCGACGAGCTGACCGAACGCGGCTGGAACCGCGTCACCGTCGTCGACCAGGGCCCGCTGCCGCTCACCGGCGGATCCACCTCGCACGCCCCCGGCCTGGTCTTCCAGACCAACGTGTCGAAGACGATGACGGCGTTCGCCACCTACACCGTCGACAAGCTCAAGGCCATCGACGTCGACGGCGCCTGGTGCTTCAACCAGGTCGGCGGTCTCGAGGTGGCCACCACCCCCGGACGGCTCGCCGACCTGCACCGCCGGCAGGGCTGGGCGACCTCCTGGGGGGTACCGGCCGAGGTCGTCTCCCCCGAGGAATGCGCCAGGCTGCATCCGCTGGTCGAGCGCGACGAGGTCCTCGGCGGCCTGCACGTCCCGACCGACGGGTTGGCCAAGGCCACCCGGGCGGTCGTCGCGCTGGCCCGCCGCGCCGGGGCCCGCGGCGCCGTGTTCCGGGGCAACACCCGGGTGACCGGCATCGAGGAGTGCGGCGGCCGGGTCACCGGCGTGCGCACCGGCACCGGCGTCATCCCGGCCGACATCGTCGTCTCCTGTGCCGGTTTCTGGGGCGTCGAGGTGGGCGCGCTGGTCGGCATGGCGGTACCGCTGCTGCCGCTGGCCCACCAGTTCGTGTGGACGGGGCAGGTGCCCGATCTGGTCGGCCGCAACACCGAGCTGCGGGAGGCAGGCCTGCCGATCCTGCGGCACCAGGACCAGGACCTCTACTACCGGGAGCGGGTCGATTGCCTGGGCATCGGCTCCTACGCGCACCGGCCCATGCCGGTTGACCTGCGCACGCTGCCCGAGGGCGGGGCGGGATCGTCGGACCTGCCCGCGATGCCCTCCGTGCTGCCGTTCACCGAGGAGGACTTCGCACCGGCCTGGGAGGCCAGCAAGGTCCTGCTGCCGTCGCTGCGCCAGTCCAAGATCGACTCCGGGTTCAACGGCATCTTCTCCTTCACCCCGGACGGCGGGCCGCTGATCGGCGAATCGACCGAGGTGAAGGGATTCTGGATCGCCGAAGCGGTCTGGGTCACCCACTCCGCCGGCGTCGCCCGGGCCGTCGCGCAGCTGCTGGTCGACGGCCGATCCGAGGTCGACCTGCGCGGCTGCGACGTGCACCGCTTCGAACAGGTGCAGCTGGACCCGGGCTACGTCCGGGAGACCTCCCAGCAGAACTTCGTGGAGATCTACGACGTGCTGCATCCGTTGCAGCCCAGACAGTCTCCACGGAACCTGCGGGTGAGCCCGTTCCACGCCCGGCAGGTCCAACTCGGTGCCTTCTTCCTCGAGAGCGCCGGCTGGGAGCGGCCGCACTGGTACGAGGCCAACGCGGCCCTGGTGGACCAGCTGCCCGCCGAGTGGGTGCCGCCGGCCCGCGACGCGTGGAGCGCGACGTTCCACTCCCCCATCGCCGCCGCCGAGGCCTGGAAGACGCGCACCGCGGTCGCCATGTACGACATGACCCCGCTCAGGCGGCTCGAGGTCACCGGACCGGGCGCCCTGGACCTGTTGCAGCGGCTCACCACCGGGCAGATCGACAAGTCGGTCGGCTCGGTCACGTACGCGCTGATACTGGACGCGGCGGGCGGCATCCGCAGCGATGTCACCGTCGCCCGGTTGGCCGACCGGCATTTCCAGCTCGGCGTCAACGGTCCGCTGGATCAGGACTACCTGCGGCGGGCGGCGCCGGCCGACGGGTCCGTCCAGATCCGCGACATCACCGGCGGCACCTGTTGCATCGGCCTGTGGGGGCCACTGGCCCGCGCGGTGATCGGCACCGTCAGCGACGACGACCTCACCAACGACGGGCTGAAGTACTTCCGTGCCAAGCCGGTTCGCATCGGCGGGGTGCCGGTCACCGCGATGCGACTGTCCTATGTCGGCGAGCTCGGTTGGGAGCTGTACACCGGCGCCGACAACGGGCAACGCCTGTGGGACACGCTGTGGGCTGCCGGCCAGCGGCACGGCATCATCGCCGCCGGTCGGGCCGCCTTCAACAGCCTGCGGCTGGAAAAGGGCTACCGCGCCTGGGGAACCGACATGACCATCGAGCACAACCCGTACGAGGCGGGTCTGGGCTTCGCGCTCAGCCTGCGCAAGGAATCCTTCGTCGGCCACGATGCGTTGGCCGGCGGCGGCGACCACACGATCAGCCGCCGGCTGACCTGCCTGACCGTCGACGACGGCCACACCGTGGTCCTGGGATCCGAGCCGGTCTTCGTCGACGAGCGGCCCGCCGGATACGTCACCAGCGCGGCATTCGGGCACACCATCGGCAAGCCGATCGCCTACGCCTGGCTACCCGCGTCGCTGACGGTCGGCGCCGGCGTCCAGATCCAGTACTTCGACACGCGTGTCGCCGCCACGGTCGCCGCCGAACCGTTGGTGGATCCGGCAATGGCCCGGCTCCGTGGCTGACAGCCGCCCCCACTCCGGCTCAGAGTGCCGCGCGGATCGCCCGTTCGAACCCGAGAACGTGCTCGCGGGCGAGGTCTTCGGCCCGGTCGCCCTGTCCGTCGGCGATGGTGCGGAGCAGCTCCACGTGTTCCCGGACATGCTCGTCCACGTGGGCCAACCGGTCCAAGAACAGGCAGAAGATCCGGGTGGCCAGGTTGTCGTAGCGGATCAGCACGTCTTCCAGGTGCTGATTGCCCGCCGCTCGATAGATCGCGCGGTGCACGGCCATGTCCCGCCGCATCAGCTCGGTGCGGTCCAGGGCGCCGATGTCCGTGGCCTCGAGACGTGCTGCGAGATCGGCCAATTCGGCGCGGGTGGCCGCCGACGACCGCTCCGCCGCGCGGCGCGCGGCCAACGGTTCCAACTGGGCGCGGATCTCGGAGATGCCTGCCAGGTCGGCGATGTCCACCCCGGTCGCGAACGTCCCTCGCCTGGGATACGCGACCACCAGCCGGTCACCCTCCAGCCGCTTGAGCGCCTCCCGCACCGGGGTGCGGCCCAGGCCCAGCTCCTTGGCCAGCGCGCCGTCGTCGATCGGATCGTTGGGCCGGATGTCCAGCATGATCAACCGGTCGGTCAGCGCGACGTACGCGCGGTCGGCCATCGACAATCCGACGGTTGGATCCGACGCGAACGAGGCAGCGGTCACCCGGAGATCATACGGGCTGACAGCCACCGAGGCTTGCTTCACCAGCGTCAATGCCATACCATAGTCATACCATCTGACATATCAATTGCGTACTGATCGTCATTGGTTCTTCGAGACCGGCGCGGGCACGACGGACAGGTACCGGAAACGGCAAAGGGCGGAATCGTTCTCAACGTCGTCGAGTGCTAGGGCGCCCGCCCGCCGCCAGCTCGCCCGACCACAGGAGGCACCCGTGCCGCACCCGTTCGTCCTGACCCTGCGCTGCCGGGAACGGCCCGGCATCGTGCATGCGGTCAGCTCGTTCCTGCTCGAGAACGGCTGTGACATCGTCGAGCACCAGCAGTTCGACGACGCCGTTCGCGGCCAGCTGTTCCTGCGCACCGCGTTCGTCTGCGCCACCGACGCCGACGCGCCACACCTCACGGACGCCTTCCGGAGCATCGCGGAGGAGTTCGGCATGGCTTACCGGATCACCGGCGCGGAGCCCGAGCGGATCCTGGTCATGGTGTCCAGGATGGGCCACTGCCTCAACGACCTCATCTTCCGCTGGCGTGGCGGCAATCTCGGGGGCGAGCTGGTCGCGGTGGTGTCCAACCACGAGAACCTGCGGCCGATGGCGGAGGCGGCCGGGCTGCCGTTCTTCCACCTACCGGTCACCCCGGAGACCAAGCCGCGGGCCGAGGCCCGGCTGCTGGAGCTGGTGGACGAGGTCCGCGCGGACCTGGTCGTGCTGGCCCGCTACATGCAGGTGCTCTCCGACGACCTGTGCGCCGCCCTGCACGGTCGTGCGATCAACATCCATCACTCGTTCCTGCCCGGCTTCAAGGGCGCCAAGCCCTACCACCAGGCCTTCGAGCGGGGAGTGAAACTGGTTGGTGCGACGGCCCACTACGTCACCGGCGACCTGGACGAGGGCCCGATCATCGAGCAGGAGGTGATCCGGAT
This sequence comes from uncultured Actinomycetes bacterium, assembly GCA_964497705.1. Classification (GTDB taxonomy): domain Bacteria; phylum Actinomycetota; class Actinomycetes; order Mycobacteriales; family Nakamurellaceae; genus Nakamurella. The sequence continues at coordinate 268,856 of CAZCEH010000003.1, read as the reverse complement.
CGACCACAACTACGACCCGCGCGCGCTGGCCACGGCCGGCCAGGACGCCGAGGCGCTCGCGCTGTCCAGGGCCGTGCGCTGGCACAGCGAGCAGCGAGTGCTGCTCAACGGGCACAGCACCGTCGTCTTCCGCTGAGCGGCGGCCCCACCGCCGTCACCACCCTGTCGCCGCCCCTGACGTCACGACCGGGGTCACCACTGGCGGCGCACGGTGGCCTTGACGCCGGTGACCAGGCTCGCCGGCGGCACGTCGTCGGCCACGACCGCGCCGGCGGCGATCACCGAGTCGCGGCCGATGGTGACGCCGGGCAGGATCGTGGCACCGGCACCGATCCAGACGTTCTCTCCCACGTCGATCGGTCCGCCGGTGAGGTAGAGCCGCCGCTCCTGAGGGTCGACCGGATGGCCGCTGGTGATGAACGTGACCTTCGGACCGACCATCACCCGCTCGCCGAGCCTGATGCCGGCGTAATCCAGGAAGGTGCAACCCTGGTTGATGAACACCCGCTCGGCCAGCTGCAGGTGGAGTCCGTGATCGGTGTAGAACGGCGGAAAGATAGTCACACGCGGCGGCAGCGGCCGGCCCAGGATCAGCTCGAACAGTTCGGCCTTGCCGGCGTCGTCGTCGAAGGGCAGCACGTTCAGGCGTGAGGTGAGTTCGGTCGCCCGGCGGACCCGCTCGGCCATTGCCTGGAATTCGGGGCTGTGGATGCGCATGAGACGGTCACCGGACATGCCCCGATCCTCACCCCGCGCCGCGGGAGCCGTCCGGCAGACACGCCCCTGGCCGAGTGTCCGACGCACCGCCGACGAGCCGGCGAGTCACCGGCCCTGCGCGCCGTCGGCAGTCGCGGTGGTCGCGGACGCCGTCACCGGACTGGAGTGCTCGGGGTGCCGTGCGGTCGCCGTCAGCCACGCCGCCGCGGCCGGCACCACCATGGTCGGGAACAGCACCGGCAGGATCAGCAGCTGCATCCAGTCGACGAAGGTGTTGCCGGTGAATCCGGTCCAGCCCCAGGGCACCAGGTAGCCGCAGGCGATCAGCAGGCCGAAGGCCGCCAGCAGGAACGCTCCGATGCAGCAATGCGTCCGGGTGATGGTCCGCTCGGCGCGCAGGAACCGCACGCTGGTGATCGCGATTGGCAGCAGCAGCAGGGACAGCCAGTCCCACAACGTGTTTCCGGTGAGTCCGGTCCAGTCCAACGGCACCGCGTAACCGACGATCACGAACACCACGAACGCCGCGGTGAGGCCGAGCATCAGCACCTTCCGCTCGGTCCGCATCGCCTGGTGCTGCCGCAGCAGCGTCGGCAGCGCCGCGAAGGCGATCGGCACCAGCAGCAGTTGCAACCAGTGCCAGAGGGTGTCCTGCGCGGTGATGCCGGTCCATTGCCAGCCCCGCGTGTAGCCACCCCAGAGGACGACGCCGAAGGCCGCCAGGATCGCCACGGTCAGGGCGGCCATCCCTCGACGGGGCGGCCGGTTCGTCCGGCGCGTCGGACCGGTCGCCCCGGACCGCGCCGACTCGGTCGGCACCGCGGCGTCGTCGCGAGTGGAGGGGATGCGGGTCGGGTCGGCGGTGATGGTGGGCGCAGTCATCGGATATCGGGCCTCCGTGCGGTTTCGTTCGACGTCCGGGTGAATCGATGACCTCACTGTGGCTCGCCGGGGCCGGCGGCACCGTCGTCGGATCGGCCGATTCACCGGTGGATCTCCGGTCCACCGATCGGTGGACATCGGGCCGGCCGAGGCGCCGAGATCTGTGGTCCGGGACTCGGGACCAACGGCCCTGTGGACGGCTGGACCGCGGCGGGCAGTCTGGAGGGTGCTCCCTGGACCGATCGAAGTGACCAGCGGGAGGAATCATGCGCACCTACGTGGTGACCGGATCGGCGTCCGGTATCGGGTCGGCCACGACCAGCCTGCTGCGGGACCGCGGTCACACGGTCATCGGCGTCGACCGCCATGACGCCGAGGTGGTCGCCGACCTGTCCACCGTGCGGGGTCGGCAGGGCATGGTCGCCGAGGTGACGGCACGGAGCGGCGGCCAGATCGACGCCGTGGTCGCCAATGCCGGGCTGGCTTCGCCCACCGCGGCGACCGTCGCCGTCAACTACTACGGCGCCGTGGCCACATTGGAGGGACTGCGGCCGTTGCTGCTGCGCTCGCCCGCGCCGCGGGCGGTGGCCACGGCCTCGATGGCATCCCTGATGCCGGTCGACGACCAGCTCGAGGGCACACTGCTGGACGGTTCCGAGGCCGACGCCATGGAACTGGCCGTGAAACTCCAGGAGGCCGGCGGGGACACGATCTACGCGACGACCAAGCGGGCGCTCGCCCGCTGGATCCGCCGGAACGCGGCGACGGCCGATTGGGCCGGGGCCGGGATCCCGCTGAATGCCATCGCGCCCGGGATCATCCGAACCCCGATGGTCGCGGAGATGATCAGCACGCCGGCGGCGGTCACGGGCCTGCTGGAGATGGTGCCGATGCCGCTCCACGGCATCGCCGAGCCCACCGCCTGCGCCGCTCTTCTCGCCTGGCTGACCAGTCCGGAGAACACCCATCTGTGCGGCCAGGTCGTCTTCATCGACGGGGGTTCCGACGTGGTCATCCGGGGCGACTCGACGTGGTGAGCTGATCGAGTTCGGATTCTGATGTCGGCAAACGGCACGGGCGGCCTGGACGGCACCGTGCCGCCGGTCCTGTGTCCCGGTCGCCGCGCCGGTGATGGAGCTGGTCGTCCCGACTCGCCCCGAGAATCGCACGGCCGCAAGGCCCGTGGTTCCGCGCGACCGACAGTACCGGCGATGACGGGACTTTCTGCCCTGTCTTCGGATTGTCGGTCGGGCTGAAATATCCATATATATATGACCGAGGTAGCGAATCCGTGGCCCGGGACGGCATCAAGAAATGGAGGAATCGACGATGGCAACCACCAACGAACCCATCGTGGTCGGTGTGGACGGATCCGAGGTGGCCGAGGAGGTCGCCCAGTGGGCCGCGCGGGAGGCGGACCTGCGGGACCGCGAGTTGCTGCTGATCCATGCCTTCACCCTGCCGGGGGCCGCCGGGTATCCGGATTTCGACTCCTACCCGGCTGATCCCCGCGCGACACTGCAGGACGAGTGCGAGGCCATGCTTGGCCGGGTCGCGGCCGATCTTCACGATCGATATCCGAAGCTGCGGATCCGGACCGAGGTCGTCTACGAGCGGCCGGTCGTCGCCCTGCGGGCCGCCTCCGCCGGCGCTCTGCTGACGGTGGTGGGGTCGGGCAACGAAAGCCGGTTCAACGGGGTGCTGCTCGGCTCCGTCGCGCTGGCCGTGGCCTCGAGCAACCCTGCCCCCGTTGCCGTGGTTCATCGCGATCACGCGCAGCACACGAACGGGCCGGTGGTGGTCGGGGTCGACAGTGGCGGCACCAGCGATGCCGCCGTGGCCTTCGCCTTCCAGTCCGCGTCGGTTCACGGTGCCGAACTGGTCGCCCTGCACGCGTGGCACGACGTCTTCGTGCCGGGATCCCACCGGCTGCAGAGCCCGTTGGTCGATCCGGACCGGATCGAGCAGGCGGAGCGGGCCGTGCTGGCCGAAGGAATCGCCGGCTGGGCCGACAAGTATCCGGACGTCACCGTTCGTCAGGTTCTCGTCGAGGGGCGCGCGGTGCCCAATCTGCTCGACTACGCGCAGCAGGCTCAGCTGGTCGTCGTGGGCAGTCACGGCCACGGCGGATTCGCCGGCATGCTGCTCGGATCGACGAGCCATTCGATGATCATCCACAGCGCGGCCCCGGTGGTGGTGGTTCGCACCTCGCCGCAAACCTGATGAGCGAAGGCCCTCGCTCCACTCGAGCCATATGCAGGTTCAGGCCCCCTGCGAACCTGCATATGGCTCAAGTGGCGGAGGGTCCAGACCACGCAGGTACGAGGACAGTCCGTGCGGTGCCCGACCGACCAGTCGCGCGCTCGTCCGGACGGGCGCGGCGCCGGTTCGCTCCACCGAGGCACCGGCGGCGACAACGGCTTCCGCGAGGGCGATGTCCTCGTCGAATGCGGCGGCGGGAAGCCCGCCCACCGCCAGGTACCAGTCCGCGCGTACGCCGAGGTTGGCTCCGTGCACGTGCGGGTGGCCGTCGGTCAGCCGGTGCCGGCGGTACCACCGGCCAGCCAGCCGTGGGTCGATCTCGTCGGGATCCGGTCGAACGGTGCCCAGCAGCAGGTGCCGCCCGCGGCGCGCCGCGCCCGCGTGGACGGTCAGCCAGTCCGGCGAAACGACGCAATCCGCATCGGTATTCGCGATCCAGCAGCATCGTGGCGACAATCCTTCCACGTCAATAAGTCTCAGGAGCTGACGCACCCCGGCGGCGCGAGCCGAACCCACCCGGCCGGCGCTACTGATCACCGTGCCCACCCCTGGCCAGCCGGCCAGGCGGTCGACGGTCCGGTCGGCGCAGGCGTCGGCCACCACCACGACGCGCACGTCGGTCGGCGCCTCCCGGGAGCGCCGGAGCATGCCCGCGGCGGCGGTGACCGCCGCCAGGCACCGGTCGATCCGGGCCGCCTCGTCACGGGCGGGCACGACGACACCGACGGCCAGCGGGCCGGACGGTCCGGACGATGTCATGTCAGCATGCCCTCCCACCGGGCCACCGACTCGCCGCCGGGGCGGGTGAGCACGTCCAACCGGAAATCCTCCTCCAGATGGCTGGCCGCGGTCCGCAGACCGGACTCGGCGACGATGGCGTCGTGCACCTCGTCGCCGGTGAGCGGGTGGCCGGGGGCGGGATGTCGCCAGTGGCAGGCCAGCAGCACGCCGTCCACGTCCAGTGCGCCGAGAGTCGCCGCGATCAGCCGGGACAGATCGACATGGTCGAGGTAGTAGCCGATCTCGGACAGCACGACGAGATCGAATGTCCGGCGTTCGGGCCACTCCCGCGGGACCGCCAGCTGCTCCACCGTGACGTGCCGGTGGCCGGCTGTGCCGCGGCGCGCGAGGTCGACGGCCGCGGCGCATCCGTCGGCCGCGAGCAGACGGTCGCACCGGGCGGCCAACAGCTCGGTGAGCAGGCCCACGGCGCAACCGGGTTCGAACGCCGACCGGAAGCGCGGGCGGGGCAGGGCGGCAACGGTCAGGGCGCGCTTGCGTTGCTCGTACCAGTGGTCCGCCAGACGCCAGGGGTCGGCCGAGTCGCGATACAGCGCGTCGAAGTACTCGACCTCCAGGGACCGCCGGAACGGCACGAACACCTCGTACGGACGGCGGAAGTGCTCGAGGAACCCGCTGCTCAGCACCGGCCGGTCCGCGGGCGCCGGCCCGAGCGGTGCGATCTGGCTGCGGTGCATGCCGATCGCCGCATGCTTGGCGACGCGTTCGGTTTCGCCCAGATCCAGGACGGCGAGCCGGGACGGGTGAAGACGCGGGTCGCCGGGGTCGGCCCAGTGCCAGGCCCACAGCGGGTATTCCACCAGCCGCACGCCGTCCGTCCGGGCGACCTGCTGCGCCGCGCGAGCCACCGCGGCGTGATCCGGATGACGGTCGTCGCGCCACGGCGCGACCAGGAGCACCTCCCGCGGGTCGGCTCCGACCGCGGCGTGCACCGCCGCCACCAGTTCGTCGTGATGCGCTGCCAGCCGGCCGTCCGGCAGCCCGAGCCCACGCACCCGCGTCCCGGGAGCCAGATGGTCAATCGCACGGGAGATCTCGACGCGACGCAGGTCGGCGATCCGGTCGGCCGGGTGGGTCGGCGACCGGGGATGTGAGGCCTCGCCGTCGCTGGCCGCGACGACATCGACATGGGCGCCTCGCGCGTGCAGGCGACGGATCAGGCCACCGGCGCCGAGCGTCTCGTCGTCCGGATGGGCGGCGAGGATCACCAGGTGCCGCACGTCATCGATCTGCAGGAGTGCCGCGTGACGCGTCAGATCCGCTGCGTGCCAGCGCTCCTCGGGAGTTCCCGGGTCCTGCCGGTCGAACGTGGGCGACGGCACGGTCACGGCCATGACGGCAGACTCCGGACGAGCGAGCCGAGTGCGGCCTCGTCCCGTTCGGCGTGGTGCTGCCGGACGTACAGTTGCAGATCGGCCACCCGGCGGGCATGGTCGGCGTCGAACGCCAGCGGTGCCGGACCGAGCGCGTGGCCGACCCGGTCCAGCACGTCGTCCACCGTTGCGGCGACAACCGCCCGGACCCGGGCGGCCCAGAGAGCACCAGCGGAACCGTCGGCGCGACCGGCGTCCACCGCCCGGGCGGCGGCCGCGAGCACCTCACGAGAGGCGGTCAGGGCCGCGTCGACCGCCCCCAGATGCATCGACGCGATCTGATCGGGTTGCCGGTTCCGGGTCGCCCGGTGAAGGGCTCGCGCCACGCCGATCGCTCCTCCGAGCCAGCACGCCGCGACACCCATTGCTCCCCAGGAGAAACCGGGGCGCCGCAGATACCAGCCGTCGGGTCCGACCGGGTCGGCCGGACACCCGGCCAGCTCGATCCCGGTGGACGGTACGTCGGTCAGCCCACGGGCGGCCCATCCGGTCGGCGGGTGGACCACGACGTCGGGGTGGGTCAGGTCGATCGCGAACAGGCCGCGGCCACCCGACGGGAGGTGGGCCGTGATCAGGGCGCGGTCCAGCCGCCCGGCCAGCGAGCACCACGGCTTGGCACCGCGCAGGACCCACTCGCCGCCGGACCGCTCGGCGTCGACGCGGACGCGCGGTCCCTCCGCGGCGAAGACTCCCCAGAGCAGATCGGCTGACGGTGAGGGAACGTCGAGTCCGGCGGCGGTCGCCTCGGCGAACACGGCCAGCGCGTCGGCGTGCGCCTCCAGCACGCGGGCCGCGGTGAGATCGTCGACCGCGATGTCCTGCAGCGCGCGCCATCGCCCTGCCGTGTCTCCTCGCCCGGGGAAAGGCAGCCGGCGGCCCACCGTTCGCGCCAGGGCCAAGGCCCGGCCCGCGTCCCCGGCGACGTCCCCGGCGTGGATCATTCCGGAAGGACCCGGGATGATCACGGCGTCCGGCCGGACGGGGCCGATGGGCAACTGGCGGGTCATGCCGAGCGCAGTGCCCGGAATGTCCCCAGGGCAAACGGGCACTGACAGGGTCTCCGGGCGGCCCGGCCGGCTCGCCGTTGAACCGGCCGGGCCTTGGCACTCGGCGTCGCCCGGGCGACCGAGGTGCCCGCTCGTTGTTACCCACCCGGTGCGCGCTCCTACCCCGCAGATTCCATCCGAGCGCTCCCGCCGGGCGGCCTGGCCGACGACAATCCCCGGCCGGTTTCGGGCAGACCCGGTCGGGTACCCGGGAATCATGCGAATCCCTGTCCTACAGTCACTGCCGACGGGCTCGGCGCAGTACACGACCGTCAGCATCGACGTGTCTCGTGACGACGCCGCTGGCCGCCACGAACTCGACCTGCGCTGGCGCGACCAGCGACGGTCACTCGAGAGCGGCGGAGCGGGTGACCGGCTGATCGAACGGATCGGCGAGCGGGTGCTGGCGCCCACCGGCCGCGGCGGATCGGTCGGCCGGCTGGTGATCGCGGCGGGCGACGACATCGTTCTCGACCTCGTGCTTCCGCAGCGTCCGGTGCGGGACGAGGCGATGGTCGCGCTCGCACCGCATCTGCTGCCCGCGTTTCGTGCACTCAAGGACCGAGTTCCGTACATTCTGGCCGAGGTCGACCGCACGGGCGCCGATATCACCATCGTCGACGAGTGGGCCATCGGCCAGGACCTCCAGGTGGAGGGCGAGCACGACGTCATCCACAAGGTTCCCGGTGGGGGCCTGGCACATCGGCGGATCCAGGCGCGGGTCGAGGACTCCTGGGCGCACAACGCGGCGGCCGTGGCCGGTGAATTGGAACGGCTCGTCGCCCGGCACCGGCCGGCCGTGGTGCTGCTCGACGGCGATCCCATCGCCGTGACCGACGTGCTCGACTCGGCGGCGGCCCCGGTGGCCGAGATCGCCGGTCGGCTGCGATCGGGCCACCGGGCGGCCGGAGCATCCACCCAGGCCCGGGACGCGGAGATCGCCGGCGTCGTGGTGCGGCACGCGCGGGCGCGGCGGGAGGTGTGGACCGAACGATTCCAGGCGCAGGAAGGGCGGCAGGGTGCCGCCGCGCAGAGCCTGGCGGACGTCGTCGAGGCGGCCCGCAGGGCGCAGATCGACGAGTTGCTGCTGCACGACGTCCCGCAGTCCACCGATCGGCTCTGGATCGGTGGACTGCCGGGTCAGATCGGCCGCACCCGGCGGGACGTGCAGGAACTCGGCGCGCGGACCATCGGCTCGACGCGGGCCGACACCGCACTGGTATGGGCCGCCGTGCGCAGCGACGCCGGTGTCACCGTCCTCGATCCCGACGAAGGTCGGCTGCGGGACGGCATCGGGGCCGTGCTCCGCTGGTCCGATCGATCGACCCCGCACGACTCGGTGCCGAGCATGCCGGGTGGCGGGTCGTCGTCCGGGTAGGTCGGTGTCGGCGCCTTCCGCCGGTTCGGTCGGTGCCGTCGGCGCTGCCGCTGCCGTGGTTCGCGCGCGGCGCCGTCGCGGGTCACAGGATGGGACGTCCTCCGGTGACCGGGATGCGGGCACCGGAGATGTAGCTGGCGTCGTCGGAGGCCAGCAGGACGTACACGGGGGCGAGCTCCGCCGGCTGCCCGGCTCGTCCGAGCGGGGTGTCCTTGCCGAAGTTCTTGACCTTCTCCTCCGGCATGGTGGACGGGATCAGCGGTGTCCAGATCGGGCCCGGGGCGACGCTGTTGACCCTGATGCCCCGGTCACCGAGCATGCCGGCCAGGCTGGCGGCGAAGTTGGCGATCGCGGCCTTCGTCGCCGCGTACGGCGCCAGGGTCGGTGAGGGCATGTCCGAGTTGACCGACGAACTGCCGATGATCGAGGCGCCCCGGCCCAGGTGCGGCAGCGCCGCCTTGATCAGGTAGAACATGGCGGAGACGTTGGTGGCGAAGGTGAACTCCCACTCCTCGTCCGAGACCTCTTCCAGCGTCTGGTGTGTCATCTGGAACGCGGCGTTGCTGACCAGGACGTCGATGCGGCCGAACTCGGCGACGGCGCGGTCGATGATGCTCCGGCACTGCTGTGCCTTCGACACGTCGCCGGCGATCAGCACGGCCCGTCGACCCGCCTCCGCGACGAGCCGAGCGGTGTCCCGTGCGTCATCGTCCTCGGACAGGTAGGAGATCACGACGTCAGCGCCCTCGCGCGCATACGCGATCGCGACCGCCCGCCCGATGCCGCTGTCGCCGCCGGTGATGACCGCGACCTTTCCCGTCAGGCGACCAGTTCCGACATAGGAGGACTCTCCACAATCGGGTCGGGGCGTCATCTCCGATTGCACGCCCGGTGGCTGCTGTTGTTGCGCTGGTTGACTCACGCTTCGCCATCCTCGATCTCCGGCCGTCGCGGCCGGCTCGACAACTGTCTCTGTTCCGGCGCACCGACGGAAATCCGCGTTCCCGTCGCTGCCTGTTGGTTCCGCGGCAGGCTCGCCGTCAAACCTGCCGGCGGCATCGCGGTTCGTGACCGCCCGGCCGGGTACTCCCGTGGGCATGGATCAGGACAGCACGCCGTTCCTCGACGAGATCGAGCGGATTCGCCGCGACGGGACATACACGTTCGCCCTGCCGGGTCATCGCTTCGGCGCCGGCATCGACGACCGCACCGCCGCCGTCCTGTCGCGCGAGACGTTTGCCGCCGACGTCATCATGGCCAAATCGGTCGTTCCGGACGCGGAAGCGCGATACGCGGACGCGGTCGGCGCCCGGCAGGCGGTGTTCACCACCTGTGGGTCCAGCATCTCCATCCACACCGCCATGCTCACCGTCACCCGACCCGGCGCGACGGTGCTGGTCGACCGCAATGTCCACAAATCGGTCGTGGCGTCGCTCATCCTGGCCGGGAGCCGACCGGTGTGGTTGCGTCCGTGCTGGGATCACGAACGGCAGCTCGCCCATCCGGCGGACGTCGACTCGGTGGCCGACGTGCTGGCCGCCCATCCGGACGCCGCGGCGGTCGTCATGATCACCCCCACCGAGTACGGCACCGGCGCCGACGTGCACGGCATCGCCGAGTTGTGTCATCGACGCGGCATACCGTTGCTGGTCGACGAGGCCTGGGGCGGCCACTTCGGGTTTCATCCCGACCCGCCGACCGCCGCCGTCCAGGCCGGCGCCGACCTGGCGATCCAGAGCCTGCACAAGGCCGACGGCGGACTGTGCCAGGCGTCGATGATCCTGGTCGGCCACGGCGACCTCATCGATCCGGTCGACCTGCGGCGAAACCTGGACCTGATCACCACGACCAGCCCGTCCGCATTGATGTACGGGTCGATCGACGGCTGGCGCCGCCACCTCGCACTCAACGGCAAGGATCTCATCGAGGGCGCGCTGCATCGGGCGGACGGCATCCGCCGCCGCCTGCAGCGGGTCACCGACCTGCAGGTGATGGACGAATCGATCCATGACACCCGGGGTGTCGCCGAATGGGATCCGCTCAAGCTCTGTGTCGACGTGTCCGGGCTGGACATCAGCGGCTACCAGGCCAAGGACTGGCTGCTCGCCGAGCACCGGCTCGCCGCGCAGCTCGGTGACGCCCGACGGGTGGTCTGCTCGCTGACCTACGCGGACGACGACCAGGCCATCGACCGGCTGGCAGCCGCGTTCGAAGCACTGGCCGCCGCGCCGCCGGTAGCCGACCGTCCCAGCCCGGCGATCCCGCCCCTTGAAGACCTGAACCTGGAGCAGGTCATGACCCCTCGCGAGGCCTTCTTCGCGGACACCGAACAGGTGGGCGACCCGGTCGGGCGGATCGCCGCGGAGATGATCAGCCCGTATCCGCCGGGAGTGCCGGTGATCCTCCCGGGCGAACGGATCACCGCCCCGGTAGTGGCCTATCTCCGCGCGGGGAAGGCGGCCGGGATGACCCTGCCGGACGCGTCCGACCCGGACCTGGACACCTTCCGAGTCGTCCGCAGGGCTTGAATCGGTCGCGGGACCGGTCATCGGTTTGCCACGTTCGGCCCCGTTTTCGCCGGACGACGGGCGGAACGTGGCAAACCGATGCGGGGATCTGCTCGCCGCCCAGCACCCATGCGGTCCATCCCGGAGCGAAAGGACATGCCATGACACCCAACCGGCGGCCGGATCAGTCGGGTCCCGCGGCGGTCGGCCCGACCGGCCGACCGATCGCGGACGGATCCCCCGATCCCGATCCGCGCGCCCAGGCCGGAGCCTTTCTGACCACCGCGCAAGGGGTGCGTCTGCCGGACACCGACCACTCCCTCAAGGCCGGTGCCCGGGGCCCCACCGTGATGGAAGACTTCCATCTGCGGGAGAAGATCACGCACTTCGATCACGAACGGATTCCCGAGCGCGTGGTACACGCCCGGGGCGCCGCCGCGCACGGCGTCTTCCGGTCGAACGGCGAGGGTTCAGTGCTGAGCAAGGCCGGCTTCCTCGCGGCCGGGCGGACGACTCCGGTCTTCGTCCGATTCTCCACGGTGCTCGGATCGCGAGGCTCCGCCGACACCGTCCGGGACGTGCGCGGTTTCGCGGTCAAGTTCTACACCGATGAGGGCAACTTCGACCTCGTCGGCAACAACATGCCGGTCTTCTTCATCCAGGACGGCATCAAGTTCCCTGACGTGATCCATGCCGCCAAGCCGCATCCCGACCGGGAGATCCCACAGGCCCAGACGGCCCACGACACCTTCTGGGACTTCGTCTCATTGCACACCGAAGCAACCCATCACGTGCTGTGGGCAATGTCCGATCGGGGAATCCCACGCTCGTTCCGAACCATGGAGGGATTCGGGGTGCACACGTTCCGGCTGGTCGACGCGGCCGGCGGGACGTCGCTGGTGAAGTTCCACTGGAAGCCGGTGGCCGGCATCCATTCACTGGTCTGGGAGGAGGCCCAGATCGCGGCGGGCGTGGACCCCGACTTCCACCGTCGAGACCTGGCGGACGCCATCGAATCGGGCGCCTTCCCGGAATTCGACCTGGCACTGCAGGTCTTCCCCGATGCCGACGACGAGACGTTCGCGGGGATCGATCTGCTGGACCCGACCAAGATCGTGCCCGAGGAACTGGCCCCGGTGCGGGTGGTCGGCCGCCTGACGCTCGACCGCAATCCCGTCAACTACTTCGCGGAGACCGAGCAGGTGGCGTTCCACACCGGCAACCTGGTGCCGGGCATCGAGGTGACCAACGACCCCCTCATGCAGGCTCGACTCTTCTCCTATCTGGACACCCAGCTGACGCGGCTCGGCGGGCCCAATTTCACCCAGCTGCCGATCAATTGCCCACATGCGGCGGTCAACGACAACCTTCGCGACGGCATGCACCAGACCGCCGTGCACCAGGGACTGTCGCCCTACCTGCCGAACGGCATCGACGGCGCACCCCTGGTGGCGACGCGGGACGACGGCGGGTACGTGCACACGCCTCGACCGGTGTCCGGGCCCACGGTCCGGGCGGCGCCGGTGTCGTTCGCGGATCACTTCTCCCAGCCGGCGCTGTTCTGGACCAGCCTGACCGGCGTCGAGCAGGACCACGTGGTTGACGCGTTCACCTTCGAGTTGAGCAAGTGCCGCGAACAGCGGATCCGGGAACGGGAGCTGGCCGTGCTGGCCCGCGTCGATTCCGAACTCTGCGCGAGAGTGGCTGCGGGACTGGGACTTCCCGCCCCGGACGGGGCAACGCCGGAGCACGCGCAGGCGCCGTCACCGGCGTTGTCCCAGATACCGACGGCGCCCGGGCCGATCGCCGGTCGGGTCATCGGCGTCATCGCGTTGCCGGACTCGGACGCCGATGGGATCGCCGCCCTGCGTGCGTCGCTGCAGGAGCGGAAGGCCACGCTCCGCGTCATCGGTCGGGCGCCCGGGCTCATCGGCGCGGGCACGTCGGCCCAACCGGTGGAACGCACGGCCGCGACAGCACGATCGATCGAGTTCGACGCCGTGGTCGTCGCGGACGGCGTCCGGCCACCGACCGACCCCCGGCTGGTCCTTCTCCTGCAGGAGGCGTTCCGGCACGCGAAACCACTGGCCGCGTGGGGTGACGGAACACAGTTGCTGCGGACGGCCGGCATCGAGCTCGATGCGCCGGGGCTCGTCGTCGCGGAGCGCCTGGACGACCGGTTGACGTCGGACCTGGTCGCTGCCGTCGGCATGCATCGGGTGTGGGAGCGCGCACCGGCCTGACGCACCAGGCGTGCGCCCCGACGTAGGTCGTCCGAAACATCCGATGGCGCCGATGGTTGCGGTCGCCGGGAGCTGGGTACTGGATCCATGGCTCTTGTCGTCGAGTGGCAGGGAGAGCGATATGGCTGTGCCGAAGGGTCATGGGCTGGCTGCCCTGGTGGACCACGTGATGCCGGGGCCGGGATCGGTGGTGGATGCGGCGTCCGGACGGCTGCAGCGCTCGATCGCGCGACTCCTGGACGGTCGGGCCGGCCGGCTCACCCGGACGGTGCTGCGCGGCAACGACTGGCTCGGACATCCGGCCCATCCGATCGCGGCCACCGTGCCCATCGGCGCCTGGGTGGTCGGCGCGGTCTTCGACCTGCGCAGTTCACCGGGCGGCCGGCCGGTCGATGAGCACGCCGCCGACACCGCGCTGTGGATCGGCAACCTCGGAGCCGTGCCGGCCGCCGCGATGGGAATCGCGCAATTCCTGGACACCTCCGGCAGTGCCCGCCGGCAGACCGCGGTGCACGCGGCGCTGAACAACGTGGGCCTCACCCTGAACCTGCTCTCGCAAGCCGCGCGGGCGTTGGGGCGGCGCCGGGCCGGCCGGCGGCTGTCCATGGTGGCCTTGGGGGTGGTCGGCCTGAGCGGCTTCCTGGGTGCTGACCTTGCCTACCGCCACGGCGTCGGCGTGAGCCGGACCGCCGACCCGCCGGCCGCCGAACCGGCCGCCCTCGACGCCGCGGTGGCCGGTGACCTGGACGGCGAGCGCGGCTTCGTGCAGCGCATCGGGCCGGATCCGTGGCAGTAGGGATGCACCGCCCCGGGCTGCACGATCCCGAGCACCGGCCTACGTCCGACATCAGGGAGTGATCCACCATGGCCGGAACGATCGCTGCGCTGATCATCGCACGACCAAGCCGGACATTTCGGGCGTAGATTTCGTGCGTTGATCAGCGCAGCGGCGCCTGCCGCAACGTGCGCCAGAGCGGATCGCGCCGGACCGCCGGCGGCTTCCGACGGCTCGTCCGCTGACACGTGGGGCACCAGAAGAGGTTCCGGCCGCCGAACTCCTTGGTCCGCACCCGGGTACCGCACACCAGGCAGGGTTGGTCCGCGCGCCGATATACGTACACCTCACCGCCGTGCCGGTCCACCCGCGGCGCCCGTCCCATCGCGACCGGGTCGTGCTCGGGTCGGACCGTGTCGATCCGGCCGTGGACGACGGCGTACTGCATCAGCCCGACCAGATCCGCCCAGATGGCGTCCCACTCCCGCTCACGCAGCAGCCGGCCCTGCATCATCGGGTCGATCCGGTGCCGGTACAGCACCTCGGCCCGGAAGATGTTGCCGACGCCGGCCGTCACCCGCTGGTCCATGAGCAACAGACCGATCGGTGTCGCCGAGACCCGGATGCGCTGCCAACCGGCCGCCGGGTCGGCGTCGTCACGCAACGGATCGGGACCGAGCGGATCGGTGATCGCCGCGATGCCCGCCGCGTCCAGCAGCCGGCAGGTCTGCGGTCCGCGCAGGTCGGCGTAGTGCCGGTCGTTCTCCAACCGCCAGCGGACCTGGCCGAGAACCGGACGATCGTCGCCGTCACCGAAGGACAGCCGGCCGGCCAGCCCGAGGTGTACGTGCACGGCACGCTCACCGAAGTGCACGAACAGGTTCTTGCCGTAGGCCTCGGCATCGTCCAGCGGGTGCCCGTCGACCTCGGCGGCTTCGTCGGCGAACCGGCCCTGCGGGCTGGTGGACCGGACCGGTGCCCCGGCGAACCGTTCGCTGAGCCCGATCGCCAGTCGGTGGGTCACGTGGCCTTCGGGCATGCCCGGTAGTGTGCCAGGCGCCCGCAACCGGGGGCTTCGGAGGCCGGAGCCCGGCGCGGCGGTCCATTCCGGGTGACGGTTCCCCCGGGGGTCATCGGGCGGCGGCCGGCTCCGCTCGGTTGGTCAACGGCAGAATCGACCGTTGACCAACCGGCCGTCCCACCCTATGCTCTATGGTCAGACCACACGGTCGAACCGCGCATCGCGGGGTACGACAGGCAGCAGTGCGTGGCAGGGAATGGCCCGTTCCTGCTGATTTCCCCTACCGCAGCCAGCTTGTTCGTGATCTCGTCAGCGTTGCGCGTGTCCGCCATCGGGTGCGGTGCGCGGCCGTTCCCGATGTATGACGCCCGCGCACGGAAGGAATGTCATGGTCAAGCGACAGCTGCCCCGGCCCGCCGAGGTCTTCGAGCTCGTGCGGTTCAAGAAGCCCGAGCTCAACGGCAGGAAGCGCCGACTGGAGGCTGCGCTGACGACCTACGACCTGCGGCGCATCGCCAAGCGACGCACACCGGCGGCGGCGTTCGACTACACCGACGGCGCCGCGGAGGCCGAACTGTCGATGCACCGGGCCCGACAGGCGTTCGAGGACATCGAGTTCCACC
Source organism: uncultured Actinomycetes bacterium (assembly GCA_964497705.1). Lineage (GTDB taxonomy): Bacteria > Actinomycetota > Actinomycetes > Mycobacteriales > Nakamurellaceae > Nakamurella. Next base: position 253,228 of record CAZCEH010000003.1, on the reverse strand, counting down.
CCGACATCCTGCGGCCGGCCGAGCACGTCGACACCTCGACGACGATTCTGGGCGGCCCGAGCGCGATGCCGTTCGGCATCGCGCCCACCGGCTTCACCCGTCTCATGCAGACCGAGGGCGAGATCGCCGGCGCGTCCGCGGCCGGAGCGGCGGGCATCCCGTTCACGTTGTCCACCCTCGGCACGACCTCCATCGAGGACGTCAAGACGGCCAACCCGCACGGCCGCAACTGGTTTCAGCTCTACGTCATGCGCGAGCGGGAGATCTCGTACGGGCTGCTGCGCCGCGCGGCGAACGCCGGCTTCGACACACTGATGTTCACCGTCGACACCCCGATCGCCGGCAACCGCATGCGCGACAAGCGCAACGGGTTCTCCATCCCGCCCCAGCTGACCGCCCGCACCGTGGCCAGCGCTATCCCGCGGCCGTGGTGGTGGATCGACTTCATCACCACCCCGAAGCTCGAGTTCGCCTCGCTGTCGTCGACGGGTGGCACCGTGGGCGATCTGCTCAACGCCGCCATGGACCCGACGATCTCCTACGAGGACCTCGCGGTGATCCGTGACATGTGGCCGGGCAAACTCGTCGTCAAGGGCGTGCAGAACGTCCCCGACGCCGTGCAGCTGATCGAACGTGGTGTGGACGGCATCGTGCTGTCCAATCACGGCGGACGCCAGCTCGACCGGGCCCCGGTGCCGTTCCACCTGCTGCCCCAGGTCGTCCGCGAGGTCGGCAAGGACGCCACGGTGATGGTCGACACCGGCATCATGAACGGCGCCGACATCGTGGCCGCCGTCGCGCTGGGCGCGAAGTTCACTCTCGTCGGGCGCGCCTACCTGTACGGGCTGATGGCCGGCGGGCGGGCCGGGGTGGATCGGATGATCGCGATCCTGCGCAGCGAGATCGAGCGCACCATGGCCCTTTTGGGCGTGTCCACGCTGGAGGAGTTGCAGCCGCGTCATGTCACCCAGCTGACCAGGCTGGTGCCGGTTTCCGGGCAGACGGCCCGGGCGGCGGAGGCCGTCGCCGCGTTGTGAGGTCGGCCGGGCCGTCATCTCGCCGGCGTCGAACTCGGAGACGACGTCTCCGGATCCGCCGCCGGCCCGGGCCCGGTCACCGCCCCGACGTGAATCGGGGTCAGCGCGCCTCCCGCCACGTCCGCTCGAACGGCAGCCGCCAGGCATGCGGGGCGACGAGCTGGTGGATCGCGTTGGGCCCCCAGGAGCCCGGGGCGTACGGCTTGACCGGCGGCGGGTTGTCCAGCAGGGGAATCGAACGCTCCCACAGGCTCTCGATGCCCTCGGCGGTGGTGAACAGGGTGTGGTCGCCGCGCATCGCGTCCAGGATGAGGCGTTCATAGGCCTCCAGGACGTCGCCGGCCCGTTCGGTGTCGTGGGCCGAGAACTGCATGCTGAGCTTGTCCATTTTCATTCCCGGGCCGGGCCGCTTGCCGTAGAACGACAACGACACCTTCGTCTCGTCGGCCAAGTCGAACGTGAGGTGGTCCGGGCCCTGCAGGCCCACGCCGGACCCGGCCGGGAACATGCTCTTCGGCGCCTCGCGGAAGGCGATGGAGATGATCCGCTGGCCCTCGGCCATCTGCTTGCCGGTGCGCAGGTAGAACGGCACGCCCGCCCACCGCCAGTTGTCGATGCCGCACTTGAGCGCGATGAACGTCTCGGTCTCCGACTCCGGCGAGACGCCCTCCTCCCGCCGATACCCGTTGTACTGACCGCGGACCACGTTGGCCGGGTTGATCGGCATCAGCGACCGGAAGACCTTGTTCTTCTCCTCGCTGATCGCCCGCGGCTCCAGGGCGGTCGGCGGTTCGATCGCCACGAAAGCCATCACCTGGAACAGATGGGTGACGATCATGTCCTTGTACGCACCGGTCGACTCGTAGAACGCCGCGCGACGGTCGAGCCCGAGCGTCTCGGGAATGTCGATCTGGATGTGGTCGATGAAATTGCGGTTCCAGATCGGCTCGAACAGCCCGTTCGCGAAGCGGAACGCAAGAATGTTCTGGGCCGCCTCCTTGCCCAGGAAGTGGTCGATCCGGAAGATCTGGCTCTCGTCGAACACGTCGTGCACCTGCGCGTTGAGCTGCACCGCGCTCTCCAGGTCGGTGCCGAACGGCTTCTCCATCACCACCCGCGACCGCGCCACCAGATCGGCCTGGGCGAGCATCGTCACCACGGCCAGCGCCGCCTTGGGCGGCACGCTCAGATAGTGCAGCCGGCGAACCTGCGGCCCGAGCTGGGCCTCCGCCTCCGCCACCGCCTGCGCGAGCGCCTGTGGCCCGGCGCTCTGCGGGACGTAGCGCAGGCGCTGCGCGAAGGTGTCCCAGTTCTCGATGTCCAGCGGGCGGGAGCTGAACTCCACGACCGCCTGCTTCGCGATCGCCCGGAACTGCTCGGTGTCCATGTCCTCGAGCGACGTCGCCACGACCTGGATGTCCGGGGTCAGCGCGGACAGCGACAGATGGGTCAGCCCCGGTAGCAGCTTGCGTCGCGCGAGGTCGCCGGTGGCGCCGAACAACACCACCACGTGCGGGTCGAGCTGCTCGGCGTCGCGGCGATACGGCCGCGATCCGGGCGCCGGGTAGGCGATGGTCTGCGGTTGCGCGTTCGACATGCGTCGATGATCTCACCGGTCCCCCGCCGCGGCGTCAGTCGCCAAGCATGCGCAGCACCGCACGTTCCACGCTCGGCTCCGCACCCAGCGCGGCGATTCGTTCGGCGTCGTCGCAGTCGGCACCGGTGGCGTCCACCGCGCCGTCGGACAGTCGGCGCAGGGTCCGTCCGATGGTCACCCCGGATCGGAAGAGTTCGATGGCACGCGGATTGACGTAGGACCGGCGGCAGACCGCCGGTGTGTTGCCGAGGTTCTCCGCCACCGCGGCGATCGCCTGCCCGATGGCCCGCTTCCGGCTTCGCTCGGTCCACTCGTCGCCGCCATGGATCAGGTGCTGGTCGGCGAGCGCCACCGAGCCGAGGACCGTCCCGTGCCAGGTGCGAAAGTCCTTGGCGGTGACGTCCAATCCGGTCACCGTCCGCACGTAGTCGTTGATCTCCTCGCCGTTCAGCCCGTGCCAGCCGGAACTGGTGTGATAGGCCAGCAGTTCCTCGAGCGTGCCTCCACGCCGGCCGGCCAGCTTGCCGACCAGATCGACCAGCAGCGGGTCGTCGATCCGCTCGACCCGGGTCAGTCCGGACTTCGCCACGTACTCGAAGATCAGCACCCCGTTCCGGCGGTGCACGTGCCGGCGCAGCAACGTGGACAGTCCGTACGACCCGTTGGCCTGGACGTACGCGGCGCCGCCGATCCGGAAGTGCCCGCGGTCCAGCAGCCGGAACGCGACAGCCAGGGCCCGCTCCTGTGTCCAGCGTGACCCGCCGAGATGTTCCAGGGCAATGCTTCTCGCGCCCGGCAGGGCCGCCCCGAGTCGAAGCACCCGACGGTGCTTGAGTCGAGCCCGGTCGCGTTCCCATGCCTCGTGGTAGAGGTACTGCCGCCGACCCCGGTCGTCGGTGCCGACGGCCTGCAGGTGCCCGTTGGGATACGGCGTGATCCACACGTCGCGCCAGGCCGGCGGAATGGCCAACTCCTCGATTCGCGCACGGATGTCCGGATCGGCGATCCGCTGCCCGTCGACGCCGACATAGGACCAGCCCCGACCGCGGCGCTCGCGGCTGAGCCCCGGCTGAGCCGGGTTCGTTCGCCTCAGTCGAGGCACCGCGCGAGCTCCGTCCGGGAATCGGGATCGACGGCGACCACTCAGCCGGATCGAAGCCGCGTGTCGGGCACGGGTGCGGTGTCGACCCGATCCACCCGGCGGTGGAAGCGCATGCCGGCCAGGCCGCCGAGAATCGCGGCGACCAGCGCCACCGCCGCCACGATGGCGACCTCGATCAGGGTTTGCGCGATCGACGTCTGGTCGCCGAGCTGGTCACCCAGCCGGATGCGCGGCAGGTTCAGCTGCGTGAGCAGGTCGAACCGGGATCCCGCGATCGCGGCCACCGCGGCGAGGATCGCCGCGATCACCACGCCCCAGACCCAGACCGCGATGCCTTGCCTGATGCCGTTGAACCGGGCCATCCGTCCGGCCACGTAGCCACCGGCCAGGTAGGCGACGAAGACGATCACCAGCAGCAGGACCGCGCCGACCAGGCCGACGACCCACGCCTGGTCGGTTGCCGGCTGGCCGGGCTGGTCCACGGTCGTGCCGGTGGCGATACCCACCGCGACCAGCAGCGTGACCAGGATCGCGGCCAGGCCCGTCGCGGCCAGCCACCCGAAGAACGCGGAGCCGATCTTCACGCCGCCGAATCGTTCACGTTGCCGCACCAGCACGTCCCGGTGGCCGACGGGGCCGCCCGGCGGCACCGGCGGGCCGGCGTCGGTGGTGTCGGTCGTGTCGGGTGCGCGCGGGCCCACACTCGTGGTGGCCGGGACGTCGCCGGCGCCGTCGTCCGCCGGCCTGAATGCCGGCGGGCCGGCCGGGTCCGGGTCGACACCGAACGAGCCGTTGCCGGGCCGTCGAGTGATCCGGTCGGCGTCTGCGTGCTCGGGTACTCGGTCGACGGGCTCGTCGACACGGTGGTCGGGATCGATCGGTCTGCTCATGTCAACCTCCGGGTTACCGCTCTGTGGGGTCGCCGGCCGGCACCGGCCGCCCACCCGTCCCCGAAACGTCGAGTACCCGCCGTCCGCCTGCGGTAATCGGCCAGAACGGCCGTCGCGGCCGAAGGCTCGGAACCGGGTGCCGCCGGCCCCGTCGAAACCGTCGGATGTTCCGCGGCACCCCGCACAGCCGCAGGCCAGCGCCCGGCGCCGATGCGCGGGGAACATCCGGTCGCTCCAGACGACCGGACCTTCCCCAGCGCCACGAGCACCAGCACCAGCCCCGGCGGCCCGTCGAGACGGCAGATTTCGGGCCGGCAACCGTGCTACCCGGCGCCTTTCGAACGAGGTGTTGCGACGACGTGTTTGCGCGGACGCCGCGAGGGAACTCCGACGGTGGGTCTGCTGACCGGCTCGGAGCTCTCGCGAGGCCGGCAGGGACCTGGTGATCGCCGATGGGCGCCGAAGCCCGGATGCGCCATCGGATCGAGGATCATCGAGAGCCCGTCATCATCAGCCGGCCGACTCATCGGCCGGCGATGACGCACGGCGGCCCGCCGGGCGTCGCCACCGGTCGCGTGACCCCTGGTCGCGTCACGGTGATCGGGCGTGTGGGTACGGCGCAACCCGGCAACACTGTCAGGGTGGACGCACATCGCGATCGGAGCGAGCAGGCCCGGAACGAACGTCACGAGACGCCCCTGCAACAACTCGACCGTAATTGGGGTGACCTGCTCCAGGAGCTGCGGGTGGCGCAGACCGGCGTCCAGTTGCTCACCGGATTCCTGCTGACCCTGCCGTTCCAGTCCCGTTTCCCGGAGCTGACCGGGGTGCAGCAGGGGATCTACCTGGCCACCATGGCCGCATCGGTGATCTCCACGACGTTCCTGATCGCGCCGGTAAGCCTGCACCGCATGCTGTTTCGCAGGCATGCCCGGCGGGCGACGGTCCAGGTCGGGCACCGGTTGGCGCTGGTCGGCATCGTGCTGTTGGGCCTGGCCATGGTCGGGGTGGTGCTGTTGATCTTCTCCGTCGTGCTGGGTGACCGGGCGGGCATCGTGGCGGCCGCCGTCATCGGGGTGCTGCTGGTCGTGCTGTGGGCGTTGTTGCCGCTGCGGGTGCGCAGCACGCACAGCGAACCGGCGGAGAGCCGGCACACGCCGACGGTGCCGACCACACCCTGAGCGTCCCGATCACGGGCCGGCCAGATCACGGAGTCAGCCAGATCACGGAGTCAGCCAGATCACGGAGTCGGCCAGATCACGGAGTCGGCCAGATCACGGAGTCAGCGAGCGCTCATCCGGCGCCGACAGGCTCAACGTGGTGGCCACCACGGCCGGCGACGCGGAGATCCGGTCCTCGAGGTCACGCAGCCGCACCGCCAGGTGCGGCTCACGGTCGTCCCCGGTCAGGTCGACGTCGGCCACCACGTACAGCTGGCGGGGTCCGACGAACTCGAGCCGCAGGAAGGTCACCCGATCGACCTCGGGCAGGCTGAGGAGCGCGCGCAGGGTCGCGCGCCGCACCCGCGGATCCACTTCCTGTCCGACCAGGAATCGGCGGTTCCGGTTGATGAGCATCACCGCCACCACCCCGAGCACGACCCCGACGACGATCGATCCGACGGCATCCGGCGCCGCCGAACCGGTCACCTGATGAGCCGCCAGCCCGGCGGCCGCGATCAGCACGCCGACCAGCGCGGCCAGGTCTTCGGTGAACACCGCCCGCAGGGTCGGATCCGAGGTGGCCAGCACGTGTGCCAGCAGGTCCAGTTCCATGTCCCGCGCCTCGCGACGGGCCTGCCGCGCCGATTGCAGGAAGGACACCCCCTCGAGCAGGAACGCCACGGCGAGCACGACGTAGCCGACGACGAAGTCGGTGGCGGGCTCCGGGTACAGGAGTTCGTGGACGCCGTGGGTGATCGACACCGCGGACCCGGCAACGAACACGCCGAGAGCGGCGAACAACGCCCAGACATAGGCCTCGCGGCCGTAGCCCAGCGAATGACCCGGTTCGGCCGGGCGCCGGGACCGCCGGTCCGCGATGACCAGGAAGATCTCATTGCCGGTGTCCGCCCACGAGTGCGCGGACTCGGCCACCATCGACGCCGAGCCGGTGATCAACGCGGCGCCCGACTTCGCCAGAGCGATCAGCAAGTTCGCCCCGAGGGCGATGAGGACCGTGATGGTCGCTTGTCGCGCCGGGGCGGAGTCGATCGGCACGATCGCGTCCGGGGCGCCGCCCGGCCGTTCCGCGCCCGACATCGCCGCGCCGCGGTCAGTGATGGCGCAGGGCGTCGATGAGCTGGTCCTTGGACATGGACGAGCGGCCCTCGATGTCGAGCTCGGCCGCGCGATGTCGCAGTTCCTCGACCGTCCAGTCGTCGTAGGAGGGTGACTTGCCGCCGCGGTGGCCCACCTCGCTGCGCGAGCTGTTGGCGGCCGCGTTCGCGATCCGGGCCGACTTCTCCTTCGAGTTCCCCTCGTCCCGCAGCTTTTCGTAGAGTTCCTTGTCCTTGACGCTGGGTCCTGGATCTCGCTGGGGCATCGTGCTGCCCTCCCCTTCTCTTGAACGGACACCGGCTCGGCCGCACGGTTCCACCGGGTCGAGCAACTCGACCCGGTCGGTTCGGCCCGGACCACCAGATGCGTTCCCGATGCGGTGCCGGACAAAACCACCTCCCGGCGTCCGGTGGGACGCGGAGACGGTCCAGCCACTCGTCGGATTGCTCGCCGCCACGGGCATGCACTGCCGCAGCTGAGGTGCTGGGCGGATCGGCGTCGGCTGCCCGACCGGAGACAGCGATACGCAAACGCAGCCGAAGGCCCGTTCTTGGGTCACCCGTTCGCAGTGGACTTCGCGTACCCGCTCAGCTCGGTCGACGGCGCGCCCGATAGCGCAGGTGAAGCACCCGGTTGCCCGCGGTCACCACGTCAGGATCCTCCAACAGGTGTTGCGTCTGACCGACCCGAAGTATCGCTTGCCGGACCCGCAACGACGGGTACGACGTCCGGGCACCTCGTCGACCAGACCCTCGGCAAGCACCTGGCCACCGACCTTGCCGGCGGGCGACCTCGACCAGGCGGTCACCCGCAAGGTCCTGCGCCTTGGCCACGGCTGCCTCGACGCCGTCGACGAACTGAAACGGCGCCTCGGAGTCCCAGCCCTCGGGCTCCGGCCGGTGCGTCACGACGACCACGTGGTCGATCCCGCTCGGAGGCTCCCCTCCCCAGCCGTCCGCCATGTCGAAGACGTGGCGGCCGGCGATGGTCACCCCGATCTGGTCCCGATACGAGCGGGTGTAGTCGTAGAACGTCTGCGACACCTTCAGCGCGCCGCTCTCGTCCGACGCGACGTCACCGCTGGACAACCCAGTCGAACATCGGTCCTGCGCGGAATCTCGCCACGCACGCCTCACACGGGGGAAATCGGGCGAAATCGCCATCCTCGGGAGGCGGGGTCAACTGGGGTCAGTTGGACGGCGTTTCTGAGAGCGGCGAAATGCGCGGAGACACCGCCAGTCCCTCGCCCACGGGACGGTCAGCGCCCGAGCGAGGGCGGCTGGTGGCCGCGCGGCGTCCCGGAGTCGCGTCCGAAGGATACTGGCAGCGCGAGCTTGGATCGGCGTTCCTCAATCAGCTCCGACAGTCGCGGGTCCACTCGCTGGGCTCGGGATCGCGCTGCTGCCGTGCTGCGTCCCCCTCCGGCGACTCGGGGCTCTGTGAGGCGCGGCGGGCGCGGCGCGCTCGGCCACGTCCTGGACGACGTAGCGGTGACGGGGTAGCAGCCAGCCAGCCGGGTAGGTGCTCGTCAACAGTTCGATGCTCTGCTCCGCGGTCGTATAGCCGAGCAGACCGAACAGGGTCGCCGCGTCGTCCAGGTCGCGCTCGTCGCGGGAGGCGTGCAACTTCATCGCCAGCAGATACTCCGGCGAGGCGACCTGCACCAGCAGCGATTCGGACTCGAACACCGTAGCCGGGTGATCATCTTGGCCGGGCAGAACCCCTTCGCGGCATCGTTGAGCCAGTCCGGTTCCAGCCCATGGGCGACACCGATCGCCTCGGCCGCCTGCCGCACCTGGGGCGCGGGCACGAACAGGGCGTCCACGTCGCGGGTGAGGCGGCCCTGCTCATAGGCGAGCGCCATCGCCGCCCCACCCACAACGAACAACTGCGCGTGGACCCCGCTCGCGGCCAGTCGGTCGGAGAGCTCCTGGAACAGACCGCGCACGTCTTCGACGCCGAGGACGCTCATGCGCGGTCCAGCGACCGCCCAGTGATGAGAATCCCGCGCTCGCGGAACGCCCGCGGACTGTCCCGCTCGGCCTCAGCCCGGAAAATCGGCGGCACCGCCGGATACCACCCATCAGCCCGGCGCGCAGGGTCGCTCGCCCAGGTGGGAACGGTCCAGCCGTCGCGCTCCGCCAGGTATTCGGCCAGCGCCGCGAACGCCGCGTCGAGCTGTACGGAGCCCGTGGGCTCCGGCTCGGTCGCGAACACCTGCGCCGCCAGTTCCGTCCCGCCCCGGCGCAGGGTGGAAGCGTAGTCATCAAGAGTCTGGAGGACGCCGAACCGCCAGCACGCCTCCGCGGAGTCCCCGGCGGTCAGGAGCACGGCGCAACGCACCGCGTTGCCGGCCGCGGTGTGGCGCACGCCGACGCCCACTCCCGGCTCGTAGGCCGGGGCGATCTGCGCGCGCTCCAGCAGCGCACCGATCGGCAGCACCTCGCCCTGGAACACCATGACCGCCTCCTTCCCTCGCCTCCCATTCTCCCAGAGCCACGACCGAAAGTCCCGAGTCGGCGACCGCTGCCGAGTCCGGCTACAGGCTCGGAGCGTCACGCTCCGGTCTCGTCCTACCGTGGTCGATCGACGGCCGATACTGGGCCGCTCGTGCGTCGCGTGCTGCCTGGGCGCGCTCGGCGGCTTCCCGCTCGGCTTCGGCTCGGGCAGCGAGTTCGCGGACGGGCAGCGCCTCGATCTGCACGAGGTCGTGCCTGGCCTGCTTTGCGCGGGCACGCTACCCGGCAGCGCGGGTGCTGGCGGTGCTCGGGGTCGCAGAGCCGATCACCTGCCGCCGGAGCACGACGGACTCGCACCGGTGCCGCGCGGCCAGTCCGCTCTGCTCGCGGCGGGTCTGCTCCGCTTCCTGCCGCGTCTCGGTCACGCGCGGGCAGCATCGGCCTGCTTCCGCGCGATTGTCGCGGCCCAAGGCTCCACGTCCGCTGCACCAGTCGACAGGCTGCCCCAGCCTCGCCGCACCGCGTCCTCCGTCGCGTGGTGCTCTCCTGCGGCCTGGGCCGCCGCGCGGCCGGCGGCGCACTTCCGCAGCCGCCCGGCGCGGGCGCGGACGACTTCCGCCTCCCACATCCACTCCCGGCCGGTGAGGTAGACGGTGCCGTCCACGGCGGCCTGCTCGATCAGCGGCGTCGCGACCTCCGTGCGCACCTGAGCGGCACGGGCATCCGCGGCAGCGACCGCCTGATGCTCGTCAGCCGCGGCCCGGTACACGTCGCGTTGCCGCTCGAGCGTCGCCATTGGATGAACTCATACTCCGGCCGCACGCGAATCGCGTCGGACGCCTCGGTGTCGAAATCTCCGACGTGGCCGTTGTCGGTTGCGGAACGCCACTCACGAGGACCGATGGCGTTGTGGACCTTCCTGTTTCAGGGCTGGTTCCGACGCCGCTGACCGGCCACCGCGTCACGGAGGACGGCCAGCGCGGCGTCCGGTTCGTTCACTGTGATGGTCACCCGGCGGCCGGTGGTCAGCCGCAGCCGCAGCGCCGGCCCCGTCCGCTGAGTCAGGCGGAGGCCGTCGCGGCGGCTCCACCAGACGCCGCCGAACATCGCCCAGGGTGGCAGGTAGGTCACATCGACGTAGTCGATCCGGTTGATCGGAATCGTCCACCGGGGCAGGCCCAGTGGTCCGAACCGCACGATGACGCCACTTGTCCCCGCAGTCACCCGTAGGCTCGTGCTCAGCACGATGCCGACGATGATGACGGCGAGCACCGCGAGCGACGCGGCCAATGAGGCTCCCGGTTCGGGCGAGGTCAGGCCCTGGACGAACAGCGGCACCGCGAGTCCCGCCGCAACCGCCAGGACCGGCCAGTTGGTGGCCCGCGAACTGTAAACGGTGGTGGTTGTGTCCATCACGCCATCCCTTCGATCATCCGGATCAGCTCCGCCCGCGAATAGCCCTGAGCCCGAGCAAGTTCCATCAGGCGAGCGGCGGCCTCGCGGACCATCGCCTGGCGACCGGCGATGTCCGCGATGCGGACACCGCGGCCCCGCCGAAACTCGAGCAGACCTTCCTCACGCAGCCTGCGATACGCGGTGAGCACGGTGTTGCGATCCACTCCCAGCGCCTCCCCCAGTTCGGCCGCCGGCGGTAACCGCTCCCCCGCCGACAGGCCGCCTTCCGCGACGGCCCGGCGGACACACCCGGCGATCTGCTCGTGCAGGGGCACGCGGTCAGTCGGATCCACTCGCCACAACATGGTGCTAATAATAGCAGCACCATCGGCTTGCGGCAGACCTCTGCGAGGCGGGCGAACGTCGCTCGTCGGGCTTGACGGATCGCAATCCGCTCTTCTTCGGACGTAGCGGTCCGTGCGCTGACCATCGCACGACCGAGCCGGACATTTCAGGCGTAGATTTCGTGCGTTGAACGGCGGGCCGGCCCCGGGGACGGTCCCCTCGGAATGAACCTCACCGCGCGGCGATGCTTCGTGCTGCCGGGCCACCTTTGGGGAGCCGCGCTGATCCAACGTTCAGCAAACCGGACAAAACGGCACCGAAAGTGGATATTGGATCAGCGCGGCACGGTGCGCCGCCGGTCTGCGTGCGTTCGGCACGCTGACCGCCCGCCGGAGGTTCGACCACGGTCGACCTCACGGACCGCATCGTGGCCGACACCGGCTCCCGCGCGGTGCACCCGTCGGACACTGGCAACGGTCGCCTGCCGATTCCGGCCTGGATGCCGCACTGCTGCTGCCCCCGCTGCGCGGCAACCTGCCGCGGGCGTTCGTCCACGCCCCGCATCTGGAGACGGCGACCCGGCGCTCGCTTCCTCGCCCGCCGCGCGCCGGCGGCTATGACGGACGGCACGTTCCGCGGCGGCGGAACGTCCGCGGAATCCGTTTCGACTGCCGCCCAACGGGTACACCGGTTGACCGGACGTGACCGGGAGGTTGGGGCATGACGCTGATTCGATCCGCACCCGCCCGGCCACGACGCGCCTACCCGCCGCCGCGAGCCCGGCGCGGCGCCGTGCTGCTGGACCTGCTGCACACCACCGACCCCAAGACCATCGGGCTGCTCTACATCGTCACCACGTTCGCGTTCTTCATGGTCGGCGGAGTGCTCGCCCTGCTGATGCGCGCCGAACTGGCCCAGCCCGGCCTACAGTTCCTGTCCCCCGAGCAGTACAACCAGCTGTTCACCATGCACGGCACGATCATGCTGCTGTTCTATGCGACACCGGTCGTGTTCGGTTTCGCCAACTACATCGTGCCGCTGCAGATCGGCTCCCCGGACGTCGCGTTCCCGCGGCTGAACGCGTTGTCGTACTGGCTGTACCTGTTCGGTGCGCTGATCGCGGTCGCCGGGTTCGCCACCCCGGGCGGCGCGGCCGCTTTCGGCTGGACCGCTTATACGCCGCTGTCCGGGGTCGAGAACTCCCCGCAGGTCGGCGGCGATCTGTGGATCATGGGGCTGGCGGTGTCCGGGCTCGGCACCATTCTCGGCGCGGTCAACATGACCACCACGCTGATCTGCCTGCGGTGCCCCGGGATGACGATGTGGCGGATGCCGATCTTCTGCTGGAACATCCTGGCCACGATGATCCTGGTGCTGATCGCCTTTCCGGTGCTCACCGCCGCGCTGCTGGGGCTGGAGGTCGACCGGCACTTCGGCGCCCACGTCTTCGACCCGGCCAACGGCGGGGCGATCTTGTGGCAGCACATGTTCTGGTTCTTCGGCCACCCTGAGGTGTACATCGTCGCTCTGCCGTTCTTCGGCATCGTCACCGAGATCATTCCGGTGTTCTCCCGCAAGCCGCTGTTCGGCTACCGGGGCATGGTGTTCGCCACCCTTGGCATCACCGGGCTGTCCGCCACCGTGTGGGCCCATCACATGTTCGCCACCGGAGCCGTTGCGCTGCCGTTCTTCTCGTTCATGACGTTTCTCATCGCGGTGCCCACCGGGCTGAAGTTCTTCAACTGGATCGGCACGATGTGGCGCGGCCAGGTCAGCTTCGAAACACCCATGCTGTTCTCCTGCGGCTTTCTGGTCACCTTCCTGCTGGGCGGCCTGACCGGGGTGATCCTGGCCGCGCCCGCACTGGACTTCCACGTCACCGACAGCTATTTCGTGGTCGCACATTTCCACTACGTGCTGTTCGGCACCATCGTGTTCGCCACCTACGCCGGCATCTACTTCTGGTTCCCGAAGGCCACCGCCCGGTTCCTGGACGAGCGGCTCGGGCGGCTGCACTTCTGGACCACGTTCATCGGCTTCCACACCACGTTCCTGGTGCAGCACTGGCTCGGCGCCATGGGCATGCCCCGCCGCTACCCGGACTACCTGCCGACCGACGGGTTCACCATCCTGAACGTCGTCTCCAGCATCGGCGCCTTCGTGCTCGGCGCGTCGGTGCTGCCCTTCGTCTGGAACGTCGTCCGCTCCTGGCGACACGGTGACCCGGCCCCCGCCGACGACCCGTGGGGCTACGGCAATTCGCTCGAGTGGGCGACGCCCTCGCCACCGCCGCGGCACAACTTCATCTCGCTACCCCGGATCCGCTCCGAGCGACCGGCCTTCGAACTGCACCATCCGTGGTTGGCGGACCGGCTCCACAGCGAGGCGCATCCGCATCGGGGCTGGCGTCCGCTGGAGCGGGCCGAGGACGCGGCCGGATCCTGACCGCAAGAGAGGAAGGACGACCCATCATGACGGACACCGTCGGCGATGTGCTGCTGCAACGGCTGCGTGACTGGCAGGTCGGCCAGGTCTTCGGCTACCCCGGAGACGGCATCAACGGTCTGCTGGCGGCCTGGTCCCGCAGCGCCGACAACCCGCAGTTCGTACAGGCGCGGCACGAGGAGATGGCCGCCTTCGAGGCCGTGGGATTCGCCAAGTTCTCCGGGCAGATCGGGGTGTGCGTGGCCACCAGCGGACCCGGCGGCATCCACCTGCTCAACGGCCTGTACGACGCCAAGCTCGACCACGTGCCGGTGGTCGCGATCGTCGGGCAGACCGACCGCAGCGCGATGGGGGGCGCCTACCAGCAGGAGGTCGACCTGCACAACCTCTTCAAGGACGTCTGCGGCGAGTACGTGCAGACGTGTACGGTCCCCCAACAACTGCCGAACCTGATCGATCGGGCCATCCGGGTCGCCCGCGCCGAACGGACCCCGACCTGCCTGATCTTCCCGTCCGACGTGTTCGACCTGCCCTACGAACCACCAGGTCACGCCGTCAAGCAGGTCCCGTCCAGCCTGGGCACCAGCTGGCCGACCGTAGCCCCGGATCCGGCGGGCCTGGCCCGGGCGGCGGAGATCCTCAATGCCGGCGAGCGACCGGCGCTGCTCGTCGGGCAGGGCGCCCGTGGGTGCATCGACGAGCTCACCGAACTGGCCGACCGGCTCGGCGCCGGCGCCGCCAAGGCCCTGCTCGGCAAGGACGTGCTGCCCGACACGCTGCCGTGGGTGACCGGATCCATCGGCCTGCTGGGCACCAGGGCCAGCTGGTACCTGATGTCGCACTGCGACACCCTGCTGACCGTCGGCTCGAACTTCCCGTACACGCAGTTCATGCCCGAGCTCGACCAGGCCAAGGCCATCCAGGTCGACATCGACGGCAAGTTCATCGGCATGCGCTACCCCTACCAGGTCAACCTGGTGGCGGATGCGAAAACCACTTTGCGGCAACTGCTCCCGCTGATCGACCGCAAGGACGACCGCAGCTGGCGGCACGATGTCGAGGACAGCGTCCGGCGTTGGTGGCAGATCGCCGAGCGGCAGGCGATGACCGACGCCGACCCGGTCAACCCGATGCGCATCTTCTGGGAGCTGTCGCACCGGCTGCCCGGCAATGCGATCGTCACCGCCGACTCCGGAAGCGCCGCCAACTGGTATGCCCGGCACCTGAAGTTCCACTCCGACATCCGCGGATCGTTGTCCGGCACGTTGGCCACCATGGGGCCGGCGGTGCCCTACGTGATCGGAGCCAAGTGGGCCTACCCAGGGCGACCCGGCATCGCATTGACCGGCGACGGCGCCATGCAAATGAACGGGATGGCCGAGCTGATCACCGTCTCGCACTACTGGTCGCAGTGGAGCGATCCCCGACTGGTGGTCGCCGTCCTGCACAACAACGACCTGAACCAGGTGACCTGGGAGATGCGGGCGATGGGCGGCTATCCCAAGTTCGCCGAGTCGCAGACCCTGCCCGACGTCGACTACGCGGCATTCGCCCGCGGCATCGGCCTGCAGGGCATCAACGTCGACGATCCGGCCGAGGTCGGCGCCGCCTGGGATACCGCGCTCGCCGGCAACCGGCCCACGCTGCTGGATATCCGCTGCGACCCGGACGTCCCGCCGATCCCGCCGCATGCCACGGCCGAGCAGGCCTGGGCCACCGCCGCCGCCGTCGTGGGCGGCGACGAGGACCGGTGGGGGCTGCTCAAGCAGGGCATCAAGCAGAAGGCGCAGGAGATGCTGCCCGGCGGCAAGAAGTCCTGACCGATCACCGATCACCCTTCGGCCGACGACGGTTTGTCACCGCGGGACCTGGGGAAACTCATCCGTAGTCATTGGCTCTCGCAACTCGGACCGCCCTGGACCGCCGACCGGAACAACGGCGCGGGTGGTCGACACCGGACAGTCCCCGGGAGTTCGTCGGGCCGTCGGCATGCGCCGACCGGGATGTCGCCGGTCCACTATCGAAGGAGGCTCCAATGCCACTCACCTGGCGAGAGCGACAAGTTCTCGATGAGATCGAACGCGGTCTGCGCAAGGACGATCCGCGCTGGGCCGGCAGGTTGTCCGACCAGAGTGCCCGGCTGTCCGTGCGGATCGGCAAGACGGCGGCGTACGTCGGGATCTGGATCGGTTGGGCCGTCATGATCGGCGGATTCGCCAGTGCGGGCGGCTTGATCTCCGGCGGGTTCGTCGTCGGAATCTTCGGTCTGGTGCTCCTGGTCGCCTCGATCGTCAAGGCCCTGTCGCTTCGCAGTCGATCCGCCCGTCGACGCCGGTTCCGGTTCCGCTTCCGGTCCGGCAGCTGAGGAGGCCGGCCCCCGGCTCTCAACGGCCGGCCGAACCGCGCCAGTTGTCGATGCGGTGATGATCGGGCACGAAGCCGTGATCGACTCCCCAGAGCACCGCCTGGGTCCGGCTGCGGACGTCGATCTTGCGGTAGATGGAGCGGATGTAGGACTTGACGGTGTTGGGACTCAAGTAGCTCAGCGCGGCGATCTCGGCATTGCTGCGCCCCTGCGTGATCAGCGCCAGGATCTCCGCTTCCCGGTCGGTCAATCCCTCACCCCGACCCGGCCAGTTCAGTCCCGGCGTGCTGCTCACGCGACGCGGCGGAGCGCTGACCACGACCTCGCCGCCCTGCACGGCCTCGAGCGCGGTCACCAACTCGCGCGCCGGCAGCGACTTGGCCAGGTAGCCGTGGACCCCCCGGCTCCGCGCCGCCTCGATGAGCCGCGGCGCGAAGCTCCAGGTGTAGATGACGACCTTCTGCGCGTGCCCGTCGTCCAGAACGCCGTCCAGGTCCGCCTGGTCGGACTCCGGCTGGGCGAACGTGTCGTACAACACGATGTCGACGCCCTCGCTGGCCGGCTTGTTCAGGTCGATCTCGACCACCGCCACCCGGTCCCGGTACGGCTCGAGCATGTGGGCCAGACCGAAAACCACCACGTCGTAGTCGTCGACCAGCGCGATCCGCAGCGACGTCGCTCGCCGGTCACCCACCATGCTCGCACCGTAAACCCACTTTGGGGTGTGCCGGACCACCCCTTGGGAGTGTTTCAGTGCGACCGGTGAGTACCACGGCGGGTTCGCAAGGACGGCAACGATGATCGGCCAGGCTGGCGTCGGCACCGACGCCAGGTGCGGCGTGAGGGGTGCGACCCTTCTTCTCGCGCCCGACGACCGACCCGAGCCGTTCGCCGCGATCGTCACCGAGGCCGCCCGCGTCGCGGCCATCCTCGACATCGAGGAGGGCAGCCAGATCCTCATCGCGGCCGCGCTGACGGATGCGCATTGGACGTGCGGAACCGTGGCGAGCCGCACCGGGTCCGGTCCGACCGGGATGCGGGCGAGTGTCGGGGATGCGGGCGAGTGCTGCCGGCGAATCGAGTGGGAAGCCGGCATCGGACCCGGCTACGACGTGCTGGACGCCGACATCGTGGTCGCCGCCGACCTGGTCGGCGAGACCCGCTGGCCGCACTGGTCGTCCGCGGTGGTCGAACTCGGTCTCCGGGCCGCCGTCGCGGTCCGCCTGTATGCCGGCGACCGCACCCTGGGGGCGTTGACCCTGTACGCACCCGCGCCGCTGGAGACCGCCGACGAGACGCTGCTGCGCGTGCCCCGCGCGGTAGGCGCGCAGCTGTCCGCCCTGCTGTGGGCCGACGATCAGCGAGAGCACCTGCGCCGCGGACTGCATGCGCACAGCCGCGTCGGTCAGGCCATGGGCGTGATCATGCGGCGTGACGGGTTGACCGCGACCGAGGCGTTCGGCCGGCTGCGCCGGCGATCCCAGCAGCGCAACGTCAAGATGTCGGTGATCGTCGCCGAACTGCTCGATGAGCCGGCTCACGATCGAGGCGGATAGGGCGCGGCCTTCAGCAGCCGGGCCAGGTGCACGGCGTTGGCGGCCGCGACGCGGGTGGCGCTCGCCGTCTCCGCTGGAGTCTCCGGCAGGTCCTGATAGTCGGTCGTCTGCATCGCCGGCCCGTTCCAGTAGGTGACCGCCTGTGCAGCAATGGTAAATCCGACGTCGTCGAGGGCCTGGAACAGGTCGGCCGAGATCTTGTGCGCGCCATCTTCGTTGCCCACTACGACGGCGACCGCGACCTTGCCGTACGTCCGCAGCCGGCCCTGGCCGTCCGTTTCGGACAGCTCGGCGTCCAGGCGCTCCAGCACTCGCTGACACACGCTGCTGTGCTGTCCCATCCACGTCGGCGTCGCCAGGACCACGATGTCGGCCTCCATGATCCGGGCGCGGATGACGGGCCAGTCGTCGCCGTCCCCCATGTCCTTGTCCACGCCCGGTTTCACGTCGTAGTCGGCGATCCGGATGATGCCGGTGCGCACACCGCCAGCGGCCATGGCCTCCATCAGCTGACCGGCCAGCAGGTCCGAACTCGACCTGGCCGGTGAGGGTTTGAGGGTGCACACCAGGGCGACCGCGGTCAGCGGCTCGGGAACCGTCATCAGAATGGACTCCTCGATCGGGATGTCATCGCGCAGTACCCGCATCGGACATCCCGCAAACGCCGGCCCGTTTCGGCCGTTCGACTCGCGTTCGGCGCGACCTTCCCGTGGACGGCACGAGCGAAACACGCGGCCCTGGCCCGGCCTCCGGTCGGTGGCCCGAACGAGCAGTGCAGGTCAGCGTGGTGATTGCAGGTTTGACCGCCGCCGGCAACGGCAACCTTCGAATCAATGCCGCCTTTCGTGGCCCGTGCGACGACCCGCACCGGCAGTTCCGATCCTGAAGGGACCTCCATGCGCGTGCTCGGTGTGAACGCCGTCTTCCATGACCCGTCGGCGGCCCTCGTGGTGAACGGGAAGGTTGTCGCCGCGGCCGAGGAGGAACGGTTCAGCCGGCGCAAGCACGGCAAGCGGCCGGTGCCGTTCTCCGCCTGGGAGCTTCCGGAACAGTCGATGCGCTGGTGCCTGGCGCACGCCGGCCTGCGTCCGGAGGACCTGGATGCGGTCGCGTACTCCTTCGACCCGGAGCTGGCCAAGCCCGCCGAGGAGATGGGACTGTTCGATCCGTGGGATCACCTGCGGGTGACCTACGCCCGGCAGGCGCCGCAGTTCCTGGCCGCCGCGCTGCCCGGACTGGATCCGCGAACCGTTCGCTTCGTTCCGCATCACATCGCGCACGCCGCGTCCGCCGCCCTGGCCGGCCCGTTCCCCCGGAGCAGCGTGCTGGTGCTGGACGGGCGCGGGGAACGCGCGTCACACCTGGCCGGTCGCTACGAACGGGGACGGCTGCAGGTGTTGGCCTCCCAGGAGCTGCCGCACTCGTTGGGTCTGGTCTACGAATCGCTCACCGAACATCTGGGCTTCCTGCGATCCAGCGACGAGTACAAGGTGATGGCGCTCGCTTCCTATGGCAAACCCCGCTTCCTGGACCAGCTGCGCGAGCTGATCCGCCCGACCGGCGACGGCGGCTTCCTCGCGGAGGCACCCGACTGGACCCGGTGGGTGCCGCCGCGGATCGATGACGGCCGGTGGGGCGGCGTGCATGCCGACCTGGCGTGCTCGGTGCAGGCCCGGCTGGAGGAGGTGCTGGTCGACCTCGCCCGGTGGATCCACCGGCAGACCGCCGACCGGGTCCTGACGATGGCCGGTGGCACCGCCTTGAACTGCGTGGCCAACTCCAGGATCTGGCGGGAGACTCCGTTCGAGCAGGTCTGGGTGCAACCGGCGGCCGGCGACGCGGGCACCGCGCTGGGCGCGGCGTTGCAGGTCAGCGCGGACCGCGGCCTGCCGATCGAACCCATGCCGTCCGCCGCTCTGGGACCGGAGTGGGCCGACGACGAGCTGGCGGCCCGGCTGCGTGCGGCCCGGGTGCCGTTCCGCACCCCGGCCGGCCTGGCCGACGAGGTCGCGGACATCCTGGCCGGCAACGGTGTGATCGCCTGGTTCGACGGGCGTAGCGAGTTCGGCCCACGGGCGTTGGGCCATCGCTCCCTGCTGGCTCACCCCGGCGTCGAGGACAACGTGGAGCGGCTCAACCAGGTCAAGGGACGGGAACAGTTCCGGCCCGTCGCGCCGATGGTGCTCGCCGAGGACGCCGCCGAGATCTTCGACGAGGGGCCCATTCCCAGCCCGTACATGCTCTTCGTGCATCGGGTGCGACCGGCCTGGGTGGCCCGGATCCCGGCGGTCGTGCACGTCGACGGGACCGCCCGGATCCAGACCGTCGATCGCCACGCGCAGCCCAGGCTGGCCTCGGTCATCGACTCGTTCCGCCGGCGGACGGGGCTGCCGGTCCTGGTCAACACCAGCCTGAACACCGCGGGACGGCCGATGGTCAACGATCCGCGGGATGCGCTGGAACTGTTCGGCTCGGCTCCGGTGGACGCCATGGTGATGGGCCCGCACCTGATCCGCCGGTCCGACGTCTTCGACCGGTCGGACCGGCTGGTGGACCAGTGACCGGCGACGGCGCCACGCCCGCACCGGTTCCCGAGTATGCGGTGGTCATCCCGACCATCGGCCGACCATCGCTGCGCCGGCTGTTGGAAACCCTGGCCGCCCAGCACGTATGCGCCGACCATCCGCGGCCTGTCGAGGTCGTCGTGGTGGACGACCGGCCCGATCCGGCCGCCGCACCGACGCTTCCGGACCTACCCTGCCCGGTGGTGGTGCGCTGGTCCGGTGGCCGTGGCCCGGCGGCGGCCCGGAACGTGGGGTGGCGGTCGGTCGTGGCCCCGTGGGTGGTCTTCCTGGACGACGACGTGCAGCTGCCGGCCGACTGGAGCCGGCGGCTGTGCGCGGATCTGGCGGCCGCGGCGCCGACCGTCGCGGCCAGCCAGGCCCGGCTGCTGGTACCCCTCCCCCGTAGCCGCCGGCCCACCGATTGGGAGCGAAACACCGCCGCGCTGGCTGATGCCCACTGGATCACTGCCGACATCGCCTACCGTCGAACGGCTCTGGCCGAGGTCGCCGGATTCGACGAGCGCTTCCGGCGCGCCTACCGGGAGGACGCGGACCTGGCGCTGCGGATCCGCGATGCCGGGTGGGTGCTGGCCCGCGGAGAGCGCACCTGCGTCCATCCCGTCCGGCCGGCCGGCGACTGGGCGAGCCTGCGAGCGCAGGCCGGCGCGGCGGACGACGCGCTGATGCGCCGGCTGCACGGCCCGCACTGGCGGCGGCGGGCGCAGACCGGCCGCGGCCGGTTCCCGCTGCACCTGGCCACGGTCGCCGCCGCCGTCGCCGGCGGCGGCCTGCTCGCCGGCGGCCGGCGCCGCGCCGGGATCGCCCTGCTCACCGGGTGGGCCGGGCTCACCGTCGAATTCGCCTGGCACCGCATCACTGCCGGGCCGAGCCCGCGGACCGCCGAAGGAAGGGGGGAGATCCGCCGGATGCTGCCGACCAGTGTGCTGATCCCCCCGGCCGCCGTCGCACACCGGCTGCGCGGAGCGCTGCGGCACCGCCGCGCCGGGTCGTGGCCGGTGCCGGTGCGGGCGGTGCTGTTCGATCGGGACGGCACCCTCGTCGAAGACGTCCCGTACAACGGCGATCCCGACCGGGTGGTCCCGACCACCGGCGCCCGGTCGACCGTGCATCGGCTGCGGCGGCGTGACCTGCGGGTGGCCGTGGTGACCAACCAGTCCGGCATCGGTCGCGGAATGCTGACCGCGGACGAGGTGTCCGCGGTGAACCGGCGGATCGAGCAGTCGATCGGACCGTTCGACGGCTGGCGGGTGTGCCCGCACGCGCCGGAGACCGGTTGCCGGTGCCGCAAGCCGGAACCGGGCCTGATCCTGGACGCGGCCGAGGAACTGGGTGTGGCCGGCTACGAATGCGCCGTGGTCGGTGACATCGGCGCGGACGTGGACGCGGCCATCGCGGCCGGCGCCCACCCCATCCTGGTGCCCACCCCGGTCACCCGCCCCGCCGAGGTCGACCGGGCCCCTACCGTGGCGCCCGACCTGGCCACCGCCGCCGACCTGATCCTGGCTGCCGTCACCGCTCCCCGCCGGCGGGCGGGCCGGCCATGATCGCGCCCGAGACCCGTGACGACGTGCCGTTGCTCGCCGTCCGGTTGGACAGCGACGGTGACGTACTGCTCACCGGACCAGCGGTGCGCGCGCTGGCCGCCGGGCATTCGGGCCCGGTGGACCTGCTGGTCTCGCCGGCCGGGCGGGCCGCCGGCGCGCTGCTGCCCGGGGTACGGGACGTGGTGGTCTTCGACGCGCCGTGGACGGGTTTTCGGCCGCCGCCGTTCTCGGCGCCGGAGATCCACGAACTGGTCGACGTGCTGGCCGGCCGCAGCTACCGGCGGGCCGTCGTCTTCACCTCCTTTCACCAGAGCCCGCTGCCCATGGCGCTGCTGGCCCGGCTGGCCGGCATCGGCTGGATCGCGGCCAGCTGCGAGGACTATCCGGGCGCGTTGCTGGACGTGCGTCACCATCGGCCGGCCGGGCACGAGGTGCTGGCCGCGCTGGATCTGGCGGCGGCCGCCGGCGGGGTCCTGCCGCCGGGTGATCGTGGCCGGCTGGCCGTTCGCCGGCCGTTGCCCGACGTCGGCCACCTGGTGCCGGCGACCGACTACGTGGTGGTCCACCCCGGTGCCTCCGTGCCGTCCCGCGCGCTGACCGCCGAACACGCCCGGCGGATCACGGACGAGTTCACCGACCGCGGCCGGACCGTGGTGCTGACCGGCGCAGCGGCGGAGCGCGGGCTGTGCGCCGCGGCCGCCGGACCCGGCGCCGTCGACCTGGGCGGCCTGACCAGCCTGGCCGAGTTGGCCGCGGTGCTGGACCGCGCCGCCTGCGTCGTGGTCGGCAACACCGGTCCCGCCCATCTCGCGGCGGCCGTGGGAACCCCGGTGGTGTCGTTGTTCTCACCCGTGGTGCCGGCCGATCGATGGGCACCCTACGGGGTCCCGTCGCTGCTGCTGGGCGACCGGTGGGCACCCTGCCGCGGCAGCCGGGCCCGGGACTGCCCGGTGCCCGGCCACCCGTGCCTGTCCGGCGTCGCGCCGGCCGACATCGCTGATGCGGTCGAGGTTCTGGCGCCTCGGATGATCGAGGCGGTGGCCGGATGAGGGTGCTGATCTGGCATGTGCACGGGTCGTGGACGACCTCGTTCGTCGCCGGGCCCGACGAGTATCTGTTGCCGGTGTTGCCGGACCGCGGCCAGGACGGCCGTGGCCGGGCCCGGACCTGGGCATGGCCGTCCGGTGCCCGGGAGGTGACGCCCGCACAGCTGCGGGACGAGCCGATCGACGTCGTCGTCCTGCAGCGGCCGCAGGAACTGCAGTTGCTGCGCGCATGGACGTGCCGGCGAGCCGGCGCGGACATTCCGGCGGTCTACGTCGAGCACAACGCCCCGCCCGGACCGGCGGCGCGCACCGTGCACCCGCTCGCCGAGCGCGACGACATCGTCATCGCGCACGTGACCGCCTACAACGCGCTGCTGTGGGACAACGGGCGCGCGCCGACAACCGTGGTGGAGCATGGCATCCCGGACCCAGGACATCGCTACACCGGCACGCTGGACCGGCTGGCCGCGGTGGTCAACGAGCCGGTGCGACGCCACCGGGTCGCCGGTACCGACATCCTGCTGCGACTGGCCGGCACGGTGCCGGTCGAGGTCTACGGCATGGGTGTCGGAGCACTGGCCGGGCCGGCACCGCAGTTGCGGGACCACCTCTACGAGGACGTCCCCCAGCAGCTCATGCACCTGATGCTCGGCGCCGCGCGGGCCTACCTGCACCCGTTCCGCTGGACGAGCCTGGGCCTGTCGCTGATCGAGGCGATGACCCTGGGAATGCCGGTGCTGGCGGTCGATTCCGCGGCCACCCGGGACGCGGTGCCGCCGGGCACCGGCGTGGTCAGTGCGGACCCCGACGTGCTGGCCGACACCGCCCGCGACTGGCTCGCCGATCCCGGACAGGCCCGCCGAATCGGCGCGGCAGCGCGACGACATGCGTTGCGGCGCTTCGGATTGACCAGGTTTCTCGGCGACTGGCAGGCACTACTCAAGGAGGTGACCCGGTGAAGATAGCGATGGTGTCCGAACACGCGAGCCCGCTGGCCGTGCTGGGCGGCGTGGACGCCGGCGGACAGAACGTCCACGTCGCGGCGCTGGCCGCGGAGTTGGTGGCCGACGGCCACACGGTGCGGGTCTACACCCGGCGCGACTGCCCGACCACGCCGAACGTGGTGCGGATGCCGTCCGGGGTCCAGGTCGTCCACGTGCCCGCCGGCCCGGCGGAGCCGGTCGGCAAGGACGACCTGCTGCCGTTCATGCCGTCCTTCGGCGACTGGTTGACCAACCACTGGCGGCGCACCGGCCCACCGGACGTGGTTCACGCGCACTTCTGGATGTCCGGGCTGGCCGCCCTGCGGGCGGGCAGCGCGCTGGGCGTGCCGGTGGCGCAGACCTTCCATGCCCTGGGGGTGTGCAAGAAGCGGCACCAGGGCGCCCGGGACACCAGCCCGCCCGACCGGATCGAGCTGGAGCGGACGATCGGCCGCTCGGTCGATCTCATCGTGGCCACCTGCCGCGACGAGGTGCGGGAACTGACCGGGATGGGCGTGCCGCCGGACCATGTCTCGGTCGTGCCCTGCGGGGTGGACCTGAACCTGTTCGCGCCGTCCGACCGACCGCCGAGCACGGACGGGCAGGGCCGGTTCCGGCTGCTGTCGGTCGGCCGCCTCGTCGAACGCAAGGGTGTGGACACGGTGCTGCAGGCGTTGGCCGACCTGCCCGACGCCGAGCTAGTCATCGCCGGCGGGCCGCCGGCCGAGCGGCTGTCGGCCGACCCGGAGGCGGTCCGGCTGTCCCGATTGGCCGAGCAGCTGGGCGTGGCGGACCGGGTCCGGATGACCGGCGGTCTGGACCACGGCCGGTTGCCCGGCCTGTTCCACGCGGCCGATGCGGTGATCTGCACGCCCTGGTACGAACCGTTCGGCATCGTCCCGGTGGAGGCCGCGGCCAGCGGCCGGCCGGTGATCGGCAGCGCGGTGGGCGGGCTGCTGGACACCGTGCAGGACGGCGTCACCGGGCTGCTGGTGCCGCCCCGGGACCCGACCGCCTTGGTCGCCGCGGTGCGTCAGCTGCGCGACGACCCGGTTCGCCGACGCCGCATGGGCGCGGCCGCCCGGCTGCGCGCGGAGCAGCGGTACAGCTGGTCCACCGTGGCCCGGTCGACCCTGGCGGCCTACCGCACCATCGTGATACGGCCGACCCGCCGGCGGGATCGGCAGGTGACCGGAGCATGAGCGCCGACGGC
Organism: uncultured Actinomycetes bacterium; assembly: GCA_964497705.1. GTDB lineage: Bacteria > Actinomycetota > Actinomycetes > Mycobacteriales > Nakamurellaceae > Nakamurella. The sequence goes on along the minus strand of CAZCEH010000003.1, from coordinate 228,387 downwards.
TGGCTGGCCGACCACCACCGTGAACTACGGCACGCACTGGACGCGCTGCGGGCCGACGCTTGCATCGTCGACCACTGGGGCCGGCGACTGGCCGGCACACTGGCCGACGGCGGGCGGCTGCTGGTGGCCGGCAACGGCGGCAGCGCCGCCGAGGCGCAGCACCTGACCGCGGAGCTCGTCGGCCGGTTCCTCGACGAGCGCCGCCCGCTGTCCGCGATCTGCCTGTCGGCCGAAACATCCAGCCTGACAGCCATTGTCAACGACTACGGCGCCGAGGAGATGTTCGCTCGGCAGGTGCAGGCGCACGGCCGGGCGGGCGACATCCTCCTCCTGCTGTCCACCTCCGGTCGCAGTCCCAACGTGCTGCGGGCGGCCGAGCGGGCCGCCGAGCTCGACGTGGCGGGGTGGGCCCTCACCGGGCCCGGCCCCAACCCACTGGCCGCCCGCTGCGACGAGGCCATCTGCGTGGAGGCGTCCTCGACCGCCGCGGTGCAGGCGGTGCACCTGGTGATCGTGCACGCCATCTGCGCCGCCATCGACGCACAACTGCCGGCCGCAGAACTGCCGGCCGCGCCTGTGACGGAGTATCCGCAGGCGCCTCCACAGGCGCGGCCGTGGGCGCCCACCCAACTGCGCCCCGCGGGGCACCGGCGTCCCGAGAACTATCCGACCGAGGTCACGGCATGAGTGAGCGTCAGCGAGCGAATCATCAGCACAGGTGCCGGCGCTCGGTCGGGCGCCGGAGCGTGCGAGGCGCCCGGGCGGGAGCGGCGGCATGAGTGAGCGTCAGCGAACGAATCATCAGCACAGGTGCCGGCGCTCGGTCGGGCGCCGGAGCCGGCGAGGCGCCCGGGCGGGAGCGGCGGCATGAGAACGCACCTGGTCGTGGTCGGCGACGTGATGCTGGACCGCACGATCGACGGAACCAGCGACCGGTTGTGCCCGGACGCCCCGGTGCCGGTGTTGGACGCGGCCGGCACGGCCGACGCGCCGGGCGGCGCCGGGCTGGCCGCGCTGATGTGCGCCGACCATGCCCGGGTCACCCTGATCGCTCCGCTGGCCGACGACGACGCCGGCCGGCTGATGGCCGAGTTGCTGGCCGACCGCGTCGAGGTGGTGGCCTGCGGCCACCGGGGACCGACCCGGACCAAGACCCGGGTCCGCAGCGCCGGCCAGCCGATCGTCCGCATCGACGCGGGCGGACCCGGCACCCCGACGAGCGTGCCCGCGTCGGCGGTGCGGCGCGCGCTGGAGACTGCCGACGCGGTGCTGGTGTCGGACTACGGCGCGGGCATCACCGGCCATCCCGAGATCCGGCAGGCGCTGGCCGCGACCGCCGCGCACCGGCCGGTGGTCTGGGACCCGCATCCCCGTGGAGCCACCCCGACCGCCGGAACAACCGTGGCCACACCGAATCTGGCGGAGGCGCGGCGGGCGCTCGGCTCGTTCCCCGACCAGCGGCCGGCGGCGGCCGCGGCGGCTGCGGAAGTCGCCCGCCGCCTCACCGCGTGCTGGCCGGTACGGGCCGTGGCCGTGACGGCCGGACCGGCCGGGGCCTTCCTGGCCGACCGCGACGACGAGGTCCGCTACCTTCCGGCGTCGCCGTCCTCCGGCGATCCGTGCGGCGCCGGCGACCGGCTGGCCGCCGCCACCACCGTGGCCCTGGGCCGGCGGGAACTGCTCGTCGACGCGGTCAGCGCCGGTGTCGCCGCGGCGACCGACTGGGTGCGCGGGCTCGGCAGGAACCTCCCGGCCCCGGCCGGCCCGAGCCGTGCGCCCTCGGCCGACCGGCCCGACTCGACCGCCGAGACGGTCGCCGACCTCGCCAGGAGGCTGCGCGCCGGCGGGCGCACGGTGGTGGCCACCGGCGGGTGCTTCGACATCGTGCACGCCGGCCACGTGGCGACCCTGCAGGCCGCCCGCCGGCTCGGCGACAGCCTGGTCGTGCTGCTCAACTCCGACGACTCGGTCCGACGGCTGAAGGGCCCACGGCGACCGGTCATCGGGCAGCGGGACCGGGCCCGGGTGCTGCAGGCGTTGGACTGCGTCGACGCCGTCCTCGTCTTCGACGAGGACGACCCCCGAAGAGTCCTGGACCAGTTACGCCCGGACGTCTGGGTCAAGGGTGGCGACTACGGCGGGACCGCCCTGCCGGAAAGCCATGTCGTCGCGGCCCACGGCGGCAGCACGGTGTTCGTGCCCTATCTGTCCGGGCACTCCACCAGCAGCATCCTGGAACGCGCGCGAACGTTCCCGGCCGACCGATCGACCGTCACCCCACGATCCGAACAGCAGGAGAGCACCCGATGACCGCATCCGCCCTCGACCGCGTCCGCACGGGCGAACCACGACCCCTGGGCACCGTCTACGTCACCGGCGGATCGAGCGGCCTCGGGGCCGCCGTCGCCGAGGCAGTGGTTGCTGCCGGCGGCACCGCCGGCGTCCTGGACCGCCGCCCGTCCATGAACGGAACCCCCTGCGCTCTTGTCGATCTGGCTGACGGCGAGGCGGCGGGCGCAGCCGTCGCCGACCTGGTGGGCCGGGTGGGTCCGCCGTCGGCGGTGGTCACCGCGGCCGGCATCGACGCCTGCGGGCAGCTGGCCGACGTGCCGGCCCAAGCCTGGGAGCAGGTGGTCCGGGTGAACCTGTTCGGCACGGTCGGCGTCATCCGCGCCTGCCTGCCGTACCTGACCGAGGCGCACGGCAGCATCGTCACCGTCGCGTCCACACTTGCGCTGCGGGGGGTCAGCGACGCCACCGCCTACTGCGCGTCGAAGTTCGCCGTCCGCGGATTCACCCAGGCGCTGGCCGCCGAACTCGCCGGCCGGGTCGCGGTGACCCTGCTGATTCCTGGTGGCATGCGCACCGCCTTCTTCGACGGCCGCACCGAGCAGTACCGGCCCGGACCCGACGCCGAGCTGTCCGATCCGGCTGCGGTCGCGGCCGCGGTGGTGACCGCGCTGCGCCAGCCGGTCGGCACGGAGATCCGGGAGATGCTCGTCATGTCGTCGGGAGAGACGTCCTGGCCATGACGCTGTCCGCGTCGCTGGCCCGGTCCGGAGCCCCACCGCCGGCAGCGCAACCGATGCAGACCACTCGCCGGTGCGACTCGGCGGTGCTGGTGTTGCGCGCGTTGGGTCTGGGCGACGCGGTGACCGCGATCCCGGCACTGCGCGGCATTCGCCGGGCCTGGCCCGACCGCTGGGTACTGCTGGCTGCCGATCCGCGAATCGGCGGTTGGCTGCGGGATCTGGGCATCGTGGACGAGGTCTTGCCGACCCGCCCGCTGATGCCGCTGGCCTGGCCGCCGCCGGCGGTGATCGGCTCCAGCGGGCACGTCGCCGTCAACCTGCACGGTCGCGGCCCGCAAAGTCACCGCCTGCTGGCCGCCACCGGTCCGGACCGGCTGGTCGGCTTCCGGCAACCCGCCGCGGGCCAGCTGCAGGGGCCGGGGTGGCGGGCCGACGAACCCGAGGTCGACCGGTGGTGCCGGCTCGTCCACTCGGTCGGCGGCCGGTGCGGTCCCGAGGATCTGCGGCTGCCGCCGCCCGAACAGTCGTCCGGCGAGGTGCTGCTGCATCCGGGGGCCGGCGCACCGGCACGGTGCTGGCCCGCCCGGCGGTGGGCGGCACTGGTCGCGCATCTGGCGTCCGCCGGACTGCCGGTGGCCCTGACGGGTGGGGCCGTCGAACGCCCGCTCTGCGCGGAGATCATGTCGATGGCCGACGATCTGGCCGAGCCGACGACCGGGGTGAGCAACCTCGCCGGCCGGCTGACGGTGTCCGGCCTGGCGCGGCACGTGGCCCGTGCCCGCCTGCTTGTCTGCGGGGACACCGGTGTGGCGCACCTGGCCACGGCGTATGGGGCGCGTTCGGTCCTGCTGTTCGGCCCGACGTCGCCGCGGCACTGGGGTCCGGCCGTCGACGCCGACCGGCACACCGTGTTGTGGCACGGCGACGACGATCACCCGGGCGACCCGCACGGCGCGGCCATCGACCCGGCCCTGGCGTCGTTGACCGTCGACGAGGTGTGGGCGGCGGTCGACCGGGCGCTGGCCGCCGGTCAACGGTGACGCGGGCAGCCTTCGGGTACGGGTCCGGCTCGGCCGGTCGGGCAGGTTGCGGAGCATCAGCTCGCACCAGGCCGGCGCAACGTCCGCAGCCGGCGCAAGTTCCGCAGCTACACCGAGCGCCGGCACAGCCCCGGCCGATCACACGAGATGCGGAGCATCAGCTCGCACCAGGCCGGCGCAAACTCCGCAGCCGGCGCAAGTTCCGCAGCGGACACAAACCCCTCGGCTACGCCCAGCGCCGGTCAGTCCGTGGACACGTCGACGGTCAACGCGCGATGATCCGACAGGGTCAGCAGCGGCGCGCGGCTGGCCACCACCCGGCCCAGCGGTCCGCGGAGCAGGATGTGGTCGAGCTGGCGGTCGGGGCGAACCACCGGGAAGGTGGCATGCTCGGCCAGCGACCGATAGCCGGTGATCGCGGCCGGTTTCGGCGCCGGCATGTTCAGATCGCCCATCAGGACGACCGGATCGGCGAACGCGGCCAGGTCCCGGCGGATGCGGCGCAGTTGGAGCCGGTTCCACCCGGGGACGAAGGACAGGTGGGTGTTGGCCACCACCAGCGGGCCGTTCGGCGTCCTGAACGTGCCGATCACCACCGTGCGAGGTTCCTCGTGCACCACGATCACCTTGCGCGGACCCGGCAACCACATGGGGAACCGCATCCGGATTCTCGGCAGCCGCAGCACCTGCCAACTGGTGGCGGGGTACCGGGCCAGCAGGGCGATCCCGTACGAGGCGCTGTCCGGGGATTCACGTCCGGTGGCAGCGACCCACGTCGCGCCGGGCGTGCCGGACAGCGCCGCCGCGAACTGCTGCGCACGCGCACCCATCGCGTCGGCGGCGACCGCCGTGAGATCGGCCAGATGCGAACGCTCCTGCAGCCGATCGACCTCCTGCAAGGCCAGCACGTCGGCGTCCAGGGTGCGCACCGCATCGGCCAGCCGATCCAGCCGGACGGTGCCATCCTTGGTCGAACGACCGTTCAGAATGTTGAACGTTGCCAGCCGCATAACCGGAAAGTACCCACATGACGTCGATGAACCGGGACGACCCGGGCGGCTCGCCGAATGATCGCCTGCGGACCGCGCTGAAGCGGTCCGCGTCGGCGCTGAAGGCCGCCTCCGTGCCGTTCGCACTGGCCGGCAGCTACGCGCTCTGGGTGCACGGGGCACCGGAGAACTCGCACGACGTCGACCTGGTGATCGCGGAGAAGCATGTCGAGGACGCGGCGCGATGCCTGGCACAGGACGGCTTCCGGATCGAGCGGCCGCCCGAGGACTGGTTGTTCAAGGCCTATCTCGACGACGCCATGGTCGATGTCCTGCACCGCCTCAACGGCGTCCCGGTGGAGGCGGAGTTGATCGGACACGCCGCTGCCCACGACGTTCTCGGTCTGCACATCCCGGTACTGTCGGCCACCGAGGTGATATCCACCAAGCTGCGGGCGATGTCCGAGCGGTACTGCGATTTCGGGCAGTTGCTGCCGCCCGTTCGCGCCGTCCGCGAGCAACTGGACTGGCCCCGGCTGCGCGCCGAATCGGACGCGAATCCGTTCGCGCGGGCCTTTCTGTTCCTGGCCGCCGAACTCGACGTCATCCCCGAGGAACAGCGACCTCCCGGTGAATGACGCGGTCCGGGGCCGGGCGGGCGCCGCCACTCAGCGGATCGAGCGGGTACGGCCGCGGGCCAGGAAACCGGCCACCACGCCGGCCACCAGCAGCACCGCGGCGATGATCAACAGCCACTTGAGGGCGGTGAAGATCAGTCCGCCCAGGCCCAGCAGGATCGCCAGAACGATCAGGATGACGGCGAGAACCATCGGTGCCACGTCCCTTCGAGAATCCGATACTCCGTGTCGGGTTCCCCGACCCGTGCCCGGACAAACCGGGGCCGCACCGCCTGCCGGGCGCCGTCGACGTCGGTCCCGGCACCGGCTGCCGAACCGGCAGGGTGGTCGGCCCGACCGGCTACGCTGCTGAACCGGTCGGGCCTAGGAGGTCCGGCGACCCGGATCGCACGGACGCTCCGGCCAGAGGGTGCCCGCTGGATCGGCAAGTGCAACGTCCGATCCCCGATTGACTTCCCGGCACCGGGGAAGCGATGCTCCGGCGCACCCGATCATGCCGGCTGATCGTCGCCGGCGCTCCGTCGCGAGGGTTCCAGCGGCTCCAGCAGCAGCAGGGCCCCGGCCATGCGGTCGCCGGACAGCAGCGGGGTCGCGGTGATCCGCAACCCGATGCTGCGACCGCGGCGGTTGATGGCCTCGACGGTGAGTTCCTCACGGGGGCTTCCGGCCAGCACCGCACGGATCGGGTTCTTCAGCTGATCGCCCGGCAGCCCGCTGTCCAGGTTCAGCAGGTGACGGCCCACCGCCTCGGACTCCCGCAATCCCCACAGGTCCTCCGCCTGGCCGCTCCACACGTCGACGATCAGGTCGCGGTTGACCACCACCACGGCGGCACCGAGGCTGCTCAGGATCGACTCCATGAACGTGTTCAGCGAGGTGATCTCGGCCGTGCGCTCGCGCAGTGCCTCGTTGGTGACCTGGAGCTCGTCGTTCATCGACTGGAGCTCCTCGTTCATCGTCTCGAGCTCCTCGTTCGTGGATTGCAGTTCCTCGTTGGTGGTCTCCAGCTCCTCGACCGTGGACTGCAACTCCTCGTTGGTGGTCTCGAGCTCCTCGTTCGTGGATTGCAGTTCCTCGTAAGCCGTTTCCAGCTGCCGGTTGGCGGCCTCGAGCTCGCGCTGGAGCTGCCGGTACCGGGTCACGTCGTTGAACATCAGCGCGATGCCCAGCCGCGCACCGGCGTCGCTCAACGGCACCAGCTGGATGTCCAGGTAGAGGTCCTCATCGGCGGAGCGATGCCACTGCACGTCGCGGATCCAGGCGGACCGGCCCGATTCCTTCACCGCAGCCAGGTGTGATCGCAGTTCGGCAGGCCGGTACGAGATCTCGAGCTCGTGAAACGGCAGCCCGACGTCCCGCTCCGAAACGTTCAGCAGGCTCGCCGCCCGGTGGTTCACCAGCAGCACCCGACCGTCGTCGGAGATCACCAGCTGGGCCACCGGACTGGCCAGGAACGCCTCGGAGCGGATCAGCGGGGTCGCGTCGGAGTTCTCGGCACGGCGCGGCAGATCGCGGATCGCGCCGGTCGGGTCGATCTCGGTGGACGCCGTGGACGGCGACTTACGGAAGAAGCGGCGCTTGAGATCGATCGGCTCGAACAGCGGCGAGTGGCTGAGCAGCATCTCGGCCTTGCCCAAGAACAACACGCCGCCGGGTCGAAGCGCGAACGCCAGCCGGTTGGCGATCTTGCCCTGCGTTTCGCTGTTGAAATACATCAGCGTGTTCCGGCAGGCCAGCAGGTCGATCCGGGAGATGGGCGCGTCCTGGATCAGGTCGTTGCGGCCGAAGATGACACTGCGGCGCAGATCCTTCCGGAAGGAGAAACGGTTGCCCTGCACGTCGAAGTACTTGTCGCGGTGACCGATCGGCACGTCGCGGAGCTCACGCTCGCCGTACACGGCCTGCCGGGCGACGGCCAGCGCGTCCTCGTCGATGTCGGTGGCGTAAATCTTGACCCGATCGCGGAACTGCTCGACGCCCAGGTGCTCGGCGAACACCATGGCCAGGCTGTAGGCCTCCTCGCCGGACGCGCAGCCCGCGCTCCACACCCGGATGTGGTCGTGGTCGGAGCGGCCGATCAACTCCGGCACGATCACGTTCTCCAGATGCCGCCAGGACGCGGGATCCCGGAAGAATCCGGTCACGTTGATCAGGATGGTGTTGAACAAGGTGGTGAATTCCTCCGGGTGAACCTGCAGGACGTCCAGGTACTCCTCGAAGGAGTCGACCCCGACCTGCCGCATCTGGTGCCGGACCCGTCGCATCAGGCTGGCGCGCTTGTAGCCGGTGAAATCGAAGCCCCGGCTCTCCTTGAGGAACGTCAACAGCCGCTCGAAGGTCGGGTCGATAGTGCCTGGGTTGGTCTGCCCGGTGCGTGGCTGCTCGTTCATGGGTCGATCTCACACCCCCGCGCGGGTCAAGCTCCCTGTTCCTCGGTCACCGTCGCGTCCGTGTCGGGCACCCTGGCCTCCAACACGGACCGGATCAGCGATGCCGCGCGAGAGGCTTCCCTGGCCTGCTCGTCGAATCGGGTCTCGGTGAGGGCACTGCCGCGTTGCCCCGCGCGATCGCGCAGTTCGCGGGCCAGGGCCGCCTTCTCCTCCAGGCTGCGCAGCGCCATCCACAGCGCGGCGTCCAGGGCCTGCGCCTGCTCGCCCAACAGACCCTCGGCCGACCAGGCATGGCCGACCCGGCAGCGATAACGCACCAGATCGCCCTCGACGATCTCGAACAGCGTGCCCGCGCAATCGGGACAGGAGTAACCGGAGGGACGTCCGGGCCGGTCCGGGTGATTGAGCGCGTTCTTGTCCATCATCGCCAGCCTGGATTCCAATTGCATGAGCCGCGACGGCGGAGGCGCGACCGACGGGACGTCCGTGCCACAGAGGCCGGCCACCAGCCGGCCCATTTCGGCGGCGGGTGCTCGGGCATCGGGCCTGACCACCTGCATGGCGTGGATCGGCATCCCTGGGTACAGGGCGTCGTCGGGTTCCTGGACCACCACCGTGCCGCCGCGAAGCCGGACGGCCACCGCCCCGGCCGAGCCGTCGTCCATCACACCGGACAGCACGACGGCGATGACGCGCGGTCCCCGGCTGTGCGCCGCGGTCCGGAACAGCACGTCGACGGCCGGCCGGTGCCCGTTCTCCCGGGGTCCGCGGCTGAGCACGACGTGCTCGTCGGTGACCACCAGATGTTGGTCGGGCGGGGCGACCAGGATCCGGCCGGACTCCAGGATGTCACCGTCGGCGGCGTGCTGGGCGGGGAGCGGACCGGCCCGGCCGAGAATCGCCGGCAGTGCGCTGCCGCTGTAGGGGGGAACGTGCAGCACCACCAGCACGGCCGCCGGCAGGTCCGCCGGGAAGGCGGCCACCATGGTGCGCAGGGCCTCCACGCCGCCGGCCGAGGCGCCGATCACCACCAGGTCCCTGTGCACGGCGCCTCCTCACTCACAGGTGCGAACGGCTCGGCGCACTCCCGCCTGAGCCCGCTGGCCTGCGAGTTCCCTGTCAGTCTGGCACGATGGCCACCCACCGGGACAGAGCAGGGTCATGCACCGATTGCGGTCCTTCCGCGTTTCGTGCCCCTTCGGTGGAAGGGACGATGGCATAGCGTTCCGCTCTCCGGCCGAGATCAAACATTGCTCCCGTTCCGGCGAGGGTCGAACCGGTGTTGAATGGTGCAAGAGCCCGGACCGGCAAGCAGCGTCCGGGATTGTGGGCTCGGCCAACGCAACGGGGAGTGTTTCCTATGCCGACGGCGGTGGAGCTTGGTGATTTCCTGGTGCGCCTGCAGCGGCGGCGCGCGAACCTGGCCCGGCTGACCAGCGACGGCGCGTCGCCGCAGGTGGCCGAGCTGCTCGAGGAGGTCTCCGAGCTGGAGGAGGAGCTCGTCGTCGCGGACGCCGAATTACGGGCGCAGCAGGCGCAGCTCGAGGAATCCGAGATGGCCATCGCCGCGCTCGTGGACCGCAACGATGCCCTGTTCGAGGTGAGCGGTATGGCGGTGATCCGCACGGATGCCTCGGGCGTGATCATCGAGGCGAACCGGGCGGCACGGGTCTTGGTGCCCCCTCCGCCCATTCCCTCGGCCCGCCGGCTGCTGACCCTCAAATTCTCCCAGTTCGACCGCTCCCGGGTCCGCAAGTTGATCAACTCCGCGCACCGCAACCCGGGCGAGACGCAGCAGGACGGTCCGCTCTCGTTGATCGCCACCGACCCGGCGACACCCGTCATGGTCAGCGTCACCGGATCACTGGGCGGGCCTGGCCGTGAGCTGACGTGGTCGCTGACCCCGGTGCGGCAACAACGACCCGGCGAGCTGCGGCTGGTGCCCACGCCGGACGCGGCAAGCACCGTCGAGTCCGCGACGGCGTCGACGGAGCGGCTGGATCGCGTTCTGGAGCAGTTGGCCGGGGCCATGAACGACGTCTCGATGGACGACCAGCTCGCCGCCGTGCTGCGCGCCGCCGCCGACGCGCTGCCCATCGCCGGCGCGTGTGCCGTCACCGTTCGACGGCGTGGGCGCCTGGAGACGGCCAGGGCCACCTCCGATTCGATCGCCGACCTGGACCGACTGCAGTCCGGCGGCCTGCTCGGCCCCGTTGCGGACGCCTGCAACGGGCGGGTCGGGCGCATCCTGGACACCCAGGGCGAGTCCAGGTGGCCGTTGTTCGGCGAGCGCGCCGGCGGCTCGGGATTCCGCAGCGTGCTCTCGGTTCCGCTGACCGTCATGCGGTGGGGTGCGGCCGCCCTCACCTGGTACGCCGACGCACCGGGCGGCTTCGACGCCGCGGCGGAGCGGATCGGCCGGATCGTCGCCGGGCAGGCGGGGCCGGTGTTGTCCTGTGGTCAACTGCGCCGCAACTTCGACGCCGCGGTGGAGAGCCGCCAGCAGGTCGGCACGGCGGTGGGCCTGCTCGTCGAACGCTACCGATGGTCCGCCGACCACGCGTTCCACGAGCTGATCACGGCCTCCCAGCAGCACAACGTCAAGCTCCGGGAGCTGGCCCGGACGGTCGCGGACACCGGGCTGGATCCTCGGCACGCGGCCGACCTCGGCTGAGCGGCATATCCGTCGGGCGATGACCGGCGACGCCCAGCGGCTCGCCCGACCTTGGTTGGGCGACGACCGGGACGGGAACCAGCAGACATGCCGACCGCCGCATCGACCGCCGAACCTTTCGTGCCCGACAGCGACGACCTGTCCAGGCTGGCGGCGGCCGTCCAGCAGTGTCACGGCTGCGAGCTGTACCAGCGCGCCACCCAGGCCGTGTTCGGTGCGGGCGACCGGCGGGCACGGATCATGCTCGTCGGCGAGCAACCCGGCGACGCGGAGGACCGGGCCGGCCTGCCGTTCGTCGGCCCGGCGGGCCGGGTGCTCGACCAGGCCCTGGAGCGCGCCGGCATCGATCGGTCCGCGGCCTACGTGACCAACGCGGTCAAGCACTTCCGCTGGAAGAGCACCGACACCGGCCAGCGACGGCTGCACCAGAATCCGACCACCCGGCACATCGTCGCGTGCGCGCCGTGGTTGTCCGCGGAGCTGGCCGCCGTCCGGCCACGGGTCGTCGTCGCGCTCGGCGCCACCGCGGGAAAGGCATTGTTCGGCAACGCCTTCAAGGTCACCGAGCAACGCGGCACGATCCTCGACTGGCCTCCGGAAGCGGGCCCGTTCGCCGGCAGCGAGGTGCCGCTGGACGGCGCATCGGCCACCATCCACCCCTCGGCCGTGCTGCGGACACCGGGATCGGAGGACCGCCGGCGCGCGTTGGATGCGATGGTGCGGGACCTGTCCGTGCTGGCTGGCCTGCTGGGTCTTGATCCGGCCCCGCGCTGATCATCCGGCCCCGCACATCAGTCGAACGCAGCGCGTTGGTATGTCCGTGATGCCGTCTTTCTCTGGGCGGCCGCGCACCCGGCTCGCGCCCGGCAAGGTCATCGTGGCCGATCGCCGATCTCGGTGGCCGCGGTGAGCACATCGGACACGGTCCGGACCTCGGATTCGGGCGCAGGGTGCCGGCGCCCCCACCAGGTCAGCGCGCCGATGCCGACGGCCACCAGGACGACCGCGATCGTCGTTGCGACGAGCCTGGTCTCGGCCGCCGCGAACAGGCTTCCCGGCGGGGCAAGCACCATCAGCACCGTGAACGTGCTGAACATGGCGTTCAGCCAGATCGGTTCGGTCACCGCGACGGTCAGGAAGACGAAGGGGACGGCCAGCACCAGCTGGCCGGCGCCCGGCAACCCCAGCAGCGCCACGATCCCGCCGAGGCTGACCGCCGCCAACGTGCCGAACCATCGATGGCGGGCATAACGCGACCATCGGATGCCCGGGCCGGGAGCTGCCAGGATGAACACCATCAGCGGCAACCAGTATGCGTGGTCGTCCGACGAAAGCTGCGCCAGCCACCCGGCAGCCCCGACGAGAAGTCCGAGCGCGATCCCCCCGATCACCGCCAACCGATCCGGTAGTCGCGGTCCGTCGACCCTGGCCGGAATGCCCAGCCACCGGGCGACCGCAACGACCCATCCGCCGGCCGCCGCGATCAGCGCCAGGTGCAGGGGCAAGGCGCCCAACCCGGCCAGCGGATGCGCGGAGGACGCCACGAGCCCGATCATCGCGACGGACCCGGTGAGTCCCCATTTCGCGGCGAGCCCGGCGATGAGCCCGAGCACACCGAGTAGGACGACCCACCACGGACCGCCGACCGTGAGCACCCCGATCCCGCCGACCGCGACCAGCACCGGCAACAGCAAGGCCGCCCGCCACCATCCGCCCTTGAGCGCCAGCTGGGCGCCGAAGATCGCGCCGATCGCAGCCGACTGCAGCGCGGCCAGACCGCCGACGGCGGCCGCCACGGCCAGCGGCACCACCAGGACCAGCAGCACCACCACGGCCGCGGTGAGCAACCGGCGGCCCAACGACCGTGGCGCCGGTGTAGCGGCCGGTTCCGCCCGTTCACTCATCGCCCACGATTCGCTCGGCAAGCCTCACTCACCGCGTCATTGTGATCGGCCCGGACCGCGGGCGCGCCCGGTCAGGTCACGGCGAGGGTGACCACACGCGAGACGTACCGCCCACCCTTGACGTCGCCGTCGGTGACCAGCCGCGGCCGGGCGAGATCGGCGCCGTCCTCGGTCAGGCTGAGCAGCAGCGGGCGGCCGCCGAGCAGAGCCTCGCCGGCGGTCACCGTCGCGCCGTAGCCGTCGTCGCCGACCGCGGTCACCGCGGTGCTGGGCAGCGGCACGATCCCGGCGGCCAGCAACACCGTGGTCAGCGCCGGCCCCCGCTCGGTATGCGTCTGCGATCCGGCTCCGGACAGGAAGCTGACCGTGCGCTGCTGCCGAGGCAGCCGGGCCAGGACGGCCGCGGAGAGGGTGACGGTGCGGGAGCCGCGGGTGACCGTGACCGCACCCGCCGGCGGGCTGGAGAGCGGGGTCGGCAGGCTGGTCAGCGTGATCGAGGCCACCCACGGCACCGACCGCAGCCGGGTCGGGTCGCCCGGCACCACCAGCGACACGACGCCACCGGTCACCGTGAGCAATGCCGGATGGTTGCCGAAGCCGGGGTCGAGCTCGCCGTAGGCGACGGTCGTCCCCCACCCGGACCGGCCGGCCACGGTGACCGCCGCGTGCAACTGGGCGTTCTTTCCCTCGCCGAACTGTGGGCCGGCCGAGTTCAGCACCTCGGTCAGCAACGCGCCGGTGACGCTCCCGTGGCTGCCGCCGCCGGGTGACGCAAGCGCGAGCGTGGTGGCCGGGAAGGCAGCGATCTGCGCCGCGGTGAGCGTGGTGGTCGTGAGGCTTCCCCGCAGCTGCACACTGCCGTTCGCCGTGTTCGGCGGCGCCGCGCTCACCGCCGGGGCCACGGCCAGGGTCAGCGCGACGGCGACCACGATCCCCACTACGACACGCCTCATGACGATCTCCCGTTCACCATCGCGGTCCGCAACGCCGGCTGGAACCTATCGGCAAGGCCGCAAAGACGCATCCTAGGGGCGACCCCGGCCGCGTATGCGGATATGGTCGCGCGGCAAGCCGGCGCCGGCCGGAACGGGCCGACATCGGTCTGCCATCTGCGTGTCGGACAGTTTGTTGGATCCGCGTATGCGGGCCTAAGGTTCGATCCATGTCGCAGTTCTTGATCCGTGAGGCCGCCGACCTGCTGGGCGTCAGCGACGACACCGTGCGCCGATGGATCGATGCCGGAACGCTCCCCGCGACCAAGAACGACGTCGGCCGGAAGGTGATCGACGGCGTCGCCCTGGCCGAGTTCTCCCGGCAGCACGCGGCCACCCTGCCCGCGGATCCGTCGGGTGTCGGGCGGTCGGCGCGCAACCGGTTCGTCGGATTGGTCACCAAGGTCGTGATGGACGGGGTGATGGCCCAGGTCGAGCTGCAGTGCGGCCCGCACACCGTGGTCTCCCTGATGAGCAGCGAGGCCGCCCGCGACCTGGAACTGCAACCCGGCCGGTTGGCCGTGGCCGTGGTCAAGGCGACCACGGTGATCGTCGAAACCCCAGGAGGTTCTTCGTGAGTCGTTCACCTTCCCGGCGCTTCCTGCGCGTGGCGGCCGCCGTCGCGGGCGCAGCGTGCCTGACCGTTCTGGCCGCGTGCGGCTCGAGCGGCAGCAGTTCCGGGACGACCAGCGCCGCGGCGACGTCATCGGCGTCCGCATCCGCGTCGCCCTCCAAGACCTCGGGCTCGGCCGGCGCCTCGTCGAGTGCGGCGGCATCCGCGGCGCCGGCCGAGTCCGGGACGCTGACCGTGTTCGCGGCCGCGTCGCTGAAGGCGACGTTCACCGAACTCGGGCAGACGTTCCAACAGCAGAACCCTGGTACCACGGTCACCTTCAACTTCGCCGGCTCGTCGGACCTGGTCACCCAGATCACCGGCGGTGCCCCGGCCGACGTGTTCGCCTCGGCCGATCAGAACAACATGAAGAAGGCCACCGACGCGGGGGTGGTCGAAGGCACACCGGTGAACTTCGCGGCCAACATCCTGACCATCGTCACGGCCCCCGGGAACCCCAAGGGCATCACCGGTTTCGCCGACCTGGCCAACCCCGACCTGCAGGTCGTGGTCTGCGCGCCGCAGGTGCCCTGCGGATCGGCGACCCAGAAGGTCGAGCAGAACACCGGCGTCACGCTGACCCCGGTCAGCGAGGAGTCCTCGGTGACCGACGTGCTGAACAAGGTGGAGACCGGACAGGCCGACGCCGGCCTGGTCTACGTCACCGACGCTGCCGGTGCCGGCGACAAGGTCACCGAGGTGCCGTTCCCCGAGGCCAGCGCGGTGGTCAACGTGTACCCCATCGCAACCCTGAAGGCAGCGACCCAGCCGGAACTGGCCACCAAGTTCGTGGAGCTGGTCACCGGCCCGGAGGGTCAGCAGGTGCTCAAGGAGGCCGGGTTCGAACCGGCTCCCTGACCGAGAACGTGCAATGACCACTGGACCGTCGGCTCCTGCCCGCCGCCCGAGGGGTCGGGCAGGAGCCGGGTCCGGACTACCCGGATGGGTTTTCCTGCCCGCCGCCCTCGGTGGGCTGTTCATCGTGTTGCCCCTGGCGGCCATGCTCGCCCGGGTCCAGTGGTCGCAGTTCTGGACGCTGATCACCTCGGACTCATCGATCGCGGCCGTGTGGCTGAGCCTGAAGACGTCCACCGCCAGCACTGTGCTGTGCCTGCTGCTGGGCACGCCGATGGCGCTGGTGCTGGCCCGGGCGCACTTTCCGGGCATGCGGCTGGCCCGCTCGCTGGTGCTGCTGCCGCTGGTGCTGCCGCCGGTGGTCGGCGGCATCGCGCTGATCTACACCTTCGGCCGGCAGGGCCTGCTGGGCAGCTACCTCGAGCTGCTCGGGATCCGGATCGCCTTCACCACCACCGCGGTGGTGATCGCGCAGACGTTCGTCGCGCTGCCGTTCCTGGTGCTCAGCCTGGAGGGTTCGCTGCGCACCGCCGGCCGCCGGTACGAGGCCGTCGCGGCGACACTGGGCGCCAGCCCGACCACGGTGCTCCGGCGGGTGACCATTCCGCTGGTGCTGCCCGGCCTGTTCTCCGGCGCGGTGCTCGCGTTCGCCCGGGCACTGGGCGAGTTCGGCGCGACGCTGACCTTCGCCGGTAGCCTGCAGGGCGTCACCCGCACCCTGCCACTGGAGATCTACCTACAGCGCGAGACGGACGCCAACGCCGCGGTCGCGCTGTCGCTGGTGCTGGTCGTCGTCGCGGTGCTGATCGTGCTGGCTACCCGTGGTCGCAGTGGCGAGGGTGCGCTGTGATCGGTCTTTCGCCGTGATCGGGTCTTTCGCCGTGACCTGCCGCTTCGTCGTGACCGGGTCGGCGCTGTGACCGGGTCGTCGATGCGCAAGGCGCCGGCCACCACCGGTGCGGTCGAGATGACCGCGACCGTCACCGAGCGCGACGTCGACCTGCGGCTGCGGGTGCGGCCGGGCGAGGTGGTCGCGGTGCTGGGCGCCAACGGCGCCGGCAAGTCCACCATGCTGGCGCTGCTGTCCGGTCTGCTGCGGCCGGACACCGGACGGATCACCCTGGACGAGCAGGTGCTGGTCGACACCGCGACCGGCGTCTGGGTGCCGCCGCATCGGCGGAAGGTGGTGCTGCTGGCCCAGCAGGCCTTGCTGTTCCCGCACCTGACCGCCGCGGCGAACGTCGCGTTCGGACCGCGCAGCCAGGGCGTCGGCCGGCGAGCCGCCCAGCACGCCGCGGACGAATGGCTCGCCGCCGTGGACGCCACCGACCTGGCTGCCCGCCGGCCGTCGCAGCTGTCCGGCGGGCAGGCACAACGGATCGCGATCGCCCGCGCACTGGCGGCCGAGCCGTCCCTGCTGTTGCTGGACGAGCCGATGGCCGCGCTGGACGTCGCGGTCGCCCCGGCTCTGCGTCATCTGCTGCGCCGAGTGCTGCGCGACAGCCGGCGCACGGCGCTGCTGGTCACCCACGATCTGATCGACGCGTTGTCCCTGGCCGACCGCGTCGTCGTGGTCGAGGCCGGACGCGTCGTCGAGGACGGACCCACCCGCGCCGTGCTGACCGAACCCAGATCGGCCTTCGCCGCCCGGATCGCCGGCATCAACCTGATCAGCGGGACGTCCGACGGGCAACATCTGGTCACCGAGGACGGCACCCCGATCGTCGGCCGGATGGACCCGGAGTGCCTGGCCGGTGAGCCGTGCGTGGCGGTGTTCCAACCGAATGCCGTCGCGGTCCACCTGCAGGAGCCGACCGGCAGCCCGCGTAATCACCTGCCGGTCGTCATCACCGAGTTGGAGCCGCGCGGGGAGATCGTCCGGGTGCACACCGCACCGGTCGCCGGAGCGGGTGGGCTGCTCGCCGACGTCACCGTCGCCGCCGCCGCGGACCTGGAACTCGAACCCGGCAACCGGGTCTACTACGCGGTCAAGGCGACCGAGGTGTCGATCTACTCCGGCACTGGGTGACGGGTCACTCCGGCGTTGGGTGACGGGTTCACTCCGGCACTGGGTGACGAAGACCACACCGGCCTGACTTTCGGATCCGGACTGGCTGGTCGGTCCGCAGCCGACCAGAGGAGACCGTCCGCCGGACCGCATCGCCCGAGCGAGCGCTGATCAACTGCAGGTCGACGTAGGTCATGAGCGGCGGGTCGTCCCTACAGTGGTCATCCGGGCGGGCATCCGGTCGGCATCCGGGCCCGACGATCAGCGACCGCACATTCAAGGAGAATCATGCGCCTGTCCACTCGCAACCAGCTGTCCGGCACCGTCACCGAAGTGACCCTCGGTTCGGTGATGGCCACGGTGAAGGTCCGGCTCGACGGTGGCGACCAGATCGTCACCGCGTCGATCACCAAGGAGGCGGCCACCGAACTGGGCCTCGCCGAGGGCACCAGGGCGACCGTGCTGGTCAAGTCCACCGAGGTCATGCTCGGCGTCGACTGACCCGGCAAGCCGCGGCTGAACGAGCCCCTGGCAGGCGCTGGTGGGCCCTTGTTTTGGGCCTTGCCGCGGTCGACGGCCTCGCCCCGGGCCGGCTGCGGAACGTCCGGCTGCCGGGACGGTGAATGTTCCGCAACTCCAACCCCGGCCGCACATGCCCGTCCCTCCGGGCGCAGCCGCGGAACAACCGCCTGCCTGACACCGGGCAACGTTCCGCAGCCCGAGCAAACCGCTTGGGCGGGACCGCTCCCGCCACGGCCGCGGAACAACCGCCTGCCTGACGCCAGCCAATGCTCCGCGGACCAACCCAGCAGCGGCGCACGGGACCCCTCCGGGCGCAGCCGCGGAACAACCGCCTGCCTGACGCCAGCCAATGCTCCGCAGACCAACCCAGCAGCGGCGCACGGGACCCCTCCGGGCGCAGCCGCGGAACAACCACCTGCCTGACGCCAGCCAACGTTCCGCAGTCAACCCCAGCCGCGGCTCACGGACCCCCCGCGCCCGCAGCCGCGGAACACCCACCCGCCACACTCCGGCCAACATCCACCCATGAACGAGTCAATGGTTCGCTTCAGGCCGCTCCGCCTGATGGTCGGCGTCGGCAGCCCGATCGGTCCACGCTGCCAATCGCGATCTGATCAGGCCGACCGCGGCGTCGTCGGCGGCCGCGCCCGGGCTGATGGACGGCCAGGATGCCACGACCGACAGCGACCGGTCCGCCCACAACCAGGTGGACAAGCCGAAGTTCCACAGGAAGTCGAACAGGATCGCACGAACGGCAACCTGCGACTGGAACTGATGGCGACCCTCGACGAATTCGTTTCCGATCACAAGAGCTTGACGGATCAGCGACTCGGCGTCGTCCCGCGCGGACCGGAGGGCGCGTTCGAGGTCCTCCTTCGTACCGTACGGCGCCAGGTGAACACGCAGGACCGCGTCGAAATGCACCGTCACCGGGGACGGTTCGGTCGACAACCATGCACGTAGTGCGGCGATCCCGGCCGGCGTGATCGTGTACACCGTCCGGGGACGACCGCGAAGGCCTGGTTCCGTCGTCGTCGTCGCAAGTCCTCGCTCGGCCAGCCGCTTCGTCTCCTGGTACAGCGCGCTCTCGGCGCGGGGCCAGAACCAGTGCAGCGTGCGCGTCACGTTCCGCGTCATCTCGTACACGGTCCACGGCCGCAGCGCGAGCTGACCGAGCAACGCGTACGAGGTCGTCGTCAGGCCGATCGACAGCTCTTCCACAGCCTTGACTTTACTCCGGTACGGAGTAACTTTAAGTTCACTCCGTACCGGAGTTAACTCGGGCGGAGGCCGGCCTCACGCACCGAGGAGGAGCGAACGAGATGGATCCGCGAGACGTAGTCCGACGCTTCTACACGCTGGCCTGGAACGACGGATCGCTCGACGAGGCAGACGCCCTGCTCGATCCAAACCTCGTCGATCATGATCCACTGCCCGTCCCCGACGCCCCGTCCGGCGCCGCCGGGCTGCTCCACCTCATCGGCCTCATCCGTTCGGGACTGCCCGATCTCTCACGAACCGTCGAGATGCAAGTAGCTCAAGGTGATCTGGTGGCGACTCGATTCGTAGACGAGGGCACGCACCGGGGCGAACTGTTCGGAATCCCGGCGACCGGCCGGCGGATCCGCGTGGTCGGCATCAACATCGAGCGGGTCGTCGACGGCCGAATCGCCGAGCTCTGGCACGTGGAGGACATCGCCGGATTGATGGCACAGATCGGCGCGCCCGATCCGGTCGGGTAGCCGGTTCCACGGGTCCCCGACATGGCCGAGCCGCACCTGCGCCGCGCGACCGGCATCAACCCACGGCCGGGATGGGCCGGGTGTCATCTGATGATGTAAACCACACAATGGCCACGGCTCGACGCATCTGCGGCGAATTCCTGCGCCTGCCGAAGGAAATGAAACACATACTCCTCCTCCATGGTTGCCCCTCGCGTCTCGGGCGAAAGCCAGTATCGGCAGAATGTCCGGACATCGGAGCGGCTCACCCGTCCAGATCGTTGCTGATGGCCCGCACCTGTTCGGCCGACAGGATTCCGATATACGTGTACTCCCCTGATTCGATGGAGCTGACATTGCCGGCGACCAGCGAGTAGGCCGGCCGCGGGTTGAAACGCCTTCGCGACGCAGCGCCACCTTCAACAAGGGCGCACGGCGGCACGGCCCGCGGTTCGCGAACGGCCCCGACGCGGCACCGGCCGCGCGGGAAGCGCTCGTGCCGGGCGGTTGGTCAGGTCTCGCCGGCCCATTGCCTCATGTCGCGATCTCGACTACAGTGCGTTTCCAAGCCTATGGCGGGTTCTCAACGAACTATCTACCGGGCACCACGGTCTGATCGGTGACAGTGGGTCTCGGTAAGGGTTTGTTCTCCGGCAGCATCGGCGCTCTCACCTCGATTCTAGGTCACCGCTCTCGCGGAGGGTGGCCCGACGATGTGCACCACCCTCCGGTTACGGAGGTGTCTTTCGTGCTCGACAGAATCCTGGAGTACGCGGCCTGTCTGGCCGAACCCCATCGGTGGGCGGTGGCGACCGTTGCGGAGGTGTCCGGCTCGGTGCCGCGCCCGGCCGGGACCTCGATGGCGGTGCGGGACGACGCGCTGACCATCGGCTCGGTGTCCGGCGGCTGCGTCGAGGCCGCCGTGGTGGCCGCGGCATTGGACTGCATCGCCAGCGGGACGAGCAGCATCGAGGACTTCGGGTACAGCGAGAACGACGCGCTGGCCATCGGTCTGACGTGCGGCGGGGGCCTGCGGGTGATGGTGCAGCCGTTCACCGACGTCGTCGGCGCGGCAACGGATCTCCTCGCCGACCCGGATCGGGCGACCGGCGGGCGGGTGCTGGTCCGGATGCTGCCCGATCCCGACCGGCAGGCGGGGCCGGGGGTTCACGCGGCCGCCGCGGTCTTGCCGGCGGTGATCGACACGGACACGCCGTTGCCGGCGCCGCTCGCGCAGGCCCTCGGCCCGGCCGCCGCCGGCCTGACCGAACGAGTACGGGCCGGCGGGGTGAGCGTGCTGGACGTCGCCGACCGCGATCGGCCCGACTGCCCGGTCGTGGCGCGGTTGCTCGTGGAGTCGCTGCGGCGTCCGGCGCGCCTGGTCATCTACGGAGCCAACGACTACTCGGCCGCGCTGTCGCGGAACGCGTCCCTGTTGCACCGGCATGTCGTGGGTCTGCGACGCCCGCCCGGTCTTCGCCACTCCGGCCCGGCATCCCGGCGCCCACCAGGTCGTGGTGCGGCAGCCGGCCATTCACCTGCGCGAGGAGCTGGCCGCCGGTCGGCTGGACCGGCGCAGCGCGGTGGTGGTGCTGACCCACGATCCCCGGTTCGACCTGCCGGTCCTGGATCTGGCCCTGCGCTCGGACATCGGGTACGTCGGCGCGATGGGGTCACGGAGCACACACGGCCGCCGAGCCCAGGAACTGCTGCACGGCGGGCTCCCCCGGCCCTGCCTGGATCGGCTGCATTCGCCGATCGGCCTGGACATCGGCGCGCGGACGCCACAGGAGGTGGCCGTCGCGATCCTCGCCGAGATCGTCGCGGTCTGCTCCGGCCGAACCAGCCCGCACGGCGTGCCCGAGCTGCGGCAGACCGAGGGGCCGGTGCACGATGCCCGTCGCGTCGGGTCGCCGACCGCGGCGGTGCGCTGATGGACATGACCAGCGTCGATGACGTGCTGCTCACCGCCGATCCGGACCAGTGGCGGCCGGGTGACAGCTGGCTGGCCGGCGGCACCGTGCTGCTGTCCTACGGCACCGACATCACCCGCGGGCGGCCACGGCGGCTGCTGGACATCACCGAGGCCGGCTGGCCGCCGGTGCAGTGGCTGCGCTCGCCGGCGGGCGAACCGGTCGGCCTGGAGCTCGCGTCGACCTGCCGGATCGCCCTGGTCTACGGCCTTCCCGCGCGACCGGATCTGCCGTTCGCCCGGTCGGACCTGCCCGGCCTCGACCTGTTCCGGCCCTGCTGCGACTCCTTCGTCGCGTCCTGGAAGATCTGGAACGTCTCCACCGTCGGTGGCAACGTCGCCACCGCGCTGCCGGCCGGGGCGATGACCTCGCTGCTGGCTGGTCTCGACGCCACCGCCCTGTTGCTGGGCCCGGGCGGCGACCGTCGAGTGCTGCCGGTCACCGATCTGGTCTGCGGCGAGGCCCTGACCCGGCTCGGCGACGGCGAACTGATCCGTAGCTTCCACATCCCGGTCGCGGTGCTGCGCCGGCCCTGCGCGTTTCGCCGCATCTCGCTGCGCGAGTACGGCCGGTCCGCCGCCTTGCTGATCGGCCGGCGCACCGCACCGGGCCGGGTACGGATCGTGGTGACCGCGTCCACCCGGCGCCCGCACGTCATCGACCTGGGCGACGGCGTCCCCGCGACCTGCGCCGCCTGGCGGGCCGCCATCGACGACTCGGTGGCGGCCGAGGGCTGGCACGACGACATCCACGGCGCGCCGCAGTGGCGGCGCGCGATGACCCACCGGCTGGGCGACGAGATCCTCGCCGAGTTGTTGCCGGACCGGGACACCGGTGCCGGACCGGCCGCGGGTCGGGTCACCGGCGACATCCACCTGGATCGGAGTAGCTCATGAGCGAGCGCAAGCGCGCGAATCGTCAACACCGCGACGGCGCCATGCGCGGGGCGACCGAGCCCGCGAGGTGCCCCGGAAAGGCGACGTCATGACCGCCGTTCCCGGGTTCACTCCCGATCGCACCGGCGCCACCCCGGCCGGGCCGGGTGCCGCGCGGGTCGACGGCCGCGAGGTGCCCGTCGACCCGGAACCCGGCCAATGCCTGCGTACCTGGCTGCGCGAGCAGGGCGCGCTGGGCGTCAAGAAGGGGTGCGACGCCGGCGATTGCGGCGCCTGCACGGTGCTGGTGGACGGCGAGCCCGTGCACAGCTGCATCTATCCGGCACACCGGGCCCGCGGCAAGGACGTGACGACCGTCGCCGGGCTGGGGTCGGTCGAGACCATGCACCCGGTCCAGCGGGACTTCCTGCGGGCCGGCGGCTTTCAGTGCGGCTTCTGCACCGCCGGAATGATCTGCACGGTGGCCGCGATGTCACCCGAGGACAAACAGAACCTGCCGCGCAGCCTGAAGGGGAACATCTGCCGCTGCACCGGGTATCGCAGTATCGATGACGCGGTGCACGGCCGGGTGAACGTCGAGGACGGTCACCGTGGCGTCGGGCACAGCACCGGCGCGTTGGCCGGACCAGCAGTGGTGACCGGCACCGTGCGATACACGATGGACATCGACCCGGCTGAACTGCCGGCTCCGCTGCTGCACGCGGTGATCGTGCGGTCCCCGCACCCGCACGCGCGGATCCTGCACATCGACACCGACCGGGCGATGGCCGAACCCGGCGTGGTCCGAGTCCTCACCCACCGGGACGCGCCGGCCCTGCGGTTCTCCACCGCGCAGCACGAGATCGCCGCGGACGACCCCAGCGACACCCGGGTGCTCGACGACGTCGTGCGCTTCATCGGGCAGCGGGTGGCGCTGGTCGTCGCGACCTCCCAGCGGGCCGCCGAGCGTGCCGCCGGCCTGGTCGACGTGCGCTACGAGCCGCTGCCGGCGGTGTTCGACCCGGAGGCCGCCGACCTGCCGGGCGCACCCCTGCTACACCCGGAGGCCGGACCGGACAGCGGGGTGGCCCGTCCGCAGAGCAACGTCGTGGCGGAAACGCACGGTGAGATCGGCGATCTGGAGGCCGGACTGCGCGACGCCGCCGTCGTCGAGGACCGCACCTACCGGACCCACCGGCTGTCGCACGTGGCGCTGGAGACCCACGGGTGCGTCGTCTGGCCGGAGGCGGACGGCCGGTACGTGGTTCGCAGCAGCACCCAGGTGCCGTTCCTGGTACGCCGCACCCTTTCCCGTGTGTTCGGCCTGCCGCAGCACCGGTTGCGGGTGTACTGCGAGCGGGTCGGCGGCGGGTTCGGTGGCAAGCAGGAGGTGCTCACTGAGGACCTGGCCCTGCTCGCCTGCCTGGTGACCGGGCAACCGGTCAAGCTGGAACTGTCCCGCAAGGAGATCTTCACCGGTACCACCGTGCGGCATCCGTTCCGGATCCGGGTGCGGGCCGGCGCGGACCGCGACGGCCGGCTCACCGCATTGGGTGTCGACGTCCGGTCGGACACCGGCGCCTACGGCAACCACGGACCCGGTGTGCTGTTCCATGGCGTCGGCGAGTCTTTCGCGGTCTACCGGGTGCCGAACAAGAAGATCGACGCCTGCTGCGTGTACACCAACACGGTTCCGTCCGGCGCGTTCCGCGGGTACGGCCTGTCCCAGATGATCTTCGCCGTGGAGTCCACGATCAACGAGCTGGCCCGGCGGCTGGGCATCGACCCGCTGGAGATGCGGCGGCGCAACGTGATCGGTCCCGACGACCCGATGCTGCACGACCACGACGAACCCGAACCCGATCTGGTGATCGGCAGCTACGGCCTGGACCAGTGCATCGAGTTGGTCCGTTCGGCCATGGACCGCGGACGCCGCCGCTGGGCGGACGCGATCGCCACCGGCGCGCAGGACGAGCTCGGGCCGTGCTGGCGGACCGGTGAGGGGTCGGCCGTCGCGATGATCGCCACCGTCCCGCCGCGCGGGCACCACGCGCACGCCCGCATCGAGCTGTTGGAGAACGGCGGTTACGAGCTGTCCGTCGGCACCGCGGAGTTCGGCAACGGCACCTCCACCGTGCACGCCCAGCTCGCCGCGACCGCGCTGGGCACCACCACGGACCGGATCCTGTTGCGGCAGTCGGACTCCGATCTGGTCGAGCACGACACCGGCGCGTTCGGCTCGACCGGCACCGTCGTCGCCGGCCGGGCCAGCCACGCCGCCGCCCGTGATCTGGGCGAGCGACTGCGCCAGTTGGCCGCACCCCTGCTCGGGGTGACCGCGCAGGAGTGCCGGCCGGAGGGTGCCGCGGTGGTCAGCGCCCGCGGCCGGGTGCCGCTGGACGAGCTGCTCGCCCGGCACCGAGCCACCACCGGCGAACCGTTGGTGGGCACCGGGTACTGGGGTGGCACGCCGCGCTCGGTCGCGTTCAACGTGCACGGCTTCCGGGTCGCGGTCAACATCGAGACCGGCGAGCTGCGCATCCTGCAATCGGTGCAGGCGGCCGACGCCGGCGTGGTGATGAACCCGAACCAGTGCCGCGGCCAGATCGAGGGCGGCATCGCCCAGGCGATCGGCGCGGCGCTGTACGAACAGGTCCTGGTGGACGAGCGCGGCAAGGTCGTCAGCGACATCCTGCGCCAGTACCACGTCCCCACGTACGCCGACATCCCGCGCAGCGAGGTGTACTTCGCCGACACCATGGACGCCCTCGGCCCCCAGGGGGCCAAGTCGATGAGCGAGTCGCCGTTCAACCCGGTGGCGCCGGCGCTGGCCGACGCGATCCGGGACGCCACCGGGATCCGTTTCACCGAAACGCCGCTGAGCAGCGACCGCATCCACGCGGCGCTGTCCGCCGCGGAACCGCGGGCCCGGATGGACTGATCGGCAGGCAATGTCAGCCCGACGGACCGGCACCGGTGCCGGTCGGCGCCGCCCCGACCTGGTCGATGGGAACCTGGTCGATGGGAACCTGCGGGTCGGCCAGCCGGTCCGGGTGCACCGGCGTCCGGGCCGCGATCAACGGCTCCGCCGGCGCCAGGCTGTCCCACTGATTGACGTGCAGGGCGGCCAGGATCCGGCCGTCGGCGACCCAGAAGGCCATGAAAGAGCCGGATTCCGGGTCGCCCCGGAGGATCGGCTCGGTGTCGATGCCGCGCGGCACGTGGCCGATGTACTCCAGGCCGGCGTCGTACTGGTCGGTGTAGAAGTAGGGCAACCGGTCGTGGACGACGTCCTGGCCGAGCATCGCAAGCCCGGCGGTCGTGCCGCCGTGCAGGGCGTTGGCCCAGTGTTCGGTCCGGATCGCCCGGCCGAGCAGCGGATGGTCGAAGCAGGCCACGTCGCCGGCGGCGAACACCGCGGGATCGGCCGTGCGCAGGGACGCGTCGGTGCGGATGCCGTTGTCGACCTCGAGCCCAGCGGCACCGGCCAACTCGGTGTTGGGAACGATGCCGACCCCGATGACGACCACGTCCGCGGGCAGTTTGGCACCCCCGGCGGTGACCGCCCGGCGGACCCGGCCGACGCCCTCGAATCGTGACACTCCTTCACCCAGCAGCAGTTCGACACCGTGCCTGCGGTGCAGGTCGGCGAACCAGCGGCCCAGCCGGGGGCCCATGACCGCGTGCAGCGGAACGGGCTGCGGCTCGACGACGGTGACCCGGCACTCGTGCTGGCGGGCCGCGGCGGCCACCTCCAGGCCGATCCATCCGCCGCCGACCACCACGACGTTCTCCGCGGCACGCAACCGGTCACGCAGATCGATCGAGTCGGACATGGTCCGCAGGGTCAGCACGCCGTCCAGTCCGGCGCCGGGGATGTCCAGCGTGCGGGGCCGGGATCCGGTGGCCAGCAACACCTTGTCGTAGCGCAGCCGGGTGCCGTCGTCGAGAATCAGCTGCCGGTCGGCTCGATCCAGGACTGCGGCGCGGTGCCCGAGCAGCAGCTCGACGGACTGCTCGGAGTACCACTGCTCCGGATGGGTCAGCGCGGACTCCGGCGGCTCGGCACCGATGAGCACCTGCTTGGACAGCGGCGGCCGCTCGTACGGCGGGACCTCCTCGTCCCCGATCAACACGATCGATCCGTCGAAGCCGTTCTCGCGCAAGGCCTCCGCCGCCCGGGACGCGGTCAGCCCGCCGCCGACCAGGACGTATCGCGGTTGGCTCGTCATCTCGGCGCCACCCCCGCCAGGGAGAAGAACTCCTGACGCGATCGCGGATCGTCGCGCAACGCGCCGTGCACCGCCGAGGTGATCGTCCGGGAGCCGGTCGCCCGAACCCCTCGCAGCGACATGCACAGATGTTGAGCCTCGATGACCACGCCGACGCCGCGCGGCGCCAGGTGCTGCTGCAGCCAGTTCGCCACCTGCTTGGTCAGCCGTTCCTGCACCTGCAGGTCACGCGCGAACAACTCGACCACCCGGGCCAGCTTGGACAGCCCCAGGATGCGGTTTCCGGGCAGGTAGGCCACGTGGGCGACGCCCTGGAACGGCAGCAGGTGATGTTCGCACAGCGAGTGCACGGGGATGTCCCGGGCGATCACCAACTCGTCGTATCCCTCGTCGTTGGGGAAGGTGGTCAGGTCGAACTCCCGCGGCTCGACCAGTTCGGCGTAGGCGGCCGCCACCCGGGCCGGCGTCCGCCGGAGATGCTCGCTGTCCGGGTCCCGGCCGAGGGCCAGCAGCAGGGCGCGCACCGCGTCGGCCGCCGCGTCCAGGTCGACCCGGGCGGGGGTGCCGCGCACCACCCGAAGGGCGGCACTCATCGCGTGCGCCTCCCGGGACGGGTGCTCAGTGGGGTTGGAGTCATCGCGGTCCCTTCTAACGAAGCGTCGTGTTGCTATTAGAAGCCTCTGACGTTCTTGCGTCAACATCCATTTGTTTTAGAATCAAGGCATGCAGACACCTGACGATCCGGTCGGCGCGGTCGCTGCCCTCGACGAGCCGACCCGGCGGCGTCTGTACGACTACATCGCCCGATCACGCCAACCCGTCGGCCGTGACCAGGCGGCTCGCGCTCTCGGGATCGCCCGGGTCACCGCCGCCTTCCACCTGGATCGGCTCGCCGCGCAGGGCCTGCTCGAGGTCAGCCACCAACGACTCACCGGACGCAGCGGCCCGGGGGCCGGGCGGCCGGCCAAGCTCTACCGGCGCGCCGGCGGCGAGCTGGCCGTCGCGCTTCCACCCCGGCAGTACGACCTCGCCGGAGCCCTGCTCGCGGAGGCCATCGAGGCGTCCGAAACGCTGGACGTGACCCCCCGGGAGGCGCTCGCCCGCCGGGCCCGCGAACACGGCGCCGCACTGGCCCGCCCGCCCGCCGATCCGGCCGATCACGTCGATCGGACCGGTCCGGTCGATCCCGTCGGCGTCCTGGTCGATGCCGGGTTCGAGCCCTACCAGGACGATGGGATCCTGCGGCTGGCCAACTGCCCGTTCCACCGACTCGCCGCGGCGCATCCCGCCCTGGTCTGCGGAATGAACCTGCACCTGATCGAGGGACTCCTGGACGCGATCCCCGGGTCGCCGTATACCGCGACGCTCGACCCCGGACCGGACCGCTGCTGCGTGGCGCTGAACCCGACCTGATCACCCTTGCGGCGGGGCGTCGTTCACGACGAGCCGGACCGCTCGGTGACGAGGAACTCGCGGATCACCGCGTCGATGTCCGCGTTCGGCCGCAGCCCGAGCCCGGCGGCGCGCGAGGTGCGGAAGCGGGCGGGCCAGCTGCCCACGATCTGGACGATCCGGGGGTCCGGCGTCCAGCTGATCAGGTCGCCGGTGCCCGGGCCGACCACCCGGTCCAACCCGGCCGCCATCTCACGCGGCGTGGTGGTGAGCCCGGGCAGGGTCATCGCGCAGGTGCTCCCCCACCGCCGGTCGTCGGCGGCCGCGGCGGCGCAGATCCCCTCGACGGTGCGGCCAGGCGAGGAGAGGGCGACCGGCAGGTCGGCCGGCACCGGACAGACCGCCGGGACACCGTGCGCGGGTTCCCTGATGATCCCTGACAGGAAGCCGGACGCGGCCGCGTTCGGCCGGCCCGGACGGACCGCCACGGTCATCAGCCGGACGCTGCGGCCCCGGACGTAGCCGCGGCGGGTGTAGTCGGCGACGAGTTGCTCGCCGATGAACTTCTGGAAGCCGTAACTGGACTGCGGCCGGGGCAACGTGTCGTCGTCCACCACCTCCGGCGGCGGCGGACCGGCGGGGTCCCGGCCGAAGACCGCGAGCGAGCTGGCGAACACCAGGACCGGTGGGATGCGCAGGGCCCGCGCCCAGTCCAGCAGCGCGCGCGTGCCGTCGACGTTCACCCGCATGCCGAGATCGAAATCCGCCTCGGCCGCGCCGCTGACCACCCCGGCCAGGTGGAAGATCAGGTCGACCCGGTCCAGGGCGGGCAGGGCGTCGAACAGGTCCGCGGCCACCGACCGAACCCGCGGATGCGCACGCACCTGCGGGGCCGCCGGGACCGGATCGAGCAGGACCAGCTCATCCACCTCGACGGCCGGCGCGCCGGCGACGCCGGGCGGCTCGGCGAGCAGCCGCCGGGCCAGCACGGTGCCCAGAAACCCGGCTCCGCCGGTGATCAGCACCCTCATCGGCGTGAGGCGGCGTAGCCAAGAACCGCCGCCAGGCCCAGCACGCTGCGGGGCTCGTAGGCGGCCCGCCACAGGCCACCGTGCACGGCGGCGTGCGCCTCGTCCTGCCAGGGATGGTCGTGGCCGGTGGTGCCGCCGGCGATGTCGCGCACCAGCAGCGCGGCCATCAGCGTGTTGGCGGTGTCCGGATCGAAGATCTCGATGCCGAACCGGCGGGCCCCGGCGAACGCGGCCGCGAGCGCGCGGTTCTTGACCACCGAATGCGTCCGGGTGGACGGGGCGACGTGAAACGACACCAGCCGCCCGTCCCGGCGGGCGGTGGCCGCCCGCCACCGCTGGATTCGCTTGGCCAGCGCATAGTTCGGCCCCTGGGCCGGCACCAGGGCGTCTGCGATGCCCGGATCCGCGCCGGGCGGGTAGGCACGATGCATCAGCCGGCCGCGGGTGGCCCACCGTAGCGGGCGGCCGAGAACCTTGGCGGTGCGGGACCGCGTCCGGTAGGCATCCGCGGACCGCTCGACGACCTCCCGTGGCACGACGAACACGTCGGTGGGCGTGGCCAGGAAGGCCAGACCGAGGTCGGGCCGGGCCAGGCGCAACCGCTCCCCCAGCGCGTCGGCCGCCGCGGACACCAGCACATGGGTGCCCCCGTCGGCGTAGAGGTAGTTGCCCAGGATCAGCCGCCCGTCCAGGCCGGCGAGCCAGTCGGCGACGGCGGGCACCTCGGTGAGCAGGTCGGCGCCCTCGGCGCCGGTGGCGTCCTCCCCGCCCCCGGGAGCCGCGGCCGGCACCAGCAGCGTGCCGGCCGATGCCGACGCCAGCCGCCGCAGCCGCTCCCACACGGCCGGACGGGGCAGGTCGACGGCCGCCACCCGGGCGCCCCAGCCGAGCAGCGGGGCCACCGGACCCATCTCGGCCCCGGCACCCAGCACGACCACCGTATGGCCGTCCAGCCGCAACCACTCCGGATGCTCGATGACCTCGCCGACCGCGTCGACCGTGGACGGTTCGAGCACGCCGCCGACGGCCCAGGCGGCGAGCCGATCGCGCAATTCGTCGCCGCGTAGCGACCGCCCCCGGTACGGCAGCGACAACTCACCGGCGGCGGTGCCCCGACCGGTCACCGCGACGGTGCTCAGCGCCCGCGTCGGCGCGGCCGTCCGCAGCGCCGACAGCGGGGCGTCGCCGCCACCGTCCGGGCCGGCCACCACCAGCCGGTCGTGCACGGCGCCGAGCCCGGCGTCGGCGATCGACCACCACGCCGCCGGGGTGTCGACGCCGGCCTCCACCAGCCGCCGGAAATGCTGCAGATACCTGCTACGCCAAGCCGTCTCGTTCTCCACGGCGCGGGCACCGACCGGGTCGACTGTGCGCAGCGCGTCCGCGACCACGCCTCGACCGGTCGGTGTGGTGCTGCGCGACCCGTCGGGTCCGACGGCGAAGGCGACTGCGGGCGACATGCGCCACATCATGACCCGCGGATCCGACGCTCGCCGGGCCGCCCGATGTGCACCGGTTGATCCGGCATCGACCGGATGGGCGATTCGGTTCGCGGATTGTTCACCGGCCATGCCTATTCAATGCCGGGGGCGGTCGGTAGGGTGCGGCTCATCACCCACGTCAAGGAGGACGGATGACCTATCCGGCGCTCACCATGGTGCAAGCGGCGCGCGACATTCGCTACGGCGGAACGACTGCAGTCCCTACCGGAGCCCCGGGCAAGATCGTCAATCTGCAACCCGGCTGGGGGTCTACCACCTACACCGTCGAGTTCACCCCCGACCCGGGCACCACCGTCACCCTGGTCGGCCTGACGGACAGCGATCTCCGGTCCCGCCCGACCACGGCCTGACCGGGACCTTCGACCCTCGCGCGGGGTCCGGCACGGGGCCGAGACTGGCAGTGGCCGGTCGCCTTCGACGAGACCGGTCGATCGGCAACCCGTCAGGAGCGCGCACCATGAGCGGCCCACGCACCGTGCAACCATCCGACCCGGTCACCCGGATCATGACCACCTCGGTGGCCACGATCGACGCCGCGGCCAGCCTTTCCGACGCGTTGTCGGAGCTGGCCGCCAACCGGATCGGCGCGATCCTGCTCGTCGACGACAACGACCGCGTCGGCCTGGTCTCCGAACGGGACCTGATCGTCGCGCTGGCCGAGGACAACACCGATCCGGATTCCCGCCAGGTCGGCGACATCGCGACGTTCGACCTGATCTGGGCATCGCCGGACGATTCGATCGGCGACGCCGGGGCGCTGATGGTGGACGCCGAGATCCGGCACCTGCCGGTCGGTGACGCCCGCGAGGTGCTCGGCATCGTCTCCGCCCGTGACGTGCTGGCGGCGCTGGTGGCGGCCCGGCCGGCGCTGGCCGGCACCGAGAGGTGAACCCGCTCGGTGGGTGCAGCGGCAGGCCCGTTCGGGCGCATCAGCTCTCGGCGGCTCCGAAACGCAGGGTCGACACGTGCTGTTCGGCCAGCCGGCGCAGGGCCAGCACCAATGGCTCGTTGAGCACGGTGCCGAGCAGGACGTAACGGACGGCCGCCTCCGGCGATTCGGTCGGCAGGTGGTCGATCTCCGCCGTCGCCACCTGCAGCATGGCCCGCGCGTAGGTGTCGAGCACCGCCTCCGGCAGCTCGAACCCGGCGGCGTCGATCGCCTCCAGCGCGTCCTGGAAGGCGGCCTGGCTGTCCCGGTCCTTGGCCGAGACGCGCCAGCCCCAGCGGTGCAGGATCTGCTCGGTCCTGGACAGGTCCCGGTCCGGATCCGCGGGATCGACCAGGGCGCCGTGGGCGATGCCCAGCAGCTCGTTGCTCGGTGACTCGGCATCGTCGACGGCGGCCAGCACGTGGCGAGCCCGGGCCACCGACAATCCGGCGGGTCCGAGCAGGGCACGGATCAGCCGGAGCCGCGCCAGGTGCGTGTG
Organism: uncultured Actinomycetes bacterium; assembly: GCA_964497705.1. GTDB lineage: Bacteria > Actinomycetota > Actinomycetes > Mycobacteriales > Nakamurellaceae > Nakamurella. Next base: position 196,577 of record CAZCEH010000003.1, on the reverse strand, counting down.
GTCGTACTGGGCCTGCGTCGCCGACGTGAGACGTCCTTCGTGCAGCAGCTTCTCCCGCAGGTAGTACTTGATCGTGGCGATCGGCACGCCGCTGGCCCGGGACAGTTCGGAGATGCGCACGGTCGTCCTTGACATTGGATAGCTTCGCTCTCCATTATTGGAGAGCGTAACTATCTTATCGATTGGAGACGACATGGGACGCGTTGACATCCGCCGGATGACCCACCGCCACGAGGGCTCGCTGGTGGTCTTCCACATCGGCATGACGATCAACCGCTGGTACCGGCCCGACCTGTGGTGGCCGACCTTCGCCGCGATGCCCGCCATGGTGGCCGAGCTGGCCAAGGACCCGGACTCCGGCATGCTGGGATACCGGTTGCTCATCGGGCGCCAGGGGCCGATGCTCATCCAGTACTGGGAGTCGACCGACAAGCTCTACGCATACGCCAGCCGGCCGGACGCCCACCACCGGCCGCAATGGGCCGCGTTCAACCGGCGGGCGCGCCGGGCCAACGGCGCGGTGGGCGTCTGGCACGAGACCTACCAGGTGGACCGGGCGGAGTCTGTCTATGTCAGCACCCCGGTGATGGGTCTGGCCGCGGCCACCGAGTCGGTGCCGGTCGGCGCCCGGGCGGACCGGGCCCAGGAACGGCTGGCCGGCGGTACCACCCGGGCGGCCGGGACGGCGAGCTGAGATCAGCGCGAGCCGAGATCAGCCGACCGCCATGGACTGCCACTGGTCCCAGCTGAAGCCCCAGTCGAAGATGTCGCCGTCGTCCGGGCTGAGTTGGACGGTGGTGCCGGTGACCTCGACCGGGTCGCCCCAGATCGCCGAGCTGTAGTAGTCCTGCGCATCGGACAGGGACAGGTTGACGCAGCCGTGGGTGACGTTGGAGTTGCCCTGGGCGCCGGTACTGGCCGGGTTGGCGTGGATGAACTCGCCGTTGTCGCTGATCCGAACCGCCCACCGTTCGGGCACATTGGAGTACCCGTACCGCGGATTGCTCATCAGCTTGGTCTCGTAGAAGTCGGTGACCACGTGCACGCCCGAGCGGGTGATCAGGTTCGGGTCGCCGGTGTCGTCGCCGCGACCGTAGGAGGCCGGGTAGGTCGCGGTCACCTGGCCGTCCTGGGTGACGACCAGCTCGTGCGAGTTCACGTCGGCCTTGACCACCTGGTTGCGGCCGATGACGAAATCGCTGGTCACGTCGGCCCGGCCGAAGGCGCCGTCGGCGATCTTGACCCCGTACAGCTTGGCCTCGACGTGCACCTTGGTGCCGGCCGGCCAGTAGTCCTTGGTCCGGTAGTCCAGCGCCCAGAGGCCGTCGTCGTGCTGGACCCAGGCCCATGATCCTTCCACCACCGGGTCGGTGGTGATGGTGACGTGCTTGGCGATGGCGGCTTTGTCTTGGGGTTCCACGCCGAAGCGGACCATGATCGGCGCGGCCACGCCCACCGTCATGCCGTCGCTCGGGTAGACGGTGTTCTTCACCGCGACGTCGGGGCTGACCGTCGTATAGGTGCCGGAGATGGGCACCTGCTTGCCGTCCGTGCCGGTGGCCGTGCCGGCCACGGTGTAGGTGGCGCCGAAGGCCAGCGGTTCGGCGAGGGTCCAGGACGTGCGGTCCGCTGACAGCGTGCCGTTCACCGGCGCGCCGTCCGGGTTGGTCATGGTCAGCGTGTCGATGGTGCCCTTCGCGACGCTGATGCTGATCGGGTCGATCGGCGCCAGGTCGCCGCTGTTCAGGGCCGGTTGACCGGTCACGACGGCGACCGGTGGGACCGGCGTGGTGCTGGTGGTGCTGGTCGTTGTGGCGCTCGCCGCGGCGGCGCTGGTGGTCGCCGGCGCGCCGGTCGTCGAGAGCGGGGTTCCGGTGACCGACGCCGCGCTGCTCAGCGCGCCGGGCGAACCGGTCGAGCAGCCGGCTGCGGCGGCGAGCAGCAGCCCAGCGATCGATCCGGCGATCCAGCGGTGACGACGACGCCGACTCTGCATGACCTACTCCCGAGCCCACTGCGGGCGCGCCACCCCGCGGTTGGCGTCGGCCCGACCGGAGGATATGCCCGCGCACTGTGAATTCGGCGCTTTTCGGGCCGAAACGACCCGAGTCGCGTCGCGATGTCGGGCCGGCCGGCCTTCTGCGGTGGCCCCGTGATCCCTCCCCGGTCGGTCAGCCGAGGCGAAGCGTGATCTGCGGGGTGGTCTGCCCGGCGCCCCTGATCGAATACACGTAGGGCGTGTTCGGCAGCAGCCCGATGTCGGTGAAGCTGGTGCCGGTGACCGTGCCGATCCGCTCGCCCGCCTCACCGCGCAGCACCTCGTAGGTCGTTCCCGGGTCGCCGTCCCAGCCGAGCGTGATGGTGCTGGCGGTGCTGCCGGTGGCGTGCAGGTTCCGCGGCGCGGCGCCGGACGGTGTGGTTGGTGTGGTGGTCGGCACGGTGGTGGGTGTCGTCGGCGCTGTCGTCGTGGTGGGTGTGGTCGGCGTCGTGGCTGGGGCCCTCGGGATGACGGTGATCTGTTCGGTGACCCCGCCGGGACCGCGCACCGAATACACGTACGGCGTGTTCAGGGCCAGACCGCCGTCGGTGTAGGACGTCCCGGTCGTCGTGGCGATCCGGACGCCGGCCTCCCCGCGCAGGATCTCGTACGTCGCGGTCGGGTCGCCGTCCCAGCTGAGCGTCGCGCTGGAGCTGGTCGTGGTGATCCTCAGGTGGCTCGGACCTTGCCCGGGATCGGGCGTGGTCGGGGTGGTGCTGGTTGGTGTCGTGGTGGGCGCTGTGGGTGTCGTGGTGGGCGTGGGTGTCGCTGTGGGTGTCGCTGTGAGCGTGGGTGTCGCAGTGGTGGGTGGCACGTCGCCGGCCGGGTAGTCGACCACCATCGCCGGTTCGGTCTGCGGGTACGGGGTCGGGTTGCCGGTGTCGTTCACGACGTGGTCGATCATGCCGGCCTTGAGCTGCACGGTGAGCAGGTTGTGCAGCCGTACGCCGTTCTTGACGGGCACCTCGAAGGCGTGGCTCAGATGGATCGAGGGGTCGACGTTGGTGTAGATATAGGCGCCGGCGCCCCACAGCTGGTGGGTGTTCACCGAGTCGGCGACCTTGTAGGCGGCGTAGCCGAGGGCGTCGGCCCGCCATGCCTGCTGGTTCGGCGGGTCGTAGGGCAGCTCGTTCTGGAAGAACACCACGGTGCCGCCGTCACCGTTCCATATCACGTTGTACTGACGCCAGTGTTCGACGAAAAGGCCGGTTCCGGTGACGTTGTCGCCGTTCACCGTGAGGCCGACCTGACCCGGGCTGACGTCCCAGCCGAAGCTTGCCGGCACGCCGTGGTCGGCCCGCCACAACCAGATGTGGTCGATCAGCACGTCGTCGCTGTTGATCACCAGGCCGGCGGTGGTCTTGCCCACGTGCGGCCCACCGACCCGCATGAACACGTCGGACAGGGTGGTCGGGTCGGCCTTGCCGCACGCCGAGCAGGTGCCGCCCGCGGTGCCGACGGTCATCAGGGCGGGCGAGTTGACGGTGCCGGCGTCGATCATGATCCCGGCCACCACCACGCCGGGCACGTCGCCGACGGTCACCGGGACCGCACCGTCGACCGCGGTCAGGGTGGCCATCCCGAGGCCGAGCAGCACGGTGTCGGCGCGGGTGATCCGGATGCTCTGTCCGACGTCGTACACGCCGGGCGTGAGCAGCAGGTGTTTGCCGTTGTCCAGCGCCGCGTCGATGGTGGCGACGGAGTCGGCGGGCGTGGCGACGAAGAACTCGGACAGCGGGATCGACCGGCCGGGCGTGTCACCGCCGGCCCAGCTCACCCCGGACGAGTCGGGGCGAGCCGCCGGCACGAAGACCTGGTAGGCGCCGGTGGAATCGATGTACAGGTAGGGCTTCTCGCGGCTCAGCGGGGTGGTCGGCAGGTTGGTGTAGGTGCCCAGCCGGCCGTCGGACTGTGGCACCGCGAAGTTGCCGGCCGGCGCCCCAGCGACGCCGGAGAACACCTGGTTCCACACGCCGTTGGACCAGGATCCGATGCTGGAATTGCGCACCAGGTACTGCTGCTGCGAGCCGTTGACGATCGAACCCGCCTTCGAGTCGGCGATGTAGCCGCCGCTGGCCCACTGCGGCTGGTCCGTGCAGTAGTCCATCAGCGTGAGGTTGCCGTTGATGTTGACGCGGCGCATCGGCGCGGCCTGCGAGGCGGCCCAGAACATGCCGGTGCGCCGGCAGTCGGTGGTCCCGCCGGCGACGTTGACCGTCAGGTTGGACAGCGAGCGCCAGAAGTTGTTCAGCGCCATGCAGCCACGCTCGTCGGCGTAGCAGCGGTTGTAGACGTCGACCCGGCCGTTGATCACCACGTCGGTGGGATTCTTGCCCAGGCCGGCGATCTCGGTGTAGTAGCCGACCTGGATGCTCAGCGGGTTCGCCGCGGAGCCGTAGGTGCCCGGTCGGAAGAGCAGGGCGTACCGCTGCGAGCCCATCTCGTTGTCGACCTGCTGGGCGCTGATCGCGTCGACGGCCGCCTGGATCTGGGCCACCGGCATGCTCGGGTCGAAGACCTGGACGTTGGGGCCCAAGTTCGTCAGGCCGGCTGCAGCCGGTGCCGCGAACGGTGCCGCGGCGGGTGCCGCGAACGGTGCAGCGGCGGGTGCCGCGCCGGAGGTCGCGGCCAGAGCGGGCGGACCGGCGAACGCGACCACGAGCACCGTCAGGCCGGCAACGATCAGGTAGGCGAGCCCGGTTCGACGGCCGGTATGCGGCCCGCGCCGGACTCGTTTCCGGCCGAGCTGAGAATCCGACTGCGCGTCGAGCACCGACATCGGCGACCCGCCTCTCCCCTTCGTTGGGTCCGTACGCCCGCCGCCGGCTCGGCATCGAGGGTGGGAGCGCTTCCAGCGAATTGACCCTAGCGCCGGCGATTGCGGTGCGCATGCGGAGGGTCACGCTTCGTACCCGGTGGTGCCGGCCCCCGCCGTGCCGACTGCTGGCCCGGGTTCAGTCGAAGTCCATCCGCGCGTGGGTAGCACCGGTCGCCCGAATCACTCGGGTCGGATCACTCGGGTCGGATCACTCGGGTCGGATCACTCGGGTCGGATCGCCCGGGCGTCGCCGCGCTGATCACTAGGGCCATCTTGGGGAGCCGCGCTGATCCAACGTTCAGCAAACCGGACAAAACGGCGCCGAAAGTGGGTGTTGGATCAGCGCGGGACGAGATCCAGGCCGACCGGCACGGGCGATTCGGGCATTTCGGTCACCTTCGGGGGAGCTCCATGACCGACGCGCTCAGCCGGCCTGCCTGCGTGCCGCCTTGGGAAGGAAAGTGCCTGCGCAGCGACACTTTTCCTTTCCTGCTGAACGCTGGCCGCCCGACCCCGGCCCGCCCGACCCGGCCACCTGCACCCCGGCCACCCGCAGGAGTGGCCCCAGCCGCCCGCAGGCCAGCCGGCTCAGGACGGCTTGGCCGCCTCGACCTCGGCCTCGTTGTCGCCTCCGGTGCCCGCGCCGAGCCCGGCCGCGCCGCGGCCGGACCAGGTCCAGTCGCGCACCTGGGGGATGTCGTCGCCGTACTCCCGGGTCCAGCGCTTGGCCTCGGCCCGGGCGTCGACCATTTGCTGACGAAGCAACGCCGCCCTCGACCCGAGCGAGGGCACCCGGTCGATCGCGTCGATGACCAACTGGTACCGGTCGAGGTGGTTCATCATCACCATGTCGAACGGCGTGGAGGTGGTGCCCTCCTCCTTGTAGCCGCGCACGTGCAGGTTGCCGTGGTTGGTGCGGCGATAGGTCAGCCGGTGTACCAGCCACGGGTAGCCGTGGAACGCGAAGATGATCGGCCGGTCCCGGGTGAAGATCGTGTCGAAGTCCCGGTGCGACAGCCCGTGCGGATGCTCGGTGTCGTCCTGCAGCCGCATCAGGTCGACGACGTTGACGAACCGGATCCGTAGGTCCGGCAACCGGTCCCGCAGGATCGACACCGCGGCCAGGGCCTCCAGCGTGGGCACGTCACCCGCGCAGGCGAGCACGACGTCCGGATCGCCGTCGTCGTTCGAGGCCCAGTCCCAGATGCCCAGCCCCCGCGCGCAGTGATCGCCCGCCTCGTCCGCGGTCAGCCAGTCGAAGCACGGCTGTTTGCCGGCGACGATCACGTTGACGTAGTCCTGCGAGGCCAGGCAGTGCTGGGCGGTGGACAGCAGGGTGTTCGTGTCGGGCGGCAGATAGACCCGCACGACCTGCGGCTTCTTGTTGACGATGTGGTCGATGAAGCCGGGGTCCTGGTGGGAGAACCCGTTGTGGTCCTGCCGCCACACGTGCGAGGTGAGCAGGTAGTTCAACGACGAGATCGGCCGGCGCCAGCCGATCTCCCTGGTCACTTTGAGCCACTTGGCGTGCTGGTTGACCATCGAGTCGACCAGGTGGATGAACGCCTCGTAGCAGGAGAACAACCCGTGCCGGCCGGTCAGCAGATACCCCTCCAACAGGCCCTGGCAGGTGTGCTCGGACAGGATCTCCACCACCCGACCGGACCGGGCCAGGTGCTCGTCCACCGGCAGGATCGCTCCGGCCCACACCTTGTCGGTCGCCTCGTACACCGCGTCCAGCCGGTTCGAGGCCGTCTCGTCCGGGCCGACCAGCTTGAAGTTCGTCGGATTGTCCCGCACCACGTCCAGCAGGTACTGACCCATCACCCGTGTCGGCTCGTGGGAACCGGCACCCGGAGCGGTCACCTCGACCGCCCGATCACGAAAGTCCCGCAGCACCAGTGGCTGCCGCACCAGCCCGCCGTTGGCGTGCGGATTGGCGCTCATCCGCCGATCCCCCACCGGCGCGAGCGCGCTGATCCGCTCGACCACCCGACCGCCGGAATCGAACAGCTCGGACGGACGGTAGGACGCCATCCACTGCTGCAGCATCGCCCGGTGCCCGTCGTCGGTGCGAGTGGCGGTCAGCGGCACCTGGTGCGAGCGCCAGGTGCCCTCGCAGGGCAGGCCGTCGATCACCTTCGGCCCGGTCCAGCCCTTCGGCGTGACGAACAGGATCATCGGCCACGGCGCCCGCTCGGTCACCGCGCCGGAACGGGCGTCCGCCTGGATCTGCCGGATCCGGTCCACCACCGCGTCCATGGCGGCCGCCAGCTGCTGATGCACCGAGGCCGGGTCGGCGCCCTCGACCACGTGCACCTCGTGCCCGTAGCCGGCGAGCAGGTCCAGCAGTTCCGCCCGGCGGATGCGAGCCGGGATGGTCGGGTTGGCGATCTTGTAGCCGTTCAGGTGCAGGATCGGCAGCACCGCGCCGTCGTGCACCGGGTCGAGCAACTTGTTGGCGTGCCAGGACGCGGCCAGCGGGCCGGTCTCGAACTCCCCGTCGCCGACCACCGCGGCCACCAGCAGGTCGGGATTGTCGAACGCCGCGCCATAGGCATGGGACAGCACGTAGCCCAGCTCGCCGCCCTCGTGGATCGACCCGGGCGTCTCCGGGGCCACGTGGCTGGGGATCCCGCCGGGAAAGGAGAACTGCCGGAACAGCTTGCGCAGCCCCTCGGTGTCCCGGGTGATGTGCGGATAGACCTCGCTGTAGGTGCCGTCCAGATAGGCGGACGCCACCGCCGCCGGCCCGCCGTGGCCGGGGCCGACCAGGAAGATCGCGTTGACGTCCCGCTGTCGGATCACCCGATTCAGGTGCAGGTACAGCATGTTCAGCCCGGGCGTGGTGCCCCAGTGACCCAGCAATCGCGGCTTGACGTCCGCCGGCACCAGGTCGCGCCGCAGGAGCGGGTTGTCCAGCAGGTAGATCTGCCCGACCGACAGGTAGTTCGCCGCTCGCCACCAGGCGTCCAGGTCCGCCAACTCGGCGGCGGACAGCACCCGCTCGCTGGTCTGGTCCGGTTCCATCAGCACCTCCGTCGACACCGTCATCGGTCATCTCCATCCACATCCGCCGGTCCCCGGCCCAACCCGTCAGGTCCCGTCAGGCTCCAGCCGGATCCCGGATTCCGTCCTACCGTTTCCGAGTGCCTGATTCCCGGTGCCGAAGGTCCTGACTCTGCCGATCCAGGGCCGATCCAGGGCCGATCCGAAGCCGATCCAGGGCCGATCGGAAGCCGATCCGGGATTGATCGGAAGGTTGCGTCCGACACGCGTGCGAGTCGTCACAGTATGAGTTAGCTGAGTTCGCAGGATCTCAGCTAATCTTGCTAACAAGATCGACTTGCTCCGGTGAGCGATCGGCAAAGGTCCGCATCACGACGGGTTCCCGGGACGGAGACAGGTCATGCGCATCGAACGGAACGGCGGGTCGGACCTCCCCGCGGAACGGGCGGCGGCAGTGCGGCGAGTGGTGCTCGCCGATCGGGAGGAACTGACCCGCTCCGCCGCGGCGGCCATCCTGGCCGAGGACGGCTTCGAGGTGATCGGCGAGGCGTCCGATCCCGGGCAGGCCGTTGCGCTCACCCGGGCCCTGCGCCCCGACGTGGTCGTGCTCGGGTTCGACGCGGACGGCGCTGCCGGCCTGCGCGCGCTGGCCGAGATCACCGGCGAGCGGATCGCACCGGTCGTGGTGCTGGCCGCCGACGTCGCGCCCGCGCAGGTCGTCGGCGCCCGTGACGCGGGTGCCCTGGCGTACCTGACCAAGCCGCCCACCCGCGCGGCCCTGGTACCGGCCGTCGAGGTGGCGATCGCCCGGTTCGCCGACGCCTCCCGGCTGATCGCCGACGTGGCGGCCGCCGGTCACCGGCTGGAGACCCGCAAGCTCATCGACCGGGCCAAGGGGCTGCTCATGACGCACCGGCGAATGACCGAGCCGGAGGCGTTCCGGTGGATTCAGCGCACCGCGATGGACCGGCGCAAGACGTCGGCCGCGGTGGCTGCGCAGGTCGTCGCCGAGCTCGGCGAGGCGCCCATCCGCGCCGCCTCCTGAGCGGCCAGACACCACAAGACACCGGCCCGACTCCACTGGCATCGCCGGACGTCACGGGCACCGCCGGACATCACGGGCACCGAGACGCACGATCAGGTCCCGGACCTGCGCAGCACCGGGCGCAGCGCCTCCAGCACCGCGGGGTCGTCGATGGTGGACGGCACGGGCTCCTCCCGACCGTCGGCGATGCCGCGCATGGTGCGGCGCAGGATCTTGCCCGACCGGGTCTTCGGCAGCGCCGGGACCACGGAGACCTCCCGGAGCGCGGCCACCGCCCCGATCTGCGCGCGGACCAGGGCCACCAGCTCGGCCTGGACGGCCGCCGGGTCCCGGTTCACCCCGGCCTTGAGCACCACGAACCCGCGCGGCACCTGGCCCTTGAGTACGTCCGCCACGCCGATCACCGCGCACTCGGCGACATCCGGGTGCCCGGCCAGCACCTCCTCCATGCCGCCGGTCGACAACCGGTGCCCGGCCACGTTGATCACGTCGTCGGTGCGGCCCATCACGAACAGGTAGCCGTCGGAGTCCAGGTGCCCGCCGTCACCGGTGAGGTAGAAGCCCGGATACGCGGACAGGTAGGAGCGCAGGTACCGCTCGTCGTCGTTCCACAGGGTCGGCAGCGCACCGGGCGGCAGCGGCAGCCGGATGGCGATCGCGCCGTCCTCGCCGGTGGGCACCGGCTCACCGGCGGCGTCCAGGATCCGGACGTCCCAGCCCGGCATCGGCCTGGTCGGCGACCCGGGCTTGATCGGCAGCAGCTCGATGCCGGCCGGGTCGGCCACGATCGCCCAACCGGTCTCGGTCTGCCACCAGTGATCGATCACCGGGATGCCGAGCAGGTCGACGGCCCACCGGTAGGTCTCCGGGTCCAGCCGTTCGCCGGCCAGGAACAGGTATCGCAGGGCGGAGACGTCGTACCGCCCGACGAAGTCGCCGTTCGGGTCGGCCTTGCGGATCGCCCGGAACGCGGTCGGCGCGGTGAACATGCTCTTCACCCCGTGCTGGGCGACGACCCGCCAGAACTGGCCGGCGTCCGGAGTACCCACCGGTTTGCCCTCGTAGAGCACGGTGGTCGCGCCGACCAGCAGCGGTCCGTACACGATGTACGAGTGACCGACCACCCAGCCGACGTCCGAGGCGGTGAACATCACCTCGCCGGCGCCGACGTCGTAGATGTTGGCCATCGACCAGGCCAGCGCGACCGCGTACCCGCCGCCGTCGCGGACCACACCCTTGGGCCGGCCGGTGGTGCCCGAGGTGTAGAGGATGTACAGCGGGTCGGTTGCCTTGACCGGCAACGGATCCACCGGACTTGCCGCCGACATCGCCTCCGCCCAGTCGACATCTCGCGGTCCCATCGCCGCGAGAGCCTGCGGGCGTTGCAGAATCACGCACCGGTCGGGCTTGTGGGCGGCCAGCTCGATGGCCTGGTCCAGCAGCGGCTTGTAATCGATGACCCGCTGCACCTCGATGCCGCACGACGCGGACACGACGACCGTGGGCCGCGCGTCGTCGATCCGGGCGGCCAGCTCGCGCGGGGCGAAGCCACCGAACACGACCGAATGGATGGCACCCAGCCGGGCACATGCCAGCATCGCGATCGCCGCCTCCGGGATCATCGGCAGGTAGACGACCACCCGGTCGCCCTTGCCGACGCCCAGGGCGGCCAACACCCCGGCGAACCGGGCGACCTCGTCCCGCAACTGCCGGTAGGTGTACGAACGGACCGTCCCGGTGACGGGGCTGTCGTAGATCAGCGCGGCCTGCTCGCCCCGGCCGGCCGCCACGTGCCGGTCCAGCGCGTTCGCGCTCACGTTGAGCTCCCCGTCCGGGAACCAGCGGTAGATCGGGGCGACCGAGGAGTCCAGGGCTCGGGTCGGCGACCGGTGCCAGTCGATCGCCCGGGCCGCGTCCAACCAGAACGTCTCGGGATCGTCGATGCTGGCCTGCCGGATCCGTTCGTACCTGCCCATCGACCGGCCTCCTCGTCGGCTGTTCCGACGCCGATTGTGCCCGCTCGACGACGCCCCCGGGATGCCCCGCGGCACCTCTGCGGGGAACAATGGGATGCGAAAGGGCAGCGGCGGGTATCGCCGGTGAGCGGTGCGGACCACCGGTCACCGGTCGTCGACATGGTGGATGCTGATCCCGTCGAGGGGGTTGGGTGAGCGGCCGGTACGAGATCGGGCCGGAGATCGGGCGGGGCGCGACGTCGGTCGTGCACCGGGGCCGAGACCTGCGCCTGGGCCGGGACGTGGCGATCAAGGTGCTGCGCGCCGACCATGGGCACGACCCGGCCTTCCTCGCCCGGTTCCGCCGGCAGGCGGCGAACGCCGCCCTGCTGAACCACCCCGGGATCGTCGCTGTCTACGACACCGGCGAACTGCCCCGCGACGGCAACGCCGGCGGCGAGCCGTTCATCGTGATGGAGCTGATCGACGGGCGCACGCTGCGCGCCGAGCTGGATGCCGACGGCGTGCCGACCACCACCCGCGCGGTCGGCATCGTCATGGATATCTGTGCGGCTCTTGACTTCTCGCACCGTCACGGCATCGTGCACCGGTCCGTGTGCCCGGAGAACGTGATGCTGGAGAACTCCGGTCCCGGCAAGGGCACCAAGAGCACCGTCAACGGCTTCGACAAGAGCGTCAACGGCTTCGACCGGCGCGGCGACAATGGCCTCGGTAAGGACGCCGGCAAGGGCGCCGGCACCGTCAAGCTGATGGACTTCGGCATACCCCGGCCGTCCACGGCGGACGAGGACGATTCCGGGTCGGTCCGGTCGACGCAGGTCGCCGGCTACCTGTCGCCCGAGCAGGCCAGGGGCGAGCCGGTCGACGCCCGGTCGGACGTGTACGGCACCGGGTGCCTGCTCTACGAGCTGCTCACCGGCGCGCCGCCCTTCACCGGGGACGATCCGGTGGCGATCGCCTACCGGCAGGTCGGGGAACCGGTCCGGCCGCCGAGCGAGCTGGCCGCCACCGTGCCGCCGGATCTGGACGCGATCGTGCTCAAGGCACTGGAGAAGGACCCGCTCGATCGCTATCAGTCGGCTGCCGACCTGCGCTCGGACCTGTCCAGGGTACTGATCGGCGCACCCGCGCTGGCCGCGGCGAGCGTCGTCGACGCCGCGGCGCCGTCCCGGACCGGTGGGCACCGGCCGGCCGGCATCTCTCCCCCGCTGCTCGCGCCGCCCACGCGGAGCCGGCCTCCCGACGACGGGGAGCAGCCGCCCGCCCGGCGCTCGCGACGGGTGGCCTCGTTCGTCGGCTTCGGCGTCATCTGCGTGGTCGCCCTGGCCGCCGCGGTGTGGCTGACCATGGGGGTGATCACCGCGCCGCCGCCGGCCCGTCCGATCGCCGTGCCCGACCTTTCCGGGATGACCCTGGACGAGGCACGGCAGGCGCTGTCGGACAAGGGGCTCGCGGTCGGCACCGTCACCGAACAGGACTCCTCGCGAGACCAGACGGGCCGGGTGCTGCAGCAGCGGCCGTCCGGGCAGACCGAGGTGGCCGGCCATACCCCGGTCAACCTGGTGGTGGGCCGCGGGGTGAGCGTGGTCAACGTCCCGGATCTGGCCGGCATGAGGTCCGACCAGGCACGGCAGGCGCTGTCCGCCCTCGGCCTGACCTACACCGAGCAGAACCAGCCGTCCTCCGACGCTGACAAGGGCAAGGTGGTGGCCCAGACGCCGGCGGCGCACCAGCCGGCGGCGCCCGGCAGCACGGTCACCGCGACGGTCGGCACCGGGCTGACCATGGTGGCCGTGCCCGACGGGCTGGTCGGGGTGAGCGTGGACGATGCCACCGCCGTGCTGGCCGGTGCCGGGCTGACCGCCGTCGGCGTGGAGCAGGACGGCACCGAGCCCGCCGGCGTGGTCATCGACACCGACCACGGACCGGGACAGCAGGTACCGGAGGGCAGCCCGATCACCCTGAAGTACTCGAACAACGCGCTGATGGTCATGCCCAACCTGGTCGGTCGCGGCCGCGACTCGGCGGCCGCGGTGCTGCAGGACCAGGGATGGGCCGGCGACGCCGGCACCCTCTCGACCACCTCTGCCGCCACCAGCTCGGCGAATCTGATCGGCGCGGTCGTCACCCAGCAGCCAGCCGCCGGCACCGTCGTGCCCAAACTGGGCACTCCGGTCGCCGTCGGCATCGGCGTCCGGCAGATCACCATGCCGGCCCTGGTCGGCAAGTCCCGAGCGGCCGCCGAGAGCGCGCTGAAGGCCGCGGGCGCCACCCAGGTCACCTTCGCGGACGGCGGGACCGGGCCGCGCGGCCAGAGCGGGAAGGTGGCCAGCCAGAACGTGCCCGGCGGCACCGCGATCGCCGCCGACACGCCGATCGTGGTCGTCGTCTACGACTGAGTCCGGCCTGCCGGCGATGATGCTCCTGCATGCTTCCCGGCGCGAAACCCGTTCCCGCGACGGCGAACTGGTCCTGCTCGGCGATCAGGACCCGTCGCGGTGGAACACCGCGCAGCCGCGCCGTATGGAGAACTCGCCCGCCTGACCGGCTCGCCCGTGGTCGAGCTGAACCGGGCCATCGCCGTCGCCGAGACCGACGGACCCGAATCCGGGCTGCCCATCATCGACGGGCTGGCCTCGACGGCTTCCGCTACCTGCATTCGACCAGTGCCGAACTCCTGCGGCGGCTCGGACGCACCGACGAGGCGCGAGCCGCCTATCGGCGGGCGCGGGACCGCACCGACGACGGCGCGACCGCCGCTTCCTCGAACGCCGGCTGACCGAACCGGCCGCCACGTCGGGCTGGTGTCCCTTGGTGCCGTGCCGTTGGCCGAAAACGGCGACGCTGCTAGACTTTCGTACGCCGTGCGACAGAACGAGGAGGTGATACCCATGAACGAATCGACATGGGTGCTCCTCTCCGGGGTCACGGTCGGACGATAGGTCGTCCGGGAGCGCCGTTCACGAGCACTCCCGAAAGGTACGACCATGCGATTCACTGCTGAACGGTGCCTCGACGACGGCGTCGTCGAACGCGAATTCACCCTCGGCGAGATCCCCGGCATCCTGTGGACGCCCGGATCCGCATCTGCACCGGCGCCTCTCATCCTGCTCGGCCACCCCGGCGGACTGCGCGGGATGTATCCCCGGTTGGCGGGCCGGGCCCGACACTGCGCGAAGGACGGCTTCGCCGCGGCCACCATCGAACTCCCCGGGAGCGGTGACCGGCCCCGTTCCGCCGCCGCCGAGCAGGCACGCGCCGACCTGCGCACGGCGATCGAGGCCGGCGAGCGGCCGGCCGAGGAGGTCGTCGACGCCCTCGTCCTCCCGCTGGTCGAGAAGGCGGTCCCGGAGTGGCAGGCCACCCTGGACGCCCTCCTCGCTCTGCCCGACATCGGCGGCCCGGTCGGGTACTCCGGAGGAGTGATCGCCATCGGCACCCGGCTGGCCGCGGTCGAGCCACGCATCTCGGCCGCCGGTCTCTTCGCCGGGAGTTACGTGCCCCGCGTCATCGTCGAGGACGCCCGCCGGGTCACCATTGCGTTGCACGTGCTGCTGCAGTGGGACGACGAAGGCAACGACCGGCAGGCGGCTCTGGACCTGTTCGACGCCTTCGGCTCCAAGGAGAAGACGCTGCAGGCCAATATGGGCGGGCACACGGGCGTCCCGGCGTTCGCCGGGGAGGACGCGGGCCGGTTCTTCGCCCGGCATCTGGGCAAGCCCGCGTCGTGGCCGCCGCCCGGCCGATAGACGGTGAGCGGTGCCGGCCGGGATGCTCCGGTGCATCTCTGCCGCACCGTCGGTCGCGCGTGAAGCCGCCGATGGTGATGCGAGCATGGGCCCGTGAACGACCTCCATGCTCTCGCCGCCGACATCGACCGGGCTTGCCGGCTGACCGGCACGTTCAGACTCCGTTCCGGGCAGGTCACCACCGAGTACTTCGACAAGTACCTGTTCGAGGCGCAACCGGCACTGCTGCACCGTGTTGCCCGGGCGATGGTGCCGCTGCTTCCCGACGATGCGGACCTGTTGGGCGGGCTCGAATTGGGCGGCGTCCCGATCGTCACCGTTGTCAGCGCGATCACCGGACGGCCCGCCCTGTTCGTGCGTAAGCAGGCCAAGGCCTACGGCACGTGCAGACTCGCCGAAGGCGGTGACGTCGACGGCAAGACGGTCGTACTGATCGAAGACGTCATCACCACGGGAGGCGCGGTCCGCGACGCCACACTCGCGCTACGCCAGCGAGGTGCAACGGTCCGGCTCGTGGTCTGCGCCATCGACCGCAGCCCGGCAGGGGTGACGCCGCTGGCCGACGTGGGAGTCGAGATCCGATCGGTACTCACCCGGGAAGACCTCGACACCGCGACCCGATCACGGGTCGCCGACGAGCGAGGTTGACCGGTGCTATTCGGCGGCCCGTGGCTCGGGCTCGTCGGCGGTCACCACGGTCACCGGCGCATCGGTCACCCGGCGGATCCGGTGCGCCAGATCCTGGTGCAGCCAACGGGATCGGCCGGCCGGCAGGGTTGACACGATCACCTCGTCGACCTGCCTGCGGGCCAGCAACTCGCGGATGTCCGGCACCGGATCGTGGCCGACCACCTCGGCGGCGGCGGACACCCCCAGCCCGGCCAACCAGGTCACCCCGGCGGCGGCCCGATCCCGGGCGGTGGTGTCCGCGTCGTGGCTTGGGGCCGGTGGCCGCATCCCGCCTTGCACCGCGAACGCCTCGGCCAGCGCCACCACCAGATCGGTGTGGTGGGTCGCCGGCACCATCAGCAGCACCTCCGCCGTTCCCTGGGCCGCCCGGGCCCGGATCAGCTCGGCCAGATGGTCGCCGCCCAGCGTCTGATTCGCGACCACCAAGATTCGACGCACCGTCGTCCCGCCCTCCGCTGTGAGCCCGCCCGGTCATGCTGCCATGCGGCCGTTGTTGACGCAGCGAAGCTCGCTGCCCGCTTGCGTCACCGACCGCGACCGGCCGTATACGGCGACGGGTTTAGGTTGGCTGGAATGGAGTTCCGTCACCTGGGCCGCAGCGGCCTGAAGATTTCCGCGATCACCTACGGCAACTGGCTGACCCACGGGTCCCAGGTCGACGACGACGTCGCCGCATCCTGCGTACGGGCCGCCCTGGACGCCGGGGTCACCAGCTTCGACACCGCCGACGTATACGCCAACGGCGCCGCGGAGTCGGTGCTGGGCCGGGCGCTGGGGGGGCAGCGGCGGGAGTCGCTGGAGATCTTCACGAAGGTGTACTGGCCGACCGGACCCCGCGGCCACAACGACGTCGGGCTGTCCCGCAAGCACATCGCCGAGTCGATCAACGCGTCGCTGATCCGGCTCGGCACAGACTACGTCGACCTCTATCAGGCGCACCGGTTCGACGAGACTCACGAAAACTGCCCGCGAAACGCTCTCCGTGCCTCACGTAGGAATGCCCGCGTAACGGTGAGCGTCGTGGGGCATGGAGAGTGGGCTGTCGATGATGTCGCGGGCCGAGATCACGACCAGGTACGCCAAGGCGTTCAAGGCCGCGGACAAGCGAACCAAGGGTCGGATCCTGGACGAGGTGGTGTCGGTCACGGGCTGGTCGCGGGACAACGCGCGGCGTCGGCTGACCAGCGCCGCGCAGCGGCCGCCGGGGCCCGGCCGGGCGGTCGCTGCGCGGCCGCGTAAGCCGCGGGCGAACAAGTTCTCCTACGACGCGTTGAAGGTCCTGCAGCGGGTCTGGGCGGTCTCCGGCGGGCAGTGCGGCAAGTACCTGGCCGCGTCGATGGGCACGCAGCTGGACGGGCTGGAGCGGCATGGCGAACTGATCCAGGGTGAGGGCCGGTACAGCGCTGAGGTACGGGCTGAGCTCCTGGCGATGTCACCGGCGACGATCGACCGTTACCTGCGGACCGCCAAGGCCACCGACCAGATCCGCGGTGTCTCGACGACGAAACCGTCCCCGCTGCTGCGGTCCTCGATCACGATCCGCAAAGCCGGCGACGAGGTCGAGGCCGAGCCTGGCTTCTTCGAGGGCGACACGGTCGCGCACTGCGGTCCGACACTCAAGGGCGAGTTCGCCCGCTCGGTGAACCTGACCTGTGTGCACACCGGGTGGGTGTTCACCCGCTCGACGCGGAACAACGCGCACGCCAACATCCTGGCCGCGTTGCAGGCCGGCGTTCAGGAGATCCCGTTCGCGGTAACCGGTCTGGATTTCGACAACGGAAGCGAGTTCCTGAACCGGGCGGTCATCAAATGGGCCGCCGACCGCGACATCTACTTCACCCGGGCCCGCCCGTACAAGAAGAACGACCAGGCCACGATCGAGTCGAAGAACAACCACTTGGTCCGCCGATACGCGTTCTACCTGCGCTACGACACCGACGGGGAACGGCACGCGCTGAACCGGCTCTGGAAGCTGGTCAACGACCGGCTCAACTACCTCACCCCAACGATCAAGCCCGTCGGCTGGGGCGAGGACAAGGCCGGCCGCCGCAAACGCCTGTACGACAAGCCGCAGACCCCGCTGAACCGGCTGCTGGCCGCCGGCGTGCTCGCGCCGGTACAGGCCAATGAGCTGATCGCCTACCGCGACGGGCTCAACCCGGCCGCGCTCGCCCGGGAGATCGCCGACATCCAAGCGGTGCTGATGGGCCTGGCCAAGGACAAGACCGAGCAGCTCTACCTCGCCGCCGTCCCGAAAGCCCTGCCCGACGTGCGCAAGGGCGTCCGGATCAAGGCCGGCTGACGCGCTGCTTCGCGGGCATTCCGTACGTGAGGCATGGGGTCTGTTTCGCGGGCATCTTGACGTGAGGCATTACGCGGTTCGACACGCAGACCCCGCTGGAGGAGACCATGCAGGCGTTCGCGCAGGTCGTCCGGCAGGGCAAGGCGCTGTACATCGGGGTCAGCGAGTGGACCGCCGACCAGATCCGGGAAGGTCATGCGCTCGCCCGGCAACTGGGCATCCAGCTGATCTCCAGCCAGCCGCAGTACTCGATGCTGTGGCGGGTCATCGAAGATCAGGTGGTGCCGACCTGCCGGGAGCTCGGCCTGTCGCAGATCGTCTGGTCGCCGGTCGCGCAAGGCGTGCTGACCGGCAAGTACCGGCCCGACGCCCCGCCGCCGGCCGGCTCCCGGGCCACCGACGACAAGGGCGGTGCGCGGATGATCGACCGGTTCATGCGGCCCGAGGTGCTGACCCGGGTGCAGGGGCTGCGGCCGATCGCCGACGAGCTGGGCGTCACCATGGCCCAGCTCGCGCTGGCCTGGGTGCTCGGTCAGGACAACGTTGCCGCCGCGCTGGTCGGGGCATCCCGGCCGGAGCAGGTCGCGGAGAACGTCAAGGCGGTCGACGTGCGGATCCCGCCGGAGCTGCTGGTGCGGATCGACGACGTGCTCGGTGACGTGGTCGTGCGGGACCCGGCGATGACCGCGCGCAACGCGCCGGCGGACCGGCCGGTGTAGGCCCGATCGCGCCGGTCGGCGGTTCGGCCAGGGGTTCGGCCGGCCAGGGGTTCGGTTCGGCTCAGGACGCGGCGTCCAGGGTCACCAGCAGCGCGGCCCGGAACTCGGCGGGCTTCTCCAGGAACGGGGAGTGCCCGGCATCGCCGATCGCGACCTCCCGGTAGGAGCCGCCGGCCGCCGCGTAACGGTCCAGCACCGCCCGGGTCTGGCCGACCATGGGCTGCGCGGGCCATGCCGCCGGCCCCGGCCAGCCGGGCACCAGGCCCAACGCGCCCAGCTGGCCGAAGTCGTACAGCGAGGTGTCCGAGACGATGACGTCGTCGGTGCCGCGAATCCACAGCACGGGTGGTTTCGGATCGATGACGTCCAGATCGTCGAGCCGGAAGTTGTTAGGCGCGATCGTGTTCAACACGCCACGCCGGCCCGCGACGACGCCCGGCCAGGCGTCGGTGGTGGTGAAGTCACCGGGATAGTGGTCCTCGCCGAGCCTGGTGGACAGGATGGATTCGACCAGGTAGTCCAGACCGTCGGGCACGAACGGCGGCTTGACGTAGTGCGCCAGCAGCACCTGCCGGGGCGACAGCGGGCTGTCCCCGGACCGGTCGCCGGCGGCGATCTGTGCGATGAAGCCGGGGTTGGCGGTGCCGCCGCCCGAGCCGAGCCCGGGGATCGCCGCGGGTGTTCCCTCGATGCCGAACGTGCCGCCGAAGCCGTACGGCGACGCCGGGTTCACCAGCGTGACCGATGCCAGGCCCGCCGGGTCGTCCCGCAGGCACTGCATGACCACGCCGCCGCCCAGGCTCCAGCCGACGAGGTGCGGGCGGTCCAGCCCGAGCGCGGTGATGGTGGCCCGCACGTCGTCGGCGTAGTCGCGGACACCCCGGGTGGCGTCCACCGGTTCCGGGTCGGTGTCGCCGAAGCCGCGCAGATCCACCGCGATCGGTCGGTACCGGTCCGGCAGGTCCAGCATGAGCCGCTGCCAGAACAGGCTCGACGAGGCATTGCCGTGCACGAAGACGACGGGCACGCCGGTCCGGTCATCGATCTGCAAGACGTTGACGGTCAGTCGGGTAGTCGGCGTGCGGGTGGCGACGACGCCGGGGAGAAGGAGGTCCACCGGACCATTGTGGCCGCGGATGTCGTGGCGGAGGTTGTGATGGTGGGCGACGCCGCGCCACGGCCGGTTCGCTGACGCTCCGCCAGGCCGGTTCGCTGACGCCCCGCCACGGCCGGTTCGCTGACCATCTCCGCGTACGCGCGCCCGATTCGTCCGGTTCGCCGCGGATTTGATCAGCGAAGCTCGGCTCGCCCTCGAGCTCCGCGGGCGAAACCCGCGTTCAGGCCGGCGATTTGCCCGATTCGGCGCGGATTTGATCAGCGAACCAGGCGGAACCGCCACAGCGAACCAGGCGGAACCGAGCCGCCGCAGCACCCAGCGAACCAGGGCGGAGCCGCCGGAGCGACCGGTGCGGAGCCACCGTCCCCGGTACCTGCAGCTGGTCGCTCAGTGACCCACGGCCACCGCGTGCAGGTGCCGCGGCTTCTCGGGGGTCGGCCGACCGCTGGCCCCGACCAGCTCGCGGGACAGGCTGCGGGCGGCGATGGACAGCGGGCCCAGCATCGGCTGCAGGTCGGTGCCCAGGTCGCGGGTGGCGAGTTCGATGGCCGCCACCACCTCGCCGCCGGTGCCGAAGACCGGCACGGCGACCCCGCACACGCCGGCTTCGAGTTGCCATTTGGCGACCGCGACGCGGGTGAGCCGGGTGACGCCGAGCGTTCGGCGCAGGCGGGCCGGCGCGGTGACGGTGTGCGGCGTGTACTGACGAAGCCCGCGCAGGATGGTCATCTCGACCGTCTGCGGCGGCGAGAAGGCCAGCAGCACCCGCCCCACCGCGGTGGCGTGCAGCGGCAGCGTGGCGGCGGCGGAGAAGCAGGTGGCCGGCTGCGGGCCCGGATCCTTTTGGATGTAGGCGACCTCCAGTTCACGCAACACCCCGAGCCGGGCCCGGCAGCGAGTCACCGCCGTCAGGTCCTCGAGCACGTAGGGCGCGCGTTCGGCGATGCTCGGCGGGACGACGGTGGTCGACCCGATTGTGCGTAACGGCAGGCCGGCCCGGTAGTGGCCTTCGCCGGTTCGTTCCAGCAGCCGCCGGGCGGCCAACTCCGAGGTCAACCGATGCGCGGTCGACACGGGAAGGCCGGCCAGCCGCGCGATCTCGGTCAGCGAATGCTCGCTGCCCTCGGTGAACGTCATCAGGATCGCGGTGATCTTGCTCGTCACCGAACGCCCGGATTCGGTCGCGTTGCCGGCCATCGTCTCTCCCGCCATCGGGGCAGCGGCGACGGGAGCGCGGCGCTGCGTGGTCTGCTCGGTTGGTGCCGACCCGGGCGCAGGACCTGGGCCGCTCGTGCCCACCTCTGGGCAATAGGACGAAACCGGCGGCGTCCGAGCGTTTCTGCTGATGGGGGCTGCTCGGGCCGCCGGTGCACCTACCTTCCCAACCGAAGAATGTCTGGACAACCAGCTCGTACCGGTGAGTGGACCGGCAAACCGGCGTCCGGTCCCGGCGATCAACTCACGGCCCGGCCACTGGCCGGAAGGCGGTGGCGCAGCCGGCCTCGGACATGCCGGCGGAATCCGGCCCGACGCCCGCGGCATCTGCCGGAGACCGGCGATAGCGTGACCCGGTGCTCGCCAACACGATCGTCGTCGGCGCAGGTCCCGCGGGCCTCGGCGTCGCGGCCGAGTTGATCTCCCGCGGGGTCCGGTGCACCGTGCTGGATCGTGGGGACGCCGTCGGCGGGTCCTGGGCCGGCCGTTACGACGGTCTGCGGCTGCACACCGCCCATTGGCTGTCCGGCTCGCCGGGGGTGCGCATCCCGCCGGCGCTGGGTCCCTGGGTCGCCCGCGACGACTACGTCCGGTATCTGCGGTACTACGCGCGACGGCGGGCCGTGCGGCCCGAGTTCCGGGTCACCGTCGAACGCATCGACCGGGTCGACGGCGGGTGGCGGTTGGACACCTCGGCCGGGCCGATGGTCGGCGACACCGTTGTCGTGGCGACCGGGCTGTGCCACCAACCGTTCACGCCGCCATGGCCCGGTCTTGACGGGTTCACCGGCACCGTGCTGCATTCGTCCACCTATCGGTCCCCGAGCCCGTTCCGCGGGCAGGCGGTGCTGGTGGTGGGCGCCGGCAACTCCGGCACCGAGATCGCGGTGGACCTGCAGGAGGCGGGCGCCCAGGTCAGCGTCGCGGTGCGGACCCCGCCGGGGATCGTCCGCCGGTCCACACTGGGCCTGCCCAGCCAGGCGGTCGGGCTGGCCGTCCGGCCGCTGCCCGAGGCGGTGCTGAACCCGGTGATGAGGACCTTCCGGCGGCTGAGCGTGCCCGACCTGAGCCGATTCGGCCTGCCGGCACCCACCACCCCCTACAGCCAGTTCCTGCGGACGGGCACGATCCCGGTGCTCGACTACGGGTTCGTGGCCGCCGTTCGCGACGGCCGGATCCGGGTGGTTCCCGGGGTCGACGGATTCGACGGGGCGTCGGTGCTGCTGGCCGGCGGGCAGGCCGTACGACCCGACTCCGTCATCTGCGCCACCGGCTACCGGACCGGCCTCGAACCGCTCGTCGAGCATCTTGGCGTGCTCGACGAGCGCGGACTGCCACTGGTATCCGGCGACCGGACCTTGCACCATGCACCCGGCCTGCATTTCGTCGGCATCACCCCCACCCTGTCCGGGCTGCTGCACGAGATCGCCGGCCAGGCGCGCCGGACGGCCGCCGTCATCGCTCGCACGGCAGATCGGGATCGTTGACGACGGCCCGGCGCGAGGCGCCGTCACCGTCCGTCATGACCTGGCGACCTCCGGTAGTCTGAGCCCGGCGTCGGGGGCCAACGGTGCTGGGGGATGGTGTGGCGCGCTCGATCGCTGTGCGGTGGTGGCTCGCCGGCGGGTGCCTGGCGGGTTCGGTGGCGTTGATCGGCGCCGTTCCGGCGATCGCCGGAGCCGCCCAGCAGCCGGTCACGGTGTCCGCGCGGTCGGTGACGCTCACCCTGCCCGGTGCCCTCGCCCCCGACGGGCCGCCGGCCGGCGGCTACCCGGACGGGACCGATCCCTCCTGGCCCCTCGCGACGACCCCGGCCGCGCGATTCACCGCCACCGTCGACGGCCAGGACGTCGACGTGGTGTGCCTGGATCCTTGTCGCCCGGACGTGCCGGCCGACTATGCGGTCGACCCCGCCGACGCCCGGAACCCAGCGGTGACCGGCATCCTCGCCGCCGCCAACCAGAACCCGACGACCCTGGACGCGGACGGCGAGGCGGCCGCGGTGCAGGCCGCCGTCTGGTACGTCAGCCTCGGCTTCGTCGTCGACGCCGAGGTGGACCCGGCGATCCGGGCGCGGGTCGCCGCACTCGTCGCCGCGCCGGCCGACAGCGGCGAGCCGGCCGGGCCGCTCGTCGCGGGGGCGCTGCTGATCGGCGCCGAACCCGATGCTCCCCGGCTACTGCTCGCCCGGGACCTCCCCGGTGCCGGCCAGGACCCGGCGGACCAGCCCGGCGCGGCCGCCCCGCTGCTCGCGGCGGCGGACGAATCGACCGCCACCGACACATCCTCGACGGCGACGTCCGTGACGCCCGCTTCCACGTCGACCGTGACGTCGACCGTGACGTCGACCGACACCGGCACGCCGACGTCGAACCCGGCCACGAGCGGCACCGTCTCGTCGGGCTCGGGAACGACATCGACGGCCGACGGCACGTTCTACGCCGATTGCACTGCCGTCTGGGCCGCGCTGGGCCGGCCCCTGCTGGCCGGGGAACCGGGCTACGCGCGGCACCTCGACCGAGACGGCGACGGCACCGCCTGCGAAGAGGACCCGAACGGCACCGGCCGGGCGACCACGAGCCCGGCCATCACGGATCCAGCCACCACCTCCGCCCCGGCCGCGGCCGGCGGCGGATCCGACGACACGCTGGCATCGACCGGCTTCGACGTCGTCCGGCCGCTGGCGACGGGCGGTGCGCTGATGCTGGGCGGTGGGTCGTTGGTCATCCTGGGTCGGCCGCGCCGAGCCCGGTCGATGCGACGGCTACCATCGGCCCGCGGGGCGGGGCGATCGGAGGTGCGGGGGTGACCGGGCAGGCCGAACCGACCGACCCCATCGGCCGGGTGCTGGGCACCGAGGATGCCACTCCCCTGCAATGGCACGTCGCGCTGCACGAGGACGAATACCTGCAACTGGACGAGGTGGTGAGCACCGTCCGGGAGGTCCCCGGCGTCGGCGAGGTGATGATCGCCGGGGTCGTCACCCAGGTGCAGGCCCGGCACGAGGGCGCCAGCTTCGGCTCCGACGTGTTCCTGATCAGCGAAGGCGTGCTGCCCGCCCGCGTTCAGGAGACCGCGGAGATCACCACCACCCGGGTCGATCCCGAGTGCTTCGTGCCGCCGCTGCCGGGCGCGCCGGCCTTCCGCGCCACCGGTGAGAACCGTGCGCAGGCCCTGTATTTCGACCGGATGGAGCGCATGCTGCCGGTGGGCGCCGCCCGCGACGGCTCCCCCGTCTACGTCAACCTCGACTTCATCGACGGCACCCGCGGCGCGCACATCTCCATCAGCGGCATCTCCGGGGTGGCCACCAAGACCAGCTACGCGCTGTTCCTGCTGCACGCGCTGTTCCGGTCCGGTGTGCTCGGCGGCCGCGCCACCAACACCAAGGCGCTGGTGTTCTCGGTCAAGGGCGAGGACCTGCTGTTCCTGGACCACGCCAACATCCGCCTGGACGACGACCTGCGCGGCGAGTACGCGCGGCTCGGGCTGCCGGCCGAACCGTTCGCCTCCGCCGGCTTCTACTCCCCGCCCACCCCCGACGACCCCACCGGCAGCCCGCACATCACCGGCCGGACCAGCGGCGTCGAGTCGTTCTGGTGGACGCTGCAGGAGTTCTGCCGCGACGAGCTGCTGCCGTTCGTGTTCACCGACGCCGAGGACGAGCGACACCAGTACACGATGGTCATCCACCAGGTCGCCGCCCGGCTGCGGCGGGAGGCCGTGCCGGCCGGTACCGACGGCGGCGTCAAGATCGGCATGAGCACCTGCCGGACCTACCAGGAACTGGTCGACGTGATCGTGGACCGGCTCACCGACGACGACACCCGGGCGGAGTGGGCGGGTCCGGTCACCGGCGCCGGCACCATCAACGCGTTCATCCGCCGGCTGAACTCCTCCCTCACCCCGCTGCGCACGCTGATCCGCGCCGACCTGCCCGACACCGGCCGCCGGCGGATCTCCACCGGCAACCAGCAGGTCACCGTCGTCGACCTGCACAACCTGCGGGAACGCGCACAACGGTTCGTGGTCGGCGTCGTGCTCGCCGCGGAGACCGCGCGCAAGGAGGCCGCCGGGCCCGGCAGCCTGCTGTTCACCATGATCGACGAGCTGAACAAGTACGCCCCGCGGGAGGGCAACAGCCCGATCAAGGAGGTGCTACTGGACATCGCCGAGCGCGGCCGCAGCCTGGGCATCATCCTGATCGGCGCCCAGCAGACCGCCAGCGAGGTGGAACGACGGATCGTGTCCAACTCCAGCGTCCGGGTGGTCGGCCGGCTCGACGCCGCGGAGGCTGGCCGCCCCGAGTACGGGTTCCTGCCGCCGAGCCAACGGACCAGGGCGACGCTGGCCAAGCCGGGCACCATGTTCGTCGCCCAGCCGGAGATCCCGGTGCCGCTGGCCGTCGAGTTCCCGTTCCCGGCCTGGGCCACCCGCCAGTCCGAGTGCGGCACCCCGCCGCCGGCGCCGGCCACCCGACCCACGGGGTCGGCCTTCAGCCGGCTCCCCGCGGACGACCCGCCACCCTTCTGACCGGAACCGGGAAAATCGACAGTGAAGTTCCTGCACACCGCCGACTGGCACATCGGCAAGACCCTCAAGGGCCGCGACCGGCTCGACGAGCAGTACGACGTCGTCCGGCAGATCATCGGGCACGCCCGCGAGCACGAGGTCGACGCGGTGCTGATCGCCGGCGACCTGTACGACTCCTCCGCGCCGTCCGCCAAGGCCCAGCAGCTGGTGGTGCGGGCCCTGCTGGCCCTGCGGGATGCCGGCGCGAAGGTCTTCGCGATCGCCGGGAATCATGACAACGCAGCCACTTTCGACGCCTATCAACCCCTGATGGACGCCGTGGACATCACCCTGGTCGGCCGCGTCCGGGCCGCGGACGACGGCGGCGTGGTCGGCTTCGACGCCCGCTCCACCGGCGAGCGGGTGAACGTCGCGGTGCTGCCGTTCCTGTCCCAGCGGTACGCGATCAAGGCCGCTCAGCTGGTCGCGTCCACGCCGGCCGAGCTGTCCCGCGAGTACGACGCCATGGTCCGCGAGGTCATCGACGCGCTCGCCGCGTCGTTCACGCCCGACGCGGTCAACGTGATGATGGCGCACCTGACGGTGGTCGGCGGCACCTTCGGCGGCGGGGAACGAGCCGCGCAGTCGATCTTCGACTATCACGTGCCGGCCACCGCTTTCCCGCCCGACGCCCACTACGTCGCGCTCGGGCACCTGCACCGCCGGCAGACCATGCCGGCCCCGGCGCCCGTCGTGTACAGCGGGTCCCCGCTGGCCGTGGACTTCGGCGAGCAGGACAACACCTGCGTCGTCTGCCTGGTGGAGGCAACCCCCGGCACCCCGGCCCGGATCACCGACCTGCCGATCACCGCCGGCCGCCGGCTGCGCACCGTGCACGGCACCGTCGACGAGATCGTCGCGCGGGCCGACGAATTCGCCGACGACTACCTGCGCGTCTACATCCGCGAACCGGCCAGGGCCGGGCTGCGGGAGGAGATCACCGACGCCCTGCCGAACGCGCTGGAGGTGCGGATCGACCCGGAGTTCGCCATCTCGATCACCGACGGGCAGCCGAGGACCGATCACCGGGACCGATCACCGGCCGAGTTGTTCGCCGACTTCTGCGCCGCCCGCGGCGTGGCCGACCAGCGGGTACAGACGCTGTTCGAGCGGCTGCACGACGAGGTCACCGGCGCGGGACGGGAGTGAGGTCGTGCGACCGGTCCGCCTGGAGATGAACGGGTTCGCCGCCTTCCGCGACGAGGCCGCGGTCGACTTCACCGACACCGACTTCTTCGTCCTGGTCGGCGCCACCGGATCGGGCAAGTCCACCGTCATCGACGCCCTGACGTTCGCGCTCTACGGCACGGTGCCGCGATGGAACCACCGCAGCATGGTGATGTACGGGCTCGCGCCGACCGCCAACCAAGGCAAAGTGTCCCTGGTCTTCGACGTCGCCGACCGGCGATACCTCGTGGCCCGCGAACTGCGCCGCACCAAGGCCGGCGTGCACGTGCGCAACGCGCGCCTGGACCGGCTGACCGATCCCACGGCATCCGGCGAGATCAACGACGACGTCGAGTCTCTCGCGTCGGACGGGGCGGTGACGCCGGCCGTGGAGAAGCTGCTCGGGCTGCCCTACGAACATTTCTGCCAGTGCGTCGTGCTGCCACAGGGCGAGTTCGCCGACTTCCTGCGGGCCAAGCCGGCCGACCGCCGGACGATCCTGCTGCGGCTGCTGGGCGCCGGCCTGTACTCGGAGATCGGGCAGCGGGCGAACAACCGGACTCGGGAGGCGGGGGTTCGCGCCGAGCTGCTCGCCGCCCAGGTCGACGAGCTGGCCGACGCCACGCAGGAGGCCGAAGCTGCTGCCGCGCAACGGGAGTCGCTGCTGAGTGCACTGACCGACACGGTGCGGGAACAGGTGCCGCTGCTGCGCTCGGCGGCCCGCTCCCTGGAGTCGGCCCAGGAGCGGCTGGCTGGCATCGTCGCCGAACGCGACACCCTGGCCGGGATCACCGTGCCGGCCGGGATCGCCGAACTGGACGCAGCCCACGCGGCCGCCGACGCCGCGCTGACCGCCGCGGACGCCGCCGAGACCGCCGCCCGGCACGCCGACCGCGCCGCCCGGGACCGGCTGGCCGCCGCGCCCGACCGCGCTCCCCTGGACCGGGCGCTGCGCGACCACGCCGAACTCGACCGGGTTCGCGCCGCCATGCCCGACGCGCAGGAATCGGCCCGGCAGGAAACGGAGCGGCTGGCCCGGGCGACGCGGGACGCGGCGGACGCCGGCACGGCCCTGGAGAAGGCCCGGCTGGACCGGGATGTCGCCCGCGGCACGCTGACCGACCTGACCGCCCAGGTGGAGCGGCTCGCCGCGGAGATCGGGCTGCTCGACGCGGTCGCCGCGCCGGACGGGTTGGCCGAGCTGGCGACCCGGACGTCGTCTGCCGCGCAACGGGTGTCGGCCACGACCGAGGCGCTGACGGCGGCCCAGGATCGGGAGGCGACGGCCCAGGACGCCGCGGCAGCCGCGCCCGCCCGCGGGCCGGTGGAGGACACCCTGCGGCTGGTCCTGGAACTGGCCGAGGCCGAACGGGTCGTCGCGCCGCTGGCGCATGACCACGCCGACGCGGACGCCGCGCTGCGGGCCGCGGACGACGCCGTGGTCGACCTGGAACGCCGGCGCGACGAGGCCAGGGCGGCCCGCGAGCACGCCTCGATCACGCACCGCGCGGCCGCGCTGCGGTCGGGACTGGTGGCCGGCGAGCCGTGCCCGGTCTGCGACCAGGCGGTGGCGACCCTGCCGGCCGCCGTCGACCTGCCCGAACTCGACGCCGCGGACGAGGCCGTGCGGAAGCTGGAGCGGCAGGTGACGGTCGCGCGGACCGCGCTGACCAGGGCCTCCGCGGCACAGGCTCAGGCGGCCACCCGGCTGGACGCGGCCCGGCAGCACGTCGCCGAGCTGACCGAGCGCCTGGCCGGCCGGCCCCGCGACCCGGACGTCCTGCGCCGGACGTTGGCCGAGATCGACGCGCTGCAGGTCGCGGTGCGCGCGGCGTCGGCCGAGGTCCGGCAACGCCGGGCCGAGCACGACCGGACCCTGGCTGCGGCGCGCGAGCGGGAAGCGGAGGCATCGGCCGCCCGGGCGGCACTGCGGACCGCTCGGGATCCCCTGGTGGCGCTCGGCGCGCCGGCGCTCGACGAATCCGACCTGCTCGTCGGCTGGACCACGCTGGCCGGCTGGGCCGGGCAGCAGGCCGCGACCCGGCGAACTCGGTACCGGACCCAGCACGCCACCGTCGACGCCGCCGAGGCGGCCTGCACGGCGGCTCGCGACGGCTTTGCCGCGGCGGACCGGCGGGCCGGAGCGGCGCAACGGGCGGTCAACGAGGCCACCGCCGCCGCGGCCAAGGCCAGGGCGGAGGTCGACGGCCTGCGGGCGCGGGAGCAGGAGCTCACCGCCGCCCTGACGCAGGCACCGAGCGTGTCGGTGGCGACGACCCAGCTGGCCCGGATCGACGAGCTGACCGCCGCCGTCCGGGAGTCCGACCGTGCCTTGGCTGCCGCGGCGGCCGACCGGGCGGCGGCGGCATCGACGTCGGAGCGATGGGCGGCCAGCGCGGGGCAGGCGCGGCGCGAACTGCGCGCTGCCCGGGACGGCGTGATCGCGTTCGGCGCACCCGACCTGGCCGAGGGATCGGTGCTGGCCGGCTGGACGGGCCTGGCCGGCTGGGCCGCCGCCGCCGTCCGGTCCCGGGACGCGGCGCTCCCGGACGCGCAGGATGCGGTGACCGGGGCCACCCGGCATCGGGACCAGGTCGCCAAGCACCTCGTCGACGAGTTCGCCGCGCTGGACCTGGCCGTGGACGGCGACCCGGCCGACGCGGCACCCGTCGCCGCGACCGCCGCGCTGGCCCAGGCGCGGGGCGAGCGCGAGCGCATTGCCGAACGACGGGCCCGGGCAGCCGCTCTCGGGACCGATCTCGCCACCGCGAGGCAGGACCAGGAGGTCGCCCGGATGCTCGGGAACCTGCTGCGCAGCAACCAGTTCCCGGAATGGCTGGAGTCGGCGGCGCTGGACACGCTGGTCGTCGACGCGTCGAAGCGACTGTCCGAGCTGTCCGGCGGGCAGTTCGAGCTCACCCACCGGGACGGCGAGTTCATGGTCGTCGACCACGCCGACGCGGACAGTGTCCGCAGCGTGCGCACCCTGTCCGGCGGGGAGACCTTCCAGGCCAGCCTCGCCCTGGCGCTGGCGCTGTCCACCCAGCTGTCCTCGATGGCCGCGGAGGGCGCCGCCCGGCTCGACTCCATCTTCCTGGACGAGGGTTTCGGCACCCTGGACGACGCCACCCTCGAGGTGGTCGCCGCCACCCTGGAGAACCTGGCCCAGGGTGACCGGATGGTCGGCGTGGTCACCCACGTCGGTGCGCTGGCCGACCGTATCCCGGTGCGTTTCCGGGTGCGGCGGAACTCGCGGACGTCGTCGATCGAGCGAGAATCGCCGTGACGTCGTCAACTCCCGGGATGCGGTTCGCCGTCGACGGGTGGGATCCCAGCTACGGCAGCACCTTCGAGGTGGACGAGGATCTCGCCACCAGTTCCGCCGACGTGCAACCAGACATCGAACTGCCGGCCGACGAGTGGCGTCCGATCCGCCCACCCGAACGCGCGCCGGTACCCGACCGGATCCTGTTCGTGGACGGGGTGCGTCGGGTGGAGGCGCGCGCGTGGATCGAGGACGGGTCCGACGCCGACTCGTCGATGGCGATCTGTGCCTCCTATGCGGCCGGCGTCGTGTGCTGCCGCGGCGGCCGGGCGCACCTGCAGAGCATGACGGCCGAACGCGGGCTGTTCACCGTCGTGGCCGGAGCGGCGGCCATTGTCACGTCGGCCGGCACCTATCCGGCGTACTGCGCGTCCCCGAACCCGTCCATGCCACTGTTCGGCACACTGTCCCAGGCCCTGCAGCGACGGTTGGCCGATCTCGAGGTCACGGTCGCCGAGAACGCCCGCACGACCGCCCCGGACGATTCCGACCTGCTGGTCGTCGACGGCCCGCTGCGTGGACGGACGTCCCTTCCACGGGCGATCGGGTACATCAAGAGTCACCAGAGCGCCTATCTGCCGCGCGAGCAGCATGCGCTGGTCGGCCGGCTCGCCCCCGGCGAGCGAACCCCGGTGTTCCTGATGGGCACCAGCTGGAACCGGCACTCCTGGTACCTGCGATTGCCCGGACTTCCCGGTGCGCCGTGGGCGGGCATCGTGCGCGTCGAATGTTCTCCGACGATGGACCGCGAGCACGTGATCGCCTTGGCCGACCTGACCCAGGCGGTGCTTCCGCGGTACGCGTCCGCCGAGTACAAGGACACCCGCGCACCCCAGAATCTTCACCCCATCGCCGGTCTGGAGCGGGAGTTGCGGCGTCGGCTCGGGGATCAGCGTTTGTTGTACCGGGCGCTGCGGGCGGCCGCGGCCTGACCGGCCCGAGATCGAGGGACCGGTTTCGGTCCTTCTGACCGTGATCGAAGGACGGGACGGGCCCGTCGGTCACACCGACTGCACGCGGATGATCTGGTAGCGCTTGTCCCCGCGGGCGTGCTTGCCGTCCTGGTCCACCCCCAGGTCGCCGGGCGTCTCGGCGGTGCTCAGCCGGCCGTCGGAGTCCAGGAACAGCATGCCGAAGCCCGCCTCGGGAGTGTGCGAGACCGCCGCGTCCGGATCGTGGAAGACGAACGCGGTGCCGCCGTCCGATCCGATCACCAGCAGCGAATGTTCCTCCGGTGGCGCGCCGATCGGGATCCGCTTGGCCTTGATGTCGGGTGCGGTCTTGCCGGTGGCGGTGGTGCCGACGCCGTAGCCCAGGCCGCTGACCACCCTGGCGTGCACCGTCCGACCCGAGTCGAGCACCGCGCGCATCTGGCCGACCACGCCGGCGGTCCCGGTCTGGTTGACGACGTCGCCGAAGGAGGCCGGGCTGGCCGGATTCACCGCGGCGGTCGCCGCCGGCTCGTTCGCGCTGGACGTCGAACCCATCGGGCGCAGATCCTCGAAACCGGTGCCGGTGGACAGTTGCTGGGCCACCGACGCCGGCTTCGGCTTGGGCGGCACGATGCCGCCCTTGCGAGCCAGCCGCGCCGCGACTCGCAGGGCGTGCCCGCCGCAGGCCGAGGAATCGAAGCCGAGGACGGCCTTGGCCGCCCGCAACGAGCGGAACTTGGCCAGCGTGGCCGGTGGAATCGCGTCGTTCGGGCTGAGGTCGAAGGCGGCGAACAGGGTGGCGTCGATGGAACCGCCGGCACCGCCGGGCCGCAGCAGGGCCTGCATGGCCGCCTTCTCCGGCGAGGAGGTGGCCGCCGCGATCGCGTCGCATTCGCCGATGAGCTTGTTCGCGTTCTTGCTGCGGGACGAGATCGCGCTCATCGCCGCGGCGGCCTTGGCCGCGAAGGCCTTCGCGTCGGAGTCCGCGGCGGCGCCGATCCGGGCGATCTCCGCGTCGACCGCCTCCCGGACCTTGCCGAACACGAAGAACTGGCCGAACGTGCTGACGTTGGGGCCGGCGTCCTGGGCACCGGTCGCGTCCTTGGCGTTCACCAGTTTCTTGAACCGGTCCACCGCCGCCGCGACGCCGCCCGGCAGCGGCGGCGCCGCCGCCGGGTCGCCCACCGGGCCGGAATCCCCGACCGCATCCTGCTCGGCCCGAAGGGCGTTGCGCTGCAACGGTTCCGCGAGTGCCGGGTCCGCCTCGACGGCGGTCACCACGTCGTCGTCGACCGGGCAGGACAGGCCGTCCTCCTCGGTCGCCTCCGGTGGCCCTTCGGTCGGGGTGGGCGCCGGCCCCGGGAAGAGCTGATCCAGGCGGCTCATCGTGCCCGGTCCGACGTCACCGAACTGCTCGAAGCCCAACGCCTCCCTGGCCTTGAACGCGCGCACCGCGGCGGCCGTGCGCGGGCCGAAGCTGCCGTCGACGCCCTTGGGCCCGAGATCGAATCCGAGGTCCCGAAGGGCCTGCTGGACCTTGCGGACCGGTTCGCCGGTGGCGCCCTGGGCGAGCCTGGCCCGGTCCTGGTGACACGCCTCGAGCACGGCGTCGCCGGCGAACCGGGGCGAGGTGAGCGGCGGCCGGGCGCCGGCGCCCGGCGTCGCCGGTGCGGCGAGAAGCTGGACGACCGCCCGGTTTCCGGCGGTGCGCTGCCAGCCGAGTATCGGATGCGACGCGGCGGCCCACCCGGGCCTGGTCGGCCGGCCGGCGGTGGGCCGGGCCCGCAGGGTCGGTGCCGTGGCGCGGATCATCGCCGCCCCTTCCGCCGGGTGGTTGCGCCGACGGTAGAACCGCACGGCACGCCGGTCAAGGTCGCTTCGCGACCCGGCCGGCGCTGCCGGCCCCGGTTCGGGCTCGGCTGCCGTGACCGCGTTTCTCGATCGAGTCGAGCGCGGGAGCCAGGGGGGCCAGGGCGCGACGCAACAGGTCCGGCAGCGAACCGTCCGGCTCACCGAGCCCCGGGCCCGCGGCCGGCCGCCAGTCCCGCAGCGCGACGCGCACGGCCGCGCCGACGCCCGCGGCGAGCACCCGCGCCGTCAGCGGATCGACGTCGCCGACGCGTTCGACGATCGCGTCGGCCAACGGCTCCTCGAGTGCCGCGGTCGAGTCGACGTACCGGGCTCGCAGGCTCGGGTGGGTCGTGATCAGCAGCAGCGCGTCGCCGTCGTGGCCGGCGGGGTCGGTGTACTGCTGGACGACCGCGTCGACCACAGCCTGCGCGAGACGCACCCCGGCGGCTCGGGCGATGACGGCGACGCCGACGCGTACGTCTCGGTCGGCGGTGACCGCGGCGACGATGGCCTGGTCGCGGCTGGAGAAGTAGTTGTTGTACGTCCTCGGCGAGACCCCGGCGGCCTCGGCGATGTCGTCGACGCGGACGTTGTCCGGCCCCCGTTCCAGCGCCAGCCGCAGCGCGGCCGTGCGCAGGGCCTCGCGGGTGGCCTGCTTCTTACGCTCCCGGATCCCGGTCGGTCGCGTCGTCACCGCGTCAGTGTCGCAGCCAACGTGCGCATGCGCAAAGTTGCGTGTGTGCACCTTCGACCGATCCGGCCGACAGGTCAGCCCTCGTCGGCGATCTCGACCAACACGTTGGCCAGGGCGGCGGGCCGGGCCAGGAACGGCGAGTGGTGCCCGGGCAGCTCCACCGGCTCGACCCGCAGCCGATCACGCAACACCGCCCGCTGGTAGTCGGCGTAGATCGCCAGGTCGTCGGTACAGGTGATGCCGGCCGATCGGGCGCCGGGCCAGGTGGTCAACGGGTAGGGCCGGTCCCACAACGAGCGGTTCCGGAACGGCCGGAGCCGCTCGTACGCCCAGGCCGCGTCCGCGGGCGCACAGTCCGCGTAGAAGATCGCGGTGGCCGCGGCGGACGACCGGAAGACCAGCGCGCCGTCCTCGTCCTGCTCGGTGCCGTAGTCCCGGGATCCCATGGGCGGAGCGTCCTCCCACGGCATCCCGTGCGGGTTCGGGACGACCGCGCAGAGGAAGACCTGGGCCCGCACCGGGCGGCGCGCTGACACCAGGGGCAGCACCATGCCGCCCAGGGAATGGCCGACCAGCACCACGTCCGGCACCTCCCGGCAGGCCTCCCCGACGACATCCGCGTAGGTCTCGAAGGTGGCCGCCGCGTCGTCCACCGGCAGGTCCATGGTGACCGTGTCGTGACCGCGTGCCCGGAGCTCGGGGACCAGCCGGTCCCAGCACCACGCTCCGTGCCAGGCGCCGTGCACCAGGACGAACGTCACCACGACCTCAGGGTAGGCCGAGGCGGCGATCCGGGACGGCCGGGCTCGGTAGTCTCGACGGGCGCCACCGACCATCGACCACGGACCACCGACCGCAAGGAGCGATCGCCGTGCCCGACTTCGAACTCGCCCGCAGCACCACCGTCCAGGCGCCGGCCGCCGCGGTGCACGCGCTGATCAACGACTTCCACGAGTGGACCTCCTGGTCGCCGTGGGAGGGCGTCGACCCCGATCTGCAACGGACCTACACCGGGCCGGAGCGGGGCGTCGGCGCCACCTACGCCTGGACCGGCAACCGTAAGGCCGGCCAGGGCAGCATGCAGATCACCGACTCGACCGACGAGGAGATCCGGATCCGGCTCGAGTTCCTCAAGCCGTTCAAGGCCACCAACGACGTGACCTTCCTGCTGGAGCCGGATCCGAGCGGCGCCACCAGCGTCACGTGGCGGATGACCGGCAAGCGGTCCGCGCTGATGTCGGCGATGAACAAGGTGCTCAACTTCGACAAGTTGATCAGCGGCGACTTCGAGAAGGGGCTGCGACAGCTCAAGCAGGAGGCCGAAT
Organism: uncultured Actinomycetes bacterium; assembly: GCA_964497705.1. Lineage (GTDB taxonomy): Bacteria > Actinomycetota > Actinomycetes > Mycobacteriales > Nakamurellaceae > Nakamurella. The sequence goes on along the minus strand of CAZCEH010000003.1, from coordinate 162,033 downwards.
CCGGCTCACCTGCCTGACCATCGGCAGGGTCCGGCGAGTCACTTGGGCGGCAGGGTCCGGACGTAGGCGACGCCCACCCCGACCCACTGCGCGAGCCGCTCCTCGGTGTCCAGCACCGCCGGGCCGACCCGAAGCCAGCCGTCCATCTCGCGGCCGCGCATCACGAACCGCCCGACGTGCGGCGGCGCCACGAATTCATCGGTCCGCATCGGGTCGACGCGCAGCAGCAGGCCACCCTTGCCGCTCGCACTGACCGCCATGTGCCCGTTGATCAGGAACGCCAGCCCGCCGAACATCCGCTTCTCGGTCAGCCCGGACTCGGGGGCCACGATGTCACGGATCCGCTCCGCCAAGTCCTCATCGTATGCCATGGCCGGAAGTCTGCCGGATCCGGCGACTGGAGGTGTCCGGGTCAGCTGGCATCGCCGGCCGCGGCTCTCGCCCGGGCGATCTGGGTGTTGCCGATCCGTGGCCACGCCCAGGCCAGCAGCACGAGGTCGACGATGCCGGCGACCAGGAACGGCAACCGCAGGGCCCACTCCCGGCCGGCCACCGGCTGCATCACGCCGACCACCAGCCCGCCGAGCAGGGTGCCGATGGCGATGGTGCCCCAGCCGAAGAACCGATACACCGAGTTCACCCGGCCCAGCAGCCGGTCCGGGATGAGCGACTGCCGCAGCGACACCGTGATGACGTTCCAGACCACCACGAACACGCCGGTGATCAGCGTCGCCGCCCAGAGCGGCCAGAACGCCGACATCAGGCCCAGCGATCCCTGGCCGACACCCACCACGATCACGGCCGCCGCGAGCGCCGTGCCCGGGGGCAGTCGGCGGACGAGCCACGGCGCGACGAACGACCCGACCACCGCGCCGACCGCCGACCCGCTCATCAACAGGCCGAACGCCGTCGCGTCCAGCCCGGCGACCTCCTGACCGAACAGCACGAACACCGCGGTCGCCAGCGCGCTGGACGCGTTCAGCACACCCAGCGAGATCGCCAGCGACCGGAGCAGCCGGTGCCGCCACAGCCAGCGGAAACCCTCGGCGATCTCCTGGTGCAGGCGCCGGCGCGGGGCATCCCCGGCCGGCGGCCGGAAGCTGCCGGCGATCGTGAAGACGACGGCCGCGGCCAGCGCGAACGACCCGGCGCCGACGAAGAAGGGCACGGCCATGCCGATGCCGATCAGCAGCCCGGCCAGCGGCGGCCCGACGAACTGGTTCGCCACCGTCTCGACGGCCCAGAGCCGGCCGTTGGCAACTTCCAAGCGCTCTCGCGGCACGATCGACGGGATCAGGGTCTGCGAGCTGTTGTCGTTGACGACCTCCGCGAAACCCACCAGCAGGGCGAGCGCGTAGAGCGCGGCCAGCAACGGTCCGGCGTGCGGCGGCGAGGTTCCGGGCGCCGTGTCGGCCGGGTTGCCGACGAGTGCGAGGACCAGCGCGAAACCGAGCAGCAGGCCGGTCCGTGCGGTGTCCGCCCACGCGATGAGCAGGCGGCGGTCGAACCGGTCGGTGATCGCGCCGACCGGCAGCGCGAACAGCAACCAGGGCAGCCGGGTGGCGGCGGTGACCAGCGCGACCTGCACCGGATCACGGGTGAGCGCCGACGCCAACCACGGCACGGCAACCACCTGCAGCCCGTCGGCCAGGTTCGCCGCGCCGGTGGCGGCCAGCACCTTGCGGAAGGCGCCGGGCCCGGTGACCCGGGTCGACGCGAGTCCTGTCCCGTCCGTCGGCGGATCCTCCCCAGGCACGGGGTCAGGTTCGGTCACGACCCGGTCCGGTCGCCCGGCCGTCATCGACGGATGTGCCGGTATGCGCGTCGACGGGCCGGCCTGAGGGTGCCTCGACGGACGTCCCTGATGCGGACAATCGCGGCCGATCCGCCGGGTACAGCCCGACGACCAGGCCGAACGCCTGCTCCCCCGTCCGCGGCTCCCGGTCGAACTCGTCCAGGATCCGGTGCACCCGGTGCTGCCAGGCCCGTGCCTGCTCCGGCGAGATCCGCGCATATCTGACCCCGCCGTCGACCGGCTGGTCGGATCCGGCCGGCACCGCGCCCGCCTCGTCCGCGGCCTGCCGCAGCTGCCCGGCCACGGCGCCCACCCCCTCGCCGACCTGCTCGAACAGGAACACCCGCGCGGTCCGGCCGTAGTACTTCGCCTCCAGCGCCCGCACCCGCTTGGTCCGCACCACCCGGACCAGGCCGGCCGCCTCCAGGGTCTTGAGGTGAAACCCGATGGTGCCCTTGGGTTTGGCCAGAATCTCGGCCAGCTCGGATGTGGTGGCTGCCCGGTCCAGCAGCAGGCTGACGATCTGCGTCCGGGTCGACTCGAACAGCGCCCGGTACTGCGCCGGGTCGGTCAGGGCCAGCACGGCCGCCAGGTCGTAGTCCGGTGCTGAATGGTCGGGCATTCCCGTATGGTCTGCCTGAACCGACAATTGTGTCAAGGCGCTCGCCACCATCGAGGGGGCCGGTCGCGGTCCTTTCAGGACGCCGGGCAGGACGGAAAGCGCACCTCGATTGTCGGGAACCGACCGTCGGCCGACAATGACGGTGGAGCCCGGAACAGGAGGCGGCGCGTGAGGATCCACGGTGACGCACGGCCGGGCTCGGCCGATCGGCACCATCCCGCACCGACGCGTCGGAAGGACGCCGGGTCGCCGCGCAGCGTGCCCGTCCGGGCAGATCCGGCGGTGCAGCGGATGATCTCGGCGTACGGTGCGGCCGGCAACCGGGCGATCGGTCTTGCGTTGCAACGCCAACCCGGCTGGCCCGACGCCTCGACCAAGGGGCCGGCGTGGAACGACGCCACCGCCAAATCGGTCGGCGGCATCCGTCGCCTGGCGGTGTCCGGCCTGCCCGGTGGGACGTCGGGCACGTATCGGGGCGCCGACAGCGCGCACACCACCGAAGCCGCCGACCACCGGGCGATCGTGCTGGTACCGGCCGGTTTCGACGCCAAGAGCAAGGAGCCGGTCGAGGTATTCCTGTACTTCCACGGGCATACCGAGTACTCGCGCGGGCAGTACGCCGGCTGGCGGCAGCGCAGCTACCCCGACCCGAAGAATCCGAAGCGGCCCGGGCCGACCTCGGATGACACCGTGCGCGACGTCGCCCTCGACCAGATCGAGCAGCAGATCGACAGCAGCGGCCACCGGCGGATGATCGGCATCCTGCCGCAGGGCGGCGAGCAGTCACAGTTCGGCGACATGTCCGATGCGACGACATACGTCAACGACGTGCTGACCAAGACCAGCAAGGACTACCCCAAGGAACTGGCTGCTCCCCCGGCCAGCCCGCGGCTGATCGTGGCCGGGCACAGCGGCGGCGGGCGGGCCGTCCGCGACGTCCTGACCTCCAAGACGCCGCCGGCCCACCTGGCCGGGATCGTGCTGTTCGACGCCGAGTCGTGCCGGGCGGTGATCACCCAGCGGCTGGGCGAGGACATGACCTACCTGACCGATCCGGCGCACACCGACCAGAAGGCCTACCTCGCCGGACGACCACCGGTCCGGGTCTTCGCCCGCAAGAACGGCAAGTACGGCAACATGTACGGCCCGATCTTCGCCGACTCCTTCAAGTCGGCGATCGCCGAATGGCAGGACAGCTTGGTCGCCGCCAAGGTGCCGCGGGCGGACCGGCTCAGCCGCAAGGCCGCGCTCGCGCAGTACATCCCGGACCTGCAGAAGCTCTACGCGCTGGACCTGATCGATCCCACCACCATGGGGCACGAGGAGATCATCCGCGGCGGGCATGACGACAAGTCGGCCTACGTCAAGGGCCGGGGGAACCTGGAGAAGGCGCTGCGGAGCATCCCGTAACGGGCGCACCGGCGAAACCGAGCTGCTGCAACCGCTGTCGAGCGGTCCCGGGATCGGCGGTGGCGTGAGGCGCGTCAGTCGCCGATGGTGACCCGGCCGGCCCTGCCGAGGAACTGCCCGTACCGGGCCGCGACGTCGTCGAGTGCGGCTCGCTGACGGGCCCCCACGGCGCGGTACGGCGTGAGGGTGAAGGCAACCTCCCGCGGGGTGACCCGCCGCCTCCAGGATGCGGCGATCTGCCCGTCCAGCAGGGCGATGCCGATCGAGGACTCCCGCTCACGGCCCACCAGGCCAGCCGCGTCGAGCGTCCAGCGGGAGTCCTGGTAGCCGCGGTACATCTCGTCGAGGATCTGCAGCAGGTGGGCCGACCCCGTTCCGGCCGGCGGGGGTTCGGACTCGGCGGCATGCCAGAAGACGCGTCCCTCGTGCTCGAACCGGGCGAGCCGGTCGGCGACCGCGGACAGCCCCTTCCGCACGTCGCTGATCGGGAGACTGGCCCAGTAGGCCAGGTCCTTCTCGGTGGCCGGTCCATGGCCGGTGAAGTAGCGCAGCGCGATCTCGGCCAGCGCGTCGTCACGGTCCAGTCGCCGGGCTCGCGGTGCTCGGTCGCGCACCAGCGCATGCGTCTGCTCGCCGCCGACCAGCGGTCCGCTGCAGACCAACGCCATGACCTCGGCGCTCGAGGTGATGGTGGTCAGCGCCGGTCCGGCCGCCGGGAGGCCGGCGTCGTGCAGCCTGGCACGCAGCTGTTCCCGGGTCTGCGGCCCGTCGGCGGCGATGCCGTCCGCGATGGTCGTGATCGCCGCGTCCAGCGTGCGGTCGTCGATGCCGTAGGCGCGTTGGCTCTGGACGTAGAGCCGGCGCAGTGCCGGACCGGTGAGCTCGAGCAACCAGACCAGGTCGTCCGGATCGACGAAATGCCATGTGGTGCGCAGGACGTGAGTGCGCAGCAGGTCGCCGGCGTCGAAGGCGGCCGTGAACTGCGTCCAAGTGATGGGCGCGCCGCGCACTGCGACCGCCCAGCCGGCCTGCGCGAAGTTCTCCGCCTGCACGCCGAGCAGACCGCGCACCACATCACCGGGGGCGCCGGTCCGGCCGCCGACCAGGCGCTGCGAGGCCAGCCGCCAGCGTGCGATCTGCCGGTCGTCGAGCCCCAGCCACGTCGGCGCTTCTCCCCTGGTGTGTCGGCCGGGTGAGCATCGCACGATAACCCACGCCGAGCGGCGAGGACGCGGGGCGATCAGGTCCTCGACGGGCTCACCGGATGAGCTGGGGCTCCAGGTCGAACCCGCACCCGCACGCCAGACACCGGTACCGGCGGTCAGCGACTCCGCGGCCGTGGTTGTCGAACGCCGGCCACCCCGCGTCGACGGGTTCGGCGCCCGGCCCGTAGAGGGAGTCGAGCAAGTCCCGCGACCCGCAGGCCGGGCACAGCCGCTCGGCGATCAGAATGCGCATGTCATCACTCCCGAGTGCGAACCGTCCGACGGAGCCGGCCGGACCGCGGTCGGTGCTCCACCGAGGAGACGGGCGTCCGGGTCCGGCGTCACGCGGTTCCGCCTGGTTCACCCGATCGGTGGGGTCGCCCTCCCCTCGATTTGAGCCATACGCAGGTTCGCAGGGGCAAGGGTGGCCGGTCCTGCACAGGTTCCCGGTAGCAAAACTGCTACCATGGGCCGGTGACCACGATCCCACAGAAGGAGCTCCGCAATCAGGTGAGTGAGGTGCTGCGCCGTGTCGAGGCGGGCGAGACGCTCACGGTCACCGTTGCCGGCCGTCCGGTTGCCGAGCTGTCCCCTGTCCGAAGGCACCGTTGGGTGAGCGGACCGGCGCTCGAACGGATCTGGCTTGGACCTGCTCCTCGTGGACTCGATCACGACCTTGGTGGGCTGGATGCGTCCGTCGTTGACCCGTATGACTCATGAGGGCACTGCTCGACACGTCGGTCCTCATCGCTGACTCCGCGCCGCACAATGTCGAGGCCGCGATCAGTGTCGTCACCATCACCGAGTTGCACTTCGGTGCGCTGCTGGCTCGTGACGACGACGAACGGGCCCGTCGTATCGACCGACTGGCCGTCGTCGAGGCAACATTCGATCCGCTGCCGGTCTCGGTCGAGGTCGCACGAGCCTGGGGTCGACTCGCAGCGACCGTCGCGCACCGCGGCGGGCGGCCCCGCCGACGCCAACTCGACCTGGCGATCGCGGCAACTGCGGTGGTCGAGAAGGTTCCCCTGCTGACACTGAACCTCGCCGACTTCCGACTGATCGATGACCTTGTCGACGCTCGGCTTCCATAGACCAGTGAACCGTGGCGACGCTTCAGGAGCCGCCTATGCACCATTCCGGTTCACTCAGCAGTGTTGGGCCGCCGCCCGTGAACACCGGGCTCGGTCTGCTGCGAACGGCGGCATGTGCGCAAGGACGGACCGACCGCCACCGGCCGGCGCCGACGAGGCCAGCCGCGGGGTCGGGATGGGGGCCAGCCTCGTTGACCGGCGACCACCGACGCGCGAGTCTGCTGGTGTTCCGGTGCTGGCCGAGCTTGACGGTCGGAGGATTCGATGGCGTCGAACAGGACACTCACCCGCGCCGGCAACCGCTTCGGGGTGTGGCTGTACCGCACGCTGAACGGCCGGCTGGCCAGCGGCAGTCACGACGTCACCGTTCTGGTCGTCACGACGCCCGGTCGGCGAACTGGCGTGCCGCGGTCGACCTGTGTGCGCTATCTCGACACACCAGACGGCTTCCTCGTCTGGGGCACGGGTTCGGGAGCGCCGCGCGATCCCGACTGGTTCGAGAACCTGCGGGTCGCACCGACCGCCGAGGTGCAGGTGAGGGCGAGGCGCCTGACCGTGCAGCCGCACGAGGTGACAGGCCGGGAACGGGACACGGTGTGGCGCCAGGTCATCCTGGCGGCGGCGCCCGAGGTGGCCAAGTACGCCGGCAAGGCCGGACGGACGATCCCGGTCGCGGTGCTCCGGCCGATCAACGGCGCCGGTCCGCCGACGTCCATGAACGGCGGTGTCACACTGACCGGGTGACGAGCCCGCTGCCGCGTCCGCTCAGCAGCTTCATCGGGCGGCAGGACCTGCTGGCCCGGGCTCTGCAGTTGCTCCGCCGGCGCGGACTGCTCACCCTGACCGGGCCGGGTGGCAGCGGCAAGACCCGGTTGGCCATCGAACTGGCCGCCCGGGCGGACGCCGACTTCCCGGACGGCACCCACTTCGTCGCGCTCGCCGCGATCCGCGATCCGGCGCTGGTGCCGTCCGCGATCGCGCGAAGCCTCGGGCTGCAGGACTCCCGAGGGGTCCCGCTGGTCGAGCACCTCGCCGGCTACCTGGCCGACCGCACCGTGCTGCTTGTCCTGGACAATGTCGAACAGGTGCGCAGCGGCGCAACCGTCGTCGCCGACCTGCTGGCGACGGGAACCGACAGCCGCATCGTGGTGACCAGCCGGGCGCCGTTGCACCTGACCGGCGAGCAGGAGTTCCCGGTGCCCCCGATGCCGGTCCCGGACTGCTCGGTCACGCCGGCCGAGCTGGAGGCGTGCGAGTCGACGGCGCTGTTCCTCGCCCGGGCCCGGGCGGTGATTCCGGGTTTCACCGCAGAGGGCCCGGACGCGATCGCGGTCGCCGGCATCGCGCGTCGGCTGGACGGGCTGCCGCTGGCGATCGAACTGGCGGCCACCCGGGTCAAGCTGCTGCCGCCGGCGGCGTTGCTCGAGCACCTCGACGGCTCGCTCGGGCTGCTGACCGGCGGCGGCCGGGACCTGCCGGACCGGCAGCGGGCACTGCGCAGCACCATCGCCTGGAGCTATGAGCTGCTCGGCGCCGGAGCTCGCCGACTGTTCGCGCTGTTCGCCGTCTTTCGCGGCGGGGCCGAGCTGGACGACCTGGCGGCGGTGTGCGACGGCTCGGTCGAACTCGGCGAGCCGCTGTTGGACACGGTGCAGGAGCTGCTCGACCAGAGCCTGCTGGGGCGCTCGACCCGGTCGTCGAGCCCGCGGTTCACCATGCTGGAGACGGTCCGCGAGTTCGCCGTGGAGCACCTGTCCGAGCTGCCCGAGGCGGCGGCCGTTCGCGCCGCCCACGCGGAGCGGTTCGCTGAGCTGGCCGGGCGTCTGCACCGGCCGCCGGTGTGGCCGGACAACGAGTTCCTCGCCCGGCTGGACCTGGACCACGACAACCTGCGCGCCGCCCTGGACCTGCTGCAGGATCGGGATCCGCGACGGGCCCTGCAGCTGGCCGCCCGGCTCACCACCTACTGGTCGATCCGCGGCCACTTCGGCGAGGGGCGGCGCCGGCTGCACGACCTGCTGGCCCGCTGTCCCGGTGCGAGCCGGGAACGGGTCGCCGGGCTCAACGGGGCCGGCTGGCTGGCCCTGGACCAGGGTGACCTCGACGTCTCCCTGGCCCTGCTGAACGAGAGCCTCGACCTGGCGCGCGAGATCGGTGACCGCGCCGGCGAGGGAACCGCACTGATGAATCGGGGCCGGACCGCGCTCGGCAGCGTCGGCATCGAGCAGGGTGGGCGGGACATCGCGCGGGCGGTGGTGGCGCTGACCCAGGTCGGTGACGACGTGGGCGTGGCCGGCGCCCTGCTGTTCAGCGGCCTCGCCCCGCTGTTCACCGGGGACGCCGAGGCGGCCTGCGCCGGTTTCGCCCGGTGCGCCGCGCAGAGCGAGACGCTCGGGCTGGCCACGTTGCGCGCCCGCGCACTGCAGCTGCTGGGCCTCGCCCGGATCACGGCGGGCGACGTGCCGGGCGCCCGCGCGGCATTGCGCGAGGGCGTCCCGGTCGTCGTCGCCAGCGGGGACCGGTTCGGTATCGCCGTCGGGATCGGCGCGTTGGTCAACCTGGCGGTGGCCACCCATCGTCCCCGGCTGGCCCTGCGCCTGGCCGGTGTGCTGGACGAGTTCGCCGACGTCAACCAGGTGGTGCCGCCGTTGCCGTTGCAGGAATTCGTCGACCGGAACCTGGCGGCGGTCCGCGCCCCGGCGGGTGCGGCCGCGGCCGGCCTGCGCACGGCCGGACGGCGCTTGACGGTTCCCGATGCGGTGGCCGAAGCCCTGCGTGAGGAGGTCGAAACACCTTGGCGCACCGTAGGTCCCGCACTCACGCCGCGGGAGACGGAGGTCGCCCGGCTGGTGGCCGGCGGGTTGAGCAACCGTGACGTCGCGGGCCGCTTGTTCGTGTCCGTCCGGACGGTCGACGTCCACGTCGACCATGTGCTGACCAAGCTCGGCTTCCGCAGCCGCGGCCAGCTCACCGCCTGGGCGCACGAACAGGGCCTGGTTCCACGAGATACGTAGCGGCTAGGTAGTTCTTCGGATGACCGGCTCGATCCGCCGCGGGCAGGGTGAGCGGCATGACCATCGACGTTCCCGGCCTCGACTGCGACGTGCTCGTCGTCGGCGCCGGACCGACCGGCCTGACGCTGGCCGCGCAGCTGCTCGCCCGCGGCATCCGCACCCGCCTGATCGACAAGGACCCCGGACTGCCGCGGCTGAGCCGGGCGATCGGCATCGTCCCGCGCACGCTGGAAACGCTGGACATGATGGGTATCGTCGATCGCTTCCTGGACGAGGGTCACCGGGTGCGCGGCATCCGGCTGTACACGGGAAGCCGGCAGCTGCTGGGCGTCGACATGGCACACAGCGGATCGGCCTACCGGTTCGTCCTGCACCTGCCTCAGCAGCGCACCGAAGCCCTGCTCCGATCCCGGGTTGCCGAACTGGGCGGTGTCGTCGAGATCGGCGTCGAACTGGTCGATCTCGCCGCGGACCGGGATGCCGTCGACGCCCGGGTCCGGGATCGGGCCGGGCGCGAGCAGCGGATCCGGGCGGGCTACGTCGTCGGCTGCGACGGCGCGCACAGCCGGGTCCGGCACCTACTCGGTGTCCCGTTCACCGGACAGCCCTACCCGTGGGACTGGCTGCTCGCGGACACCCGGCTGGACTGGCCGGGCACGCCGACCGAGGTGCACGTGTTCACCCGGCCGGACGGCCTGCCGATGGCCTGCGTGCCGATCACACCCGACCTGTGGCGGGTCTCCCTGCCCACCCCCGGCGACCGGTCCGGCGCGGCGCCCACCCTGGACGAGATCCAGGCGCTGGTCGACGAACGAGGTCCGGGCACCATGCGCGTCCACGATCCCGAGACGTTGACGACCTTCCGCTGCCAGCTCCGCCGCACCTCGACGTATCGCCGCGGCCGGGTACTGCTGGCCGGCGATGCCGTGCACATCCACTCGCCGGCGGGTGGCCAGGGCATGAACACCGGGATCATGGACGCGGCCAACCTGGCCTGGAAGCTGGCCCTGGTGCTGACCGGGCGGGCGCCGGACACGTTGCTGGCCAGCTACGGCGCCGAACGGGCCCCGGCCGCGGCCGACATGCTCGGCTTCACCGAGGGTTTCGTCGCGTTCGGCACCCGGTCCCGCTCACCGTTGCGGACGATGCGGGACGCCGCGCTGCCCGTGCTGCGGCTGCCGGCCGTGCAACGCCGCACTGCCGGCCGGATGGCGCAGACGCTCGTCGGCTATCCGGGCGGTCCGCTGACCCGGCCCGGCCGGATCCGCGGACTCCCCCGGCCCGGCGCCCGGATGCCGGACATCGTCGTCGGCACCGCCAACGGCGACCGGCCCCTGTCCGCGGTGCTGCGCGGCGGTCGGCATGTGCTGCTGGTCGCCGGGGAGCCCCCGGGCGGGGTGCCGACGCGTCACGAGCAGGTCGACGTCGTCCGCTGGCCGGCCGGACGGTCGCCGGCCTGTGTGCTGGTGCGGCCGGACGGCTACGTCGCCGCGATCGGCGGCCCGGACTGCGCGGCGGTGCGCGGCTATCTGGATGACGTCCTGCCTGCGGCCGTCCCGCCGGTGCAGGCGACCCTCGACGCGACAACCGGCTCGACCCGGTGATCCCGGCTCAGCGCGGCGAATCCAGGAAGGGCCGCCGCAGATCCAGGAACTGGGGCTCGCCCACCGCCAGGGCGGCCATTTCCTCCATCGTCTTGCGCATCTGTTCTTGCAGTTCCGGTGGCGGCTCCTTGCGTTCGCCCTCCCGCGCGGCGGCTTCCGAGGTGAAATAGACGACCATGGTCCACTTCCCGTCCTGGTGGCCGACCACGACGCTGCCGAGGATGTCGGGACGAAAGCCGCTCATGTCGGGACGGTCCTGATCCATCAGTTCCCGGGCCCGCGCCGGATCACTGGTCTGACCCGTCATCACCTGCACGAAGCCGGCCGAATCGGGATCACCATACGTCTGGACCCGCACATCGTTGCTGTCCTGGAAGGTCACCGGGCCGTCGAGCAGCTTCTCCATCTCGGCCCACCACCGACCCTGCTCCGGCCGGTCGCTGTTGGCCCCGGCGGCTTCCTCGGAGTCGAACCGGACCAGCACGAAGAGCTCGCCGTCGTCGGAGATCCCGCCCGTGGAGCCGAGCCAACCTGCCGCCTTCGGCGCGAGCTCGGTGTTCCACCGGTCGACCAGCGGTCCGACCGCCGATGGGTCGGACACCTTGCCACGGATGATCTGAGCGAACATCTGACCTCCTCGTCACCGGCCGATCGGCGCATTCAGTCCCAAACCGGACGAACCCAGTCAAGACCTTGTCGCCGTCCACCGCCAGCCCCGAATCGAACGCCGGCCCCGGCGCGGTTCACGACGACGGCGTCGCGGTGGTCGGATCGATGATCGTGCGGACCTCGGAGACCGAATCCACCGCGAACCCGCCGCAGCGCCCGTGTTCGCGGATCAGCTCCTCGTTCTCGGCCAGGTAGACGCAGGTGATGCCGTCGTCGGTGACGTAGCTGTGCACCCACTGGATGTCGGTGCCCATGTCGCGCAGCACCTTGTTCGACGCCTCGGCGAGGCCGGCGAGAGCGGCCGCGTCCATCTGGCCGGCGCCCGGGACCGTTCGTTCGATGATGTACCTGTGCATTGGCCTGTCTCCCGTCCGCTGGATCGGCCGACGAGCGATTCGTCGCCGTCATTTCGAAAGGTTATGGACGGGCGGGACGCTCATCATGAGGCATTCGCCCCCCAGCGGCCGGGGCTACCATCGCGCCATGGCCGACTCGGGCGTCCGGCTCTCGGATCTGCTGGTGGCGATGTCCCTGTTGACCGACCTGGGCTTCGGGCAGCCCTCGGAGCACATGCTGCGCTCGGCGCGGATCGGGATGCGGCTGGGCGAGCGGCTGGGTCTGGACACCCCGCAGCTGGCCACGCTCTACGACGTCAACCTGCTGACCTATGTGGGTTGCACGACCTACGGCAACGAGGCGGCCAAGGTCTTCGGCGACGACATCGATTTCCGGGCCAACGCCGTCCGGGTGGATCTGGCCGGACTCCCCGCCATGCTGTTCATGCTGCGGCGCGCGGGTTCCGGCGGCTCACCGGTCGACCGCGCCATCCAGTCGGCGTCCTTCATGGCCACCGGCGGCCGCACGTTCGTCGAACAGATGGCCATGCACTGTTCGGCGGCCGGCGCTTTCGCCGACCGGCTCGGACTGGACGCCGAGGTGCGGACGGGCATCGAGCAGGCCTATGCACGGTGGGACGGACGTGGCGTCCCCGACACCCTGTCCGGCACCGACCTGTCACTGGCGGCCAGGATCGCGCACGTCGCCGAACTCTGCGAGCTGATGGAACGCACCGCGGGCGTCGACGCGGCCGCGGACGCGGTCAGGTCCAGGAGCGGCACCCACTTCGACCCCGAGATCGCGAAGGTCGCGACGACGGACCCCGAGTCGTTGTTCGACGGCATCGACGTCGACACCGTCGAGGAGGTCGTCGCCGCCGAACCGATCGAGCGTGCTCCGCTGACCGACGACGAGCTCGATTCCGCGCTCGCGGCGATCGGCGACTTCTGCGACCTGCGCTGCCCGTTCTTCGTCGGTCATGCCCAGGGCACCGCCGATCTGGTCGCGGCAGCGGCCGAGCAGCTGCACATGCCGGCGGAGCAGGCCCGGCTCGCGTACCGCGCGGCGCTCGTCCACGACGTCGGTCGTTTCGGCGTTGACGCGACGGTATGGGCTCGGCCCGGCCGGTTGCCCTCCGGACTGCGCGAGCGCATGCGGTTGCACGTGTACTACGTCGGCCGGATCTTCGACCGCCCATCGGCGCTCCGGCGGATCGGCGTCCTGGCCGCCACCCATCATGAGCGGATGGACGGATCGGGCTACCACCGCGGTGTCGGCGCGGCCATGCTCTCGGCGCAGGCGCGGCTGCTGGCCGTCGCCGACGCCTACCACGCGATGATCCAACCTCGCCCCTACCGCGAAGCGCTCACCGAAACCGCTGCGCGCCAGCAGCTTCAGGCACAGGCTGTGGCCGGACGGCTGGATCCGCTTTCGGTCGACGCGGTGCTCGGCGTGGTCGGCCATCGCACGATCCGGGGCCGCCCGGAAGGACCGAAGGGCCTGACCGCGCGCGAGATCGAGGTGCTCGGGCTGCTCGCCCAGGGGCTGCCGAACAAGTCGATCGCCAAGCAGCTCGGCATCAGCCCGAAAACCGTGGGCAACCACGTCGAGCGCGCCTACACCAAGCTCGGCGTCACGAACCGTGCCGCGGCGGCGATGGCCGCGATGCAGTACGGCCTGGTGGGTTCCTCCGCCGGGCCGGTGGGATAGCGCCGGCGACGACTCAACCCGGAACGTTCCGACCGGCCAGCGTCGCGGCGGCCGCGGCCCGGGACCGCACCCCCAGCTTGGCCCGGGCGTTGGCGATGTGCCGGTGCACGGTGTGCCGGCTGACCGTCAACCGCTCCGCGATCTGTGCGTCGGTCAGCCCGGCGGCCACCAGCGCCAGGATCTGCCGCTCCCGTTCGGTGATCGACTCCGGACCGGGCAGGCCGGGCCGAGCCGGCACGTAGTGCCCGAGGCCGCGCAGCACCGCGTCGGCGACCGCGGCGGCGTCACCTCGCCACGGGAAGTGGTCGACACCGTCGAGCGCGACGAAGACCGCACCCTTGATCCGCCGGGCGACGTCCGCGCCGAGCGCGAAGGGCACCGCCCGGTCGTCGCGGCGGTGGATCACCGTGGTGGGTGTCCGCACTCGGGCCAGCGCGTCGGTCGCGTCCACCGCATAGCTCGCCGCGAGGGACCGCGCCGCCTGTTCGGGGGTGGCGGATTGACGCTGTAGCCGGGCGAAGGCGTCGCGTTCCCGGCCGCTGGCCCCCGGCACGAACACGTCGGCCAGCAGGCGCGATCCGAGACCCCAGTGGGCGGCGATGATGTCGAGCATGGCGGTCCGGGCCGGCGCCGGGGCGATGTCGGCGCCGCGGGCGAACCCGCCGTACAGCACCAGCCGGGTCACCCGGTGCGGCCGGGTCGCCGCGTAGGCGGCCGCGATCGCCGCCCCGGAGGAGGCGCCGATCACAGCCACGCGGTCGAGGCCCAGGGCGTCGACGACGCCGGCCAGCACCTCCACCTCCCGGTCGAGAGTCGGCGGGATCGAACCCTCGGGGCCGGATGCGCCGGTGCCGGGTCGGTCGTAGCGGACGACCGCGTGCCGGGCGGCGAGCCGGGAGAAGAACTCGCGGAACAGCGGGTCCTGCCAATTCAGCCGCAGGTGGCTGCACCACCAGCCGCCGACGAGGACGGGGGGTCCGTCGCCGACGACGGAGTACGCCACCGCATCGCCCCCGACGGTGGCGCTTCGGACGAGCTGGTCCCCGATCTGGAGCACGGCCACCAGGCTACGAGGTCTGCGGGCCGGCCGAGGTTGGCCCGAATCGGCCATGTGCCGGCCGTCGCGTATGCGGAGCATGCAGGTATGGACACAGCGCGTGCGGAGCAGGCAGGCATGGACACCACCTCGGTGACGCGGAGCGGGCGGTGGTTCGCGGCGTGGTACCCGACCGTCATGGAGCAGATCGAGCGGAACGGGCAGGCCGCCGTCCGACGCGACCAGCTCGCTGCCGCGGCCGGTAGGGTGCTCGAGATCGGCGCCGGCAGCGGCCTTTCCGTTGCGCACTACCCGGCGGACCTGACGGAACTGGTTCTTCTGGAACCCAATCCCGCCTTTCGAACGCGACTATGCGGCACGCTCGACCGGACGAAGGTCGCGGCCACGGTCGTCGACGGTGACGTACACGACCTGCCCTTCCCTGACGCGAGTTTCGACACGGTGACGGCGTCGCTGGTGTTCTGCTCGGTCGACGATCCGGCCCGAGCACTGGTCGAGGTGCACCGGGTGCTGCGGCCCGGCGGTCGATTCCTGTTCCACGAGCACGTCCGCGGCGCCCGGGTGCGGGGCGTCGTGCAGGACCTTCTCACCCCACTGCACCGCTGGCTGGCCGACGGGTGCCGGGCCAACCGGGACTTCGAATCGGCGCTGGCCGCGTCACCGCTGACGGTGGTGGCCATCGACCGCGGCCGCATGCCCACCTGGATCCCCACCCTCGTGCCGCTGGTGGTGGGGACCGCGGCGCGGTAGCACCCGCCGGCTCACGCCCTCCCGCGCCGGCGCGACTTGCTGCTGGTGTCGGCCGACAACGCCTTGGCCGCGCGGGACAGGTTGCCGCCGGCCGCCTCGGCGGTCAGCCGGTCGATCGCGTCCAGGTCCTCGGACAGATCCGCCATCATGACCGCCGGGGCGGCCGCCATGGCGGTGCGCAGCATGGACCCGGCGGCCCGCATCGCGGCGATCGCCCCGGCCGCGTCACCGTCCGACATCCGTTCGGCCGCCGCACGCTTCGCCTGCTGGGTGCGCAGGAACGCCAGTTCGGTGCGCACCGTGGCGTCCGGGATCCGGCCCGCCGCCTGGTCGCCGGGGACGACGTTGACGTGCACCGGCACGGACACCGAGTGCTGCACCAGACCGGGCAGCTCCACCCAGCCGAAATCCAGGTCGGCGATCCGGGCCAGGCCCAGCGCGGCGATGCCGGGCACGTCGAAGGTGATGACCAGCCGCCGGACCTCGCCGGAGTAGAAGGCGCCGAGCTCCACCTGGACGCCGTCCGGCGTGACCGTCGAGGTCAGCTCGTTGACGACCTTGAGCGCCCGGCAGGCCGGCGACATCCGCACCAGCAGCGAGGCGGCCTGCGCCGTCTGCGCCAGTAGCCCGTCCAGCTCGCCGGAGATCGCGGCGACCGCCTGGTCGGCGTGCTCGGCGAACAGCTCGTTGCCGTTGCCACCGGCGGCGATCGCCGTCAGCAGGCGCTCGTCGTAGCCCAGGCCGAAACCGACCGTGCTGGTGGTGATTCCGTCCGCGGCCGCCTTCGCCGCCACCGCTCCGAGCCGCGCCGGGTCGACCACCCCGGCGTTGGCGTGACCGTCACTGATCAGCAGGATGGTCGCGCCGGCTGCGCCGGACGCGCGCCGGGCTTCCTGCAGGCCGCGCAGGTAGCCGGCGGACAGGTCGGTCGCGCCGCCGGGCAGCACGGCCCCGATCCGCTGTTTGGCCTGCGCCTTGGCGGACAGCGGCGCGACCGGGATGTCGACGCGCACCGTGTTGTCGAAGGTGACCAGGCCGAACCGGTCGTCCGGGTCCAGCCGGTCCACCAGGTCGGTCAGCGCCCGCTTCGCGCCGGTCAACCGGTCGCCCTGCATCGAGCCGCTCCGGTCGAGCACCACGATCAGGGTGCGCGGGTCCCGGGGTCGTTCCGACGCGGCCGCCGGTGCGGTCAACTCGACCAGCAGGGAGAGCTCGTCGTGGCCCTCGAGCGCGACGACGTCCAGGTCCAGGTGGGTGGTGATGTGCACGGTGTCCTCCGAGAATCTGCCGGGAATCTGCGCTGATCGGATGTGCATCTGCGCTATGCTGATACTCAGAGCGTAATGCTCAGAGCAACGCTATGCAAGGAGCATTGATGGCCGAGTCCGCCAAAACCGGCAACGAGGAGTTCGGCGACCGGCTGCGCCGAGCCCGCGAGGCGCTCGGCATGTCCCGGCGGGATCTCGCCGAGGCGACCGGGCTGTCCTACCCGTATGTCTCGCAGATCGAGACGGGCTACCGGATGCCGTCCGCGCCGGCGATGCGGTCGCTCGCCGACGCTCTCGGCCTGCGACCCGAGAGCCTGTTCGACGCCGTCCCGCCGGCCGCCCCCCGCGATGCCGGCAGGGCCGTACAGCCGGCGGCGCTTTCGCGGACCACTGCGTCTGCGCCCGCGGTGCCCGCACCCGCTCCGCGCGCTCCGGCGCCGTCAGCGCCGGCCGGCGGCGCTCCGGCTGGGGCCGGTAGCGCGCCCGCCGCCGCCGGATCCGTCGGCGGCGGCTGGATGCCGAACCCGCACTTCGCCCGCCCGGCCTCTGCGCTGGCCGACGTCATCGAGCCGGTGGCCGCGGCGCCGGTACCCGACCAGCAGGATCGGGCGGTCGACGCCGCCACCGGACTGCTGACCGCGCTGCCGCATCCGGAGCGGTTGGCGGCGCTGGCCCGGGTGCAGTCCCGGGTGGTGCAATCGGTGATCGAGGACGGGCTCGCAGATCGCTCGCGTTGATGCCGACCGGCAACGGCGACGGTCACCCGCCGGTCGGTCCGGGCTCAGGAAGACCCAGCCGCCGCAAACGGTCGGTGTCCGCGATGATGTCGATCTCCACGATCCGGCCGTCCCGGACCGCGACCGACAGCAGGGCGAACGGCCGGCCGCCCGGTGCCGCGACCAGCCCGGGCATGCCGTTGACCGTCACCGGATAGGCCGACGTGGCCAGCCCGGCATACCGCAGGGCCTGCCCCGCGACCGCGGATGCTCCCCGGACGGTCTGCGACTGCGACGACCGTGGCCCGGCGTCGGCGTGCAGCACCACGTCCAGGTCGAGCAGCGCGACCAGGCCGTCGAAGTCCCCGTCGCGGGCCGCGGCCAGGAAGGCATTCAGGATCTCCCGCTGGCGGGCCGGGCTGGTGCCGGGCACCGAGGGACTGTGCCGGACCCGGCGGCGGGCACGGCTGGCCAACTGCTTCGCCGCGGACGTCGACCGGCCGATGATCCCGCCGATCTCGTCGAACGGAACACCGAACACGTCGTGCAGCACGAAGGCCAGCCGCTCGGGCGGGCTCAACGTGTCCAGGACGATCAGCATCGCCAATCCGACCGCGTCGGCCTGCACGGCGTGCTCCGCCGGATCGGTGATGCCGCTTGCGGTGTCGGCGGGCTCGACGACCGGATCGGGCAGATGGACGGGCATCGGGCTTTCCCGCCGGGCGGCCCGGGCGCGCAGCATGTCCAACGCCACGCGCGCGACCACAGTGGTCAGCCACGCACGCAGGTCCCGCACCTGGCCGCTGTCCGACCGGGCCAGCCGCAGCCAGGCCTCCTGGACCGCGTCGTCGGCCTCGGCCGTCGACCCCAGCATCCGGTAGGCGACCCCGCGCAGGTGGGCCCGGTGGCTCTCGAAGGCGCGTGCTGACCATTCGGCGTGGGTCATCTGAGACCTTCCGTCCCCGGCATTCGTCATCGAAGTATTGGACGCGCCGCGGGTCGTGAAGGTGACGGCCCCGACCGACCGCGGCGCAGGATGGACGTGCGAGCCGAGGCCGACCGGTGCCACAGCACACCGCCGTCACGCAATGGGACGGCAACGGGATGGACGGCGACGGGATGGGAGATGTGCCGATGACGAACCCTCAGCGCCCCGGACAGCCGCCGGAATCCGTCGCGCCCAGGGCCAGCACCCTGCGGTTCCAGGGCGCGGTCAACCGGTTGATCCGGGTGTTGTTGCGCACCCCGCTGATCTGCCGCGCCCTGGGCCGGATGCTGGTGACGGTCTACGTGGTCGGCCGCAAGTCCGGCCGCCGCTACATCGTGCCGGTCGCCTACACCCGCCGGGACGGGGCATTGCTGATCGGCACACCGTTCGCCTGGGCCCGGAACCTTCGCACGGGTTCGCCGGTGACCATCCGGCTGCGGGGCCGGCTGCTCCAGGCCGACGTCCAGGTGATCAAGGACGAACCCGGGGTGGTCCGGGCCTATGCCGAGATGGCCCGGGACAACCCCAACTTCGCCTCGTTCAACCGGATCGGCCTGGACGCCGACGGCAACCCGGACCCGACCGACCTGCATCTGGCCTGGGCGGCCGGAGCTCGCGCGATCGCCCTGACGCCGCGGTGAGCCGATCCCGCACCGCCGGCTGACCGGATCCGCTCATTCACACCGGCAGCCACCGCGACAGGGCGTTCACGGCCTGGTCCACCACCGCGTCAAGGGTGCCCGGCTCCTCGAACAGGTGGGTGGCGCCCGGCACCACCACCACGTCGACCGGAGCGGACAGTCGCGACGCCGCGGCCCGGTTCAGCTCGAGCACCGTCGGATCCCGGCCGCCGACGAGCAGCAGCACCGGCGCACGGACCCGCCCGAGGTGATCCGCGGCCAGGTCGGGTCGACCCCCGCGGGAGATGACGCCGCGCACCCGGTCGGGCCGTTCGGCAGCGGCGATCAGCGCGGCCGCCGCGCCGGTGCTCGCGCCGAAGGTGACCACCGGCAGGTGGGCGGTGCGCGGATCGGCGGCCAGCCAGTCGACCGCGCCGATCAACCGGCGCCCGAGAAGCGGGATGTCGAAGCGGAACTCGCGAGTGCGCCGGTCGATCCGGTCCTCGTCGGCGGTGAGCAGATCCATCAGCAGGGTCGCCACGCCCGCACGGACCAGGGCGTCGGCGACGTACTGGTTACGCGGGCTGTGCCGGCTGCTGCCACTGCCGTGGGCGAACAGCACCACCGCTCTGGCCTGCGCCGGGATCGTCAGATCGCCGGGCAGCTGGGCTTGGCCCACGGGGACGTCGACGGGCACGGTCACCGCACCAGCCTGGCACGAACCGCCGCTTCCGCCCACCCCGTCGGCTTTGCCCACCCCGTCGATCGCGGCCCCGCCGATCGCGGCCCCGCCGAGCCGAGGCAACTCCCATCCGGCTCAGGCGTCATGCACACAACGACGGAACGAGGTTGACCGCGGGCAGGCGCATCCCGCGGAGAACCGTTCGGACCGCCGGTGCGTACTCCGGGCCGACCGGACCGGATTCGGGTGACCGGCGCGCGAGCCCTCGGGCCGCGCGGCGCCCCGGACCACGGTGCGGCGCAACCGGGGATCGGCAACCCAGGAGGCTCGGATGTCCATGCGCCCCAATGATTTCCACGCAACTGCCAGCCCTGCACGGCTGGCCGCGGTCACCCATCGGACCGGCTGCCTGGCGCGCTGGCTGCGCCTGCCCGGCGCCGCCGACACCCCGGACTGCCTGTCCATCCGCTACTGGCATCGAGCCGATTCGGCGGCCGCCGACGGTCCCCGGGGACGCGGCCCGGTGCTGCTGGTGCACGGGTATGCCGGCACCGAGCACATGTGGCACCCGCTTCGCGCGGCGCTCGCCCAGGCCGGCTTCGATCACGTCATCGCCTTGCGGTACAACACGTTTCGCGCGGATATCCACCGCGTCGCGGACTGGCTGGTGGACCAGGCGCACCGAACCATGACGGCCTGCGGGGCGAACGGCGTGCACCTGATCGGGCACAGCATGGGCGGCCTGGTGGTCCGGGACGCGGTGCAGTCCCGCGGGCTCGCCGGCCAGACGCTGACCGCGGTCACCCTGGCCACCCCGCACCGGGGCTGCGCCTACGCCCGCTTCGCGGCCGGCCCGTGCGCCCGGCAGATGCGACCGGGCTCGACCTTCCTGCGCGAACTGGCCGCCCACGGCCACGGTGGGGCAACCCGGTGGGTCGACATCCGGGGCGACGCGGACCGGGTGGTGCCCGCCGGGCCGTGCCCGGGGCCGGCGGACCTGGTGCGGATCCGGCACCGGACCGGACACCGCTCGATCGTGCGGCACCCAGATGTGGTGGCGCGCATCGTCGACGAATTGATCGTCGTCGACGACCGAGCGGCCGGGTTCACCGCACGACAGTTCTCGCTGGCCGCCTGAACCGCCCTAGCCTGCCGCCGGCCGCGTCAATCGCCGACCGGGCTGGCAGGTCGACGGACCGCGTCAGATCGCGTCCAGGTGCTCGACGTTGGCCCGATCGGCCGCGTCGTCCGACGCGACTGCCGCGAACCAGGCGTCCAGGATCTCCGTGAGCACCGCCCGCGACGTCGATCGCAGCGACAGCGCCAGCACGTTGGCGTCGTTCCATCGGCGGGCCCCGGCCGCCGTCGCCGCGTCGCCGCACAGCGCCGCCCGCACCCCAGGCACCTTGTTCGCCGCGATGCTGGCGCCGGTGCCGGTCCAGCAGCACACGATCCCGGCGTCCACCCGGCCCTCGGCCACGTCCCGGGCCGCCGCCTCGGACGCCCACGCCCAGTCCTGGCGTTCACCGTCGGCCAGTGCCCCGTGCGGCACGGCCTCGTGGCCCCGGGCTCGGAGTTCGTCGAGCACCGCACGTGCCACGCCGACGTCCTCATCGGCGGAGACGGAGACGCGCATGGACGGTCACGGTACCCGGGCCCGACGTACCGTGAGGGCATGCCGCGGGTCAGCGGAGTCTCAGCGCCGCTTGGGCGCGCCGAGCTTGTCCGCGACCCGCGCCGCGTCCGCGGCATCCAGGCCGGTGGTGGTCCGCAGCTCCTTGATGGCCTGCAGCCGGCCGTCGTCACCCTGCGCGTACAACTCGCGGACCCGGGCCGCCGTTGCCGCGTCGACGCTCACCGTCGTCGGATCGACCCGGTTCCTGGCCGCCGCCTGCCGGATAGCCAGAAAGGGGATGACCAGCACCAGGCACGACATCGCGATCCAGAACCACACGTCCACCGGCTCATCCTAGGAACCGCGCGGAAGATGGGCACGGCAGGAGACGCTGGTAAGGAGATGAGCACGGTGACGACAGTCCCCGACACGATGCGCGCCTGGCGGGTGGTCGCCCCCGGACCGGTCGCCGGACGGCCGCTCGAGCTGTCCAGGATCGCGATCCCGGTGCCCGCTGCCGACGAGTTGCTGGTCCGTGTGCGGGCCTGCGGGGTGTGCCGGACGGATCTGCACGTCACCGAGGGCGACCTGGCGGTGCACCGGGCCGGCGTGGTGCCCGGCCACGAGGTGGTGGCCGAGGTGGTCGACCGTGGTGCCGACGCGGTCGAGCACGCGGTCGGCGACCGGGTGGGCGTCGCCTGGCTGCGGCGCACCTGCGGGCGCTGCCGCTACTGCCGGCGGGGGGCCGAGAACCTGTGCCCGGCCTCCTCGTACACCGGGTGGGACGCCGACGGCGGCTACGCCGAGTACGCCACTGTCCCGGCGGATTTCGCCTACCGCCTGCCGAACGGCTACTCCGACGCCGAACTCGCGCCGCTGCTGTGCGCCGGGATCATCGGCTTCCGGGCGTTGCGGCGCAGCGGGCTGGCCGCCGGCGGCCGGCTGGGCATCTACGGATTCGGCGCCAGCGCGCACCTGACCGCCCAGCTGGCGATCTCCGCCTATGGCGCCCGGGTGCACGTACTGACCCGGTCCGCGGCCGCTCGGGAGCTGGCCGAGGAGTTGGGGGCGGCGTCGGTCGGCGGCGCCTACGACGCGCCGCCCGAGCCGCTGGACGCGGCCATCAACTTCACCCCGGTCGGCGACCTGGTGCCGGTAGCCCTGCGGGCACTGGACCGCGGCGGTGTGCTGGCCATCGCCGGCATCCACCTGACCGACGTGCCGGCGCTGAACTACGAGAACGAGCTGTTCTACGAGCGCGAGGTCCGCAGCGTCACCGCCAACACCCGGCAGGACGGGCGGGAGTTCCTCGAACTGGCCGGCCGCCATCGTCTGGCCGTCACCACCACCCCGTACCCGTTCGACGCCGCGGACCGGGCCCTGCGAGATCTGGCCGCGGACCGGGTGAACGGCGCCGCCGTCCTGCTGCCGGCCGGCTGATCGGCGCGAGAACCGACCGGACCGGTCCGACGTCAGGAGACCTCCCGCGACCGAGCCGGCAGCACCAGGGACAGCGCGGCCCCGGCCGCGCACAGCGCCGCGGTGATCAGGAAGATCTCCTGGTACTCGGTGGTCACGGCGTCCTGCAGCGCCCGGCCGTAGTCGGCGAGCCGCTGGTTGAACTGCTCATCGGTCATGCCGAACGGCAGCGGCGGCACCAGGTGCGAGGTGAGCCGGCCGAGTCGGTAGAGGCCGAACGCGGTCAGCGCGGCGAGCCCGACGAGCATCCCGGTCATCCGCGCCACCACCACCGCGGCCGAGGCGACCCCGTGTGTCGGGCCCGGCACCACCCGCAGGACGATCGAGGATAGCGGCGCGATCACCAGCCCGAGACCGAATCCGGCCACTACCAGGTCGGTGTCCAGCGCCGGCAGGCCGAACGCGTAGACGGCCGAGCGGATCTCGCCGGTCCACCGGCCCATCAGCCCGAAACCGGCGGTAGCCACGAGCAAACCGGCCGCGGCGATCCATTTCTCGCCGAGCCGGCCGGCGAGCAGGCCACCGACCAGCGCACCGGCCGGCAGCGCTACCAGAAAACGCGCGACCACCTGCGCGGCCTCGGCCGAACTCATCAGCAACAGCGTCCGGGCGAACAGCTCCACGTCCACCAGCGCCACCATCAGCGCGGCTCCGGAGATCGCGCCGATGCCGAGGGCGGTGAGGAACGGGCCCATCCGCACGCCGGTCGGGTCGAGCAGGCGCACCCTCGCCCGCCGTTCGTACCAGGCGAAGGCGACGACCAGGGCGATCGCGCCGGCCAGGCACGGCAGTCCCCAGGAGGGCAGGACCGAGTGGCTCGGGTCCGGGTTGTACAGGCCAACCACCAGCAGGCCAAGGGCCAGCAGGGCGCCGCCCACCAGGTCGACGCCGCCGGCGACCGGCGCCGCGCGGCCGGCCGGCGGCACGGTCAGCCGCACCAGGAGCATCGCGACGGCGGCCAGCGGCAGGTTGACCCAGAAGACCCAGCGCCAGCTCTCCGGCTGGATGCTCTCGGCCAGCCGCCAGGAGTTGAACAGCGCGGCCACGCCGACGCCGTACAGGGTGCCCAGGACGCTGCCGATCTCCTGGGCGGCGCCGACGGCGCCGAGCGCAGTGGCGCGCTGCCGCTCCGGCCACAGATCGGCCACCAGGGCCATGGTGACGGGGAGCAGGGCGCCCCCGGCCACGCCCTGCACCACACGTCCCGTCACCAGCAGGGGAATGCTGCCGGCCGCCGCGGTGATCGCGGAGCCGGCGGCGAACCCCAGCAGGGACAGCTGCAACAACCGCCGGCGGCCGAAGCGGTCGGACGCCTGCCCGAGCAGTGGCATCCCGGCCACGTACCCGAGCAGGAATCCGGTGACGATCGGGGTGGCCCGCTCCAGCCGGTTCACCGGCACACCGAGGTCGACGACCATGTCGACCAGCAGGCCGACGACGACGTACGCGTCGAGGGCGGCCAGCAGGACGGCCGTCCCGGCCGCACCGATGGCCACCCGGCGTCCCCCCACGTGCGGATGCTACCGGGGTGCGGCAACACCGTTGTGGTTCAACGCCGTTGGTCCAGCGGTGGCCGGCCGGGCCGGCCCAACGGTCACGGAATGCGGATGACCTGGCCCGGGTAGATCAGGTCCGGGTTCGGGATGATGTCGGCGTTGGCCTGGAAGACGGCCTCCCAGCCACCGGCGACCCCGTTGGCGGCGGCGATCTTGTACAGGGTGTCGCCGGACGCCACGGTGTAGGTGCCGTCGGCGGCGCTGCCCGAGCTCACCGACGAGCTGGACGAGTCCGACCAATCAGACGAGTCGGACGAGTCCGAAGAGTCGGACCAGTCGGACGACGACTGGTCGTCGTACCGGGAGGACCGGCTGCTCGAGGACTCGTCGTCGTCGCTCCAGCTGCGGTTCGAGCTGCGCGAGGACTCCGACGAGCCGGAGTCGCTGTCGTCCTGCGACGAGGACGAGCTCGAGCTGGAGGAGCTGACCGAGCGCTGCGAGGAGCCCTCGCCGCCACCGGCGTAGGCGCAGGCCCAGGCGCCCCAGCCCTGGCCGGCCAGCGTGGACTCGGCCACCGCGATCTGCTGCTCCTTGCTCGCCAGATCGGCGCGCGGGGCGTACGCGGTGCCGCCGTAGGCCTGCCAGGTGGACTGCGAGAACTGCAGGCCGCCGTAGTAGCCGTTGCCGGTGTTGATGGACCAGTTGCCGCTGCTCTCGCACTGGGCGACGGAGTCCCAGGTCGAGTCGGGAGCGGCGGAGGCGGTGCCGGCACCCAGGCCGAGAGCGGCCGCGCCGGCGACCACGCCGACGGTGGCACCCCGGAGGGCAAAGGTGCGGGCCTTGGAGGGCTTGCGATGGCGTGCGACAGTACGACGCGTCATGTGTTGGTTCCCCTAGCTGCGCCTGCGAGGTGAGCTGTCGGGTTCGGGCGCGACCCACTACGGCGCCCAGCGGCGCACGCGAATGGGTGCAGGGGATCGCCCGTCCGGCCGCCACATGTGTGGGCCCGGATTCACCCCAAGGAAGCCGGTGGGCCTCCGGAGATGGTTTCCCCGCTGCTGTCCTAGCCTTTCTCGCTCGCGGTCTCCGGCCAGGACGGACAGCATTCGGCGCGTGGCCCGGAGGTTGTTGACATGGCTGGCCGGGTTGAAAAACCGGCCTTGTCAGACGATACGGACCAGACGCACGATGTCCAGGGAGCCGAATCCGACATAACGGATTGGTAACGATCGGATCGCGACTCGGACGCGGCCCGTTTCCGCTGCTGGCTCGGGGTCCGATGACATGCCGTGAGGCGCTCACCTACCGATCGTGTGAATCGGTGGAATTCACCCGTTTGGAGCAGCAATCGGCACGCAAAGAACAGGGCCCCCGCACAGCGGTCGCACAGAGTGTGTTCGCGGTCACCCAGGGGCTAGATCATGCGTACCCGGTTGTTCGCCACGATAAACCTGTGCCCTCCGTGACCAAACCGTGACCGACCGACACCGTCCGCGGCGCGGTACCGCTCCACCGGCGGTGACCGACTAGCTGGCCAGGCGACCTCACCGGGCCCGCACCGGACCGCCACGGTCGCCACCGCGAATGTGCCCTTCGGCGGCTCGGTCGGCGGGCGGCTGCTGCATGGGCGCGGCCGGGCTCGTGGCGCTAGGGTCCGGCTGTGACCGGTCGCACCAAGCCCAGCGGACACGTCGTCCTGGCTTCCGCCGACAGCACGTCGTTCGACTCCCTGTCCCAACGGCCGACGGCCCGGGCAGACCGATACCGGATGGGCAAGTCGCTGCGCGACAAGGTGTCCCGGCAGTCGCTCGCCGACTGGGCACCGCCGGTCGGACGGCCCGACCCGGTGCAGCTGATCATGGAGTCGCACGAGGGCCGGTTGGACTGGCTGATCCCGGTCCGGGTCGGCCGGATGATCGGCAGCCCGTACGGCTTCCTGCGCGGTACCGCGATCGTGATGGCCGAGGACGTGGCCCGGCTACCTTCCACCGGCATCACCCCGGTCATCTGCGGCGACTCGCACCTGGGCAACTTCGGCTTCTACGCCTCCCCCGAGCGGGACCTGGTGATGGACCTGAACGACTTCGACGAGGCGCATCCGGGCGGCTGGGAATGGGACCTGCGCCGCCTGGTCGCCAGCATCTGGGTGGCCGGCCGGCAGAACGGGGCGAGCGAGGACGACTGCGAGTCGGCCGCCGTCCAGTGCGTTGCCGGCTACCGCACCGAGGTCCGGGAACTGGCCAACACGTCCCTGCTCGCCCGGTCGTACCAGCGGATCGACGTGGATCACCTGCACCGGACCACCTCCCACGAATCGTTGCGGCAGGAGATCCGCCGGGCGGTGGCCCGCGCCCGGCACCGGACCAGCGACCGCGCGCTGCCCCGGTTCACCCACGAGCAGCAGGGTCAACGACGGATCGTCGAGGAGCCGCCGCTGATCACCCGGGTCACCGACGAGGATTATGGGATCCTGTCGGCCGCACTCGACGGGTATCTGACCACGCTCGCCCCGCACTGGCGGCGGGCGCTGGGCGGCTACACGATCGTCGACATCGCGCACAAGGTCGTCGGCGTCGGCAGCGTCGGGCTGCGGGCCTACGTGGTGCTGCTGGAGGGCAGCAGTTCGGACGACGTGGTGTTCCTGCAGCTCAAGCAGGCGCGGCGGTCCGTGCTGGCCAAGTACGTGCACGGGGATTCGGCCTGGCACGCGCACCAGGGCCAGCGGGTGGTCGAGTACCAGCAGGCCTTGCAGACGGTCAGCGACCCGCTGCTGGGCTGGGCGACCGCCGGCGACCGCCAGTACTACGTGCGCCAGTTCCGGAACATGAAGGGCACGGTCGCGCTGGACTCGATCGACGGGTCGGCGCTGGCCGACTACGCCGGCATCGTCGGGCACCTGCTGGCCAAGGGGCACGCCCGAACCTCCGGGGCGTCGATGATCGCCGGTTACTGCGGCAAGTCGGACAGGCTGGATCGGGCGCTGGCCCGGTTCGCCCGGCTGTACGCGGACCAGACCGAGGCCGACCACGCGGCCCTGGTGAAGGCGGTCGACCGCGGCATCATGCCGGTCGAGCGCGGTCTGTAGGCGCGCGGTCTGTGAGCGCGCGGTCTGTGAGCACGCGGTCTGTGAGCGCGCGGTCGGTGGGCGCCGGCTCTGCCGGCCCCGGACACGGACAACCCCCGGGCCTGGGCCCTCGCCACTGGCGAGGGGCCGACTGGACAGGGTCGGCGGCTCCGGGGGTCGGTGACTGTCCGTAGATTGCTGGACCGCAGTTCCTCGACGAGGACTGGAGGGTCCCTTTCGGTCGGTTGCGGCCTAGCGGCCAGCCACCTCACGTGTCCGAGACATACTCAACTCTGGACCACCTCCTTCCTCGTGTACCGCGAACCTACGTCGCGACCCGCACCCGTGCAACGCCTTTGCGCCGACCGCGAAACCGGTCCGCACCCCGGCCGTGCTCCGGCCCACCGATTGTCCCGATCCTGAGGGGTTGACCAGCTCAGATGGGCCGGACGCGGGAGCGCAGCGCGGCCTTGTCGATCTTGCCGACCGGAGTCTTGGGCAATTCGTCGACGAACACCATCACGTCCGGGATCCACCACCTGGCCACCACTGCGCGCAGGTAGGTGCGCAGACCGTCGATCGTGAGGTCCGACCCCCCGGCCGTCACCACGAAGGCCACGGGACGCTCACCCCACTTGTCGTGCGGGACCGCGACGACCGCGGCGTCCTGCACGTCGGGGTGCGAGGCGATGGCGCCGGCCAGTTCGACGGACGAGATCCACTCACCACCGGACTTCACCAGGTCCTTGACTCGATCGACGATCTTGACGAATCCTCGCCGGTCGATGGTTGCGATGTCACCGGTCCGGAGCCAGCCGTCCGCGGTGAATGCCGCGGAGCCGTCCGTGCTGCCGTAGTAGCCGCCTGCGATGGTCGGCCCGGCGATCTGCAGTTCGCCCGGCGAGGCTCCGTCGTGTGGCGCAGTCGATCCGTCCTCCCGGATCAGGCGCAGACTCACCAACGGCGCGGCGGGTCCGGGCAGGGCAAGCAAGGCTATTCGATCGTGATCATCGAGCATTGCTTCGGTGCTTGGGATCCGCGCACTGCACACCAGCGGGCTGGCTTCGGTCATCCCCCAGGAACTGCTGATCGGGATGCCAGCGTGGTCGCGGAATGCCGTGGACAGCGAGACCGGCA
The DNA here is from genome assembly GCA_964497705.1 of uncultured Actinomycetes bacterium. Taxonomy (GTDB): domain Bacteria; phylum Actinomycetota; class Actinomycetes; order Mycobacteriales; family Nakamurellaceae; genus Nakamurella. The sequence goes on along the minus strand of CAZCEH010000003.1, from coordinate 133,702 downwards.
ACGCGCCGCCCCCGCTGACCACCTTGCGGAGGTGGCTCAGGTCGCGGCCGGCCAGGTACGGCAGCATGCTCTGCCACACGGTGGTCACGGCCGCGGAGAAGGTGACCCGGAACCGCTCCAGGCCGGTCACCAGCTCCATCGGCTGCATGAGCGGTCCGGGCATCACGAGGTTGGCGCCGGACATCATCGCCGCGTAGGGCAGCCCCCAGGCGTTGGCGTGGAACATCGGAACGATCGGCATCAGGGTGTCCTGTTCGCCGATCCCGAAGGTGTCGACCATGAGCAGGGTCATCGTGTGCAAGATCAGGGAACGGTGGTCGTAGAGAACACCTTTCGGTCGTCCGGTGGTTCCCGAGGTGTAGCACAGGACGGCTGCCGTGCGCTCGTCAGGGACAGCGAACCGTTCGACCGGCCGGCTCGCGGCCAGCAGCTGCTCGTAGTCGTGGACACGCGGGTCGTCGGGAATGGTGGCAGGACTGCCGTCGTCGATCACCACGACGTGTCGGACGGTTTCGAAGCGGTCGAGCAGCGGCCAGACGGTGTCCAGGATCGATCGATCGACGAAGACCACATCGTCGGCGGCGTCGTTGACGATGTAGACGATGTCGTCACCGAACAGCCGGTGATTGACGGTGTGCAACACCCGGCCACTGCCGGGTACGGCCAGGTACAGCTCGAGATGGCGCTGGGTGTTCCAACCGAAGCTGGCGACGTTGGCCTCCGGTGGGACTCCCAGGGCGTCCAGCGCGCCGGCGAGCACGCGGATGCGGTTGGCGATCTGCCCGTACGTACTGGACATCTCGTAGCCCACTTGGAGGGTCGTGACCATTTTGTCGCTGAAGCGCCCCTCGATGGCGTCCATCAGGCAGACCAGGGTCAGCGGCCGGTCCTGCATCAGTCCATGCATGGTGAGTCCTTCGCTCGTTCGGACACGGTTACCGGTCTCCGATCCCGTCGGCGGTGCGGGTGGGGTTCTCGATGGCGCGGAGGGCGGCCGCGGCGGCATCCTCACGGCGCAGGGCGGCGTTCAAGACCGGAGCGAGCGCGACACCGATGAGTGAGGACACGATGACGACGTAGATGCCGGCGGATGCGTTGCCGGTCGCGGACTCGGCCAGCCCGAACAGGTAGGGCCCGATGAAGCCACCGATCAGCCCGATCATGTTGATGAACGCGAGGCCGGCGGCGGCCATCAGCCCGGACATCCGTGCCATCGCGATGGACCAGAACACTGGCAGGGTGCCGAAGATGAAGATCATGGCCACCCCGATGAGGATGATCTTCGTGGCCGGGTTGGCGGTCATCGTGTAGATGATCGACGTCAGTGCGGTCAGGCCGGCCAGGACGCCGACGGACGCCGCCTCCCGGTTGTACCGGCGGTAGATGCGCGGCACGACCAGAACGCCGATCGTCGCGCCGATGCCGACCGTTCCCGAAACCAGACCGATCAGGAAGGCCCCGTTGACGTTCAGGCTCTGCACGATCGAGGGAACGTTGAACACGATGCCGACATTGGTGATCTGGTTGAACAGGTAGATCAGGCCGATGAGGACGATGAAGGGGCGACCGAAGGCGATCTTGAGGTTGCCGCGGAGCTTCGACTCGTGGTGCGGGGTGCCGCCGATTGCTCGGGCGGTCAGGATCTGCGCCTCGGCCTCGGTCAGCCAGCTGGCGTCCGCCGGCTTCTCGGGGAGCTTGAACCAGACGACAACGCCGATCAGGACGGTGAGGAGGCCCTCGATGAGGAACATCCACTGCCAGCCGTGCAGCCCACCCAGGCCGTCGAGTTCCATCAACGCTCCACCGATCGGGCCGCCGATGATCAGCGCGACGGTCGGTGCCAGATAGATGAAGCCGATCGCGGTGGCCCGGTACCTCTGGGAGAACCAGACGGTGACCATGTACATCAGGGCGGGATACAGGCCGGCCTCGGCAGCGCCGAGCAGGAACCGCAGAATGTAGAACGACATCTCACCTTGGACGAACATCATCGCTGCCGACAGTGCCCCCCAGGTGACGGCGATCCGAGCGATCCACCGGCGGGGGCCGACCTTGAACATCGCCAGATTGCTGGGAATCTCGAGGAACGCGTAGCTGATGAAGAACAGCCCAGCACCGAAGCCGAAAGCCGCGGCGCTGATGCCCGCGTCCGCCTGCAGGCTGGTCTTGGCCAGGGCGGCGTTGGTGCGGTCGAGGTAAGACATGAAGTAGACCAGGCACATCACCGGAATCAGCCGGAACATGACTTTTTTCGTAGCACGGGCGTGGAATGCGTCCGCTGCGGCGGTCAGCGCTGACTTGGTGCTCATCGGACATTTCCTTCTGTCATAGGAGGAACAGGATTCGGGCGGAACCGGCCCAGGTGACCCGAGCCGTCGGCGATCCGAGCCGTCGCGCACGGCAGGATCAGGGCACGCAAAGTCTGCGCGGCCCAAACGCTGGAATTCGCGATGCTCGAGGCGAGCAGTACGGCGAGATCGGTCAGAACACCTCGAACAGCCCCGCAGCGCCCATGCCGCCACCCACGCACATGGTGATGACCACGTAGCGGGCGTTGCGGCGGCTGCCTTCCAGCAGTGCGTGACCGGTCAGCCGGGCACCTGACATGCCGTACGGGTGGCCGATCGCGATCGCGCCGCCGTTGACATTGACCTTCTGATGGTCGATCTCGAGAAAGTTGCGGCAATACACGGCCTGCGAGGCAAACGCCTCGTTCAGTTCCCACAGATCGATGTCTTCGACGGTCAGGTTGTGCTGTTCGAGCAGTTTCGGAACCGCGACGACCGGACCGATGCCCATCTCCTCCGGGCCCACCCCGGCGACCGCGATTCCCCGGTAGGCGCCCAGCGGGTCAAGGCCGCGCCGGGATGCCTCGCCGGCCTCCATCAACACCGTCGCCGAAGCGCCGTCGGACAGTTGGGACGCATTGCCCGCGGTCACGGTGGCCCGAACGGACACCGCGCCGTCGGTCAGGACGGTGCGCAGCCCGGCCAGCCCCGCCATCGTGGTGGACGGCCGGTTGCCTTCGTCGAGCTCGAGAGTGAACTGCTCGCTACGGGTCTGGCCAGTCTGCCGATCGGTCACCAGCCGTGAGCCGGTGAACGGAACGATCTCGTCGGCGAAGATCCCCCTGGCTTGGGCGGCCGCCGTGCGCTGCTGGGAGATCAACGACAACTCGTCCTGCTGCTCCCGGCTCACCCCGTACCGCTCGGCGACGACCTCGGCGGTCTCCAGCATCGATACGTAGGCTGCGGGCAGATTGGCGACCAACCACGGATCGGCTTCGCGGTACCGGTTCTTGTGCTCGTTCTGAACGAGGGAAATGGATTCCACCCCGCCGCCGACGGCGACCGTCAACCCGTCGACGATGATCTCCTTGGCCGCGACGGCGATCGCCATCAGACCGGACGCGCATTGCCGGTCGACCGTCAACCCGGGCACCGAGACGGGCAACCCGGCGCGCAGCGCCGCCTGGCGGGCGACCGTGTACCCGGTGGTGCCTTCCGGCATCGCGCAACCCAGGACGACGTCCTCCACCTCGGCTCCGTCGACACCGGCCTTGGCCAGGGCACCGGTGATGGCGTGTGCCGCCAGGTGCTGGCCTGAGGTGTCGTTGAACGATCCGCGGTAGGCCTTCCCGATCGGCGTGCGGGCGGTCGAGACGACGACGGCCTCCCTCATCGGACCCGCTCCGCCGCGGCGTGATCGATGGCGATCTGGACGTAGCGGCCGGTCTGGTCGAACGCGGATTCGGTGACCTGGGCGTTCGACATGTCGCTGATCTCGGCCCAGTGCTCGGCGATGTCCTCCGGCGACCGGCAGCCGGCGGGCAGGAAGACCCCGGGCGATTCCTCCATCCGGGCAACGGCGAACACGCCGCCGCCTGCTCCGAGGATGGTCTTGGTCGGGGCGTCGTCCGACACCAGGAACAGCGCGCCCGGCGAGATCGATTCGGGGGTGAGGACCGCGGTGGCCTGCGCGTCGATCAGCGCCTCGGTCATCGCCGTGGCTGCCGTCGGAGCGAGCGCATTGACCCTGATGCCCTTCCTGGCACCCTCGATCGCCAGGACGTTCATCAGGCCGACGAGAGCCGACTTCGCGGCGCCGTAGTTGGACTGCCCGAAGTTCCCGTAGATCCCCGACGCGGAGGTCGTCATGAGAACGCGGCCGTAGTTCTGCTCGACCATGTGCGGCCAGGCCGCCCTGGTGCAGTTGACCGAACCCATCAGGTGCACGTCGAGGACCTGGCGGAAATCCGACAGCACCATTTTGGCGAAGGTCCGGTCCCGCAGGATCCCCGCGTTGTTGATCAGGATGTCGATGCGCCCCCAGTAGGCGACGGCTTCGCCGACCATCCTGCCGACGGCATCGACATCCGTCACGTCACACCGGCTGGCCAATGCCTGCCCGCCGGCCCGCTCGATCTCCGCGACCACCGCAGCGGCGGCGTCTCCCGCCTGGCCACCACTCATGTCGTTGACCACCACTCGCGCGCCGCGCCGGGCCAGCGCCAGGGCGTGGGAGCGGCCGAGGCCAGCGCCTGCCCCGGTCACGATGGCGACCCTGCCGTCGAAGTTGATGCTCACACATATGTCCTCTCATCAGGGATACTACTGAGTATCATGACGACGATCGGGCACGCTGTCAACGTTCTGGCGCAGAGCAGGTGGTGAGAGAAGCTGCACGGAGAAGACGGGCAACCTCAAGCCGGTGTACGGATCGGGCCGCCCTTCGTCACCGGCGGGGCCTCGGCGGTGTCGCTCCCGATGCGATGATGGCGGCGAGCCAGGCCGATGGAGGACTGATGAGCGCGAGCCCCGACATAGCACCCGACGCCAAGGGGCGCATCCTCGATGCGGCAGCGGATGCGTTCATGCGGCGTGGCTTCGCCGACACGACCGTGGACGACATCGCCGGCGCGGTCGGCGCGACAAAGGGCCTGATCTACTACCACTTCCGAACGAAATTCGACATCTTCCTCGCCGTCTACGAACGCGGTATGAAGCAGGTCCGTGAACAGGTCGAGCCCTACGCCAACGGGCCCGGTACCGGTCGCGCACGCCTCGAATTGATGTCGATCGCGCACCTGGTGAACCTGATGAAGGATCTCGAATATCACCATGTCGTCCACCAGGGAGTGCGGGACCAGGAATCGACCGCGCTCAAGGCCCGGCAACGGGACGCCCTAGTTCAACTGAACAATCTGCGGCGCGACTACGAAAGCCTCTTCCGGCGAGTGATCGGAGAAGGAGTCGACGACGGATCGCTGCGTCACGTCGACGTCTCGCTGGCCGGCCGGGTGCTGTTGAGCAGCTTGAACTCGGTCGATGCCTGGTACCGGAAAGAGCAAGGACAGACCGATGCCGATATCCGCAGCCTCGCGGAGGCCATCGTCGACCTCACTACCTCCGGGCTGGCGGCGAGCAGGTAGCCACCACCCTCCGGCTCGACCACCGCGGCATGGCGGGGTCAGCGCTGGTCGAACTCGTCGATGACGTGCACGGCGGCCTCCTCGGCGCTCGCGCCGGCCCCGTCGATGCCGACGTCGTCGGCCAGCACGTCGTTGCGGCTGTCCGCGTAAGCATCGGATCCGTCGGCCACCAGCCGGCCCGACCGCACGTCGCCGACCTCGTCACCGGACTCGTCGAACAGGTTGTTCTCGTCCCGTTCCCAGACGTCCGGCGTCTCCGCGGCGAGCTGTTCGGCCAGGCTCTGGCCGCGTTCCTCCTCGGCCTCGGTCGGCACCTGCACGCCCGGCTCGCGGTCGGGCGGGTTGTAACCCTCGTCCAGGAAGTCGTCGAGCCGTTCGTCGGACAACGTGTCGCTGACGGACAGTTGTTCGGAGACTCCCTCGGTCACGTCATATCCAGGCTGCGTCTCGTCGATCATGTCCATCCCTGTCTTTCCGGCCCTGTCTTTCCGGGTCTACCGATCCCCACCGTAGCCATCGCCGCGCGCCGGACGAGCGGACCGGCCGCCGCATGCCCGAACCGGCGGCCACGGTCAGGCCCCGAGCACGTACACCAGGCCGGCGATCAGCACTGCCACGCTCAGCACCGCCCCGGCCAGCAGGCAGGACAGCACCAGCAGCCAGATGCCGCGCAACCGCATCGGCGTGAGCGGCGCCAGCTCGTCGCTGGCCGCGAACTCGGCGAGCACGCCGGCCGCCCGCACCCCGCGCCAGAGCCCGTTCAGCACCCGCAGCGGCCGGGACCGCCTGGCCACCGCCGCGCCCACCCGGCCGACGGTGAGGTTGTCGACGAGCTGCGTCCACAACTCGCGTCCGGTGACCAGGCCGGTCAACGCGGCGGTCAGGGCCGCCCGGTCGGCGGCCACGGCCAGCAGCTGGCGCCGGCGCATCGCCAGCCACCCGGCCAGCAGCAGCCCCAGCACCGCGAGCAGCACCCAGAACCAGTCGTCGGGTCCGGGCCGGGCCAGCGCGATCGTGGTCACCAGCAGCGCGGGCACCACCGGGAACAGCGTGACGACCAGCAGCGGCAGCCTGGTCGCCCGGATCACCGGGACGAGCACGCCGACGAACTGCCCGATGGCCCGGTCCCGCGCCGCCGCCGCGGCGGCCAGCGCCTGCCTGGTCCGGGAGGTCTCGGCCGGACCGGTCGACAGACCCTCACCCTCAACTGGAGGTTGAGACATCACAGTCTCCGTCATGGCCGGTCGGCAGATCCTCGTCCACCGTGCCCGACCCCGGCCGACGGTCGGCGTCGGCGAAGGTGTCCGACTCGGCGGCGCGGCAGTTCACCGCGGTGAGCCGGGCGCCGATGACCTCCCCCGCCTCGGCCAGCACCTGCAGCTGCTGCGGGGTGAGCGCGTCGATGACCAGGTCGCGGACGGCGGCGACGTGGCCGGGTGCGGCGTCGGCGATGGCCTGCCGGCCCTGCTCGGTGATCACCACTAGCAGGCCGCGGCCGTCGGTGAGGCACTCCTGCCGGCGCACCAGGCCCCGGGACTCCATCCGGCGCAGGTGGTGCGACAGCCGGCTCTTCTCCCAGCCGGTGGCCCGGCCGAGCTCACCGGCACGCAGCATGCCGCCGTCGGTCTCGGTCAGCACGACCAGGACCTGGTAGTCGGCCGAGGACAGCGCCGAGTCGGCCAGCAGCTGCCGGTTCAACGCCGCCGCCAGCGGCGCGCCGAACTGCTGCAAAGCCCGCCAGGCACGCTGCTCCGACTCACTGAGCCAGCGCGGCGACGAGGTCATACCTATGAGAATACCCAGCGCGGGCAAGTGGTTGATGGATCAACCAGGGCCGGGATGCTCGAAGACCGGCACGTCACCGACGATCGGGTTGGTCCGTCGGGACGGGGCGAAGTACTTCGTCGCCAGGTTGACGAAGGTGGCCAGCCGGTTGCGGTTGCCCAGCAGCATCACGATGTGCACGAACAACCAGGTGAACCATGCGGGCGTGCCGGTGAGCCGGATCGACCGACCCTTGATCAACTGGATGTCGGCGAGCGCCGCGCGCCGGCCGACGGTGGCCATGGTGCCCTTGTCGCGATAGTGGAACGGGTGCGTCGGCCGGCCGACGACCAGGGCGGCGACCTGCCGGCCCGCGTGCCGGCCGCCCTGCAACGCCGGCTGAGCCAGCTGCGGCAGCGGATCGGGCAGCAGGGCCACGTCACCGACGGCGAACACGTTCCGGAATCCGGTGACCCGCAGGTCCCTGTCGACGGTGATCCGGCCGCCCCGGCCCTGTGGCAGCCCCCACTCGCCGACCACCTTGGGCACGGTGACGCCGGTGGCCCACACCACCACCCCGGCCTTGAGGAACTCACCACCGCCGAGCAGCACACCGTCCGGCCGCACCTGCGCGACCGAGGTGTTCAGTCGCAGCTCCACGCCGCGTTCTCGCAGCGCCCGGGCGGCGAACTCGCGCAGTCCAGGCGCGAACGGGGCGAGGACCTTGTCCGCCATCTCCACCAGCACGATGTGCGTGCGCCGCGGATCCAGCTCCGGGTACACGGTGGCCATCGCGTCGTTGCGCAGCTCGGCCAGTGCGCCGGCCATCTCCACGCCGGTCGGGCCGGCGCCCACCACGACGATGGCCAGGTCCTCCTCGGTCTTCGCCGCGGCCGCGTGCTCCAGGTTGGTGAAGATCTTGTCCCGCAACCGGAGGGCCTGCGCACGGGTGTAGATGGCCAGTGAGTTCTCCTCGGCGCCCTTGGTGCCGAAGTAGTTGGTGGTCGCGCCGGTGGCGATGATCAGGTAGTCGTAGTGGACCCGGTCGCCACCGGCGAACGTGATCACCGCGGCACCGGGATCGACGCCGGCCACCTCCGCCTGCCGGAAGCTGACGTTCTTCTGCCCCATCCGGGTGGCCCGCAGGAAGAACGTCACGTCACCTGGATTCAGCCCGGCGGTCGCCACCTGGTACAGCAGCGGCTGGAACGCGTTGTAGGTGTGCCGGTCGACCAGCGTGATGTCCACGTCCGACTTGGCCAGCGCCTTCACCGCGGTCAGCCCGCCGAACCCGCCGCCCAGCACGACCACGTGCGGCCGTCGCCGCGCGCCCGAGGCCTGGACGGGGCTGCTGGTTTGCGTCATGCGCTCTCCTGAACCTCGGTCGGCCGGACGGGTGCCAGTGCCACGCTAACCGTCGACCCGAACGGCCGGCATCCGGGTCGTCACTCGGCCGGCGGCCACCGCGCACAGGGCAACCAGCAGCATGTCGATGACGATGAGCGTGCCCTCCCACAGTGCCCAGGACTCGGGCGCACCCAAACCGGTCGTGTCGATTCCGGCGGCCGACACCACCAGCAGCAGGCCTGCCGCGATCGCCCCCACCGCGAGCACGCCGGCGATCCGCCGGTTGGGCCGGTCGGCGAACCGGAGCGCGGCCAGCATGCCCAGCGGCAGGAAGATCAGCGCGACCACCGCACCCACCATGTGCGTCCGGGCGTGCCAGGACATCGGTCCCCCACCCTCGTCGGTGCGGACCAGGGCCATCACGACGGCACCGGCGAAGCCGATCCACTGCAGCCATCGGGCCGGGCCGGGAACCGGCGCGGCCCGCTGCAGCAGCGGCGGCGCCGCCGCCACCGCGATCGCCCATGCCGTGAACACCCAACCGAAACCGCCCAGACCATACTGGGATTCGGAGATCTCAGGCGGAAAGGGATCTTTTTCGATGAACTGGAGGACCACCCAGAGCACCCAGCCCAGTGCGGCGCAGCACCGACCGGCGATCAACCAGAGGCTGGCCGGCCGTCGAGTCACCTGCTGACCACGTCCGTCCACGACCGCCATTGTCCGGCCGGCGTGCGGGTGGTCGCGGCGGCCAGCACCGCCCGGACGATGGCCCTGGTCACCACGTCGGCCCCGGCTGCCGTGATCGCCCGATGGCCCGGCGGGTCGGGGGCGGGTCCGTGCTCGGTGCTGACCGCGAACACGATGTCGCCGTCGTCCATCGTGTGCACGGGATTCAGGGCCCGGGCCAGCCCGTTCTGCGCCACGGCCGCCAGCTTGGCGCACTGCACCTTGGTCAACGTCGCGTCGGTGGCCACCACGACCAGCGTGGTGTGCGTGATGCCCGGCGGCTCGGTAGAACCGGTGCCGAAGTCGAAGCCGCCGGCCTTCGGGGTGGTGACGGCCACCAGCCGGTCCCTGGCCGCGTCGTCGGGAACGGGCAGGTCCGGCGCGTCCGGCGCCAACAGCAGGTGGGCCCCGAGCAGGCTTCCGGTGCGCGGGTTCAGCGGCGTGCCGGCGGCGTTGACGGCGGCCAGCGCGGCCACCGTCGCGCCGCCGGGGAGCACCACCGAGGCGGTACCGACGCCGCCCTTGAGCCCGCCGACGACCGCGCCGGTGCCGGCACCCACGTTGCCCTGCGCGGCGCCCGCCCTGGTCCCGTCGGGCCGTTCCGCGTCGGCCAGGGCCTGGGCGAGCGCTGCGGCCCCGAAGCCGGCGTCCGGCCGGGCCGTGTACGACCCGCCGCGGCCCAGGTCGAACAGCGACGCGCCCGGCACCAGCGGGACGATTGCGTCCGGGTGCGGTCCGACCGGCAGACCAACCCGGCGGGCGGCCAGCTGGTCGGCAACGCCGGTGCAGGCCGAGATGCCGTAGGCGCTGCCGCCGGAGAGCACGATGGCGTGCACGCGTTCCACCGACGCGGTCGGGCCGAGCAGGTCGGTTTCCCGGGTCGCCGGGCCGCCGCCCCGCACGTCCACCCCGGCGACCATGCCCCGCTCCGGGCCGAGGACCACGGTGGTGCCGGTGAGGAAGCCGTTGCCGATCGCGGTGTGGTGCCCGACCCGCAGGCCGGCCACGTCGACCAGGGCGTTGTGCGGGCCGGGTCCGGCGGGCGTGGTGGCCACCGTCGCCGTCATCGCGGTTCGCCCAGGAAGTGCCGGGCCGCGGCGATGTAGGCGCGGGTGCAGGTCAGGATGTCCTGGACGTCGACGTGCTCGTCGGCCTGATGGGCGATCCACTTGTCGCCCGGTCCGTAGACGACGGTGGCCAGGCCCGCGTCGCGGGTCAGGATGGTGCCGTCGGTGGCGCCCGGCACGCCGCCGACCACCGCCGGCTCGCCGGTGGCCGCTCGGTGCCCAGCCAGCATCGCCCGCACCACCGGGTGGTCGACGGGGGTGTCCACCGGCGGCCGGTCGTCGATCACCGTCAGCTCCGCCGCGAGGTGTCGTTCGTCGGCGATCCGCCGTGCCGTGTCGGTCAGTTCACGGACCAGCGTCCGGTGGTCGACCGCGGGTGTGGTGCGCACGTCGACGGCGACGCCGGCGACCGCCGGCATCACGTTGATCTGGTCCGGGTCGCCGGCGCGCAGCACCGTCGGGGTGAGGCAGATCGGGCCGAGCAGCGGGTGCGGGCCGTGCTCGGCGCGCAGCAGACGTTCCGTGTCGGCGATCGCCGCGAGCAGACAGCCGATGGCCGGCAACGGGTTCCGGCCCATCCACGGCATCGCCCCGTGTGCCATGGCGCCGGTGAAAGTGATCGCCAGGCGCAGCGCGCCCTTGGCCACCGGACAGACCTCGCCGCCTTCGGGCTCGCAGACGATCACCCCGTCGATGGCGCCGCCGGCGGCTCCTGGGGCTCCACCCGTGGCGCCGGAGGCGGCCAGGCCGGGGATCACGCCGGCCCGCAGGTCCGCGGCGAACCGCTTGGCGCCCACCATCATTCCCTCCTCGTCGGCAAGCACACCGACGACGATGCGGCCCGCGAACCCGCCCAACTGGACGGCGCGGGCGGCGTGCAGCATCGCCGCGACGCCCGACTTCATGTCCGCGCTCCCGCGCCCCCGCAGGACGCCGTCGACGACGTCACCGGCGAACGGGTCGAAGGACCAGGTGGCCGGGTCGCCCTCGGTGACCACGTCGACGTGCCCCTCGAACATCAGGGTGCGGCCGGGCCGCTCGCCGTCGATCACCCCGACGACGCAGTGCCGACCCGGCGCGGCCTCGACGACGGTGGTCGTCCACCCATACTCACGCATGAGGCCGGCGATCAGGTCGACCGCCGGCCTCTCCACGTCCCCCGGCCCGTCGTGCACGGTGCGCAGCCGGACCAGCGCGGCGGCGAGCCCGACGACCGCCGCCGGGTCGAACTCGTCGGGTGAACTCACCGTTGCGGCGCTGTGCCGGCACCCCGCAGCTCGCGGAACCGGGCGAGCTCGGCCTCGGTCATGCCGTACGCGTGTTCCTGCGCCGGGAACGACCCGTCCCGGACCTCGCGGGCGTAGGCGGCGACGCCGTCGGCCATCGCGTCGAGCAGATCGGCGTAGCGGCGAACGAACTTGGCGCCCTTGCCCTCTCGGATGCCGAGCAGGTCATGGAAGACCAGCACCTGGCCGTCGGTGGCCGGTCCGGCGCCGATGCCGATGATCGGCACCGTGGTCAGCGGCATGATCTCCGCGGTCAACGCGTTCGGCACCGCCTCCAGCACGATGCAGAAGCAACCGGCGTCCTGCAGCGCCTGCAGGCCCTCGGTGATCCGGACGGCCGACTCGGCGTTGCGGCCCTGCGCACGGTAGCCGCCCAGGGCGGTCGCGGACTGCGGGGTGAGGCCGACGTGCCCGACGACGGGGATCCCGGCGGCGACGATGGCGCGCGCCCGGCTGACCGAGTCCGGGTCGCCACGTTCGAGTTTCACCGCGTCGACGCCGCCCTCCTTGACGAACCGGACCGCCGTCTGGACCGCCTGGGCGTCGCTGACCTCGTAGGACCCGAACGGCAGGTCGGCCACCAGCATGGCGTGGCTGACGCCCCGTCCGGCGGCCTTGGTCAGCACCAGCATCTCGTCGACGGTGACCCCGACGGTGCTCGGGTGGCCCAGCACGGTCATCGCGCCGGAGTCGCCGACCAGCACCATGTCCACGTCGGCCGATTCCGCGGCGAGGGCGCTCGGGTAGTCGTAGGCGGTGACCATGACGATCTTGCGACCCGCGCGCTTCATCTCGAACAGGTCGGGGATCGCGACCGGCTTGCGGCCGGCGGGCAGGGCGGGGCGAGTGGACATCGGCTGCTCCTTTGCTCCGGCCCGGCGCACCAGGTACGCCGTGGCGGGCTGCGACCGTACCGTGCGCATCCATTGCTACCACCGCGCGGCGACCGGCTCGGGTGGTTGTGACCCACTCCACCCGTGACCTGCCTGATCCGCTCGTGGTGTGCGCCGGCGGCTCCCGGCCCGATGTGGACCCGACGACCGGATGTACCGGACACACCGGAATACGATGACGCCCGTCGATGCGGAGTGGCCATGACCGCGTCGTGCCCATCGAGGTCCGCAGGAAGCGCACGATGACCATGCCGCAGAAGACCGTCACCGACGACGTCGACGCGCTCCCGGTTCCCGACACGCCACGACCACGGATCGACGATCCGGTCGCCGGCCAGATCCCCCGGCCCCGGCACACGCTGGTCGCGCTGGCCGCCTTCTGCGCGGTGCTGGCCGTGACGGAGGTCGTCATCCTCGCCGCGGCCGAGTGGGATCTGCCCCAACTCGCGCTGTGGGAGTCGATCGTCGTCCTGTACTTCGCCGCCGGCCTCATCGCGCTGTGGCGCCAGCCGCACAATCCGTTCGGCTCGCTGCTGGTGCTCACCGGGCTCGTGCACTGGTGTTCGGCGATGCAGACCGTGCCGGTGCTGGGCCTGGCGCCGATCGGCTACCTGACCAAGTCGCTGCCGCTGGCGATCGTCGTGCACGTGATCCTCGCGTTCCCGACCGGTCGGCTGCCGAACCGCCGGGCCAGGGTCACGGTCGCGCTGGCGTACGTCACGTCGACGCTGCTGGAGCTACCGGCGGCGTTGCTGTCCGAGTCGAGCCCGATCCGGCTGCCGGAGGACGGGCCGCTGACCCCGGTGCTGTCCGTGCTGGGGACGCTGCAGCGTCCGGTCGGCCTGTTCGGCCTCCTGCTCGCGATGAGCGTCATGTGGTCGCGCTGGATCACGCACAGGCGGTACCGGGACACCAGGATCGGACCGGTCATCCTGTACGGGTTCGCCTGCCTGGTGGGTCTGACGTTGACGATCGTGGTCCGGATGCTGGGTGCGTGGTCCGTCGGCGACCCGGTGATCCTGCAGAAGGTCGCGGAGCTGCAGGGTTGTCTGATCGCCCTGTTGCCGGTGGTCTTCCTGATCGGCGTGCTGACCGGTTCCTTCGGTCGGACGGGCGAATTGCGCGAGTTCTTCGAAGGTGTGGGCGGTCACGAGCCGGCGTCCGCGGAATTGGACGCCGCGGTCGGCCGGGCGATCGGCATCCCGGGCAGCCGCGTCGTGTACACCGCCGACGAGGCAGCAGGTTTCGTCGACTCCGCCGGTTCGCCCGTCGCGTCGGCGGACGGTGCGCACTTCTACCCGATCCGGTACGGGGACCGGGTGGTCGGCGCGATCGCCTACCAGCCGGCGCCCGGCGTGGACGGCACGCTGCTGGAGTCGGTGGCGGAGGCGTCCGCGCTGGTCGTCAGCCATCGTCGCACCACCGCCAGCCTGCACGCTGCCCTGCTCGAACTGCGCCGCACCGACCGGGTGCTGCGCCAGTCCCGCCGCCGGATCGCCATGGCCGGTGACCGGGAACGCCGGCGGATCGCCCGGGACCTGCACGACGGCCTGCAGCAGCACGCGATCGCGCTCGGCCTGCGCGCCCAGGAGCTGCAGCTGGTCGCGCAGGATCCGACCGCGGTCGCCGTCACCGCGACGGCGCTGCGGGACGGCATCGTCGAGTTGCTCGCACGGATGCGCGACCTGGTCCAGGGCATCATGCCGGCACCGCTGGTGGAGCGCGGCGTGGTGTCCGCGGTTCGCGCGCTGCGCGGCCAGCTTCCGATCCCCCTCGATGTCGACGTGCACGGATCGGCCCGGCGGCTGCCGGCGGAGATCGAAAGCACCATCTACTTCGTCGTGCTCGAGGGTGTCACGAACGCGGTGAAACACGCGCGGGCGTCCGGGGTCCGGGTCGAGCTCACGATGGCCGAGGACCGGGTGACGGCGGCGGTGCACGACGACGGGATCGGCGGTGCCGCACCCGGCCCCGGTTCGGGTCTGGTCGGGTTGCGGGACCGGCTGGCCGCCTTCGGCGGGAGCCTGGCGGTGGACTCGGAGCCAGGGCATGGCACCCGACTGCGGATGACGGTGCCGTGCGGATAGCGCTCGCCGAGGACGAGGCCCTGTTCCGGCAGGGCCTGACCAGCCTGCTCACCACCGGCGGTCATGACGTGGTGGTGTCGGCCGCGGACGCCGACGACCTGGTCACCCAGGTCGCCGCGGCCCAGCCCGACCTGGTCATCACCGACATCCGCATGCCGCCGACGCACACCTCGGAGGGGCTGACCGCCGCCGTCGACATTCGCCGGCGGATGCCCGATGTCGCCATCGTGCTGCTGTCGCACCATGTGGACGCCCAGGGCACCGTGGAGCTGCTGGCCGCCGGCCGCCGCCGCATCGGCTATCTGCTCAAGCAGCGAGTGCTCGACTTCCAGATGTTCAACGGCGTGCTGGAGCGGGTGCAGGCCGGCGAGTCCGTCATCGATCCCGAGGTGGTGTCGACCGCGCTGGCGGCGCGGCACCGGCGGCATCCGGTGGAGGTCCTGACGCCGCGCCGGCTGGACGTGCTGAGCCTGATGGCCCAGGGCTACAGCAACGCGCGGATCGCCCGAGAACTGGTGATCACCGAGGCCGCAGTGGCGCGGAACATCGCGCTGATCTTCGAGACGCTGGACCTGCCGCTCGATCCGGACATCCACCGGCGGGTGTTCGCGGTGATCGAGTACCTCAACCGGTAGCGCCGGGGGCAGCGACCCGGCACCGAACGCAGCCGCGGGACAACCACCGGCTGGGCACGAGCCGAAGCTCCGCGGGCCGCCCCACCAGCCACGGCCGCGGAACGTCCGCCGGCCCCACACCAGCCGAAGCTCCGCAGACCGGTCATGCGGCGGCGGCTGGACCCGCGCCGAACGCGACCGCGGAACAACCACCGGCCCCACACAAGCCGAAGCTCCGCGGGGGCGCCCCACCGGCCAAGGCTGCACCCTGCTCAGCGGAACCGCGGAACAACCGCCGGCCCCACACCAGCCGAAGCTCCGCGGGGCCGCCCCACCGGCCAAGGCTGCACCCTGCTCAGCGGAACCGCGGAACAACCACCGGCCCCACACAAGCCGAAGCTCCGCAGACCGCCCGACCAGCCGGGGCCGAGGACCCGCGCCCGAGCGAGCGGAACTCAGCCGCCGGCGCCGGCGCTGGCAGCCGTGCTCGCAGTCGAACTCGGGACACCGCTACCGGTCGCGCCGGGCGCCGCCGCGGGATCGCCGGGGATGACCGCGTCCGGGTAGAAGATCGGGATCAGCCCCTTGAGGATGGCCAGCGCCGAGCCCTCGCCGTTCGGGATCGTCGCCAGGTTGGTCGCGATCACGATGGTCAGGCCGGAGTCGGGATCATGACCCATGAACGTCATGTAGCCGGGGATCTGCCCGTCGTGCCCGTAGAGCTTGTCGAACTTCGCGATGCCCAGGCCATAGCCGGCGGTGCTGCCGGCTCCCGACGACTGGATACTGTCCATCCGGGTCTTCTGCATCGCGGCGTCGAGCAGGCCGCCGTCGACCATTGCCTCGACGTAGGTCTTCATGTCCTCGACGGTCGAGATGGCACCGCCGGCGGTGTAGGCCCAGGACGGGTTGGCCATCGTCTCGTTGTTGGGCAGCAAAGTTCCGGCCAGCGCCCGCGTTTGGTCGTCGGCCGACAGCGCGTACGTCTGGATCGTGGACGTGTTGCTGCCGAACGAGTATCCCTGCGGGTGCGGTTCGGGGATGCTGGAGTCCCAGGCCTCCGGCAGCGAGGTGTCCTTCAGGCCAAGGGGTTTGAAGATCCGCTCGTCGAACGCCTGCGACGCCGTCATCCCGGTCAGCTTTTCGATCACCATGCCCAGCAGCACGATGTTGGTATTGCTGTAGTCGAACTCCTGCCCGGGAGGGCCGTTCACCGGGTGCGAGAAGGCGATGTCGACCAATTCCTGCGGCGTCCAGTTCTTCTGCGGCTCCTGGTCGAGGGTGTTGTTGAAGGTGGTGTCGAAGCTGTAGCTGTACAGGCCGCTGCGCATCTCCGACAGGTTCGCGATGGTGATCTGATCGCCGCCCGGCACGTTCGGGATGTACTTGGAGATCGGATCGTCCAACGAGAGCTTGCCCTCCTGGGCCAGCTGCAGGATGACCGTCGACGTCATCGTCTTGGTGTTGCTGCCGATCCGGAAGTGGTCGGTGGCTTGCATGGGTTCGGTGGCACCCCAGGTACGGGTGCCGAATGTGCCGGTCCAGGCCCCCTGGTCCGGCGACGAGATGAGCACGACGGCGCCCGGAATCTTGTTCTCCTGCATGGTCTTGCGCACCGAGTCCGTGACGTTCGCGACGTACGCCGGTTGATCACCGGCCGACACGCTCGCCGAACCGGACCCGGCCGCTGCCGAAGCCGAAGTGCTGCTCGACGCGGTGGTCGATGCGGTGGTCGAGGAGGTGCAGCCGGTCAGCGCGACCGTCCCGGCGACCAGGACGGCGGTCGCAGCCTTCACGCGTTTCATGGATTTCCTTTCGATGCGAATGCTGTTCGCGAACCGTCGATGACGACGGCACGCCAAGTCAGGACGAGCACGACCGGGACCAGCAGCACCGAGGTCCCAGCCATGAACCGGGACACCGGATCCGACTCCGCGGAGGCCGGCCGGGCGCAGTAGACGAGGACCAAGAACGTGGCCGCGGCACGTAGCAGTACAGGTTGGCCATGTTGATCACCAGGGGCGTGCACACCAGCAGCGACCGTCAGTGGTAGCCGCACGTCTCGACTCCTTCCCCGGTCGTGCGACCGGCAGACGCACGTACCGAGGAGTCCATCGACCTGCGGCCGGCCGGGCAATAGCCCTGGCACTACATCGGGATCAGCCCCCGCCGCCTCCTTGCCATGTCGGGTCGAGGTCGGCGGCGGCCGATACGACCGCTCCGGCCGTGCACGTCTCCGGTCGGATTTTCTCGCCGCGGTTGGTCCGGACCCACGCCCGGCGCTGACCCTCCTGCCGTCAGAACTGCGGCAATCCGGGGTAGCTGACCGGCGGCCGATTCGGGTTGTCGAATTTCCACCGATAGACCGTAATGGGCGTTCGACGGCAGACCGCCGTTGTCCCCGGTGTTGTCCCCGGTGTTGTCATCGTGATATCGATCCGTGTGGTAGCCGAACCGGATGCAAAGACCATCAGCGCGTCGCCGATTTCGACGCGATGCACCGGTCCTCTCCCGAACCCGGTCACCGTCGGCGCCGGGTCGGGTCACAGGTTGACGGTTCCACTAGTGCGGTCGATGCCCCGCCGGTCGTCGATGGCCTGCCTGCTCGCGGCGGTCTCCCGGTCGATCTGTGATTGGTCCCGCTGAATTCGAGCGACCGACCGGTCGAGCGTGGCCCGGGCGCGGCCCAGTCGGGCGGTGCTGCGGTCGATGGCCAGTTGACTCCGGTCGAGCGCCTCCGTCGACCGTTCGGCAACGGATTCGACGCGCACGTGCATGCTACGGGCGTAATCGTCCAGTTCCCGCTCCCGGCGATCGAGCGCACGTTCACGCGCGTTGACCAGTTCCTCCCGCTCGTTCGCCAGGTCCTCGCGGGCGTCGGCGAGCTCCTCGCGTCGGTCGGCGAGTATTTCGCGCTCGTCGGCGATCGCGTCGCGCTCGCCGGCCTGTCTCGCGCGGTCCCGCAGGGTTTGATCACGCCTGGCGACGTCGTCGGTCCGGCGTTCGGGCGGGTGGTGCGGTGGACGGTTCACAATGCCACCTTGGCACAGCACCAATCGCCGCGGCAGCCAGCGCGTTCAAGCGCCGCGTCGGCGAGCGGGCGGCCCCGACCAGATCGGCCGGCGCCGACGCTCAGCCGTTCTTGATCGGTGGCGGGTCGGTCGGGACCACCTTCGCGGCCACCTCGCGCCAGAGATCGTCGGCCTTGTTGGTGTAGTTGCCGGTGGTCGCGTCGAACGCACCCGGCCGGTAGGTGACGGCGACCGCGATGGCGACGTCCTCGGCCGGCAGGTAGGCGTCCACCGCGGACTCGCCGGAGAAACAACGGGTTCTGCAGCAGCCAGTTGCCGCTGATCACCACGCCGAGACCGTAGGTGTAGCCGATGTTCTGCTCGAAGCAGGCCGGGCAGCCGGGTACTGCGCTGGTCTTGCCGCGCAGCTCGGTGGAGGCGAACTTCTGATAGGACTCCGGCGACAGGAGCTTGCCGGAGTTGATCGCCCGGGCGGTCACGCTCAGGTCGTGCAGGTCGGTCGTCTCGATCGCGCCCTGGGCCAGCGTCCAGGACGGGTTCCAGAAGGTGGACTCCTCGTAGAACGGAATGGTCGACGGAATCTGCAGGGTCTGTCGGCGCTCGGAGCTGAACGCGTGCAGCACCGGTTCCGGGATGGCCGGAGTGCCGTCGTTGCCGGAGGTGTTCGTCAGGCCGAGCGGGTCCAGCACCTTGTCCCGCAACGCCTGGTCCAGCGGCTGCCCGGTGATCTTCTCCAGGGCCAGGCCGAGGATCACGTAGTTGGTGTGCGCGTAGTCCCAGTTGGTGCCCGGGGGGTACCACAGCGGTTTGTCCACTGCGAAGGCCAGCAGCTCCTGCGGCGTCCACTGCTTGTACGGGTCGGCGTAGTTGGCCGCGGTCAGCTCCGGGGTGGACTCGTAATCGACGTAGCCGGAAGTCATCTGGGCCAGCTGGCCGAGGGTGACCTCATCGGAGTGCGGGACGTCCGGCAGCCAGGTGGACACCTTGTCGTCCAGGCTCACCTTCCCCTCGTCGACGAGGATCAGCAGCAGCGTGGACACGTAGGAGATGGCGACCGCCCCGTTGCGGAAGTGCATGTCGGTGGTGGCCGGTACCCCGGACATCGACTCGCCGACCGCGTCCTCGACGACGACGTCGTCGCCGCGGGTGACCCGGATCAGCACGGCCTGCAGGTTGTTCTGCTCCTTGAACGTGTTGACCACGTCCATCACCTGAG
The DNA here is from genome assembly GCA_964497705.1 of uncultured Actinomycetes bacterium. Lineage (GTDB taxonomy): Bacteria > Actinomycetota > Actinomycetes > Mycobacteriales > Nakamurellaceae > Nakamurella. Next base: position 114,236 of record CAZCEH010000003.1, on the reverse strand, counting down.
CGGCCAGGGCGGGATCCGCCGGCTCGACCGACCCGCTCGCGGACGCCGCCCCCGACGCCGACCCCGGCGCCTCGGGGACGGTCGACGACGCGGTGCCGCCGCCTCCGGACGTACAGGCAGTCAGCACCAGCAATGCGCCCACCAGGGCAACCATCGGTCGTAGCCGCACGTCGGGATCTCCTTCGATGGTGGTGCCGCGGGCAGAGGCGTCCAGCGATCAGTACATCGGCTTCGGGGGGATCGGACAATGGAGCTGGCACTACATCGGCGCAGGCACCGGAGGGGTCGCCGGCATCGGATTTGTGATTGTCCAGCTCGCGCCGCAGGCCATTCCCTTCGATCCGCCTGGACGCGTGACCAACCCGGACCTGATGCGACAAATGAACAAATACCGTGCAGATCCGACCAATCGCCCCGTAGCATCGTGGTTCGTTCACCGCCGCAACGACATCGCCGGGCCATGTCGGAGGAGACACACCGTGGACGTCCACGCAGTTTTCGCAACCGTCATCCCGGTGTTCATGCTGACGATCTTTCTGGGCGGGAACAACAAGCTGTGGGTGGACGGCCGCTGGGAAGCCGGCCTGGTCGCCGGCATCTATCTGTCCTCGTTGTTCGTTGCCGAGGTCATCTCGTTGATCGGTGTCACCGTCGAACTCCCCAGGTGGACGACCTTCGTCTCGCTCGCCGGCTGCCTGATCGGTCTGGTCGGGGTGAGTCTCATGTCGCTCGTGACCCGTTCCCGCCGCGCCCAGCGCTGGGTTGCCAGGATGAATGCGGCGAGCGCCGAGCGGATGGCCCGCCAACCGCCGGCAGCGGATCACGACCTGGATCGCAAGGACTCCTAGTCGGCCGGGTCGATCACCCGGCCGGTCAGCGCGACGGTGACTACCGACGAGGCTGCAGCACCACATTGTCGATCAGTCGAATCCCACCGATGACGGCAGCCACCGCGAGGACGGCCGGCGCGGCCACCAGGATCTGCACCGGCAAGAAGGTGCCGGCGTCCACCAACTCCAGGTACTCGACGTCGATCGCGTTGTCGGACAAGACCTTCCGGGCGGTCTGCAGCACCGACCCGGCGTCGACGATGCCGCCGGCCACGGCCAGTTCCGCCGCCCGCAGGGCCTCCGATATGTGCACCGCTCGAGCCCGGTCGAATGGGCTCAGCCGACGGTTGCGGCTGGACATCGCCAGACCGTCCGGTTCGCGAACCGTCGGCACCACCACAATCTCGACGGGTGTGTTCAGGTCGGCGACCATCGCCTGGACCACGCGCACCTGTTGGGCGTCCTTCTGACCGAAGTAGGCACGGTCCGGTGACGCCATGCCGAACAGCTTGGCGACCACCGTGGTGACACCCTGGAAATGGCCGACACCGCGATGCATTCCCTCCAGCCGTTCGACGATCGCCCCGTGCAGGGTGACGGTGGCCGTGAAGCCGGGCGGGTAGACCTCCTCGACCGGCGGCGCGAACAACAGGTCGACGCCCGCCGATGCGGCCAGGTCGGCGTCCTTGGCCTCGTCCCGCGGGTAGGCGGCCAGGTCGCTGGGATCATTGAACTGGGTGGGGTTCACGAAGATCGACATCACCACGACGTCGTTCTCCGCGCGGGCTCGCCGGGCCAGCTCCAGGTGACCGTCGTGCAGCGCGCCCATGGTCGGCACCAGCCCGACCGATCCCGCAGTCCCGCGCGGTCGCAGCACGGCGCGCAGATCGTGGACGGTCCGAACGGTCTTCATCGGGGTCGGACTCCCTGCGGTCGGTGGGCGGTCGATCGGGCAGCCGATCGGGTTGGCCGGAGAGTATCCCGCGCAGCACGTCGAGCGCACTGCCGGCGCCCGCGTCCGTTCGGCCGCGGAAGATCGGCGCGCCTCAGACCTGCTGACGATCCGCAGACAGAAGTGCCGGCGAGGGATGCGGTTCAGCGATCGGCGGCGGCCCGGTCAGGGGCGGCCTGGTCGGCGGTGGTCCGATCCGCGGACCGTCCGATCCCAGCCGACCGTCCGATCCCAGCCGACCGTCCGGCCCCGGCCAGTCGTCCGGTGGCTGCCACCAGCGCGTCCAGCAGGTCGAGGAGTTCGGGCACTCGCTCGGCAACCGCGGCCCTGTGTCTGGCCACGGTCCCGGTATCCCCCCGCGCCACCGGGCCGGTGAGCGCGGCATCGCCGATCCGTGCCCAGTTCTCCAGCGCCGCCCTGGCCAACGGCACCAGGATCTGGCGGTCCAGCCCGGCCGTGGACAGCAGTTCGGCGGCCGCGGATTCGACGGTGATCAGGTAGTTGGCCGCGATCGACGCGGCTGCGTGATAGGCGACCCGGTCGGCGTCGGGGACTCGGACCGCGCGCAGTCCCACCGCCGCCGCGACCGCATGGGCCACCCGCACCGCCCGCGGCGTCGAGCCGTCCACGGCCGCCCACACGCCGGCGAAGTCGGTGCCGTCCGGGGGCACCGTCATCAGCGGGTGCACGCTGAAACCCGCGCGGTTGCCGAGCACGTCCAACCCGGACGCCCCCGAGCAATGCCCGACCAACGGCCCCGGCCCGACGGCGGCGGCCGCGGCGGCGATCGCGTCATCGGGGACGCACAGCAGCACGACCGCGTCACCGACACCGGCGTAGCCGCGGCCGTGCGGCCCGGACGCCGGCACGCCCGCCTTGCGCAGTGCGGCCGCCAGCGCGGTGCCCATCCGACCCGCGCCGACCACGGCGAGCGGCGTCGGCACGCCCGGCACAGGCACGTCCGGCGAATCGTCCGGCGCGGTCAGCGTTGCCCCGGACCGGGCTGGCCCGGCGGCTGGTACCACGGCGGGGGCATGTCCCGCCGCTGCTGGTCCTCCGGCCGGTAGCCCGGCGGCGGTTGCTGGTATCCCGGCGGAGGTTGCTGATAGCCGGGCGGCGGACCCTGGTGCCGCCCCTGCCCGGGCGGCATGCCACCGGACTGTTGCGCCGGACCACTCTGTTGCGCCGGACCACCCTGCTGGGCCGGACCACCCTGCTGCCGAGAACCCTCGGCCGGCTGCTGGGCCGGCTCCTGGGCGGGCGTGGCCTGACTCGGCGGGATCGCCGGGCGGTCCGCCGGGGTCACCTCGCGGTAGCCGGACAGCCGCGCGGCCTCCTGCTGCTCCACGGTGACCAGCGCCTCGCGCTCGACCTTGCGGACCGCCTCGGCGACCTCCTCGGCCGAGGTGCCGTCGAACCAGTCGGCGACGTCGTCATCGATGTCGCCGGGACGGGAGGCCGGACCCTCATCCTTCGGCGGTTCGTACCGGAAGACGCCGTCGTCGCCCTTGTTGCCGAGCATCCGGGCGAACCCCTCCAGGGACTTGTTGAAGTCGCTGGGGATCAGCCAGACCTTGTTCGCGTCGCCCTGGGCCATCTGCGGCAGGGTCTGCAGGTACTGGTAGGCCAGCAGCTCCGGCGTCGGCTTGGCCTGCTTGACGGCGGCGAACACCTTCTCGATGGCCTTGGCCTGGCCCTGCGCCTGCAGGTACCGGGCGGCCCGCTCGCCCTGCGCGCGCAGGATGCGGGACTGCCGCTCGGCCTCGGCGGCCAGGATCGCGGCCTGCTTGGCGCCCTCCGCGGAGAGCACCGCGGCCTGCTTCTGGCCCTCGGCCGTCTTGATCGACGACTCACGCTGACCCTCCGAGTTGAGGATCATCGCCCGCTTGTCCCGGTCGGCCCGCATCTGCTTCTCCATCGCCTCCTGGATGGACGGCGGCGGGTCGATCGCCTTGAGCTCCACCCGGGCGACCCGGATGCCCCACTTGCCGGTGGCCTCGTCGAGCACCCCGCGCAACTGACCGTTGATGGAGTCGCGGCTGGTCAGCGTCTGTTCCAGGTTCATCCCGCCGACCACGTTGCGCAGCGTGGTGGTGGTCAGCTGCTCGACCGCCACGATGTAGTTGGCGATCTCGTAGACCGCCGCCCGCGGGTCGGTGACCTGGAAGTAGACCACGGTGTCGATGGAGACGGTCAGGTTGTCCTCGGTGATCACCGGCTGCGGCGGGAACGAGACCACCTGCTCGCGCAGGTCGATCCGCGCGCGGATGCGGTCCAGGAACGGAACCAGCCAGATCAGCCCGGCGCTGCCGGTCTTGTTGTAGCGGCCGAGCCGCTCGATGACCGCCGCCTGCGCCTGCGGGATCACCTTGACCGACCTGACCAGCACCACGACCACCAGGATGGCGGCCACGATGGTGACGATGAGCGCGATGTCCATGACTCATGCCCCCCAGATGACGACCGCGGTGGCACCGCGGACCTCGACGACGGTGACGGATGTGCCGGGCGGCAGGGCTCGGTGCCCGTCCAGACTGACCGCGGACCAGACCTCGCCGCCGATCTTCACCTGACCGCCGTCGGCGTCCACGGTGGAGACCACGGTTGCCTTGGAGCCGATGATGGCGTCGATGCCGGTCCGGGTCTGCGACGGCTGGTAGTACTTGCGCAACAGCATCGGTCGCAGGCCCAGCACCAGCGCGACCGACGACAGGGCGAAAACCAGCACCTGCAACCACAACAGGTCAGGAAAGAACGCCGCGACGCCGGCGGTGATCAGGGCGCCGCCGCCGAGCATCAGCAGCACGAACTCGGCGCCCAGGACCTCGGCGATGGACAGCAGGATCCCGCCGATGAGCCAGACCCACGCGGACATGATCCCATCCTGCCAGAGCGGCCCGGTGCAGCCGGGGCTTCGCCAGGTCTCACCGCGGCCACGGGTCAGCCACGAATCGGCATCCGATGACCCGGCTGGCCCAGTGACACTCGGTCTGGGAACCGTCACCGTGGGTACTCTCTGGCGGGTTTACACGACGGCGTGGCCCGGCCCGGTCGCGCCGCTGTCCCCAGACAGCCCTGCGATCGAAGGAGGGTTCCGTGGTAACAACCGAAACCGACCCCGAATCCGGTGTCGAACTCATCCGCACCGACCCCGACCAGCCGCCGGTCGCCGTCCGTGGTCGCACCCCGATGAAACCGGCGGCCCGGATCGGCTACGTGATCATCGCCCTGCTCGGTGCGCTGGGCTGGACGATGATCGCGATCATCCGCGGCGAGTCGGTGAACGCCGTGTGGTTCGTGGTCGCGGCGGTCTGCACGTACTTCATCGCGTTTCGCTTCTATGCCCGGCTGATCGAGTACAAGGTCGTCAAGCCCCGCGACGACCGTGCCACACCGGCCGAGACCTACAGCAACGGCAAGGATTTCGATCCGACGGATCGCCGGGTGTTGTTCGGGCACCATTTCGCGGCGATCGCCGGTGCCGGCCCGCTGGTCGGCCCGGTGCTGGCCGCGCAGATGGGATACCTGCCAGGCACGATGTGGATCATCATCGGGGTGGTGCTGGCCGGCGGCGTTCAGGACTACCTGGTGCTGTGGATGTCCACCCGGCGAAGGGGTCGCAGCCTGGGTCAGATGGCCCGCGACGAACTCGGCACCTTCGGTGGGATCGCGGCCATGGTCGCGGTGTTCGTCATCATGATCATCCTGATCGCCGTGCTGGCGCTGGTCGTGGTCAACGCGCTGGCCGAGAGCCCCTGGGGGGTGTTCTCGCTGGCCATGACGATCCCGATCGCCCTGTTCATGGGCTTCTACCTGCGGTACCTGCGGCCCGGCCAGGTGTCCGAGGTGTCCCTGATCGGGGTCGCGCTGCTGCTGTTGGCCATCATCTCCGGCGGCTGGGTCGCCGAGACCGAATGGGGGCAGAGCTGGTTCACGCTGTCCAAGGTGACGCTGGCCTGGGCACTGATCGTCTACGGCTTCGCCGCCTCGGTGCTGCCGGTGTGGATGCTGCTGGCGCCGCGCGACTACCTGTCCACGTTCATGAAGGTCGGCACGATCGTGCTGCTCGCGGTCGGCATCCTGATCGCCCAGCCGACGGTGCAGATGCCGGCGATCACCTCGTTCGCCATCAACGGTGACGGCCCGGCCTTCGCCGGGGCGCTGTTCCCGTTCCTGTTCATCACCATCGCGTGCGGCGCGTTGTCGGGCTTCCACGCGCTGATCTGTTCGGGCACCACACCGAAGATGGTCGAGAACGAGAGCCAGCTCCGGATGATCGGCTACGGCGGGATGCTGACCGAGTCGTTCGTGGCCATCATGGCGCTGGTCGCCGCGGTGATCTTGGACCAGCACCTGTACTTCGTGATGAACGCGCCGACCGGGCTGACCGGCGGGACCGCGGAGACGGCCGCCGTCTACGTCAACGGGTTGGGTCTGACCAGCCCGAACATCACCCCGGACGTCATCAACCAGGCGGCCGCGGACGTCGGCGAGCACTCCATCATCTCCCGCACCGGTGGGGCTCCGACGCTGGCGTTCGGCATGTCCGAGGTGCTGTCCAATGCGCTGGGCGGGCTGGGCCTCAAGTCGTTCTGGTACCACTTCGCGATCATGTTCGAGGCCCTGTTCATCCTCACCACGGTCGACGCCGGCACCCGGGTGGCCCGGTTCATGCTGTCGGATTCGCTGGGCAACGTTCCGGGCCTGCGTAGGTTCCGCGATCCGTCGTGGCGGATCGGCGCCTGGGTCTGCTCGGCGCTGGTGGTGCTGGCCTGGGGCATGATCTTGCTGATGGGGGTCACCGACCCGCTGGGCGGCATCAACACCCTCTTCCCGCTCTTCGGCATCGCCAACCAGTTGCTGGCCGCGATCGCGCTGACCGTGGTGTTCACCGTGCTGATCAAGAAGCAGCAGTACAAGTGGTGCTGGATACCCGGCATCCCCCTGGTCTGGGATCTCACGGTGACTTTGACGGCCTCCTGGCAGAAGATCTTCTCCCCCGTGCCGGCGATCGGATACTGGGCGCAGCACAGCGCCTTCCAGCAGGCGCAGGACTCGGGTGCGCAGTCCTTCGGCACCGCGTCCTCGCCGGCGGCGATCGCCGCGGTGGTCCGCAACACCTTCATCCAGGGCACCCTGTCGATCATCTTCGCGGTGCTGGTGGTCGCAGTAGTGCTGGCTGCGATCGTCGTCTGCATCCGGTCGATCCGGGCCGGCGGGCTGCCCACCACCGAGGAACCGGATCTGCCGTCGCACACGTTCGCGCCGCGCAGTTTCCTGGCCACGCCGGTGGAGAAGCGGATCGCCGCCGAGTGGGCCAAGGAGCACCCGCTGGTCGGCGCCGGACACGGTGCTCACGGGGGCCACGGGTGACCAGCGGTCCGGCCGGCGCGATCACCTCGGCCGGGTCCGCGATCGTGCGGGCCTGGCGGGGTGTGCGCTGGTGGTTCGGCTCGGTGCTCGGCGACGACGCCTATCAGCGGTACGTCGAGCACCTGCGCCGATCGCACCCGGACGCCCCGGTGCCGACCGAGCGGGAATTCTGGCGGCGGCGCTACGCGGAGGCGGACGCCAATCCGGGCGCCCGGTGCTGCTGACCGGCGCCGGCCGGCCATGAATCGGAGAGTATTGCGCGGCGCGCCGCAAAGGAGCCGGCGCGCCGCGCGGGATGGTGGCTGGGATCCGTGGTGAAACGGACGATCAAGAGCTGACGACGGTGCGGACCGCTCGATGGTGTTGAAGAACCCTTGAAGGACGCTGCCATTGGGGGGCCTCCACCACCTTGCGGAGCTCGGTCCTGACCCCCGGCGGCAGCGTCGGTTGCAGCATCATCGATCCGGCCCGGATCGGACAAGACTCCACATGGGTTCTTCACCGGGAGTGCTGCTTATTTCACCCTGGGAGCGGGCCCACCACCGTTGCCGCTGACGCAGGGTGAGGGCGAATGCCACAGGTGTGATTATGCGGCCGGCTCGAGCCCGCACGGCCGGCCGGGCGGGCGGAAACGCTGCGTCAGTCCTCGGGTTCGGTGACGAAATCGATCAACCGCTCGACCGCGGTGATCAGCGGGGTGTCGACGTCCCGGTAGCTGCGCACCGACCCGTTGATCCGGCCCCACAGGGTCGGCACGTCCGGGACGCCCAGCGCGCGGCACACCCCGGTCTTCCAGTCGGTGCCGCGCGGCACCTGCGGCCAGGCCCGGATGCCGACCGCGGAGGGTCGCACCGCCTGCCAGATGTCGACGTACGGGTGTCCGGTGACGAGCACGTGCCGCCCCGCGGGCGACGCGGCGACGGCGGCCGCGATCCGCGATTCCTTCGATCCCGGCACGAGGTGGTCGGCCAGCACCCCGACCCGCCGGCCGGGCCCCGGCGCGAACTCGGCGACCGCGGCGGGCAGATTGTCCAGGCCGTCCAGCGGCTGCACGACGACGCCCTCGACCCGCAGGTCGTGCCCCCACACCCGTTCGACCAGCGCGGCGTCGTGGGTGCCCTCCACCCAGATCCGGCTGCCGCGAGCGGTCCGCGCCCGCAGACCGGCCACGGCGCGGGATCCGGACGCCGAATGGGCCGGTCCGGCCGGCGCGGCCTTCGGCCTGACCAGGGTGACCTGCTGCCCGTCCACCAGGAACGCCCCGGTCGCGAGCGGGAAATTGCGTCGCCGGCCGTGCCGGTCTTCCAGGGTCACCGCGCTGTTGGTGCAGGCGACGACCAGCCCGCAGAATCCGGACAGCGGGTCCTCGGCGACCACCTCGCCCGTGGCGGGCACCTCCGGGATCACCTTCGGCCTTCTGCCTGCCAGTACGTCCCTGGGATACGTCACGTCGGCCGACCCTACCGGGCCGGGCGTTCGACACCGCGCCGCCGCGGCCGGACGCCGGCGAGTTGATGATGCGTCCCACCGCGACCGCGGGCATGCTCTGCTGACACCCACGAGTTCGTCAACCAAGGTTGCTTTCAACCACTTCGACGACCGGCCCGCGCAGGCCGACATGGTTGACACTGCCCGGTTCGCCGGCCGGAACGAACGGAAAGGCTCCATGTCCATCGCCACATCCGCATCGCACCACCGTCGGCGCGCGTTCGCGGCCGGCGCCGTGTCGATCGGACTGCTCCTGACGACCGCGTGTTCCTCAAACACGCCCTCCGCCGGCAGCACTTCCGCAGCCACAGACGCATCGGCCACAGCGACATCGGCCACAGCGACATCGGCCACAGCGGCATCGGCCACAGCCACGGATTCCTCCGCGGCATCCGACGGTGCCGCCGCATCCACCGGCTGTGTCACGCACGTCGACACCGTCGTCGCCGCACAACCGGCCGAGGCGTCAACGACCGCGCAGCTGCCGGACGGTCTCGTCGCGACCCTGGACGCGGCGGCTCAGTCGTCGTTCGCGCAGGCGTCCGCGCCCGGCGCCATCGTCGGGGTGCGCAGCCCGCAAGGCACGTGGATCAAGGCCTACGGCGTCGCCGACCCGGCAACCGGTGCCGCGATGACCCAGGACATGCACACCCGCATCGGCTCGGTGACCAAGACATTCACCGGCACGATGATCATGCAGCTGGCCGAGCAGGGGAAGCTCTCGCTCGACGACCCGATCAGCACGTACGTATCCGGTGTCCCGAACGGCGATCGGGTGACGCTGCGAATGCTCGCCGACATGACCAGCGGTGTGGCCAGCTACACCCGCAGCGCCGCGTTCACCGACGTCTTCTTCAGCAAGCCGGAAACCGTCTGGACGCCCGACCAACTCGTCGAGATCGGGGTCGCCGGGTCGCCGGCATTCGAACCCGGAGCGCAGTTCGACTATTCGAACACCAACACGGTGCTGCTCGGTCTGGTGATCGAGAAGGTCACCGGCCAGCCGGTCGAGACGGCTCTGCAGCAAATGATTCTCGATCCGCTGGGGCTGACGAACACCTCGTGGCCGGGAGATTCGACCGACATTCCCGAGCCGTATCCACAGGGCTTCACCCTGCAGGGAAACACGGCGACGCCGGACAACCCGACCAACGCGACGCACTGGAATCCGTCGTGGGGCTGGACGGCCGGCGAGTTGATCTCCGGTATGAACGATCTGCTCGTCTACGACCGGGCGCTGGGCACCGGCCAGGGGCTGCTGGACACCCCGAGCCAGATCGAGCGCCTCACCTCGTTCCCCGGTCCGGCGGGTTACGGGATCGGTATCGGCTGCGTCGACGGATGGGTCGGCCACACCGGCGAGCTGCCCGGGTACAACACCGCGCTGTACTACGACACCACCAGCGACACGTCGGTGGTCGTGCAGACCAACAGCGACATCGCCTCCGGCAATTGCGAGGATTCCCCCACGCTCACCGACGACCCGCGCGAGGCCGTCTGCTCCTCTCCCGCCACCCGGATCTTCGTTGCCCTGACCCAGGCGCTCGGCCACCCGTTCACGCCCCCGACGCAGTCGTAGCGTCGGCCGGCGCTACTGGACACCGGCCGGCGTGTTCTCGACGCTGTCCGGCACGCCCCGCACCGCCCAGCACCGTGCCGTACGGTGGCGCTCATGTCCGTATCCGGTGCCGTTCGCGCGGCAACCACGCTCGCGCTGTGGTCGGCCGCCTGGCAGGGCGGCGCGAGCCCGGACGACGTGCTGACGGCGCTGGACGGCGCGGACCACCGAGCCGGGGTGCGGGCGGCCACCGACGAGATCGCGATCATGACGGGACTGCCCGGGCCGGGCAGTTCGTCCGCCGGCTCGGCCGCCCTGCTGCCGCTGCTGCGCGGCGCCGGCGAGGCGCAGTTGCTCCTCCCCCACCCCGGTGACCTGCGGGGGCTACCCACCTCGGGCGAGTTACCGGTCGCCGCGTTGGACGCCGGCGCGGCGGTCACCCTGACCGAAGCCTCCCTGACGGTGGTTCCGGTCAACGGGCACTGGCGGGTGTTCGGCAACACCGCGCGGCACCCGGCGGACGCCCTGGCGCAGGCGCATGACCGGCTCGACCACGAGGTCGCCCTGGCCACGCGCAATCTGACCAGGCTGGACGTCGCTCGACAGTCCGACGGTGCCCGGGAACGGGTGCGCCGGCTCATGCTGGCCGAGGCGGTCACCACCCCACCCGACATGCCGCGCGCGGCGTCGTCGGTGCTGGCGACGTCGATCGCCCTGCAGGCACTGCTCACCGTCGCGGACAGCCACGACTCCAGCGCCGTCAACCTGTTCCAACTGGCGGCCGTCGACGAGGCGCTGCGCCCGCTGGCTCTGGCCATCCGGGAGGCCCGGCGGTCGGCAGTGGCGGCCGGCGTCCGAGCGCTCGGCGGAGCGTCCCGCCGGCTCGACCGCTCCCGATAGGACGCCCCGTCCGGTCGGTCAGCCCGGCTGACCGACCTCTTTCTTCCCGAACCCGACTGCATGAAAGCCACCGTCGACCATGACCATCGACCCGCTGGTCGCCGGGAACAGGTCGGACAGCAGGGCCACCGCGGCGCGGGCCACCGGAGTCGGGTCCGAGGTGTCCCAGCCCAGCGGCGCCCGGGTGGTCCAGCCGTCCTCCAGGCCGGAGAAGCCGGGGATGGACTTGGCCGCGATGGTCTTGATCGGCCCGGCACACACCAGGTTCACCCGGATGCCCTGCGGACCCAGATCCCGGGCCAGGTAACGAGTCACCGATTCGAGCGCGGCCTTGGCCACGCCCATCCAGTCGTAGGCGGGCCAGGCCTGCCGGGCGTCGAAGTCCAGGCCGACGATGCTGCCGCCGTCGGTCATCAGCGGCAGCGCGGCGACCGCCAGCGACTTGAGCGAGTACGCCGAGGTGTGCACGGTGGTCGCCACGTCCTCCCACGGGCAGTCCAGGAAGTCGCCGCCCAGCGCGGTCGCCGGGGCGAACCCGATGGAGTGCAGGACGCCGTCGAGCCGGTCGACGTGCTCGCCGACCCGCTCGGCCAGCGAGTCCAGCTGCGCCTTGTCGGTGACGTCCAGTTCGACCACCGGGGCCGGCGCCGGCAACCGCTTCGCGATCCGCTCCACCAGCGACAGCCGCCCGTAGCCGGTCAGTACCACCTCGGCGCCCTGCTGCTGGGCCAGCCGCGCCGTGTGGAACGCCATCGAGGCCTCGGTGATGATGCCGGTGATCAGCAGTTTCTTACCGGCGAGCAGATCGCTGCCCAGATGGTCGGCCATGGGGTGTTCTTCCTTTGCACGAGGCGGTTGAACCGGAGCGATTGGACAGGACGGGGACGGGAAACGGCGCAAACGGTCGGGTGAGGTCGGGAATCGAGGTCAGTGGCCCATGCCCAGGCCGCCGTCCACCGGCAGCACCGCCCCGGTGACGTAGGCCGCGGCGTCGGAGGCCAGGAACACCACGGCGGCGGCGACTTCGTCGGGCTCGGCGTACCGCTTGAGGGGGACCTGCGCGACGATCTCGGCGCGGCGGGCCTCGGGCAGCGCCTTGGTCATGTCCGTGTCGACGAAACCCGGGGCGATCACGTTCGCGGTGATGTTGCGTGAGCCCAGTTCCCTGGCGATCGACCGGGCCAGGCCGACCAGCCCGGCCTTGGAGGAGGCGTAATTGGCCTGGCCGGCCCCACCGGAGAGCCCGACGACCGAGGAGATGAAGATCATCCGGCCCCACCGCTTGCGCAGCATGCCGGAGGCCGCCCGCTTGGCCACCCGGTAGGCGCCGGTGAGGTTGGCGTCGATGACCGAGCTGAAGGTGTCCTCGCTCATCCGCAACAGCAGGGTGTCGTCGGTGATGCCGGCGTTGGCGACCAGGATCTCCACCGGCCCCTGCCTGGCCTCGACCTCGGTGAACGCGGCATCGATGCTCGCCGGGTCGGTGACGTCGCAGATCACGCCGGCCAGTCCGGCCGGGGGCTCACCGGACCGGTGGGTGACGGTCACCCGGTGGCCCGCCGCGGCCAGCGCCCGGGCGATGGCCAGCCCGATCCCCCGGTTGCCGCCGGTCACCAGCGCTGATCGCCCGGTTGCGGGTGCTTGCGTCACGTCGTCCGTCCTGTCGCCGTCGGCTGCTGGGTGCGGCGACCGGACCTGACGCCGGCGACCGCAACGGCCGGGTCCCAGCTGGGTCCGCTGCCGGGGACGACCCTATCCGGCGCGGACCGGCTGGACCCGGCAGGCAACGCGGGTCGACGGCACGGACCGGGTGAGCGCCGGTGCCGCTCGGCGTGCCGGCGGCGCTCAGGGAATGCGGGCCGTCAGGACCAGGGCGGCGGCCGAGCCGAGGACGACCAGCACGGTGCCGGCGACGAGCCACGGCTTGGACACGTCCTGCTCCTTGGTCTCGTAGCCGATCTGTTCGCCGAGTTGGGCGTAGATCGACTTGAGCTCCTCGGAGGTGGCGGCCTTGTGGAAGTCGCCGCCGGAGATCTGCGCGATCTGCTGCATCGCCTCGGTGTCCAGCGGCACCGGGATCACCTCGTCGTTGACCGTGATCGACCCGTTGTCGGTGCCGAACGCGATCACCGAGACCGGCACGTGTGCGTCGGCGGCCCGCTGGGCGGCGTCCTGCTCTGTGCGACCGACGGTGCGCTTGCCGTCGGTCATCAACACGATCCGCGCCGGCGGCGGGCCGGTGTCGGTGCCGTCGGGCGGCAGCGTCTTGGAGAACAGGTCGATGGTCTGCAGGCTGGAGATGATCGCCTCGCCGGTGGCGGTCCGCTCGTCGAGCTTGAGGCCGTCGATCGCCTGCTTGGCCACGGCGCGATCGGTCGTCGGGCTCACCAGCACGGTGGCGATCCCGGCGAACGAGACGATGCCGAGGTTGACGCCCGGCGTCAGCTCGTCGACGAACGACTTGGCCGCCTCCTGCGCGGCGGCCAGGCGGTTCGGGGCGACGTCGGTGGCCTCCATGGACAACGACACGTCGATGGCGAGCATGACGACGGCCCGGTTGCGCGGTTCCTTGGCCTCGGCGGTGGGGCCGGCCAGCGCGACGGTGAGCAGGATCAGACCGACCAGGACCAGCGCCGTGGGGACGTGCCGCCACCAGCCGGGGCGCCTGGGCGCGACCCGGTCGAGCAGCTCGAGGTTGGCGAACCTGACGGTGTGGCGCCGTCGCCGGCGCTGGGCGATCAGGTAGCCGATGGCCAGAGCCAGCACGACCAGCGACGCAGCCAGCCACCAGGGTGACGCGAAGCTCACTGCCACGCCTCCCCGCCCCGGGGGGTGCGGTTCGGGGTGCCGGGGGCGGCGGCACCGGTCCAGCCACGCTTGCGGCCGACGATGAACCGCAGCACGTCGGCGATCCAGTCCCCGTCGGTGCGCAGCACCAGATGCCCGGCGCCGGCTCGGCGCAGCGCGCCGGCCACCTGCCCGCGATGCTCGGCGGCCGCCTTCGCGAAGGCCGCTCGCAGTGCCGGACCGGTCGAGACCTCTTTGGTGCGACCGGTTTCCGGGTCGAGCAGGGTGACAAGGCCGACCGCCGGCAGCTCCAGGTCGCGCGGGTCGAGCACCTCGACGGCCAGCAGGTCGTGCCGGCCGGCCAGCCCCCGCAGCGGGCGTTCCCAATCCACCGGGCCGATGAAGTCGGAGATCACGACGGCCAGGCCGCGCCGCCGGGGTGGCCGGCGCAGCTGCTCGAGCGCGGTGCGCAGGTCACCGGGGTCGCCGGGGACGGCCCGCGGATTGCCGGCCAGGGTGCGCAGCAGATGCTCCAGGTGGGGCCGCCCACCCCGCGCCGGGATCCGGGTGAGCGCCGACCCGGACGCCACGATCGCGCCGATCCGGTTGCCGCCGCCGCGGGTCAGGTGGCCGATCGCGGCCGCGGCGGCCACCACCAGGTCCCGCTTCTCGCACCCGACGGTGCCGAAGTCCAGTGACGCCGACAGGTCGGCGACCAGCCAGGTCTCCAGCTCCCGGTCGGCGATGGTTTGCCTGATGTGCGGCTCGGTGGTGCGGGCGGTGACCGACCAGTCCATCCGCCGCACGTCGTCGCCCGGGTAGTACGGCCGCGCGTCACCGGGTTCGGTGCCCGGCCCCGGCACCAGGCCCAGATGGTTGCCCTGCAACAGCCCGTCCAACCGGCGCCGGACCGTCAGCTCCAGGGTGGCCAGCGCGGCGTCCAGGCGGGCGGGATCGGCCGTACGAGGCGGCGCCCCCGGGTTCGGCGGCAGATCCGGCGGCACCGCCGGCGGTGTGGCCGGCGGGGTAGAGCCGGCCATCAGCCGACGCCGGCCTGGACGTACGGGCTGACCTGCGGCAGCGGGATGGCCTGCAGGAGCCGGCCGAGCACCGCCTCGATCGGCACGCCGTCGGCCAGCGCGTCGTAGGACAGCACCAGCCGGTGGCGCAGCACGTCGGCGGCGACGTCGATGACGTCCTGCGGGACGACGAAGTCGCGGCCGCGGACCAGCGCCAGCGCCCGGGCGGCGGCGATGATGCCGAGCGACGCCCGCGGTGAGGCGCCGTAGGACAGCCAGCCGGCCACCTCCGACAGTCCGTGCTCGGCGGGGGTGCGGGTGGCGAACACCAGACGCACCACGTAGTCGACCAGCGCGTGGTGCACGAAGACGTTGGCGGCGACCCGTTGCAGCCGGGCCAGCTCACCGATCGGCAGCACCTGGGCCGGCACCGGCGGCGTGACGCCCATCCGGTAGACGATCTCGCGTTCCTCGTCCGGCTCGGGGTAGCCGACGAGCAGCTTGAACAGGAACCGGTCCCGCTGCGCCTCGGGCAGCGGGTACACACCCTCGTTCTCGATGGGGTTCTGGGTGGCCATCACCAGGAACGGGTCGGGCATCGGGAAGGTCTTGCCGCCGATCGACACGTGCCGCTCGGCCATCACCTCCAGCAACGCGGACTGCACCTTGGCGGGCGCCCGGTTGATCTCGTCGGTGAGCACGAAGTTGGCGACCACCGGACCGAGTTCGATGTCGAACTCCTCCCGGCCGACCCGGTAGATGCGGGTGCCCAGCAGATCGGACGGGACCAGGTCGGGGGTGAACTGGATGCGGGAGAAGGTGCCGCCGACGACCCTGGCGAAGGTCTCCACGGCCAGCGTCTTGGCCACCCCGGGGACACCCTCGATCAGCAGGTGACCGCGGGCCAGCAGCCCGACCAGCATCCGTTCGACCAACCGGTCCTGCCCGACGATGATCCGCTTGACCTCGAAGACGGTTCGCTCCAGCAGCGCGGCGTCCCCGGCGGGTGTGTGCGGCGCGGGTGGCCGGTGGTTGCCCGCGGATCCCTGGCCGGCCGCCGGCGGGCCCGGCTGCGGCGCGGGGCCGTTCGCCGGGCCATTTGCCGGGCTGTTCGCCGGGACGGGCGCGCCGGCGGCTCCCCCACTCGAGGCTTGTGTGCTCAACGGTCCTCCTGTCCGCGGGCGGCCCCGGCGTGCGGGCAGCCCCATCAAGACTGCCATTGTCCCGATCGCGCGGATGCCCGATCACGGCCGATCCGCGCGACGGCCGTCGCTCACAGGCGATGCCCATACGATTGCCATCGGTATCTCGGACTCGATCGCCCGGCGATCAACGCGCAGAACGGCGGACCGGCCCCGCCGGGGCCGTCCCCCCGAGGTGAACCTGTCGCGCAGACCGCTCTCGCCGTTGCCGGGGCCGTCTCGGCGGGCCGCGCTGATCGAACGTTCAGCAAACCGGACAAAACGGCGCCGAAAGTGGGTGTTGGATCAGCGCAGGGCGGGATCCAGGCCGCCGAGCAGGGGCGATTCGGGCATTTCGGTCACCGAGAGGTTCGACTGATCAGGGTGAGGATCGCCACCGGGCCCAGTCGACGGGCGTGTCCACGTCGGCGGTCGCCGCCTCGTGCCCGGCGACCTCGGTCGGGTCGACCGGCGCCAGCAGCTCCCGCACCGGTCGGCCGTGCCAGTCGGACCGCCGCCCTGCGGCCTGGGCCAGCGCGTGATGCTGCCATACCCCGACCAACCACTGGCGCCGGCCGCGATCATCGACCAGCACGGCGCCGGTGACGTTGCCGGTGACGTGCCCGCAGAGCCGGTGGACGGTCCCGGCGTCGATCGCCGGGAGGTCGGCGGCGAGCACCACCACCAGCGCATCGGGCGGCAATGCCGGCAACGCCGCCAGGCCGGCGACGAGAGCGGCGGCCGGCCCGCCGCCGGGCGGGTCCTCGCGGACCACGGTGACCCAGGCCGGCACCGGCCGCTCCGGGCCGACGACCACCGCCGGCACTCCCGCCACCGCATCGAGGGCAATGTCCAGCAGCGAGCGCTCGCCGACGCGCAGGGCGGGCTTGTCGACACCGCCCAGCCGCCGGCCTCGACCGCCGGCAAGCACCACCGCCGCGCGGTGCGACGCGGTGGGGTGCGACGCGGTGGGGTGCGACGCGGAGCGAGGGTCCATGACCGCCCATTGTGGCTTTCTGGCCCGGGCGGTCGCTCCCGGGCCGGGCCGACCGTCGCGGCCGGTCGTGGAAACCCGAACGGGCCCCACCGGCCGTCGGTCAGCCCGGCCGCACCGCGCCGATGTAGCCGTTCCAGTACATCGTGGAGATCTTTACGTAGCTGCCGGAGTTCGGCGCCTCGATGATCTGGTTGTTGCCGATGTAGATCGCGACGTGGTGGATGGAACTCGGGTCGGAGGTGTTGTTCGCCCAGAACACCAGGTCGCCGGGCTGCAGGTTGTCACGGGAGATCTTGTTGGACTGCCCGGTGTACTGGTACGCCGAATAGTGCGGCAGGTACACGCCCACCTGCGCCCAGGCGTACAGGGCCAGGCCCGAGCAGTCGAAACCGACCTTCATGTAGTCCCCGTAGCGGTCCGCCACGCCGCCGTCCCGGATGCCCTGGGTCGGCCCGTCGTAGTCGCCGCCGCCCCAGGCGTAGGTCGTGCCGAGGTAGGCCATGGCCGCGTTGACCACCTGCTGCCCGCGCGAGGACGAGGAGCCGGACGACCCGGAGGACGACGAGTACGAGACGGTCTGCACCGTCGCCGCGGCCACGGTGCCCTCGCACGCAATGCCGTTGTTGTTCGGGTCAAGCGCCGCGCGATACCCGGGCGCCCCGCGGTTGATCGGGGCCACCCCGGCGGCCCGCGCGTCGTCGCAGTTGGCGTAGTAGGGCTCGGAGCTGGCCTGCGTGCTCGTGGAGGTACCGCCGTCGCAGGCCATCCCGTTGTTGTTCGGATCCAACTCGGCGCGGTACGCAGGGTCACCCTTGGGGATCGGACCGCGACCGGCCGCCCGCGCGTCGTCGCAGGTCGCGTAGAGCGGATTGGCGGCGCCGCTGCTCTGGGCCTCCTGGGCCGCTCGAGCCGCCTGGTTCGCGGCCTCCTGCGCGGCGGACTGGCGTTCGGCCTCGGCCTCCGCCGCCGCCTGAGCGGCCGCTGCCTCCGCGGCCGCCTGGGCCGCGGCGGCCTGCCGCGCGGCTTCCGCCGCCGCTGCCTGGCGGGCCGCCTCCTCCTCGGCGGCCTTCCGCGCGGCTTCCTCGGCGGCCTTGCGGGCCGCTTCCTCCTCGGCCTGCTTCTGGGCCAGCCACTGGTTGTACTGGTCCCGCTGGTTCTGCAGGTTGGCCACGTTGGCCAGCGCGGCCTGATAGTCGGCCTCCTGCTGGTCGTGCTGCGCCTGCAGCGAGGCCAGCTGGTCCTGGCCGGACTGCAGCGCGTCGGCCGCCTCCTGCTGCGCCTGGTCGGCCGCGGCCTTGGCCTGGTCCGCCTTGGCCTGGGCGGCGTTGGCGGCGTCGAGCGCGGACCGCGCGGCCGAGTCCAGGTTGGCCTTGTGGGTCCGGGTCGCCTCCAGGTTGCTCATCGCGTTGAGCTGCGAGCCCGACATCTGGCCGAGCAGCTCCTGCCGTTGCAGAACCTCGCCGGCGCTGCCGGCATCCCAGTAGGCCGACAACGAGCCCAGCACCGATCCCTGCCGGAACGATGCGGCGGCGAATGCGGCGGCCTTCGCCTTGGCGTCGGTGACGGCCTGGTCGGCCGCCGTCGCCTCGTCCTGGGCCTGCTGGGCGGCGGACGCGGCATTGGCCGCATCCGATTGGGCGACCTGCAGATCGACCGCGGCCTTGTTGGCCAGCTCGGCCTTCATCTCCATGTCGTTCTTCAGGCGTTCGATCTCGCCCTCGGTCTGCGCGACGAGCCCGGCCAGCCGGCCGACCTCGGCGGCCGAGGCGGCCGCCTGGTCCTGTCCCTGCTGGATCTGCTGATCGGACGGATTGTCCGGGGGCGGCGGGACGGCATCGCTGGGCACGGCACTGCCGAGCAACAACCCGGCCGCGAGCGCGGCGGCGATCGCAACACGCACCACACCGACGCGATGACCGATGCCAAGTCCCGGACGGACGTCCCCGGGACGGCCGTGCGGGCGCCGCACGACCTGCGGTCGGGCTCTCACGGGCACGACGTCACATCTCCCTCACGATGGGCGACCGTGGGTCGCGGCTGCACTGTCAAGCGGGACGAGTCGAATCGGACGACACCTGTCAAGACGACACGCCAGGAGAACCATGCCACTCGCATCCCCCTATTGGCCAGGGGTCACGGCAAACACATCAGTCACAGGATGCTCAAAAGGGACATACCGGCATGAAATCGCTCGTTTTCCGGATCGAGTTACCCGCTCGTGGGCCTGCCGGCGGATTCCGGGACACTGGCCGGGTGACCCGAACCGTCGCAGCGACAGACCCTCCGGAGGCCGCCGTTCGGCGGATCCGGCTGCGGATCGCCTGCTGCTGGCTGACCGGCTGCGGGCTCGCCCTGGTGATCGCGGGATCGTTCCTACCCTGGGTGATCTCCGGGACGGTCCGGCGCTCGAGCTACGCGATCGTCGGCATCGTCGACCGCTTGGGCATAGCCGGCGACGGCCTGCTGGCCGCTCTGGTCAGCCATTGGCCGCTGCTCGGCGCGCTGTGCTTTGCCCCGGTGGTGGCCGCGGCCTTTCGCTGGTGGCGTACGGCCGGCATCCTGGCGGTCCTGATCGGGCTCGCCGCTTCGGTGGTCTCGATCGGGATCCTGGCGATCGCCTTGGGAAAGGCCGGCCTGACCGTCCGGCTGGACCCGTTCGGCCCGACCGTGATGGCCGCCGGCGGACTGCTGCTCATCGGGGGCGGCCTGTGCCTGACATTAGGTAACGGTTCACCCATCCGCTCTACGGCCGGTCGATTCCCGGCGACGGATCAGTCATGATGGTGCAGGGTGCGCAGGCAAATGAATGAGAGGTACGTCACATCGTCATGGTGTCGGGGGATGTCCGAACGGGGATGCTCGATACTCCTGAACCTGCGCCGCTGATCGGCTCGGGTCCGGTTCCACCGACCCGGTCGTCGGGACGCCGTGATGACAGAACGCGCCGGGCCGACAACCTCTCCGGCACATCGACACCAGCGTCAGAAATTCCGGTTGATACGAACCCCGGAACACAGCAATAGAAGGGATGCACGCGCGATGAGCGAGCACGGCGGACCTCAGGGTCCGGCTCAGGGCCGGCCGGCCGGGGGACCACCACCGCAGGGTCCCTGGACGGGCCCGAATGGAACGCAAGGGTGGCCGCAGCCGAGCCCCGGCGGGGCACCGCAGAACCCGGGCGGACCGAACTACGGGGGGCAGCCCGGCGGCCCCCAGGGTTGGCAGCAGCAGCCGGCGACCGGTCCGCAGGGTTGGCAGCAGCAACCGGCGACCGGCCCCCAGGGTTGGCAGCAGCCGACCACCCAGGCGTTCCCGCCGGCCGGACCGGGCGGTCCGGGCGGTCCAGGTGCGCCGGGCCAGCCCTGGAATGTCCAGGGCCCGGCCAACCCGCCGCCGTCCAAGAATCGCAAGCCGCTCATCATCACCGCGGTCGTCGTCGTGGTGGCGCTGGTCGCCGCCGCCGGCGTGTGGTTCTTCGCCTTCAAGGACAAGAACTCGACGTCCACGACCGCATCGGGTCAGTCCACGCCGCAGGCGTCGGTGACCGCGCTGTTCTCGACGCTGAGCAACTCGGATCCGATCGGCCTGGCCGACCAGCTGGACCCGGCCGAGGCCTCGCTGTTCACCGACCTGAACTCCGACATCATCACCGAGCTCAAGCGCCTGGACGTGCTCAGCTCCGACGCCTCGGCCGACACGATGACCGGCACCAAGATCACCGTGAAGGACCTGACCTTCGCCGGTGACAACGAGGTGATCAACGATCACCTGCAGATCGTCAAGCTGACCGGCGGCACGATCACCATCGAGAGCAGCCCGACCGACCTGCCGCTGTCCGACAAGATCAAGGATGCCTTCGGCTCCGAGATCGACCAGGCGCAGCCGCAGTCGCAGACCGTCAACATCGCCGACGAGGTCGCCAAGAACGACGGCGACCCGGTCCGGATCGCCACGGTCAAGCGCGGCGACCAGTGGTACGTCAGCCTGTTCTACTCGATCGCCGACAACGCCACCCACGCCGCCGGCCTGCCGAACCCGACGGCCGCCGACGCCATCGCCGCCCAGGGCTCGGACAGTCCCGAGGACGCCGTCAACAAGCTCATCGACGCCGCCACCACGGGCGACCTGGAGACCGTGATCGCGGTCACCCCGCCCGACGAGATGGGCGCTCTGCACGACTACGGCCAGCTGCTCCTGGACCAGGCCGATACCGGCAGCTTCTCCGACGACGTGCAGGATCTCGGCTTCACGATCGACGACGTGACCTGGGACGTCTCCGACGTGACCGGCGGCAAGAAGGTCTCCATCAAGTCGCTGCAGATCACTGCCGAGGGGCAGACCGCCACCATCGAGCGCGACCCGTCCGCGGGCACGCTGACGATCTCGGCGCCGGGTCAGGCCGCCGTCACCATCGACGACGACACGATCGACACCTACATCGCGCAGTACGCCGACACCTCTGACCTGGATCCGCAGGCAGTGGAGATCATCAAGCGCGAGTTCAAGCAGGTCATCGGCCTGGGTCTGGTGACCGTTCAGGTCGACGGCAAGTGGTACGTCAGCCCCGTCCGCTCGTTCGGTGACGTGTTCGTCTCGGTGCTCAAGGGCCTCGAGCCGGCCGACATCGACTACCTGATCAGCCTGAGCGGCAACTGACGATCGGGTAGCCGATCATCGGCGACCGATCATCGGCGACCGATCATCGGGCGGAACTGAACCATCGTCGGCATCGACCGACACACCCTCGAAGGGCCCCGGGCGCCAGCCGCCCGGGGCCCTTCGGCATCTGCCCGTGCGTCCGGCCGCGCCGGCCACCTCCCCGCATTCGGCCGAAGGTTCCGCGCATGCCCGCCGAGGCCGTCGCGGGCTCAGGCCACGGGCGGCCGCGGAACATCAGCTCGACCCACGCAAGCCAAAGCTCCGCGCACACCCGGCCCACCCCGCGGAGGCCAGCCCACGCTCGGCCGCGGACCATCGCACGCGAGCGAATATTTCCGCAGGGGCGCCGCCGTTGCGCGGCACCGTCGAGCCCCACCAGCACCAGCCGAAAGAACACCCCCAGCAACACGACGGCAATGAAGCTGCGGCACGCTGTCGCGACCGGATCCGCAACACCTGGCCGGGCGTTTGCGGTCCATAGCAGGACAAGCGTACTGTTTGGAATCGAGGCCGTGACGTCCCAACAGCGGTCCGGGGGCCGAGTGTGCCGAGCCGGACGGCGAAGGGAAACAATGACCTCGGGCCACCCGCACCGCCGCCGGGGAGCCCACCGCCGCGCCGCCTGAAGCAAGGAGAACTCCGTGCCCGCCGCCAGCAAGGACAGCTTCGCCGCCAAGGACACCCTGACCGTCGGTGACAAGAGCTACGACATCTACCGCATCACCGAACTGGCCGGCCTGGAGAACGCGGCCAAGCTGCCGTTCTCGCTGAAAGTGCTGCTGGAGAACCTGATCCGCACCGAGGACGGCGCCAACATCACCGCCGACCACATCCGCGCGCTGGCCAACTGGGACCCGGACGCCGAACCGGACATCGAGATCCAGTTCACCCCGGCCCGGGTGATCATGCAGGACTTCACCGGTGTGCCCTGCGTCGTCGACCTGGCCACCATGCGCGAGGCGATGGCCGACCTGGGCGGCGACCCGGACAAGATCAACCCGCTGGCGCCGGCCGAGATGGTCATCGACCACTCCGTCATCGCCGACGTGTTCGGCCGCGCCGACGCCTTCGAGCGCAACGTCGAACTCGAGTACGAGCGCAACCGCGAGCGTTATCAGTTCCTGCGCTGGGGTCAGACGGCGTTCGACGAGTTCAAGGTCGTCCCGCCGGGCACCGGCATCGTGCACCAGGTCAACATCGAACACCTGGCCCGCGTCGTCATGCTCCGCGGCGGCGTCGCCTACCCCGACTCGTGCGTAGGCACGGACTCGCACACCACGATGGTCAACGGCCTGGGCGTGCTGGGTTGGGGCGTCGGCGGCATCGAGGCCGAGGCCGCCATGCTGGGCCAGCCGGTCTCGATGCTCATCCCCCGCGTCGTCGGCTTCAAGCTGACCGGGGAGATCCCGACCGGCGTCACCGCCACCGACGTCGTGCTGACCATCACCGAGATGCTGCGCAAGCACGGCGTGGTCGGCAAGTTCGTCGAGTTCTACGGCGCCGGCGTGGGTGAGGTCCCGCTGGCCAATCGGGCCACCATCGGCAACATGAGCCCGGAGTTCGGCTCCACCGCGGCCATGTTCCCGATCGATTCCGAGACCATCGGCTACCTGCGACTCACCGGCCGCACCGACGAGCAGGTCGCCCTGGTCGAGGCCTACGCCAAAGCGCAGGGCCTGTGGCACGACCCGGAGCACGAGCCGGTCTACTCCGAGTACTTGGAGCTGGACCTGTCGACGGTCGTGCCGTCCATCGCCGGCCCCAAACGGCCGCAGGACCGGATCGAGCTGTCCGACGCCAAGGGTTCGTTCCGCAAGTCGGTACACGACTACCTGGGCGCCGCCGCCGCCGCGGCACCGAGCAAGGTCGACGAGATGGAGCTGGAGTCGTTCCCGGCCAGCGATCCGCACCCGATGAGCCCCTCGTTCGTCGACGAGGATTCTGATGTTGCTGTTGTCGCGGCCCTCCAGTCGGCCGCCGCGGGGGCGAACGGCCGGCCGTCCAAGCCGACCAAGGTGAGTTCCGCCGAGTACGGGGACTTCGAGCTGGACCACGGCGCCGTCGTCATCGCCGCGATCACCTCATGCACCAACACGTCCAACCCGTCGGTGATGCTGGGCGCGGCGCTGCTCGCCCGCAACGCCGTGGACAAGGGTCTGTCGGTCAAGCCGTGGGTGAAAACGACCATGGCCCCGGGTTCACAGGTCGTCACCGACTACTACGAGAAGGCCGGCCTCTGGCCGTACCTGGAGAAGCTGGGCTACAACCTGGTCGGCTACGGCTGCACGACCTGCATCGGCAACTCCGGTCCGCTGCCCGACGAGATCTCGGCGGCGGTGAACGAGGCCGACCTGACGGTCGTCTCGGTGCTGTCCGGGAACCGCAACTTCGAGGGCCGGATCAATCCGGACGTGAAGATGAACTACCTGGCCTCGCCGCCGCTGGTCATCGCCTACGCGCTGGCCGGCACGATGGACTTCGACTTCGACGAGCAGCCACTGGGCGTCGACAAGGACGGGAACGACGTGTTCCTGAAGGACATCTGGCCGTCGCCGCAGGAGATCCAGGAAACCATGGGCGCGGCGATCAACCAGCAGATGTTCGCGGCGAGCTACGCCGACGTCTTCGACGGCGGCGAGCGGTGGAAGTCGCTGCCCACCCCGGAGGGCAAGACCTTCCGGTGGGATCCCGAGTCGACCTACGTCCGCAAGCCCCCGTACTTCGAGGGGATGCCGGCGACGCCGGCGCCGGTCACCGACATCAGCGGCGCCCGGGTAATGGCCAAACTGGGCGACTCGGTCACCACCGACCACATCTCCCCCGCCGGCGCGATCAAGGCCGACACCCCGGCCGGCAAGTACCTCACCGAGCACGGCATCGTTCGCAAGGACTTCAACTCTTACGGATCCCGGCGCGGCAACCACGAGGTGATGATCCGCGGAACCTTCGCCAACATCCGGCTGCGCAACCAACTGCTCGATGACGTGCAGGGCGGCTACACCCGCGATTTCACCCAGGAGGGCGGACCGCAAGCGTTCATTTATGACGCCGCACAGAACTATGCGGCGCAAGGGATCCCGCTGGTCGTGCTGGGCGGCAAGGAGTACGGCTCCGGTTCGTCCCGGGACTGGGCGGCCAAGGGCACCGCGCTGCTGGGCGTGCGGGCCGTCATCACCGAGTCGTTCGAGCGCATCCACCGGTCGAACCTGATCGGCATGGGCGTGATCCCGTTGCAGTTCCCGGAGGGTCAGACGGTCAAGACGCTCGGCCTGGTCGGCGACGAGACCTTCGACATCTCGGGCATCACCGAGCTGAACGAGGGCCGGACGCCGCGCACGGTGAAGGTCACCGCCACCAAGCCGGGTCCGGAGTCTCGTGCAGTGACATTCGACGCGGTGGTGCGGATCGACACCCCCGGCGAGGCCGACTACTACCGCAACGGCGGGATCATGCAGTACGTGCTGCGGAACCTGCTGGCCGGCTCGGCCTGACCGACCCGGTGCCCAGGGTCAGTCCCGATCGGCTCAAGGCCCGGCGGCAGCAGATCCTCGACGGCGCCCGCGCCTGTTTCGCCCGGCACGGTTACGAGGGCGCGACGGTGCGGGTACTGGAGGAGGAGATCGGCCTGTCCCGCGGGGCGATCTTCCACCACTTCGCCGACAAGGACGGACTGTTCCTGGCCGTCGCCGAGCAGGACGCGGCGGTCATGCGGCGGACCGTCGCCGAGCACGGTCTGGTGCAGGTGATGCGCGAGATGATCGCCGCGCCGGACGCGCAGCGGATCGGCACCCAGCTGGAGGTCGCCCGCCGGCTACGCACCGATCCCGAGTTCCGGATCTCCTGGCAGCCCCAGCTGGATGAGCTGGGGGCGACCGTCCGGGAGCGGCTGCGTCACCAGCGCGAACTCGGCGCCCTCCGCCAGGACGCCGAGATCGATCAGGTGGCAAGCTATCTCGAGCTGGTGATGGAGGGCCTGACGGCACACCTAGCGGCCCGGCTGCCGGCCGACCGGCTGGAGAAGGTGCTCGACCTGGTGGAAGTCTCGGTCCGGCAGGGGTGACGACGCCGGACCCTAGCCCCGCGCTGATCGGTCGAACCGCAGTGGTTGGTATGTCCGTTATGCCGCGTTTCTCCTGGCGGGAACGATCGCTACGCTGATCATCACACAATCAAACCCGACATTTCGGGCGCAGATTTCATGCGTTGAACGGCGCGCCGGACCCGGTGGGGCCCCCTCAGGGTGAACCTGGCCGCGTGAGGGGGTTTCTTCGCTGCCGGGCCACCTCGGCGAGCCGCGCTGATCAAACGTTCAGCAAACCGGACAAAACGGCACCGAAAGTGGGCGTTGGATCAGCGCGGGACCGGATCCAGGGCGACCAGCACGGGCGATTCGGGCATTTCGGTCACCAGGAGGTTCGACTGATCAGCGCAACAGCGCAACAGCGCCCGGCCGGAGGCTCAGCGGGCCGCCTCCGAATCGGCCGACGCCTCCGCGGCCGCAGCCAGCCGTCGCAGTAGCGGCACCTGCGCCACGCGCTCCGCGAGGTGCTGCTCGGCGACGGTTCGGTCGGCGGCGTCCACCAGCAGGGCCTTGATCGCCCGCACCGCCGGCGCCGGCGATTCCACCAGCGCAGCGGCCAGGTCGGCGACCGTGGCGTCCAGGTCGTCCAGGGGCACCCTGACCAGGGCCAGGCCGATCCGCACCGCTTCGTCGGCGTGCACGTGCCGGCCGGTCGCGCAGATCTCCAAAGCCCGCTGGTAGCCGACGAGCCGGGCCAGCCGGCCGGTCCCGGTCAGGTCGGGCACCAGCCCGTAGCTCACCTCGGCCATCCGGAACTCGGCGTTGTCGGCGACCACGATCAGGTCGCAGGCCAGGGCGAGTTGGAACCCGGCGCCCACCGCGTGCCCGGCGACCGCCGCGATCGAGATGAACCTCGGGTCGGACAGCCAGGTGAAGCCGCGTTGGAAGCCGGCGATGGTCTCCTCGGCGACGGTCGGCGGCGCCCGGCCGATCGTGCCCAGCAGTGAATCCGGCGTCGGCGCGAACGCGGACCGGTCCAGACCGGCGGAGAACGACGGGCCCTCGCCGCAGACCACGACCACCCGCACGTCATCGCCGAGGGTCTCCCCCAGATGCGCCAGGGCCTCCCACGTTTCGGGCAGCTGAGCGTTGCGCACCGCCGGCCGGTCCAAGCAGACCGTCGCCACGGACCCGTCGATCCGCAGGACGACGCCGCCGCGGCGGAGCAGGTCCGGATCGACGTCGAGCGGATCGAGCGGCCCGTTCACTTCTTCTTCGTGCGGGTGGCGCCTCCCCGGCCGCGCAGCGGTACCTCGGCGTCCAGCAGCAACCGATGCACGAAACCGTAGGAACGGCCTGTGCCCTCGGCCAGGGCGCGGATGCTCTGACCCTTCTCGTATTTCTTGCGCAGATCGGCGGCCAGCTTCTCCCGGGCCGCCCCGGTGATCCGGGCGCCTTTCTTGATCGTCGCGGTTTTAGCCGTCTTGGCTGCTGTCTTGGTTTCTGTGGCCACGTCGCCACCCCTCGGTCGGATGCCCGGTCACTTTCGGCGGTTGGGCAGGTCTGCTGTCCATGATCGAACAGAACGTGTCACCCCGCCACTCCGGTGACCGGTCGCGACACGCCCTCCAGCCGATCGCGTCCCGCGCGCAAGCCCATGCACCGGCCCGCGCGACTTCGACTCAGGCCAGTTCGACGAGGTCCAAATAGTCGGCCGACCAGTGGTCCTCGGTGCCGTCCGGCAGCAGGATCACCCGCTCCGGTTGCAGTGCGGTGACCGCGCCCGGATCGTGGGTGACCAGCACGACGGCGCCCGCGTACGACCGCAGCGCCTCCAGCACCTGCTCGCGGCTGGCCGGGTCCAGGTTGTTGGTCGGCTCATCCAGCAGCAGCACGTTGGCGGCGGAGGAGACCAGACCGGCCAAGGCGAGCCTGGTCTTCTCGCCACCGGACAGCGTGCCGGCGATCTGATCGAGCTGTTCACCGGAGAACATGAACGAACCCAACAGGTTTCGCAGTTCCTGCGCGCCCGCGTCGGGCGCCGCGTGCCGGGTGTTGGCCCAGACGGTGGCGACCGGATCGATGGTCTCGTGCTCCTGTGCGTAGTAGCCGAGCCGCAGGCCGTGGCCGGGCACCACCTGCCCGGTGTCCGCCGTCTCGTGGCCACCGAGCAGTCGCAGCAGCGTCGTCTTGCCGGCTCCGTTCAGGCCGAGCACGACGACCCGGCTGCCCCGGTCGATCGCCAGGTCGACGCCGGTGAACACCTCGAGCGAGCCGTACGACTTGGACAGGTTCTCGGCCGTCAGCGGGGTGCGCCCGCACGGCGCCGGCTGCGGAAACCGGATCTTGGCGACCCGGTCGGCGACCCGCACGTCGTCCAGGTCGGACATCAGCTTCTCGGCGCGTCGAACCATCTGGTGCGCCGCGGCTGCCTTGGTGGCCTTCGCGCCGAGCTTGGCCGCCTGCGCCATCAATGCGGACGCCTTCTTCTCGGCGTTGGCCCGCTCCCGGCGGCGGCGCTGCTCGTCGGTGGCCCGCGCCTCCAGGTACCGCGACCAGCCCATGTTGTACAGGTCCAGCTCACCGCGGACCGCGTCCAGGAACCACACCTTGTTCACGACCGCGGCCAGCAGGTCCACGTCGTGCGAGATGATCACCACACCGCCGGCGAACAGCCGCAGGTAGTCGCGCAGCCAGACGATGGAGTCGGCGTCGAGATGGTTGGTCGGCTCGTCCAGCAGCAGCATCGTGCCCGACCCGGCGCCGTCCTCGGCCCGGGCGCCGAACAGGATCCGGGCCAGCTCGACGCGCCGGCGCTGTCCACCGGACAGCGTGCTCATCTGCTGGCCGAGGACCCGGTCGGGCAGGCCGAGGTTGGAGCAGATCCGGGCGGCCTCGGATTCCGCGGCGTAGCCACCGAGCGCGGCGAACCGTTCCTCGATCCGCCCGTACTGCCTGGTGGCCGCGTCGAGCTCGGAGTCGTCGGTGAGTTCGGCCATCCGGATCTGGACCTTCTCCAGATCGGCCACCAGCACGTCCAGGCCGCGGGCGGACAGCACCCGGTTCTTGGCGGTGATGCCGAGGTCGCCCTCGCGCGGATCCTGCGGCAGGTAGCCGATCGGCGTCGAGGCGGTCACGCTGCCCGCGTACGGGAGCGATTCGCCGGCCAGCACGCGCAGGGTGCTGGTCTTGCCGGCGCCGTTGCGCCCCACCAGCCCGATGCGGTCGCCCGGGTGGACGCGCAGCGTGGTGTCGGCGAGCAGGATCCTGGTCCCGGCCCGCAATTCCAGACCGGTCGCGGTGATCACGTGGGCCAATTCTACCGGTGCGCCCGCGGGCGGCCGACCAGGATCACCGGGACCGGCATCTGGCCGGTCGGCCGTGCCGCTACACCGCCCTGGACGGGCTGGGTGCTGCAGGGGGTGCACGACCCCGACGGGCACGAGGTCAAGTTCTACGCGAACTCCCCCGACGCGCCCGATCTGTCCTCCGGGCTGCACGTCCGCGAGAGTTAACCGATCGGTCAGCCCTCCTGGCCGAACCCGGCCCGGCGGAGCGCGTCGGCCATCGACCCGCCCGGCGCGGCACGATCGCGGCCGCCCGACTGCCGACCGCGGTCCCGCTGACCACCCTGTCGCTGACCACCCTCTCGCTGGCCACCCTGCCGCTGACCGCTCTGCCGGTCCGAGCTCTGCCGGTCCGAGCCCTGCCGATCCGGACCCTGCCGGGGCTGGCCCTGACCCGACCGCGGGCCCTGCCGCCCGGCGGGCGCGCCGGGTTCGTCGTCCAGTCGCAGGCTCAGTGAGATCCGCTTGCGCTGCTCGTCCACGCCCATCACCTTGACCTTGACGACCTGGCCGGAGGTGACGACCTGACGCGGATCGCTGACGAACGACCTGGACATGGCGGAGACGTGCACCAGCCCGTCCTGGTGCACGCCGACGTCCACGAACGCGCCGAACGCGGCGACGTTGGTGACCACGCCCTCCAGGATCATCCCGACCCGCAGGTCGCCGATCTTCTCGACGCCCTCGGCGAACGTGGCGGTGGTGAAGGCGGGCCGCGGGTCGCGTCCGGGCTTCTCCAGCTCGGCCAGGATGTCGCTGACCGTCGGCACGCCGAACGTGTCGTCGGTGAACTCCTGCGGCCGCAGGGTCCGCAGCACCGCGGTGTTGCCGATCAGGTTGCGGATGTCACCGCCGGCGCGGGCGAGGATGCGCCGCACGACCGCGTACGCCTCCGGGTGCACCCCCGAGGAGTCCAGGGGATCGGCGCCACCGCGGATGCGCAGGAAGCCGGCGCACTGCTCGTACGCCTTCGGCCCGAGCCGGGCCACGTCCTTCAGGTCCTGACGGGACATGAATGGGCCGTTCGCATCCCGGTGCTTGACGATGTTCTCGGCCAGCGTGGTGGTCACCCCGGACACCCGGGCCAGCAGCGGCGCGGACGCCGTGTTGACCTCGACGCCGACCGCGTTCACGCAGTCCTCGACCACGGCGTTGAGCGAGCGGGTGAGCGTCGATTCGGCGATGTCGTGCTGATACTGCCCGACGCCGATGGACTTGGGATCGATCTTCACCAGCTCGGCCAGCGGATCCTGCAGGCGGCGGGCGATCGACACCGCGCCGCGCAGCGACACGTCCAGCTCCGGCAGCTCCGACGAGGCGTAGGAGGAAGCGGAGTACACCGACGCACCGGCCTCGGAGACCACGACCTTCACCAGACCAGGGCAGAGCTTGACCAGATCGGCCGCCAGCCGGTCGGTCTCGCGGGACGCCGTGCCGTTGCCGATGGCCACCAGCTCGATCGCGTGCGTGCCGACCAGGCGGCGCAGGGTGGCCAGCGAAGTCTCCCAGCGGTTCGCCGGCTGGTGCGGATAGATCGTGTCGGTGGCGACCACCTTGCCGGTGCCGTCGACCACGGCCACCTTGACGCCGGTCCGGTAACCCGGATCCAGGCCGAGGGTGGGCCGGCCACCGGCCGGAGCGGCGAGCAGCAGGTCCTTGAGGTTGGCGGCGAACACCGCGGCCGCGTCCTGCTCGGCCGACTGGCGCAGCCGGGTCCGCACGTCGATGCCCAGCGACACGGCGATCCGGGTGCGCCAGGCCCAGCGGACGGTGTCCAACAGCCAGTGGTCGGCGGCCCGGCCGCGGTCGGCGACGCCGAAGGTGCCGGCGATGCGCCGTTCGTAGTCGGACAACGCCTGCGGCAAGCCAGGTTCGGGTTCCGACTCGGGGTCGACGGTCACGGTCAGCACGCCGGCGGACTCGCCGCGGAACAACGCCAGGATGCGGTGCGACGGCAAGGTCGTCAGCGACTCGGCGAAGTCGTGGTAGTCGGCGAACCGGGCGGCGTCCGGGTGTCCGGGTTCCCGGACGGCGCTGACCAGCCGGCCGCGCTGCCACAGCAGCTCGCGGAGCGCGCCGACCAGGTCGGCGTCCTCACCGAACCGCTCGGTGAGGATGGCGCGGGCCCCGGCCAGTGCGGCGTCCGCGTCCGGCACGCCGCGGGCCTCGTCGACGAAGGCCGCCGCGGCCGCGGCCGGATTCACGGTGGGGTCGTCGAGCAGCCCGTCGGCCAGCGGCCCGAGCCCGGCCTCGCGGGCGATCTGCGCCTTCGTCCGCCGCCTGGGCTTGAACGGCAGGTAGATGTCCTCCACCCGCGCCTTGGTCTCGGCGCCGACGATCGCGGCGGCCAGCTCGTCGGTCAGCCTGCCCTGCGCGGCGATGGATTCGAGCACCGCCTTCTTGCGCTCGGCCAGGTCGCGCAGGTAGTCCAGGCGTTCGGTCAGCGTGCGCAGCTGCGCGTCGTCCAGCGAGCCCGTCATCTCCTTGCGGTAGCGGGCGATGAACGGCACCGTCGCGCCCTCGTCCAGCAACGCGACGGCGGCGCCGACCTGCCAGGGTTGGGCGTTCAGTTCCTCCGCGATGCGGGCGATGATCTGCTGGTCGGTGTCGGGCTCGGTCACGCTGGCTGTCTCCTGCTCGATTCCACGGGCACTGCTTGATATCACGGCACCGGACCGGTGACGACGATCGGCGCGCACAGGCTCCGGGCGGCGACCTGGTCCAGGACGGCCCGGCGCGGTTCGGGCACGTCGCCGAACGTGCGGCTGGGTAACTCGGCCAGCGACGCGAGGCGTGGATCGGCCAGCACGTCGCCGAGCGCACGGCGATCGCCGCCCAGCACCAGTCCGCGCAGGGTGCCGGCCTCGGGGACCAGCACCCGGGCGACGGTGTCGGCGGCGTCGGCCAGCGACGCGGTCCGCTGATTGCCCCGGCGACGGGCGAACCGCTGCTGGGACCAGCCGCCGGCGGCCGTCCGACCCTGCAGGTAGGCGCGGTCGGTGGACGAGCGGACCACCACGCCGTCCCGGGCGATGCCGACCGAGTGGGCGCCGCCGCGCACCAGGATCAGCCCGAGCGGTCCGAGCGAGGCAAGGTGGTCCAGCAGCGCCTCCACCGGCTCCCGCGCGCCCACCGCCATCGGCCCGAACGGCACCGCGATCTCGGCGAGAGTGCCGTCACCGCCGCCGACCCGGACGAGCGTGCCGTCGGTGGACAGCTCGGTCAGGCCGCCGTGCCGGTCGCCGAACCGGCCGACCCAGCCGGCCAGCCGGTCGGCGGGCACCTCGACCTCGACGCCACCGCCGGCGACCGGGCGCCGCCGGGTCACAACCCGGACCCGGCCTCGAAGAGCTGACCGGTCGAGCCGGACAAGGTGCGGGCCGCCGCGCCGGCCCGGTCGTCGGTCAGCGAGGCGACGTAGTCGATGATGCCGCGCCCCCGGCCGAGCCGGGCGATGTCCTCCCGGCCGGTGGTCGGCTCCCCGGTCGGCCCGACCAGCAGCTCCGGATCCTCCCTGGCGACCCGCCGATAGCCCGCGGTGGCCAGTTCGACCAGGTCGACCAGCCGGCGCGGCGCCCGACCGGAGTCGATCGGGTCGGTCAGCCACGATTCCAGGTCGGCGACGAGGGAGGACAGCGCCCGGGCCTGCCCGCGTTGGAACATCGCCAGGTCGGGCCGATCCAGCACGAACCGCTGGTGCACGAACTTGAGCACCGCGACCTCGTGCCAGGCCTGCCGGCCGAGGCTGACGTGACCCGAGCGGATCGGCGGGTCGGCGGTCATCTCCACCGAGGACTGCAGGTGGGCGATCCAGCTCCGGGTGAAGGTGCCGATCGCCCGTTCGGCCGCGATCGACGAGTCGAACGGCACCGCCAGCAGCCCGTCCACCAGGTCCGAGGCCACCCGGCCGACCGCGACGGCGAACGTCTCGTCGTCGAAGATCCACCGGTCCCGGTCCCGCAACCGGCGCCGCAGCCGCTCCAGGGCGAGCCCGGGACGGCGGTCCGATTCGGCGACGTGCGGCAGGGCACGTGCGGAGACGTCCGCCCGGCGCCGCAACCAGCTGCGGAACTCGGCCGCCACCGAGGCGTGCTGGAGCACGCCGGCGCGGTGGAAGTCGTCCAGATCGTGCAGGGAGTAGGCGATGTCGTCGGCCACGTCCATCACCGAGCACTCGACGGTCTGCCGCAGCGGGCCGATCTTCGGATAGGCCGCCAGCACCCCGCGCATCTCGCCGACGTCCAGCACGTAGGCGGAGTACTTGCCGGAGCCGGCGCCCTGCTCCCCCGGGCCGCCGCCCCGCGGTGGCTGCTGCAGCTGGCTGGGATGCGGGTCCGGGTAGTACCGACGGGCCCACGGGTACTTCAGGACCGCGGCCCGGACGGCCGCGGTCAGGTTCAGGCCCTCGCCGGATACGCCGTGCACGTCCAATTCGGTGAGGATCCGGAAGGTCTGCGCGTTGCCCTCGAAGCCGTCGGCGAGGCCGAACCTGGACCGCGCGATCCGGTCCAGGATCCGCTCACCCAGGTGCCCGAACGGCGGATGACCCAGGTCGTGGGCGCTGGCGGCGGCCTGCACGACGACCTCGTCGCAGCCGCCGAGGTCCTCGGCGAGGCCGGCGAACGGTCCCGCCCGCAGCGCGACCGCGATCGCCCGGGCCACCGAGGTGACCTTGATCGTGTGCGTCAGCCGGTTGTGCACCACCTGGCCGGCGGCGCCCTGCGAGATCACCTGGGTGACCGCGGCCAGCCGGGAGAAGTACGGGGAGAACCGGATCCGCTCCAGGTCGTCGCGGAACGCGCCCTCGGTGGCGGCGTCGATGTCGGTGCCCGCGTCGATGTCGGTGCCCGCGTCGGTGTCCTGGGTGCCGGTGTCGTGGGCGGCGGCCAGATGGACGGCGGCGCCGTCGGCGCGGTCCGGGACCTCCGCGCAGCGACGGGCCAGACGCGGATCCATACCGGCAACCTACCGCCCGCCGGCCGGGCACCACGGACTCGTCGCCGGTGGTGCCCGGTAGGAGTGGCGTGCCGCTAGGCCCCGATGCGCGCGGTCAGCTCCGGCGTGGTGACCCCGTTGCCACGGATCGAGTACAGGTACGGGGTGTTCGGGAACAGCCCGATGTCGGTGAACGAGGTGCCGCTCACCGTGGCGATCCTGATCCCGGACCGCAGCACGTCGTAGCTCGCCGCGGCCGGTCCGTCCCAGCCCAGGGTGATGGTGCTGCCGGTGGTGCCGGTGACCCGCAGGTTGCTCGGGCTTCCGGCGACCGGCGGAGCGGTCGGGGCCGTCGTCGCCGGCGGAGCCGTCGGGGTCGGCGGGGTCGGCGGAGCCGTCGGGGTCGGCGGGGGGGTCGTTGTCGGCGGGGCGGTCGGGGTGCCCCCGAGGGTGGTGGACAGTTCGGGCGTGGTGACGCCGGCGCCGCGAATCGAGTAGAGGTAGGGCGTGTTGGGCAGCAGGCCGATGTCGGTGAACGAGGTACCGGTGACCGTGGCGATGCGGATGCCCGATCGCAGCACGTCGTAGCTGGCGCCGGCGCTGCCGTCCCAGGTCAGGGTCAGCGTGCTGGAGGTGGCACCGGCGACCCGCAGGTTCGACGGCGCGGCCGGGCCGCCCGGGCCGGTGGTCTGGGTCGATCCGGTGGTCGGCGGATTGGTCGGCGGATTGGTCGACGGCGTCGGGGACGGGGTCGGCGTCGGCGACGGGCTGGTCGGGGCCGGACCGGAGCCGGCCGCGTACTTCACGTCGACGTAGTCGACGACCATCGGCACCCCGGGACGGGTGGCCGCGGTCGGGCCGCCACCCAGGCCGGCCTTGTTCGGGAAGGCCCCGCCCATGGCGACGTTCAGGATGATGAAGTACCCGGCGTGACCGGACAGGCTCGCCCACGTCTCGGCCGGCACCTGGTTCGCGCCGACCGTGAAGGTGAGCGTCCCGTCCAGGTACCAGCGCAACTGGTCGACGGCCCCGCTGCGGTCCCACTCGATCGCGTAGGTGTGGAAGCCGCCCTGGCAGGTGCTGCCCAGGCACGGGGTGCCGCCGTTGTTGATCCCGTCGGGTTCGCTGCACGGCCCGCCCCAGGTGCCGCAGTGCAGCACGTTGTAGGTCCAGTTGTAGCCGTTGACGTTCTCCATGATGTCGAACTCGCCGATGCCGGGCCACGACCACCGGTCCTGCCGGTAGGGACCGCCCAGCATCCAGAACGCGGGCCAGTAGCCCAGCGCGTCGGTGCCGGTGACATTCGGCATCTGGATTCGGCTCTCGACCCGCATGAGGCCGCCGGCCGGCGGCTTGTAGTCGGCCGCGGCGGACTCCACCCGGGCCGAGGCCCACTGACCGGCCGAGTCCCGCTGCGGGGTGATGTACAGGTTGCCGTTCCGGACGTCGACGTTCTCGGGTCGATCGGTCATCGTCTCGATCTCGCCGGTGCCGAAGGCGGCCGGGCCGCCCGGATAGGAGGTGCCAAGGGTCAGGATCCACTTGCTCGGATCGGGCTTGCCGCTGCCGGCGAAGTCGTCGTGAAAGACGGTCTGCCAGGCGGGATCCGTCGCCGCGCTGCCGGGGGTGGCGGCCACCACCGCGCCGACGACGAGAACGACGACCGTGCCGAGGCGGACGGCAAGGGACCTGAAACGCTGGGACATCCGTGTCCTCTCCTGCGGGTGCGCGAGACGGGCCACCAGAGAAGGTGACCACGCTCAGAGACACAGCGGTCACCTTGGGTGATCGGACGGTAGCACCGCCCGAACGACGGCGCGCGCACCGGTCGGGCAAGATCAACCAATTGGTGGAATCGCTCCCATCCGGGGTCCGCGAGCGCGGCCCGGGGTGGCCGCCGTGCAGTCCCGGTGGCCGCTGTGCGGCCCCCCACGACGAGACACCGCTCCCCGACGGTGAACGGGCCTCCCAGCTGGAGGACGCCGTGGCGCTAGGGCCGTTCGGCCGACGCCGCCGGCTCCGCGCCCGATCCGGACCGGTCCAGCCGCGGGAACAGCACTTCCTGCAGCAGCAGCATGATCGCCGCGGCAGTGGGCAGCGCGATGAGGGCGCCGATCAGGCCGAGCAGCGCTCCGCCGATGAGGATGGCGCACACCGTGACCAGGGCCGGCAGCCGCAGCACCGCACCGAACACCCTGGGCGTCAGCACGTAGTCCTCGATCAGCTTGTACAGCAGGAAGTACGCGATGGTGGCGATCCCGACGGGCACCGAGACGGTGAACGCGGCGAGGGCGACCAGGACGCCGGCGATCAGCGAGCCGATCACCGGGACGAGGTCCAACAACGCGAACAGGATGGCCAGCAGCAACGGATAGGGCACGCCGAGGGCGATCAGCCAGACGAACGTGACCACGGCCGCGATCACCGAGATCACCACGTTGCCCAGCACGTACCCGCCGACCTTCACCATGATCTGGTCACCGAGCAGGATGGCCCGGGGGCGGCGGGCAGCGGGGATGAACCGGTACATGGTGGTCCGCACCCGGGGCAGGTCGGCCAGGAAGTAGGCGGTCAGCACGAGCACGACCAGCGCCGAGGAGAACGCGCCGAAGATCGCCTCACCGATGCTGAGCACCCCCGATGCCAGGCCCGGTCCGCCGCCGCTGAGCACCTCCTGAACCGTGTCCTGCACGTGGAACTGCGCGTTGAGCGATCCGATCGTGGTGCTGGAGTCGCTCAGCTGCGACAGGTACTGCGGCACTTGCTGGATGAGCCGGCCGCCCTGGTCGATCAGGGCTGGGATGGCGGCGGCGACGAACGCGGCGATCAGCAGGAGCAGCCCGACCAGGACCGCAAGCACCGCGATCCAACGCGGAAAGCCGTGGTTGATCAGCCAGGACACGGCCGGTTCCAGACCGATCGCCAGGAACAGTCCCATGGCGATCAGCAGCAGCGTCTGCCCCGCCAGCAGGAGCACCTGGACGGCGCCGATGGTGACCGCGACTCCGGCCGCCGCGGCCAGGCCGACGAAGAAGGCGGAGCGCCAGTTGAAGCGGCGGCCGACCGGACCGAGCGGGGCGTCCGGCGAGCTGATCGCGGCGGCGACGATCTCGGCCGCGGCGATCGGGCCCTCCTGCCCGGGGTCGTGCGGCTGGCCGAGCAACCGATGGTGACGTGGCCCGCCGGCGTCCGAGCCACCCGCCTTGCCGACTGCCGTCCTGGTCATCGTCTGCCTCCTCGCGCCCGCCGGTTGGTTGCACCCTCCGTCACCAACCGATCATCCACGGACGTCAGTACCCCGCCAGGTCCCGGATGATCACGGCGACGGGCGGATCAGCGGGTGGATCAGCTGGTGACGTCCTTGGCGCCGAAGCGCGCCCACGCGGCGGACAGGAAGATCAACGTGTAGACGATCGCGCTGAGCACACCGAGGGAGATCTGGTCGGTGGCGATCGGGTCACGCAGCAGGTCGCCGAAGGCCAGCCAGTGGTGGGTGGGCAGGAACGGGTGGATCGGCGCGAGTTCTTGCACCGAGTCCAGGATCTGGCTGATCACCGCGAACCCCACGATGCCGATGGTCGCGCCGATCGGCTGTTCGGTCAGCGTGGACACGAACAGGCCGATCGCCCCGAGCGCGGCCAGGCAGACCACCAGGTAGCCACACACCAGCAGCAGCCGCCACAACCCCACCCAGGTCGAGACCTGGGTGCCGGACAGCAACGTCACCGGACCGGCGCCGAACAGGATCAGCCCGATGACAACCCCCGCCACGGCGACCAGCAGCACCGCGACGACCGTGCAGATCAGCACCGCCAGGTACTTGACCGCGAGCAGCCGGGTGCGTTGGACGGGAGTGGCGAGCAGGTAGCGCAGGGTGCCGATGTTGGCCTCGCCGGCCACGGAATCGCCGGCGATGATCGCCACCGCGAGCGGCAGGAACAACGGCAGCTCCACGGTGAGTGCGGCCAACCCGACGAACAGTCCGTTGCTGGTGGCCTGGCTCAGAAACCCCGGGCCGTCGCCGCCGCCCCGCCGGTCTCCGCTGGAGTACACGGCGAATCCGATGATGATCGGCACCGCGGCCAGCACGCCGAGGCCGGCGATGTTCCGGCGCCGGCCGAAGATCAGCATCAGTTCCGAACGCAGGAACCGCGACGAGGGCCGGCGAGTGGCCCGTTCCGGGGTCGCCCTGGTCGATTCAGCCGCTGACACCGAAGCCCTCCCCGGTGAGCATGACGAAGACGTCCTCCAGGTTCACCGGCACCGCGCCGAACGCGCGTACCGGCACCTGGTCGGCCACCAGGGCCGGCACGATCGCGGTGGGCTCGACGGCGCCGAGTTCGGCGGTCACCTCGTCGTGGCTCTGGTCGACGCCGGCCAGGCCCAGCCGTTCGAGGGTGATCCGGGCCAGGTCCGGACGGCTGGTCTCCACCCGGATCCGGGGCGCGACCTGTGTTCGCAGATCGGCGAGCAGGGATTGCGCGACCAGCCGCCCCACGTGCATGACGCCAACGTGCGTGCAGATCTGCTCCACCTCGGACAGCAGATGGGTCGACAGCAGTACGGTCACGCCGGTGCCGGCGAGTTCGCTGACCAGGGATCGCACCTCCCGGGTGCCCTGCGGATCCAGGCCGTTGGTCGGCTCGTCCAGGATCAGCAGGTCCCGCGGCTGCAGCAGGGCGGCCGCGATGCCCAGCCGCTGGCGCATGCCCAGGGAGTAGTTGCGGTACTTCTTGGTCGCAGCGGCGGTCAACCCGACGCGATCCAGGGCCTGCGCGATCCGGTCGCCGCAGGTCGCGGGTTCGGCGGTGCGGTCGGCCGCGTCCAGCCGCCGCAGATTGTCCCGCCCGGACAGGTACGGATGGAAGGCGGGTCCCTCGACCAGCGCGCCCACCCGGGGCAGCACCCGCTGGGAGTCCTGCGGGATCCGGCCACCGAGCACGGTGTGCGACCCCTCGGTCGGCCGCACCAGGCCCAGCAGCATCCGGATGGTGGTGGTCTTACCCGACCCGTTGGGTCCCAGGAAACCGTAGACCGAGCCGGCCGGAACGGCGAGATCGATGTGGTTCACGGCGATCTGGCCGCCCCGGAACCGCTTGGTCAGCCCTCGCGAGGTGACCGCGAAGCCGGCCGGGTCGAGCCCGCCCGGCTCTGCCGGGACAGCCCGCGTCCCGGTGGATGCCGCCGCCGTCACCTGGCCGCAGCCTGATACAGCAGCTCCGGTGGCACCGCGCCGGCCAGGACCCGGCCGTCGTCGGTGATCAGCACGGAGAACAGGGCCGACTGCAGCAACCGGCCGCTGCCCCAGTCGCCGCTCACCGTGGGCAGCGAGTTCAGCACCGCATCCAACGACGAGCCGGCCGAGCCGCCCGGGGTGTCCGTGCCGTCCGGGGCGCCGGTGCCGTCCGGGGCGTCCGCGGCGGACGGCCCGTCCGCGGGCAGCTGGGCCACCAGCACCGATGTCCAGCCGGTGCCGACCACGGTCGGTTCGGCCGTCGGCCGGTCCGGCGCCGTCGGTTCTGCCGGCGCCGTCGGCGGCTGGTCGGTGTCCTGCGGATGATCCTGACCCAGGGTCGATTCGGTGACGGTCGCTCCCGGCGGCGGGGTGAACTGGAACTGCTCCGCCCCGGGCACGTCGAAGCTGAGCTGGCTGAAGCCGACCTCGAACGCCGGATCGGTGCTGCCCCGGGCCAGCACCTGGACCCGCAACGGAAGGTGCTGCTCGGCGTCGACGGCGATCCGGACCTGCCCGACGAGCGAGGCGGTGTCCTTGGGCGACAGGACCAGCTCGTAGGCGGCCCGGCCGGCGACCTCGGCGGTCCCGTCCGTGGTGACCGTGGTGCTCGGGTCGATCGCGGCGAGCGCGGCGTCGGCCGCCTCTTGCGGAGTCATCGCCGCCTCCGGACCGGGCAGGTCGGCGTCGTCGTGGCCGGTCGACGGCGGCAGCTGGTAGTGGGTGGCCGTGTTGTCGTCGCTGGACCAACTCCACGCGTCGGTCCCGTTGCGCACCAGGTCGGACTCGCCGAAGGTGCCGAGCAGGGCCAGCCTTTGCCGGTCCGGTCCGGCGTACCAGACCCGCAGGGTGTGCGTGCCGGACACCAGCGACGTGAAGTCCGCACTGCCACGCCCGCCGACCTGCACCGGCAGATCGGGCAGGCCCAGGTCGGCGGTCTGCACGATCGTCCCGGAGAACCCGGCGACCTGGGCGGTCTGCACGTCCACCAGCAACTCGGCGGCCGTGCGCGGCGGCAGCTCCGGCGGCGCGCCGGCGGTGGCGGAGGTGACCGCGACGGCGCCCAGCGCGATCGCGACGACTGCGCCGGGAACGGCCCAACGCCAGGTGGAGCGGGTCATCAGGGCCATCGAGTCCTTGTCCGGTCGGGCGACGAGCCGCCGCCGATGTCTGCGACCCCATCATGCGCCGTGCATGCTGAGAGCAGCTTGAGAGGAGACGCGGCGCATGCGGGTGCTGGTCGTCGAGGACGAGGTGCGGTTGGCCCGCGCGCTGCGGAAGGGCTTGCAGGCCGAGGGTTTCGCGGTCGACCTGGCCCACGACGGGCAGGCGGGCCTGGACGCGGCCCTGACCGGTGGCTACGACGCGGTCGTGCTGGACGTGATGTTGCCTCGGCTGTCCGGGTACGAACTGGTCCGCACGCTGCGGAAGAAGCGGAACTGGGTGCCGGTGCTCATCCTGTCGGCCAAGGACGGCGAATACGACCAGGCGGACGGCCTGGACATCGGCGCCGACGACTACCTGACCAAGCCGTTCAGCTATGTGGTGCTGGTGGCCCGGCTGCGGGCGCTGCTGCGTCGCGGCGCGCCCGAACGGCCCACCGTCCTGGCGGCCGGGGATCTGCGGCTGGATCCGGCGACCCGGCGGGTGAGCCGGGGCACCAGCCCGATCGACCTCACCGCGCGGGAGTTCTCGCTGCTGGAGTACCTGCTCCGGCGAGCCGGCGAGGTGGTCAGCAGGACCGAACTGCTCGAGCATGTCTGGGACGCGGTCGGCGAGTCCGACGCCAACGTGGTCGAGGTCTACGTCGGGTACCTGCGCCGCAAGATCGACGCGCCCTTCCGGCGCCGGGCGCTGAGCACCGTCCGCGGCGCCGGCTACCGCCTGGAACCCGACGGTGGCTGACCGATCGCCCGGACTTGGGCTGCGCACCCGGCTCGTCCTGCTGACCACCGCCGGCCTGGCCGTCGGGCTGCTGATCGGCGGCGTCGTGCTCACCGTCGTGCTCAGGTCGGGGTTGGAACGGGCGTCCGACGACGCGGCGCGGCAGACGGCCCATGACGTGGCCGCGCTGATCGACTCCGGTCGGCTCCCGGACCCGATTCCGACCGGCGGAACCACCCTGGTGCAGGTCGTCGACGACCAAGGCCGGGTCGTCGCCACCTCGGCCGGCGCCGATCGA
Organism: uncultured Actinomycetes bacterium; assembly: GCA_964497705.1. Taxonomy (GTDB): domain Bacteria; phylum Actinomycetota; class Actinomycetes; order Mycobacteriales; family Nakamurellaceae; genus Nakamurella. The sequence goes on along the minus strand of CAZCEH010000003.1, from coordinate 72,774 downwards.
CTGGTCCCGGCGCTGGCCGCCGACCAGCGATCGGCCGCGATCACCGGGCCGCTGACCGTCGCCGGATCGGCCTTCGGGATCCAGGGACCGGTCCGGGTAGTCGCGCTGCCCGCGGGGACCGGGGACGGCGCGAGCACGGTGATCGTCGCGGCCCCCGCCGGCGACATCGACCAGGCCGTCGGAGTCCTGCGCATCTCGTTGGTCGCCGGGTTCGCCGTCCTGCTCGCCGTCGCCGCGTTGGTGGCCTGGCGGCTGGTCGGCGCGACCTTGCGTCCGGTGGAATCGCTGCGGACGGGCGCCGCCCAGATCACCGGAACCGGCTCGACCGACACCCTGCCGGTCCCCCGCGCCAACGATGAGATCCGCCGCCTGGCAGTCACTCTCAACGACATGCTGGAGCGGCTGGCGTCCTCCCGGCGGCGGCAGCGGGCGTTCGTCGCCGACGCCGCCCACGAACTGCGCTCCCCGCTGACCAGCCTGCGCACCCAGCTCGAGGTGGCCGCGGCGACCGGCGAGCAGCCCGACATGGAAGACGTGCTGGCCGAGGTCGGCCGGCTCGGCCGGCTGGTCGACGACCTGCTGGTACTCGCCAGAATCGATGAGGCCCGGCGCGTCGAGCGGGCTCCGCTCGACGTCGCCGCCGTGGCGCGACGGGTCGTGTCGCGATTCGACTCCGGCAGGGTGCCCGTTTCGCTTCGGACCCGACCCACGCCGGTCGTCGGACCGGACGCCGATCTCGACCGGATCACGACCAACCTGATCGACAACGCGGTCCGGTACGCGGGCACGCGGGTCATCGTGACCGTCGAGCCGGAGCCGGGCGGATCCGCCCGGCTCGACGTCGTCGACGATGGCCCCGGGATACCCGCGGATCAGCGCGAACGCGTCTTCGAACGGTTCACCCGGCTGGACGAGGCCCGGGATCGCGACAGCGGCGGCAGCGGGCTCGGTCTGGCCATCGTCCGGGAGCTGGTCGCTCGCCTCGGGGGGTCGGTCACGATGTCCGACGCCGCGCCCGGACACACGCCCCCGGGCCTCCGGGTCGAGGTGCGGCTCGGCGCAGCATTGGCGAACCCGCCGGACCGCGCAGGTTGGCTGACCAACTCCGCGTGAGCGCGCCCGATTCGTCCGGTTCCGCGCGGGATTGATCAGCGAACCCGCCGAACCCCACAGCTTCGCTGACCAACTCCGCGTGAGCGCGCCCGATTCGTCCGGTTCCGCGCGGGATTGATCAGCGAACCCACCGAACCCCACAGGTTCGCTGACCACAGCGTCCGGCCCGGCCGGCTCAGACGTCGAGCCGGTAGCCGCGCTTGATCACCGTGGCCACCAGCCCGCGGTGCGGCAAGGATTGCCGGAGCCGGGCGATGGCCACCTCGAGGGCGTGGTCGTCGCCGGACTCGGCCAGCACGTCCTGCAGCCGCGCCTTGGGCACCACGGCGCCGGCCGCGTCGGCGAGCAGTCGCAGGGCGCCCACCGACGTCGGCGACAGCGTGACCCGCTCGCCGTCGAGGGCAGCGCTGCGGCCCCGGATCTCCAGCAGGCCGTGTCGGGTCCGCAGCCGGCGGACCTGATGCGCGGCCAGGTACTCGCACAGGGTGCGGACCATGGCCCCGAGCCGGTACCGATCGGGATGAACGGCGTCGACGCCGACCGCATGCAGCGGCGCGGCGGTCACCGGTCCCACGGCGAACGGGATCACCTCCGACCGCATCGCGGCCACCACCGGGTCGAACAGGTCGTGGTCGTGGGCCGCGGCGAGCAGGGCCTCTGCCGCCGGAGCGCTGGTGAAGGTCACCGCGTCCAGGTTGTGGGTGGCGATGGCGTCCAGCAGCCGGACCACCCGCTGCGGTTCCACCGGCGCGGTCCACAGGTACGGCGCGACGGTGATCACCGACGCGCCGGCCGCCCGCAGCCGGGCCAGCTGCTCCTCGTCCACGAAGCCGTGCATCTGGACGGCGATGGTCAGGCCCGCCGCACCGTCGGCGATCACCTGGTCGACCAGCGAGGCCGTGGTCTCCTCATGACTCATCCCGACGTCCCGGAGCCCGCCGGCGCGCACCGCGCCCCGCGCCTTGGGGCCCCGGACCAGGATCTTGGCCTGACCGAGCACGTCCAGCAGCAGCTGACCCTGCCCTGCGGCGTCGGCGGCCTCCAGCCAGCCGCGCAACCCGTAGGCGGTGGTGACCAGCAGCAGGTCGGGCCGGGCGGCGATGACCTCGGCGGTGGCGGCGACGAGCCGGGCGTCCTGGTCCGCGGGCACGATCCGCAGCGTCGGCGCGTGCAGCACCTCGGCGCCCCGACGTTCCAGCGCGGCGATGAGGTCGGCCGACCGGCGGTGTGCGGTCACCCCGATGCGGAAGCCGACCAGTTCCTCGGGGTCGAAGCCGATGGCCGGTTCGGGTCGGTCGTTCGCCGGACCTCGCTGGCCGGCGCCGTCGCGATCCGGGCGGCGCGGGCCGGCGTCCGGACCGGGTGCGTCCGGCGTGACGGTCGGCATGGCTGCTCTCCGGGGCTACGGTGCGGTCGTCAGGGTCTGTGGTGTCCGGCGAACCGGTCGCCTCCGGTCGGCCGGGATCGACTCGGGCCGGGTGCGAGTGACGATCATCCCCGGTCCGCATGACGCGGCGGTCACCGGCGACTCACCGGTGTCGCCGCTTCCTGTGAGGCCAACCTTCCTGTGAGGCCAACCGACCCAACCGACGGTCGGTCAGATGTTGAAGCCCAGTGCGCGCATCTGGTCGCGCCCGTCCTCGGTGATCCGTTCGGGTCCCCACGGCGGCAGCCAGACCCAGTTGATCCGGAAGTCGTCGACCAGGCCGGCGTCCGGACCGGTCAGCGCGGCGGCCACCTGGTCCTCGATCATGTCGGTGAGCGGGCAGGCGGCGCTGGTCAGCGTCATGTCGATGATCGCAGTGTTGTCGGCGTCCACGGTGAGGTCGTAGACCAGCCCGAGATCGACGATGTTGATGCCCAACTCGGGGTCGACGACGTCCTTGAGCGCCTCCTCGATGTCCTCGATGAGCTGGGCGTCCACCGCACCCGCCGGGGTGGCCGGCCGGCCGGCGTCCAGGTCGGCGGCGCCACGGCCCTCCCGGCCCGTGCTCACGTCCTGATCGCTACTGGTCATGTCGCCGCCCTTCCCGCGCACCGACGCCGCCCATGATTCATTCGCCGATTCTCGTTCATGCCGGTCAGCTCTCCTTCGCCGCGCTGAGCGACTCCTGCTGCTGCACACTCTGGGCGGCCGCGTCCTTGAACGCCATCCAGCCCAGCAGCGCGCACTTGACCCGGGCCGGGTACTTCGCGACGCCGGCGAACGCGACGCCGTCGCCGATGACGTCCTCGTCGCCCTCCACGGTGCCCCGGCTGGTCACCATCGTGGTGAACTCGTCCAGCACGTCGAGCACGTCCGGCAGCGGCCTGCCGATGGCCAGGTCGGTGAGCACCGACGTGGATGCCTGGGAGATCGAGCACCCGAGCGCCTCGTACGAGATGTCGGCCACCACCGGCTCGTCGCCGGTGTCGACCAGATGCACCCGCAGCGTCACCTCGTCCCCGCAGGTCGGGTTGACGTGGTGCACCTGCGCCTCGTACGGCTCCCGCAGCCCGTAGTGGTGCGGCGACCGGTAGTGGTCGAGAATGATCTCCTGGTAGAGCTTGTCCATCTGCATCGGTCAGCTCACCCCGAAGAAGTCCTGCGCGGCGCGGACGCCCGCGACCAGCGCGTCGATCTCGGCCGGCGTGTTGTACAGCGCGAACGAGGCCCGCACGGTGGCCGCGACGCCGAACCGCCGGTGCAGCGGCCAGGCGCAGTGGTGCCCGACCCGGACCTGCACGCCGGCGTCGTCCAGGATCTGCCCGACGTCATGCGCGTGCACGCCGTCCACCACGAACGACACCGCTCCCCCGCGGTCCACGGTGTTCGACGGACCGATGATCCGTACCCCGTTCGTCGCGGAGAGTTCCTGCAGCGCATAGCCGGTCAGCTGCGCCTCGTGATCGGCGACCACCTTCATGCCGATGTGGGCCAGGTAGTCGACGGCGGCGCCGAGCCCGACCGCCTGCGAGGTCATCGGCACCCCGGCCTCGAACCGGGCCGGCGGCGCGGCGTAGGTCGAGTGGTCGATGAACACCTGCTCGATCATCGAGCCACCGGTCAGGAACGGCGGCATCGCGGCCAGCAGCTCGTACCGCCCGTACAGCACGCCGACCCCGCTGGGCCCGAACATCTTGTGTCCGGAGAACGCGGCGAAGTCCACGTCCAGCGCGGCCACGTCGACGCTCTGGTGCGGCACCGACTGGCAAGCGTCCAGCACGGTCAGCGCGCCGACCCGCTGCGCGGCGGCCACCAGCACGTCCACCGGGTTGATCGTGCCGAGCACGTTCGACTGGTGGGTGAAGGCCACCACCTTCGTCCGCGGGGTGATCACCTCGGCCAGATTCGACAGGTCGAGCCGGAAGTCGTCGGTGACGCCGAACCAGCGCAGGGTGGCCCCGGTCCGGCGGCAGAGTTCCTGCCAGGGCACCAGGTTCGCGTGATGTTCCATCTCGGTGACGACGACCTCGTCGCCGGGTCCGAGCCGGAACCGTCGCGCGGCGGGATCGTCCGAGTACGTCGCGTTGCCCAGCGAGTAGGCAACCAGGTTCAGCGACTCGGTGGCGTTCTTGGTGAAGATCACCTCGTCGCTGCGGGGCGCCCCGATGAACGCGCCGATCCGCTCGCGGGCCGACTCGTAGAAGTCGGTGGCCTCCTCGGCCAGCTGGTGCGCGCCCCGGTGCACCGCGGCGTTGTGCCCGGTGACGTATTCCTGTTCGGCGTCGACGACACACACCGGCCGCTGCGACGTCGCCCCGGAGTCCAGGTACACCAACGGCTTCCCGTCGCGGACCGTCCGGCCCAGGATCGGGAAGTCGGCGCGGATCCGGTCGATGTCCGCGTTGGACAACGGAGCGGACAGCTCCTCGGACACGTCCGCACCGCGCTCGTCGTCGATCACCGGAATCACCTCCTGCACCTGTCGTTCGGCATCCTGAGCGTTCAGACGGCTGCCGAGCCGACGGCCGCGTCGGTGAACCGGACGTACCCGTTCTCCTCCAGCTCGTCGGCCAGCTCGGGGCCACCGGACTCGACGACCCGGCCGCCCGCGAACACGTGCACCCGGTCGGGGTGGATGTACCGCAGGATCCGGGTGTAGTGCGTGATCAGCAGGACACCAACGCCCTCCCCATCGGCCGCGGAGGACTCCTTGTACCGGTTGACGCCGGCGGCGACGACGCGCAGCGCGTCCACGTCCAGCCCGGAGTCGGTCTCGTCGAGGATCGCGATCCGCGGCTTGAGCAGGGTCAGCTGCAGGATCTCGTGCCGCTTCTTCTCACCACCGGAGAAGCCCTCGTTGACCGACCGCTCGGCGAAGTCCGGATCGATCTCCAGGTCCTTCATCGCGGTCTTGACCTCCTTGACCCACTTGCGCACCGGCGGGGCCTCGCCGCGCACCGCGGTCGCCGCGCTGCGCAGGAAGTTGGAGGTGGACACGCCGGGCACCTCGACCGGGTACTGCATGGCCAGGAACAGGCCGGCCCTGGCACGTTCGTCGACGGTCATGGTCAGCACGTCCTCACCGTCCAGGGTGACCGTGCCGGAGGTGACGTGGTATTTGGGATGGCCGGCCAGCGAATAGGCCAGGGTCGACTTGCCGGAGCCGTTGGGCCCCATGATCGCGTGCGTCTCGTTCGAGGACACGGTCAGGTCGACCCCGCGCAGGATCTCGATCGGCCCCTCCTCGGTGAGGACCGAGACGTGCAGGTCGCGGATGTCCAGCGTTGACATGAAGTGCTTTCTCCTCTTGGGTTTCGGGCTCAGATGCCCGAGATGGCCAGTTCGCGCTCGATGATCTGGGCGGTCCGCTCGCGCACCGATTCGATGCCGATCCGCAGCAGCACCTCGCCGAAGAAGCCGCGCACCACCAGGCGCTTGGCCACCTCGGCCGGGATGCCCCGGGACAGCAGGTAGAACAGTTGCTCGTCGTCGAACCGGCCGGTGGCACTGGCGTGCCCGGCGCCCACGATCTCCCCGGTCTCGATCTCCAGGTTCGGCACCGAGTCGGCCCGGGCACCGTCGGTCAGCACCAGGTTCCGATTCATCTCGTAGGTGTCGGTGCCCTCGGCGGCCCGCCGGATCAGCACGTCGCCCACCCAGACGGTGTGCGCCCGGTTGCCTTGCAGGGCCCCCTTGTACAGGGCCCGCGACGTGCAGTGCGGCACCGCGTGATCCACGAACAGCCGATGCTCCAGGTGTTGACCGGCGTCGGCGAAGTAGAGCCCGTTCAGCTCGACCGTGCCGCCCGGACCGTCGTACACCACGTCCGCGACCACCCGGACCAGGTCGCCGCCGAAGGTCAGCGCGGTGTGCTTGACGGTGGCGTCCCGACCCACCCGGATGTGGTGGTGGGACAGGTGCACGGCCTGCGAGTCCCACTCCTCCAGGGCGACGAACTCGAGGTGGGCGCCGTCGTCGACGACGATCTCCATGTTGTCGGAGAGCAATTGGGTGCCCTCGTGCAGGATGGCCACCTGCGCCTTGGCGTGGTGACCGACCCGGACGACCAGGTGGCCGGCGAACGCCTTGTCGCTGGTGCCGCCCTCGAAGGTGACGATCAGCGGCTCGTCGAACTCGGTCTCGGCCGGCACGTCGATGAGCAGGATGCTCTCGCTGGCCTGCCAGGCGCGGGCCGATGGCCGGTCGGTGGGCAGGTTGCCGGAGATGCCCTTGAGCGCCGCCGCCTCCTCACCGGTGACCCGGCGCACGACGACGCCCGTCGGCCCCTGCACCGTCCGATCGTTGTCGGCGCCGAGGACGCCGTCGAACACCCGATCGTCGTCCAGCCCGCGCAGCCGGCGCAGCGGGGTGAACCGCCACACCTCGTCCTTGGCCGACGGCAACTGGTGGTCCGCGGGGTCGGCCGAGCCGATGCCGTGCAGGTGCGACTCCACACCTTTGGTCCGCACGGTTGCCCCGCCGACGTGGCTGTGCTCGGCGAGGCCGTGCTGGGGTGCGAAAACAGGCGCTGTGCTGGCGGTCACGTCAGCCCACCGCTCCTTCCATCTGCAATTCGATCAATCGGTTCAATTCCAGGGCGTACTCCATCGGCAGCTCCCGGGCGATCGGCTCGACGAAGCCGCGGACGATCATGGCCATCGCCTCGTCCTCGGTCAGACCCCGGCTCATCAGGTAGAACAGCTGGTCCTCGCTGATCTTGGAGACGGTGGCCTCGTGGCCCATGGCCACGTCGTCCTCGCGGACGTCGACGTACGGGTAGGTGTCGGTGCGCGAGATCGTGTCCACCAGCAACGCGTCGCACTTGACGGTGGAGCGGCTGTGGTGGTTGCCCGGGTTGACCTGCACCAGACCGCGGTAGGAGGTGCGCCCGCCGCCGCGGGACACCGACTTGGAGATGATCGTCGAGCTGGTGTGCGGCGCCAGGTGCAGCATCTTGGCGCCGGTGTCCTGGTGCTGCCCCTCGCCGGCGAAGGCGATGGACAGCACCTCGCCCTTGGCGTGCTCGCCCATCAGCCACACCGACGGGTACTTCATGGTGACCTTGGAGCCGATGTTGCCGTCGACCCATTCCATGGTCGCGCCGGTCTCCGCCTTGGCCCGCTTGGTGACCAGGTTGTAGACGTTGTTCGACCAGTTCTGGATGGTGGTGTAGCGGCAGCGGCCACCCTTCTTGACGATGATCTCGACGACCGCGGAGTGCAGCGAGTCGGACTTGTAGATCGGTGCCGTGCAGCCCTCGACGTAGTGCACGTAGGCGTCCTCGTCCACGATGATCAGCGTCCGCTCGAACTGGCCCATGTTCTCGGTGTTGATCCGGAAATAGGCCTGCAGCGGGATGTCCACGTGCACACCTGGCGGCACGTAGACGAACGAGCCGCCGGACCACACCGCGGTGTTCAGCGCGGAGAACTTGTTGTCGCCGGACGGGATCACCGAGCCGAAGTACTTCTCGAAGATCTCCGGGTGTTCCTTGAGGCCGGTGTCGGTGTCCAGGAAGATGACGCCCTGCCGCTCCAGGTCCTCCTGGATCTGGTGGTAGACAACCTCGGACTCGTATTGCGCGGCCACACCCGCGACCAATCTTTGCTTTTCCGCCTCCGGAATTCCGAGCCGGTCGTAGGTGTTCTTGATGTCCTCGGGCAGTTCCTCCCAGGACGCCGCCTGCTTCTCGGTGGACCGGACGAAGTACTTGATGGTGTCGAAGTCGATGCCGGACAGGTCGGCACCCCAGGTGGGCAGCGGCTGCCGGTCGAACAGCTTGAGCGCCTTGAGCCGGCGCTCCAGCATCCATTCGGGCTCGCTCTTCTTCGCCGAGATGTCCCGGACGACGTCCTCGTTGAGGCCGCGGCGCGCGGACGCACCGGCCGTGTCCCGATCCGACCAGCCGAACGCGTACCGGCTGAGGTGATCGATGGTCGCGGCCTGCTCCAGGCGAGCCTGGCTCAGCTCCGGTTCCGGCGGCATTGTCGTGGGCGTCGACATGGGCATGGTCCTTCCCTTTATGTGTGCACGGGCGGTGCGGCGGGCGGCCCGGCGTTGTTGCGGTGGTGCGGCGGGGGTAATGCCGGTTACTGCGTGGTGCTGGCGGCGGTTCGGTGGTGCGGACGGTTGCTGCCGGGCGGGATGGTGGACAGCGGGATGAACGTCGTGCAGACGGGATCACCTCGGGCGATGGTGGCCAGTCGCTGAGCGTAGGAACCCAGTGTCCGGGTGAAGACCGCCATCTCCTCCTCGCACAGTTGCGGATACCTGGCCGCGACGTGGCCCACCGGGCAGTGATGCTGGCACAGCTGCCGTCCGACGCCCACCTCGTGCAACGAGGCGGAGAATCCGGCGGCGGTCAGCGCCTCGGCCAGCACGTCGGCCCGCTCCGCGACGTCGTTCGCGGCGGCGAGCTTGTCGGCGAAGGGCTCGACGATCGCCTCGGCGCGCCGGCGGGCGAACTCGGTGATCGACTCCGGTCCGGCCACCTGCTGCAGGTACTCCAGCGCCTGCACCGCCAACTCGTCGTACTGGTGCGGCAGCCGGGCGCGCCCGGTCTCGGTCAGCAGGTAGGAACGAGCCGGGCGGCCACGTCCTCGTTGTCCCCGGGACGGCGGCTCGCGGGCGATCACCGCGCCCTCCGCGATCAGCTGGTCCAGGTGCCGACGCACCGCGGCCGGTGAGATGCCGAGCCGGGCGGCCAGGTCGGCGGCGGTCAGCGGGCCGTCGGAGAGCAGCGACTGGGTGACCGCCTCGCGGGTGCGTCCTTCGGCGCGATCCGACGCCGCAACGCCCGTGGGGGCGTCGGACAGCGGCGCGACGGTTTTCACAACACCAGTGTGACCTTTTTCCCCGCAGAGATCAAAGTATGCCGCCGCGGGCCGCTGTGTGGCACCGGACACGCAGGTCAGCCTTACCGAAGCCCGATTCGCGGCGACGCCCGCCCGCCTACACTGCTGCGGTGACGGCGGACCGACAGCTGGCCGGGGCGGCCTCGGACGTTCCGGCCGCCGAGCCGCTCGACGATGCGGAGTGCGCCCAGCTGTCTCGGCTGCGCCGGTGGGGCACCGTCGGCGCGCTGCTGCTGATGCTCGGTGCAGGCTCCTCCTACGGGGCGGCCACGCCGATCCCCAACCCGGTCGACGGGATCCGCATCCTGGGCCTGCTGTCGCGGATCGGACCGGCCGCGCTGGCCTGCTCGTACGCCGGCATCGGGCTGATCGTGCTGTGCTGGGTGCTGATCGGCAGGCTGGCCGCGCCGGGCCGGCCGCGGCAGCTGTCCCGCAGCCAGCTCTCGCACACGCTGGCGATGTGGGCGGTGCCGCTGCTGGTCACCCCGCCGCTGTTCTCCCGCGACGTGTACTCCTACCTGGCCATCGGCTCGATGATGGCGCACGGATTCAACCCGTACGAAGCGGGTCCGTACGACACCCTCGGCGACGCCGACCCGTTCGCCCACCAGGTCGATGTGCGATGGCAGCACACGGCGAGCCCGTACGGGCCGGTCTACCTGCTGATCGCGCAGGCGGTGGTGCACGTCGCGCACGACAACCTGATCGCCGCGGCGCTGCTGCAGCGGCTGGTCGAGCTGGTCGGGGTGGCCCTGATCGTCTGGGCCCTGCCCCGGCTGGCCCGGATCTGCGGGTTCGACCCGGTGGCGGCCCTGTGGCTGGGCGCGCTGAACCCGCTGGTGCTGTTCCATCTCATCGGCGGTGGGCACAACGAGGCGCTCATGCTCGGCGCGATGCTGGCCGGCCTCGTCGTCGCGCTCGAGCGGACGGTGATCGGCGGCGTCGTGCTCATCGCACTCGGCGTCGGCATCAAGGCGACCGCGGCGATGACGCTGGCCTCCCTGGTGATCATGCTCGCGCTGCGGGCCGGTGGCCGCTGGCGTGACCTGCTGCGCTGCGCCCTGCAGGTCGGCGTCGTCGCCGCGCTGACCTTCGCCGCGTTCACCTGGGTCGCCGGCGTCGGCCTGGGCTGGGTGGCCGCGCTGGGCGCGCCGGGAACGGTGCGCTCGTTCCTGTCGGTCTCCACCAGCCTCGGCGTCATCGCGGGTCAGTCGGGGCTGCTGCTCGGGCTGGGCGACCACACCCAGGCCGTGCTGGACGTCATGCAACCGGTCGGCACGCTGATCGGCTCCGCGATCGCCGTGGTGATCATGTGGCAGTGCTGGCAGCGGCGGATCAACCCGATCATGGGACTGGGCATGGCGATGGGCGCGTTCGTCCTGCTCGCGCCGGTGATCCAGCCCTGGTACCTGCTGTGGGCGGCGCTGCCGCTGGCCGTGTCCACCGCCGATCCGCGGGTGCGCACCGCGACGGTGTGGCTGACCGTGCTGTTCTCCGTCACGATCATGCCCAACGGCGCGACCATCCCGGTCTTCGTCATCGTGCAGGCCGTCGTGGTGGCTGTCGTGGTGGTCGGGGCGGTGTTCTACGGCCTGTGGCGGGCCGGCCTGCCGGCGCGGCACCGGGCCCGTGCTGCTTGACACTTCGCTGATCAAATCCGCGCCTCGACGCCGGTTTTGCCCGGTTCAGCGCGGGTTTCGTCAGCGAAGGTCCGTGCCGCCTTGGCTTTCGCTGACCAACTCCGCGTTTTCATGCGTGTTTGTCCGGTTCGGCACGGCTTTGATCAGCCAAGCGGCGAGCCCGGCCAGGCCGGCCGGGCCGGCACCGTTGACATATGTCTATATAGACATATGGTGGAACCATGGCCAGGGCCGCCACCACCACGGACGCGTTCAATGCGGTTGCCGAACCCCGGCGGCGGCAGATCCTGGACGTCCTGGCCGGCGGAGGTCGTCCGGTCAACGATCTCGTCCAGGTGTTGGGCATCACCCAGCCGCTGGTCTCCAAGCACCTGCGGGTGCTGCGCGAGGTCGGCCTGGTGCAGGTTCAGGACCGCGGCCGGCAGCGCATCTACCGCCTCAACGGCGAACCGCTCAAACCCATCTACGACTGGGTGAAGGGCTACGAACGGACCTGGTCCGCCCGGTTCGACCTGCTCGATTCGGTGCTCGACGAACTCATCGGCGAACACCCGGAACCCGACCAAGCGAAGGAGCCGCAATGACCCCATCGACGACGCACTCGGCCGTGGTGACCCTGCCGGCCGACACTCAGATCCTGGTCACCCGGGAGTTCAACGCGCCCCGGCACCTGGTGTACCGGGCGCACGTCGAGCCCGACCTCGTCCGCCGCTGGTGGGCCGGCGAGCGTGGCACGGTGGACAGCGTGGAGGTGGATCCGCGGGTCGGCGGTCGCTGGCGGTACGTGATGACCGCGAACGGTGGCTTCGAGGTCGCCTTCCACGGCGAGTACCGGGAGATCGTGCCGAACGAGCGGATCGTGTGCACCGAGGTGTTCGAGGGAGTGCCCGACGGGGATGCCGATCCGGCCGTGGTCACCTACACCTTCACCGACCTGGACGGCCGCACCAGATTGACGGTGCTCACCGAGGTCTCCAGCAAGCAGGTTCGCGACATGATCATCGAGTCCGGCATGGAGGGCGGCATGCAGGAGGGGATGGACGCGCTGGAGACCGTCGCGCAGTCCCTGGCCTGACCCGGCCCTGCCATCCCCGCGCCCGGTCCCGGCGCCCGGAACGCCGCACCCCCGCACCCCGCATCGGTTTGCCACATTCGGCCCTGTTTGGGCGGGATTCGGGGCCGAAACCGGCAAATCGATGAGGTGCCCGGGAACGCGGCAGGTCGATGAGGTGCCCGGAACGCCGCCGGTCGATGCGGGCGCCGGGAACGCCGCCGGCGGCACCTATCCTCAACAACCGTGAGCCACCCTCCGCCCCAGCCGATGCCGCAGGCGTCCGAGCCGGTGCTGCAGGTCGAGCACCTGGTGCGCAGCTTCGGCTCGCTGCGGGCGGTGGACGGCGTCAGCTTCAGCATCGGGCGGGGCGAACTGGTGACGTTGCTCGGTCCGAACGGCGCCGGCAAGACCAGCACTCTGGACGCCTGCACGGGGTTCGCCAAGCCCGACGGCGGCCGGGTTCGGGCGCTCGGCCTGGACCCGTGGCGGCAGGCGGCCCGGCTGCGTCCGCGGATCGGGGTGATGCTGCAGGCCGGCGGCTCACACGCCGGGGCACGCACGGAGGAGATGCTCCGGGTGATCGCCCGGTGCTCGGCGAATCCCCTGGATCCCGGCTGGCTGCTGGATGTGCTGGGCCTGCGAACGGTGGCCCGCACCCCGGTCCGCCGACTCTCCGGCGGCCAGGTCCAACGGCTGAGCCTGGCGATGGCCCTGGTCGGCCGGCCCGAGCTGTTGTTCCTGGACGAGCCGACGGCCGGGTTGGACCCGCAGGCCCGGCACCTGGTCTGGGACCTGCTGCGGGCGACCCGGTCCGACGGCGTGACGATCCTGCTCACCACGCACCTGCTGGACGAGGCCGAACTGTTGTCCGACCGATTGGTGATCATCGACCACGGCCGGGTGGTGGCCGCCGGCGCCCCGGAACAGCTGACCGGCGGAGGGAGCCGCCACCTGCGGTTCGCCGCCACCCCCGGCCTGGATCTGGAGCTGCTGCGGCTGGCGCTACCCGACGGCTATGTCGTCCGGGAGACCGGCAACGGCCGGTACGTCGTCGAGGGCGACATCGTGCCGGCCACTATCGCCACGGTGACCTCGTTCTGCGCCCGGGTCGGCGTCATGCCCGGCGAACTGCGGGTGAATCAGCGCTCTCTCGACGAGGTCTACCTGGAGCTGACCGGACGGGAGATCCGCCCATGACCGGCGCAACCGGGCCGGTCGCCGCGAACCCGTTCCCGCCCGGCACCTTCACTCCCGACCCGAAGCCCGCCGCACCGCTGCGCCGGATCACCGCCACCAGCGGCCTCGAGCTACGGGTGACCCTGCGCAACGGCGAGCAGCTGTTGCTGGCGCTGATCATCCCGCTGGTCGCGTTGATCGGCGGCACCACGATCACGCTGATCGATCTGCCGGAGCCGCGGGTCGACGCGGTCCTGCCAGGGGCGATGGTGCTGGCGGTGTTCTCGGCGGCCTTCACGTCCCAGGCCATCACCACCGGCTTCGACCGCCGCTACGGCGTGCTCAAACGCCTGGCCGCCGCGGGCGTCGGGCGAGCCCAGCTGCTGGCCGGCAAGTGCGCCGCCACGCTGGCCGTCATCGCCGGTCAGGTGATCGTGCTCGGCGCCACCGCCGCCGTGCTGGGCTGGCGTCCGCATGGGAATCCGTTCTGGGTACTGCTGGTGATCCTGCTCGGCGCGGCCGCCTTCGTCGGGCTGGCTCTGCTGCTGGGCGGCACGCTGCGCGCCGAGGCGGTGCTGGCCGTCGCCAACCTGATCTGGCTGGTGTTCGTGACTGTCGGCGGCGTGATCGTGCCGCTGGACCAGTCGCCGGCCGCGCTGCGCACCATCGGCGAGCTGGTCCCGCCGGGAGCGATGTCCCAGGCGCTGCGCGCCGCGATGGACGGTGCGACGCCATCGACGACGTCGCTGCTGGTCCTGTCGGCCTGGGTCGTGATCGGCTGGACGGCCACCGTACGGTGGTTCCGATGGCTATGACCGACCCCGGGACCGCTGCCGCCACGGATGCCGCCGCCGGCTCCCCGCCACCCTGGTGGCGCCGATCACCTTCGCCGGGCCTGCAGCGGGCCTTCGCCTGGGCCGCGGTGATCACCAACGGGATGATCGCGGTGACCGGTGCCACCGTCCGGGTGACCGGCTCCGGGCTGGGCTGTCCGACCTGGCCGGAATGCCACCCCGGGTCGCTGATCCCGGTCAGCCGGGAGGACCTGTCCCCCATCCATCAGGCGATCGAGTTCAGCAACCGGATGCTCTCCGGCCTGGTGCTGGTCGCCTCCGTCGGGCTGTTCGTCCTGCTCTGGCGGGCCCGGCCGCGGCGCCCGTCGCTGCTGAGGCTGGCCGCGGTGCTGCCGATCGGTGTGCTGTTCCAGGCCGTGTGGGGCGGTATGACGGTGCTGACCGGGCTGGCCTGGTGGACCGTCGCGCCGCACATGCTGGTGTCGCTGGTGCTGCTGTTCACGGCAATCGCGGTGCTGGTCCGGCTGGACGAGACCGACGACCCGCCGGTGCCGGTGATCCCCCGACCACTGCAGGTGCTGACCTGGGTCACCGTGGTGGTGCTCGGGGCGCTGTGCATTGCCGGCACTCTGGTCACCGCGGCCGGGCCGCACGGCGGTGACGACGCCACCCCGCGGCTCGACCTGCCGGTCCGGGCGCTGGCCCAGCTGCACGCCGACCTCATGTTTGCCTACCTGGGCCTACTGGTCGCGATGACGGTCGGCTACCTGGCGGTTCGGGCACCCCGACGGCTGATGATCCGTGCCTATGTGCTGATCGTGGTCACCGCCGGACAGGGCCTGATCGGGCTGGTGCAGTACGCCACCGGGGTGCCTGAGGCGCTGGTCGTCGCGCACGTGCTCGGCGCCACCCTGCTGGTCGCCGCGGCCGCGGCGGTCGCCATGGCCACCCGCGTGCGCGGTCCTCAACGACGGACCACGGACAGCACGGCCGAGGCGTCCGCCACGGCGCGCAGCGCGGCCTCCTCCACCGGCTGAAACCGGCCGGAGCCCGACCCGAGGCGGGTGACCAGCCAGGCCGGTCGCCGTGTTGATTCGTCGGGTTCGGGGACCCAGGCGGGGGTCGATGCCGCGGTGAACACCATCCGACCGCGGCGTTGCCTGGCCGTCCGAATGCGTGCGATCATCGCCGTTCCCTATCCCGCCCGGACCAGCCGTTTCACATGTGGCCCAGGCCGGGGGCCGGCGCGGTGGCCAGGATCTCTTCGTACCGGGCCGCCCGCACCTCGTTGACCAGGGACTGGGCCTCCTCGCGGTCGCGCACCACCTTGGACACCACGACGGTGGCGAACATGGCGGACAGAATGCCCATGCCGAGCATCCACTGTTCCTGCAGCGTCACCTTCAGCAGCCAGATGTTGGCCAGGTTCCACACCCCCGTCGCCACCAGGAAGGCGACGGCGGCACCGAAGAACGCGCCGGTGTGCTGGTTGACGACCTTCGGGCCATTGGTGCTGTTGCCGGTCATGACGGACCTTTCTGCGAATCGGCGGCCACGAGCCAGGGGTCGCGGCAGCCGGGTGCGAATGGGATCACTCATCGGATCGGCCGATGGGTGTGGTGAGTCGGCGGAGCCCGTCAGCCGGGTTCCGCGGTGGGACGGATGTCGTTGTGGCTGTGGGTCGGCTTGTCGGCCTCAGTCCTCGCGGCCCCGACGACGCGCCTGCCTGACGGGGGCGGCCGCCCGACGGTGCTTGGTACTGACGATGGCCTTGGACAGGCTGTGCCGACGGCCGTCGAGTTGGTGCACCCGGAGCACCTGGTCGAGCTTGGTGTGCCGGATGCGCGACGCCTGCTTGCTGATGCCCTGGGCGTCGCCGATGTCGGAGTAGCTGGTCTGTGGCAGCGCGGATCGCAACGTGTGCACCGACTGGGCCTCGATGATGTCCAGGACCAGGCGCGCCTGGGAGATGAGCCGGATCTTGGTCAGCTCGAACTCCGCCTCGCTGTCGGGCTCGTCCGGGAGTACCGCGGCGTCCGCCAGCAGAGTCGCGATGTAGTCGTACATCTCGCCGAGTTCCACGTCACAGACCTTGCCATGTGACAACGTACGTTGTCAACGACAATTTAGATTGTCTTGCCGTCGGCTCCGCTCCGCGGGGAAGATCCGGTTGCGCCTGACGACCGGATCTTCCCCAGGCAGGTGCCTCACGAGCCGCGTCCGAGGCGAGCCTCAGCGACCGGTACCGGCCATCCGCCGGCGATCCGCCGCGCTCGGCGAGACGGTGGCGGTGAGCTCACGGGTCCACCCGTCGGCCACCGCGATGCCCGCCTGCTCGCAGATCTCAGCGGCCGCATCGACGGAGGGGGCGATCGCGTCGCAGAACGCCCCGTCGACGGCAACCACCACGATCCGCACACCGGGGCGCCCGAGGTATTCGATGACGGCCTGACCGGCGCCGCCGTGTGCGGCGACGAAGGAGCGCAACCGTTCCGGCGAATCGCTCATCCCGGCCAGCCCACCACCGGCAACCCGATGGCGGCGTCCACCGCCCAGGCCACCGACACCGCGGTCAGGTAAAGGTTCGACAGGTGGAACAGCGTCATCGGCTTGGCCGGCGCACCGCGCAACACCCTGGTGTGCAGCAGATGCGCCATCGCCAGGAAGCATAGGCCAACCGGCACCGCCACCGCCGCGTAGATCCACGACGAAGCCGGAACCAGCAGCAGCGAGCACGCCACCATCGCCCAGCTGTACAACACGATCTGCCGGACGACCTCGCGATCCGATGCGACCACCGGCAGCATCGGCACCCCGGCCGCCGCGTAGTCCGCCCGGTACCGCATGGCCAGCGCCCAGGTGTGCGGCGGCGTCCAGAAGAAGATGACGCCGAAGAACACCCACGCCGGCCACCCGATGTCGCCGGTGACCGCGGACCACCCGATGATCACCGGCATGCAGCCGGCCAGGCCGCCCCACACGATGTTCTGCGAGGTGCGGCGCTTGAGCACCATCGAGTAGACCAGGACGTAGAACAGGATCGCGACGACCGCCAGCACCGCCGCCTGCCAGGTGGTGAAGGCGAGCAGCACGGCCGCGGACAGGACACCCAGCACGACGCCGAAGACCAGGGCCGCCCGGGTGGACACCATGTGCCGGGCCAGCGGCCGGGACCGGGTACGCCGCATCACCGCGTCGATGTCGGCGTCGACCACGCAGTTCAGGGCATTCGCGCTGCCGGCCGCCAGGGTTCCGCCGATCAGAGTGGCCGCCAGCAGGCCGACCGACGGCACCTGCCGCTGCGCCGCGAACATGGCCGGGATCGTCGTGATCAGCAACAGTTCGATGATCCGGGGCTTGGTCAGCGCGACGTAGGCGCCGAACCGCATGCGCAATCCACCGCGACCGCTCCGGGCGGCAACGATCGCGCCCTCCTGGCCGGACCGGCCGGATCGAGACGCGACCTCCACGAGACTCCTCTGACTCGGCGGCGGGATCGTGCGGCGAACGTGAACCCCAACCGGCAAGAACGATCAGACGCTCATCCTAGGTGGGCACGAAGCCGACCGCCGGATTGCCCCCGCGGCGAGCGCGTCCGAGCAGGTTTCGCGAACTCACCGAGCGGAAACCCACCCGTGCGCACCGCGACATCATCGCTCAACCTGGGCACGACTAGGCTTGACGTGCTGCGCAACCGAATGTCATCACCATCACGAGAAACCGCGGGGCGCCGTCACCGCTGGCGCGCCTGCGACCTTTGGAGGCTTGTCCCATCGTGACCGCTCAGCTCGATTCGGCCGCTGCCGCAGACATCCCGGCCCTGACCGCCCCGCATGTACCGGACGACTGGACCGATCTGGACCGGCGCGCGGTGGACACCGTTCGGGTGTTGGCTGCGGATGCGGTGCAGAAGGTGGGCAATGGGCATCCGGGGACGGCGATGTCGTTGGCGCCGTTGGCGTACGCGTTGTTCCAGCGGGTGATGCGGCATGATCCGGCTGATTCGCATTGGGTGGGTCGGGACCGGTTCGTGTTGTCGGCGGGGCATTCCTCCCTCACCCTGTATATCCAGTTGTATTTGGCCGGGTTCGGGTTGGAGATCGGGGATCTGCAGGCGTTGCGGACGTGGGGGTCGTTGACGCCGGGGCATCCGGAGTATCACCACACGAGGGGTGTGGAGATCACGACCGGGCCGTTGGGTCAGGGGTTGTCGTCGGCGGTGGGGATGGCGATGGCGGCCCGTCGGGAGCGTGGGTTGTTCGATCCGGATGCGCCGGCCGGGACGTCGCCGTTCGACCATTTCGTGTTTGTGATCGCTTCCGATGGTGACATCGAGGAAGGGGTGACGTCGGAGGCGTCGTCGATCGCGGGTCGGCAGCAGTTGGGCAATCTGATCGTGTTCTACGACCATAACGACATCAGTATCGAGGACGACACGAATATCGCCTTGTCCGAGGACGTGGCGGCCCGGTACGGGGCGTACGGCTGGCATGTGCAGACGGTGCAGGGTGGGGAGAACGTCACCGGCATCCTGGCGGCGGTCGAGGCGGCGAAGGCGGTGACCGACCGGCCGTCGTTCATCGAGGTGCGCACGATCATCGGGTTCCCGGCGCCGAATCTGATGAACACGGGTAAGGCGCACGGCGCCGCGCTGGGTGATGCGGAGGTGGCCGCGGTCAAGACGATCCTGGGGTTCGACCCGGATCAGTCGTTCCAGGTCGATGCGGAGGTGATCGGGCACACCCGCAAGGCGTTGGACCGGGGCCGGCGGGCGAAGGCCCTGTGGCAGGCCGGGTTCGATGCGTGGGCGGTGCGGGAGCCGGAGCGTAAGGCGCTGTTCGATCGGTTGATCGCGCGGGAGTTGCCGCAGGGGTGGGCGGAGGTGTTGCCGTCGTGGGAGGTGGATCCGAAGGGCCTGGCGACCCGGGCGGCGTCCGGGAAGGTGTTGAACGCGTTGGCGCCGGTGCTGCCGGAGTTGTGGGGTGGGTCGGCGGATCTGGCCGAGTCGAACAACACCACGATGGCCGGCGCGGACAGTTTCGGTCCGGTGGATGCGGCGACCAAGCATTGGAACGCGCACCCGTACGGGCGGACCCTGCATTTCGGGATCCGGGAGCATGCGATGGGCGCGATCTTGTCCGGGATTGTGATGCATGGTCCGACCCGGCCGTATGGGGGCACGTTCCTGCAGTTCAGTGACTATATGCGGGGTGCGGTGCGGTTGGCGGCGTTGATGGGTGCGCCGGCGATCTATGTGTGGACGCATGACTCGATCGGGTTGGGTGAGGACGGCCCGACGCATCAGCCGGTGGAGCATCTGGCCGCGTTGCGGGCCATCCCTGGCCTGTCGGTGGTGCGGCCGGCCGACGCGAACGAGACCGCGTTTGCGTGGCGGGCGGTCCTGGAACGCCAGCATGACTGGTTCTGCGGGCCGGTCGGGTTGTGCCTGACCCGGCAGGCCGTTCCGGTGCTGGAGGGCACCACCGCCGACGGGGTGGCCAGGGGCGGGTATGTGTTGGCCGACTGGGACGAGAACGCGGACCGCAAGGTGATCCTGTTGGCCTCGGGGTCCGAGGTGCAGATCGCGGTGCAGGCCCGGGAGGCTTTGCAGGGTGAGGGCATCGGTACCCGGGTGGTGTCGGTGCCCTGCCTGGACTGGTTCGAAGTCCAGGACGAGGTGTACATCGAATCGGTGCTGCCCAGTGCTGTGACCGCCCGGGTGAGTATCGAGGCGGCCATCGCCCAGCCGTGGTGGCGGTGGCTGGGCGCGCATGGTCGTCCGGTCTCGTTGGAGCACTACGGCGCGTCGGCCGACTTCAAGACCCTTTACAAGGAGTTCGGCATCACCAGCGACGCCGCGGTCGCCGCCGCCAAGGCCTCCCTGGCGGCGGCCGAGGCGGGTAAGGGGCCGACCAGCGCGCCGAACGCGCAGGCACCCGATCATGCCGGGGTCGACGACCCGGTGCACGCACCCGACCAGAGCTGAATCCACCACCGCGTCGACCGGGGGCCGGTCGGCGGAAAGGATGAAGATCATCATGACTACCAGCCAGAACCCGGACCGTCTCGCCGAGTTGACCGCGCAGGGGGTGTCCCTGTGGTTGGACGACCTGTCCCGCCAGCGGCTGCACTCGGGGAATTTGCAGCAGCTGATCGAGACTTGGCACATCAGCGGGGTGACCACCAACCCGAGCATTTTCCAGGCCGCGTTGTCCGACGGCGCCTCTTATCAGAAGCAGTTGGACGAGTTGGCGGCCCGCGGCGCCGGCGTGGACGACACCGTCCGCGAGGTCACCACCGACGACGTGCGGGACGCGTGTGAGCTGTTCACCGGCATCTATCAGGCCACCGACCACGTGGACGGCCGGGTGTCGATCGAGGTCGACCCTCGGCTGGCGCACCAGACGCAGGCCACCATCGATCAGGCGGCGGAACTGCACAAGATCGTGGACCGGCCGAACGTGCTGATCAAGATCCCGGCCACCGAGGCCGGGCTGCCCGCGATCACCGAGACGATCGGCAACGGGATCAGCGTGAACGTCACCCTGATCTTTTCCCTGGACCGGTACAAGGCGGTCATGGACGCCTACCTGTCCGGGTTGGAACAGGCCGCCGAGGCCGGTCACGACCTGGCCGAGATCCACTCCGTCGCCTCGTTCTTCGTCTCCCGGGTGGACACCGAGATCGACAAGCGGTTGAAGGCGATCGGCTCCCCGGAGGCCGACGCGCTGCTCGGTCAGGCCGCGATCGCCAACGCCCGGCTGGCCTACCAGGCCTACGAACAGACCTTCACCGGGCCCCGGTGGGACACGCTGGCCGCCAAGGGCGCGACCAAGCAACGGCCGCTGTGGGCCTCCACCGGTGTCAAGGACCCCACCTACGACGACACCCGCTACGTCGTCGACCTCGTCGCCCCGGGCACCGTGAACACCGCCCCGGAGAAAACCATCGCCGCCGTCGCCGACCACGGCCAGATCACCGGCAACACCATCGAGGGCACCTACGCCCAGGCCTCCGCCGTCTTCAGCAGCCTGGAAGCCCTGGGCGTCGACCTGACCGACGTGTTCGAGGTGCTGGAGACCGAGGGCGTCGACAAATTCATCGCCTCCTGGAACGAACTGCTCGACTCCGTCTCCCAGGAACTCGCCAAGCACAAGCACTGACCACCGCTCGTCGCAGGGGCTTGGCCCGGTTCCGCCGGGCCGGTCCCCGCCGATCCCGCCGGTAGGCCCGAAGGAAGGAACCCACCCTCGATGGTGTCTGCACAGGGCCGGTTGACCCCGGTGGCAAATCCGCTTCGGGACCCCCGCGACAAGCGGCTGCCGCGCATCGCGGGGCCGTCCGGCATCGTCATCTTCGGGGTGACCGGCGACCTCGCCCGCAAGAAGCTGATGCCGGCGATCTACGACCTGGCGAACCGAGGGCTGCTGCCGCCCGGGTTCGCCCTGGTCGGGTTCGCCCGGCGGGACTGGACGAACGAGAACTTCGCCAAGGTGGTGCACGACGCCGTTCGCGAGCACGCGAGAACTCCGTTCTCCGAGGACGTCTGGCGGCACCTGGCGGAGGGCTTCCGGTTCGTCCAGGGCGCGTTCGACGACGACGACGCCTTCGACATGCTGGCGGCCACCCTGCTCGACCTGGACCGGGTGCGCGGCACCGGCGGGAACCATGCCTTCTACTTCTCCATCCCGCCGGGGGCGTTCCCGGTGGTGCTCAAGCAGCTCAAGCGGTCCGGGCTGTGCGAGCCGCACGGCGAGGAATGGCGCCGGGTCGTCATCGAGAAGCCGTTCGGGCACGACCTGAAGTCCGCGGTCGAGCTGAACAGCCTGGTCGGCGAGGTGTTCCCGGAGTCCAGCGTCTTCCGCATCGACCACTACCTGGGCAAGGAGACCGTCCAGAACCTGCTGGCGCTGCGGTTCGCCAACCAGCTGTACGAGCCGATCTGGAACAACAACTACGTCGATCACGTGCAGATCACCCAGGCCGAGGACATCGGGGTGGGCGGGCGGGCCGGCTACTACGACGGCATCGGCGCCGCCCGGGACGTCATCCAGAACCACCTGTTGCAGCTGATGGCGCTGACCGCCATGGAGGAGCCGGTCACCTTCCGGCCGAACGACCTTCGCCGGGAGAAGGTGAAGATCCTCTCCGCGGTCCAGTTGCCGAAGGACCTGGCCTCCGGCACCGCCCGCGGGCAATACGCCGGCGGCTGGCAGGGCGCCAGCAAGGTGCTCGGCTACCTGGAGGAGGACGGCATCGACCCGCACTCCTCCACCGAGACGTACGCGGCGGTCAAGCTGCTGATCGGCAACCGCCGGTGGGCCGGGGTGCCCTTTTACCTGCGCACCGGCAAGCGGCTCGGCAAGCGGGTGTCGGAGATCGCCGTGGTGTTCAAGTGCGCGCCGCACCTGCCGTTCTCGCGCTCGGACACCGAGGAACTCGGGTCGAACATGCTGGTCATCCGGGTGCAGCCGGACGAGGGCGTGACGATCCGGTTCGGCTCCAAGGTGCCTGGGCCGGCGATGGAGGTCCGCGACGTGTCGATGGACTTCTCCTACGGCCAGTCGTTCACCGAGGCCTCGCCCGAGGCCTACGAGCGGCTGATCCTGGACGTGCTGCTGGGCGAGCCGTCGCTGTTTCCGCAGGACAAGGAGGTCGAGCTGTCCTGGGAGATCCTCGACCCGATCGAGAAGCACTGGGCCAGGGCGGGATCCACGCTCGAGCAGTACACGCCGGGTTCCTGGGGTCCGGCCAGTGCGGACGCGATGATGGCCAAGGACGGCCGCCGCTGGCGGCGGCCATGAGGCAGGCTTGCCGAGCGAATCATCGACACCGGTGGACGGCGCCAGCCACGCCCCTCTCCCCCACTTCGCCCGCTGACGATCCAGGGAGCCGCCGGTGATCATCGACCTGCCCAGCACGACGTCGTCCAAGATCAACAGGGCCATGCTCGACCTGCGAGAGGAGGGCGGCTCGGTCGCCCTCGGCCGGGTGCTCACGCTGGTGATCGTGACCGAGGACGGGCAGTCCGAGGACCCGATCGCCGCAGCCAACGCCGCCTCGTTCGAGCACCCGTGCCGGGTCATCGTGGTGGCGCGCGGCGCCAAGCGGGCGTCGCCACGGCTGGACGCACAGATCCGGGTCGGCGGCGACGCCGGCGCCAGCGAGGTGATCGTGCTGCGGCTGTACGGCTCGCTGGTCGATCACGGCGCCTCGGTGGTGACCCCGTTGCTGCTCGCGGACTCTCCGGTGGTGGTGTGGTGGCCCGGGGAGGCCCCGGACGTGCCCGCCGAGGATCCGATCGGCGTCCTGGGCGACCGGCGCATCACCGACGCGAACTCCGCCCGGCGGCCGATCACGCAGTTGACCAAGCGTCGGGAGCACTACCGGCCCGGCGACACCGACATCGCCTGGACCCGGATCACCCGGTGGCGGGGCCTGCTCGCGGCCGCGCTGGACCAGCCGCCGCACGAGAAGGTCACCGAGGTGACCGTCTCCGGCTCGGCAGACTCGCCCTCGACGGACCTGCTCGCGGCGTGGCTGGCCTGGGCGCTGCGGTGCCCGGCCAAGCGGGTGAAGGCGCCGACGAAGGCCGGTTTCGGCGTGCATTCGGTGACCCTGGAGCGCCGCGGCGGCCCGATCACGTTGGTCCGGCCCGAGGGCACGACCGCCCAGCTGACCATGGCCAACCAGCCGGAACGCTCGATCGCGCTGCCTCGCCGCACCCTGCGGGAGTGCCTGGCCGAGGAACTGCGTCGGCTGGACGCCGACGACGTGTACGCCGACGTGCTGCTCAAGGGCCTGCCGATGGTCAACGCGGCCGCCCCGGCCAGGACCGGCCGAGCATCGAGGGCCGGAACGACCAAGGCGGCCGGCACCACGACGACCGGCCGGGCGAAGACCGACACCACGACGACCGGCCGGGCGAAGACCGACACCACGAAGGCCAGCGCCCCGCGGCCGACGCGTCGTCGGCCTGCCGAGGCTGCGGCGGAAGCCCCCGCAAGCGCGCCGGCCCGGGCCACCCGCCGCCGGCGAAAGGCAGAACCCGCCGCCGGGGACACCGCCCCAGCTCCCGAAACCACCACGACGACCGCGGCGGCCCATTCATGAGTGAGGCTCGCCGAGCGAATCATCGACACCAGTGGACGGCGCCAGCCTCGGGCCGCGGAGCTTGCGAGCGGCCCGAGGGGGCGGCGGCCATGAGCGAGGCTTACCGAGCGAATCATCGACACCGCTGCCGGCCCTCCGTCGAGTGCCGGAGCCGGCGAGGCACCCGAACGGGAGGGGCGGCATGAGCG
>CAZCEH010000003.1:0-48316 GCA_964497705.1 uncultured Actinomycetes bacterium | reverse complement strand
CTCCGTCGAGTGCCGGAGCCGGCGAGGCACCCGAACGGGAGGGGCGGCATGAGCGAGGCTCGCCGAGCGAATCATCGACACCGCTGCCGGCCCTCCGTCGAGTGCCGGAGCCGGCGAGGCACCCGAACGGGAGGGGCGGCATGAGCGGCGTGCCCGAGGTCGTCATCCACGGCAACGCCGATCTGCTGGCCGCCACCACCGCTGCCCGGCTGGTGACCAAGCTGGTGGACATCCAATCCACCGGCCGAGTGCCGGTTGTCGCGCTGACCGGCGGTGGTGTCGGGATCAGCACGCTGGCGCACCTGCGGGATTCTCCCGCACGAGATGCCGTGGACTGGTCCCGGGTGGAGATCCTGTGGGGCGACGAGCGTTTCGTCCCGTCCAGCGATCCGGAGCGCAACGCCGGGCAGGCCATGGACGCGCTGCTGGACCACGTCCGGATCGACCCCGCCCGGGTGCACGTGATGGCACCGTCCGACGGCGAGTTCGGCGACGACGTCGACGCCGCGGCGGCCGCGTATGCCGACGTGGTCGAACGGTTGGACGCCATCGACCTGGTGATGCTCGGCATGGGACCCGAGGGTCACGTCGCCTCGGTGTTCCCCGAGTCGCCGGCGGTGTACGACACCCGGTCGGTGGTGGCGGTGCGCAACTGCCCCAAGCCGCCGCCCACCCGGATCTCGCTGACCCTGCCGACCATCCGCCGGGCCGCCGAAGTGTGGATCATCACCGCCGGGGCCGGCAAGGCGGCCGCGGTGGCTCTGGCGCTGGGCGGCGCCGGCGAGGTCGCCCTGCCGGCCGCCGGGGCCACCGGCCGGGCCAGGACGCTGTACCTGCTCGACCGGGAGTCCGCATCGGCGCTGCCGTCGGGGATCTCCCGCGCGCCGGTGTCGTAATCGTCGGCTGCGCTGAGACCCTCACCGGCTGAGACCCTCACCACAGGATCGGTCGAGCCTGGCATCCGGGGCCAGTACGGTCGCTAGAGTCCGGCGACGAACACGGTCACAAGGAGGAGATCTCGGATGAGCAAGGCACCGGTCACGGTCACGGTCACCGGCGCGGCAGGCCAGATCGGGTACGCGCTGCTGTTCCGGATCGCTTCGGGCGCCATGTTGGGCCCGGACACACCCGTCGTGCTGAACTTGCTCGAGATCACGCCGGCGCTCAAGGCGGCCGAGGGCACCGCGATGGAACTGGACGACTGCGCGTTCCCGCTGCTGGCCGGCGTCAACATCACCGACGACCCGCGCAAGGCGTTCGACGGCGCGAACATCGGCCTGCTCGTCGGGGCTCGGCCGCGTGGTCCGGGAATGGAGCGGGCCGACCTGCTGGAGGCCAACGGCGGCATCTTCAAGCCGCAGGGCGCGGCGATCAACGAGGTCGCCGCGGACGACGTCCGGGTGCTCGTGGTCGGCAACCCGGCCAACACCAATGCGCTCATCGCCCGCAGCCATGCCCCGGACGTTCCGGCCGACCGGTTCAGCGCGATGATGCGGCTGGACCACAACCGGGCGCTGACCCAGGTGGCGAAGAAGCTGGCGGTGCCGGTCTCCGACGTCACTCGGATGACGATCTGGGGCAACCACTCCGCGTCTCAGTACCCGGACCTGTTCCACGCGGAGGTCAACGGCAAGCCGGTGGCCGACCAGGTGGGCCAGTCGTGGCTGGCGGACGAGTTCATCCCGACCGTGGCCAAGCGCGGCGCGGCGATCATCGACGCCCGCGGTGCCTCGTCGGCGGCGTCGGCGGCGAACGCGGCGATCGACCACATCAACTCGTGGGTGCTGGGCACTCCGGAGGGCGACTGGGTGTCGTCGGCGATCGTGTCCGACGGCTCGTACGGGATCCCGGAGGGTCTGATCGCCGGGGTCCCGGTGACCTCGTCCGGGGGGTCGTGGCAGGTGGTGCCGGGACTGCAGATCGATGATTTCTCCCGGGCTCGGATCGACGCCTCGGTCAAGGAACTGGCCGACGAGCGGGACGCCGTCAGCTCCCTCGGCCTGATCTGACCGGCCCGCGGGTCCAGCCGGGCTCGCTGCCTCCTACGGCGGGCTCGCGCGGCGGCCCCGGGGGCTTCAGGCAGCAGCTTCGCAGGCCACCGGCCGCAGCCTCGCAGGCAGCAGTTTCGCAGGCAGCAGTTTCGCAGGCAGCAGTTTCGCAGGCAGCAGTTTCGCAGGCCGCTGGCCCCAACCTCGCAGGCACCGGCTTCGCCGGCCGCCGACGGCGGCCACGCCGGCTCACCACAACTTCGCTGATCATTCCCGCGCCCAAGCGGGCAAAACCGTTGCCAGAGCGCTGGTTTGACGGCGGACGCCTCTTGCTGGGCCGTCCCCTCAAACTGAGCCGGTGTCGAGTCTGGCTGGGCGCCGCCGCGCTGATGGCAGTCGAACCTTCTGATGACCGATGCCTCGATCGTCCGAGTCTGCAGAGCTGGATCCTGCCCCGCGCTGATCCAATGCCCGTTTTCGATGCCGTTTTGTCCGTTTTGCTGAACGTTGGATCAGCGCGGCTCGCCGAGGTGGCCCAGCAACGGACGAAACCTCGCCACGCCAGGTTCACCCCGAGGGGACGGTGCCGGCAAGGCTGCTGCGCTGATCGCACGAAACCTGCGCCCGAAATGTCCGGCTTGGTCGTGCGCTGATCAGCGCGGCGATCGTTCCGTCACGAGAAAGGTGGCATAACGGACGTACCAACGCCTTGCGGTTCGACGATCCGGAAAAGCGGTCCCTGCCCGGGCCAGCCGCCCGCTCCGCGGACGAAACCCGCGTCGCGGCGCCCGATTTCGCCGACTCGGCGCGGGTTTGATCAGCGAAACCCCGGGCGCGGGAAAGATCAGCGAAGCCTAGCCGGCTGAGCCTTCGACGGAGACCTGCCAAGCCTTCGACGGAGACCGGCCGAGCCGGGCGGCGGAGCTCGGCACGCGGCCGCCGCGGTGCTACCAGGACCGCCCGACGACGACCTGCCACACCGGGAATGCCAGGTACGCGGGTAGGCCGGGCAGCGCAGCCCTACCGACGACGACGTGCTGCGCGGGCGAGCCGACCGGCAGCAGGCTGCCGATCCCGGCGAGGACGGTGGCCCCGAGCGCGGTCATCCCGATGCGCTCGCCGAACCGGGCCGTCCGCGGCGGCAGCAGAGCGATTCGGCCGGCGGCGCGGCCCGCCCGCCACAGCCAGCCGAAGATCACCGGCAACCCGACCCCGGCCACGACGAACTGTGTGTCCAGGGTGATCAGGCCGCCGACCAGCAGCGGGCCGGCCGCCGCGGACGCCGCCGCCGCGAGCACGCCGCCGACGCTCAGCAGGCCCAACAGCCGGTCACCCGGCACCCGTCGCCGGATGTGGACGATCACCGGAATCAGCGCGGCCATCGACAGTGAGCCGGTGATGTCGTTGGCCGGTCCCAGCCATTCCCACGGTCCGTCGTGGCCCGGCTGCCACGGCCGGGCGAGCGCGAAGTACAGGATCAGGAACGCGTTGGCGGCCAGACCCGCCGTCCCGGCCAGGATCGCGGACACGGCGGGGATCCGCCGGAACAGGTGCCGCCTCACGCCGCTCGCCGTCCATTGACGGTCGGACGTCCCGGGTCCGGGCCGGTCTCACCACGCCCCAATTGATTTCCCATTGCCTGCCTCCGCCTTCACCGCGAGGACTGCCGTTCCACGCCGGCCGACTAGCCATTCACTACCGACGACGGCCGCTCCACACGGACCGATTGCCGTTCACTGCCGACGACGGCCGCTTCACCGGGACGATGGCGCTTTCACTCCGGCCGGTTGCCGGCCGGGCCGCCGCCCAGCCGGTACGGCGTCCCGACGCCCTCGTACGTCAGATGGACCACCATGCCCTCGGTGGCGTGCTCCAGGTTGTGGCAGTGGGCCATCCAGATGCCCGGATTGTCCGCACGCAGCAGGACGGTCCACACCTCACCCGGCTGCACGTCGAACGTGTCCAGCCACAACGGGCTGCCGCGGACCGGTTCGCCGTTGCGGGACTCCACCAGCACGCGGTGCCCGTGCGGGTGCATCGGGTGCGTCTCGCCGCTGCGGTTGACGACGGTCAGCCGCAGCAGATCACCCTCGCGCACGACGACGGGCGGGACGAACGGGTGCACTTCACCGTTCACCGTCTGGGCCAGGGTGGGGATCCCGTCCAGGAACCGGAACTGGCGGTCGAGCACCAGCGTGGCCTCGCGCGTGACGTCATCGAAACCCGGCACCGCCGCCGGCGTGCCGTAGGTCAGCAGATCCAGGTCCGGGCCGTCGACGAACGGCACCCCGTCGGACGGCTCCGCCGTGCCGGGATCCGGTGGAACGAGCCGCAGGCCGGTGGCCGGCGCTCCCTCGACTCCGAACGAGACGGGCCCGTCCGGCATGGCGAGGGCCACGTCGTACCGGCCGCCGGCCGGGATCCGCAGCACCTGCCCGCTGGTCGGCGTCGGCCCCACCAGGTCGGTGCCGTCAACGGCGACCACGGTGACCGATGCGCCGTCCACCGAGACGCGGTGCGGGGTCGGGTCGGTGTTGATCAGCCGGACCCGCACCCGCTCCCCCGGCGGTACGGCCCGCACCAACATGCCATCGGTGTCGGCGACCATCGGGATGCCGTCGACGGTGTGCACGGGCACGACCAGGTCCGGGCCGACCGGTTCGGCCGGCTCCACCACGAGCGCGCCGAACAGGCCGCGTCGCACCGCCTCCGACGACACCTGATGAGCGTGATACCAGTACGTCCCGGCGTCCCGGGCGACGAACCGGTAGACGAAGGACTGTCCGGGCGCCACCGCGTCCTGGGTGACCCCGGCGACGCCGTCCTCGCCGTTCGGCACCGGGTAGCCGTGCCAGTGCAAGGTGACGCCGTCGGCGATGTCCTGGTTGACCAGCGTGACCTCGACCAGATCCCCCTGCCGGACACGGATCTCGGGTCCGGGCAGGGAGCCGAAGGTCCAGCCGTCGACGACGGCGCCGGACGGCAGGGTCACCGGCTGCCGGCGTGCGGTCAGCGTGAACCGGTCGACCGGGCGGCCCGGCTCGGCTCCGGTGCGCAGATCGGCCACCGAGACGACGTCCCCGCCTGAGGAGCCGACCGAGGAGCCGACCGAGGAGCCGGCCGGGGACGCGACGGGCGGGCCGCTACCCCCGGCCGCCGCGGCCTGGTGATGTCCGGCACCCGCCGCGCCGATGATGACCGGCTGCAGGTGCCGGTAGAACGAGACGCCGGCGGCGGCCAGCAGCGGAACCACGCAGGCGCATACACAGACGACGGTCAGTGCTCGGCGGCCGCCCCCGGTCAGGCCCAGCCAGGTGAGCCCGGCGACACCCGCGACGAGCAGCACGACGACCGACGCGGAGACGAGTTCGACCGGGTACCCGACGACGAACGTCACCACCAGCCCCGCGGCCGAGCCGTACCCCGCGATGAACAGCGTGGCCACCGCCCGCCGGCGCTCCTCGTCCACCCGGCCAGCCGCCGCCTGGCGTTCGCCGGCGACCCGGCCGGCCGCCAAGCGCACCGAGCGCAGCAGGCTCGGCCCGGCGACGACGACCGCGAACGCCGCGGTGGTCACCGCCAGCGGCACTGCGAGCAACACCCGGTCGGCGCCGAACCACCAGCCGTGACCGGTCAGCGCCGTCGCGGTGACCAGCCGGCCGGCGCACCCGAACGTGGCGACGAGGGCACAGGCCAGGGCGCCGATGGCGGTCAGCCGGGTCCGGCCGGACAGCGTCAGCACCGCGGCCGTGAAGAACAGCGCGCCGCCGGCCGCCGTGAGGAGCAGGTCGACCGCGGCCAGTTGCTGGACGGTCATCGCCGGTCATCGCCGGTCGGTGTCCGCGACGGCCGGGGTCACGGCCGCGCCGGTTCGTCCGTCCGAGCCGTCACCGCACCGTTCGCGACGGCCGAGGCGAACCGGGACGCCTTGCGCACCAACAGGATCGTCACACCGAGGATGCACAGTCCGTTGACCGCGTGCAGGCCCAGGACGATCTGCCCGGCCAGATTCGTCTTCTCCGGGGTCGATCCGGTCAGGCCGGCGATCACGAACAGCACGGTCTGCATCACCAGCAGGCCCAGCGGGATCGCGCTGAATCCGATCAGCCGGCCGGGAGCCCGGGCGAGCGCGGCGCCGGCGATCACCAGCAGGCACAGCGCCGGGAGCACCACCCGCCCGTTCATCTGGTGCAGCACGAACTGCGAGTCGTTGGCCGGGGCAGTGAACACGCCGAACGCGGCGAAGTAGAACTGGACCACCACCGCGACCAGCAACACCATCGTCAAGACCTGGAACACCCTGCGCATCCGGCACTCCGATCGCCGCCGAAACTGGACGAATCCGACGGTAGGGATCGACGGCGGCCACCGGAACGCGGAAACGTCCCAGACTCCGCTGGAGGCTGCCCCCGGGGTCGAACCGCGGCATACCCCGTGGACGGGCGGCCCGGGACGGCGGACCCGTGCCGGTCAGCATCGTGGTCGGGGTGCTGCGGTACCAGCCGTACGACATCGACGTGATCCTGCGGACCGTGGTCGTCACCGACCGCGGAACCGGGTTCGCCGAGGTCGGCCGGACCGGATGTCGGGTTGGGGCGACGTGCTCGGGCTGCCCCGTTTGGGCCGCTACAGCGGCGGGTTCGCGTGCTTGCGGGCCGGCTGCGACCGGGCCTTGCCCCTGATCATCTCGAAGCCCCGGATGACCTCGCGGCGGGTCTGCGCCGGATCGATGACCTCGTCCACCATGCCGTGCTCGGCCGCGTAGAACGGGTGCAGCAGCTCCTGGCTGTACTCGGCGATCAGCTCGGCCCGCCGAGCGGCCGGGTCGCCGGCATCGGACAGCTCGCGGCGGTGGATGACGTCGACCGCGGCCTCGGCGCCCATCACGCCGATCTGGTTGGTGGGCCAGGCCAGGGACAGGTCGGCGCCGATGGACGGCGAGTCCATCACGATGTAGGCGCCGCCGTACGCCTTGCGCAGGATCAGCTGGATCCGCGGCACCGTCGACTCGCAGTAGGCGAACAGCAGCTTGGCGCCGTGCCGGATCACGCCCCGGTGTTCCTGGTCGACGCCGGGCAGGAAGCCGGGCACGTCGACCAGCGACAGGATCGGGATGTTGAACGCGTCGCAGGTCCGCACGAACCGGGCCGCCTTCTCCGAGGCGGCGATGTCCAGCACGCCGGCCTTGACCATCGGCTGGTTGCCGACGACGCCGACCACGTGGCCGTCCAGCCGGGCCAGCGCGCAGATGACGTTGCGCGCCCATTTGGCGTGCAGCTCGGTGATCCGCCCGTCGTCGACGATCTGCCTGATCACCGCGCGCATGTCGTAGGGCTTGCGCGGGTTGGCCGGGACGAGGTCGAGCAGCTGCGGGCACGGCCGGTCCGGGTCGTCGCCGGGCAGCGTGCGCGGCGGTTGCTCGGTGTTGTTCGCCGGCAGCATGCCCACCAGGGCCCGCACCTGGGCCAGGCAGCTCACCTCGTCGTCGCAGACGAAGGTGGCCAGCCCGGTCCGGGTGGCGTGCGTCCGGGCGCCGCCTAGATCCTCGTGCGAGACGACCTCCCCGGTCACCGCCCGCACCACGTCCGGACCGGTCAGGTACATGTTCGCGGTGCCCTGGACCATGAAGACGAAGTCGGTCAGCGCCGGCGAATAGGACGCGCCGCCGGCGCAGGGCCCGAGCATGACGCTGATCTGCGGGATCACCCCGGACGAGCGGACGTTGCGGACGAAGATGCCGCCGTAGCCGGCGAGCGCGGTGATGCCCTCCTGGATCCGGGCGCCCGCCCCGTCGTTCAGCCCGATCAGCGGCGCCCCGACGGAGGCCGCCAGGTCCATCACCTTGTGGATCTTCGTCGAGTGCGCCTCGCCGAGCGACCCGCCGAAGATCCGGAAGTCGTGCGCGTACACGAAGACCCGGCGGCCGTCGATGCGGCCCCAGCCGGTCACCACGCCGTCGGTGTGCGGTCGCCGCGACTCCATGCCGAACCCGGTCGCGCGATGCCGTCGCTGCGCCTCGATCTCGGTGAAGGAGCCGGGGTCCAGGAGCAGGTCGATGCGCTCGCGGGCGTCGAGCTTGCCCCGGGCGTGCTGGCGGTCGGTGCCGCCCGGATCGACCACCCGCGACATCCGCTCGCGCAGGGCGGCGACGTGGTCGCGCATCGACGGCGACTGCGGGCCGGGGACGCCCTCGTGCAGCCGGACCACGGTCGCGTCCGGCTGACGCGACGGGAAGGGCGGCCCGGCCGGGTCCCCGGACTCCTCGAACGGTACGGCGGCTGTGCTCATCGTTCTCGTCCTCGTCTCTGCTCGTCCGGTTCGGCTCGGAAGGATGGACCCGGGCGTGCCCGGCCGCGGGTCGAACGGATCAAGGCACCAGCACCCAGGCCAGCAGCGCCAGATTGGCGGCGCCCTGGGCGAGGACGCTGCCGGCCACCGAGCCGGTGACCACCCGACACCAGCCCAGGGCCAGGCCCATCAGGAACACCGACGGCAGCATCCCGGCGATGACGGCGGGGTTGAACGGGTTCAGCCCGTAATCACCCAGGTGCACCACCGCCCAGACCGCGGCGGTGGCCACGATCGCGACGCCGTCACCCCATCGGCAGCCGACCGCATGGTGCAGCACCCCGCGGAAGCAGACCTCCTCGGCCAGCGGGATGAGCAGGCCCATGCACACCACGGCCGCGACGATCGCCAGCACCCGGTCGTCCGGGAACATCCCGGTGAACAGGGTGTCGATCCCGGCGGTCCAGTTGTCCGGCCCGTCGCGGTAGACCAGCGCCATCGCGGCGACGACCAGCGCGTAGGCGCCCAGCACCACGCCGACCCCGCGGGCCAGCGCCCTGGGCGAGGAGATCGGCGCCAGCCCCACGTCGCGGGCCACGGCCCGGGGGACGATCAGCAGGATCGCCGGGATCAGCGCGATGGAGGCGACCATCAGCGTCTCGTCGAACGCGCCCGCGATCCGCACCACGGCCAGCACGACGAACACCGAGCCGGCCGTGGTCAGCGGCGCGGCGCCGTACAGCCGCCCCAGCCGCCGGCTGCCGGACAGCGAGCGATGCGAGTGCCCGGGCTCGGCGATCCCGTGCCGTCCGTCGACGACGACGGGCGGCTCGACGACATGTGGCTCAACGCCAGGCGGCTCAACGCCAGGCGGCTCGACGACGGGCGGCTCCTCGGCCGCGGCATGCCGGCCCACCGACCGCAGCTCCGATGTGGTCATGCGGTCGCCACCCGCCGGATTCGCAGGGTCGGGAACCACCAGTTCAGGCGGCGGAACAGCAGCAGCGACGCGGGGACGAACAACATCCGGACCACGGTGGCGTCCAGCAGCACCGCGGAGCCCAGACCCAGCCCGTACTGCTGCAGCATCAGCGTCGACGACAGCATCATCGTGCCCAGGCTGCCGGCCATCACCAGGCCGGCTGCGGTGATCACCCGGCCGGTGTCGACGACGGCGGCCGCTGTCGCGTCGGCGTCGCTGTGCCCGCCTCGCACGTGTTCGCGCACCCGGGTGATGAGGAAGATCTCATAGTCCATGCCCAGGCCCATCATCAGGATGACCAGGAAGATCGGCAGGTCGTTGATCACCGCCTCGCCGAGCCAGACCTGGAACACCAGCACGGTCAGCGCGATCGCCCAGATGTTGCTCATCATGATGGTCAGCACCAGGCGTATCGGGATCATGAACGAGCGCAGCGCCACCGCGAGCAGGATCACGATGCCGGCCGACACCAGGGCGATCATCTGCCAGAAGCTGTCCTGCAACGCCTGCTCGTACTCGGCGTCCACCAGCGTCGCTCCCCCGGTGTGCCAGTTCGTCGTGCCGTCGTTCTGCGCGATCGACCGGACCTGGTCGGCCACCGCACGGGTGGAATCGGCGAACGGGTCCCCGGCCAGCCGGACGGACAGCCGGGTGGTGCCGTCGGCGGCCACGAAGTCGGCGGCCAGCTCCGAGTTCGCGGCCGACGCGTCAGTGGCGGACGAATCCGTGGCCGACGAATCCGTGGCCGACGGGTCACCGGTCGGGCTGGTCGCCGAGTCAACCCGCTGGACGCCAGGCAGCGCCGCGATCCGCGCGGTGAGCGCGGCGACCTGCGCCGATCCGGCGGCGGTCAACCGGTCGCCGTCGTGCAGATCCGCGCTCAGCCGGCCCACCACGACGGTCGGGAACAGCGCCGCCTCGCCCCACTTGTCGGTGACCAGCTCGGCGCCCTGCCGGGCGTCGGTGTCCGGGCTCAACGCGACCGGATCGGCGGACAGCGAATGCTGCCCGATGAACAGCACCAGCGGCACCGTGACCGCGGCGAAGAAGGCGACGATCGCCGCCGGGCACCAGCTGGAGATCCGCACGAACCTGCGCAGCCCGCCGGACAACCAGCCCCGCTGCTCCATGTCGGCCAGCGGCGCGAACCCCAGCAGGAAGAACCGGTCGCCCATCAGCACCAGCACGCACGGGGTGATGGTCAGCGCGGCCAGCAGGATGATCGGGATGCCGACGATGCCGCCGTAGCCCAGCGGCGGGATCCAGTCGATGGGCGAGACGAGGGTCGCGCCGAAGGCCAGCAGCACCGCCGCCCCGGCCAGCACCACACTCTCCCCGGCGCGCATGGTGGCCCGGACGACCGACTCGGTCACCGGGTGCCCGGCCAGCCGTTCCTGCCGGTACCGCGAGGAGAGCAGCATGCTGTAGTCGATGCCGGCGCCGAGCATCACGAACGTCATGATGGTCACCGTGAACTGGGTCAGGTGCACCGACTGGCCCAGCCCGTACAACCAGGCCTGGGAGACGTTCATGGCCAGCGCGATGATCACCACCGTGATCACCGCCGGCAGCACGGCCCGGAAGAACAGCAACAGCACGACGGCGATCACCGCGTAGGCGACGTACTCCATCCGGGCGTTGTCGGCCTCGGCGAGCGCGTAGGTGTCCTGCAGCAGCGCGATCTCGCCGGTCACGTTCACCGTGGTGCCCGCCGGCGCCTGCTCGTCGACCAGCTGCTGCACGCTCGCCCGCAGGTCCGCGATCCGGGGGTCCGGGCCGCCCGGCGGGAAGCTGACCGTGACGATCGCCGCCGTCCGGTCGGCCGCGACGAGGTCGCCGGCCGGCACCGGCACCGGGTAGTCGGCCCAGTCCGTGCGAACGGCGAAATCACCGGCCATGGAAAGGATCTGATCCGGATTCAGGCCGGCCGAGAAGCGCACCAGGTCGGCCAGGCCGGCCGGCAGGGTCTGGGCCGCCAACGCCGCCTCGACCCGGGCGGAGGCCTCGGCGGCGGACAGCCCCGGCTGGTCGGCGCCGGCCGCCGCCAGCTGGGCCTGGACGAACGCGGCGGCCGCATCCCGGTGCGCGGTGTAGGCCGACACGGACCGCAGCACCGACCCGTCCGCGACCCGCGCGGCCAGCATGCCGTCCAGATCGGCCTGCAGCGCGCGCAACGGCTCGGTGGTGGCGTCCGGGGCGCTGATCACGATCATCGTCTCGCGCTCCGAGTGCTGCGGGAACGCCTCGTCGACGGCCGCGGCGGCCGCGGCGCTCTGCGAGCCGGGCACCTCCTTCGAGGCGCCCTGCTGGCTGAGCACCGACGACAGCTGCAGGGCGAAGGGCAGGCTGGCCAGCACCGCGATCAGCCAGAAGCCCAGCACGATCTTCGGATGGCGCACCACGGCGCGCACCAGGGTGAGCGGAATCCCCGGCGGTCGCGCCCGATGCCGGCCGACGTACGCGGCCCCGCTGTGTCGTGCCTGCGCCACTGCTGCCCCCACCCGGTTCGTTGTCCGCTGTCCGCGCTCGCGGGCGCCCGCCGTCAGCCCGTCGGCAGCAGAGCCACCCCGACCACGAAAGTGTGGCGCAGGTCGATGCCACCGGGCGCGGCCACCCGCCGGTCGATCGACCGGCCGAGACAGGCCCGGATCTCGTCCTGGCGATCGGCGTCGAACGAGTCCCGGAACCCGGCGCCGGCGCCGGACCGCTCCACCCATTCCAAGGCCTGGGCGCCGTCCTTGCACGGCAGCGGCTGCTCCCCCTCCCGCAACAACACCGGATCCAGGCCGGCCTTGGTGAACCAGCGGTTCACCACCCGCGCGTTCTTCGGCAGGCTGACCCTGATCAGCGCGGTCAGCATCGACGGGTCGTCGGCGACCACCTCCTCGAAGGCACTGCGCAGGCCGACCAGCGCGTCGGCCCGGGTCTCGATCAGCGCGACCGTGCCGCCGGGCCGCAGCACCCTGGTGACCTCACGCAGCAGCCGCACCGGATGGCTGTAGCAGATCGCCCAGCCGATCACGATCAGGTCGGCGCTGTCGGTCGCCTGCTGCCCGAGGAAGCGCTCCATGTCCCCCTGGCTCGCCGAGAAGTCCAGCTCGTCGGACCGGGCGACCTTGGTGCGGGCGACGGCGAGCATGCCGGCCGAGATGTCGACGACCTTCAGGCTGCCCCGGCCGTCGAGCCGGCGGGCGATCTCGGCGGTCAGGTGCCCGGTGCCGCAGGCGAGTTCCAGCACCCGATCGCCCGGCGAGATGGCGACCTGGTCGAGCATGCCGATCGAGTGCCGTCCCATCAGCTCGGTGAAGTACTCGTCGTAGCTGCCGCTGGCCGCGTCGTAGTCGGGCGTCGG
This sequence comes from uncultured Actinomycetes bacterium, assembly GCA_964497705.1. GTDB lineage: Bacteria > Actinomycetota > Actinomycetes > Mycobacteriales > Nakamurellaceae > Nakamurella. The sequence goes on along the minus strand of CAZCEH010000003.1, from coordinate 35,706 downwards.
GTCGGCCCGGTTGCCCGCGACGGCCAACCGGAGTGCACGAAGAGCGAGTCGTGCTCGGGTCATGACTGGTTCCCCCCTGAGATGGGTCGGATCGAGGCCCGGCCGTCCGGCCGGAGCCGATCGGACGGGATCGCCGATCGGGTCGATGGAAGATCGCCCACCCGGCGGGTGAGCAGGAGCAGCAGCGCGGCACCGATCTGCAGCGCACCGGCCGCCACCAGCACCGTGGTCATCGGCAGCGCGGTCCGGGCGGCCGCGCCGGCGACCGGACCGATCAGCATGCCCAGGGCATACATCATGTTGAAGGCGCCGTAGGCGGCGGCGTAGCGGGTGCCACCGTGCGCCCGGGTGATCTCCCCGATCTGCACCAGTGCCGGCGTCAGCACCGCGCTGTAGGCCACCGCGAACAGCACGAGCACCACGGTGACGCCGGCCACGCCGCCGGGCAGCACGAGCAGCGGCAGGACCAGTCCGGCGCCCAGCAGGCCCAGCGGGACCAGGCGCAGCGACGGCCGGCGGTCGGCCAGCGCGCCGAACACCGGGCTGATCGTCATGTGCACCAGCGCGGCGACGCCGAACGCCACGCCGATCTCGGCCGCGCCGGCGCCGAGCCGGTCGGTCATGTCCAGCGGCAGCAGCGGTTCGAGCATGCTGAACGTCGCCGCCCCGACCAGCACCGCGATCAGCGTGCGGCGAAACGCGACGTCGGCCAGCAGCGGGCGGATCGGCTCGGGCCGGACCGGCCGCCCGGCGTCGCCCACCAGCACCACCTGCAACACCGCGACGACCGCGACGACCGCCGCGCAGGCCAGGAACGGGGCCCGGTAGCCGGCGAACTCGACCAGCAGACCACCCACCGGCGGCCCGACGATCAGCCCGGCGGACATGCTGGCCACCACCGTCCCCATGGAGGTGCCCAGCCGCGAGCGCGGGACCCGGACGGCCACCAGCGCGATCCCGCTGGTCCAGACGGCCGCGGCGGCCAGGCCCTGCAGGGACCGGGCGCCCAGCAGCACCGGATACGTGTCGCCGGCCGCGAACAGCAGCGTGGCCGAGCCGAGCGCCGTGACGCCGCCGATCAGCTGGCTGCGATGGCCCACCCGCTCGCCGAGCACGCCGAAGATCGGCGCGCCGACCGCGAGCATCAGCGCGTAGGAGGCGAACAGCACGCCGATGGCCGGCGCCGAGATGCCCAACTGGGCGGCGTGGATCGGCAGCACCGGAACCACCACGCTGTACAGCAGGCTGTCGCAGAACATGGCCGCGGAGACGGCGACGACCGTCAGCCCGGGCGACCGGGATCCCAGGCTCACGCGGCGGCCCGCAGCAGCACGTCGTACTCGTCCCGGACGGTCGCGAAGGCCGACACCACCCGGTCCAGCTGCTCGGGCCGGTGGCTGGCCATGAAGCTGGTCCGCAACCGCGGCTCGGCGGCCGGCGGCAACACGGCGTTCGTGTAGACGCCCAGGTCCAGCAGCCGCCGCCAGAGCAGCGCGGTGGTCTCGGTGTCCGGTAGGTGGATCGGCACGATCGGGCTGTCCGACTCGCCGGCGTCGAAGCCCAGGTCGCGCAGCCGCGCGGTCATCCACCGAGCGTTGTCCAGCGCCCGTTGGCCGAGCTCCGGCTCGGCCACCGAGATACGGGCGGCGGTCAGCGCGGCGGCCGTGCTGGCCGGCGTCATGCCGGCGCTGAAGATCTGGGTCCGGGCGTGATGGCGCAGGTAATGGATGACCTCCGCGTCGCCGATCACCGCGCCGCCCAGCGAGGCCAGGGCCTTGCTGAAGGTGATGGTGATCAGGTCGACCTGATCGGTGAGCCCCCATTGCGCGACGCTGCCGTGGCCGCGGCCCAGTACGCCGGCGCCGTGCGCGTCGTCGACCAGCAGCCGCACGCCGAACTCCTGGCAGACCGCGACGATCTCCGGCAGGTCGACCAGGTCGCCGCTCATCGAGTAGACGCCGTCGACGATCACCAGGCTCCCCCTGGTCGGGGCGCTGCGGGCGAGCCGGGCCCGCAGGTCGTCCGCGTCGTTGTGACCGAAGAACTTCACCGTCGCCCGGCTCATCAGGCAGCCGTCGATGGCCGACGCGTGCGCCTCCCGGTCCACGAAGACCGTGTCGGCCCGGGACAGCAGCGCGGAGATGCTGCCGACGTTTGCGTGGTAGCCGGTCGGGAAGACCAGCGCCGCCGGCTTGCCGTAGATCGCCGCCAGCTCCGCTTCCAGTTCCTCGTGCAGGGCGAGATTCCCGTTCAGCAAACGGCTTCCGGTGCAGGACGTGCCGGAATCGGACAGCGCGGCCAGGCTGGCGTCCAGCAGCCGGCGGTCGGTGGTGAGCCCGAGGTAGTTGTTCGAGCCGCACATCACGACCTCGCGGGAATCCAGCACCGCGACCGCGCCCTCGCTGTTCTGGAACGGCGCGAAGTACGGGTAGATCCCCCGGTCGACGGCCTCCCGGGCCGTCGTGAACGAACGGCACTTGTCGAACAGATCCATCAGTCCCCCTCGGCGAAACTTTCCGACCGTGCAAACTGATCACCGGCCGCCGCCGCAGATACCTCCACCGAAGAACTTTCGTCCGTTCGGGCCGAGGTACCTCCGATCGGGTACGGCGTCGCTCGCCCATCCGATATGCCCCGAATGAGGTGTATCTGCGCGGCCTTGGGCGGGGTCTGACCAGCCGGGCGCCTGCGACCGCCGCACGCACCGCGGCGAAAAGGGGGAAACATGAACGGAACGGGCAACGCCGACGACATCGTGGTGACCGGCATCGGAGCCTCGACACCGCTCGGGGCCGACGCGGCCGGCACCTGGGCGGCGATGTCGGCCGGCGCCTCCGGGGTCTGCATGCTGGACGTGCCGTGGGCGGCGCAGGTGCCGGCGCGGGTGGCCGCGTTCGTGGCGAAGGATCCCGCGGCCGCGCTGACCCGGGTGGAGGCCCGCTCGTGGGATCGCTGCCAGCAGTTGGGCATCGTCACCGCGCGTGAGGCGTGGGCCGATGCCGGTGCCCCCGAGGTGGATCGGGATCGGCTCGCCGTGGTGGTCGCCTCCGGCGTCGGCGGCCTCGGCACCACCGTCAGCCAGTACGACGTCTTCCGTGAGCGCGGTGCCAGATCGGTCTCACCGCACAGTGTTCCGATGCTGATGCCGAACGGCACGGCAGCCGCGATCGGACTGGAGCTGGGCGCCGGCGCGGGCGTGCACGCCCCCACGTCGGCCTGCGCCTCCGGCTCCGAGGCGATTGCGTTGGGTCTGACGCTGCTGCGCGCCGGGCGCGCCGACATCGTCGTCTGCGGGGGTGCCGAGGCGCCGATCCTGCCGATCACCATCGCCGGCTTCGGCGCGATGCGAGCGCTGTCACAGCGCGGAGAGCCGGCCGAGACCGCGTCCCGGCCGTTCGACCGGGACCGGGACGGCTTCGTCATCGGCGAGGGCGCGGGGATCCTGGTGTTGGAACGGCGCCGGGACGCCGCGGCGCGGGGCCGGCGGCCGCACGCGGTGCTCACCGGCGCCGGCCTGACGTCCGACGCCTACCACGTGACCCGGCCGGAGCCGGAGGGTCGCGGAGCGGTGCGGGCGATCGGTGCCGCCCTCGCCGACTCGGGCGCCCGACCGTCCGACGTCGTGCACGTGAACGCGCACGCGACGTCCACCCCGCTCGGCGACGTCGCCGAGGCACGGGCGCTGGCCCGCGCTTTCGGCCGGCACGTGCACGACGTCGCGGTCAGCGCGACCAAGTCCAGCACCGGTCACCTGCTCGGCGCCGCCGGCGCGGTCGAGGCGGTGGTCACCGTGCAGGCGATCCGGGACCGCATCGCCCCGCCGACCCTCAACCTGGAGAACCAGGACCACGACGTCGAGCTGCGCGTGGTCACGGACCGTGCCCACCGGCTGCCGGCCGGGCTGGCGCTGAGCAACTCGTTCGGGTTCGGCGGGCACAACGTGGTGCTGGCCTTCGCTGCCGCCTGAGCCGCGGGCACCCCTGGCACGCCGCACGGCTACTGCCCGTCGACGTGAGCGACCCGTCGGCGGGCAGGCAAGCGAACAGGACTTCGTGGTCCTCACTCCGGCCGGTTGTCGGCCGGGCCGCCGCCCAACCTGAACGGGTCGACACCCCCTGGTCGATCAGGCGCACGACCATGCCCTGAGTGGCGTGCCGGTGAATCCGGGCGAGCGTCGCACCCTCGCCTGGAGGCTGGCCTCGGGGGTCATTCCGTGGCATACCCCGTGGACGGGCGGACGGCGAGGGCGGACCATCATCACGTGACGGCGGCCCAATCCACGGGATCAGCGCCGGGTGGCGGCCGGCCTCATCCGGTCCGCCGGTGGCCGGTGACCGCGCTCATCTGGTTCGGCGGAGTCGGCTTCGCGCTCGCTGTCGTCACGACCGGGCTGAACGACCACCACACCCTGGCCGGTTCGCTGGCGTGGCTCTGCCTGGGCATCCTGCCGCTGTACGTCGTCGCCGTCTGGTTGGCGCGGCGGCGACCCGACCACCCGCAGACCCGCCGCCTGCTGCTGGTGTCGACCACCTTCGTGGTCGGCGTGCTCACCGAGAACGCCGTCGCCTACCGGTACGCCGGTCCCGGATCGAACGGTTGGCTGTTCTGGGTCAACCTGGGCGCCTCGGTGGTCAACCTGCTGGGCACCTCGGTCTCGCTGCTGCTGTTCGCGACCTATCCGGACGGCGACGTCGAACTGCGGTGGCAAAGGGTGATCGTCCGCGTCATCTGGGCGCTGCCCGTCCTGCCGCTGCTGTGGGTCGTCACGTGCCCCGCCGTCCCGCTCGACACCTACCTTGCGGACAGCGCGCCGGGCGCGCCGGTCACGCTGCACAGCCCGCTGTTCGTTCCGGTACTGGCACCGCTCGGACCGATCCTGCAGGCGGTGAGCAATCCGATGGTGCTGGGCATCGCCGCAGTCGGCGTGCTGTTCTACCGATTCCTGGCCGCACCGCCCGATGATCGCCGGCGGATGCGCCTGCTGACCTACACCCTGCTCGCCGGGCTGCCGATCCTGCTGGCCATCGTCGTACTGACGGCCGCCGGTGTACCGGACGACGCCCCGGTGGTGCGGATCGTCAGCGCGTTCTACATCCCGATCATGCTGGCGATCCCGGTCAGCATCGTGATCGGCGTGCTGCGTTACCGGCTCTACGACATCGACGTGATCGTGCGACGGTCGGTCGTCTACGGCGTGCTCGTCGTGGTCATCGCGCTCGGCTATGTCGCCTTGGCGGTGGCACCCGGCCTGGCACTGGGCGACCAGATCCCGGTGCAGCTGGCCGTCGTGGTGACGGTGCTCGCCGCAATCGCCTTCCAGCCGTTGCGGCGGCGGCTGGAAAGGCTGGCGGACCGGTGGGTGTTCGGCGAGCGGGTGAATCGCTACCGGCTGCTCACCGAGTTCGGTGCCGGGCTGGAGCACACGGTCGCGGTGGACGAGCTGCTCCCCCGGCTCGCCGACACGATCCGACGCGGGCTGGGCGCACCCTGGGTGCGGGTGATGGTGACCGGCATCGACGATGCCGTCGCGGGTCCGCCCGAGGGCGATGCGGGTCTGGCGGTGACGTTGGAGAACCCGACAGGGGGGTCGCTGGGCGTCATCGAGTGCGGGACCCGCCCGGACGGGTACGACGACCAGGACCGCGAGCTGCTGACCACGCTGGCCGGTCAGGCAGCCGCGGCCATCGTCAACGTGCGTCTGTCGGCGGAGTTGGCCGAGCGGCTGGCGGAGCTGGACCGGTCTCGGGCACGGATCGTGACGGCCGCCGACGCCGAGCGCCGTCGCATCGAACGCGACATCCACGACGGCGTCCAGCAGCAGGTGGTCGCACTGATGATGAAGGTCCGGCTGGCCCGCAACCAGGTCGGTCGCGGTGACCGGACCGCCGACGACGCACTGGCCGAGATCGGCGTCGACATCCGGGATCTGCTGACCGATCTGCGCGAATTGGCCCACGGCATCCATCCACCGGTGCTGTCCGACGGCGGGCTGGTGGCCGCGGTGGAGGCGCGCGCCGCCCGGCTGCCGTTTCCGGTCCGGGTGGTCGCCGGTGCCGGGGTACGGGAACACCGGTTCGGCGAAGACGTGGAGGGCGCCGCTTACTACGTCGTCTGCGAGGCACTGACCAACGTCGCCAAGCACGCCGACGGCACCGGCACCGAGGTCGACCTGACCAACGGCAACGACGAGCTCACCGTCGTGGTGACCGATCACGGCAGCGGCTTCGTGACCGCCGGCCGCACCGGAATGGGTCTGACCAACCTGCGCGACCGGGTCGAGGCGCTGGGTGGCCGGCTGGCCGTCGAGTCCGAACCCGGCCAGGGCACCAGCGTCTCCGCCCGCCTTCCGCTGGGAGCCTCCGATGGCTGAACTCCTGGTCCGCCCCAGGCTGCGGGTGGTCATCGCCGAGGACAACTACCTGGTTCGGGAGGGCACCCGGCGGCTGCTGGAGGATTCGGGCGAGATCGAGGTATTGGCGGCGGTCGGCACCGCCGAGGAGCTGCTGGACGCGGTCGACCGGATGCGCCCGGACGTGGCGCTCACCGACATCCGGATGCCGCCCGGGCACCACATGGAGGGCATCGACGCGGCCCATGCCATCCGCGCCGCGCACCCGGCGGTCGGGGTCGTTGTGCTGTCCCAGCACACCGACGAGACCTATGCGCTGGCCCTGTTCCGGGACGGCACCGCCGGGCTGGCCTACCTGCTCAAGGACCGGCTCGGCGACCTGGACGACCTGGTCCGGGCGCTGCACGAGGTACGGGTGGGCGGGTCGGTCATCGACCCCGCGGTCGTGGACTCCCTTGTCCTGCGGCGCAGCCGGGCGGCGTCGTCCCCGCTGGCGTCGCTGACGCCGCGGGAGTTGGACGTGCTCCGGGCGATGGCTCAGGGGCACACGAACGCCGGCATCGAGCAGTCGTTGCACCTGTCGGCATCGACGGTCGAGAAGCACGTGAACTCGATCTTCACCAAGCTGGCGCTGGCCGACGCGCCGGTGCACCGGCGGGTGGCGGCGGTGCTGGCCTACCTCAAGAGCGCACCGGTGCCCTGACTTTCCGATTTCAGATCTCGTCCGGCACCGGCGCCGGAGCGCCGACCAGGGTGCTCAACACCTCGTCCAGCTCGTCCGGCTTGATCAGCACCTCGCGCGCCTTGGACCCCTCGGACGGTCCGACGATGCCCCGGGTCTCCATCAGGTCCATCAGCCGGCCGGCCTTGGCGAACCCGACGCGCAGCTTGCGCTGCAACATCGACGTCGAGCCCAGCTGCGAGGTGACCACCAGGTTGATCGCCTCGATCAGCAGTTCCAGGTCGCCGCCGATGTCCGGGTCCACGTCCTTGGCCGGGTCGGCCTTGGCGACGGTGACGCCCTCGGTGTAGTCGGGCCGCGCCTGCTGCTTGACGAAGTCGACGATCGCCGTGATCTCGTCGTCGGACACGTAGGCGCCCTGGATGCGCACCGGCTTGGACGCACCCATCGGCAGATACAGGCCGTCGCCCATGCCGATCAGCTTCTCCGCCCCCGGCTGGTCCAGGATGACCCGCGAGTCGGTCAGCGACGACGTGGCAAAGGCGAGCCTCGACGGCACGTTCGTCTTGATCAGGCCGGTGACCACGTCCACCGACGGCCGCTGAGTGGCCAGCACCAAGTGGATGCCGGCGGCCCGGGCCTTCTGGGTGATCCGGACGATCGCGTCCTCGACGTCCCGCGGCGCGGTCATCATCAGGTCGGCCAGCTCGTCGATGATCCCCAGGATGTACGGGTAGGGCTTGTACACCCGCTCGGACCCGGGCGGTGTGGTGATCTGCCCGCTGCGGACCTTGCGGTTGAAGTCGTCGACGTGCCGCACGCCGTGCGCCAGCATGTCCTGGTACCGCTGCTCCATCTCCTCGACCAGCCAGGCCAGCGCCGCGGCCGCCTTCTTGGGCTGGGTGATGATCGGCGTGATCAGGTGCGGGATGCCCTCGTACGGCGTGAGTTCGACCATCTTCGGGTCGACCAGCACCATCCGGACTTCCTCGGGCGTGGCCCGCTCCAGCAGCGACACCAGCATCGAGTTGACGAACGACGACTTGCCGGAGCCGGTCGCGCCGGCCACCAGCAGGTGCGGGGTCTTGGCCAGGTTGGCGGTGACGAACCCGCCCTCGACGTCCTTGCCCAGGCCGATGACCAGCGGGTGGCCGTCGGTCCGCGCGTCCGGGGCGGCCAGCACGTCGCCGAGCCGCACCATCTCCCGGTCGGTGTTGGGCACCTCGATGCCGACCGCGGACTTGCCCGGGATCGGCGCCAGCAGCCGCACGCTCTCGGTGGCCGCCGCGTAGGCGATGTTGCGGGTCAGCGCGGTGATCTTCTCGACCTTGACCCCGGGGCCGAGTTCCACCTCGTACCGGGTGACGGTCGGGCCCCGCATGAAGCCGGTGACCGCGGCGTCGATGTTGAACTGCTCCAGCACCCCGCTGATCCGGTTGATCATGTCGTCGTTCGCCGACGACTTGATCTTGGGCGGGGCGCCCAGCTTGAGCAGGGTGGGGGGCGGGAGCTGATAGCCGGCGGCCGGGCCGGCCGTGGCCACCACCGGCAGCTGTGTGGTCGGCGCCTCGGTGAACGCGGGCTCCGCGGCGGCGGGCTTGCCCTTGCGCCCCCGCGGGAGGCGCTCGGTGGCCGGTTCCGGCGCCGGCGTCACCGGCTGGATCGGCCGGGTCAGTGCTTCCTCGTCCGGCGACGGGTCGGCGTCGGGTTCCGCGTCGACGGCCTGCCGGCGCCGGGACGGGCGTCGCAGTCGGGGCACGGTCGCCTCGGCGTCCAGGTCCAGCGGATGGTCGTCCTCCTGGTCGTCGGCCTCCGGCGAGGGTGACCCGCCCCACTGACGCCATCCGCCGCGGACCAGCCGCGGCACCTCGGCGACCGAGATGCCCAGCACCAGCAACAGGCCGAACAGCCCGAGCAGGACGAGCAGCAGCACGGCGGGGACGGTCGTGATGCCCACGTACAGCGGCTGGCCGACCAGCCAGCCGACCGTCCCGCCGGCCTCCATCCGCAGGCCGGTCCCGTCGCCGGCACCGTCGGGCAACCCCGCCACGTGCAGCACGTGCAGCACACCGGCGGCACCGAGCACGACGGCCACCGCCCCGGCGACCCGTCGGGGCCGGTGCGGCGGGTCGGGATCGGTGCGCATCAGCACGATGGCCACGCCGACCAGCGCGATCGGGAACACGAAGGCGAGCAGGCCGAACCAGACCCGCACCGCGTCGTCGGCGAGCGCGCCGACCGGGCCGGCCGCGCCGAACCAGGTGCCGACGGCACAGACCAGCGCGACCGCGATCAGGCCGAGGGCCAGCCCGTCCCGCTTGTGGGTCTTGTCGATGGACCGGGTCGCCGACGCGCCCGCGCCGGCCGCGCGGGCCAGTTGACCGCACCAGCGGGCGGCCAGCAGCCACAGCCGGCGCAGGCCCCGGCCGATGCCCTTGAGACCGGTGACGATCGGCGAGGTCTCCCGCACGCCCGGGTTCGACCAGGCCGTCGTGGACGCGGCGGTCCGGCCGCGACCGCCGCCCGACCGCGACGACGTGGACCGGGACGTCGACCTCGATGACGACGAGCTTGATGACGACCTCGATGACGACCTCGATGACGCGGACTTCGACGAGGCCGACCGCGAGCCGCCCGATCCTCGCTTGGTTGCCGTGGAGGTGGTGCGGCGGGTGCTGCCCGACGACGACCGAGACGCCGAACGCGCGCCTGAGGACCCGGTTGCCGGGGACTTCGCAGCCATGCCCCTAACGTATCCGGCCCGTCACATGAACCCCACATGCCACACCGGACCCGGCTGGGTGGTCGTCCCGCGCCTGCTCACCCGGCCCGCCGGACACTGCTGGACACCTTCCGCCAGACCCAGCTCGACGGCAGGTGCTGGTCGTGCAGGACGTACTCGCAGGCTCCCTCGTCGTAGAAGGTGTTCTCCATCGCGCGCCGGTCCTGGGACCGCCCGGTCAGCAGCAACTCGTCGTCAGGACGGAGCACGAAGTCGTCGTCCGGGGTCAGGTGACCGTGCTGACCCCGCAACACCAGCAACGGCACGATGTCCAGCTTCCGGTCCCGGTCGTCGGGGTTGCGCAGCACGTCGCCGAGCCGCACGTCACCGAGCAGCAGCTGGCGACACAGCGCCGGCGCGTCGCTCGGCACCATGCGTTCCTTCCACAGCTCCTGCAGGCGCCGGCCGCACGCCCCGGTGATGCGCTCCATCAGGTGGGCCGCCCACTCGTTGGGCTGTCCCTGGATCTCCTGGACGAACCGCCACAGCAGCGGCGTGGACAGCTGGGCAAACATCTCGTGGGCGACCACTTCGGTCGGCACCAGCAGTGCGTCGAGCCGCATCGCCCGGAACAGCGGCGCACTGGCCTGCAGGTTCTGCCGGGCGGCCAGGAACAGCTTCGGGTTGATCCGCCGGGCGCTGGCCGCCAGCGAGAGGTTGGTGGTGTCGTTGTCGGTGCCCGCGACGAAGCCCACCGCCGTGGCCAGGTCGGCCCTCTTCAGCACGGCCGGCTCCGACGCGTCGCCGACGATCACCGCCGGATCGTCCGGGTTGCCGAGCGGATCGATGATGGTGACCGCCAGGCCCTCGTCGCGCAGGTCGGCAACCAGTTCCTTGCCGAACCGCCCGTACCCGGCGAGCACCCAGCGACCGTCGGTGGGCGGATGGGCGCGCGCGGGTCGCGCCGCCCCTGGCCCGCTCTCCAGCCAGGTCAGCAACTGGTAGGAGGCCGGCGCGCGGAGCGCCAGCCGCAGGTGGTCGCCGAACCGGTCGAACGGGTTGACCAGCGACGGGCTGCCGAATGCCTGCATCCGGTACTCGATGGCCGGCGACACCACCCTGGTGATCACCGGCAGCTCCGGCCGCAGCAGGGCGGCCGCCATGATGACGTGCAGATTGACCTCGTCGTCGCTGGTCAGCGCCAGCACACCGGAACAGTACGGGTTGTCCAGGCCGGCCACCGCCAGATGGTGCGGGTTGCGCACGTCGCCGGCCAACGCGGGCACGTCGGAGTGCAGGGCGACCAGGTCCAGCGAATCGATCCGGTCGGGCTTGGAGTCGATGACGACGAACTGCTGGCCCATGGCATCGAGCGCCTGACCCAGCAGCTCGCCGGTCTGCCCGTAACCGGCGAACAGCAGGAACGGCTCGCGCAGCCGTCGGACCTTGCGCCGGAACCGCTGCAGGGCCAGGGCGCTGCGGAAGGTCTGGTCCTGCAACAGGGTCAGCATCGAGCCGATCGCGTAGGCCCAGCCGATCACCAGCAGGTAGATGGAGATGATCGCCCACATCCGCTGGTTGGCGTTGAACGGGAAGGGCAGCTCGCCGTAGCCGATGGTCGAGGCGGTGTAGCTCATGAAGTACAACGACTGGAAGATCGACATCCGGTAGGGCTGGCCGGACGGGTCCTGCGCCGGGATCAGCGTCATGCCGAAGACGGTCACCGAGAAGATCACGATGAGGGTGATCAACGGCGCCCGCATCCGCCGCATCACGATGAAGATCGTCGCGGTGGCCTGCGGCTCGTTGTCCACCCGGAGCCGCCGGGTCAGCCTGGTCGACCGCTGGTCGTCCTCGCCGAACAGCTGCTTCCAGAAGACCATCAGCACGTTGCTCATCGCGTCGTCCTAGCGGCGGTGGAAGGAGACGGTCTCGACGACCAGCAGCACCACCGACACCAGGTTGGCCAGCAGGGCGCCGCCGGACAGCGAGACCACGCTGGCCATGGCCTCCGGGGTGACCCCGTCGCTGGCGACGTTCGCGGCGTAGCCCCAGACCAGCGCGGCGCAGATCAGTTGCAGGTCGGCGACCAGGCTGGTGGCCAGGTGGACCGCGCCCATCTGGGTGCGGTCGCCGAACTTGAGCACCGTCGCGATGAGGCTGACGACCAGCGCCCCGAACAGCTCGTAGATGTTGTGCAGCGCGGGCACCGAGATGTCGCCGATGAAGAAGCCGAAGTTCAACGTCGCCGCGAGCAGCACGAAGAAACCGAAGATGACCTTCTCGAGGTTCATCGACCACCCCCTGCGTGATCGTCCGGGTCGCCGACCGGCGGTCGGCACCGGTCAGGGGAAATGATCACCCCTGGTCGCCGATCCCGCCGATCGGGGCAGCACGTCGGCGGCGCGGCAGGTCGGGCGGCATGCCGGGGCGGGGGGCGGCCGGCGGGCGGGCGGCTGATGCATCCGGCGCGTACGGACCTCGCAACGCGGGAACCGTCGGAGTAGGCCTGACGTCAGGGGACGCCTGGGTGAACCCGGAGGGAGGAGCGATGCACGTCCTCACGATCGCTGCCGTCTTCGCCAGCCTGATCGTCATCCTCGGGCTGATCTTCTGGATGCTGCTGCACTGGCGCCGGTTCCGCTACGAGACCGACCGCTACCGCGCCTGGCAGGCGGTGTTCGGCCGACGGGGCGGCAAGGTGGCGCTGCTGGTCGGCTTCGTCGCGCTGGCCGTGCTGGTCGGCGGGCTGCTGGCCTACCAGGCACAGGTGTCGTCCCTGCAGTGAACGCGGGACCGGCTACAGGTCGGCCTGCGTGCCACGCTGAGAAGGAAAGTGGTCGCGCAGCGACACTTTTCCTTCTCAGCACCGGTCGCACACGCCCATCGGCGGGTCACGACCCACGGCCGGCGAACAGTTGCGCCTCGACGCTGCGGATTTCGGCGATGACGCGCGGCATGTCGTCACGAAGCTGGCGAGGCGTGTACCGCAGCACGGTCCATCCTGCCTTCACCAGCACGTTCCCACGCCGACGATCGTCGTGGTACGCCTCGCCCCGGGAGTGCACGGTCCATCCGTCGACCTCCACCGCAAGTCGGATGTCCTCGACAGCGAGGTCCAGCCAGCACTCCCGTCCGGCGGCCCACACCCACAACCCGCACCGCCAACGGGAGTCGGACGCCCGGGTCAACGTGCGGCGAAGATCGCGTTCGGGCGGCGATACCCCGCCCTTGCGAATCGGCTCGACCAGTCGCCGGGCGGCCGTGGAACCGTGGCCGGGCCGCATCCGTTCCAACGCGGCCTCCAACGACAGGATGGTCGTGCCCCGCTGCAACGCCCGGTCACGAATGTCCTCCGCTTCGGCGCCTCCGGCACAGTCCAGAACGGTGCGGGCCCGGGTGGTCACCGGCAGCCCGCGCACGATCATCCGGTCCGCGCGGTCCAGCCGTCGGCGCAGGACGGTCAGGCCCGGCCACGACGGCCGGGACCCGCCGGGCGGCACGATGATCGTCATCGAACCATGGGGCGGGCCCGCGATGTCGTGCCACCAGGCAGCCCACCGGCCGATGATCACCAGGTCGGGCAGGCGCAGGGCCGTTGCCCGCAGCCGCAGCTCCGGGGTCAGCATCGACGTCGCCGAGCGATACACCCCCGGCACCACCACACACAGCTCACCGGCGGTCACCCGTCGGGCGATCGAGGAGGCGCTCAGACCGACAGCCAGCAGCTGCGCGCGGCTGACGATGCCCTTCTGCGCTGCCAGCGCCTCGCGCAGGGCCTGATCGGACGGGCGCACTCCGCGATGCTGACGCGGCGGAGTGCGCCATGGCGCGAACCTCAAGCAAATGTGGATGGCTCGCGGCATGGGGACAACTCGGCCCCGGCGCCGGAAGGACTCGCCCCGGCGTCGGAAGGACTCGCCCCGCACGCAGAGGTGCCTGCCGGCGGGCCGCGCTCGGAAGGAAAGTGGTCGCGCAGCGACACTTTTCCTTTCCTGCTGGACATCAGCGGCCGCTACCGTGGCCCCCCGGCCCTGGCGACACGGGCGCCGCCCGCCGACGGGCCGCCAGCGCCCTGCGGTGACGGCCGCGTCCGGATGTCTGGCTTGACCGCGCGTGCCGGCGCGGGCGAACCAGCGAGAGGGTCTTGCCGCTCCGCACGGCCCGATGCCACGGGTTCAGCCGAGGAAAAGCACCAGCGCAGCCACCAGACGGTCTCGACATCCCAGAACGGCGGCGCGGTCGGACCGCCACGACCGGCGAACGAGATGCCCTGAGTTGCCACGACAGCTCGGAGGGTGACGTGAATCGCGTCGTAGAGTTCGGCGATGCGGGCCCAATCCGGATAGACAAGCCCCTGGTGGATGCGTGGATAGGAGTCGAGCAACTCCACCCACCGCGTCGCACCGTCGATCTCGTATACGGCGACATCGTGACGCGGCCGAACATGCCAGGTGATCGACGGGTCAGGGTAGAGCGAGGAGTCTTCGTACCCTCGGAGGTACATCCGCCACATACCCGGGGTATCGAACAGCCCGGTCGACGTGAACAAACCACAACCGAACGGCTTGACCGTGGGAATATGCAGAGCGTCCGCGTTGATCGCGACGAACCGTTCTTCACGAAAGACGCGATCGACGGGCTGAGGATCCGGGCGCTGTCCGGTCGCAATCCAATACTGCGCCGCAAGGTCGACCGGACCGTCCACGACCGACGGCACCACCCCGCTCAGCCAGTCCAGCACGCGGCACCGTCGCTGGATCGCGTCCGCCCTATCGACCGGCGTGAGGATCGGCATTCTGCCTTCATCGGGCGAATCGCCCAACGGAACGATCTGCTGGACAACATGAATGACGTGCCCGACGTCGTCCGACGGGGCCATTCGCGCGACCGGGCGGAATGTCCTTTCGTCCAGGCGAGCGATCCTCGTCTCAAGATCCAACAAGTCGTGCATGTCCGCCACGCTAGACGGACACCCATTCGGACGTCGCCCGAAGGGTCGTCGCCGCGCACCCTCCGCCGAAGTCGGCCGCACGCGCCAAAACGCGGGATCGCTACCCGACGAGGTCGAGCACGCTGGGCGGTTCTCGCCAGATCTCGCGCGACAGCTGCTCGGGATAGGCCGCGATCGCCGGTTCGACGTCGAAGAGCCGGGTCGAACCGGTGTCGAAGGCGGGCCAGCCGGGATCGCCGGCCGTCGCGAACGCCGTCCACGCGCTGCGCATCTGGTCCGACACCTCCATTGCCTGCGCGGTGGGCTCACCGATCAACATGGCCGGCTGGCCGGCGGTGAGGTTCCCGAACACCATCGGCACGTCCAGTCCATGACAGGCGCCCAGCACGCCGCCCATGCCGGGCGCGGGCCAGGCCAGCTCGTACACGTAGGCCCGGCCACCGGCGGCGAGTTGCGCCTGCGCGAGGTGCAGGGACGGCATCCGGAACAGCCAGTCGGAGCGCACCACCTCGTAGAGCTGCTCGGGGTCGGGATAGCTCTCCAGGTAGCGCCCCGGATCGGGGGCGAAGACTCGCGCGGTCTCGATGGCCTGCGCCCGGCTGATGGTGTCCAGCTGTCCGCTCAGCGCCGTGAGCAGCCGCTGTTCGTCCCGGGTGTGCCCGACCACCAGCTCGACTCGCCCGGTCAGCCCCCGCCATGGCGTGGTGGGCAACACGTCGCCGTCGACGACCGGCGCGAACGGGATCTGACCGTGCGCGGCCCGCCCCCACCGATCCGCGAACCGCGCCATCGTCGCCAGGACGGCGTCACCGGCGGCGGGCAGCAACCATGGATCCGCGGCCGGCAGCCCGGCCGGTTCCAGGCCGAGCTCCGCTGCGCAGGCCCGGCCGATGTCGGCGGCCAACTCGGGCGTGAAATAGGTGCCGGGCACGCTCTGGGCGATCGCTCGGTGGAACAGGCCGGCCGCTCGCGGCATCACCAGCAGCGCGGCCACCGATCCCCCGCCGGCGGATTGACCGAAGACGGTGACCCGGTCCGGGTCGCCGCCGAACGCGCCGATGTTGTCCCGCACCCACTCCAGCGCCGCCACTTGGTCCAACAGGCCGCGGTTGACCGGCGTGCCGGGCACGTAGCCGAAGCCTTCCAACCCGACCCGGTAGTTGAACGTCACCACCACGACGCCGCCGCGGGCGAGGGTGCCGCCGTCGTACTCCGGCAGGCCGGACCAGCCGAACGCGTAGGCGCCACCCTGGATCCACACCATCACCGGCAGCCCGCCGCCGAGATCGGGCGACCAGACGTTGATGGTCAGCCAGTCGGCGCCTTCGTCGGCCATCGCGGCCATTCCGAAAGCACCCGACTGCGGGGGCGGCGGCCCGAACCTGGTGGCCTCCCGCACGCCGTCCCAGGCCGGGACAGGTTGTGGCGCACCGAATCGGGCGCTCGGCGTCGCGTACGGGATGCCGCGAAAGACGGCCAGTTCCGCCTCGGACGCGCCGCGGACGACCCCGCCGGCGATCGTGATGTCGATGCTCACCCGGGGATTCTTGCCACGACGACGACCGGCACGCCAGCCAGTTTCGACCGCGCCGAACCAAGCCCGGGTCGAGCCGCCCGGCCACCACCACCCCACATAGTTAGAGTCTTGACAGTTAGGTTTCTAACTACTACGGTGGTGGACATGGATGAGAACGAACCGTCGATCGCGGAACTGCTCGGCCGGGTGGCCGTGCGGCTGCGCCAGGCGATGGGGTCCGGTGACGCCGAGGACTTCGGCGGGCTGACCCCGTACCAGGCGCGGATCGTCGGTTACATCGAGGCCAACGAAGATCGCGAGCTCATCCAGCGCGACATCGCCGAGCTCACCGGCACCCGGCCGGCGAGCGTGTCGAGCCTGCTGCGTGGGCTCGAGCGGGACGGCTGGATCGAGCGTCGCGCCGATCCGGCCGACTCGCGCCGCAAGACCGTCCATGTCACCGACCGGGCCCGGGCCATGGTGCGGCAGTTCCACTCCCGGACCTGGGACGCCGCCGACACCGAGATCGGCGGCCTGACCGACGACGAGCAGCGGACTCTCGCCCGCCTGCTCACCAAGCTCGACCGGCACCTGGGCGAAAAAGCCTGACCTGACACGACACCGTCGCGTCACTCGACGCGCGTGGCTGCCCCCTACCCGAAATCCGATTCAGTCAAGGAGTTCCCACCATGCATGACGACAGCTACTACCTCAAGCGCGCGCCGATCTGGCGCGCCCTGGTCCACCTGTGCATCCCGATGATGGCGGCCCTGTCGGTCGGCGTCGTCTACAACATCATCAACGCCGGCTTCGTCGGCGCGCTGCACTCGACGCCGCTGCTGGCCGCGATCACCTTCGGCTTGCCGGTGTTCTCGTTGATGATGGCGCTCGGCGGCGTGTTCGGCGTCGGTGGCGGCACCGCCATCTCCCGGCTGCTCGGCGAACTCGACACGGCCGCCGATCCGGACGCGGTCCGCGAACGGATCCGCCGGCTGTCCGCGTTCACGGTCTGGGGCGCGGCCGGTCTCGGCGTGCTGGTCGGCGCGCTCGGGCTGATCTTCCTCGACCCCATCACGTCCCTGCTCGGGGTGGACGCGGACGCGTTCACGCCGACCTCGCAGTACGTCGGGGTGCTGTTCGCGTTCACCCCGGCATTGGTACTGATGTTCGCGATCGAGCAACTGGTGCGGGCCGAGGGCGCGGCGAAGGCGTCCATGATCGGCATCATCGTCTCGACCGTCGCCAATCTGGCCTTCGACGTGCTGTTCATCGTGGCCCTGGGCTGGGGCGTGGCCGGCGCCGCGCTGGCCATGGGCCTGGCCAACATGGTCGCGATCGGCTACTTCGCCGCCCACCTGCACCGGCGCAGCGCGCTCATCCGCATCGGCATCCGCGGCCTGCGGCCCGACCTGGCCACCGCCAAGGAGGTGTTCGGCGTCGGCGCGTCCGAGCTGCTGATGGCCGGGTTCCTGATCGTCAGCTCGCTGCTGCTGAACACGATCGCGGTGGCCTACGGCGACGGGGTGCTGGCGGCGTTCGGTGTCGCCCTGCGCATCGTGCAACTGCCCGAGATGCTCTGCATGGGCGTGTTCATGGGCGTGCTGCCGCTGATCGCGGTGGCCTACGGCGCGCGCAATCCGGCCCGGCTGCGCGCCGCGATCGGTCAGTCCGCACTCTGGATCGCCGGACTGGTACTGGTTTTCGCCACGCCGGTGTTCCTGTTGCGGGACAGCGTGTTCACACTGTTCAGCGACAGCCCGGACGTCACCGGCGTCGGAGTGCTGATCCTCACCGCGATGCTGGTGTCGGCGCTGTTCAACGGGTTCACCGGGCTGGTGATCGCGGTGTTCCAGGCCACCGGCCAGGCGCTGCCGGCCACGATCATGGCGGTGGCACAGGGGCTGCTGTTCATTCCCGTGCTGCTGATCGCCCACGCGGCGTTCGGGCTGACCGGGATGATCTGGTCGATGACGGTGGCCGAGGTGCTCACCTTCGGGCTGGGCGTGGCACTGTTCGTGCTGCGGCGCCGGCGGGTCCTGCACGCCACCGAGTCCGAGGCGGCCGCCGTGGTCGCGGCCGAGATGGTGCCGGCCTGACGTCCGACCGGCTCGCCAGAGGTGCCCTCGAACCGCCCGTTCGAGGGCACCTCTCGCGCCCGGGTCAGTTCGCACGCCCGGCGCCCGGGTCAGGCCACCGCCTGGGCGGCCTGGACGGCATCGGTGGCATGGGCGGCGACGGCGCCGATCACGATCACCGCCGGCGACTGGACGCCGTGCGCCCGGGCCAGGTCGGCGATCGTCGCGACCGGGCCGGTGACGACCCGCTGCGCCGGGGTACAGCCGTTCTCGACGACCGCCGCCGGCGTCGCCGGATCCATCCCGGCCCCGATCAGCCCCTCGCTGATCGCCGGCAGGGCGGCCACGCCCATCAGCACCACCAGCGTTCCGCCGCCGGCCGCCAGGCCGGGCCAGTCCAGGTCCGCCGGCAGGCCGCCGGGCGAGACCGCGTCGTGCCCGGACAGCACCGTCACCCGCCGGGACTGCCCGCGATGGGTGATCGGGATACCGGCCGCCGCGGGCACCGCGAAGGCGCTGGTCACGCCGGGCACCACCGACACGTGCACGCCGGCCTCCCGGCAGGCGTCGACCTCCTCGCCGCCGCGGCCGAGCAGGAACGGATCGCCGCCCTTGAGCCGCACCACCCGCCGGCCGGCCTTCGCATGGTCCACCAGCAGCCGGTTGATCTCGTGCTGCGGCACCGGATGCCGGCCGGGCGCCTTGCCGACGTCCAGGATCAGCACCCCCGGGCCCAGCTCGTCCAGCACGGCCCGCGGCGCCAGCCGGTCGACCACCACCACCTCGGCGGCCGCGAGTTCGCGGCGCCCCCGCAGGGTCAGCAGGTCGGGGTCGCCCGGGCCGCCTCCGACGAGCACCACCCGGCCGGCGCCGGATCGCCGGCGACGCACCGGCAGCGCACCGGTGTCCAGCGCGTGCGCGATGGCGTCGCGCACCGCGACCGCCCGCCGCGGATCGGGCGTATTCGCCGACCCGACGGAGACCAGCACGTCGTCCCGCCGCAGCACGGCGGCGGACCGGGCGCTGCCCAGCGAGGCGTCGTCGGCCCGCACACAGAACACCCGGGCCGCCTCCGCGTCGGCGGCGACCGTGTCGTCGGTGAGCCGGTCACCGGTGCTCGCGAACACCAGCCAGGCGCCGTCCAGGTCGGCCGGGGCGTATTCGCCGCGCCGCCAGGTCAGCAGACCGGCGGCCTCGTCCGCGACGATCGCCTCGCAGGCGTAGGGGGCGACCACCAGCACGTCCGCCCCGGCCTCGACGCACGACGCGGACTTGCGCGCGGCCACCGGTCCGCCGCCGACCACCACGACCCGCCGCCCCCGCACCGCCAGGTGCAGGGGCAGCAGGCCGGCGTCCGGCGGGTGGTCAGACACCCTCGAGCCGCTTCGAGGACGGCCGCAGGTACACGTACCAGGTGACCACGAAGCACACCGCGTAGAAGGCGATGAACGCGATGTAGGCGGCGTCGGCGGTCTTGGTGGCCAGGAACGACTGGCGGAAGGCCAGATTGACCAGCACGCCGCCGAAGGCCCCGATGGCGCCGGCGATGCCGATCAACGCGCCCGCGTACCGCTGCGACTTGGCCATCGAGACGGCCGGATCGGCGCCGTGCCTGGTGATCTCGAGGCCGGACTTGGCCTTGAAGATCGCCGGGATCATCTTGTAGACCGAGCCGTTGCCGATGCCGCTGAACGCGAACAGCAGGATGAAGCCGACCAGGTACAGCGGCAGCGAGTGCATGAGCGACGCGGTCAGCACGATGCCGGCGCCCAGCGCCATGGCGACGAAGTTGACGAACGACACCTTGGCCCCGCCGAGCTTGTCGGCCAGCATGCCGCCGACCGGCCGGATCAGCGACCCGATCAGCGGGCCGATGAAGGTCAGGTAGGCGGCCTTCACCGGGGTGGAGAAGATGTCCGCGAACTGCACCTGCAGCACCTGGCCGAAGGCGAAGGAGAAGCCGATGAACGAGCCGAAGGTGCCGATGTAGAGCAGCGAGATGATCCAGGTGTGCGCGTCCTTGGACACGTCCCGCATGGCCCGCTTGGCGTTTCGCATCTCGGCGAGGTTGTTCATCATCAGCGCGGCGCCGATCGCCGCGGCGATGATCAGCGGGATGTAGATGACGGCCAGCAGCCGCGGGTAGGTCGCGCCGACGGTGGCCAGGATCAGCAGGCCGACCAGTTGCACCACCGCGACGCCGATGTTGCCGCCGCCGGCGTTGATGCCCAGTGCCCAGCCCTTGAGCCGCGCCGGGTAGTACGCGTTGATGTTGGTCATCGAGGAGGCGAAGTTGCCGCCGCCGACGCCGGCCAGGCAGGCGACGAACAGCAGCGTGCCGTACGAGACACCGGGCTGCAGCACGATCGCGATGCCGATGGTCGGGATCAGCAGCAGCAGCGCGGACACGATCGTCCAGTTGCGGCCGCCGAAGGTGGCAACGGCGAAGGTGTAGGGCAGCCGCAGGATCGCGCCCAGCAGGGTGGGCAGCGCGGTCAGCAGGAACTTGCCGGCCGCGTCGATGCCGTAGTCCGGCCCGAGGAACAGCACCAGCACCGACCACATGCTCCAGACGGAGAACCCGATGTGCTCGGAGAGCACCGAGAAGATGAGGTTCTTCTTGGCGATCCGGGCGCCCCGCTGTTCCCAGAAGACCGGGTCCTCGGGCCGCCAGTCCTCGATCCAGTACTTTCCGTGGTGCGACTTGGGAATCTCGACGTCGGTCGGGTTCGTGGCCGGTTCGGCCTGGACGGGGGTGATCTCTGGCGTGCTCATCGGCGAGTCCTGTCCGGGTGGTGTGGGTGGTGGGCTTGCAGGGGCGCCGCACGCGACGCCGCCACCGCCCCAACGACTCTGGTGGGCACGGGGGAAATGCGGACGAGATCGGTCAGTCGGAGTGGAGGAGGATCTCGCCGTCCTGCACCTGGACGGTCCAGGTCTGCAGGTCCGGCTGCCCGCTGCGGGAGCAGCCGGTGGCCAGCTCCCAGGCGTTCAGGTGCAACGGGCAGAGCACGACGGATCCGTCGATCTGCCCGTCGGCCAGCGGCCCGCCCTTGTGCGGGCAGACCGCCGAGACCGCGTGCACCGCACCGGATCGCAGGTGGAAGACGGCGACCTGGGTGCCGTCGACGCCGAATGCCCGGCCCTCCCCCATGGGGATCTGGGACAGCGGGCCGAGCCGGTGCACGGCGACGTCGGAGGTGTCCGGGTTCATGACGGCGGTCATCGGGCCGGCACCGCGGCCGGCGAGCCGACGGAGGGCAGGACCTCCAGCGGCAGCGAGGTGCGGAACTGGCCGGGGGTGGCGGGTCTCGCCCCTTCCTGCCACGGGTCCCGGTAGGCGTCGACGGCCTTCTGCATGCGCTCGTCCAGCTCGGCGGCGATGCCCAGGCTGTCCTCCACGATCACCTCACGAAGGAACTCGATGCCCACCCGGGGCACGAACGCGTAGGTGCGCTCGAGCCACTTGGCGTTCTCCCGGTAGTACTGCATGAACCGGCCAGTCAACGTGACGACCAGGTCCGGGTCGTCCACCGTGGCCAGCAGGTCGCCCTTGCGGATGTGCGCGCCGGCCGCGCCGCCGACGTAGATCTCCCAGCGGCCGCCGTCGATGGCGACCACACCCACGTCCTTGACGTAGGCCTCCGCGCAGTTGCGCGGGCAGCCGGTGACCGCCAGCTTCATCTTGGCCGGTGACTCCAGGCCCTGGAACCGGGACTCGATCTTGATGCCCAGGCTGGTCGAGTCACCCACCCCGAACCGGCAGAACTCCTGCCCGACACAGGTTTTCACGGTACGGAAGCTCTTGCCGTAGGCGTAGCCGGATGGCATGCCCAGATCGGCCCAGACGCCGGGCAGGTCCTCCTTGCGGATGCCGAGCAGGTCGATCCGCTGACCGCCGGTGAGCTTGACCATCGGCACGTTCCACTTCTCGGCCACGTCGGCGATCTTGCGGAGTTGCTCCGGCGTGGTGACGCCGCCCTTCATCTGCGGGACGACGGAGAAGGTGCCGTCCTTCTGGATGTTGGCGTGCACCCGGTCGTTGATGAACTTGGCGTCCTTCTCGTCGATGTACTCGTCCGCCCAGATCATCTTGAGCAGCGAGGCCAGGCCCATCTTGGACTTCGCGTCCTCGGCACCCTCCGGGGCCAGCGCCTTGAACACCGACGACACCGACTTCAGGCCCTGTTCGAGGATCGCCTTCATCAGCGTCGGCTTGTCCATCGGGATGCCCGGGACGTACCAGTTCGCCGAGGGATCCTCCTCGACCTTGCCGCCGGCGGCCCATTCGACGATCTGGCACACCATGTTCTTGCAGGAGCCGCAGCCCTTGCCGGCCCGCGTCTTGTCCATGACCCCGGCGACGGTCTTGATGCCGTCGTGCACGCAGGCCACCAGCTGGCCCTTGGAGACGCCGTTGCAGTTGCAGACCTGGGCGTCGTCGGCCAGCTCGGCGATGCCGACCTCCTCGGCCGGGGTGCCCAGGTTGAACAGCATCTCCAGGCGCTCCTCGGGCAGCGGCAGCCCCCGGTCGAACGCCTGGATGAGGAACGCGACCTTGGAGGTGTCGCCGAGCATGGTGGCGCCGATGAGCTTCTCGTCGCGGATGACCAGCGACTTGTAGATGCCCTTGCGCGGCTCGGAGAACACGATGTGCTCGTCGGTGTCGCGCTCCGGCCCCTGCACGCCCATCGCGGCGACGTCGACGCCGGCCACCTTGAGCTTGGTGGCGGTGCGCGAGCCGTGGTAGGCCGCCTCCGGGTCGGTGCCGGTGAGGTGGTCGGCCAGCACGACGGCCTGCTCCCACAGCGGCTGGACCAGGCCGTACACCTCGCCGCGGTGCTGCACGCACTCGCCGACCGCGTACACGTCGGGATCGTCCACGGTGCGCATCTGGTCGTCCACGATGATGGCCCGCTCGACGGTGAACCCGCTGGTGACTGCCAGGTCCACGTTGGGCCGGATGCCGGCCGCGACGACCACCATGTCGCACTCGAGCAGCGGGTGGTCCATCATCCACACGCCCTCGACCTTGTCCTCGCCCATGATGGAGGTGGTCCGGGCCTTGGTGTGCACGTAGATGCCGAGTTCCTCGACGCTCTTGCGCAGGATCTCCCCGCCGTCCGGGCCGATCTGGGCGTTCATCAGGTGCGGGCCGGCGTGCAGCACGTCGACCTGCATGCCGAAGCCCTGCAGGCCGCGAGCGGCCTCCAGGCCGAGCAGGCCGCCGCCGATCACCACGGCGCGCCGGTGGTGCTCGTGCCTGGCATACGCGACCATCGCGTTCGTGTCGTCCATGGTGCGGAACGCGAAGACGCCCGGCTTGAGCGAGCCGTCGTCCATCCGCAGCCCGTCGATCGGCGGGATGAAGGAGCGGCTGCCGGTGGCGATGATCAGTTCGTCGTAGGGAGTCTCGTACTTCGTGCCATCGACGGTGTGCTCGGCGTAGACGATCTTGGCGAACCGGTCGATCCGGGTCGCCCGCACCCCGGCGTACAGGATGATGTCGTTCTCGGTGTACCAGGCCAGGCTGTTGAGGAAGATGCCGGCCTCGGACTCCTCCCCGGACAGCACGTGCGAGAGCATGATCCGGTTGTAGTTGCCGTACGGCTCGTCACCGAACATGGTGACGGTGAACTGCTCGGCCCCGCCGCGGGCGAGGATCTCCTCGACCGCGCGGGCGCCGGCCATGCCGTTGCCGATGACCACCAGCCGGCGGCGGGTGTCCTCGTCGTGTCCGTCGGGGCCGAGGTCGTCCGCGAAGGCGCCGACGGCCGTGTCGTCGTCGAGCAGGGTCATCAGACCTCCACCAGGCCCAGGTCCAGCACCAGGGTGCCGGTCATCTTGTCCGGGGCGGCGACGGCGAGCTCGACGATCGTGCTGCCCTCCAGGTCCTCCACGACCCGCAGCGGCACGTGCACGTCCGACCGGGCGCCGATGGGGAAGTACCGCATCGGCACGCCGTCGCGCATCAGCACCACGGTGACCAACTCGTCGGTGCTGTTGCCGCCGCGGAAGTACAGCGCCTGCGCGACCGAGCCATCGGGCACCACGTAGGTCAGGATCGGGTCGATCGGCGCCGGCTTGTCCACGCCGGCCCCGGTGAACTGGAAGATGCCTTGCAGGAAACGGTTCTTGGTGTGCATGGTCGTCCTCATCTGGGTCGGCGGGCGGGTTCCGGCAGACTGTCGGGCTCTCGTGGCGCGGCGGTGACGCCTGGGCCCGGGCGAGTCGCGGGCCGAGAAGGCCAGCACGTCGGGTTGGCTGGGCATCGCGGTGAGCAGGTGGTCGTCGTCGGGGCCGCCGACCCGGCGGGCGGCGACCGCGCACACCTTGAACTCCGGCATCCGGGAGTAGGGGTCCAGTGCCGGGTCGGTCAGCGAGTTCGCGTTCGACGCGCCGCTCCAGTGGAACGGCACGAACAGCACCTCGGGCCGGATGGCGTCGGTGATCTGCGCCCGGAACACCGCGGCGCCGCGCCGGGTGCGCAGCTCCACCATGTCGCTGGCCGCGATGTTCAGCTTGCGCGCCAGGTTCGGGTGCAGCTGCACGTGCGGATCGGGGACCATGGTGGCGCCCAGTCGCCTGGTCTGGGTACCGCTCTGGTATTGCTGCAGCAGGCGGCCGGTGGTCAGCACGTACGGGTAGGACGGGTCGGGGGTCTCGGCCGGCGCCTTGTGCACCACGGCGATGAATCGCGCCCTCCCGTCCGGCGTCGGGAACGACTCGGTGAACATCCGCGGGGTCCCGGGGTGGTCGGTGGACGGGCAGGGCCAGAACACCCCCTGCTCGGCCTCGATCCGCTGGTAGGTGATGCCGGCGTAGTCCGCGACGCCGCCGGCGCTGGCCCGCCGCAGTTCCTCGAACACGGTCGCCGGGTCGTCCGAGAAGTACCGGCCGCGACCGAGTCGCCGGGCCAGTTCGGCGATCATCTGCAGGTCGTCGAGCACACCGGGCGGCGGCGGCAGGGCCATCTTGCGGCGGATCACCCGGCCCTCGACGTTGGTCATCGTGCCCTCCTCCTCCGCCCATTGGGCGGTGGGCAGCACGACGTCGGCGAGCAGCGCGGTCTCGGACGGGAAGATGTCCGAGACGATCAGCGTGTCCAGCGCGGCCAGGCGGTGCCGGATGCGGTTCGCGTCCGGTGCGGAGACGACAACGTTGGACGCCAGCACGATCAGGGTGCGCACTCCCCCGTCGCTGCCGAGCCGGTCGAGCATCTCGAAGGCGGACGCCCCGGGCATGGGCAGCTCGTCCGGGTCGATGCCCCAGACCGCGGCGACGTGCGCGCGGGCCCGCGGGTCGTCCAGCCGGCGGTAGCCCGGCAGCTGGTCGGCCTTCTGCCCGTGCTCGCGGCCGCCTTGGCCGTTGCCCTGGCCGGTGATAGTGCCGTAGCCGGACGCCCACTTGCCGGGCAGGCCGAGGGCCAGCGCCAGGTTGATGAACGCCTGCGCGGTGTCGGTGCCGTTGCTGTGCTGCTCGGCGCCGCGCGCGGTGAGGATCATCGCGGACGGCGCGGTGGCCAGAGTCCTGACGGTGTCGCGCATGTCGGCGACGGAGACGCCGGTGATCCGTTCCACCCAGTCCGGCCAATAGGAGCTGACCGCGGCCTGGACCGCCGCGAAACCGGTGGTGCGGTCGGCGATGTACGCCTCGTCCAGATAGCCCTCGCGAATCGCGATGTGCAGCAGCCCGTTCGCCAGCGCCAGGTCGGTGCCGGGCACCGGCGCGAGATGCCAGGACGCGCCGTCGGCGGTGTTGGTCCGGCGCGGGTCGACGACGATGTGCCGGGCGCCGGCGGACCGTCCCTGGTCGAAGTACTGCATGGCCGGCGGCATGGTGTCCGCCGGGTTGGCGCCGACCAGCAAAATGGCGGCCGCCTCGGCGATGTCGGCGAGCGGGAACGGCAGTCCACGGTCGACACCGAACGCCTTGTTGCCGGCGGTCGCCGCGGACGACATGCAGAACCGGCCGTTGTAGTCGATCATCGACGTGCGCAGCCCCACCCGGGCGAACTTGCCCAGCAGGTAAGCCTTCTCGTTGGTCAGCCCGCCGCCGCCGAAGATTCCCACGGCGTCCCGGCCGTGGGTGCGCTGGGTGCGGGTGATGGCGGCGACCATGCGGTCGAAGGCCTCGTCCCAGGTGGCGGGGCGCAGCGGCGACGTCCGATCGCCGTCGCTCTCGCGGACCAGCGGGGTGAGCAGCCGTTCCTGGTGATCCAGCAGGTCGGCGGCGGTCCAGCCCTTGGCGCACAGGCCGCCGCGGTTGGTGGGAAAGTCCTCCTGGGGCTGCAGGGTCGCCCGGGCCGCCGCTCTGCTGCGTCCGGCGACCATGGTGATCCCGCACTGCAGCGAGCAATACGGGCAATGGGTCGCCGTGGGTGCGGCCGGGTGGGCCCGGCCGGCCGAACGAGCCACGAACAGCGTCGCCGACGCACCCCGCGGGGTGCCCGGCTGGGCTGTGGTGTGCTCGGCGGTCACCTCTCCGAGTGTCGGTATGCATGTTTCAGCGACCGCCACGGCCTGTTACAAGGCGATTGTGTTGTGCTCACATGCGCAGGTCAGCCATGCGGGCCGGATGTCACACAGGACGCTCCGACGCGCATCGTGTCCGGCCGTACGCGGTCGCGATGTTACGGCGGAACGATTGGTCGCCGACCTCGGTGATCGACGTCTCACCCTTGGCGCTCGAGTCGATGGCCGGGCGGATCGGTGCCAGGCTGCACTGGAACACGCCGACGAGGAGTCAGTGCCGGAGGGATCGTTGCTCGAGTTCATCGCTGTCCTGGTCGTCGCCCTGCTGGTGATCGCCGCGGCTGCGGTGACCGCGCCGAAGCTGCGGATCGCCGCCCCGTTGCTGCTGGTGCTGGTCGGCATCGGGGTGAGCCTGGCGCCCTGGCCGTCGGACATCGTGATCGAGCCCGACTGGATCCTGGAAGGGCTGCTGCCACCCCTGCTCTACGCGTCGGGCGTGGCCATGCCGACCATGAACTTCCGGCGGGAGTTCCGCGCGATCAGCAGCCTGTCGGTGCTGCTCGTGGTGGTCAGCGCGGTGCTGCTCGGGCTGCTCTTCGCCTGGCTGCTGCCCGGCGTTGACTTCGTCTGGGGCGTCGCGCTGGGCGCCATCATCAGCCCGACCGACGCCGTCGCCACCGCGATCATCAAGGGCACCGGGGTACCGAGCCGGGTGCTGGTGATGCTCGACGGAGAGAGCCTGCTCAACGACGCGACCGCCCTGGTAGTGCTGCGGACCGCGGTGGTGGCGACCGCGGCCGGGTTCTCGTTCTGGGGCGCGCTGGGCACCTTCGCGTACTCGGTGGCGGTGGCCATCGCGGTGGGTGTCGCCGTCGGGTTCGGCAACCTGGCCGTCCGTCGCCGGGTCGGCGACCCGACGGTGAACACCATCCTGTCGTTCACGGTTCCGTTCGTGGCATCCGTGCCGACCGAACTGCTCGGCGGCTCCGGCCTGGTCGCCGCGGTGGTGGCCGGCCTGGTCACCGGGATCCGGGCGCCGCGGGTGCTGCCGCCGCGGCACCGCATCTCCGACGCGCAGAACTGGGCCAGCGTCGAACTCGTGCTGGAGGGGCTGATCTTCCTCGGGATGGGCCTGCAGCTGTCCGCGGTGCTGCACGAGGTCCAGCAGGAGCACACCGGCGTGGGACCGGCGGTCGGCATGGCCGCGATCGCGCTGCTGGCCACGCTGCTCATCCGGGCCGGGTACGTCGCCCCGCTGCTGGTCGGGCTCAGGCGGCGGGCCCGACGATGGCAGCAGGTCCAGCCGCGGGCGGAGGACTGGCAACAGCGGCTGGCCGACGGCGAGCCGCTGCCCGCCCGGCGTGGCCGCGGCGGCTCGTCGCGCCCACGCGACGTCGAGCGGGTGGCCACCCGGGTGCGGCGGATGCTCGCCGACATCGACTACTTCCTGCGCCAGCCCCTGGGTGCGCGCGAAGGCGTGATCGTCGTGTGGGCGGGCATGCGCGGCGCGGTCACCGTCGCCGCCGCGCAGACGCTGCCGGAGGACACTCCGCAGCGGGCTCTGCTGGTGTTCGTCGCGTTCGGGGTCGCCACCATGTCGCTGCTGGTCCAGGGTGGCACGGTCGGGCTGCTGGTGGCACGCCTGTTTCCGGCCGGCGACGGCCAGGACCGGACGCGGCAGGCGGTGCAGGAACGCGCGCAGGTCCTCGCGCTGTTCGACGAGGTCGAGAAGGCGACGCCGCGGGAGGACGAGCAGTCCGAGAAGCGGCATCGGCTCGCCATCCTGACGGCGCAGCGCGACGCGCTGCTGGACGCCCGCGACGACGGCACCCTGGACGCCGGCACGCTGACCGCGGCGCTGACCAACCTGGACGCCACGCAGATCGCCCTGGAGTCGAGCGGCGGTCCGGACGGCTGAGACCCCGCGGATCTCGCGGATCTCGCGGACCGGGCCGGCCTCGCGAGTCTCACGGGCCCGCCCTCACCGCCGACTTGTGTCAAATGCATGTTCAAGGACCTGCGAAACCTGCATTTGACACAAGTCGATGGACGGTCAGGAGCGAGGCAGCGACCGCACTTCGATCACCGCGGCCGGGTCGAGCGGTCCGTAGATGTGCGGGAACTTCTCGCCGGCGTCGGACGGGGCGCCCGGCGGGCTCTCCGGCACCACCGGCACGGTCAGCCGGTCCGGGTCGATCACCAGCAGCACCATCGGTTCGGTGACGTCGGCGTAGAACCGCCGCAGCACCCCGTCCACCTGGTCGGCGTAGGAGGCGTGCAGGAAGCCCTCCTGCTCCAGGGTCCGGCCGCGGGTGGAGATCGTGTACTGCCCCGCCGTCAGCGCCGCCTCCCAGTCCGAGCGCAGGCCGCAGTGGTAGATCAGCTCGGCCATCGGGGTCAGACCGCCAGCACGGTGGGCACGATCATCGGCCGGCGGCGGTAGGTGTCACCGACCCATCGGCCGACCACCCGGCGCACCGCCTGCGCCACCCGGTGCGGGTCGGTGATGCCGTCGGCCTCGGTACGGGCCAGTTCGGCCTCCACCAGCGGCACCACGGCGTGCAACGCCTTGGGATCGTCGGAGAAGCCGCGGCCCGAGATGGTCGGCGAGGCCACCGCCCGGCCGGTGTGCGTGTTGATGGCCACGGTGATGGAGATGAAGCCGCCCTCGCCGAGGATCAGCCGGTCGGACAGCGTGGTGTCGCCGACGTCGCCGACCGCGTTGCCGTCCACGTACACCATGCCGACCTCGACATGCCCGGCCACGGCGGCCTTCCCGTTGCGCAGGTCGACCACGGTCCCGTTGGGCGCCAGGATCACCCGGTCCGCCGGCACGCCGGTGGCCACCGCCAGCTTGGCCTGGGCGCGCAGGTGCCGCCACTCGCCGTGCATCGGGATCACGTTGCGCGGCCGCACCGCGTTGTACAGGTACAGCAGCTCACCGGCGGAGGCGTGACCGGAGACGTGCACGTTGGCCACCCCCTGGTGCACGACCGTGACGCCGATCTTGGCCAGCTCGTTGATGACCGTGAACACGCTGGTCTCGTTGCCCGGGATCATCGACGAGGCCAGGATCACCGTGTCCCCGGCGGTCAGGTTCACCTGCCGGTGCTCGCCGCGGGCCATCCGGGACAGCGCGGACAGCGGTTCCCCCTGGGAGCCGGTGGAGACCAGCATGACCTGGTCCGGCGG
This sequence comes from uncultured Actinomycetes bacterium, assembly GCA_964497705.1. Lineage (GTDB taxonomy): Bacteria > Actinomycetota > Actinomycetes > Mycobacteriales > Nakamurellaceae > Nakamurella. The sequence goes on along the minus strand of CAZCEH010000003.1, from coordinate 5,742 downwards.
CAGCTCCAGCACCTTGTCCAGCGACCGGACCAGCCCGTCCGGCACCGACAGCAGACCCAGCTCCTGGGCGATCTGCATGTTGCGCACCATCGACCGACCGACGAACGCGACCTTGCGACGGTGCCGGTACGCCGAGTCGAGCATCTGCTGCACCCGGTGCACGTGCGAGGCGAAGGAGGCGACGATCACCCGCTGGGTGGCCTTGGCGATGAACGAGTCCATCACCGGCCCGATCTCCCGCTCCGGCGCGACGAATCCGGGCACCTCGGCGTTGGTGGAGTCGACCAGGAACAGGTCGACGCCCTTGTCGCCGAGCCGGTTGAACCCGCCGAGATCGGTGAGCCGGCCGTCCAGCGGCAGCTGGTCGAGCTTGATGTCGCCGGTGTGCAGCACGGTCCCGGCCGGGGTGCGGATGCTGACCGCCAGAGCGTCCGGGATCGAGTGGTTGACCGCGTAGAACCGCAGCTCGAACGGGCCGACCCGGCGTGTGTCCCGCTCCGCCACCACCTGCAGGTTCGGCGTGAGCCGGTGCTCGCGGCACTTGGCGGCGATCAGCGCCAGCGAGAACCGTGCGCCGACGACCGGCAGGTCCGGCCGCAGCCTCAGCAACCAGGGCAGCGCGCCGATGTGGTCCTCGTGGCCGTGCGTGATGACCACCGCGTCGATGTCGTCGACCCGGTTCTCCACCAACCGGAGGTCGGGCAGGATCAGATCGACGCCGGGCTGGCCGTCCTCGGGGAACAGCACGCCGCAGTCGACGATCAGCAGCCGCCCGTCGTACTCGTAGACGGTCATGTTGCGGCCGATCTCACCGATGCCGCCGAGCGCGACGACCCGCAACACGTCCTTGGCGGGTGGTGGCGGGGGTACGGGTTCGAGGCCGACGTTCTCCGGCTGTTCGGGCCGCGCGGCCGGTGACGACGATCCGGGACCGGCCGGCCGGCTCACAACAGGGGGCCGATCTCGTCGAGATCCCGGGCGATCAACTCGGTCTGCTTGGGCGTGGCCGGGATCTGCGGCAACCGGGGGTCGCCCACACCGAAGCCGCGCAGCCGCAGGGCGGCCTTCGCGAACACCAGGCCGGCGCCGCCGCCACAACGCATCATCGCCCGGTGCGCGGGCATCAGGTCGTAGTGCACCTGGCGGGCCCTGCCGAAGTCGCCCGCCTCGGCGGCATCCACCATGGCCCGCAGGTGCCCGCCGAGCACGTGCCCGATGATGCTGATCACACCGACCGCGCCGATGCTCAGCCAGGGCAGGTTCAGCGGGTCGTCACCTGAGTAGTAGGCCAGGTCGGAACCGGCCATCACCTGGGAGCCGGCGTACAGGTCGCCCTTGGCGTCCTTGACCGCGGTGATCCGGGGATGCTCGGCCAGCCGCAGCAGGGTGTCCGGCGCGATCGCGACCACGGCGCGGGGCGGGATATCGTACAGCATCACCGGCAGGTCGCTGGCGTCGGCGACGGCCGCGAAGTGCGCGAGCAGCCCGTCCTGCTGGGGCCGGGAGTAGTAGGGCGTGACGACCAATGCGCCGTGCGCCCCGGCCTTTTCGGCCGACTTCGCCAGCTTCACCGAGTGCGCGGTGTCGTAGGTGCCGACCCCGGCGACCACGGTGGCCCGGTCGCCGACCGCGTCGACGACCGCCCGGACCACCAGCTCCTTCTCCGCGTCGGTGGTGGTCGGCGACTCACCGGTGGTGCCGTTCACCACGAGCCCGTTGTTGCCCTCGTTGACCAGCCGCTCGGCGAGCAGACCGGTCGCGTTCACGTCGAGCTCGCCGGTGGCGGTGAAGGGGGTGACCATGGCGGTCAGCACGGTGCCGAACGGCCGGCCCGGGCGGCCGGCCGGTCCTGCGAAAAGCGTCGTCATACCTGGAAACCTACCGGCCCGGCGGACCTTCGCCGACGCCGCCCGGCCGGCCGGGCGAGGCTTGCCGAGCGAGCATCCAACACTGCGGCGGATCCGCCGCGGAGCAACCGAGCTTGCGAGGTGCTCCGCAAGGAGACCCGCCGAGCGAGGCTTGCCGAGCGAAACGTCGAACACTGAGGTCTGATCCGGGTCAGAAGCCCCGCGGCATCTTTCGGAGTTCGTCCACCGCCGCCGGATCGCCGTCGAAATCGACCCGCACCGCGTCCCGGCCGGACGCCCAGATGGCGATCTCCCCGGGTTCACCGGCCAGGGTGACGACCGGTTCCGCCTTGTGGAGGGTGGCCGGCTCGACGCCAGGCATCCGGACCACGATGCCGGCAGGAGCCTTGCGCAGCGCCAGCTTCGAGGTCGGCGAGCGGACGATGCCGACCAGTTCCTTGGTGTCCTGCGGGCTCATCTCGCGGGGCTGCCAGCCGGGCCGGCCACGCCGCACGTCCTCGTGGTGGATGAACATCTCGCCGCCGTTGAACAGCTCATCCACGGGTCGCCAGCCGGTCGGGTTCCACGCCGGCGGGCCGGACCGGTAGGTCTGTACCAGCTCGGTCCAGTCCCTGGTGCGATAGCCGTCGGCCGCCTTCTCGGTGAAGGAGTGCAGCGGGGGCACCCGCTCGCCCACGGCACCGAGCGGGTCACGTTCCCGGACCAGCAGGTGAATGAGCAGATCCAGGGTCTGCCAGCCCTCGCAGAGGGTGGGTTGGTCGGGTCCGACCTGGTCGAACAGATCGGCCAGGGCAGCGCGTTCGGTGCGGGCGAGACTCACGCCGCCACAGTACGTGCGCGCGCGACCCAGTCTCCGCGGGCGTCAGGTGTCCCCGGATCGGAACACCGCTCCCCGAAAGTGAACGCCGCTCCCGGCAGAGCTGGAGCGGCGCTCGCACCTGCGGAGCTGCGTCCGAATCGGTGGAGCGGCGTTCCCGTCCGCGGCGCGGTGTGGCCCCGACCGCGCGACGATCCGCGCACGACAGCCGTGACCCTAGATGCGTGACAGGGTGACGCGCGTCAGCGGGTGATGCCGGTGTGCCCGATCGAGTAGCGCCCAGGCTGCGGCATCAGCGCCAGCCCGTGCGGGCCGTTGCCGACCGGGATCGTGGCCAGCAGGCTGCCGTCGGCGGTGCTGAGCACGTACACCACGTTGTCGTAGCGCCCGGACAGCCACAGCTGGGAGCCGTCGGCGCTGACGTTGCCCATGTCCGGGCTGCCGCCGCCGGGAATCTGCCACTTGGTGATGGCCGCTCCGGTGTAGGCGTCGAGCACGCTGATCGAGCCCTCGTGCCGGTTGGTCACGTACAGCTTCGACCCGTCCCGGCTGAAGTACAGGCCGTGCGCGCCGTCGCCGGTGGGGATGTGCTCGGTGACCGTCTGCAGGTCCGCGTCCAGCACCCAGACACCGTCGGAGTCGGAGTCGGCGATGTAGAACTTGGAGCCGTCCGGCGCGATCCGCAGGTCCTGCGGACCCATGTTGGTGTTCCGGGTCGGCATGTCGATCATCCGGATGAGCGTGCGGTTCACCATGTCGACGACGGCGACGCGGCCGTCGAACTCGCAGGAGAACACCGCGATCTTCCCGTCCGGGGTGAAGTCGCCGTGGTCGACGCCCTGGCAGTCGTCGAGCCGCAGCCGGTCGACCTCCTGCCAGTTGTTCGGGTCGTACCAGACCAGCGTGCGGTACTTCTCCGCGACGGAAATCGCGTACTTGCCGTCCGGGGTGAAGTACATGTTGTACGGGTCCAGCACCGGGATGGTGTCGCCGGCCTCCCCGGTGAACGGGTCGATGCGGCGGATCACGTCGCCCTGGTCGTCGGTGGCGTACAGCGCGCTCATGTCGTAGGACGGCACGACGTGCTGCACCTCGATGCCGACGTGGAACTTGTTGACGACCTGGAAGGTCTGCGCGTCGATCACCCACACGTCACCGGACTTGGTGTTGGGCACGTACGCGTACGCCTTGGACTTTTGCGCGTTGGCGCCGAGCATGCCCGCGCCGGCGTCGGAGTAGATGTTGTGCGGGTCGCTGACCGGCGGCATGCCGGGCAGCACGTCGATCGAGTTGGCCGGCGCGCTGCTGGAGCTGGCCGTGGCGAAGGTGGTCGGGCTCTGCGACGTCGCGGCGCCCGTGCCCATGTCCATCGACATCCCGGAGGACATCGAGTGGTCCATCGATTCGTGCGGGTCCGACGACTGGGCGTCCGCGACGCCGCTCGAGGATCCCGGAGCGGACGTGGCGGTCGCGTTCGAACAAGCGACCGCCGCGAGGAGAACCGCGACCAGCGAGGCAGTCAGGCGTGCGCGTCTCACAGTCCCCGTCTCTCCTTCCCGGCGCCCCCTTTGTCGGCGGAGCCGCAGATGAGGGTAGTGATGGTCGGTGTGTTCTTCGTTGACCCGGTCGGCGACTCGCCGTCGGGCCCGTGCTCCGCTCCGACGCGCGGCGACTCCGGGCACCCTCACGGCCGGCGCGCACCGCTAGCGTGAACGCACCCGATCGAACCCGCGGAGGCGCAGATGACACTGATCCGGTTGCCGTCACGGCCCGCCGCGCGTCGGCCGGCGCTCGGCGTGGTGGCGGGATGTCTGGCACTCGCACTGGTCGCGTGCGGGTCGACCGGGTCACCGCAGCAACCGGCCTCCTCCCCCGGGTCGGCCGGCTCGTCGACGAGCCAGGTCCCGTCCGGTCCGCGCCCGTCACTGTCCGCCGGCCCGACAGACGCCGGTCCGACCGGCGCCGGTGCGGTGACCACCGTGCAGGGCACGGTGACGGAGGGCGTCGAGGGTGGCTGCGTGGTGCTCGTCGACGCGTCGGGTGCGGTGGTGGCCAATCTGCAGGCCTGGGACCTGGCGGCCCATCCGTTCGAGTCGGTGGTCGAGGTGACCGGCACCTTCGAGCCGGACCTGATGACCACCTGCCAGCAGGGCACGCCGTTCGAGGTGATCACCGCGACCAGCCGCTGAGCCTGTCCCGAAGTCTGCCTGTCCGCCCTGCGCTCAGCCCCGTCTGCGCACGCAAACGCCATCGCGGCAACGTCAGGGAAAGCGCGCCAGAACCAACAATTCGAACATTCGCCACCATTGACACTCTGACGGAGGCTGCACGTACTCGGGACGATTGTGTAGAACCGACATACCAACTGCCGGAGCAGGTTGGTGCGTCCGTCATCGCGTTCAGTCTGCCTGATTCGGACTACCAGTTGTCGCGGGCGGCCCGGGCGACGAGCGCCGAGCGGGTGGACAAACCAGTTTTTGCGAGCAGGTTCTCGATATGCTTTTCGACCGTTCGGGGGGAGACAAACAGTCTGGCGGCGATGTCCCGATTGACCAGTCCTTCGCCGATCAGGGTCAACACGTCCATTTCGCGTCCGGTGACGCCGCGGAGGCGAAGCTGCTCGGGCACGGGAGGGCCCGGGGTGTGGCGTGAGACGCGGGCTCCCGCGCGGCGGAGCAGCCCTCGGCACGCGGCGGCGACCCGCTGGTGTCCGGTCGACTGGAAGTAGATCAGATCGTCGGTCAGCCATTGGACGGGGTCACCCCACCGGTCGCGGATCGCGGCCTCGGCGACCAAGCGGCGAGAGATGTGCCGGTAGAACGGGATCGGGACCGGTGTGGTCATCGCACTGTCGGCGTCGGCGAAGGCGAGCTCGGCGCCGCGTTGATCGCCGCGACGGCCGGCGTTGATCGCTGCCGCGTAGCCGACCTGGCCGATGTTCCAGCGGGCGACCAGGACCTCCGGAATCGCGGCCAGTTCCGCTGCTGCCTGTTCGCCCCGTTCTAAGTGGTCTTCGCCGGAAGTTCGTCGGGGGTCACGCGGCCTGCTGTTGGGCGG
>CAZCEH010000002.1:266493-313235 GCA_964497705.1 uncultured Actinomycetes bacterium | reverse complement strand
CGCACGCTGGGATCTGTGCGGGGGGCCGTCCGCAAGGGCGGTCCCTACCGCGACGCATTTCGGCCACCAGAAGGTTCGACTGATCAGCGCAGCGGCCACGCAGGGGCTGCGTCCGGGACGGGTTCGCGTCGCCGGTCAGGGCAACCGACCTGACCGGCCACACACGTCGGCCGTCGGTCAGAGTGGGGTGACCTGGGTGGCCTGAGGACCCTTGGTGCCCGCCGTCACCGTGTAGGTGACCTTCTGGTTCTCCTCGAGCGAGCGGTAGCCGCCAGCCTGGATCTCCGAGTAGTGCACGAACACATCAGGCCCATTGTCGTCGGGACTGATGAAACCAAAGCCCTTTTCGGCGTTGAACCACTTGACGGTTCCCTGTGCCATGAACGCTCTCCTGCGGGTCGTTACGGTGTTCGACGCGGTCGCGCCGATCGGCCAGCCGACGATTTCGTCTCCGTCGGTGAAACCCGAGAAAGCCAAGAATCGTGGTGATCCACCAGCACCGGACATCCGGGCTGGTGAACGCCAACCGTCGCCAGTGTGGCACAGCCCCGGTTCGAGGTGCACATGAGGCGGACCCCGACAGTCGGCTCCTGGCGGGTCGTCGGTTCCCGTGCCGGGATCAAGCCTGGCCAGGTCCTTGCGGACCTCGGCGGATCATCCAGCCAGACATCCGCGCGATGGACCGGACGGGTGAACCACCAACGGCGAGAGCGGCCGATGCAGCCCTACGGTAAGGCAACCTGGGCGGCCGAAGTCTCCGCTCACGGCTGCCGAACGAGGTTTGACCGGTCGCGTCGATGTTGCTCGGGCCGGCGAGTCCTTCCGCTGGATGCGGTTTGGCGTCGGCCGCCTGACCAGCCGCGCAAGGTGTGGCCCGGGCTCAGTTGGCGGACTCGGTGGTGGCGGGCGCGCTCACCGATTCGCCCCGGATCAGTTGGCAGGGCAGCGGGCAGTGACGGGCCTGTGATGAAGGGGCCAGCAGGGTTTGCACGGCCCATGCGCCCATGTCTTTCAAGGGCAGGGCGACGGTGGTGAGGGTAGGTCGCAGACTCGCGGCGATCAGTGCGTGTTCATCGAACCCGATGATGGACAGGTCGCGTGGGATTTCGATGCCCTGTTCTGCGGCGGCCTGGTAGGCGCCCACGGCGATGAGGTCGTTGAGGCAGACGACGGCGGTGGGCCGGATCGGCGACGGAAGCCTGAGCAGGGCCGTGGTGGCCCGATAGCCGCCGGCGGCGTCGGCCGCGGTCCGGGCGATCCACCGGGGGTCGGGAGCAATCGCGGCCGTGGTCAGGGCGGCGCGGTAGCCCCACAGGCGTCCCTCACCGGCCGGTGTCGACGCGTTGTCGGTGATGAAGCCGATCGCCCGGTGGCCGTGGCGCACGAGTTCGCGGACGGCCAGCTGGGCGCCGTGGTGTTCGTCGGGAGCGACCGAGGGGTATCCGTCGCAGTCGCAGAAGGCGTTGAGCAGGACGACCGGAACCTGGCGGGCCGAGGGCGGTGGGGTCAATTCCCGATGGCGCATCGCGGCGTAGACGATGCCGTCCACGCGACGGTCCAGCAGGGTCTGTGTTTGCCGTGCGCACAGCTCCGCATGGCCGCCGGAGTCCATCGCGATCAAGAGCCGGTCGTGGCGTTCGGCGGCATCCTGGATGCCCTGGATGAGCTGGCCGGCGCTGGGTGCGGCACCGAGGTGGTCGGTGAGGAATCCCAGCGTGTGGGTGTGTCGAGAGCGCAGACCTCGGGCGAGGTGATTCGGCCGGTATCCCAGGTCGCGGGCCGCTCGTTCGATCTTCTCCCGGGTGGCGGGATTGATCCTGATACCGGCGGTCTTGTTCAGCACACGGGAGACCGTGGTGATGGAGACGCCGGCGAGCGTCGCGACATCGTGGATCGTCGGGGTGGCACCTGTGTTCGACAATGAACGCCCAATCCTTATACCAAGGTTGCCAAAACGTCTTGGCACGATGCCCAAAGGATGGGGCATCTGCGAACGGCCTGTCAAGAGCCGTCTCGCTCGTGGCCTCGACTGATCCGCCATGTCACCGTTTCGTGACCTGAGTGTGGAAGAACTATCGACGCGCGAACCGAAAAGCCTTATCCAGAAAGAGATTCGCGTACATCGATACTCGGCGACGAGAGCGTCCGCGGGTGCGCCGCATGCCGCCGAACGTGTGATCCCCGCGGCTCGCCTTGACAACGGTGACGCCCTCCACCATAGTTCGGCAGCAGTTGCGAAACGTTTGGGCGCTCGATGAGGAGGCACTCGTGGTGAGGCCGACACTGCGCGACGTCGCCGAGCGCTCCGGTTTCTCCATCACCACGGTCTCCCACGTGCTCAACGACGTGCCGGGCAAGCGGATCCCGGACTCGACGCGGGAGCGGGTCCGGGCCGCCGCGGCCGAACTCGCCTATACCCCGAACCGGTTGGCGCAGGGTCTGCGGCTGCAGCGATCGAACACGCTGGGATTCGTCAACGATCAGATCGCGACCTCGCCGCACGCCGGTCAGACGATCCTGGGCGCGCAGGACGCGGCCGCCGAGCACGGGTCGCTGCTGCTGATGATGAACACCGGCAACGACCCCGACCTGGAAAGCCGGGAGATCCAGGCACTGCTGGACCGGCAGGTCGACGGCATCGTCTACGCCGCGGAATACCACCGGCTGCTGACCCCGCCGACGGTCCTGGGCGGGGTGCCGGTGGTGCTGCTGGACGCCCGATCGACCACCGACGGGTTCTCCAGTGTGGTGCCCGATGAGGTCGGGGGAGCGATGACCGCGGTCAAGGAGCTGACCGATCACGGTCATCGCCGGATCGGGTTCGTCAACAACATCATGGACATTCCCGCGTCGCGGCTGCGACTCGAGGGATTCAAGAAGGCGCTGAAGCTGGCTCATCGGTCGTATCACAAGACTCTGGTGGTGGAGGACCTCTCGGAGGCCCCGGGCGGCTACCGGGCGGCGTCGGTGCTGTTGGACCTGCCGGTGGCGAGCCGCCCGACCGCGATCTTCTGCTTCAACGACCGGATGGCGATGGGCGCCTTCCAGGCCGCTGCCGAACATGGCCTGCGGATCCCGGATGACCTGTCGATCGTGGGATTCGACGACCAGGAGATCATCTCGGCCAGCCTGCGGCCTGGACTGACCACGGTGGCCCTGCCGCATTACCAGATGGGTCGGTGGGCCGTGACCACCTTGTTGCGCAGTATCGATGCCGATGGAAAGGAGCCGCCCCGCTCGGAAGCTCTGCAGTGCCCGCTGGTGCGACGTGCATCGGTGGGCCCGCCGCCCCGGTCGTGACCCGGGACGGCGAGCAATACCCACCCTCGGTCACCCGCGGCAACGGGCGACCTCGACGGTCCGGCCGAATTCCGGACCCCAGTGAGTTGGAGAAGCCCCGTGGTACCCAAGCCCCTGAAGCGTCTCGCAGCGGTAAGTCTAGCTGCGACGCTCGCCCTGTCCCTGGCCGCGTGCGGCAAGGGAAACAGTTCCAGCAGCGAGGCCCAGACGAACGCGAACGGCACGACCACGCTCAAGTTGTGGACGCACAACGCAGGCAACGACAAAGAGCTCGCCGCGATCACCCAGGTGGTGAACGACTACAACGCCAGCCAGTCCAAGTACAACGTCGAAATCCAGGCGTTTCCGCAGGCCTCGTACAACACATCGGTGACGGCGGCGGCCGCGTCGAAGAGCCTGCCGTGCATCCTGGACGTCGATGGGCCCAACGTGCCGAACTGGGCGTGGGCAGGTTACCTCGCGCCGCTCGATGGGCTGGATGACCGTATTGCCCAGTTCCAGCCGAGCGTGGTCGGAAAGTACAACGACAAGAACTACGCGGTCGGCTACTACGACGTGGCGCTGGTCATGGAGGCCCGCAAGTCAGCACTGGAGGAGAACGGGATTCGGATCCCGACGATCGAGCAGCCCTGGACCGAGCAGGAGTTTGCCGACGCGCTGGCCAAGATCAAGGCCTCCGGCAAGTGGGAGAACTCGCTGGACATGGCGACTCAAGACATCGGCGAATGGTACCCGTATGCTTACTCACCCCTTCTGCAAAGCTTCGGTGGCGACCTGATCAACCGGTCGGACTACAAGAGTGCCGACGGCGCGCTCAACGGCCCGGAGGCCGTGGCATGGGCCAACTGGTTCCATTCGCTGACCGCCGACGGATACATGCCCTTGAAATCAGGGGCTGATCCGTCACAGGATTTCCTGAACGGCAAGACCGCCATCCTCTACAGCGGTTCCTGGGCCGCGCAGCCCGCCGCGTCGTCGGCGATCGCCAGTGACGTCCTGTTCCTGCCAGCGGTGGATCTGGGCAACGGCCCGAAGATCGGCGGCGGTTCCTGGCAGTGGGCAATCAGTGACAGCTGCGCCTCGAAGGAGGGCGCTCTGGACTACATGAAGTTCGCCCTCCAGGACAAGTACGTCGCGTCGGTATCCGAGGCGACCAACACCATTCCGGCCACGGACGCGGCCGCCGCCATGGTCCCGGGCTACGAACCGGGTGGTGCCGACGACATCTTCCGCCAGTACTCGAAGGCTTTCGCGTTGATCCGGCCGCCGACACCGGGCTACCCGTTCATCGCGACTACGTTCACCAAGGCGGCTCAGGACATCCTCAACGGTGCGGACCCCCAGCAGGCGTTGGACCAAGCGGTCAAGGACATTGACGCCAACCAGCAGTCCAACAACTACTTCCAGTAATCCACGTCCACAAGTTGCTGACCGGGACGGCCTTGCGGTCGTGCAGTGCCGCCCCGGTCCCGATGGCCCTGGGGAATCCAATGACGCAGACAATCGGGGCCGCCCACCCCGAACCACCAACCGTCAGCCAGATCGAGAAGCTCAGCTTCCGGCAGCGGCGGTTCACCAAAAGCAAGCAATCCCAACGCATTGCCGCCGCGTGGCTGGTCACGCCGGCCTGCGCGTTGCTGCTGATCTTCATCATCATCCCGATCGTGCTCACGTTCGTGCTGGCCTTCACCAACGCGAAGCTCATCTCGCCGACCGGTCCACAGTTCGTCGGTTTCGACAACTTCGCCCGGCTGTTCAGTGACCCGCTGTTCTGGAAGTCCCTGCGCAATACCTTGCTGTTCACGCTGTTCGTGGTGCCGTTCCAGGCCGGCCTGGCGTTGGTGCTCGCGTTGCTGGTGAACGTCAAAATCCGTGGAGTCAATTTCTTCCGGACGGTGTACTTCCTGCCGGTCGTCACCTCGATGGTGGTCATCGCGCTGCTGTGGAAGTTCATGTACCAGCCCAAGGGACTGATCAACAGCTTCCTGTCGATCTTCGGCATCGACGGACCGGACTGGCTGGGCAACCCCAACACTGCCCTGATCGCGGTCCTGATCATGTCGATTTGGCAGGCCGTCGGCTTCCACATGGTGATCTGGCTGTCCGGCTTGCAGACCATCTCCCAGGACATGTACGAGGCCGGCGACATCGACGGGGCCAGCAACTGGCAACGGTTCCGGTACATCACCTGGCCGGCCCTGCGCCAGACCCGTACCTTCATCCTGATCACCATCACCATTCAGGCGTTCGCCCTGTTCACCCAGATCCAGGTGATGACCCAGGGCGGCCCGCTGGACTCCACGTCGACCATCGTCTACCAGTCGGTTCGGATCGGATTCTCGTTGCAGCAGACCGGGTATGCATCGGCGCTGTCGCTGGTCTTCTTCGTGCTGGTGCTCGCGGTCTCCCTGGTCCAGCGCTACCTCACCCGTGACAAGGATGTGAAGAAATGAGCGACACCCTGGCCCACGTCGCCGAGACCGCACCCCCAGCGAAGGACAAGGCGCCCGGCGCCGGCCTGACGGTCTGGCGCTACGTCGTCCGTGGCCTGCTGGTGCTGGTGTTCGCGTTGCCGCTGCTGTTCATGCTGGTCTCCTCGTTCAAGCCGGACACCCAGATCTTCGGCGACGTGACCTCGATCAACGCGTTCCTGCCGGTCGGCGACATCTCGCTGGACAACTACTCGGCCGTCTTCGAACGGGTGCCGTTCTGGCGGTTCATGATGAACTCGATCATCCTGTCCGGCCTGACCGTCGGCCTGGGCCTGGTCGTGAACAGCATGTGCGCGTTCGGGTTGGCCCGCTTGAAGTTCCGCGGCCAAGGCTTCATTCTCGGGATCATCCTGGCCACGTTGATCGTGCCGTTCGAGACGCTGGCGCTGCCGCTGCTGTGGTGGGTGAACCTGTTGCCCTACTACGACGGCTCCATCGGCTGGCTCGACACCTACGAGGTGCAGTTCATTCCCTTCATCGCCAACGCCTTCTCGATCTACCTGTTCTACACCTACTTCGACTCCATCCCGAAGGAGTTGGACGAGGCGGCCAAGGTGGACGGGGCGGGGTGGTTCACCATCTACCGCAAGATCATCATGCCGCTGTCCGGGCCGGCCGTCGCGACCGTGGCGATCCTGACCTTCCTGCCGGCGTGGAACCAGTACCTGTGGCCGCTGATGGCGGTGCAGACCGAGTCGCTGCGGCCGGTGATGGTCGGCATCGACTACTTCTCCCAGCTGACCACGAACTGGGGGCAGATCATGGCCTACGCCTCGCTGATCACCATCCCGGTGCTGGTGCTGTTCATCGCGTTCCAACGCTCGTTCATCAACTCCATTGCCTCCTCCGGCGTGAAGGGATAGCGCATGCTGCGCCTGCCTGACTCCTGGCTCTGGGACTTCTGGATCGTCAAGGACGAGCAGACATACCACCTGTTCTTTCTCTATGCCTCACGGGCGCTGCACGTCCCCGAGCGCCGCCACCTGCGGGCCGGTATCGGGCACGCGGTGTCGGCCGATCTGACGAACTGGGAACGAGCCGCCGACGCCGTCGTACGCGACGACCCACCCAGCTTCGACCAGACCGCCACCTGGACCGGCTCGGTCGTCCGGGGTCCCGACGGCATGTGGAGCATGTTCTACACCGGCACCGTCCGGCGTCAGGATGGCGCACTGGTTCAGCAGATCGGCCGGGCGACGTCCGCCGACCTCTACCACTGGACCAAGGATGACCGAAACCCGTTGGTGCGGGCGGATCCTCGTTGGTATGAGACGATCGGCGGGGTCGACCCGTGGCGGGACGAGCACTGGCGCGACCCATGGGTGTTCGCTGATCCGGAGGGCAACGGCTGGCACATGCTGATCACCGCACGCGCCGATCACGGCCCGGTCGGCGAGCGCGGCGTCATCGGCCATGCCCGGTCACCCGACCTTGTCGACTGGCAGGTGTATCCACCGCTGACCGAGCCGGGCGCCGGGTTTGGTCACCTCGAGGTGCCACAGGTTGAGAATGTTTACGGGCAGTGGGTTCTCGTCTTCAATTGCCTGCATGACGAGCAGTCGGATGCACGAAAGGGTGGAGGCGGTGGCGTCTTCGTCGCCCGTGCGGCATCACCCCTCGGCCCATTCGACCTCGCGGACGCGTCGCTGCTCGCCGACGATCGGTATTACGTCGGCAAGCTCGTCCGGGACCCGGAGGATCGATGGGTCTTCCTGGCATTCGCCAACACCGATGGCAGGGGAGAGTTCGTGGGTGAGCTGACCGACCCGGCCCCGGTCCGCTGGGTTGGTGATCGGCTGGTCGTCGAGAGCGCCGACCAGACAGCAACAGTTGTGAGCTGACAACTCAACCACGGATAGGTCTGGAGCGAGGCAATCACCGCCAGATTGTCCGGGAATGGAGCCCATATGTGGAGTTCGTCGACCGGGCGGAGCCGCCGGCTTGGGCAGCATGCCGGGCCGGCGCCGTATGACGAGATCTCACGGCACGTTCAGGCCCGAGGGTGAATCCGGATGCCATTGTTCTTGCCGCGTCGACGGTTCGAAAAGGACTGCCAAATCGATTTCAAAGATCAATCCTGCGCGGCCTTGACAACGCGCTATTGTGTCGTGGAAAATTCTTCCTGCCAATCGGTTTCGCTACCCGTGTTCAGCTGGGGTGGAGCAATGTGCGCTCATGACGTCCCGCTGACCGCAGGTCAACGGCGGCTTATCCGGTCCGGTGGGGATCCCTTCCGATGCCGACCAGTCCCGGCGGAATCATGCCCGCGAGATCAACTCCTGCTTCAAGGTAGGTGAGAGACCAATGGAGGTCTTGGCATGGCAATCAGTATGAGGTTGTTCAAGAATGGCGCGTATCTACAGAGTTCGACGACCCTGTTCGTCTTTTTCGCCGGTTGGGGCATCTGGTGGTCGTTCTTCTCGGTGTGGCTCGGCAAGGATCTCGGACTGAGCGGCGGCCAGATCGGCACCGTCTACTCGGTGAACTCGCTCACCACCATCGCGGTGATGATCCTCTACGGCATGGTGCAGGATCACCTGCAACTGAAGCGACACCTCGTCATCCTGTCATCGGCGGTGATGGCATGCCTGGCGCCGTTCGTGCTCTTCGTCTACCAACCGCTCCTGCAGAATGCTTTTGGCCTGGGCGTTATCGCCGGCGCGATCTACCTGCCGTTCGGCTACACGGCGGCAGTCGGCCTGCTCGAGGCATTCTCGGAGCGCATGAGCCGCACCTACGGCTTCGAGTACGGTCAAGCGCGCGGCTGGGGATCGCTCGGCTACGGTATCGCGGCGCTGCTGACGGGCTTCCTCTTCACCATCAACCCGGCGATCAACTTCGTTCTCGGCTCGGCGCTCGGCGTTACCTGCCTGCTCGTGCAGGTCTTCTGGAAGACCGACCACGTTCCCTTTGCCCCGGGCCACACCTCGCACCCGCACGCTCCCAGCCTGCGCGAGATGGCAGCAGTGCTGAAGATGAAGAACCTCTGGGTTGTGATCATTTTCGTGATCTTCAGCTGGACCTTCTACAACCTCTACGACAACCAGATGTTCCCGAACTGGTACGCCACCCTGTTCGAGAACGAAGACGTCGGCATCCACACCTACGGCATCCTCAACTCCGTGCAGGTTTTCGCCGAGGCCGCTTGCATGATGCTCGTTCCGATCATCATGCGCAGAGTCGGCGTGCGCAACGTCCTGATGCTCGGCGTCTCGGTGATGTGCCTGCGCATCCTGGGCTCGGCAGTCTTCACCGATCCGGTGATCGTGTCCGGCGTGAAGATGCTGCACGCCATCGAGGTGCCGCTGTTCATTCTGGGCATCTTCCGCTATTTCACCCTGCACTTCCCGGCCAATCTCTCGGCGACGTTGTACTTGGTGGGCTTCGAGGTGGCCGCACAGGTAGGCAACTTCCTGTTCGCCATCCCGTTCGGCTACCTCCGTGACGGTCTGGGCTTCCAGCACACCTTCCTCGTGATCGCTGGCGTCGTCGCCTGCGCGGGCATCTGGGCATTCTTCGCACTGAAGAAGGATGACCAGGATGTCGAGGGCGACCCGTTCATTCGGCGCGGCCAGTCGGGCATAACCGGCACCTTCAAGATGGTGCAGCAGTGACGATCGCAATGTGGCGCGGACCGGGAGGATCATGATGGCAGTGGTTGCCGTTGTGGGTGAAATCGTCGCCGATGCGGTTCTGCCGCCTGGGGGCATCGTAGACGGCGCCGCCCAGCTGACCGTGCATCCCGGCGGCGGGCCGGCCAACACGTCCGTGGCGCTGGCTCGGCTGGGCACCCGGGCCAGGTTCGCCGGACGGATCTCCGGAGGCGCGCTCGGCGCCCTGTGTCGAGCGCACCTCGAAGCGTCCGGGGTCGACCTGTCGGCCTCCGAAGCCGCACTCGAACCGGCCACCCTGGCCATCGCCCGGCTCAATACCGCCGGTGCTGCGACCTACGAGTTCTACATCGACGGAACGGCCGACTGGGGATGGGACGACCAGACCATCGGCCCGGTCATCGACGGCCCGTTCACCGACGGACCGGCGCCGGTGGCGGTGCACTCCGGCAGCCTCGTCCTCGCGCTAGCACCGTCGGGCCCGGTCATCGAGCGGCTCCTGGCACGGGCTCGGCCGACCATGACAGTCTCCATCGATCCCAATCTTCGACCCACGCTGGTTCCGATCGCCCAGTACCGGGCGGCGATCGACCGGTGGGCGGCCCTGGCCGACGTCCTGCGGCTGTCCGAGGACGACCTCGACCTGCTGTGGCCGGGATGGACTCCGCACCAGGCGGCGGCCCATCTGCATGCGAAAGGGGTGCAACTGGCGGTGGTCAGCCTCGGCGCCCGCGGTGCGTTCGCCTCCCTGCGCGGAGAGTCGGTGCAAGTACCCATCGCTCCCACGGATCTTGTCGACACGGTCGGTGCCGGCGACTCCTTCCACGGCGGGCTTCTGCACTATCTCGCGACCACCGGCCACCTTGGCGGTCGCCTGGAATCGCTGACCCCGGCCGCGCTGCTGCTCGCGCTCACCTTCGCGTCCCAGGTCTCCGCGATCACCTGTTCTCGCGCCGGCGCCAATCCCCCCTGGGCAAGCGAACTCGACGCGGCCACGGCGCCGATCGTCGCGACGGGCACCATCGTGACCGCGGCGAGCGAGCCCTGGACATGAGATCAGGCGAACCGGTCTGGTCGGTGACATCGGCAACCTGACGTACTGGTCATGGCGCGCTCGCCGGCCGAGCATCCGTGGATCGTCGTCGTTTCAGGCCGTCAAGACGAGCCTGATCCGGCCATCCAGGCATTTCCCCATTGATCCATGGCATTGTCACTTGATCCATGGCATTGTCACCGACTTCCCCGACCAGACCCCAGCTCCGTAGCAGCGCGGTGCCGTCCTGGGGACCGTGTTCGGTTGGTGAGCCGGCCGCGATCCGGGTAGCTGGCCGGCGGACTCCTCCTCGATCTCCCGGATTGCTCCGCCGCTCGTGCCCTTCCTGGCCCGCATTTCGGCGGCTTCCTCGTCCGTCGGTGGGTCTTCCTTGGTGCTGAGGACCGAGATCAAGATGGACCCGATCGAACAGATCGCGCCCAGTCAGAACTCCATGATCACCCGGGTGGGCACGCCGAGGCTGCTGGTTTCGACCCCCGTCGGTCTTTCCATGTCCGGTCACCGAGGCAACCGATCAGCGGCTGGATCAAGAGGCCGCAGACGGGGACGTCGATCGGCCCGATGAAATCGTTTGGGCCATGGCTCACGGCCAGATTTCGGCATCCTCTTCCCGGTGAATTCCAACGCTGACGGCTGCGGCCGGTCCGACCATGGCGGCCTCGTTGATCGCGCCAGACAACGATGGCTGCCGAACACGGATCCTTCAAACCCGTTGCAAAGCGAGACGTTCCAACGGCATTGTGCCCGGAGTCGTCAGCAAACGGATGTGGTCGGTCCGGTCTGATTGCCGACCGCAGAGAGTTGACCTACCCGTTACCGACGGGTGATGGCCAGATCACACCGCGCTGGCAGTTTCGCAGGTGACAACGTTAACTCCCATTTCTTGGAGAAGATCATGGCCCGGCTATCGGAAACATCAACGGCCCCGGTGAAGAAGTTCGGGCGGTTATATCGATCACTGTTCTTCCAGCTCATCGTCGCGATCGTGGCCGGCATTCTGGTCGGGTGGTTGTGGCCCGACCTCGGAGCTGCACTCAAACCGCTGGCCGACGGGTTCATCAAACTCATCAAGATGCTGATCGCGCCGATCATCTTCTTCACCGTGGTCATCGGGATCGCCCACGTCGGCGACCTGAGAGCAGTCGGCCGGATCGGGATCAAGGCCCTGGTCTATTTCGAGGTCGTCACCACCTTCGCTCTGCTGTTCGGCTTGCTCGTCGGGAACGTCGTCAAGCCCGGCAGCGGTTTCCAGATCGACCCGGAGACCCTGGCCAACGGCGCCGAGGCGATCGCCGAGAAGACCGGCGACGGGTCGCTGCCGCACACCGTGGACTTCCTGCTGGGCATCATCCCGGCCTCGGTGATTTCCGCATTCGCGAATAATGCGCTGCTGCAGGTGTTGTTCTTCGCGGTGTTGTTCGGGTTGGCGATGGCGAAGTTCGCGGCGAGGTCTCGCACTCTGTACACGGTCATCGACCAGACCAGCCACATCTTCTTCGCGATCATCGGCTGGATCATGAAACTTGCGCCGTTGGGTGCCTTCGGCGCCATGGCCTACATCATCGGGCAGTACGGCATCGGGTCGCTGGCCAGCTACGGCAAGCTCATTGCCTGCTGCTACCTGGCCGCGGTGTTGTTCATCCTCATCCTCGGCGTGATCGTCCGGGTGTTCGCCGGGGTCAACCTGTGGAGATTCCTCCTCTACATCAAGGACGAGCTGTTCCTGGCCCTGGGCACCGCCTCCACCGAAGTGGTCCTGCCCCGGATCATGGTCAAGCTCACCAACGCCGGCTGTGACCGCGCGGTCACCGGCCTGGTGGTGCCAACGGGCTACTCGTTCAACCTCGACGGCGCCACCCTCTATCTGTCGATCTGCGTGCTGTTCCTGTCCCAGGCCCTCGGGGTCGATCTCTCGCTGGGTGAGCAGATCACCGCCGTCCTGGTGCTGATGCTCACGTCCAAGGGCATGGCCGGCGTCCCGGGTTCGTCGTTCCTGGCCCTGTCGGCCACCGTCGCCGCCATCGGGCACGGCGCCATTCCCGTCGCCGCCGTCGCGTTGCAGCTCGGCGCGGACCGGATCATGGACTCGATGCGGGTATCGGTCAACCTGCTGGGCAACTGCGTTGCCACCTTCGTCGTGGCCAACTGGGAAGGCATGCTCGACAAGGACCGTATGCGGGCCGTGCTCGCCGGCGAACCCGTCAAGCCGCTCACCGAGATCGGTCCCGACGGTGAGCCCGAGATCCTCGCCGAAGAAGAAGCACTACTGACCGGCCCCCGCGACTGACCTGATCGCGCGACCAGCTCGGGCGACCTTGCTGGAGAGGTCGATCGGTCACCCCAACCTTTCGCCTCCGGCCGGATCTCGTCCCGCGCTGATCCAATACCCACTTTGGGTGCCGTTTTGTCCGGTTTGCTGAACGTTTGATCAGCGCGGCTCGCCGAGATGGCCCGGCGGTGATGATCAGCGCAGCGATCGTTCCGCAGATAGGACGCCGCCCCACCGACCCCGCCACACACCGATGTCAGCCAGGCGAGAGGATCCGGCGTCACTCACCCGTCGGTTCTCCGGTCGGTGTCGTGCGCCGCGAACAGGTCGCCGATGGGCGGCGCCGATGACGTGCCGGGGTGAGCGGAACCCAATGCACTCGAACCGGATTCGGGTCGGAGTCCGAGCCGCTCGATGATCTCGGCCGCCTCCTCGGCCGGCTTGCGGCCGAGGTCCACTTCCAGCACATTCTCCTCCGGCCCGGGCGGCTCCAGAGTGGCGATCTGCGTGTCGAGCAGGGCCGGTGGCATGAAATGGTCCTGCCGCGTGCTGATCCGCCGGCCGATCGTCTCGCGATCCCCGGTGAGGTGGACGAAAACCACGTGGTCGCCGCGCATCCGGTCGCGATAGATCCGCTTCAGCGCGGAACAGGTGATGATGCCTG
The DNA here is from genome assembly GCA_964497705.1 of uncultured Actinomycetes bacterium. Taxonomy (GTDB): domain Bacteria; phylum Actinomycetota; class Actinomycetes; order Mycobacteriales; family Nakamurellaceae; genus Nakamurella. The sequence continues at coordinate 299,845 of CAZCEH010000002.1, read as the reverse complement.
GCAGTCCGGCCGCGGTGTGCTCGGTGATCCACGCCGCCACCTTGGCCAGCCACGGCCAGCGATCCTCGTCGGTGAGCGGGATGCCGGCGCTCATCTTGGCCACGTTCGCCGCGGGATGCAGGTCGTCACCTTCCTCCAGGTCCCAGCCGAGCTGGCCGGCCAGGATGCCGGCGACGGTGGACTTGCCCGATCCGGACACCCCCATGATCACCAGGACCGGTTGCTGCGCTTGCGTGTCGTCCAGGGTCACCGCTGCACCGTGCCTTCCGATCGTCGTGGGCTGATGAACATGTCGGCTACACCACCAGGGACAGCAGCAGGACGCCGACCAGCCCGCACACGGAGATCAAGCATTCCATCACCGTCCAGGTCTTCAGCGTCTGTCCGATGCTGGTGCCCAGGTAACCCTTGACCAGCCAGAACCCGGCGTCGTTGACGTGCGAGAGGAACAGCGAGCCGGCACCGATGGCCAGCACCATCAGGGCGACGTGCGGGCTGGTCAGGTCGGCGGCGACGGGCGCCAGGATGCCGGCGGCGGTGACCGTGGCCACGGTCGCCGAGCCGGTGGCGACGCGGATGAGGACCGCGACGACCCAGGCCAGGAACAGCACCGACAGCCCCGAGCCCTGCACCGCGTCGGCGATGACCTGGCCGATGCCGGTGCTGATCAGCACCTGCTTGAAGCCGCCGCCCGCGCCCACGATGAAGATGATGCCGGCGATCGGCGGCAACGACGTCTCCAGGGTGTTCGTGATGGCGTCACGGTTCATCCGGCCGCCGCGGCCGAGGATGAAGATGCCGGCGATCACCGCGATGAGCAGCGCCATAGCGGGTTGGCCCAGGAAGTCGATGATCGACTTGGCGGTCGACGTCGAGCCGGCTGCCAGGATGTCGGTCAACGCGCTGGCGAGCATCAGCACCACCGGGATGAGGATGCTGACCAGGGCGGCGACGAAGGTGGGCCGCGGACGCTTGGTGACGTCCTCGCCCTCGTCCTCGGCGGTGACGAACAATGCCGGCACCGGCACGGGCGCCCACCTGGCGGCGAGCTTGCTGAACAGCGGCCCGGAGATGATGACGGTCGGGATGGCGACCAGCACGCCCAGGGCCAGGGTCAGACCGAGGTTGGCGCCGAGCGCGCTGATGGCCACCAGGGGGCCGGGGTGCGGAGGCACCAGACCGTGCATGGCCGACAGGCCGGCCAGGGTCGGGATGGCGATCCGCATGAGCGACAGTCCGGACCGGCGGGCAACCAGGATGATCACCGGCATCAACAGCACCAGGCCGACCTCGAAGAACATGGGAAGGCCGATCAGCGCGCCGACCAAGGCCATCATCCAGGGCAGGGAGCGAGGGCTGGCCTTGGCGACGAGGGTGTCGACGATGCGATCGGCACCCCCGGAGTCGGCTAGCAGCTTGCCGTACATCGCGCCCAGCCCGATGAGAATCCCGACACCGCCCATGGTGTCGCCGAAGCCCTTGGCGAATGCGGCGACTGACGGGACGGTGCCCATGCCGGCCGCGATGCCGACCGCGATGGCGCCGATCATCAGCGACAGGAAGGCGTGCAGCTTGAAGTAGGTGATCAGCAGCACGATCAGGGCGATGCCGCCGAGAGCGGCCAAGATCAACTGCGTGTTCGACCCGGTGGGCACCACCGGGTCGGTCGCGGCCATCAGGAACGGCGCGGTCATCGAGCCTCCATGGATCGAGTGGGTTGATCGTCACCTTGGGTGACGATTCGCTTCGACACGTAGTCGCATCTGAGTGAGCTGATCGTCGCAGATATGACACATGATCGCAAGAGTCAGCGATAAAAAATCCTATGAATGAGGGCTGGGTCTGTGTCTAGTACTCCACGTCTGGGTGATCGGGCATACTGATCACATGCTGGAAGCCCGGGCCGAGCCGAAGCAGCTGCACGACTCCGTGGTGCAGCGCTGGGGGTGGGACATCGTGTCCGGGGCGTTGCCGCCCGGCAGCCGCATCGCCGCCGAGGAGGCCGCTGAGCAGCTGGGCGTTTCTCGCACCGTGGTCCGGGAGGCGGTCCGGGTGCTGGAGTCGATGGGCCTGATCACCGTCCGGCGCCGGGTCGGCATCACGGTGCTGCCACCGGATCATTGGAATCCCTTCGACCCCAACATCATTCGCTGGCGGCTGGCCGGCCCTGACCGGCTCGACCACCTGCAGTCGCTGTCCGAACTGCGATCGGCGATCGAGCCGCTGGCGGCCAAGCTCGCGGCGACCCGGGCGACACCCGCGCAATGCGGCGCCCTGACGGCAGCGGTGATCGGCATGTCGGCGACCGCCAAGGCGGCCGACCACGCCGAGTACCTCGGGCACGACGTCAACTTCCACCGCACGCTGCTGGTCGCCTCCGGCAACCCCATGCTGGCCGGTCTGTCCGAGGTGGTCGCGGAGGTGCTGACCGGGCGCACCCGGCACTCGCTGATGCCGCACGTCGCCGAACCCGAAGCGGTCCGGCTGCACGGCGTCGTCGCCTCGTGCGTCCAAGGCGGCGACGCGGCCGGCGCCCAGGACGCCATGCGCGCGATCGTCGAGGAGACCGCGATCGCCATCCGGGAGATCCACGACGAAGGCGCGGCGGCCGCACCGGCGGCGCACCGGGATCCGCTTCCGTCGGTGCTGGCCCGCGGCTGAGGGAGGGGCGATGACGGCCATTGCTTTCGTCAGTTCTGCCTGGGGACCCAGATTCGGGGGCATCAACGCGTTCAACACCGAGTTGTGCCGTGCGGTCGGCCGGACTCGACCCGATCTGAAGGTCTACTGCTTCGCTTTCGGCATCACCGAGGCCGATATCCGAGGTGCGCTGGCCGACGGCGTCGAACTGATCGCGATCGGCGACGATCCGGGCGACAGGCCTCTGGACGACACGGTCGGCTACGCGCTGGTGGAATTGGCCAGAGACATCGCCGACGTGCGGTGGTGGGTCGGCCACGACGTGATCAGCGGACGTGCCGCCATCGTCGCCGGCGAGCGGAGTGGCCGGCCGGTGGCCCTGTTCCAACACACCGACTACGCGTCGTACGGCCCGTTGAAGGGCACGTCCGGCGACACGGTCCTGCGCCGCGACCAGCGCGAATCCGACATTTTGTCCCGGGCGAAGGTGCTGCTCGGCGTTGGCCCGAAGTTGGCCGCTGCCGCCCACGATCGGGTCAGGTCCGGCTCGATCTCGTCCCAGGTCACCATGCTCGTCCCTGGGCTGCCCGAGTTGCAGCCGTCGCCGTCTCCGCCGAACACGTTCCGGGCCATCACCTTCGGCCGTCTGGACGCCGATTCCGACCGCATCAAGCAAGGCCGGCTGGCGGTGCGGAGTTTCGGCGAGCTGATCCGTCAGGTACCCGACATGGTCGGCGCCGACCCACGGATCACCGTCGTCGGGCTCGACCGGGATCGGCTCGCCGACCAGCAGGACGAACTCGCCGAACTCGCCGGCCGCGCGGCCCACCGGGCGGTGACCGTGGTCGGTCATCCCTTCACCGAGGACCGCGACATTCTCTTCCGCGCGCTGACCACGTCGTCGGTCTCGTTGATGCTGTCCGTCCACGAGGGATTCGGCCTGACCGGATGGGAGGCGATCGCCGCCGAGGTGCCGTTGGTCCTGAGCAAGAACAGTGGACTGTTCGAGCTGCTGGCCGACATCGGCGGCAACGCATTGGGTTGCGTCACCGTGGTGGATATCCGGGGCCAGACCCGGCCACCGTACTACACCAAGAAGGACATCAAGACGGTCACCAAGGCCCTGCGGAAGATCGCTTTTTCGGCGGAGAAGGCCAAGCAAAACGCCCGTTCGTTGAAGGCCATCCTGAGTCGCTACGACTGGTCGACGGCAGCCGGGACACTACTCGATGCAATGGATCTCGCTCCGATGCGATCGGTGACCCGGACCACCAAGAACATGGAAACCGCGGATTCGATCCCGCCGCCGCTCACGGATGACCTGTTCGTCGGCCGAGGTGCCGAGTTGGATCGACTGGTCGGGTCGATCCGGGACGGTGGCGGCCGGCTGTCGACGGTGACCGGGCCTCCGGGGGCCGGCAAGACCCGATTCGTGACCGAGGTCGCCCGCGCCCTGCGCGGGGATTTCGCCGGCCGCATCTACTACGTCGATCTGGTCGACGTCGCCGAGCCCGAACTAGTTGCGGCGTCGATCATCACGGCACTGCGCGTGCGGCCCCACGACCCGATTCTGGAAGCATTGAAGGACTTCTTCCGCGCCGACCGTTCGCTGCTGATCCTGGACAACTTCGAGCATCTGATTTCTGCCGCCCTCGCGCTCCGCGAGCTCGTGTCCGGTGCACCGCCGCTTCATGTGCTGGTGGCCAGCCGCGAGCTCCTTCGGGTCACCGGCGAGCGTGAGATCGCGCTCCACGAACTCTCTCCGGCCGATGCAGCCGCTTTGTTCCGCGAGCGCCGATCGCATGGTGGCAGCGACCTGGCAACCGGCGACCGGAGCGAGATCGACGACGAGCTCATCGGTGAGATCTGCCGCTCGCTGGACTTCCTGCCGCTGGCCATCGAGATCGTCGCCGCCCGCAGTGACCTGTACTCCCTCCGACAATTACCGGAACTGATCCGGGACTCGGTCCTGGATCTCGCCTCGACCAGACAGGACGTCCCGGAAAAGCAGCGGTCGCTCAGGGCCGCGATCGACTGGAGTTACTCGTGGCTGAGCGAGGAGGAACAAGACCTGTTCCGTCGGCTTTCCGTCTTCGCTGATGGCTGGACGCTCCGATCGGCGAGCGGGGTGCTAGGCGGGACGGCCGTCGCGGGGGCGCAGCTCGAGTTCACCATGGGCGGGCTGTTGCACAAGAGCTTGATCCGGCGCCGTCCGCACGGCCGACTGGGCATGCTCGACACACTCCGTTCCTACGCTCGGGAGCGACTGGGCGCGGGCGAGGACGCACGCCGACTGCACGAACGGCACGCGGAGCACTTCCTGGCGCTGCTGGACGGCGCGATCCCGGAACCCGCCGGCCGGGCCGAGCTTCCGGATGCCGACGAGCTCAGGCTGGACGCGGAGAACTTCGACAAGGCCCTGCAATGGTTCCTACGGCACGGTCGAACCCAGGATGCACTGCACATGTGCGTCCTGCTGGGCCGGTTCTGGTGGTCGGGAGACCTGCTGCGGGGTCGCCAGCGGATGATCGAGGTACTGACCGAGGCGGCGTCGGTCATGGACAACCGCGACGGCGCGCTGGCCCTACTGTGGCGGGCCCGGTTGGATCTGCGACTCGGCCACCTGGTCGACGCCGAGCGCGGATTCCGCCGGGCGGTGCAGGTGGCAAGCGGCCCGGGCGATGACCCGCTGGCAGCCATCGCGCAGGGCGATCTGGCGCTGGTTCACATCGAACGCGGCGACTACGATCTGGCCAGGCCACTTCTCGAGTCGGCCCGCGAGCAATTCGAGGGCGCCGGGGACGTCTCCGGATGCGCGGACGTCATCGATTCGCTGGGCACCATCGATGCCGCCCAGGGCGACCACCAGGCGGCGAGCGAGAAGTACGAGCAGAGCTGGCTTCTGTACGAGCGGGCGCAGGACCGGGTCGGTATGGCGTGGGTGGCCAACGACCAGGCGGCGCTGGCGCTGGCCCAGGATCAATTCGAGGTGGCGATCGAACGGGCCGAATGGGCGCTGGCACAGGCTCACGGCGACCGGATTCTCGAATGCTGGGCCAATCAGCGCCTGGCGGCGGCGTTCTGCGGGCGTGGGCTCGGGGAGCCGGCCCGGGAGCACGCGGGTAGGGCCGCCCGGCTCGCCCGGCTGCTCGGCGACCAACGGCTGACTTTGCTCTCGATGGAGTGCTTCGTGCGCCTGCTGCTGCTCGACCAGGGCGACCACAAGCGGGCGATCACCCTGGCCGAAGCGGTGGACCAGGCTCGTGCCCGCCTGATGATTCCGCGGACCCGGACCGAGGCGAACGGCCTGGAGCCCGAATTGGAGCGAGCCGAGCACGCTCTGGATCCCGGAGCGGTGGCCGCGGCCAAACGACGTGGCCGGTCTTTGGACATCGAGCAGGCGCTGGCGTTCGCCGAACCGCCGCGGCGATGAGGCGGATCGCGCTGCTCTGCCCGAACGAGTGGGACCGCGAGATGCTCGCGCAGGCGCCGGCGTCCCCGCATACGCGTTTCACGGTAAAGCCTTTCGGTGAGGACGGCGCGGTGGCTCCGGGCGGTTTCGAGGCCGATCGGTTCATCGACGAGCTCACGGTGAACCTGGAACTGGATCCGGTGGACGGCGTGACCAGCTCGGGCGACTATCCGGGAATCCTGGTCAGTTCCTTCGTGACGGACGCGCTCGGTCTGCCCGGCCCGTCCCCGACCGCCGTCCTCCAATGCGCGCACAAGTACTACTCCCGCATCGCGCAGAGCATGGCCGTACCGGAGGCGACGCCCCGTTTCGGGCTGCTTCATCCGGACGCGATCGCCGTCGACGCGCTGCCCATGGGTTTCCCGTTCTTCGTCAAGCCGGTGAAATCGTCGTTCTCGCAGTTCGCGCGCCGTGTCGACAACTGGCAGGACCTCATCGAGTACTGCGCATCGATCGGGCTGCGCGAGCACCTCACGACGATCGTCCGCCCGTTCAACGACCTGCTTCGCCGGCACGGCGGTTTCGACATCGACGGCGGATGGCTGATCGCCGAAGAAGTGTTGTTCGGCCGCCAGGTGACGTTCGAGGGATACATCTTCGGTTCCCGCCTGGAGATCGTCGGCATCGTCGACTCGATCATGTATGGCCGCACGCTGAGCTTTCGCTACTTCGGCTACCCATCGACGTTCGTCTCCGCAGGGGTCGCCGCCAGGATGCGGGACGTGGCCGAGCGCGTGCTCACCTGGATAGGGTTCGACAACGGCCTGTTCAACATCGAGTTCATGTACAACGAGTCGATCGACACGATTCACATCATCGAAATCAACCCGCGCATGTGCGGGCAGTTCGCGGACCTGATGGAAGCTGTGCGCGGAGTCAACACCTACGACGTGCTCCTGTCGCTGGCGGCGGGCCTCGAGCCGTTGCCCGGCCTGTCCGGCGACTACGACGTGGCCGCCAGCTTTGCGTTGCGGCATTTCGGCGATGCCGAGGTCCAGGAGGTACCCACGCAGCCGGTGGTGTCCACCCTGCGTGAGCTCTACCCGCTGCTGTCGCTGCACTCCTTCTACGTGCCCGGCCAGTTGCTCTCCGACTCGGCGTACGAATTCGACGGAACGAGCTATCGGTATGCGGTGGTCAACATCGCCGGGACGGACTGGACCGGCCTGTTCGCGGACTTCGCACAGGTCGAGGCGTCGTTGGGATTCCGATTGCGGGTCCGGGCGTGAGAACCAGTGGCCGGATGGTCCGCTGGGGAGCACCGGCTCCGGTGGCCGTTGCGGCGGCGGTTCCGTGACAAGCTGGGCGGCATGACGCTCGCCGACCTCGTCCCGACCCGTGACGGCGAGACCAGCTGGGACGCTCCGCTCGGCCGGCAGCCGCGCGGCGAGCAGCCCGACCCGGACGAGCTGTTCGACATCTTCTCCACCTGGGCGGCCGACCGCGGCCTGCCGCTCTACCCGCATCAGGAGGAGTCGCTGCTGGAGATCGTCGCCGACAGCAACGTCATCCTGGGCACGCCCACCGGCTCGGGGAAGAGCCTGGTGGCCACCGCGGCGCTGTTCACCGGGCTGGCCACCGGCCGCCGGTCCTACTACACGGCGCCGATCAAGGCGCTGGTCTCGGAGAAGTTCTTCGACCTGGTGGACATCTTCGGCGCGTCGGCGGTCGGCATGATCACCGGCGACTCCGCGGTCAACGCCGCCGCGCCGATCATCTGCTGCACCGCGGAGATCCTCGCCTCGGTCGCTTTGCGCGGCGGGGTCGATGCGGACGCCGGCGTCGTCGTGATGGACGAGTTCCACTACTACGGCGATCCACAGCGCGGCTGGGCCTGGCAGGTGCCGCTTCTCGAACTGCGCCACGCCCAGTTCGTGCTGATGTCCGCCACTCTGGGCGACGTCCGTTTCTTCGCCGACGATCTCACCCGGCGCACCGGACGGTCCACGTCGGTGATCACCGACGTCCCCCGACCGGTGCCGCTGCACTACTCCTACACCCTGGTGCCGCTCACCGAGACCCTCCAGGACCTGTTGGAGACCCGCCGCGCCCCCGTCTACATCGTGCACTTCACCCAGGCTGCCGCCCTGGAACGCGCCCAGGCATTGTCCAGCCTCGCCGTTGCCTCACGTCAGGAGCGGGACGAGATCGCCGACGTCATCGGCGAGTTCCGGTTCTCCGCCGGGTTCGGCCGGACTCTGTCCCGACTGGTCCGGCACGGCATCGGCGTACACCACGCCGGGATGCTGCCCAAGTACCGGCGGCTGGTGGAGAAGCTGGCCCAGTCCGGGCTGCTCAAGGTCATCTGCGGCACCGACACCCTCGGCGTGGGCATCAACGTGCCGATCCGCACCGTGCTGATCACGTCGCTGAGCAAGTACGACGGCCGGCGCACCCGGCTGCTGTCCGCCCGCGAGTTCCACCAGATCGCCGGCCGGGCCGGGCGGGCCGGTTTCGATGTGGCCGGTGACGTGGTGGTGCTGGCACCCGAGCACGTCATCGAGAACGAACGGGCCGTGGCCAAGGCTGGCGACGATCCGGCCAAGAAGCGGAAGGTGGTGCGCCGCAAGCCTCCCGAGGGCTTCGTCAACTGGTCGCAGACAACGTTCGACAAGCTCGTCGCCGCCGCACCCGAGCCGCTCACGTCGCACTTCCGGGTCTCGCACGCCATGGTGCTGGGTGTGGTGTCACGCCCCGGCAACGCCTTCGAGCACATGCGTGCGCTGATCGAAGGCAGCCATGAGCCGCGCCCCCGCCAGTTGCGACATGCGTTACGCGCCATCGCCATCGGCAAGGCGCTGATCGCCGCGGGCATCATCGAACGGCTCGCCGAGCCGGACGAGACCGGCCGCCGCTTCCGGCTCACCACCGAGCTGCAGCTGGATTTCGCACTGGATCAACCACTCTCGCCGCTGGCGCTGGCCGCGCTGGACATCTTGGACAGGGAGTCGGACACGTACGCGCTGGACGCGGTGTCGTTGATCGAGGCCACCCTGGAGGGCCCGGCACCGGTGCTGTCCGCCCAGCGATTCAAGGCCCGCGGCGAGGCCGTCGCGGCGATGAAGGCCGAGGGCATCGAGTACGAGGAACGGATGGCGTTGCTGGAGGACATCGACCATCCCAAGCCGCTGGCCGACATGATCGAGGTCGCCTACGAGGCCTACCGCAAGGGTCATCCGTGGATCGCCGAATACCATCCGGAACCCAAATCGGTGGTCCGCGACATGTACGAACGGGCGATGACGTTCTCCGAATACGTGGCTTTCTACGGGTTGGCCCGCTCCGAAGGGGTGGTGCTGCGGTACTTCGCCGACGCCTACCGGGCGCTCCGCCGTACGGTGCCGACCACCGCGCGGACCGACGAACTCACCGACATCACCAGCTGGCTGGGCGAACTCGTCCGCGGAGTCGACTCGAGCCTGCTCGACGAGTGGGAGGCGTTGGCCCATCCGGACGCCGACGAGTTGGTCCTGCCGGGCAGCTCCGGCGAGGTCCGCCCGCCTCTCGCGGCCCGCGGGATCACCGCCAACGAAAGGGGTTTCACCGTCATGGTGCGCAACGCCCTGTTCCGTCGGATCGAGCTGCTGGCCCGGGACGACTTCGCCGCGCTCGGCGAGTTGCACGGCGCCCAGGGCTGGCGGGCCGATTCCTGGGACGCGGCGATGCGCGGCTACTGGGACGAATACGACCGACTCGGTGTCGGCGCCGACGCCCGCTCCGCCGCGTACGTGCTGATCGACCGGATGCCCGACAAGTGGCACGTTCGGCAGATTTTCGACGATCCCGCGGGCGACCGCGACTGGGGATTGAGCGTCGAGGTCGACCTGGCGGAATCGGACGAGGCCGGCGAGCCGGTGCTGTCGATCCTGGACCTCGGCCCGGCCACCGGCTAACGCCTCGGGTCGGCGTCGGGCTCGGGCTCAGGGTCGGCGTCGGCCTCGGGTCGGGCTCGGGTGAGGCTCGCCCGGTCCCGCAGGGTTCCATCCGTTTGCCGCTTTCGGCCCGTGATCGGCCGGTCGGAGGGCGGAATGTGGCAAACGGATCGTGGGAGGGGCGCCGGGGGCCACCCGTCACCCCCGACCAGGCACCCGCCGAGGACACACCCCGGCCCACCGGTCGTGGAGGACTCAGGCCGGGCAGATCGTGTCGATCTCGGCCAGGTCGTGCGCGGTCGGCGTCCAGGCGGTGCCGGCCTCGGCGTTCGCCCTGACCTGCTCGGGTGTGGTCGCCCCGGCGATGACCGCGGCCACCGGCTCCTGCGCGAGCAGCCAGCCGAAGGCGACCTGGAGCATCGTCAGGCCGCGCTCGTCGCCGAACGACTGCAACGCCTCCAGGGTCTCCCAGGGTGCGGAGTCCAGCAGGTGCGGTTTGATCGCCTGCAACCGGCTGCCGGCCGGCGCGGACGTGCGCGTGTACTTGCCCGACAGCAGCCCGTTGGCCAGCGGGAAGAACGGCAACACCCCCAACCCGAACTCGCGGGCCGCCGGCAGCAACTCCGCCTCCGGGCCGCGATGGAGCAGCGAGTACTCGTTCTGCGCGGAGATGAACGGAACACCGTGCTCGGTGCGCGCCCGCCAGGCGGCGTCTGCCAGTTGCCAGCCGCTGAAGTTGGAGTGCCCGATGTAGCGAACCTTGCCCTCGGCGACCAATTCGGACAGCGCTGCGAGTGTTTCTTCGATCGGGGTCAGCGGGTCCGGTTGGTGGAACTGGTAGAGGTCGATCCAGTCGGTCTGCAGACGACGCAGCGACTCCTCGACGGCCCGGCGCACATACCGCCGGGAGCCCCGGGCACCGAAGTCCGGCCCGTTCACGCCCTCCATGTCCATGCCGAACTTGGTCGCGACGACGACATCGGCGCGTCGCTTGCCCAGGGCGGCGCCCAGCAGCTCCTCGCTGCGCCCGTGCGGGGTGCCGTAGATGTCGGCGACGTCGAAAAGGGTGATCCCGGTGTCGACGGCCGCGTCGACGACGGCCCGGGTGCCCTCCAGGGATTCGGTGACGGTCTTCGGCCGGCCGAGGTTGTTGCACCCCAGGCCGGTGGCCGAGACCGCGAGCCCGGAGCGGCCGAGCCGGCGCACTGCTGGCTGATCCATGGGGCCAGGCTAGCCACCGTCCGAATCCGTGCCGTCGCGCCGGTCGATGCCGCGGCGGCCGGCAGGCTCGGTCGGCGCCGGTGCGGGTGCCCGGACCGTGGAAGGCTGGGACCATGCGAGCGCGGCCGGACGAGACGGGGCCGAGGTGGAGAGCGCTGCGCGTCGGCCCGGGCGGTGTCCCGGCCGAGCAGGTCCGCCCGACCGGCCTGCCGGACCCATGGCCGCCGGCCGGCGCCGGCGCCGTGTCACAGGCAGCACCCGGGCCGGTGCCGGGAGTGGACACCCAGCCGCATGCCGTGCTCGGCTCGTTCGACGACGGCCGGCCGCGGCGCCGATCGCTGCTGGCCGTGGCCGCCCTGGCGGTGGTGGTGGTGATCGTGGTGGCGGCCGCGCTGTGGTCCGACGGATCGGTCGATCCATCGGCCTCGGTCGACCTGCGGGAGGGCGACTGCCTGGCATCGTCGGGCGGTCAGACGATCATCGGCCTCGACTGTGCCGCACCCGCCGCGGAGTTCGTGGTGGCCGCGCGGTTCGACGACACGACCGACGACGCGCGATGCTCGGCGGTCACCTCGGACGTCGTGCTGGTCACCCGGACGAACGTGCTGCTGTGCCTGAACTATGTGGCCAGGGTGGGCGACTGCCTGTATGCGAGCGGGGCCGTCGATGTCGGTAAGGCGCCGTGCCGCAGCGGTTCGGGTGCCGCGCCGCGCGGTCTGTTCCGGGTCATCGCCGTGCTGACCGACACCGTGAGTGCCCGCGGCTGCCCGCCGGGAACGCTGGACACGCTGGTGCACCGGGACAGTCGGGAAGTGGTGTGCCTGGGCCTGCCGTGATCGTCGGCGCCGCACGTGTCAGAAGCGACGGGGGCGATGATCCCGTCGCGACGCCGTCGGCTCGCTCGTCCTCGTTCAACGCCAGGTAGATCCGTGCCGGTCAGGACGGGCGCTTGCCCTTGGGCAGCCGGGCGACCACATCCGCGTACGACGAGTCGACGATCTCGCGCAGTTCCTCGTCGGAGACGGCGCCGCCGATGACGAACGTGTTCCACCCGTACCGGCCGATGTAGGCCATCGTGGTCACGTCGGCCGGGAACTGCCGGCGCCACTCCTGCGCATCCTCCGTGGTGCGGCCGCATTTGAGGCCGATGGAGGTGCCGTCGGCCGACCCGAAGAACGCGAAGATCTTGTCGCCGACCTTGACCACCTCGTCACCCTCCCAGGGCTCGTCGAGCCAGGCGCCGGGCTTGGCCAGGCAGTATCGCAGCAGTTCGGCTCGGCTCACGTCGCCGCCTTTCCGGGACGCCTGGCCCCGTCCTCGTCGCCGTTTTCGGTCCCGACCCCGTCGCCCGAGTCGACACCGGAATCGGCGCCGTCGACGACCGCGAACAGGCGGTCGTCCAGCGGGCGGGTCACGTCGTCCGCAGCGGCCACCTCGCTGATCCGGTGCAACGCGAAGTTGTGGGCGACCCCGCGGAACCGGTCGAAGGCGACCAGCTTGCCCGGGGTCACCGAGATCGGTTCCACCAGCCGCCGGCTGCTCGACCCTTGCGGGTCCGCGTAGCCGATCCACAGCGGTCGGCGATGGGCGGCCGCCTCGCGCAGCGTCGACATGATGGCCGCCGCGTCCGCCTCGGACGCCGCTGTGGGTACGGCCCGGTCGGCGCTGCGCATCCGGTGCACCAGCGCCTCCAGTTGTTCTCCCGACGGCGTCGGCGGCTCGCGCCAATACCGTTGCGGCGCGGCTTGTCTCGTGCGACGTGGGCGGGCCTTCAGGTCGACCAGGCCGCCCGAGCGGTCCTCGGCGGCAGGGACCAGGCCGCCGCTGCGCAACTGCGCCATCAGCTCCGGCAGCGGGACGGCCGAGATCGCCACGGTCGGCGCCAGCCGCCGCACGTCCAGGCCAAGCGACTGGGCGTGCGCGACCGCCTGCTCGATCAGGGCGGGTTCGTCGCTGCGCAGGTAGGTGCTCGCCGAGCCCAGCCGCAGCACCCCGTACCGGCGGCCGACGTCGTCGATCAGGTACTCCAGGGCCTGCGGCACGCCGGTCGCCGAGTGGTGGCGGAACAGCTCCTGCAGCTCGGCGACGGTCGCGCCGGTGTCCAGGGCGCGGCGCACCGACTGCGGCGTCACCCGGTACACGGTGGCGGATCCGGCCGACTCGACGTCGGCCACCTGGGCGATCCGAGCGGCCAGCTCGGGCACCAGCCGGCCGGGCGCGACCACGGTCAGGTCGGCCTGCACCATCAGCGTGTCCACCGGGGCCGGCAGCGTCTGCGCCAGCGCGGCCCGCGCGTCCGCGGGCGATCCGCCGAGCAGCGCCCGGCCGGCGCTGCTCAGCCCGCCGAACGCGACGACGCCCAGCGCGGTCGCCTCGGTCACGGTGGCATCCAACACGGCGTGCCGGTGCTCCGGCGGCCGCAGCGGCGATCGCCACGCGAACAGGTCGGCCAAGGCGGCCTGGTCCAGTCCGGATCCCGGCGGCAACTCGGCCAGCATGCCGAGCACGAGGCGCCGGTCGACCGGCCCGCGGATCCAGGACACCTCCGGGGACAGCGCGTTCAGCACCTTGTCGGCGGCATCCCGGCGACCTACCCGGGCCGGGTTGCGCCGCAGGTCGAGCCACGTCGCGGCGAGTTCGGCCCAGGCGTCCTCGTCGAGCAGATCCAGGAAGCCGTCGGCGTCGCCGGTGGGGGTCCACAGCTCGGCGGCCCGGTTGCGCGGGTTCTCGGCCGCGATCAGTCCCATCGCCGCAAGCAACTCCACATCCAGCGCGGCGGTGTGCTCGTCCTGCCCGGCCTGCCTGGCCAGTCGACGCAGCTCGCGGATGCCCAGGCCGCCGGACCGCAGCGCGGGCGCCGGATTCTGGCCGATCAGATCGAGCATCCGGCGCAGCCGGTCGACGGCGGCGAGCGCCTGGCCGGCAGCGGTGCCGTCCACGGTCGATCGGCCCCGCTCGACGATCCCGTCCGTCGGCGGGTGCACCCGGATCGGGCCGAGCGGCTCGTCACCGCGGACCACCAGGGCGACCTCCCGTGGCAGCTCGACGGTGGTGGCGTCCAGCCGCCGGAGCAGACCGGCGGCGACCAGGGCCTTCACCGCTCGGCCGACCGCCGACCGCGGGTCGGTGGTTCCCCGCGGCAACCCGTGCCCGAGCCGGTCCAGCACATTCCGGGCGGTGTCGTCCAGGCCCTCGACGGCGGTTCGGGCCTGCTCGGCCGTCAACGTGCCCGGGGCGGCGAGGCCGGCCGGGTAGGTGCCCAGCGCGGCCAGCACCGCCGACGGCATGGCGACCGGATCGGTGCCCCTGGTCAGCGCCAGCGATTCCAGCCGGGCCAGGGCCGCGTCGAGGGCGTCCGCGGGAACGGTCGGGCCGAGGAAGTCCCGCAGCGTCCCGCGGCCGACCGCCCGGTGGTCCGCCGACAGCACGGTCAGCGCCTGCAGTACCTGGACCTGGAACTGGTTCAGCGACTCCATCGCGCGCCACACCGAGGGTCCGGTGTTCAGCCGACCGGCCAGCACCGTCAGGTCACCGGGTGCGGGCACGGTCAGGTCGGCCCGGTCGCGCAGCAGCGCGACCAGTTGGGGGTCGCTGCGGGAACGCAGCCAGTCCAGGGTCGAAGGCATCGGATCCAACCGTAGTGATCCGGGGTGCCCGCACGGACCGGCGAGTGTCCGGTTGAGGGGTTCCGCGACGGTGGTCCAGAATGGTCCCGGGTGGGTCACCGCCCGCCGGACCTGCGCCGACGAGCGAGTGCCGGACCCACACCGCTGAACCTAGGAGGACCCGTGGCCGCCAAGCGAGGCAAGGGTGTCGACCCGACCTGGCCCCATGTGCCCGACGGCGAGCATGCGGTCACCGAGACGAACACGGCCGTGCAGGGGTCGCTGTCGCCGTTCGGCGACGTCGAGTTCCCGCTGCCGAAGGTCCCGTACGTGCATCCGACGACGGTGATCAACCGCTGACCGAACGCCCGGCCCGGGTCGCCGGGCTGCTCCTGGCCGCCGGCGCCGGAACCCGGTACGGCACGCCGAAGGCGTTGGCCGACACGGGGTCCGGGCCCTGGGTGCTGCGGGCGCTCGATGCCCTGACCGGATGTGACCCTCGGGTGGTGGTCGTCGGGGCCCGCGCCGACGAGGTGACCGCCCTGTTGCCGGACGGTGTGCGGCCCGTGCGCAATGACGACCACCGGCAGGGGATGGGCACGAGTCTGCGATGCGGTCTGGCGGCGCTGCCGTCGCTCGAGCCGCCCGTCGACGCCGCGCTGCTCATGCTGGTCGACCTGCCCGACGTCGGCCGGACGGTGGTGGGCCGGTTGCTGGCCGCGGCCGGCCCGGCCGAGCGGGCGCGTCGGGCCCTGATCCGCTGCACCTATCACGGTCGTCCGGGCCACCCGGTGCTGATCGGCCGCGAGCACTGGTCCGGGGTGCTGGCCACCGCCGTGGGCGACCAGGGCGCGCGCCGGTACCTGGAAGAACACCACGCCGCTGCGATCGAATGCGGCGACCTGGCCACCGGCCGGGACGTCGACCGGCCGACGCCGCGGTGAGCGCGAGCCCGGCCCGGATCCCCGGCGCTGGGCGGTGACCGGACCGGGCCGGCGCGATCGTGGCCACGGCTACGATCGCGGGCATGCCCCCCTCGCAGCGGCCGGCGCTGACCCACGTCGACTCGACCGGGGCGGCGCGCATGGTCGACGTGTCGGCCAAGGAGGTGTCCGTCCGGGAGGCGGTGGCGACCGGGATCCTGCGCACCACGGCCGAGGTGGCCGGCCTGCTCCGGCAGGGGAGCCTGCCCAAGGGGGACGCCCTGGCGACGGCCCGGATCGCCGGCATCATGGCGGCCAAACGCACCCCCGACCTGGTCCCGCTCTGCCATCCGATCGCGATCTCCGGCGTCGCCGTCGATCTCGACGTCACCGGGAGCACCGTCGCCATCACCGCGACCGTGCGCACCACCGACCGCACCGGCGTGGAGATGGAAGCGCTGACCGCGGTCGCCGTGGCCGGGCTGACCCTGCACGACATGGTGAAGGCGGTGGACCCGGCCGCGGTCCTGGACGCCGTCCGGGTCGAACGCAAAGAGGGCGGGAAGAGCGGCAGCTGGGTCAGGCCGGCGGATCGATGACCGCCCCGCAGCCCGGCCGGCCGGACGCCGCGCGCACCGCGGTGGTGATCATCGCCTCCAACCGGGCGGCCGCCGGCGTCTATCCCGATCGCACCGGCCCGGTCATCGCCCGGTGGCTGTCCGACCGCGGGTTCACCGTCGACGGCCCGGTGGTCCGGTCGGACGGCCAGGAGGTGGGCGCGGCACTGCGCGACGCGATCGGTGCCGACCTGGTGATCACCTCGGGCGGGACCGGCATCTCGCCGACCGATCTCACCCCGGAGGAGACCGCGGCGGTGCTGGACGTCGAGATTCCCGGCCTGGCCGCGGCGATCCGCGCCGAGGGCAGCGACCGGGTGCCCACCGCGGTGCTCTCCCGCGGCCTGGCCGGGGTGGCCGGGCACACCCTGGTGGTCAACCTGCCCGGGTCGACCGGTGGGGTGCGGGACGGGTTGTCGGTGCTGGACCGGGTGCTGGAGCACGCGCTCGACCAGATCAGCGGCGGTGATCACCGATGACCGCGGGGCGGGCGGCAGGGTCGGGCCGGGTCAGCCTGGCCCGGGTGACCACGGACGCGCTGGATCCCGTCGAGCACTACACCGCCGTGCAGGACCCCGCCGCCGGCGCCACGGTGTCCTTCGCCGGCGTCGTCCGCGACCACGACCACGGGCGGGACGTCACCGAACTGGACTACCACGAGCACCCGACCGCGTCCGCCGTGGTCGCCGAGGTGGCGGCCGAGATCGCGGCCCGGCCGGGGGTGATCGCCGTGGCCGTGTCGCACCGGGTCGGCCTGCTGCGGGTCGGCGACATCGCGCTGGCCGCGTCCGCCTCCGCCGCGCACCGCCGCGAGGCGTTCGAGGCCTGCACCGATCTGGTGGACGAGGTCAAACGCCGGCTCCCGGTGTGGAAGCGCCAGGTGTTCACCGACGGCTCCGACGAATGGGTCGGCACGGCCTGACCCGACACCGACGACCTGACGCACATCCGACAGAAAGGAGACCCGGTGAAGCCAACGGACGACGAGCCGATCACCGTCGCCGACCACCCGCAGCAGGGCCGGTTCGAGATCCATGTCGGTGACGTGCTGGCCGGATTCGCCGAATACCGTCCCCGCGGTGATCGGTACGCGTTCGTGCACACCGAGATCGGCGACGAGGTCGGCGGGCGGGGGCTGGCCTCTCGGCTGATCAAGGGTGCCTTGGACGAGATGCGCGCCCGCGGCATCGCGGTGTTGCCGTACTGCCCGTTCGTCCGGCGGTACATCCAGCGGCACGCCGACTACCGGGATCTGGTGCCGGCGGACAGGTGGGCCGAGTTCGAGATCCCGTCGGCCTGATCGGCCGGCGCCGCATCGTTCGCCGTCGGCGCAACCGCCGGGGGAAGCCGACCGCACCGCGGCACTGTTGAAGGCGTTGATGCCAGGACCGCGAGCGCCAGGAGTGTGCCGATGACCAGACCCGGTGGCCGGATGACCGGAGCCAGCGCCTGGCGCACGATGTACCAGGACAGTTCGGTGGTGCGACACAAGCTGGCCCCGGGCACCCTGCGCCGGGTGATCTCGTTCGCCCGGCCGTTCCGCCGCGAGCTGGCGATCTTCCTGCTGCTGACCGTCATCTCGTCGGTCATCGGCGTCGTCACCCCGCTGTTGGCCGGCGACGTCGTCAACCAGATCAGCGGCAACGGCACGGTCCGTGTGGTGGTGACCCTCGCGCTGATCATCGGCGGCCTGGCCGTGCTGGACGCGCTGATCTCGCTGGGCACCCGCTGGTACTCCGCGCGGATCGGCGAGGGCCTGATCTTCGACATGCGCACCAAGGTGTTCGACCATGTGCAGCGGATGTCGCTGGCGTTCTTCACCCGGACCCAGACCGGGGCGCTGGTCAGCCGGCTCAACAACGACGTCATCGGAGCGCAGCAGGCCTTCACCTCCACCCTGTCCGGCGTGGTGGCCAACGTGATCGGGCTGGTCCTGACCGCCGCCGTGATGCTCACCCTGTCCTGGCAGGTCACCGTGCTGTCGCTGATCCTGCTGCCGGTCTTTGTGCTGCCCGCCCGCCGGTTCGGCCGCAGGCTGCAGGAACTGACCAGGGAGAGCTACAACCTCAACGCCTCGATGAACACCACGACCACCGAGCGGTTCAACGTGTCCGGCGCGCTGCTGGTGGCCCTGTTCGGCCGGCCGGCGGCGGAGGCCGAGTCGTTCCGGGACCGCGCCGGCCGGGTGCGCGACATCGGCATCACCACGGCGATGTACGGACGGATCTTCGTCGTCGCGCTCACCCTGGTCGCCGCGCTGGCCCAGGCGCTGACCTACGGGCTGGGCGGCACGCTGGCCCTGACCGGCGCGATGGAGCCGGGCGCGGTGGTGTCCCTGGCGTTGCTGCTCACCCGGCTCTACGGCCCGCTGATGGCGTTGTCCAACGTGCGGGTGGACGTGATGAGCGCGCTGGTGTCGTTCGAGCGGGTCTTCGAGGTGCTCGACCTGCAGCCGCTGATCACCGAGAAGCCGGACGCCCGCGTGCTGCCGGCGGGCGAGCAGTCGGTCGAGTTCCGGGACGTGCACTTCGCGTATCCGGGCGCGGCGGAGGTGTCGTTGGCGTCGCTGGAGGACGTGGCGGTGTCCGACCACAGTCCCCGGCATCCGGTTCTGCACGGGGTCAGCTTCACCGCGCGGGCCGGCGAACTGGTGGCCCTGGTCGGTCCGTCGGGGGCGGGCAAGACCACCATCTCCCAGCTGGTGCCGCGGATCTACGACGCGGACGCCGGCGCGGTGCTGGTCGGCGGCCTGGACGTGCGGGACGTGACGCTGGGGTCGCTGCGGGACGCCATCGGTGTGGTCGCCCAGGACGCGCACCTGTTCCACGACACCATCCGCGCCAACCTGCTGTACGCACAGCCCGCGGCGACCGAGGAGCAGCTGATCCAGGCCCTGCGGGCCGCGCAGATCTGGCACATGGTCAGCGCCTTGCCGGAAGGCCTGGACACCGTCGTCGGCGACCGCGGGCACCGGCTGTCCGGCGGCGAGAAGCAGCGGCTGGCGATCGCCCGGGTGCTGCTCAAGGCCCCGGCGATCGTCATCCTGGACGAGGCGACCGCGCACCTGGACTCGGAGTCCGAGGTGGCGGTGCAGCGGGCGCTGGCCGAGGCGCTGCGCGGCCGGACGTCGCTGGTGATCGCGCACCGGCTGTCCACCATCCGCAGCGCCGACCGGATCGTGGTGGTCGACCGCGGCCGAGTGGTGCAGACCGGTACGCATGACGAGCTGCTCGCGCAGGGCGGGCTGTACGCCGAGCTGTACCGGACACAGTTCCGGCCTCAGGCGGGCGAGGTGCTGGCGGCCGTGCCGCCGTCCTGAGCCGCCGTCCTGACACGCCGTCCCGATCGGGCCCAGAAGGCGCTTGCGGTCTCGCCGGCCTATGGGTACCTTAGCCAAGTAATGAACCACCCAAGCGGCGAACCGCAGATCCTCTGGAGGTGACCGTGCTGGACGAGGGGACGCCCCTGTTCCTGCAGATCGCCGAACGCCTGTCGTCGGACATCATCGAGGGCACGTTGCCGGAGGGCGGCCGGGTGCCGTCGACGAACGAGTTCGCCGCCTTCTACCGGATCAACCCGGCGACCGCGGCGAAGGGGATCAACATCCTGGTCGACGACGGGGTGCTGGAGAAGCGCCGCGGCATCGGGATGTTCGTCGTCACCGGCGCCCGGGATCGGCTGATCCAGATGCGGCGCAAGGAATTCGCCGAGCAGTACATCGATCCGCTGCTGGTCGAGGCGCATCGCATCGGCATCGGCATCGAGGAGCTGGTGGAGCTGATCCGCCAGCCCCCCGACCGTGAACAGCAGCAAGCACAACAACTTTCGACAGCACAGGAGGGGTAGGCGTCATGACAGCAGCGGTCGTCCTCGACCACGTCACGCGCCGGTATCGCGGGGTCACCGCATTGGACGACGTGTCGGTCGCCTTCGAGCGGGACAGCATCACCGGGCTGCTCGGCCGCAACGGGGCGGGCAAGTCGACGCTGATGCGCATCGTCACCGGGCAGGAGTTCGCCACGTCCGGCACCGTCCGGGTGCACGGCCGCGACCCGGTGGAGAACGACGCGGTGCTGCGCACCATGTCGTTCGTCAAGGAAAGCCAGCTCTACCCGGACATCAAGGTCAAGCGGGTGCTGGAGGCGGCATCCTGGTTCTACCCGAACTGGGACCGTGAGCTGGCCGGGCAGCTCGTCGACGACTTCGCACTGCCGATGAACCGTGCGGTCAAGAAGGTCTCGCGCGGCATGCACTCGGCGGTCGGCATCGTCATCGGCCTGGCGGCCCGAGCCGAGATCACCCTGTTCGACGAGCCGTACCTTGGCCTGGACGCGGTGGCTCGGCAGATCTTCTACGACCGGTTGCTCGCCGACTACGCCGAGAACCCACGGACCATCCTGCTGTCCACGCATCTGATCGACGAGGTGGCGAACCTGCTCGAACACGTGGTGGTCATGAAGGCGGGCCGCATCGTGGTCGACGCGCCGGCCGACGACTTGCGCGGTCGGGCGCTGACGGTCAGCGGGCAGGCGTCGGCGGTCGACGACTTCACCGCGCACCGGCAGGTGCTGGGCCGGCAGGGCGTCGGCTCGCTGGCCTCGGCGACGGTCACCGGCCCGCTGGACGACCTGGCGCTGACCCGGGCCCGGGAGATGAACCTGGCCGTCGAGCCGGTGTCGCTGCAGGAATTCGTGGTCCGCACGGCCGCCGGGAGCTCCCACCCCGCCCTCCCGGAAAGGATCAGCGCATGACCGCCGCCGCCATCGGCCGGGTGGCCCGCCTACACCTGGTTGACCGGTTCAGCTACACCTGGCTGGTCTGGGGTGTGCTGGCCTTCAGCTTCCTGGTCAACATCGTGATCTTCGCGGTCATTCCGGAGACCGATCCGAACGGGAACTACACCGCCGCGCTGATCACCATCTTCCTGTTCATGGCGGTCATCGGCGTCCAGGCCGCGACGAAATTCCTGCCCTTCGCCCTGACGCTGGGAGTCAGCCGACGGACCTACTACGTGGGCACGGTCGCGCTGGTCGTCGGGTTGTGCGCGCTGTACTCCGCCGTGCTGACGGTGCTCTGGGCGATCGAGGCCGCCACCGACGGCTGGGGGCTGAAACTGCACTTCTTCCGGATCCCGTGGATCCTGGACGGCTCCTGGTACCAGGTGCTGCTGACCGACTTCGTCCTGCTGTCCCTGGTGTTCCTGTTCGGCCTGTGGTTCGGCCTGATCTACCGCCGGTTCGCGCTCATCGGGTCGGTGGCGTTCTTCGCCGGGATCACGGTGGTCCTGCTGCTGGCGGCGCTGCTGATCACCTGGCAGCAGGCGTGGAGCCGGGTGTGGGAGTTCCTGGTCGACCTGAACATCGTCGGCGCCAGCCTGCTGGTGGCGGCCGTCGCGGTGGCGGTGACCCTCGGTGGCTACCTGACGATCCGCCGGATCACCGTCTGACGCCAGGACGAGCCCGGACCGCACCAACGACGAAGGCCGCGACCCGAGCGGGGTCGCGGCCTTCGTGGCGCTGACGGGATCAGGCACTGACCGGATCAGGCCGGGCCGGGCACCTTGACCGGCAACTTGGCGCCGGCGGACTGCGCCGCCAACGCCATGAAGTAGGTCAGCGCAGCGGTGGTCACCACGGCGATGAACACACCGAACGACGGCCCGTGCGACACGTCGTCGTAGATACCGAGTGCGCCGGCGTAGACGAACGTCTGGATCAGCACCCCGAGCATCAGCACGAACGACGCCGCCGCGCCGTAGACCAACCATTCCGGCCTGACCTGGGTCGGCTTGAGGACCCCGAACAGCTCGAGGCCGTAGACCACACCCACCGCGACCGCCAGCAGCACCGGCAGCCACCACCACAACGACCAGCCGTTCAGCGAGATGGTCACCGTGATGAAGCCGGCCGCCGAGACCGACCAGAACGGGAAGAAGCTCACGATCAGGGTGAGCAGCGACGATCCCAGCACGCCCCAACCGGCGATCGTCACCTTGGAGGCGTCGAAGCTCGGCTTGGGACCGCCCGGCGGCGGTGGGTAGGCGCCGGGAGCTCCCGGATAGCCGGGCTGGCCCCCAGGGGGACCGTAGGCGCCGGACGGGGGATAGCCGGGCTGCTGGTAGCCGGGCGGTGGTCCCTGCTGGTAACCCGGCGGCGGGGGTTGGTAGCCCGGGGGAGGTTGCTGGCCCTGGGGCTGCTGGTATCCGGGCGGCGGTCCAGCCGGGGTGCCCGGTTGGTAGCCGGGCGGTGGCCCTTGCTGGTAGCCGGGGGGCGGGCCCTGGGGCGGTCCGGGTTGGTACCCGGGTGGCGGACCCTCCTGGTAGCCCGGCGGCGGCCCTTGTTGGTAGCCGGGCGGGGGTCCCTGCTGGTAGCCGGGGGGCGGGCCCTGCTGGTAGGAGGGCTGGTACGTCGTCGGTGTCGGCGTCGAACCGGGGGGTGGCGGACCCGGCGGGGTCGACCCCTGGGGCGGCGGCCCGGACGGCGCGAATGGGCCGGGCCGCTCGGGCCCGCCGGGTGCGTTCATCGACGACGGCGGGCTGGTTGGGATCGGGCCGGTCGAGCCGTGCCCGGTGGCGTCACTCCCGCCGGCTCCGGGCGGGCCGGACGGAGCCCCTGCGTCTGGCTGTTCGCCCGAAGGCCGCGAGCCTCCGGGAGGTGGTTGGGACACGATTTGACCTCCTGGTCGGTGACGAATCGGCCGCCTGCGGAATCCGCGCACGGCTTACTCACGACGGTAGCTCCGCCGGACCGGCCACCGGTAGCGGACACGCGCGACCCGCGGTGACGCCAGCGCTCAGACCAGCAGTTTCGCCAGCCGGGCCTTGCCACGGTTGGTCCGCACGATCCAGCCCAGGTCCGGGTCGTCCGGCGCGGCCGAGGCCAGCTCGGCGAACGCGGGCAGCCCGGTGCCCGGGTCGGCCGCCACGGCGACGCTCCAGCAGTAGCCCAGCGCCTGCCGCAGGGTGCGCCAGTGCGGATCGCGCCGGGTCGTCGGCGGTTGGGTCAGCAACGCGTCGGTCGTCCGGCGGCACAGCCGCACCGCCCCGGCCGCGGCCGCCGGCGAGCCGAGCAGTCGCGGCTCGCACACCCCGGCCACGACCGCCCGCAGGACCAGCGGATCCGGATCGTGGGACCAGCGTTGCGCGAGCCGAGCCAACCGGTGACCGCAGTCGCGCAGGTCCGCGTCGCCGAGCCGCTGCAGGGCCATCGCGACAC
This sequence comes from uncultured Actinomycetes bacterium, assembly GCA_964497705.1. Classification (GTDB taxonomy): domain Bacteria; phylum Actinomycetota; class Actinomycetes; order Mycobacteriales; family Nakamurellaceae; genus Nakamurella. The sequence goes on along the minus strand of CAZCEH010000002.1, from coordinate 276,281 downwards.
CTTCGCGTACCCGCCACCGTTCGTCCCGGGCCAACTCATGGAGCCGGCTCAACCTCCGCGAATCCGCGTCGCGGGTGAACAGCTGGCCCAGCCCGGCCGCGGCGCAGGCGGACAGGTACTCGTCGCCGGTGTCCAGCATGGCGCCGACGAAAGCCGGATCGGCCAGGTCCGCGGCGGCGTCGAGCAGGGTGAGGTTCGCCCGAGGTCCGGGCAGGCCGGAGTTCGCCCGCATCAACCGGATCCGATCGGGCACGGACATCGTCGCCAGCCGGTCCCGCCACTGGCCGCGGGTCGGCGCTTTCGGCCCGGTCATCGCTCCGACCGGGTCATCCGCCGGCGAACGGCGGCAGCACGTCCAGGATCTGGCCGCCGCGGATCCGGGTCGACCGTTCGTGCACCGCCACCTCGTCCAGCAGGTAGGAACACCGGGGCAGCACCCGGCGCAGTTCCGGCCCGTGCCGATCGCCGATCGCCGCGATCGCGGCGGCCACCGTCGCGGACGGCTGCTGCTTGTCGTGCGCCTGTTGCTTGTCGTGCCACTGTTGCTCGTCGTGCGACTGCTGCTCGTCCGGCGGCACCGGCACCGTCTCCTCGGTGACGCCGGCCGCGGCCCGCGCGGCCGCGAAGTAGCGCACGGTGACCTGCACGGGCTCGGCGGGTCCGGGCTCAACCACCGATCGCGCTCATCGGCCGGTCGGGTTGCAGGAACGACGGGTCGTCGATCCCGTGGCCGGGCAGCTTGCCCCAGGTCGTGGACCGCCACAACTGGGCGATCTGGTCATCCGTGCCACCGCCGCGCAGGATCGCGCGCAGATCCGTCTCGCCGCGGGAGAACAGGCAGGTGCGGATCTGTCCGTCCGCGGTGAGCCTGGTGCGATCGCAGTCGCCGCAGAACGGTCGGGTGACGGAGGCGATGATGCCGACGGTTTCCGGGCCGCCGTCGACCCGGAACAGTTCGGCCGGCGCGCCGAGCCGGGCCCCGGGGTCGGGGGTGAGCCGGAATCGGGTGGACAGCCGATCCATGATCTCGTCGGCGGTGACCATCCGGTCCCGGCTCCAGACGTGGCCCGCGTCCAGCGGCATCTGCTCGATGAATCGCAGGTGGTAGCCGTGGTCGAGGCCGAACTGCAGCAGGTCCGGCGCCTCGTGCTCGTTGAGCCCGCGCATCAGCACGGTGTTGATCTTGACCGGGGTCAGTCCGGCGGGGCGGGCCGCGGCCAGCGCGGCCAGCACGTCCGGCAGCCGGCGGCGGCGGGTCAGCCGCTCGAAGGTGTCCGGGTCCAGCGAGTCCAGCGAGATGTTGACCCGGTCGAGGCCGGCCTCGGCGAACTGGCCGGCGCGGCGGGCGAACCCGACCCCGTTGGTGGTCATGGAGATCTCCGGGCGCGGCCGCAACGCCGCGACCCGGGCGATGATCCCCGGCAGACCCTTGCGCAGCAGCGGTTCTCCGCCGGTGAAACGGATCTCCTGGATGCCCAGCCGCTGCACCGCGACGGCGATCACCCGCACCAACTCGTCGTCGGTCAGCAGCTCGTCGGTGGGCTGCCAGGCCAGGCCCTCCGCGGGCATGCAGTACGTGCAGCGCAGATTGCACCGGTCGGTCAGCGACACCCGCAGGTCCGTCGCCCGCCGGCCGTGCCGATCGATCAGGAACGGCGACTCGCCCCGGTCACTCGTGTCGACCGCCGCGAGCGGGCCGGATGCACCCACGCGTGGGATACCCAGGGCAATCGCGGTCACTCAGCCACACTAGTCGCCCTCATCTCGGCGGGGGACGGTCTTCTGCTGGCGAGGACGTCGTCGCCGTAGCCTGTCCCCTCGATCGATTTGCCATATGCGGACCCGGATCCAGCGAACGCAGGGCCGAATGTGGCAAATCGATCCCCCTCGGGCCGATCACCGCGTCCCCGGGGCGTGAATCCCCTGGCCCGGGCCTTGGCCCGCCCGGCCCGGTCGATCTGCCGGCGTGGACCTTCCGGGGGCGGTCGCCGGGCCCATAGATGGGCCATAGTGGAGTGGGGGTGCGAGGAGGAACGCCGTGCGTGAGGTGCTCGCCGATCTGCTTCGCTGGTGGACGTCGGGTGACACGGTCGGGCTCGCCACGGTGACCGGCACGTTCCGGTCCGCGCCCCGGCCGCCGGGTGCGGCGATGCTGGTCGGCCCGGACGGCACCGCGGTCGGTTCGGTGTCCGGCGGGTGCGTCGAGGGCGCCGTGTACGAGCTGGCGCAGTCCGTGGTGGCCTCGGGGGTGCCGGTCGCCCAGCGGTACGGGGTGTCCGACGACGACGCGTTCTCGGTGGGGCTGACCTGTGGCGGGATCATCGACCTGTTCGTCGAACCGGTCTCGGCGGGCGCATGGCCGCAGTTCGGCCAGCTGGCCGCGTCGATCGAGGCGGGTGAGCCGGTCGCGGTGGCCACGGTGATCGCCGGCCGGCCGGATCAGCTCGGCCGTCACCTGCTGGTCTGGACCGCGCACGCGGCGGGCAGCCTGGGCGGTCCCCGGCTGGACGACGCGGTCCGCGACGACGCTCGCGGACTGCTGGCCGCCGGCCGGACCGCGACACTGACCTACGGCCCGGACGGGGAACGCCGCGGGGAGGGCCTGTCGGTGTTCGTGTCGTCGTTCGCGCCGGCGCCGCGGATGCTGGTTTTCGGCGCGATCGACTTCGCCGCGGCGGTGGCCCGGATCGGCTCGTTCCTGGGCTACCGGGTCACCGTGTGCGACGCACGGCCGGTGTTCGCGACCACCCGCCGCTTCCCGGAGGCCGACGAGGTGATCGTCGACTGGCCGCACCGGTACCTGCGGTCGCAGGTCGACGCCGGCGCGTTGGACGGGCGCACGGTGATCTGCGTGCTCACCCATGATCCCAAGTTCGACGTGCCCGTGCTGGCGGAGGCACTCAGACTGCCGGTCGCCTACGTCGGCGCGATGGGCTCGCGGGCGACCCACGACGACCGGCTGGCCCGGCTGCGGGAGGCCGGGCTGACGCAGGTCGAACTGGACCGGCTGGCCTCGCCGATCGGCCTCGACCTGGGCGCCCGCACGCCGGAGGAGACGGCGATCTCGATCGCCGCCGAGATCGTCGCCCGCCGCTGGGACGGCGCCGGCCGGCCGCTGTCCCGGACCGCCGGGGCGATCCACCACACCCACGAGCCGTTCGCCCGGCCCTTCGTGGGGCCGCTCACCGGGTCCGTGGGTTCACGGACCGGGTCCGTGGGGACGCTGACCGAATCGGTGGGCCCGCTGACCGAGTCGAGCCGGGCATCCAGCTGATCCTGCCGCCGGCCATCGCGGTCAGACCCCCTCCCGAGCCACGATCCGGCCCGACTCCACCGCCCTGCGCAGCGCCGAGTGGTCGGAATCGGTGCGCTCGGCATACGCCATCGCATAGTCGGCGACCGCCTCGTCGAAGGCCGGTGACCGGCCGAGATAGCCGGCGATCGCGACCCGGTCGCCGGAGCGGGCGTGGGCCCGGGCCAGCGTCTGCCCGCACACCCGGGCGTACACGGCCATCGCCGCCGGAGCGAGCGCCTCGACGTCGACCGACCCCTTGCCGTCACGCAGCTGGCGCACGTAGAAGTCGCGCTGCGCGCCGTCGATGCCGGTCACCCGCACCGCCCCCAGGAAGATGTCGCTGGTCATCTGCAGCAGCCGCTGACCGTGCACCACGCGCTCGCCGTCGGTGTCCTGCTCGGCGGTCACCCGCACCTGATCGGCCAGGACGGACGGCTGGGCTTCCTTGGCCTGCAGGATCAGCGGATCGTCGTGGCCGGCGCCGTCCAGGAGCAGCACGTAGGCGCGAGTGCCGACGCTGCCCACACCGACCAACTTGAACCCGAGCTGGACGACGGTGAATTGGTCGAACAGATGCCGCCGGTCGCTCTGCAGTCCGGACCGATAGGACCCGACCAGCTCCGAGATGTGTGCATACCACACGTCGACGTCCTCGCCCCACGCCCGCAGAAATTCCTCGGCGGGAATGATGAGCGGCGGATGGTTGCGGAACTGCACCTGTCCGTCGACGGTCGTGCACAGTTTTCGCTGCGCCTGATTGCTGTCCCGAAAGCGTGCCCTGGCCAGATCGGAGTCCAGCTGGCGGGCAGCGAGACTTCCTACTCCGACGCGGATCTCGCTGACCATGGCGGCGACGTCCTGGTGGGCGTACCAGACCGACAGGTTGCCAAGGGCCGCCAGTCGGCCGATCTCGGTGCGATATCCGGCCACCGCGGCGACGGTGGCCCGGCGTGCCTTCTTGACGCTGAAACCATTGGCCAGGCCGGCCGTGGCCACGCTGCCGGCAAGCCGTTTCACATCCCATTCGAACGGACCGGGATGGGTCTCGTCGAAGTCGTTGATGTCGAATGCCTGTTGTCGTTCGGGTGTGGCGTAGAAACCGAAATTGCTCAGGTGCGCGTCGCCGCACAGATGCACGTACAACCCCGAATCCGGGCGACCGCCGAGATCGACCGCCATGATCCGGGCCGCGCCGCGGTAGAACGTGAACGGGCTGGCCAGCATCCGCCCGTAGCGGATCGGCACCAGTTCGGGCACGCGGGTGGCGGACTGTTCCTCCAGCAGCGCCACTGGATCGCGAGCGACCCGACCGATGTCGGCCTGCGCCGGCAGGGGCAGGGCGCGCCGGACCGCCTTGCCCAGGGCGCGCCGGTGCGCGACGGTCATCGCCCGGGAGCGGGCCTGCCGTGCGTACTCGGCCGGTTGCGGTGGAGTCGGCGCGATGCGGGGGACCTGCGCAGTCATCGGTGCCAGTGTGCCGCCGGCCGGGCATGATCGGCGCGATGAATCCGGGCCCGGGCGGTCGAGAAGCTTGACCCGCGGACCCGGGGCCCGGGCAGCGAACCGGCTCGGGAATGACGAAGGACCGGCAACCGGGCGAGGCCATCGGTTGCCGGCCCTTGGGCCGGTGCCAGGATTCCGGGTCAGGAAGCCGCGTTCGGCACGCCGGCGTCACCCAGTTCGTGAGCCAGTTCCTTCTCGTCGGCCTCGGACAGCGAGGTCTTCAGCAGGTTGCCGCCGAACTTGCTCATCCGGTCCGCGAACTTGTCGTCGGTGATCTTCGAGGCCATGATCACCACCGCGGCGTTCCCCGGTTCGAGCAGCGAGTTGACCTGGGACCGGAACTCGTCGTTGATGCCGGACTTGCCGAGCTTTCCGAACAGCGCACCCATCAGGCCGCCGAGCGCGAGCCCGAAGAACGGTACGAAGAACAGCAGGCCGATCAGCATGCCCCACAACGCCCCGGAGGCCGCGCTCATGCCGACGATCTTCTGCGGCGTCTCGACATGGCTCTTGCCCTCGGCGTCCACGTTGACGATGGCCAGGCCCTGCAGTTCGACGACGAAGTCCCCCTGCATGGCCAGGACCTCGTTGTAGGCCGCGGTCGCCTGGTCGTGGTTGTCGTAGCCAATGACGATCAGCTCGGACATGATCTCCTCCTGGAGCGGTCGAAGAGCGGGACCGATGCCGACGGATCGTGCGAGCATGAGCCGATTTCGGCGTCGGGGGCCGGACGGCCGACACGCCCCGTGCGGGCCGGCGGCCCACCGATCTAAGCACAGCGTTCGGTGGGGCCGGTCATGCGATCTGGGTGAAGAGACGGTGGGCGACCGTGTCGTTGCGGATAGTCATCGTGGTGTACGCTCTGTAGTCGTACGTACGCGTGCAGTCATCAACAGGTTGTGTGCCGCTGCGGCGAGGGGGTTCGACATGCGCAACGGTGCCGAAACGGACTACGTGTGGCGACCGGTCTCCCGGGTGCTGTTGTGGGACGAGGCCGCCCCGGCACGATCGTTCGCGCCGGTCATCACCCGATCGATGCCGACGACCGCCGTCGAGATGGTGACCAACGCCGAGGACCTGCTGCGGCACTGCCAGGCGGCACCGCCGGATCTGGTCTTCGTGGCGGTCCGTACGCGAAGCGGCTGCGGCCTGCCCATCATCGAACGACTCCGTCGGGACTTCCGCACCGTGCCGGTCGTGGCCGTGGGGACCAGGACCGACGGCGCGGCGATGGTCAAGGCGGTGGGCGCCGGCGCCCGCGGATTCGTCGTCATGGACGGGGACGGCGCCGCGGTTTCCGAGACCGTTCCGTCCACGGCGTCGTTCGGGGCGTCGTTCGGGGCGTCGTTCGGTTCGCTGGGGTCGGTTGGGGCGGTCGGGGCGGTCGGGGCGTCGCTGGCGGGGTCGATCGGTGGGTCGGTCCGCGCGACCCCGGGCCCCGTGACGGGGCGGGTCCCCGTCACGCTCGCCGTGACCGAGCGGGAGCTGCAGATCCTGCGCGGGATGACCGACGGGTGCTCGAATCTCGAGATTGCCCGGCAGCTGTTCGTGTCCGAGGACACGGTCAAGACGCACGCCCGTCGCCTGTTCCGCAAGCTCGGCGCGCACGACCGGGCTCATGCGGTCGCCCTCGGCATGCGGTACGAGCTGGTCGGCTGAGCTGAGCAAGCCGGGGTCGCCGTTGCGCGGCTGGTGCGGGTTCAGGTGCGCGGACGGTGGGCCGTCGGTTCCGGGTGGCTGCGGGTGGACTTCCGGGTGGACTTCCGGGTGCCTGCGGAACATCCGCCGGCGTGGGGCGAGCAGATGCTCCGCGGGTGCGCGCTGGTGGGCGTGTGTGTGTCGGGAGTCGGGGGCGTGCGGAACATTCGGCGGTGTGCGGCGGCCGGTTCGGGGGTGTGCGGAATGTGCGGCGGCCGGCTCTTCCGCGGCGGCGGCGAGGCGCGGCCGGCTCTTCCGCGCGGCGGTGGCGAGGCGCGGCCGGCGCAGCACGATCATGTCAGCGCGGGAATCACCTGCGACTCGAACAGCTCCAATCCCGAGGTCTCATAGGCCAGGTCGGGGAAGTACGTGATCGCGTAGGTCATCCCGGCCGCCTTCAACGTGGTCAGCTTCTCCGCGATCTGCTCCGGCGTGCCGACCCCGGGCATACCCCGGTACGCCGCCAGTTGCTGTGCGGCCTTCCGCTCGCCGACGAGCCCGTTGTACTTGTCCTGCAACCGGTCCAGCTTGTCGGCGACCTCGCGCTCGTCCCGGCCGATCACGATGTTGTAGTTGGCGGAGCGAACGATCGAGTCGAAGTCGCGACCCAGCCGGTGGCAGTGCTCGGCGAGCACCTGCGACTTGTGGGCGAAGCCGGCCGGGGTGCCGTCGAAGTTGGTGTACTGCGCGTATTGTGCCGCGATGCGCAGGGTGACCTGCTCACCGCCACCGGCGATCCAGAGCGGGATACCGCCCTCCTGCAGCGGCAGCGGCCGGACGATGGCGCCGTCCACCTGGTAGATCCGGCCGTCCAGCGTGGCCACCCCGTCCCGCCAGGCCTGCCGCATGATCTGCACGCCCTCGTCGAGGGCGCGCAGCCGCTCCCGCGCGGGCGGGAAACCGTAGCCGTAGGCCCGCCATTCGTGCTCGTACCAGCCGCCGCCGATGCCCATCTCCACCCGGCCGCCGGAGACGACGTCGACCGTCGCCGCCACCTTGGCCAGATACGCCGGGTTGCGGTACGACATGCAGGTGCACATCTGACCGAGCCGGACTCGTGACGTGCTCGCCGCGAACGCCGCCATCAGCGTCCACGCCTCGTGCGTCGGTTCCTCGGACGGCGTCGGCGTGGTGTGCAGGTGGTCGTAGACCCAGATCGATTCCCACGGCCCGGCCTCGGCCCGCCGCGCCAGGCCGGACATCACCGCCCACTGGTCGACCGGATCGATGCCGAGCAGGTCGAACCGCCAGCCTTGCGGGATGAAGACCCCGAACCGCATGGTCATGACGATCAACCTACGGCTCCGAGGGTGCCAGGTCGGGGCCGGCCCACCAACGTCCCCCGAGATCGGGACCTTCGGCCCCTGTGCGGCGTTCGCGGCCGGACAAACATATGAGACGTCCGATACCGCGCCGGGATCGGAGTCCAGTCAGGAGAGGATCATGGCCAACATCGTCACCGGCCACGCCTCGGTCCAGGGAGCCGAGGCCACGACCATCAAGATCACATCAGGCGGCAGCATCGCAATTGCCCTGCTGCGGCTGTCCATCGGATTCGTCTTCCTGTGGGCGTTCCTGGACAAGCTGTTCGGGCTGGGCTACTCGACCCCGAGTGCTCGTGCCTGGATCAACGGCGGTTCTCCCACCAGGGGCTTCCTGAGCAACGTCGACGTCGGTCCGTTCCAGAGCGCCTTCAATGCCATTGCGGGCACCTGGTGGGCGGACACGTTGTTCATGCTCGGCCTGCTGGGCGTTGGCCTGGCCGTGATGCTGGGCGTGTTCATGAACCTGTCGGCCATCGCCGGCTCGATCATGATGGTGCTGATGTGGGCCGCCGAATGGCCGCTCGCACAGTTCACCTCCGGGGGCGAGGCCACTGGCTCGACCAACCCCTTCATGGATTACCACTTGATCTACGCGCTGGTGCTGATCGTGCTCGCGGTGATCGGGGCCGGACGCTACTTCGGGATCGCGCCGTGGTGGGCACGCGTGACCGGTGGCAAGGCCTGGCTGCGTTGAGCGCTTGATCGCAAGCCCGCGTAGATCAACCGAACTCCCGTCGCCCAGATGTTCAGGGCGGCGGGAGTTCGTCATTTCGTACGGTAGGACCATGACTGGGGAGAGCGCCGTGGGAACATCTGCACCGCAGCAGAAGATCACCGTCTACCTACTCGACGATCACGAGATCGTCCGGCTCGGGCTGAAGGACCTGCTGGAGAGCGACGGTGACATCGAAGTGATCGGCGAGTCGGGCTCGGTGGCGCATGCGATGGCACAGATCCCGGCCCTGCGACCCCAGGTGGCGGTGCTGGACGGTCGCCTGCCGGACGGCTCCGGGATCGACGTGTGCCGAGAGGTACGGTCCCGCGACCCCAGCATCCGGGCGCTGATCCTGACCTCCTTCGACGATGACGAAGCGCTGTTCGCGGCGATCATGGCCGGTGCGGCCGGGTATGTGCTCAAACAGATCCGTGGCAGCGACCTGGTTGACTCGGTGCGCCGGGTCGCCGCCGGCCAGTCCCTCCTCGACCCAGCGGTGACCGCCCGGGTGCTCGAGCGGGTGCGCAAGGGGCCGGAGCTGGACCCGGCCCTGGCGCCGCTGACCGAGCAGGAGCGGCGAGTGCTCTCGCTGATCGGGGAGGGTATGACGAACCGGCAGATCGCCGAGACCATGTTCCTGGCCGAGAAGACAGTCAAGAACTACGTCTCCAGCCTGCTGGCCAAGCTGGGTCTGCAGCGCCGGACGCAGGCCGCGCTGTTCGCTGCGAAGCATCTGCCTGAGCAGAGCTGACTCCGTTCCGCGGACGCCGACTCGATGTTGCGGGTTCGCGTAATTTTCTGGGAGCCAGACTCGCGGTGCGCCATGCTTGTGGTGCGTTGTGCTCGTGGCGCGCTCGTGATGCGTCGTGCTTGTGTTCCGCTGTGCTCGTGGTGCGTCGTGCTCGTGATGCGTCGTGCTTGTGTTCCGCTGTGCTCGTGGTGCGTCGTGCTCGTGATGCGTCGTGCTCGTGTGGTGCGTCGTGCTCCTGGTGCGCTGTGCTCGTGGCGCGCCATGCTTGGGTGCGCCGTGCTCGAGCTCGGCAGCTGCGGAACATCCGGTGGTCCGGCTTCGCTTCACGCCGCTCGCGGAACATCTGCTGGTCTGGCGCCGTCTGATGTTCCGCGGTCAGGGTTACCCGAACTCGCCCCGCGTCCGCGTCAGCCGGTCGCGGAACATTAGACGATTTTCGGCGCGCCCCAAACTGGTTGCGGAGCATCGGCTGGTTTGGCGCCGGCTGATGTTCCGCGGGGT
>CAZCEH010000002.1:264120-266393 GCA_964497705.1 uncultured Actinomycetes bacterium | reverse complement strand
TTTGGCGCCGTCCGATGTTCCGCGGTTGCGTCGGCGCGGTTGGATGTTCCGCGGTTGTGGTGGTTCGGGCCTCGCCTCAAGCCGGTCGCGGAACATTCGACGATTTTCGGCGTGCTCCAAACTGGTTGCGGAGCATCGGCTGGTTTGGCGCCGGCTGATGTTCCGCGGGGTGGCTTGGCTGCGCTTGTGTGGCTGGGGTTGCGGAGCATTCGCTGGTTTGGCGCCGTCCGATGTTCCGCGGTTGCGTCGGCGCGGTTGGATGTTCCGCGGTCGACGCGCCGCGGCGCGCCGCGACACCGCGATCAAACCAGAGGCGGCCACACCGCGGTCGGCCCCGCCCCGACGCCGCGGCCACACCGCGGTCGACCCGCCGCAGCGCGCGGCGACACCGCAGTCAACGGTTGCGGCGGGTGGCGATGCCGGCGAGCAGCATCTGCACCAGATCCTCGAAATGCGCGTCCGGGTCACCGAACAGCCGGCGCCCGGCGGCGGCGACCAGCGGGTGCTCGTGCGCACCCACCCGGGCGTCGCGCCGCGCCACGGAATAGCGGTCGTCCGGGGCCTGCCGCCGTTCCTGCTCCTCGATGCAGTAGCCGACCACGAAGCCGGTCATCAGCACGAAGGCGTCGACCGCCGCCTCGACCGAGAATCCCTGCCGACGCATCCACGCCAGCCGGTGCTCCTGGCTGGCCAGCAGGTCGTCGTCGGTCAGGTACGTGCCGCTGAACGAGCGTGCGCCGTCGCGGTGCGCGAGCAAACCGGCGCGGGCGGCCCTCGCGTACTCCAGGTACGCGTCCCGCCAGTCCGTCGCGTCGTCGGGATTCGGTGCGGCGTTGGCGATCTGCCGCCAGACCCGGGTGCCCATCTCATCCAGCAGCTGCTGCTTGTTCCGCACGTGCCAATACAGCGCCGGGGCCTTGACCTGTAGCCGATCGGCCACCGCCCGGACCGTCAGGCCCTCGATGCCCTGCACGTCGAGCACCTCGAACGCGGCATCCACGATCACCTCCACCGACAAGCCCTTGGGCAGACCCTTCGTCACGAGTTGACAGCTTAACAACGTTAAGTAGGATGAGCACTTAACAACGTTAAGGAGGATGACATGAAGGCAGCAATCATTGCCGCGGCCGGGGCAGAGCCTGTGTACGACGAGTTCCCGGAGCCGCAGGAGTCCGCGCAAGCCCGGCTCATGGAGGTGCTCGCGGTCGGCATCCATCCGGTCGTGCGCTCCCTGGCCGGCGGCCGGCACTACGGCAGCGAGGGCGGCTACCCGCTGGTTCCGGGAGTGGACTGCGTCGCCCGCGGAGCCGACGGCATCACCCAGTACGCCGGTTTTGTCAAGGCTCCCTGGGGGACGATCGCCGAGCGGATCGCGGCGCCGCAGGGCCTGCCGCTGCCCGACGGCGCCGACCCGGTGACGATCGCCGGTGGTCTGAATCCCGGCCTGAGCTCATGGCTGCCGCTGGCCAGACGGGTCGGTGAGGTCGACGGGTTGGGCACGGTGCTGGTGATCGGCGCCACCGGCGTCGCGGGTCGGATGGCCGTGCAGAACGCGCTGCTGCAGGGTGCCGAGCGGGTGATCGGCCTCGGTCGGGACGCCGACCGGCTCGCCGACGTCGAGCGGCGCGGCGGGATCCCCGTTTCGCTGACCGGCGATCCGGCCGCGCTGACCGACGCGTTGGCCGGCACCGCGCCGTCGATCATTCTCGACTACGTGTGGGGTTCGGCCGCGGAGCTGGTCTGGGCGGCTCTGGGGCGGCGCGGGTTGGGCGAGGACACCGCTGACATCCGGCACGTGCAGATCGGCGCGTCGGGCGGAGCCACCGCCGCGCTGCCGTCCGCGTTGCTGCGCAGCCGACGGATCTCGGTGCAGGGTTCGGGCGCGGGCTCCTCGTCGCTGGCCGAGATCATGGCCGCGTTGCCGCCGTACATGCGGCGGCTGGCCGCCGGCGAGGTGCGGGTGCCGATCCGTACCTATCCGCTACGCGACGTCGCCCGGGCCTGGGCGGATCGAGGACCGGACCGGGTCGTGGTGGTGCCCGACTGACCCGTGAGCGGCGCCGCGGCAGCCGGACGCCCACCGGCGCCCTGCCGGACGACGGCCGCCACCGCATCAGCGCTAACCGGCCGCCACCGCACCAGCGCTGACCGGACGCCCGCCGGCGCCAGCCGGACGTCCGGTCCCCGAGCGCGGCCGGCCGTCCGGTCCCCGAGCGCGGCCGGCTGTCACCGCACACCGGCGTCGGCCGGACGTCCGCCAACCGCGGCCCGAC
>CAZCEH010000002.1:225109-264020 GCA_964497705.1 uncultured Actinomycetes bacterium | reverse complement strand
ACCCGGCCGGAACGCACCCGGCCGGAACGCACCCGGCCGGAACGCACCCGGCCGGAACGCACCCGGCCGGCGCGCGCCGGTTCAGTGCAGGGGAACCCGCCACATCAGCCGCGTGCCACCGTGTGCGCCCGGACCCAGGGAACAGGACCCGCCGAGCGCATCGGCCCGGGCCAGCATGTTCGGCAGCCCGTTGCCGGGCGCGGCGCCGGCGATGCCGCGCCCGTTGTCCTCGACCACGAGTTGGACGGCCGGCTCACCGGCCGACCCGAGGGGGTTGTCGGCGGACAGGACGATCGACGCCGACGTCGCCCGGGCGTGCCGCCCGACGTTCGACAGGGCCTCCCTGAGCACGGCCAGCAGGTGCGGCCGTACCTGCTCCGGCACCGCCGTGTTCAGCGGGCCGCTCAGGGTGACCGACGGACGGAACCCGAGGGAGGGCAGCATGTCGCCGATCGCCGTCTGCACGTCGTCGTACAGGTCGTCCGGCCGATCCGGGTTGGCGAGTTCGAAGATGGTCCGCCGGATGTCCTTGATGGTCTGGTCGAGCTGGTCCACCGAGGAATTGACGCGGTCCGCGATCCGGCCCGCGCCGGCGATCTTGGCGGTGTTCTCCAGCGTCAGACCCACCGCGAACAGCCGTTGGATGACCAGGTCGTGCAGGTCGCGGCCGATCCGGTCGCGATCTTCGTACACGGCCAGCCGCGCCCGGTCGTCCTGGGCAAGGGCGACCTCGAGGATCAGCGCCGCCTGGTCGGCGAAGACCTGGGCGGACTCGACCGTCGAGTCGTGCACCTTGTCCATCCGGTCCGGTGACCAGCGCAGCCACAGCACTCCGCTGATCCGGCTGGTGCTGCCGACCCGGACCAGCATCTCGCCGGTGCCGCGCGGCGGTACCGGTTCCCCGGTCCGCCAGACCTCCTCGGCCCGGGGATCGGACAGCGGGTCGGCGATCGGATCGCCCGCGGTGGCGGCCACCCGCAGCGCTCCGCCGCCGTGCGATCGGAGCAGCACCAGTGCTCCGTCCGCATCCCCGGCGGCCATGGCCAGCTGCGCCATCACCTCGGTCGGCGGTCGGTCGTCCTGGTTGCTCAGCACGATCCGGCTGACCTCGGCCGCCGCCTCCAGCCACCGGCGCCGGCGAGACAGCCGCTCGTAGAGCCGGGCGTTCTCGATGATCACGCCCGCCGCCGCGGCGAAGGCCACGACCAGCTCGACGTCGTCGTCGGTGAAGGGCCCGCCGCCGGCCCGTTCGGTCAGGTACAAGTTGCCGAACACCCGGGAACCGATGCGGATGGGGGCGCCCAGGAAGGTCCGCATCTTCGGATGGTTGGGCGGGAAGCCGTAGGACAACGGGTGTGCGGACAGGTCGTCGATGCGCAGCGGCTCGGGATTCTCGATCAGTATGCCGAGGATGCCGTGTCCGGTCGGCGGATCACCGATCAGTTGACGCTCGACCGGGCTGATCCCGTGAGTGACGAACTCCCGGAGCCGCTGCCCGTTGGACGACTCGTCGAGCACACCGAGCGCGCCGTAGCGGGCCCGGGACAGATCGGCGGCCGCGTCGATGATCCGCTGCAGGGTCACGTCCAGGTCGAGGTCCGCGGCGATCGAACCGACGGTCTCCAGCACGGCACGTAGCGACGGCGTGACGTCCGTGTCCGCCTCGGTCATGCCGACCTCCCTCCGGCTGCGCGCAGCGTGTCGCCGGCCGCCCGACGGCGCGGACGGCTCGGCCGCACGGAATCATGGTCCGGGTGACTGACATCCAGACTCCCACGCCTTGGTCCTACCTGATGGACATGGACGGAGTGCTCGTCCACGAAGAGCACATGATTCCCGGCGCCGACGCCTTCATCGCCGAACTGACCGCCCGCGCCGCCAACTTCGTCGTCGTCACCAACAACCCCATCTACACCCGGCGCGACCTGCGGGCCAGGCTGCTGGCCAGCGGGCTGGACATCCCGGAGGACCGGATCTGGACCTCGGCGCTGGCCACCGCGCAGTTCCTGCACGCCCAGCGTCCGGGCGGCAGCGCGTTCGTCATCGGCGAGGTCGGGCTGACCACCGCCATGCACGAGGCCGGATATGTGCTCACCGACCGCAACCCCGACTACGTCGTGCTCGGCGAGACCCGGACCTATTCCTTCGAGGCGATCACCACGGCGATCCGGCTGGTGCTGGGCGGCGCCCGATTCGTGTCCACGAACCCGGACCCCACCGGTCCGAGCCGGGCCGGTGTCCTGCCGGCAGCCGGGGCGGTGGCCGCGCTGATCGAGAAGGCCACCGGCCGCACGCCCTACTTCGTGGGCAAGCCGAACCCGCTGATGATGCGCTCGGCGATGCGGGCGATCGGCGCGCACTCGGAGAGCACCCTGATGATCGGTGACCGGATGGACACCGACGTCATCGCCGGCCTCGAATCGGGGATGCCGACGGTGCTGGTGATGACCGGCATCTCCACCCTGGAGACGGTGGCGCAGTTCCCGTTCCGGCCGACCATGGTGGTCAACTCGATCGCCGATCTGATCGGGCACACCGTGGACCCGTTCAACGTGATCGCGCCGGTCTGGTGACCTCCGCCGGTCCGCGTCCCGATCAGGTAGACGGCAGGGCCGGTGCGGGAGAGGCGACGGAGCGGTCCCCGCGCCGGGCCCGCCGCCGCAACCAGCCGATGATCGCCGTCGCCAGCAGGAAGCCCACAAGGGCGCCGAGGGTGTTGGAGACCACATCGCGGACCGTGCCGTACCGCAGCGGCAACGCCATCGCCTGGACGATCTCGATCACGGCCGACGCGACCAGCGCGGCCGGCACGATCAGCCAGCGGTGCCGGGGCAGGGCCAGCGCGCCGAACAGTCCGATCGGCACGAACATCAGGACGTTGGAACCGAACTCGATCTTGCCGAAGGTGATCCAGGCCGGCAGGCCGTGGGCGTGCGCACGCTCCAGGAAGCCGTGTAGCCAGCGCTGGCCGTTCGGATCGGGGGGACCCGGCCAGAACGTGATGACGGCGACGGCCAGGCAGAACACGACCAGGGCGACCAAGGACCACACGCGTAGCCGGCGCAGGGTCGGCTCGACGGGTGCGGGCCGGCTGGACATCACGTCATCGTAACGACTGTCCGGACGCGGCCGAAACGCTTTCGGCCCAACCGAGCATGTGCGCAGCGTGATTCCGAGGGACGGGTGAATCGGCCACGCGTAACATCTCGATCACCGTCCGGCCTCAGGCTGGGCCGCGCGCGCTCGCCCCACGGATCCGGCCTTACCCTCATCCGGTGAGCGCAGGGTGGACAGGCGGATGAGTTTCACCGTCGGTTTCGATCTCGACATGACGCTGATCGACCCGCGCGCGGGAATGATCGAGGTCTTCGACATCCTCGCGGCGGAGACCGGGATCCCGCTGGACGGGCCGGCCTTCGTCAGCAGGCTGGGTCCACCGCTGGAGCATGAACTGGCCCGTTATCACCTGGACGACGCCACCGTTCGGCACCTGGTCCGCCGCTACCGTGAGCTGACCCCGACGGTCACGGTCCCGCGCACGGTGGCCCTGCCGGGCGCGGTGGACGCGGTGCGTTCGGTCACCGAGCGGGGCGGCCGGGTGGTGGTGGTCACGGCCAAGCTGGCCGCCAATGCCGTCGCCCATCTGGACGCTCTGGGCATCGAGGTGGCCACCACGGTGGGGGAGGTCTGGAGCGCCGGCAAGGCGCCGGCCCTGCGGGAGCTGGGCGCCGAGGTCTACGTCGGGGACCACATCGGCGACGTCACCGCCGCGCGGGCGGCCGACGCGATGGCGGTCGCGGTGGCCACCGGGCCGATCCCCGCGGACGACCTGGCGGCCGCCGGCGCCGATGTCGTGTTGCCCGACCTCACCCGATTTCCGACCTGGCTGACGTCGTACCTGGTCGCCACGGTGCACTGAGCCCGGCGCGGCATGGCCGGCGGCTCAGCGTCGGTGACCGACCAGGCCCAGCAGGTTGCCCTCGGAGTCGCGGACGAAGGCCTGCGTTTCCACCCGCCAGCGCCCGCCGAACACGCCGTCGGTGTCGGTGAAGATGTCGTGCGGCTCGGCCACGATCTCCACCCCGGCCTCGCGCAGCCCGGCGATCCGCTCCTCGAGCGCGTCCACCCGTAGGTAGAGCATGGCCGGCGGCGCGGCCTCCTCCAGCAGCAGCCGGGTGCCGCCGAGGTCGACGAACACCAGCGGGCCGAACCGGGCGATCAGCGGCAAGCCGAGGGTCTGCGTGTAGAACGCGGCCGCCCGGTCCAGGTCGTCCGCGTGCTGCGCGACCTGAACCACCACGGGCCCCTCGGCGGAGATCATCGCGACACGCTCGCGGCGGCCGCGCGGACGCGTCTCGGTCGGCCGCGTCGGGCCTGCCGGAACAGGCCGAACAGGGCGAGGCCGAATCCGATCGGAGCCAGCATCGCGGCCAGATTCAGCCACAGCGGGAGGTCGTGGGCGCCGGCGGCGAACATGCCGAAGACGACGGCCACCGCGATCATTCCCAGCAGGAAGCACACCGCGCCGACGCGGATGAGCACCGACGATCCGACCCGAGACGATTGCGGCATGCGGTCAGGATAGGGGGCCGCCGCCCGGTCGGATCGGCCTGTCGCCGTGGGCCCGGGCACGCCCGTCGCGCCGGTAAACTGGGATCCGGTGCTTTTCGGCGAGTTTGGCACCCCGGGTGGTCATCCGCCCTCGATCAGGACAGGTGAGTTGGGTGCCGAGCGGCAAGATCAAATGGTACGACCCCGACAAGGGCTTCGGTTTCATCGCGCAGGACGGCGGCGGGGACGACGTGCACGTCCGTTCCTCCGCCTTGCCCGCCGGAGTGGCAACCCTCAAGCCGGGTCAGAAGGTGGAGTTCGGCGTGGCCGACGGCCGGCGGGGGCCGCAGGCGCTACAGGTGAAGGTCGTGCAGACGCCGCCGTCGGTGGCGGCGGCGACCCGCCGGCCCGCCGAGGAACTGCACGGGCTGGTCGACGACATGATCAAGCTGCTGGAGTCCAAGGCGCTGCCCGAACTGCGCCGGGGCCGGTACCCCGATCGCGCGCTCGGCGGCCGGATCGCTCAGGTGCTGCGCGCGGTGGCCAACGACTTCGACGCCTGAGGCTTGCCGAGACTCCGGCCGACATGATGTCGCCGAGCCGTGGCGGTTGCCACCGCTGACGGCCGGCTTACGCCGCGGCCGCCGGTGCCGGCTCCACCGGATCGATGAGCAGCAGCCAGCCCTGGCTGGCCGCGAAGTCGACACCGTTGTCCGTGCCGGCCATCAACACGAATCCGCTCTGGACCTCGACGTAGACCAGTTGGTCGCCGGCGTTGAACGGGCGCAGCGTATAGGCCAGCCGGCCGTCGGTGAAGACCTCGCTGCGTCCGTCGAGGAGCTGACCGCCGGCGTCCCGGTAGCGGAAGTACACGCCCCACGGCTGGTGACCGACCTGGCCGGGCACGTTGATCTGCACCGGTTGCCCGGCCCGCAGGCTCAGCCGTTGCACCTGGTCGGTATCGGCCTCGGTGCAGTTGACCTGCTCGGCGCTGGTGTCGACGGTGCACCAGCGGGTCGGCGCGGTGTCCACCGCGCTGCGGTCGCCGTAGAAGGTCACCTCGGGCAGCGGCGCCTGGCAGCCGGTCAGCGCCAGGCAGGCCGCGGCGCCGGCGAGCAGGGTGATCCAGCGCCGCCGGCGCCGGGCGGGGCTCGCCGCGACAGGGCAGACCGGACCAGGGCTTGTCGGGTCGGAGCTTGTCGGGTCGGGACGTTGCGGTGGCGTGTGGGTCACGGATCCCTGGTCTTCCTGCGTGGCGATCCGGCGTCCCGCGGAGCCTGGGGGTGCCGCGGTGTGGCGTCCGGGGCGGACGGCCAGGCACCCGGCGGCTGGGTGCCGGGTGGGTGGGCACCGGGCGGCTGGGGGCCACCGGCGCCCGCCGGCGGGTAGCCGGGCGGTCCGTAGGCCGTGTTCGGCGGATACGGGCCGGGTACGGGATATCCGGCCGCCGTCGGGCCGGTCGACCAGGGTGGCTGGCCGAACGGCGTCGAGCCCGCCGGCGGGGGATGGCCGGGGGACGGTTGAGCGGGCCAGTGGGCGGTCGCCGGAGAGCCCGGCGCGGTCGGCGACGAACCGAGCCCGGTCGTCGGGCCGGTTGTCGTGCGTCCCTTACGGAACCGGCCGCCGAGCTTGGCGTAGTGCAGCCACGGGAACAGCGACCGGCCCCGACGGACCAGCCAGCTCTGCGCCAGGCCGACCGCGAGCAGCACGGTCACCACGGCGAAGCCGATGCTGTAGACGCTGTCGTGACCGAACGTCCAGACCCCGCCGATGAGCAGGCCGACGACCCCACCGAACACCCAGGACAGCTGCAGCGCGGTCTCGCTGACCCCGAACGCCGACGCCCGGCTCGCCTCCGGCAGTTCGTGCTGGATGACCGAGTCCAGGCAGACCTTGGCCAGCGACGACGCGGTGGATCCGACGAGCCCGACGATCGACGCGGTGGTCAGGCCGGGGATGAGCGCGGCGATCAGCGTGCTGAGCACGACCGCGGCCAGCGAGCCGATGGATACCAGGTCCGGTTTGCTCAGCGGCAGCCGGGCCCCGATCGCGTTGCCCAGAAATCCGCCGATGCCGGCCGCCACACCGACAACGCCGAGCAGCAGCAGTTGGGTGAACGCGCTGGCGTCGGCGTACTCGCTCTTGATCACGAAGGCGATGAACAGGGCCAGGAAACCCGTCTCCACCCTGATCGCGCCGTTGGCCCACAGCGTCGTGGTGACCGCAAGGGGGAAGGCTCGCCGGGTCCGGGCCCGCACCCCGTCGACCGGGACCTCGCCCTCGGTGGATTCCACCCAGGCGGGGATCCGCAGGCACAGCCAGCCGCCGATCACGCTCAACAGGGCGGTGAAGATCAGTGCGCCGGTGGTGCCGAACGCCCAGGACAGCGCGGCCGCCAGGGCGCCGGCAACGCCCCCGGCGAGCAGGCCGAACACGGTGAGCCGCGAGTTCGTCTTGACCAGGGTGATGTCCGGCGGCAGCACCCGGGGCGTCACGGCCGCCTTCAACACGCCGAAGGACTTGGACAGCACCAGCATGCCCAGGGCGCACGGGTACAGCACCCAGGAGTCGAAGTTGACCGCCATCACGATCGCCAGCACGGCGCGGGCGAAGCTGGACGCGGCCAGCGCGATTCGCCGGCCGTGCTGCAACCTGTCCAGCGCGGGACCGATCAGCGGCGCGATCACCGCGAACGGGGCCACCGTGATCAGCAGGTAGAGCAGCACCTTCCCGGTCGACTCGGCCTTGGCCGCGGCGAAGAACAGGGTGTTGGCCAGGGCGACCGCGAGCGCGGCGTCCACCGCGTAGTTGCCCATCACCGCGTAGGTGAGCGAGGTCAGCCCCGACCGGTCGGCGCCGTCCGCGGTGGCCGCCCGATGGAAGATCTGCATGCCCCGGGTGGTCAGTTCCCGGCTGCGGAAGGCGGCGACCCGGGTCACGGTCAGCTTCTTCGGTCCGGTCCGGCCGGCTCCGGGGGTCTTCGCGGTCGTCTCCGACGTGGGGCCGGGGCCCGCGGTCCGGTCGGCCGCCGGCCCGCCGGGCGGCATGATCGTCTCCGGATGCTCCCGCCGGCCGCCGGCCCCGCCGCCGGGCTCGGCAGCGCCGGGACGGGACGTGCCGGGCGGCGCCGCGAACGGCTCCTGATAAGGGGGAAGGTGGCTGCCTCGCGGCGGCGGCTGGTAGCGCGGCGGCTCCGCCGCCGGCGGGGTGGGCGCCGACGAACCCCAGGGCTCGGCCGGGCGCCAGCCGCCGGTCGGCTCCGAGCCGGGGGCAGGGTAGGAGCCCGAACCAGGAGCGGGGTAGGAACCCGAACCGGGGACGGAGTGGGAGCCCGGGCCAGGAGGCGGGTACGAGCGGGGATCGACGGGCGGGTGCGAGCCTGGATCGGGTGCCCCGGCCAACGGCGATGGGTATGGATACTGCGCGCCGTCCGACCGCCGCGGCAACTGCGCGGTCGGCTGCTCGCCCACCGCGCCTGGCCAGCCGGTTTCCGCGGATTCCGGCTGCCGGTCAGGCTGGGAAGCGGGTGCTTCCCAGCGCGGATCGGGGTCGGAACCGGGCACCTGTCCATCCTGCCGCATCGGTCCGACAACGAACCCCGCGCCGGGCCGCTCGACCCGCGCCGGGACGGTGCCGGCGACCGGCCGCCGTGGGGCATCATGACCGATGTGGATCCCGTAGTTCCGGACAGCTCGGCAACCCAGGAACCGGCGGAGCCGACCGCCGCAGACCCGCCCGTCCCGGTGGCGCTGACCGAGGAGCTGGTCGCGCTGGCCCGCGCCGCCGCGGTCGAGGAGGCCGGTATCGAGACCGGCGTCGGCGACTACCTCGGTGCCCGGTCCGAGGACAGCATCGCCACCAGCGCATCCTTCGCGGCGACCGACCGGGGGTATCGCGGCTGGTACTGGCTGGTTACCCTGGCCGTCGTCGACCCGACCCGGCCCACCATCAGCGAGGTCGTCCTGCTGCCGGGTGACGGCGCCCTGCTGGCGCCCGCCTGGGTGCCCTGGGACCAGCGGGTCCGGGCCGGCGACCTGGGCGTCGGCGATCTGCTGCCACCCGTGTCGGACGATCATCGACTAGTGCCCGGCTACCTCGATTCGGACGACCCGGCGGTCCGCGAGGTCGACTACGAGTTCGGCTTCGGCCGGGTCCGGGTCCTCGGCGCGGAGGGCCGGGACGAGGCGGCGCACCGCTGGCACGATGGACCGTTCGGCCCGAACGACCCGATGGCCGTGCAGGCGCCCGCACCCTGCGCCACCTGCGGCTTCTACGTGCGCCTCGAAGGTCTGCTCGGGCAGGCCTTCGGCGCGTGCACCAACGAGTTCTCCCCGGCCGACGGGCGGGTGGTGGATGTCGCGTACGGATGCGGCGCCCACTCCGAGACGGTGGTCGACGCTCCGCTGATCTCGGCGAGCACCGCGGCGGTCGTCGACGAGATGACCCTCGAGGTGCACCACCGGCCGGTGGCCGAACCGGTCGCCGCGCCCTGACCGGTCAGTTGGCCGGCGCAGCCGACCCTTTCGACACCGCCGGTCTGCGTCGGGCCGTCCTGGACGCCTGGGCGGCGTCCGCCGCCCGGTTCCGCGAGGACGCCAACGCCGAAGACCTGCTGGCCGCCGGCGGGTACGCCGGCCGGGCCCTGGTCGAGCTGGCCGCCAACGGGGTGGACGCGGCGCGCGACGCGGCCGTACCGGCTCGACTGCGGATCGCGCTGACCGCCGGCGAACTCCGCATCGCCAACACCGGCTCGCCACTGTCCGCGGCCGGCGTGGCCGCCCTCGCCTCCCTGCGCGCGTCCGCGAAACGGCAGGCCACGGGTTCGGTCGGCTTCTTCGGGGTGGGGTTCACCTCCGTGCTGACCTGGTCGTCGGCGCCGACGGTGATGTCCATCACCGGCGGGGTGCGGTTCGACGCGGCCGGCACCCGGGCCGCGGTCGCGCAGCCGGCCGATGCCGCGCTGGACCGCGAACTGGCGCTGCGTGATGGGCACGTTCCGGTGCTGCGGCTGCCCTGGCCGACCGACCCCGGCGAGGAGCCGCCGCCACCGGGGTTCGCGACGGAGGTCCGGCTGCCCCTGCTGGACGGCGCGCGCGCCGAGATCGCCGCCGTCCTGGCGAACCGGGAGACCTTCGAGGACCTGTTCTGGGCCCTGCCGGACCTCACCGAGATCGACCTGCCGGACCGGGTCGTCCGCCGGATCGTCGGGCCGGACGGCACGGTGACGCTCGACGACGGTCACCGGACGTCGACGTTCCGGGTGGTCACCGGCTCGGGCGAGCTGCCCGCCGACCTGCTCGCCGGCCGGCCGGTCGAACAGCGCGGCCGATCGCGCTGGACGCTGCGCTGGGTGCTGCCGGTCGACGGCGATCTCCTCACGGACGCCGAGCCGCGGGAGCACACCATCGGCGCGCCGACGCCGACCGACGAGCCCACCACGTTGCCGGCCCGCCTGGTCGGCACGTTGCCCGTGGACGACACCCGGCGGCGGCTGGCGGCCGGCCCGCTGTGCGACCACCTGCTGGCCCGGGCGGCGGACGTGTACCTCGATCTGGTGCTGGGCGCCGACCCGGATCTGCGGTGGCGGCTGTTGCCGGACGCCGGCTTTCCTGCCGGTCCTGTCGACGCGGCACTGCGCGCGCAGATCGTGCGGCGGGTGGAGTCGACGCCGCTGCTGCGTACCGCCGTCGGCGACTGGGTGACGCCCGGTCGCGCGTGCCGGGTGCCCGGTGTGGACGCCGCCGGTGCGGCGGTGCTCGGCGAGGCGATTCCCGGCCTGCTCGGCCCGCAGCCATCGGCCGCGGTCGCGGTGCTGCGGCCGCTGGGGGTCGCCACGCTCGGCTGGTCCGAGGTCAGCGCGGCGCTGGCCGGGCTGGACCGGCCACCGGCCTACTGGCGTGCGGTGTACCGGGCTGCCGCGGAGGCCGAGCCGGGACCGCGGGCGGACGACCTGGCGGACGTGCCGGTCCCGTTGATCGGCGGCCGGCGGTCGGTCGGTGCCCGCGGGTGCCTGCTGCCCGCCGGCGACGGAGCCGGCGTCGACGCCGCCCTGGCCGGCCGGATCGCCGCGGTGGTCCCCGGACTGCGGCTGGTCCACCCGGACGCGGCGCACCCGCTGCTGGCCCGGCTGGGCGCGGCACCGGCCGAGGCGTCGGCGCTGCTGGCGGACCCGGCCCTGGCCGACCGGGTGAGCGCGCTGCGCGAGGACCTCGAGGACGTCGACCTCGATCCCGAGGAGGTGGCGGCCGTCGGGACCGTCGTCCTCGACCTGCTCGAAGCCGGCGGCGATCCCGATGGCCCGGGCCGCGGCGTGCTGGCGGACCTGGTGCTCACCGACGAGGACGGCAATCCGTGGCCGGCGGCCGAACTGCTGCTGCCCGGTGCGAGGTCCGCGGACGTGCTCGACCCCGAGATCGATCGGGTCGTGGTGGGGCCCGGCTGGCCGGCGCGCTACGGCGCCGAGCTCCTGACCCGGGCCGGCGTGCGGGACGGGTTCCCGGTGCTCACGGTCGACGACCCCACCGACCCTGCCGATCCCGCCGCCGACCGGCTGCCCGGGTTGGACGAATGGGCGGAGCTGACGCCCGGGGTGGCCGGCGGACCGTTCCCGGTCCTGGCCGACCTGGACCTGGTCGACCGCGACCGGTGGCCGCAGGCGCTGGAGCTGATCGCGCGGGACCCCCGGGCGCGGGCCTGCCTGCAGCCCACCGCGGCGGGCCCGTCCTACAGCGGCTGGTGGATCGCCCGCCACGCGCTGATCGACGGGCGCCCGCCTGGCCACTGGCGGCTGCCGGCCGCCACCGACCTGGACGCGTTGTACGACCCGCTGCCGATCGACCTGGACGCCACCCTGGCCGAGTGGATCGGCGTCCGCGGCGGCTTGCCGGCGGCGGCCGCCGGCGACCCCACCGGTCTGTTGGACCGGCTCGCCGACCCCGAGCGGCGGATGACCGCGGCGCGGGTCGCTCGGCTGACGGCGGCGGTGGTGGATGCGCTGGACCGCACGGTCGGTCCCGAGGTCGATCTGCCGCCGGGCGTCCGCACCCTCACCGGCGAAGTGCTGGACGCCGCATCGGCGTTCGTGCTCGACGAGCCCTGGTGGCTGCAGGTCGTCGACGCCGGCCGGCTCGTCCCCGGCGGTCCCGACCCGGCCGCCGTCGCCCGGGTCTTGGACCTGCCGCTGGTCTCCGTGGCGCTCGGACCGGGCTCGGTGGACGCGGCCGGTCCGGCGGACCCGGATGCGGCGCAGCGGTGGACGCGGGCCTGCGCGGCGGTGGGCGTCGAGCCGGGCACGGTGCCGCTCACCGTGGTGGCGACGCTGCGGGTCGCGCCGGCCGGCGCCGAGCCGACCCCGGTGCGGTGGTGGCACGCCGACGGTCGGTTCTTCTCGGACGGTTCGGCCGGCTCGGTGGGTCGGGTGGCGGCGTGGGCGGCCGGCCGATGGTCACTGCGGCACCTGGCCGTCGCCGCCGCCGGCGAGGACCTGATCGCGCTGGCCGAGGCCGGCGTGGGATGACGTCGCCGCCGTCAGATCCTCTGGTTGGGTCAGATCCGCTCGTCCAGGGCCATCCGGTTGGCTGATCGCTTGCCCAGGCGCGCCGAACGGCGCTGCCAGGCGTAGACCGACAGGCCCAGCAATCCGGTGACGAACCCGGCCAGGCAGGTCCAGAGCCAGATCATCGCGTCGTTGCGCTGCAACTCCGGGATGAAGAACAGCAGCACGACGAAGCCGACCAGCCAGATGACGGTGCCGGGTACGGCGATGTGCCCGACCCCGGTGGTGACCGGCGGCAGCGCCGGTGGCTGGTACCCACCGTCGGATGGGCGCTGTGGGGACGACACACGGTCAGCTTAGGCGGGGCCTGCGGGCGGCCCGAAAGATCCTGTTCGTCCGGGTTCCTCGTGTTCGTGGGCTATCGTGGCCTTCGTGCCAGACGTCGATGCGCTCGCCGGCGAGTTGCGCCTTGCCGTTCATCGCCTCACCCGGCGGCTCAGGCAGCAGACCCCCAACGACGGGCTGACCCTCACCCAACTGTCCGCGCTGAGCGTGATCTGGAGAGAGGGTCCGCTCACCGCCGGTGATCTGGCGGCCAAGGAGCAGGTGCGACCGCCGTCCATCACCCGGGTGCTCACCGGCCTGGAATCGCTCGGACTGGTGCAACGCACGGAGAATCCGCGGGACGGTCGTCAGGTCCTGGTACGGATCACCGACGAGGGCGAGCACAGGCTGCAGGAGTACATCAGGGCTCGGGAGCTGTGGTTGGAGCGGCAGTTGGCCGCGATGACCGACGCGGAGCGGGAGGTCCTGGCGAAGGCCAGCGTG
The DNA here is from genome assembly GCA_964497705.1 of uncultured Actinomycetes bacterium. Lineage (GTDB taxonomy): Bacteria > Actinomycetota > Actinomycetes > Mycobacteriales > Nakamurellaceae > Nakamurella. Next base: position 251,146 of record CAZCEH010000002.1, on the reverse strand, counting down.
CTGCTCGACCGATTGGCCGCGCACAGCGACGACGATGCGGACGGCAGTGACGAGGGCAGCGACAACGCGGGCAACCGCGCTCCGGTCGCTGAGGCTGCGGTGACCTGAACCCGGGCCGTGCCCGCCGGTCTCACATGTCCATGCCGCCGTTGACGCCCCAGACCTGGCCGGTGATGTAGCCGGACGTGTCGGCGGCCAGGAAGTGCACGACCCGGGCGATCTCCTCTGGCCGCGCGAAGCGGCGCACCGGAATCTGCTCGATGATCCGGTCGATCACCTTCCGCGGCACCGTGTCGATCATCTCGGTCTCCACGTACCCGGGCGTCACCGTGTTCACCGTGATGCCGACCGGATTGCCCGCCAGGCGTCCGGATTTGTGCAGCATGAACGCCGCCTCCCGGGCCAGCGTCTTGGTAAGGCCGAACAGGCCGGATTTGGACGCCGCGTAGTTCGCCTGTCCGATGTTGCCGACCTCGCCGATGATCGACGAGACGTTGATGATCCGTCCGGTACCGCGTTCCACCATCCCCTTCAGCGCCTCCTGGGACAGGAAGAAGGCACCGGACAGGTTGACCGCCAGCACCTTCTCCCAGTCCGAATCGGTCAGGTTCAGCACCGTCTTGTCGATGGTGATGCCCGCGTTGTTGATCAGGATGTCCAGCCGGCCGTGCTCCTCGACCACCTCGCGGACCACCCGCCGGCAGTCGTCGGCCACCCCGATGTTGCCCTGGTGGATCGATCCGCTCACGCCCTCGGCCCGGATCTGCGCGAGGAACTCCTGGGCGTGCTCGGCATCTCGTCCGTAGCCGGCGGCGACCGTTGCGCCCTGGTTGGCCAGGCTGCGGCTGATCGCGGCGCCGATGCCCCGGCTGCCGCCGGTGACCAACGCGACCCGACCCGCGAGCTTGGAACCGAACCCGGCGGTGCCAGCTGCCTGAGCAGCGGTCATGGCGGTCAACCTCCCGGTGGCGAGTGCGATCTGGTCCGCCGATTCTGGCCCAGCCGTCGCGGACCGGCCCGGTGGCCCAGTGTGACGTGCTTCGTCACGGTCGGTGAGTCGTGGGTGGGGGAGCGCGAGATCCGGCGTTGCGGGAGGATGGGCGGCGGGTTTTCCGGCGACCCGGACTCGACGGTCGCGTCGCTGGGAACTGCGCCACAGGCATCGTCCGGTATCCGTCGACGGCAGAAGGAGCGCGGCATGCAGCCGTTCGTCATCAATCGCCACAATCGCCTGGTCTTCCCCTCCAATTTCATCCCGGATCTGGACTTCTCGGTCATCGAAACCGAGCAGCAGCTGGATCAGGTGATTCGGCGGGACTTCGAGACCAAGGCGCCGTCCGGCACCGAGATCGGCGAGCGGATCGCGGCCGACAAATACAAGGACCGCACCCACCTGATGCGGGACATCGCGCTGAACCTGTTCTGGGTCAACCGGTTCGCGATGACCATGTACGAAAAGGTGCCGACCCGCTGGCGGGACGTGCCGCGCAACCGCACCAACATCTACCTGCCGGTGGTGGTGCCGTGGCTGGACAAGGAGAAGAAGGTCAGCGCGGTCGCGCAGGCCTGGGCCGATTTGCCGTCGGCGGGCGACGCCGAGACCGAGCAGGCGATCTGGGACACGCTGTTCGACATCTTCAGCAACCGCCAGCACCACGCGAGCGCGCTCGTGGCCGTCCAGCCGACGGTCGCCGAGTCGCTCGCCGACACCACCCAGCTGACCTGGCAGCTGGGCAACTTCGACCCGGACTACCCGGCGTACACGTTCGCCGACATCGTGGACGCTCAGGAGGACGTGGCCGAACTCGAGGCGCTGCGTCGCTGGGCCATGGTGCTGCACAACCAGTACCTGTGGGACCGCTCCGCGGTGACGCTGACCGCGCTCGGCGACCTGCAGCCGGACGACGTGGTGGTGTTGCTCAAACCGAAGACCGCCGAGGTGGAGCGCTTCCTGGACTCGGTGAAGGGTGCGCCGCGGGCCAATATCGGCCCTCGGGTCGCCTCCTACGCGCCGGAGATCGAGACCAAGCAGCCGGTCCGGCCGTACCCGGCGATCGACATCCGCAAGCACTTCAAGGTGCTGCCGAAGATCGAGTCGCTGGCCGTCGTCCGCGGCGAGATCCTCTGTTCCAACGATGATCTCATCCGGAACACGGCGTACTGCTGGTCGCCGATGACGGCCGACGAGATCAGCTACAAGACCGGCATCGAGACCCGCATGTACTCCAAGCGAGGGCTGGACGAGCTGTCCCTGGATGCCGCCAAGGCCGCGCTCAAGCGAGCCGGCCGGGAGCCCGAGGAGATCGGCGCGGTCGTCTTCTGCTCCTGCACCAACCCCCGTGCCATGCCGTCGATGGGCACCTGGCTGTCCGGTCAGCTGGGCATGCACCAGACCCACATGTCCGCGGACATCACCGCGGCGTGCGCCGGGCTGCCGTACGGGCTGTCCGAGTGCATCCGGCTGCTGCAGGAGGTCGAGCGGCCGGTGCTGCTGGTCTGCGGGGAGAAGTTCTCCGACAAGATCGGCACGGTCCGGCCGTCCCGGATGATCTTCGGTGACGGCGCGGCGGCGTTCGTGCTGGCCCCGGCCGCCGAGGGCGAGGACTCGGACATCGACCTGATGAACTCCTACGCCGGTGGCCCGGTCAGTCAGGTCAACTCGATCATCTGGCCCAATGCCGCGTTCGACAACAACATCACCGTGTTCGGGCCCGAGGTGAAGGCCCTGGCCGGCCGGTACCTGGCGCAGATGATCAATGAGTTGGAGCAGACGGCGGACCCGCTGGGCGAGAAGAAGTCCGCCTGGGACATGGTCGAGTTGGTGGTGCCGCACCAGGCCAACAAGACGATGGTGATCCAGCTGGCGGAGAAGGCGGGCCTGTCGCCGGACCTGATCTACTTCGACATCGAGCGGGCCGGGAACACCTCGTCGGCGAGCATCCCGATCGCCATCGCCGACGCGGTCGCCGACGGCGTGATCAGCAAGCCGACCAAGATCTTCGCCCCGGGCTTCGGCGCCGGGTCGGTGGGCGGCTACACGATCATGACCATCGACCCGTCCGTCGTGGTCAGCGCCACCGAGGACGTCGCGATCGTCGAGGCCAAGCCGTCCGAGCCCGGCGAGACCGGCTCCGACGCCGCGGCGGTCGCCTTCGGCTGACCCGTCCGTTTGCGCCGACTTGCCTCACATGCATGTTCCCAGGGGCTGCGAACCTGCATGTGAGGCAAGTCGGCGCGGTCGGTGGCGCCTCACCCGCTCCAGCCGCCGGCCACGAGCGCGCGTCGGACTCGATTGACCGCGTCCTGGGGGTCGCGGAACAGCGATCGCCCACCGACCCGGACGACCCGCCACCCGAGCGCGGCCAGATCATCGAGCCGGCCGAGGTCGCGGTCGAACTGGCGCTGGTCGGTGCGGTGCTGGTCGCCGTCGTATTCCACGACGACCCGGAACTGACGGAACAGCATGTCCACCCGGGCCAACTCGGTGCCGAACCGGTCATAGAGTCGGACATTGAGTTCCGGCTCGGGGAAGCCGGCCTCCACGAGCAGCAGGCGCAGCAGGGTCTCCGGCCGCGACTCGGCGCCTTGGCGCATCCGCTCCAGCGCGCGGACGGCCCTCCGCTTGCCGCGAACCCGGTACAGCGAAACGCGTTCGCGCAGGGCCTCGACGGTGGTGAAGGGCCGTGGCGGACCGTCGGACGGAACCACCGGCCGCAGAATCATCGCGTCCCCGACCGCCACCAGATCCGGCTCGCTGAGCAGCATTCCGAGGTGACAGAACAGCGTGGGCAGGTCGATGGTCGGCAGGCCGTCGATCTCGATCCGATGAGCGTCGCAGTCGTTGATCTGCCGCCCGATCACGCCGGGCCGGTTGGCGGCCTGGTCGGGGTACCAGACGACGGTGTGCAGGCAATCCTCCTGCAGACGCCCCAGCGGCAACGGGAGCCCCCACAGGCGGGCCGCGGTGATACCGCCGAAGAACGTGCCGAACGGGGCGACCCGCAGGAGCGCGTGGCACCGGACCCGTAGTGCCTCATCGTCCGGCAGCCCCCGCCAGTCCCCGGGGCCGCCGACGACCGTGCGCACCCCGTGGAACATCGGCACCAGGTCCGGCCCGGACATCCGTCCCCGTTTGAGCGAGTGGTCGAACGGAGTGAACGGCTGGGCGCGCAGCCAGTCGGGCAGTTCCTGACGCGGGGGCATGCGCCCATCGTGGCGGCTTCGCGATCCCCCGGAGGACCTGTCCACAATCCATCCACATTGCCGTGCTCAAGCCCACGCCGACTTGCCTCACATGCAGGTTCGGAGCCCCTCCGAACCTGCATGTGAGGCAAGTCGGCGCACGGAAAGGCCCGCCTGGGACGGCTGTTCCGGGAAGGACCTGCCGGCCGGAACTACATGTCCAGGCCGCCGTTGACGTCGATGACGTGGCCGGTGACGAATGACGCGTCGTCCGACACCAGGTACGCGACGGCACCGGCGATGTCTTCCGGCTGCCCGGCCCGGCCCAGCGGGTTCTCGGCCATCTTGGCCTGCGCGGCCTCCGGCATCGCCTTGGTCATCGCGGTCTCGATGAAGCCGGGACGGATCCCGTTCACCGTGGTGCCGAACCGGGCGAGCTCGGTCGCGCCGGAACGCACCAGGCCGATCACGCCCGCCTTCGCCGCGATGTAGTTCATCTGGCCCAGGTTTCCCATCTTGGCGACCACCGACGAGATCAGCACGACCCGGCCGGGGCCCTCGGTCCGCAGCCACGGGGCGGACGCGCGCAGACCCTCGAAGACGCCGGTCAGGTTGACCTTGATGACCAGATCCCAGTCGTCGTCGGTCAGCTTGTGGAACATCTTGTCCCGGGTGATGCCGGCGTTGCCGATGTAGGTGTCCAGACCACCCATCGCGTCCGCGGCCTGCTGCCAGGCCTCGCGCAGCTGTGCCCGGTCGGTGACATCGCACTTGAAGCCGTAGACCGGGCTCCCGGTCTCAGCGGAGAGCTGCTCCGCGGTCTCCTTGGCTCCGGTCTCGTTCATGTCCAGGAGGCTGACGGCCATGCCTTCGCTCGCCAACCGCCGGCCGATGACGGCCCCCAAGCCCTGGGCTCCACCGGTGATGACCGCCTTGGACACGCTGTATTTCGCTGGCACGTGCTTGATACCTGACTTTCTGGGTCGAGGGGTGGACGGACGGGAGTGGTGCGGGGCGCCTCGGCAAGCCGCAGCGACAACGCGGACCTGAGAATAGTGCCCGCGCCGGATCCGGTGCGTGGTGAACGACTACTTACCGAAGACATAAGTCCCGGGCGCGTCGCCGAGCGGCGGGTGCTTGTCCCCACCCATCGGCGGCGGGGCGATCTTGTCGCCGGCCCGCTCGGAGATCCAGGACGCCCAGTCCTCCCACCAGGTGATCGGCTTCATCGTCGCCGCGGCCAGCCATTCGTCCGGGTTCTCCGGCAGTTCGGCCAGGTCGGCGACCCAATGCTTGGACTTGGGATTCGGCGGGTTCACGATGCCGGCGATGTGACCGGAATTGGACAGCACGAACCGCACGTTGCCGGTAGGAATCCGGGCGCCCTTGTAGGAGCTGCGCCAGGGGGCGATGTGGTCCTGCTCCGCGGCCAGGAAGTACAGATCCTGGTCGACGGACTTCATGTTCAGCGTCTGGCCGTCGACCTCCATCACGCCGAGGGCCAGCTGGTTCTTCAGGTAGCAGGAGCGCAGGTAGAACGAGTGCATGACGGCCGGCATCCGGGTCGAGTCGGCGTTCCAGGTCAGCAGGTCGAAGGCCGGAGGTTCCTCGCCCTTCATCCAGTTGTTGACCACGTAGTGCCAGATCAGGTCGTTGCCGCGCATCAGGTTGAACGTCTTGGCCATGTTGTCGGCGGGCAGGAAACCGGTCTGGTTCATCTGCTGCTCGAGCTTGGTGACGCTGACCTCGTCGGTGAACACGCCGAGCGCGCCGGGCATGGAGAAGTCGGTCAGCGTGTTCAGGAACGTGGCGTTGTTGATGCGCTCCTTGCCGATCGCGTCCAGGTAGGCCAGCGTGATCATGGTCAGCGTGCCGCCCAGACACAACCCGAGCAGGTTGACCTTCTCCTGGCCGGTGATCTCGCTGATCACGTCCAGGGCGGTGATCGGTCCGGAGAGCAGGTAGTCGTCCATCCGCACCGAGCGCATCGACTCGTCCGGGTTGCGGTAGCTGATCAGGAACACGGTGTGGCCGTGATCGACCGCCCACTGCACCAGGCTGCGACCGGGCGCCAGGTCCATGATGTAGTACTTGTTGATCCACGGCGGGCTGAACAGCAGCGGGATCTCGAACACCTGCTCGGTGGTCGGGCTGTACTGGATCAGCTCCATCAGGTCGTTGCGGAACACGACCTTGCCGGGGGTGACGCCGAGGTTCCGGCCGACCTCGTACACGCCCTTGCGGTACTGCTGCGGCATCCCCTCGTTCTCGGCGAGGTCCTGCAGGAAGTTCTGCGCGCCCTTGACCACCGACCGGCCGCCGGTCTCGATGGCCCGGCGCATGGCGTCCGGGTTCGTGGCGAACGAGTTGGTGGGCGCGAGCGCGTCCACCATGGCCTGGGTCAGGAACGCGACCTTGACCCGCAGTTCGTCGTCGATCGGAGCGCCCTCGACCAGCTCCTCGAGGGCCTGCTCCCAGAGTTCGTATTCCTGACGGAGCAACCAGAACGCCGCGTTGTCCTTCCACGCGGGGTCGGCGAACCGCTTGTCGCGCTTCTCCGGAACCGGCCCGTCGACCTCGGCGCCGACGGCCCGGGCGCCGGCGGTCACCCAGGCGCGCAGGATGGCGGTGGCGTACTTGGTGCCGACCTGCAGCGCCAGGTTGGGCTCGGTGGCCAGGGCGAGAGCGGTGCGGGTGAACGCCGGAATCGCGGCCACCGCATCCAACCGGCCCAGCGGGGTGTTGGAGAAGTGGTGCTCGGCCCGGCTGAGAACCTCGGAGATGCTCGCCCGCACCCGCCGGTCGAGTTCGTCCCAGGGCGAGGCCTCCAGCGTCGGCTCCGGCTTCGGCTTGGGGCCCACCTCGTCCCAGGACAGATCCAGCGGTTTGGCGTCCGCAGCGGTCATGTGGCTTCTCCTCGGTCGGCGGTGGGGGCCTCGTCAGTCTGGGCGACGCCGTTGCGGCGTCCCCTGATCCGGCGACGTTCGTTGGTCACCTGTCGGAATGCCAGGTACGACTCCTCGAGCGCTTTGCGCTGCTGTGCGGTCAGATCCGGGTCGGCGCGTATCGCGCTGACCACCGCGGGCGGGTCGGTGTCCAGATCCGGTTCGGGCGCCGGAGGACGCAGCGAGTCGGCCGACATCTGCAGCGAGTCGGCGATCGCGCTGAGAACCTGGTCCGACGGATCCCGCAACCCGCGCTCGATCTGGGACAGGTAGGGATTCGAGATGCCCGCCATTGCGGCGAGTTGCCGCATCGGCAGCGCGGCCATTTCCCGCTGCCGGCGAATCATCTCCCCGAGCGACATCGACTCGGACCATGAATGGGTCATCAAATCCAGCCTAGGTGCTGTTCTCACTGGTCGGAGCCATGGCGCGCGCTCCGTGTCGCGCGGCGGCTTTCACGGTCCACCGAAAATCGGCCACATCGTCAGGCATCGGACGAAAGGTGATCTGTAGGTCCGGCCGCGAATACCCGGAAATGCGCCGACCGGTGCGGCGGCGCCGTGTCGGTGCTACGCATAGCCGTCTCCTCGCCAGGCGGTCGTCGTCGGTGACTCCCGGTTAACTCTCGGTTTGCAAGTTAGCAGTCGGGTGGCTAACCGGCTAACGAACAGGGCTGCTATGTGACGACCGTCACATTTTGTGATGTCGGTCACTGCGGCCGGCACCGGCCGCGGACCCGCCGGGCGGTCGGCCGGGTCGCGGAACCGCCCGTCCGGCAACGCGTTCCCGGCCAGTGGAAGGTCGGCGGGACGGGCCGGGCAGGATAGCCCGGTGAGTCCGCGCATCGAGATCACCGACGAGGACGACGCCAGGCTGGCGGACTTCCGCGACCTGACTCGCGCCGATCGCCGGCCGGACCGGCCGGGCGGGCGGGGTCTGGTCATCGCCGAGGGCCCGGTCGTGGTGCGCCGCCTGCTGGCCTCGACCTACCCGCTGCGCGCGTTGCTGGGCGTGTCCCGCCGATACCACGAGCTGGCCGACGACCTGGCCGGGTCGGATGCGCCCTACTACGTGGTCGACGCCGACCTGATGGCCCGGGTCGTCGGATTCCACCTGAACCGGGGGGTGTTGGCCACCGCGGATCGCATCCCGTTCCCGTCCGCGCAGCGGCTGCTTCCCGGCCTGCGATCGGTGGCCGTGCTGGAGAGCGTCGGCGATCACGAGAACCTCGGCTCGATTTTCCGCAACGCGGCCGGGCTCGGAATCGGGGCGGTCCTGCTGGCGCCGGGCTGCGCCGACCCGCTGTACCGGCGCAGCGTGCGGGTGTCGATGGGCACCGTGCTGCAGCTGCCGTTCGCTCCGCTGCCGTGGCTCGCCGAGGGCATCGACCTGCTGCACCGCAACGGGTTTCAGATCGTCGCGCTCAGCCCGGCGGGGGAGTGCCGGCTGGCGCAGGCCCGGCTGACCGGGCGGGTCGCGCTGCTCGTCGGGTCCGAGGGGCACGGCCTGACCGAGGCCGCGTTACGGGCAGCGGACCTGCGCGTCCGCATCCCGATGCATCGCGGGATCGACTCGCTCAACGTGGCCACCGCCGCGGCCATCGCCTTCGCCGCGTTGCCCACCCCGGACGTCGCCGACACCGCGCCGCCGAGTCCCGCCAGGCCGGTCGCTGCGGCAGACTGGGCGGGTGCGCAGGCCGTTCCGCCGTCCGAACCGGGCCCGGTGACCGGATGACCGATGACTCCGACGCCGCCGACACGTCCGGGGCAACGGACGGAGCGGCTCGCCGGCTCCGGCTCCGCCTGGTGACCGACGCCGACAACGCCACCGGTCGCGAGACCGGCGCCGGTACCGACACAGGCGCCGGCACCGGTGCCGAGACGGCCGGGGAACCCGTGGCCGGGCCAGCGGTGGACGATCCGGCCGCTGAGGTCGCCGAGGACGAGTCCCGGGACTGGGCGTGGGTTGCCGAGTGGCGTGGCTCCGGCGAGGGGCCGCCCTGGGCGACCGGTCTTCCGCTGGCCGCGTTCGCCGCGGTGCTGGCCGGAGTCGCGGTCTGGGTGCTGTCCGCGGGCCTGGCCGGCCGCCCGGTGCTCGCGATCGCGCTGAACGTGCTGGTCGCGGCCGGACTCGCGCCCGCCATGTGGCTCTGCCGGGGGGTGCCGGTGCTGCGCTGGTTCGCGGCGGGTGCCGCCGTCGGCGTGGTCGGCGGCTGGATCGCCGCCGTGGTCATGCTCTCGGCGGCCTGACTCAGCCGTGTCACCGGCCTGACACACGGTGTCACCAGGCTGATCCGCCGACCCACGCGATGCTCGATCGGCTGATATCCGCCACTGTGCGGATGTCTTCGCGCGGACCCGGGGACAGGATCGACGTCGAGCCGGCCCGGTGGACCGCCGGCCCGATCGATCAAGGGAGCGGACATGACGTGGACCGGGGCGGGGACCTTCAGCAAGGACAGTGGATTCGACTTCGAGGCGCGTTGCGCGGTGGGCCGGGCGGCGTGCGGCATCGGCGACGTCGGCCTGGTGCTGGCGACGCTGGATCGGATCGGTGACGGCGGCCGCAGGCGTGGTTCGACCAGTGGTCGGCCATCGCCCGCACGTTGACCGACCGGGCGGACCGCGCGGCGGCCGACGGGCATCGGACCACCGCCGGGTGGGCCTACCTGGCCGCCGCCGACTACTACGCCCTGGCCCTGGGCGCGCTGGACGGGCTGGCCGACCAGTCGGTGCTCGACCCCACCTTCGCCGCCCATCGCCGGTGCTGGGAGGGCTACGTCGACGCCGGTGCCGGTGCCTTCGTGCGGGTGGAGGTGCCGTACGAGGACACCACCCTGCCGGGCTACCTGCTGCGGCCGGACCGCAGCGGTACTCGGCGGCCCACCCTGGTCATCACCAACGGCAGCGACGGCTCCCTGCCCGCGCTGATCGCCCACGGCGCCGCGGACGCGCTCGACCGCGGCTGGAACGTCTTCCTGTACGACGGGCCCGGCCAGCAATCGATGCTCTTTCAGCGCGGCGTCACCTTCCGTCCGGACTGGGAGGCGGTGCTCACCCCGGTGGTCGACGCGCTGGTCGCGCGGTCCGATGTCGATGCCGCCGCGCTGGTCGCCTACGGCGTCAGCCAGGCCGGGTACTGGCTGCCGCGCGCGCTCGCCTTCGAACACCGCTTCGTCGCCGCCGTCGTCGATCCCGGCGTGATGGACGTGTCGACATCCTGGCTGGGCCATCTGCCGCCGGAGATGATCGCGCTGCTGCGCAGCGGGGACAAGGCCACCTTCGACGGCTACCTGGAGCAGCTGGGCGACGACCCGGACGCCCAGCGCACCTTCGACTTCCGGGCCCGGCCGTACGGGATGCGTGACCCGTTCGACGTGTTCACCGAGGTGACCAAGTACCACCTGGGAGAGGTGGTCGGACAGATCGGCACCCCGCTGCTGATCACCGATCCGCAGGACGAGCAGTTCTGGCCGGGGCAGAGTCGGCAGCTGTTCGACGCGCTCCCCGGCGAGAAGCGGATCCTGGAGTTCACCCGGGAACAGGGCGCCAACTGGCACTGCCAGCCGCTGGGGCGCCAGCTGACGAACAAGCAGATGCTCGACTGGCTGGCCGACCGGCTGCCGGCGAGCTGACCACATCGACCCCAGCTTCTCGTTCCCGGAAAGGCCTTGCCATGAAACCGGTCTCCGTCGTCCTCGGCTTCATTCCGTGGATCGCCTTCGCGTTCATCGCTCATCGGATCGCCGCCGACGCGGTCGCCTGGAGCGCCTTGGTCGGCGTGGTGCTCGTGGTGGTGACGATGGCGACGCAGCGTCCGTTCTGGCCGCCGAGCGTGCTGAACGTCGGGATGCTGCTGCCGCTCGCGGCGATCACCGTCGTCGGCTTCGTCGGTGGCCCGGACGTCGACGCCTGGCTGTACGACTGGGCGGTGCCCGGCGTCGGACTGTTCCTGGGGGTGTTCATCCTTGCCCTGGTGCCTTTCGCGCCGTTCACCGAGCGGTTCGCCAAACAGTCCACGCCGAAGGCCTATTGGGGTTCGCCGACGTTCACGAAGATCAACCGGGTGCTCAGCGCGGCCTGGGGCCTGGCGATCGCCGTGACGGGCGTCTGCAGCCTGCTGGTGGCGGCGCTGGACCTGTACAGCGCGGACGTCGCCACGCCCGGCATCGGCGAACTGCTGCTGAACTGGGTGGTGCCGATCGCGGTGATCGTCTTCATGATCAAGTTCACCGTGCGGTATCCGGACCGGGCCCGCGAGCAGCACCTGGCGCCGAGCTCGACCGCGCCGGCCGTCAGCTGAGCCAGGCGGTAGTCGCCTGGCTACGCTGACTCGATGCCCGGCAGCAGTGACACCATGGTCGCCGCGGACCGGGCCGCGGTCGCCCAGGCGCTCCGGTCGGTCCTCGAGGTGGCGGGCACCGACCACGTCGGCGCCAGCGTCTGCCTCGTCGGCCCGGCCGGCATGGGCAAGAGCCACCTGGTGCGGTCGGTCCTGGACGACGCCGCGATCGTCTCGCTGCGGGCCGCCGGCGACCATCGCCGGCGCAACGAACCGTTCGCCGTGCTGGGCCAACTGACCGGCCCGGTACCGCCCGGAGAGGACCCGGCGGACGTGGTCTTCGACCGGATCGACGAGCGATGCGCCGTCGATCCGGTCGTCGTCTGGGTCGACGATGCGCACTACGCGGACGCAGCCTCGCTGGCCGGGCTGCGCCGGTTGGTCTGGGCCAGCCGGTCACTGCCGCTGAGCGTGGTGCTGTCCGCCCGGCCGTATCCGCTTTCCGACCAGCTGGACCTGCTGATGCGCCAGGTGGCGACCATCCTGGACCTGCCGCCGATGGACCGGATGATGACCGAGCGGCTGGTCTTCGACCGGACCGGCCGCTGGCCCGGGCCGCGGCTGCGGGCGGCGTTGGACGCCGGCGGCGGCAATCCGCTGTTCGTCACCGAATTGCTGCGGGAACTGGAAAGCACCGACGGCCTGCGGCACGTCGGGACCGACCGCGCGGAGATCGGTTCGGAAGCCGTGCCGCGCGGGGCCGCGCTCGACGCGTTGATCGGCAGCCATCTGCAGGCGCTGGACGAGACGGCCACCGAGCTGTTGTCCGCGCTGGCGGTGTGGGGCACCGCGGCCACGGTGTCCGACCTGGCGGAGGCGTTGTACAGCTCGCCGGACGCGCTGGCGCCGGCCCTGGGCCGGGCGGTGCGGTCCGGCGTGGTCGCCGGGGAGCCGGGCCTGGGTGGTGACGTCGGTCCGACCGTCGTCGATTTCGCGCACGACCTGTACCGGGAGGCGAGCTATTCCGCGCTGCCGGACGGTGCGCGGCGCCGCATGCATCGCCGGGTCGCGGCCGTGCTCACCGGGCGCGACGCCGGGCCCGCCCTGGTGGCCGAGCACCTGCTGCAGGCCAAGGCCCCGCGCAGCGACCCGGGCCCGGATCGGGAGCTGCTGGCCGCGCTGAACGCGGCGGTCGAGGCCAGCGGGCAATTCGCCCCCGAGGTGACGATCGATTTGCTGGAGGTCGCCGAAGGGCTGACCGACCGCGAGGATCCGGAGGCCGAGCAGCTGCTGCTGCGGCGGGCGGGCGAGCTGTTCCGTGCGGGCCGCGGGTCAGCCGCCGAGCGGCTGGTGCTGGAGCGGATCGGCGGGGTGCGCAACCCCGAGGTCGCCGCCGGACTGCAACGGGTGCTGATCACGTCGCAGATCAACCGGGCCGACGTGGACGGCGCGCTGATCAGCATGGGCCGAACCCTGGCCATCGAACGGTTGCCGGCCGTGGTGCGGCGCGGGCTGGAGGCGCAGCGGCAGTGGTTGTTGTTGCTGGGCGGCCGGTTCGGCCTGCTGGGTGACCTCGATGCGATGATCGCCGATGCGCGGGCGGTCGCCGACCCGATGGCCGAGTGCACGCTGCTGCTGACCGCGGCGGTGTTCGCCCACGTGCAGGGGGACAGCCGCCGTGCGCAGGAGATCTTCGGGGAGATCCTGCTGCGGCGCCCCGATCTGTTCGAGGATCCGGATCCGACGACCATCAGCACCTACATGGTCTGGCCGTCGCTGTTCCGGCTGGATGTCGACGGACCCGCCGCGGCGGCGGACGAACTGGTCCGGGCCCGGGCCATCGCGGCCCGGACGAACAGCCCCTGGGTCTATCCGTTTCTCGGTTTCGTGGCGTCCGGAGCGGCGTGGGCGGCCGGCGACTGGGACGGGGCGGTGGCCGAGGCCGACGCCGCGCTGGAGGTGGCGGAGGAGACCGGAACCGGCTGGGTTTCCGTCACGGTGGGCGAGCGCGTCGACATCGACGCCCGCCGCGGGCTCGTGCGGGCGGCCCGCAAACGGTTGGACGAGTACCGATCTCGCCGGTTCCCCGACCAATTCGGTCGGGGGGACGTGGATCTGGCCGAGATGTCGATCCTGGAGGCGGAGGGTGCGCTCGACGCCGCCGCGGACCTCGCCGAGGCCTACTGGACGCGGGTACGCACCCAGCCGGGCCTGGGCGGGGTCGAGTACGCCATCGACGTCGTGCGGCTCGGCCTGATCGGCCTGCGCCCGGCGCTGGTCGACCAGGTGGTGCAGGACGTGGAGCGGTTGCCGGCCGCGCAGCGACCGCCCGGTGTCCTCGAGCTGGTCCGTGGGGCCGCCCGCGCCGATCCGGCCGAGATCGAGCGGGCCCATGCCCTTTTCGTGGCCCGGGGGCTGGCCGGGCGGGTGATGCACGCCCAGGAGGAACTGGCCTGCGCGGCCGCGGCCGCCGGGGACCGGACGGGCGCGGTGGCCGCCATGGAAGAGGCGATCGCCGGGTACGAGCGGTTGCGGTCCACCGTCGACCGGGATCGGCTGCTCGCCCGGATGCGGGCCCACGGGGTGCGCCGCGGCTCCCGGCGCGCGCACCGGACCCAGGCCAGCGGGTGGGACAGCCTGACTGCCACCGAACGGCGGATCACCGACCTGATCTGCGACGGGCTGACCAACCGGGAGATCGCGGCGCGGTTGTACGTCTCGCCACGCACCGTGCAATCGCACGTGTCGCACATACTGGAGAAAACCGGCCTGCGGTCCCGGGTCGAGGTGGCTGCGGCCGCGCCTCGCTGAGCCGGTGTGGAGCGTTGGCTCGGGTGGGGCGGGTTCGGGCGGTCTGGTTCCGGCGGGCTGCGGAACCTTGGCTTGCTTTGGGCGTGTGGATGTTCCGCGGGTCTGCGGGTGCGGGCTCGGGTGGGGCGGTCGCGGAACCTTGGCTTGCTCTGGGCGCGCGTATGTTCCGCGGGTCTGCGGGTGGAGCGGTCGGCGGGCTTGGGTGGGGCTGGTTCGGGGCAGCTGCGGAACATCGGCCGGCTCTGGGCGTGTGGATGTTCCGCGCATCGACGGGCGAGGGCTCGGGTGAGGCTCGTTCCGGCAGGCCCGCGGAACAGCCGGCTGCTCCCGATCGCACCACGAGAGCGGAGCGTGCACACCGGGGGATTCCGTTCACGCCAGGGATTCCATTCGGATGGGGGATGGGCGTATCTTGTGACCTGGGTCACCGAGATGGTGACTCGCCACGGGCCGCCCGCCGTCCAGCCGACGCACGGCCCATCGCCGGGTGCCCGCTCGCGCCGAGTGTGGACAGCCGGCCTCCGGGCCGCCGGATAACGCTCCCCTAGCCGGGGTCGCCGATCCGGCGGTTCGGCCATTTCTGGGGCTGGTCACAGCCGCCTCGGCCACCCTTGGCGTGATGCTCGCCGCGTTCAAGGGGTTCTCTGTTGTGACCAACCGGATCAGAGTGATGACCAACCGGATCAAACCGGCCGACCGCGGTCGGCGCCCACCCGGGCCGAGGAAGCGCCGACCGAGCCGGGCGCCCGTGACGACCGCCGCCGTGACCATGGCCGTGCTCGTCGCGGTGTGCGCCGCCGCCGCCCTCCGGTTCGCCTTCGTCGACGAGGTGACCAACGACTACCGGACCTTCCTGAGCCCTTGGTACGACGCCCTCGTCGCCGGCGGCGGGCTGCCGGCCGTCGGGCAGGAGATCGGCAACTACAACCCGCCGTATCTGTACCTGCTGGCGGCGGTGACCTACCTGCCGCTGCCGAAGATCGTCGCGATCAAGCTGGTGTCGATCGTCTTCGACGTCGTGCTCGCCGGGTTCGCCGCGTTGATCGTGCGTCGCCGATTCTCGACGTGGGCGGCCGTGCTCGCCTTCGCCGTCGTGCTGTTCGCGCCGACGGTGGCGATCAACAGCGGTTACTGGGGCCAGTGCGACTCGATCTACGCCGCGTTCTGCCTGGGCAGCCTGTACTTCCTGCTGCGCGGCCGGCCGTGGTGGGCATGCGTGTTCGTCGGCCTGGCCCTGTCGTTCAAGCTGCAGGCCGTCTTCTTCCTGCCGGTGCTACTGATCGTGATGGTGGTCAACCGGCATCGGCTGCTCGCCCTGCTTGCCGTTCCGGGCACTTTCATCGTGATGCTGTTGCCGGCCGCGCTGGCCGGCCGCACCTGGCGCAGCCTGCTGATGGTGTACCCCGACCAGGTGACCGGCGGTGGGAACACTGCGGGGTTCGGCCAATTCGGTGGCGCGAGGGGCGGCGGCGTCACAGGTGGCGGCGGAATAGATGGCGGCCCGGGGAGCGCATCGACGGCCGGTGGACTGGGCACCTGGACCCAGAACGGCCCGACGGTGTTCCAATGGGTCGGCGGCTCGGTGGCCTGGCTCGTGCTCGGGCTGGTGATCGCCGGCCTGCTGATCGTCGCGTTGGCGCTGGTGTGCTGGCGGCGACGGCCGCTGGCCGAGCCGCAGATCGTGCTGCTGGCCGCCGCGACGGTGCTGGCCGTCCCGTTCTTCCTGCCGCAGATGCATGAGCGGTACTTCTACCTCGCCGACGTGACGACGATCGTGGCTGCGTTCTACGTCCGGCGGTTCTGGCCGGTCGCCCTCGCGGTGTCGGCGAGTTCGCTGCTGGCCTACGTCCCGTTCCTGTGGCGGACCACACCCGTGCCGCTGGCGCTCGTCTCGTTCCTGGAGTTCCTGGCGGTGATCGCCACGCTGGCGGTGTTCGCCCAGGTCATGACGGCGCCGGGCGGCCGGTGGATCCGGCCCGCCGGCCCGGAGCCCGGTCAGCCCTTGGAGTGGCCGCCCAGCAGCACGTCCTCCCAGCCCGGCATGACCGGCCGCTGACCCCGACGGGTCGGCCGCGGCGCCTGGTCGGTGCCGGTCAGTTCCGCGGGACGGTGGCTGGGCGCGGGTTCTGATTCCCGGTGGGGCGCCTCGGCCGAGGCGGCCGCGGCCACGGAGGTTCCCGGCGCGGGCGCGGCCTCGACCGCCGGACTCTGCTCGACCGGACGACGAGTGCCCGCCGGATGCCGGCTCGCCTCCGGGATGCGCGCGTCGGCGGCGCCGGTCACGGACCCGGCCGGGGTGCCGAACACCTGGTCGAGCGGCGTCGTGTCCTCGGTACGGGCCGGTTCACCGCCGGGTTCGGCGATCGTCCGCAGCGGCCGTGGCGACGGGTCGAGCAACTCGCGGGCGGCCTCGTCCCGGGCGCGCAAGGTGTTCGTCCGGGTGCCGGTGTGGATCTCCCAGGTGGCGTGGTTGTCACTGCGCCCCGCCTGCCAGTGCACCGCGACGACCCACCCGGCGTCGTCGGGCCGATAGGCGTCCCACCGCATCCCGTCGGCGTGTCCGCGTTGCCGCAGCGTGGCGGACACCAGCTCCTCGAGCGTCTTGCGGGTCGGGTTGCCGTCGACCATGGGATGCGCGGCCCGCGCCTTGTCCGCCATGCTCCGCCGTTCCAGCATGACCGGGTAGGCGTAGCTCTCGATCCGGGACACGCTGGTCACCGCTTCCGCGGCGACTTCGGCGACGGTCTTGCCGGCGCGAATCCGGGCCTGGATCTCCCGGGGGCGCAGCTGCGGGTCGGTTTCGACGGACCGCCGGCCGGTGCCCTTCAACTCGCCGCGGGCCGCCGCCCGCAACCGCTCGTCGGACCGTAGCGAGAACACCTCACCGGTCACCGTGTCTTCGCAGAGCAGGTTCTCGCCGTCCTCGGCCATCCCCAGGACCCGAAGCGCGCGCATCGGTGTCTCCTCCCCGCAGCACTGTTCAAGCGTCATCGGGGACGCTATCGCGCGGGCGCGGCCGACCCGTCCAGGCGCGCCGGGCCACGACGAGGTCGGGCTACCGCAGCCGCTCCACGACGTAGTCGATGCAGGCGGTCAGGGCCGAGACGTCGTCGGGTTCGACGGCCGGGAACATGCCGATCCGCAGCTGGTTGCGGCCAAGCTTGCGGTACGGCTCGGTGTCCACGATCCCGTTTGCCCGCAACGCCTTTGCCACCGCAGCGGCGTCGACCGAATCGGCGAAGTCGATCGTGCCGACTACCTGCGAGCGCAGCTCCGGACGGGCCACGAACGGGGTGGTGAACTCGCGCTCCCGCGCCCAGTCGTACAGCCGGGACGACGAGTCCTGGGTGCGCTTGGTGGCCCACTCCAGGCCGCCCTGGCCGTTCAGCCAGTCGAGCTGGTCGGCCAGCAGGAACAGGGTCGCGACCGCCGGCGTATTCAGCGTCTGGTCCTTGGTCGAGTTGTCCAGCGCGGTGGCGACGGACAGGAACTCGGGGATCCACCGATCCGTGGCGGCGATCTCGGCGATCCGGTCCAGCGCGGCCGGCGAGGCGACCGCGATCCACAGCCCCCCGTCCGAGGCAAACACCTTCTGCGGCGCGAAGTAGTAGACGTCGGCCTCGGCGATGTCGACCGGCAGGCCACCCGCCCCGGACGTCGCGTCGATCAGCACCAGCTGGTCGTCGGTGGCCCCGCTCGGCCGGGTGACCGGGACCGCCACCCCGGTAGAGGTCTCGTTGTGCGCCCAGGCGTACACGTCCACGTCGGGGTTCGCGGCATTCTCGGGGGCGTCGCCGGGGTCGGCGGCGAGGACGACCGGGTCGGCCAGGAACGGCGCCTTCCTGGTGACCGTGGCGAACTTGGCGGAGAACTCGCCGTAGGTCAGGTGCTGCGCGCGTTCGCGCACCAACCCCAGGGCGGCAGCGTCCCAGAAGGCGGTGGTGCCCCCATTGCCCAGGATCACCTGGTAGTCGTCGGGCACCGAGAACAGCTGGGTGACGCCCTCGCGGACGCGTCGGACCAGCGTCTTCACCGGCGCCTGCCGGTGCGACGTGCCCATCACCGACGCGCCCGCATCGACCAGGGCCGCGAGGGCCTCCGGGCGGACCTTGGACGGCCCGCAGCCGAACCGTCCGTCGGACGGCTTCAGCTCGGCGGGCAGGACGATGGCGGTGCTGTCGGCCATGACGGCGCTTTCTCCTAGCGGTGGCACTCTCCGAACGCTCTCGCGGCCCAATCTTGCCACCGCCGGACGGGCCGACCGACCGCTCAGCTCGGTCGGTGTGCGCTCGGTCGGTGAGCGCCGACACACCGACCGGAGTCGAGCTGGCCGCGGCACTCAATCCAGCCGGATGACCGCGGGACGCGGATCCGACCCCGGCGTCAGACCGCGACGGCCAGCGTGGGGAATCCGGCGACGTCGTCGACCCCGCGCGAGCTGTGGCCCTCGTACACCGCCGACGGTCGCACGATCCGCCCCAACCGCTTCTGCTCGAGCACGTGCGCGCTCCACCCGGCGGTGCGGGCGCAGGTGAACATGGCCGGCATCATCGCCGCCGGCACCCCGGCGAAGTCGAGGATGACCGCCGCCCAGAACTCGACGTTGGTCTCGATCGCCCGGTCCGGTCGGCGCTCCCGCAGGACCGACAGCGCGGCCTGCTCGAGCGCGGCGGCGGCCTCGTAGCGGGGCGCGCCCAGCTCCCGGCAGGTGCGGCGCAACACGCGGGCCCGTGGGTCCTGCGCCCGGTACACCCGGTGCCCGAAGCCCATCAGCCGTTCGTGGTTGTCCAGGATCCGGGTCACCAGGCCGTATGGATCACCGCTGCTCTCGACCTGCGTGACCATGGGCAGCACGCGGGCCGGGGCGCCGCCGTGCAGCGGGCCGGACATCGAGCCGATCGCGCCCGTGATGCTGGCCGGCACGTCGGCACCGGTGGAGGCGACCACCCGGGCGGTGAACGTGGAGGCGTTCATGCCGTGCTCCGCCGCCGACACCCAGTACGCGTCGATCGCCCGGACCTGCTCCGGGTCGGCCTCGCCGGTCCAGGCGGTGACGAACCGCTCGACCACGGTCGAGCACGACGCCAACTCGCGGGCGGGCACCGCGGGCCGGTCTCCCCGAGCCGAGTGCGCGGCGTAGGACAGCACCGCGGACGTCGTCTGCGCCAGGTGATCTCGCGCCTGCTCATCGGAGATGTCCAGCAGCGGCGCGAACCCGCGGGAGGTGGCCAGCAGCGGCAACGAGGCCTGCACGTCGACCCGGACGTCGCCGGACCGGAACGCCGGCGGTGAGGTGTCCACCGGCAGCCGGGCGCCGAACGCATCGTCGACCAGCAGCGCCCAGGTGTCCTCGAAACCGACCCGGCCGACCAGGTCCTCGATGTCGACGCCGCGGTACCGCAACGAGCCGCCGTCCCGGTCTGGCTCGGCGATCGCGGTGTGGAAGGCGACCACCCCTTCCAGGCCGGGGACGAAACCGGAACCGGTCGCTGAACCATTCGCTGTCATCTGGACCTCCACGCCGAGGACTGGTCGGTTGCCGGAGCGACGATGCGCCGGGGACGGGTCGAGCGGGTCGTCCGAACCTCACGGCGACCGTGTGGGGCTGGTTGCGGCAGAGACGACGCCCGGCGACGGCGGGCGACCGGCCGTGACGTTGCTCCACAATGCCCCGCGGCGGGGACGCATTTCCAGAGCCGATGAGGTGGTCTTGGTCACGCGGATTTTACTTTCGCGGGCTGCGTGGTGCCCGTTCGGCGTAGCGTCTGACGATGGTCCGGGCACCGCCGGATCGGCGGTGGGCGTACGTTCGAACACCGTCGCGCCAGGCCGCAGGACGAGCCGACGGATGAGGACGACATGGTGGACCGCGACCCGAGGGGCGCGTCGAGGCTGGCCGCGATGCGCGAGGAGTACTCGCTCGCCGGACTGGCCGAGGAGGATCTGGCCGCCGACTGGGTGACCCAGTTCGAGCGCTGGCTGCAGGACGCCGTCACGGCGGGCCTGGCCGAGCCGAACGCCATGGTGCTGGCCACCGCCAAGCCGTCCGGCGAGGTGGCCAGCCGGTGCGTGCTGTGCAAGGGGGTCGACGCCGACGGGGTGGTCTTCTACACCAACCTGAACTCGGACAAGAGTCGCGATCTGCGGATGAATCCGTGGGCCTCGGCGACGTTCCCGTGGATCGGCCTGCAGCGCCAGGTGCACGTGCGCGGCCGGGTCGAGCGGGTGTCCGACGAACTGGCCCGCGACTACTGGGCGAGCCGGCCGCGGGAATCCCGGTTGGGCGCCTGGGCGAGCCCGCAGTCCACCGTGCTGCCCGACCGGGGGGCCCTGGAGTTCCTGCAGATGGAGGTCAACGAGCGGTTCGGGGGACCGGACGCCGGCGACGCCACGCCGACGACCCACGTTCCGCTGCCCGATTTCTGGGGTGGCTGGCGGATCCTGCCGCGGACGGTGGAGTTCTGGCAGGGCCGGCAGGCCCGGCTGCACGACCGGCTGCGCTATCGGGTCACCGATGCCGGAAGCTGGGTGATCGAGCGCCTGGCGCCATGACGTCACCGGGCAAACCGGCCGACGACGCGGCCCCGCGCCGGTCCGGCCGCTGGTCCCGGATCGGCCCGGACCTGCGGCCGCTGGCCGTCCCGGCGTACCGGCGGCTGTTCGTGGGCCAGGTGTTCACCGTCATCGGCTCGATGATCACCGCCGTCGCCGTGCAGCAGCAGGTGTTCGACCTGACCGACAGCTCGGCCTGGGTGGGCTTCGCGTCGCTGGTCGCGCTGGTTCCGCTGGTGGTGTTCGGGCTGCTCGGCGGGGCGATCGCGGACACCTACGACCGGCGCAAGCTGCTGATGGTCACCTCGGTCGGCATCGCGGCGACCAGCGTCGGGCTGTGGCTGGCCGCGCTGTCGGCGACCGAGTCGGTGTGGACGGTGTTCACGCTGCTGGCCCTGCAGCAGGCGTTCTTCGCGGTCAACCAGCCGACCCGCAGCGCGATCATCCCGCGCATCGTGCCGATCGAGATGGTGCCGTCGGCCAACGCGCTGGGCATGACCGTGTTCAGCATCGGCGTCATCGTCGGCCCGTTGCTGGTCGGCGTGCTGATCCCGATCGTGGGCATCCCCTGGCTGTACTTCATCGACGCGGCCACGTTGGTGGGGATCCTCTACGCGGTGGTCAGGCTGCCGCCGATCCCGCCGCTGGGCGATCGCCGCGGCCGCGCCAAGGTGCTGGAGGGCCTGGCGTACCTGAAGCTCAAGCCGCTGCTGCTGATGACCTTCGTGGTGGACATCATCGCGATGGTCTGCGGCATGCCGCGAGCGCTGTTCCCGCAGATGGCGCAGGAGACCTTCGGCGGCCCGCCAGGCGGCGGCACCGCGCTGGGCGTGCTGAACGCCGCGCTGGCCGTCGGCGCGCTGCTCGGCGGGCTGACCGGCGGCTGGATCCACCGGGTGCGCCGGCAGGGCATCGCCATCGTGATCGCGATCGTGATCTGGGGCGCGTCGATGGCGCTCTACGGGATCACCTCCGTCCTCTGGCTGGCCGCCATCTTCCTCGCCGTCGGCGGCTGGGCCGACCTGGTCAGCGCCGTCTACCGCTCGACGATCCTGCAGGTCAATGCCACCGACGAGATGCGCGGCCGGATGCAGGGTGTGTTCACGGTGGTGGTCGCCGGTGGTCCGCGGGTGGCCGACCTGGTGCACGGACTGGTGGCCTCGGCGACGTCGACCGCATTCGCGACGACCGCCGGCGGGATCGCGACGATCCTGCTCACCCTGCTGGCCGCCGCCCTCGGCCGGTCGCTCGTGCGCTACGACACCCGCCATCGCGAGGAGGAACCGCCGGCGACGGACCGGGCCGTGTCCCCGTGACCGGCTCGGGCAGAATCCTCGGGCAGGAGGTCCGGCACCCATGATTGATCCCCGCCCGCACTCACCCCAGGACTGGGCGCCCTATCTGCGGCTGGAGGACGCGGTGCGGGCGTACATCCGGGATGCCGACGCGGCGCTGGACGAACTCGGCGGAGTGCTCGATCCGACCGACGTGGTGTCGTTCACCTGCGAGCTGGTGCCCTCGGTGCAGTCGTGGGGCGACGCGCTCTGGCAGGAGGTGGCGGTCACCGACGGCCGGCGCCTGGTGCTCTGGCACGGCGACGACGAGGTGGACGAGGACCGGCCGGACGCGCTGATGTTCTCCTCGTCGCTGCGCACCATTCCGTTGTCGGCCGTCGTCGATCAGGGACTGCGGCAGCGGTTCCGCGTCGAACGTGACGGGTCGCGGACCATGAACGCGGTGCTGCTGTACCTGTCCACGCAGACTCCGGAGAAGTCGATCACCGAACTCGCCGAGGCCAACCAGACCCGCAGCGTGCAATACGTGGAGACCTACCGCTTCTCCAAGTCGGTCACCGACGGCGGGTTGGCGCAGATGCAGCGGTTGCTGCAGTTCGGCCGGGCGCTGTCCCGGTCGGCCGGCGCGATCCGCCGCTGATCGGATCGGCCGGGTTCCGAGCGTCCGGGGCCGGGCGGCGGGGCCGGTCGTCGTGCCGGGTCGTGGTGCCGGGTCGTGGTGTCGGGTCGTCCTGTCGGGAAGGGCCCCGGAAGGGTCGTCACCGCGCGGGCCGGGTCTCCCACCTGCGCAACGACTCGGCCCGTTCCTCGGCGTGGTCGACGATCGGCTCGGGGTACCCGTTCGGCGGACCGCCCCCCAGCCGCCACGGCTGATGCACCTTCCCGCCCGGCACATCCCGCAGCTCGGGCACGTACCTGCGGACGAAATCGCCTGACGGGTCGAATTTCTCGCCCTGGGTGATCGGGTTGAAGATCCGGAAGAACGGCGCCGCCTGGGCTCCCGAACCGGCGACCCACTGCCAGCCATGGTTGTTGGAGGCGTAGTCGCCGTCCACCAGGTGCTCCAGGAAGTGCTCGGCGCCGCGTTGCCAGGGCAGGTGTAGGTCCTTGACCAGGAACGAGGCCGTCGTCATCCGCAGCCGGTTGTGCATCCAGCCCTGCGCCAGCAGTTGGCGCATCCCCGCGTCCACGAACGGGTAGCCGGTGCGGCCGTCCCGCCACGCCCGGAAGCGTTCGTCGGCGTCCTTCCCGGAATCCCAACGCATCCGGTCGATCACCGGGTCGACCGACGTCCAGACCGACTCGGGCCGGTGGAACACGATGTCCGCGTAGAACTCTCGCCAGGCGAGCTCGCGCCGGTAGCTGGCCGCGCCGGCGGACCGGCGATCCGCGAGATCGGCCAGCAGGGTCCGCGGATGAACGCATCCCCACTTCAGGTACACCGACATGCGGCTGGTCCCCGGACGATCCGGCCGGTCCCGGTCCCGGTCGTACCGGTCGATCCCGTCCTCCAGGAACTCTCGCCAGCTCGCCAGTGCCGGTTCCTCGCCGGCCGCCGGTAGCCGCGTCGCCGCCGGCAGCTGCCGGGCGTACTCGTCCGGATCGTGGGCCCGCACACCGTCGACATCGGCCGGATCGACCCAGTCCACGTCGGAGCCGGACCGGGCCGGCCCGCGCCAGCCGTGCTGGGTCCAGGCCCGGAAGAAGGGAGTGAACACCGCGAACGGGTCGCCGTTGCCCTTGCGCACCCGCCCGGGCGTGACGGCGTAGGGCGACCCCGTGGCCGTCCACTCGACGCCGGCGTCGGCCAACGCCGCCCGCACCCGCTCGTCCCGCCGCTGCCCGTACGGGCCGTGGTCGCCGGACACGTGCACCGCGGAGGCGCCGATCGCGCGGGCCAGCCGGGGGACGACCGAGGACGGGCGGCCGTGTGCGATGAGCAACCTGCCGTCCATCGAGGCGGCCAGCGCCGACAGCGCGGCGGCCAGGAACGCCCGGCGAGGTGCGCCGGAGGCGGCCAGCGGGACGTCGTCGGCGACGAACACGCCCAGCACGCGCCGCCCGTTCGCGGCCGCGGCGGCCAGCGCCGGATGATCGCCCAATCGCAGGTCACGACGGAACCACAGCAGGCTGGTCTCGGTCACGTCGCGGCCCCTCCGGCTCGCCTCACAGACCCGGCGACCCGGCCGCGGCGCCGAACGGCCGGGCCGGACGACCGGTGCGAGCGGGGACCGTCAGCGCTGGTCGGCGGGCACGTAGTCGCGCTCGGTGTACCCGGTGTACACCTGCCGTGGGCGGCCGATCTTGGTCGCCGGATCGTTGATCATCTCGCGCCACTGGGCGATCCAGCCGGGCAGCCGGCCGAGCGCGAACAGCACCGTGAACATCCGGTTCGGGAAGCCCATCGCCTTGTAGATGAGCCCGGTGTAGAAGTCCACGTTCGGGTAGAGCTTGCGGGAGATGAAGTAGTCGTCGGACAGGGCCACCTCCTCCAGTTGCTTGGCCAGGTCCAGCAGCTGGTCGGTGGCGCCCAGGTCGGCGAGCACCTCGTCGGCGGTCGCCTTGACCAGCGCGGCGCGGGGGTCGTAGTTCTTGTAGACCCGGTGCCCGAAGCCCATCAGCTTGACGCCGGGCTCGCGGTCCTTGACCCGCTTGACGAACGTGGACACGTCGCCGCCGTCCCGCTTGATGCCCTCCAGCATCTCCAGCACGGCCTGGTTCGCACCACCGTGCAACGGGCCGAACAGCGCGTTGATGCCCGCCGAGATCGACGCGAACATGTTGGCGTTCGAGGAGCCGACCAGCCGCACGGTCGACGTCGAGCAGTTCTGTTCGTGGTCGGCGTGCAGGATCAGCAGCTGGTCCAGTGCCTTGACCAGCTTCGGGTTGACCTCGTAGGGCTCGGCCGGGAAGCCGAACGACATCCGCAGGAAGTTCTCCACCAGGCTCAGCGAATTGTCCGGGTACAGGAACGGGTGGCCCACCGACTTGCGGTAGGCGTAGGCGGCGATCGTGGGCAGCTTGGCCAGCAGCCGCATCGTGGACAGCTCGACCTGCTCGGGATTGAACGGGTCCAGCGAGTCCTGGTAGAAGGTCGACAGGGCGCTGACCGCGCTGGAGAGCACCGGCATCGGGTGCGCGTCCCGGGGAAAGCCGTCGAAGAACCGCTTGAGGTCCTCGTGCAGCATCGTGTGCCGGCTGATCCGCTTGGTGAACGCCTCGAGTTCGGCGGCGCTGGGCAGTTCGCCGTGGATCAGCAGGTAGCTGGTCTCCAGGAAGGTGGACTGCTGGGCCAGCTGCTCGATCGGGTAACCCCGGTAGCGCAGGATGCCGGCGTCGCCGTCGATGTAGGTGATCTTCGAGGTGGTCGATCCGGTGTTGGTGAAACCCGGGTCCAGGGTGATCACGCCGAGCGTGCCGAGCAGCTTGGAGATCTCCATGCCCGAGGCGCCCTCGGTGGCCGGGATCACCTTCAGGTCCAGCGTGTGGCCGTCGTATTCCAGCTGGCCGGTCGACGGGGCCTCCAACGTCGCCTCGGTCGGCGGCAGGAATTGGATCGTGCCGGTCGCGTCGGCAGTCCCGGGCCCGGCCACCGAGGTGGCTACGGCGTTGCTGGCGTCGGTCATCGCGCTCATTCGCCTCTCGTTCGTGTCTGTTGGCAATCGGCCGTACGGGCCGGTCGGGTGTGCTGCAGGCGCATCGAGGTGGCGCTCGTCGCCCACGAGATTACTGGTCGGACCGAATGCTCCGGTCCGCGGGCGGCCGGGCAACCGCCCGATTCGGGGAAGGCGCGCAAGGTTTACCCGGCAGTAACCTTCAGGAGACACGGCGGTTGCCCGGTCGGTGGTCGGGGTTCGACCGACCTGCTGCCGCTGCTCCGGCGGGCAAAGGGGCCCGTCGACCTGCGCACGAAAGGTCACCGGCCGTCATGAGCGAGCGACAGCGAGCGAATCATCGGCACCGCGCCGTCA
>CAZCEH010000002.1:0-225009 GCA_964497705.1 uncultured Actinomycetes bacterium | reverse complement strand
GCCCCGGAAGGGGCGCGGAGCGCGCGAGCGCCCCGCGGGGGGTGGCGGCAATGAGCGAGCGACAGCGAGCGAATCATCGGCACCGCGCCGTCAGCCCCGGAAGGGGCGCGGAGCGCGCGAGCGCCCCGCGGGGGGTGGCGGCAATGAGGAAGCGACAGCGAGCGAATCATCGGCCCGGTCGGGCCGACCGGAGCCTCGCCGAGGCGGTGGCCGGATGAGTCTGAGCCTGGCGGCGATCCTGGCCGAATCGGCGGTCCGATATCCGGACCGCGACGCGGTGGTGATGGGCCCGCAGCGGATCGGCTTCGCCCGGTTGTGGCAGGAGTCACGCCGGTACGCCGCGGTGCTGCGGAATCGGGGGATCGGCCCGGGCGACCGGGTGGCGCTGCTGCTGCCGAACGTCCCCGACTTTCCACGGGTCTACTACGCGGTGCTGTCCCTGGGGGCCGTCGTGGTGCCGGTGCACGCTTTGCTGGTGGCCCGCGAGATCGGGTTCGTGCTGACCGACTCGCAGGCCAAGCTGCTGGTCGCGGCCGGTCCGCTGCTCGCCCAGGGCGTGCCGGGTGCGGAGCAGGCCGGGGTTCCGCTGCTGGCCGTGCTCGGCGGCGACGAGGGTGTCGAACGACTCGACGTGCTGGCCGAGCGGGCGGAGCCGATCCGGACCTACGTCGAGCGGGAGCCGCAGGACGAGGCCGTCATCCTCTACACCTCCGGCACCACCGGGGCGCCCAAGGGTGCGGTGCTCACCCAGCTGAACATGACGATGAACGCGATCATCAGCGCGACCTCGGTCCTGCAGCTGAGCGCCGACGACGTGATCCTGGGCTGCCTGCCGCTGTTCCACTCGTTCGGGCAGACCTGCGCGATGAACGCCGGGTTCTACGCCGGCAGCACCCTGGTGCTGCTGCCCCGGTTCGACGGCGCGGCCGCGCTCGAGGTCATCGTCGCCGAGCGCGTCAACGTCTTCGAAGGCGTGCCCACGATGTACATCGGGCTGCTGGCCGCGGCCCGGGCCGACGAACGGCGGCCGGTGCTGCGGTCCGCGGTGTCCGGCGGCGCGAGCCTGC
Source organism: uncultured Actinomycetes bacterium (assembly GCA_964497705.1). GTDB lineage: Bacteria > Actinomycetota > Actinomycetes > Mycobacteriales > Nakamurellaceae > Nakamurella. The sequence goes on along the minus strand of CAZCEH010000002.1, from coordinate 223,942 downwards.
CCGTCGCGGTGATCGACCAGTTCAAGCAGGTCTTCGGCGCCGACATCTACGAGGGCTACGGCCTGTCCGAGACGTCCCCGGTGGCCACGTTCAACCAGGCGGTCTTCGGTCGCAAACCGGGCACGGTCGGCCGGCCGATCTGGGGGACCGACGCGGAGATCGCCGCACCGGACGTGGAGGGTCGCATCGAGCTGCTGCCGCAGGGCGCGGTCGGCGAGGTGGTGCTGCGCGGGCACAACATCTTCGCCGGTTACCTGAACAACCCCGAGGCCACCGCCGCGGTGCTGGTCGACGGCTGGTTCCGGACCGGTGACCTGGGCGTCAAGGACGAGGACGGGTTCCTGTCCATCGTGGACCGGAAGAAGGACCTGATCATTCGCGGCGGCTTCAACGTGTACCCGCGGGAGGTGGAAGAGGTGCTGGCCGGGCATCCGGGCGTCGCCCAGGTCGCCGTCGTCGGTGTCGCCGATCCGCAGTACGGCGAGGACATCTGCGCGGTGGTCGTGCGCTCGCCGGAGGGACAGGACCTGGACGCGCCGACGTTGATCGCCTGGGCCCGCGAACGACTCGGCCGGCACAAGGTGCCGCGTCGGGTGGAGTTCGTGTCCACCCTGCCGCTCGGACCCAGCGGCAAGATCCTCAAGCGGGAGCTGGTCAAGCAGCTCTGACCGGCCCGGTGGGCGTCCCGCCGACGACCCCGTCGGCGGGAGTATCGCCACGTCGCGGGTGGTGCTCCTGGGGTGGTCGGGTGCGCCCGCGGCTCCTGTTCTCATCATTGACCGGACACGGGGTCGCGCGGTACCCGCAATTGATCATTTCTGATGGAGGAACCATGCGTATATCGGTCCGATCGGCCGCCACGGCCGCGGCCTCGGCCGCCCTTCTGGTCGTGCTGGCCGCCTGCGGAGGGGTCACCGGCACCCCGTCCGTCGGCAACGCCGCGGCCGGCAGCAGCGCCGCGCCGACCACCAAGTCGTCCACCACCCGTTCCAGCACCTCGTCGTCCACCCGGACCACCAGTTCGGCGACCAACCTGACCCTGGCCAGCGGGGTGACGATCGAGGAGCTCAAGGACGACATCGACGGCGCGGTCGAGGTCGTCGACGGCTATTGGGCCAAGCACTGGAGCGACTACTACACCGGCAGCTACACGCCGCCCACCGTGGTCGGCCTGTACGACGGGACCGACCCGGCGACCGCGCCGACCTGCGGCGGCGAACCGCTGGAGGCCTACAACGCCTTCTACTGTCCGGACGGCGACTACGTCGCTTGGGACGCCGGACTGCTGGTCAGCGGGGCCGATCAGATCGGCGACTCCTGGGTGTATCTGGTCATCGCCCACGAATGGGGTCACGCCATCCAGGCGAGACTGGACAGCAGCCTGGTCGCGCAGGCCGAGGAACTCCAGGCCGACTGCCTGGGGGCGGCCGCGCTGTACGGCGCGGTCACCGACGGCACGCTGCAGTTCGACCCGGGTGACGAGCAGGAGCTGGTCAGCTCGCTCAGCGCGCTGGCCGACCAGATGCCGTGGACGATGACGTCCGACCACGGCGACGCGTTCCAGCGGGTGCAGTGGTTCACGCTGGGCCGCAACGGTGGCGTGAACGCCTGCCATGACGTGCTGACCGACCCGTCGGCGTCCACCGTGCCGACGTCGCTGCCGACGTCCGTACAGACTTCCGTGCCGACCTCCGTGCCGACCTCCGTGGGGCCGCCGCCGGCGACCGCGGGCCCGTCGCCGACCGTCTGACCGGCCCGGATATCCCGGCAGACACTCGGCGGATGTCCCGGGCGTGGGCGATGCGCCGTGGCACCCTCGAACCGATCGGTGGCGCTGCGCTCCGGCAACCCGTTCGCGTGCCCGGGCGTCTCCGATCCGGTGCAGTCCCGGTCGGGTGATCCGGGGACGAGCCGGCCGGCACCGGCCGGCTCGTCGCCAGCCGCTGCACGGTCGAGGGGAACGAGGAGTGCATGCGGTCGCGTCTGCTGGTCGTGGGGGTCGTGCTGGTACTGGCGGTGGTGACCGGGATCCTGGTCTATCAGGGCAACAGCGAGAAGGCCACGGCCGGTGGCGGCTCGGCCACCACGTCCAGCGGTCTGTACGTCGAGGACACCGATCCGCCGACGGTGAGCGTCGCGCCGGCGCCCTCGGAGCGGCCCGCGACGAACGTGCCGATGACCAAGCTGGAACCGGGTGACCAGCCGCCGCAGTTCATCATCTTCTCGTTCGACGGCGCCGGGTCCCATCAGCGGTGGAACGAGTTCATGGCGGCCGCGGACGAGTCCAACTCCCGGTTCACCGGCTTCCTGTCCGGGATCTACCTGCTCGGCGACGCCGCCAGGTACGCCGGGGCGTACACCGGGCCGGGGCACAAGACCGGCGCCGCGGCCATCGGCTACGGCGGTCCGGAATCCGACATCGTCACCGAGGTCAACGACCTGAACCTGGCCTACGCCAAGGGTCACGAGATCGGCACCCACTACAACGGGCACTTCTGCGACGACGCCCCGCCCGGGGGCAATCAGTGGACCACCGCCGACTGGAACAGCGAGCTGGACCAGTTCTTCACGTTCGTCAAGGACTGGAAGGAGCTCAACGGCTACACCGACGCACCGGACCTGAAGGTGCCGCCGGAGGAGATCAAGGGCGGTCGCACGCCGTGCCTCACCGGTTCGTTGAAGACCCTGACCCCCGCGTGGAAGGCGCACGGCATGACCTACGACTCGTCGATGCCCGCGCCACGCAACGGCATCTTCTGGCCGGCGAAGATCGACGGCATCTGGGAGTTCTACATGCCGCAGGTGTACTCCCCGGGATTCGACTCGATGACCACCGCCATGGACTACAACTTCTGGGCCAAGTTCAACGGGGCCCGGGAGGAACCGGACACCGCGCCCGAGCTGCGGTCGATCGTCAAGGGCACCTACGAATTCATGTTCGACCAGGCGTACAACGGCAACCGGGCGCCGATCCTGATCGCCAACCACTTCAACAAGTGGAACGGCGACTCGTTCAATCCGCCGGCCCTGGAGTTCATGAAGGAGAAGTGCGGCCAGCCGGACGTCTACTGCGCCACCTACCAGGACGTGATCACCTGGATGGAACTGCAAGATCCGGCCGTGCTGCAACAGCTGCAGGGCCAGGCGCCGGTGGCCGCCAAGGCCCCGGACGCCGGCTGATCCCTGACGCCGAGCCCCGGGCGCGCCAGCACCCTGCTTCGCTGACCATCTCCGCGTTTCGCGCCGGATTTGTCGGGTTCGGCGCGGGTTTGATCAGCCCACCGGCGGCGCCGACGCTGCTTCGCGGACGAAACCCGCGCCGGAGCGCCCGATATGACCGGTTCGGCGCGGGAAAGATCAGCGAAGCTTGGCGGCCGCCGCCGGCGAGCATGCTCAGCTCGCCGACGGCGGCCCCTGCCTACACCTCGTGCCGGTCGGCGTTGGCGTGGATCGCATCCCGCAGCCACTGCGCCAGGCCCGGCGCAACCTGTTCGTAAGTGCGGGTGAACCGTTCGTCGGCCAGGTACATGTCACCCAGGCCGCGGTGCATCGGGTAGCCGCAGTCGTAGAACACCTCGATCGACCGCCGGTGCTCCTCGGCCAGGTCCATGGCCTCGGTGCTGTCCGACGCCGCTCCGGCCAGCATCGCCGCGGCGAGCCGGCGATTCAGGTCGTCGCCGGCCTCCTTGATCTCGACCCAGTCCTGCTTGCCGAGCTTCGCCGTTCGCTGCTGCGACTGCCGCCATGCGTCGGTGTCGCCCCAGCGCTGCTCCGCCTCGGTCTCGTAGTCCTGGCTGTAGTTCGGCCCGAAGATCTCGAACTTCTCTTCCGGCGTCAGTTGGATACCCATCGTGTGTGCCTCCAGTTCCTTGTCGACGGCCTCGACCATGGCCCGCAGCCGGGTGATCCGATCGGTCAGCAGCTGGCGCTGCCGCCGCAGGTGGGCGCCCGTGCCGGCACCCGGATCGCGCAGGATGGTCGCGATGTCGTCGAGGGAGAAGCCCAGTTCCCGGTAGAACAGGATGTGCCGCAACCGGTCCAGGTCGTCCTCCGAATACCGGCGGTAGCCGGCGCCGGTGCGGTCCTGCGGTTCCAGCAGCCCGATCTGGCCGTAGTGGTGCAACGTCCGGACCGTCACACCCGCCAGTTCGGCCACCTGGCCCACCGAATAACTCATGCCACCCCTCGAACTCACCACCGCCCGGGTGCCGGTCACCCGGACGACATCGAGGATGCGGTCTGACGTAACGTCAGGGTCAAGCGGATTCGGGGTGGATCTTCAGCTCGTTCCGGAGCGCAGGTCGTAGACGGTCACCCCGCCCACCGTGGTCGCGGTGAAGTTCGCCTGAACCCACTGCTCGATGGCCGAGCCCGCGCCGTCCCGGCCGCCGCCCATCCCGCCGCCGATTCCGCCGCCGGAGATGTAGTAGCTGATCTCACCGTCGGCGACGTAGTCCTGGAACTGCTCCAGCGTCGGGTACGGGTCGCCGGAGAATCCGCCGATGGCCAGCACGGCGGTGTCGGTGTTCAGGATGTAGCCGGCCGCGGTCTGCGAGCCGTTCACCGCCGCCGACCAGCGGGTGGTGGTGGCGTTGAGCATGTCGATCAGCTCGGAGCTGACCGAGGTCGAGTCGCCACCGAAGCCGCCGCCACCCGGGGCGCCGCTACCCGTTGGCGGGGTGAAACCGCCCGTGGTACCTGGCTGGCCGGCCTCCGCGGCCGTGCCGTCGGGCACGGCGCCGCCTGCCGTCGGGGTGAAGCCCTCGGCGTCGGTCGACCCGTTGGCGCCACCGGGAGCCGGACCGCCCTGAGAGCCGCCGGCGAAGTCGCCGCGCCCGCCCCCGGCGAACCCGCCACCGATGCCGCCGGCCGAGGAGCCGGACGGTCCGGAGGCCGGGATCGCGCCGGAGTGCGGGGTGGCCGCGGTCGCCACGGTCCAGGCCGCCGCCCCTGACAGTGCGGTCAGCGAACCGACCAGCACACCGACGACGGCCAGGCGGCGCAGCGCTCCGGCGGCGATCACCAGCAGGGCCGCCCCGGCCAGCGAACCGATCAGCACCACCCAGCGCAGCCACGGCAACCAGCTGGGGTCACGGTCGAGCAGGACGTACGACCAGATGCCGGTCGCCGCGATCATCGCCGCCAGCACCGTCCGCACCGCGGTGTTGTCCCGGCCGCGCCACAGCTCACGGGCCGACACGGCGATGGTGGCGGCGATGAACGGAGCCAGCGCCACCGCGTAGTACGGGTGGACGGTGCCCTCCATGAACGAGAAGACCAGTGCGGACACCACCATCGCGCCGCCCCACAGGATCAGCGCGGCGCGGATCCGGTCGGTGCGGGGGAAGCGCAGGGTGAACCACAGGCCGGCCACCAGGCCGATCAGCGCGGCCGGCAGCAGCCAGGAGATCTCGCCGCCGAACGAGCTGCCGAACATCCGGCCGAGTCCGGCGGATCCGCCGAAGCCGCCGCCACCGAAGCCGCCACCACCGAAGCCCCCGCCCGGACCGCCGGCGGCACCCCCGCCGCCGAAGATGCGGGACAGGCCGTTGTAGCCGATGGCCAGTTGCCACAGGGAGTTGTCGGTGCTGCCGCCGATGTACGGCCGGGAGTCGGCCGGCCACAGCGACACCAGCAGCACGTACCACCCGGCCGACACCAGCAGTGCGCCGCCGGCCGCGAGCAGGTGCCAGATCCTGGTCCACAGCCGGGCCCGGCCGGCGATCAGGTAGGCCAGCGCGAAGGCCGGCAGGACCAGCAGGCCCTGGAGCATCTTGGTCAGGAACGCGAAGCCGAGTGCGACGCCGGCCAGCAGCAGCCAGCGCAGCGCGGTCCGCCCGCGTTCGGTCTCGACGGCCCGGACGACGAAGTAGCCGGCCAGCGTCATCAGGAAGACCAGCAGGGCGTCCGGGTTGTTGAACCGGAACATCAGCGCGGCGACCGGAGTGAGTGCGACGAGGGCGCCGGCGACCAGCCCGGCCGCGTCACCGGACCAGCGGCGCACCGCCGCCCAGACCAGCGCCACCGTGCCGACGCCCAGCAACGCCTGCGGGATCAGCATCGAGGCGGAGCTGAAGCCGAAGATCCGGGCGGACAGCACCATCAGCCAGATCGACGCCGGCGGCTTGTCGACGGTGATCGCGTTCGACGAGTCCAGCGAGGCGAACAGCCACGCCTTCAGGTCCTCGGTGCCGGCCTTCACCGCCGCGGCGTAGAAGTCGTTCGCGTACCCGGAGGCGGACAGGTTCCACAGGTAGAGCGCCGCGGTGACGGCGAGCAACAGCCACAACGCCGGCCGGGCCCAGCGCGGATCGCCGGTCGGGCCGAGGAACAGCCGGCCCAACCAGTTGCGCCGCCGCGGCGGGGCCGGTGGTGGGGGGAGGTTGGCGGGCGGCGGGTTCGCCGTGGCGGGGCCGTCGGTCAGAATCGACATGTCTATTCCTCGGTTGCGGTTGCGGTGGAAGGGGCGGCTCGGAACACCCAGCCGCGGAGCAGGACGAAGCGGACGACGGTGGCCAGCAGGTTGGCCAGGACCAGCACGATCACCTCGACGGGCACACTCGGCGTCGGGTTGACGGCGGTGAGCAGGGCGAGCGCGCCGCTGGTGATCGCCAGCCCGAGCAGGAACACGCCAAAGCCCTGGAACTGGTGCCGGACGGCGCCGCCGGATCCGCGGATGCCGAAGGTGAGCCGGCGGTTGGCCGCGGTGTTGGCCACTGCGGTCACGCTCAGCGCCAGCAGGTTCGCGACCTGCGCGTCCAGGCCCGTCCGGAAGAGGGCGAACAGCAGCAGGTACGCCAGCGTGCTGGCCACGCCGATCGCCGCGAACCGGGCGACCTGCCTGGTCAGCCCGATCGGCACCCCGGGCGGGCCGGGCTCCAGCGGGGCCCGGCCCAGCTGCCGGCGCAGGTCGGCGAGCGGCAGGGATCCGCCGGCAAGTGCCCGGCCGACCCGCCACACGCCGCGCAGGTCGTCCTTGGCGGTCTGCACGATGTCGACCCGGGAGTCCGGGTCGTCGGTCCAGTCGACCGGAACCTCGTGGATGCGCAGCCCGGACCGCTCCGCCAGGACCAGCAGTTCGGTGTCGAAGAACCACCCGGTGTCCTGCACCAGCGGCAGCAACTGCTGGGCCACGTTGCGCCGGATCGCCTTGAATCCGCACTGAGCGTCGGAGAACCGAGCCGCCAGGGTGCCGCGCAGGATCAGGTTGTAGCAGCGGGAGATGACCTCACGTTTGAGCCCCCGAACCACCCGCGAGCCCCGGTGCAGCCGGGTGCCGATCGCCAGGTCGGAATGACCGGACACCAGCGGGGCGACCAGCGGCAGCAGCGCGGACAGGTCGGTGGACAGGTCGACGTCCATGTAGACCAGCACGTCTGCGTCGGAATCGAGCCAGACCTGTTTGAGTGCCCGGCCGCGACCCTTCAGCGGCAGGTGCGCCGCCCGCACGTCCGGGTACTGCCGGGCCAGCCGGTCGGCGACCCGCGCGGTGCCGTCGGTGGAGGCGTTGTCCGCGATGGTGATCCGGAAGGTCATCGGCACCTGGGCGGTCAGGTAGTCGTGCAGTCGGGCCACGCTGCGGGGCAGGTCGGCTTCCTCGTTGTGGACGGGCACGACGACGTCCAGGGTGACCCGGGTGGTTCGGCCATCGGATGTGTCGGGGTCGCGGGCCGGGTCGACATCCCCGGCCGGGCCGCCGGTCAGCGTGAACGCACTCATGACGATCACCGTGCGCCGACCGGCTGTGGGCGGAGCCCGTCCTGGCTGTGCCCTTGCTATGCCGCCACCCATGATCGACGGCACGCACCGGCAGGTCGGGGCGCGGTCAGTGGTGGCGGTGGTCGACCCGGGCCGCTCGATGCCCGAACCGGGGTGTGCGCACGCCGCTGCATTCGATCAGCCGCATCACCCGCTGCCGGTGTCCGCGCCAGGGCTCGAGCAGCTCGAGCATGCCGTCGTCGTCCACCGGACGGCCGATCAGGGCCCAGCCGACGAGCGCGGGCAGGTGGTAGTCGCCGACGCTGACGGTGTCCGGGTCGCCGTGCGCGCGCTGCACGATCTCCGCGGCGGTCCAGACGCCGATGCCCGGTACCGTCCGCAACGCGCTCACCGTCGACGGGCCGCCGCGGCCCCGAGTCACCGTGCGTTGCAGACCGTCCGCCACCCGGGCTGCGGCCAGCACGGTGGCCGCCCGGCCCGGATCGACCCCGGCACGGTGCCACTCCCAGGACGGAATCCGGCCCCACTCGACCGCCGACGGCGGCACCCGCATGCCGGCGGGCGCCGGCCCCGGCGCGGCGGAGCCGAAGCGCGTCACCAGTTCCCGCCAGGACCGCCGGGCGTCGGCGCCGACCACCCGCTGCTCCAGCACGGCCGGCACCAGGGACTCGAAGACCAGCGTGGTTCGCGGAATGCGCAGGCCCGGATGCGCCCGCCGGCTGTCGCGCAGCACGGGGTGGCCGGTGGTGTCCAGCTCGGACCAGTCGTCGTCGGTCCCGAGCAGCTCGGGCAGCTGCCCGGTCGCCCACTCGGCGCCAGGACCCCAGGCCGTCGACCGGATCTCCGGCCCGGGTCCGGTCGCCAGGCACAGGGTGGCCGGGCCGCACGGGGTACGGGACGCGCGCCAGATGAGACCGGGTTGGAACCGCAAGGCCGGATCGTGGCTGCCGCGACGCAGCGGTCCCAACACCTGGGCCGGATCGATCGGGTGCGGCGGCATCCAGCTGCTCGTCACCGCCCGGTCGGTCGGGGGCGCTTCGGTCACGTCCGCCACTGTGCCATCTGACGAATCGACGCTATCTGACGAATCGACGCCATCCGGCGAATCGACTCAGGACGCCGTCACCGGCAGCACAGCTTCCGGACAGCAGCGCGCATCAGGGTGGGCCGGACGTGACCGACATCTGGTCACCCATCGAAGGAGCACGACATGACACCGCACGACGCCGACCACGAGGATGCGGACCCGCGATCCGAGGACGCCGCACGGCAACCCACATCCCCACCCGACCCCACCGACTCGACCGGAACATGGGCGTTCGTCTCGCCCTTCGCCAGCTCGCCGGAGTCCTACGGCCCGGCGCCGGACGGCGGTGCGCCGGCGCCGCCGACCTGGGGTGCGGCCCCGCCGGGACCACAGGGCAAGCCGGCGTCCCGGTGGAAGCCCTGGCAGAAGGTCGCCGTCGGCGGGGCGCTGGCCGCGGTGGTGGCGGTCGGCGGAGTCGCGGCGGTGTCCGCCGCGAACGCCTCGTCCGATGACGCCAGCACACAGGCCGGGTCTTCCGGTGGCGGGTTCCCCGGATTCGGTGGCGGTGACGTCGGGTCCGGCGGGCCCCAGGGTGACCGGGGTGGCCTGGCCGGCGTGATGGAGTTGGCCAATGCCCTGCACGGTGACTTCGTGGTGTCCGACGGCGACGGTACCCGGACCGTGCGCCTGCAGACGGGCCAGATCACCGCGCTGACCAGCGATTCCGTCACGGTGACGAGCACGGACGGCTATGCGTCGACATACGCGGTTGGCTCCGGCGTCGACCTGTCCGGGGCCGCGGCCGGGGACACCGTCCGCGTCATCGGCACCGTGAACGGGGACGTCGTGACGGCCACTTCGGTGCAGACCGGCAGCGCGGCGACCGCCGGGTTCGGCCCGGGTCGGACGGCACCCGGCCAGGGGTCGGATCAGGGCCGGTCGGCGCAGGGCGGCGAGCAGCCGGGTGGTGCGGGCGCACCGGGCGTCGACGGTCAGGCGCCGCCGACGTCCTGAACGCCGGTCAGCCGACCACGCCGCCGGTGCCGGGAAGGGCCAGGGCGACCGTCAACGCGGCGACCGTGTCCGGGTCGTCCAGCCGCTCGCCGTACAGGTCGCGGAGCTGGCTGACCCGGTACCGGACGGTTTGCGGGTGCACGTGCAACGCCTGGGCGACCTCGTCCCGCCGGCCCCGGTACAGCAGCCAGGCCCGCAGGGTCTCCACCAGCCGATCGGCCGTCGCTCGTCGCTGGGCGACCAGCGGGGCCAGGGCGCGGTCCCGCAGGTCGGCCAGCGCGTCCGGGTCGGCCGCCACCACCAGCGCGGTGAGCTGTTCCTCGGTGTCGATCAGGCCACCCGTGGGGGCCAGGCCCAGCCGCCGCGCCCGCAGCACGCGCAGATAGGAAAGTCGAGCGAGGGTCCAGGGTTTCGCCGGACCGAGGTAGCTGTCGAGGCCACGCAGGGCGTTCGCGACGGCGGCCCGTCGCACCCCGTCGGCGTCCGGGACCAGCAGCACCGTCATCTCCGACTGCTCGCCCGGTGGGACGCCTGGCAACTCGTCGGTGCGCAGCGTGCGGTCGTCCAGGCTGGTCACCGCCCGCGGCGCGTGCCCGGACGGCAGCAGCACGGCGGCCAGGGTGGTCGGTGGGCGCCAGCCGGCGCTGTCCGCGTGCTCGCGCAGCCGGTCCGCGGACTCGCCGGCCAGGATGCTGCGCACCAGCCGGTTGAGGAAGCGTTCGCGCACCCGGCCGGTGGTGGCCAGTTCGTCGGCGTGGCCGGCCGCGCTGGCCGCGGACAGCTCGTCGATGTAGGCGAAGACCAACTCGGCGAACCGGGCCATGGTGTCCGCGCCCAGGCCCGCCTCGACCGCCGCCCGGGAGAACTGCCGCCACGACTCCCGGGCACCGATCCGGTAGGCGGCCAGCAGCGCATCCATCGACCGGCCGGCGCGCGCCTCGCCCCGGCCCAGCGCATAGGCGCCTTCGAGTGCCGGGCCCATCGGGCTGCCCGCCGCTCCGGGGATGGGCCGGCCGGCGAGCTTGAGAAACCCGCCGAGGGCCAGCTCGACCGCGGAACGGATGTTCGCACCGATGGGCCCGGACAGGGTGTTCGTATAGGCCGGGACCTGCACGATGATGACCTGCACGGTCTGCTCGGCGATCGCCGGCAACCGGGACCGCAGCAGGGTGATGGTCCGCTCGCCCAGGTCCAGGGCCGCCGCTCCGCTGGTCATGTCCTCGTGGGAGTGGATCGTCATCGCTCACCAGTCATTGTTCACTCCGAACAATTCACAGCCGAATTTTCACATCACCGGCTCAGGAAACTAGCCGCTGTTGACAGGCAGAGTAGTCCTATGACCGCAGTGACCGGGAGCAACGACCGCGACCGGCCGGCTCGCGGCCGGCTGCGGCGGCGCCTGTGGGGAGTTGCCGAGGCGATGGCCTCGCCCCGGGACCCGGCGGACTACCTGGACATGTTCCGTCCCCTGCGCCGCGGAGCGGAGCTGCGGGGGCGGGTGGTCGCCGTCCGGCCAGAAGCCGGCGAGGCGGTCACCGTGGTGCTGCGACCCGGAGCGGCGTGGCGACCCCACGTCCCCGGCCAGTACGTCCGGGTCGGGTTGGACGTCGACGGGATACGACGCTGGCGGTCGTACTCGATCACCAGCCCGCCGCGAACCGGTGACGGCACCATCTCCATCACCGCGCGGGCCGTCGCCGGCGGCATCGTCAGCGCTCACCTTGCCCAACGGCTGGCCGTCGGCGACCTGGTGCACCTGGACCAGGCATGTGGTGACTTCGTGCTGCCCGACCCGGCCCCGGCCAAGGTCCTGTTCATCACCGGCGGCAGCGGAATCACCCCGGTGATCGGCATGCTGCGCTCGGGCCGGGACCGGTTGCGGGACGTCGTCCTGGTGCATTCCGAGGCCCGGGACACCGACGTCATCTTCGGTGCGGAACTGCGCGCCCTGGCCGCCGACGGGCACATCCGGCTGGTCGAGAAGCACACCGAACGGGCGGGCCGGCTCGGCATGGCCGAGCTGCAGTCGTTGGTTCCGGACCTGGCCGAACGGGACGCCTGGGCCTGCGGTCCGGCCGGCCTGCTCGACGAGATCGAGGCCTACTGGGCCGATCTGGACACCGCGCGGCCCCTGCACACCGAGCGGTTCCGGACCGCGCTGGCCGCGCCGGGGGAGGGCGGCACCGTCGAGTTCACCATCACCGGCAGCGTCGTGGACTGCGGCGGCGGCACGTCGATCATGGACGCCGCGGAGACGGCGGGTGTGCTGATGCCGTCGGGGTGCCGGATGGGCATCTGCTTCTCCTGCGTGTTGCCCCTGGACGAGGGCAGCGTTCGCGATCTGCGCACCGGCGAGGTCACCAGCGTCGTGCCCGGTGACGGCGTGCTGGTGCAGACCTGTATCTCCGCGGCAGCCGGACGCTGCCGGATCACCCACTGAACCGCGACACCCGATATCCGAACCGAGGAGCACAGCTACCCCCATGACCGTGATGCAGCGCAAGGACGTCAACCCGATCGCCCACCTGACCGCCGACGACATCGAAGAGATCGGCCGCCGGCTGGACGCGATCCGCGCCGAGGTGATCGCCGCCCGCGGAGAGCGCGACGCCGCCTACATCCGTCGGGTCATCGACGTGCAACGCAAGCTGGAGCTCGGCAGCCGGATCGTGCTGTTCGCCTCGTTGTTCCCGCCGGCCTGGATCCTGGGCACCGCCGGGTTGTCGGTGGCCAAGATCCTGGAGAACATGGAGATCGGGCACAACGTCATGCACGGCCAGTGGGACTGGATGCGCGACCCGAAGATCCACTCCACCACCTGGGAGTGGGACAACGCGTCACCGGCCGAGCAGTGGAAGCACGCCCACAACGAACTGCACCACACCTACACCAACGTGGTCGGCCGGGACAACGACCTGGGTTACGGCATCATGCGGGTCGACGAGGACCAGCGCTGGCACCCGGTCTACCTGCTTCAACCCCTGTGGTGCTTCATCAACGCCTGCTTCTTCGAGTTCGGCATCGCCGCCTACGATCTGGAGCTCGGCAAGAGCCTGTCGGACGAGAAGATCCGTCGCAGCCCGGAGTTCAAGGCGCGCGCCCGGCAGGTGCTGCGCAAGATCCGCAACCAGGCCGTCAAGGACTACGTGGTGCACCCGCTGCTGACCGGGCCGGCGTTCCTGACCACCATGGCGGCGACCGCGACCGCGAACCTGGTTCGTAACCTGTGGACGAACTCGGTGATCCTCTGCGGCCACTTCCCGGAGGGCGTTGAGACGTTCGAGAAGCACTCCATCGACGGGGAGACCAAGGGCGAGTGGTACCTGCGGCAGATGCTCGGCTCGGCCAACATCTCCGGCGGCAAGATCATGCACATCATGACCGGCAACCTGTCGTACCAGATCGAGCACCACCTGTTCCCGGACCTGCCGAGCAACCGCTACCAGGAGATCGCGCCGAAGGTGAAGCAGATCTTCGACGACTACTCGCTGAGCTACACCACCGGTCCGCTGCCCAAGCAGGTCGGCTCGGCCTGGGGCAAGGTGTTCCGGCTCTCCCTGCCCAACGAGCTGGCCCTGCGGCTCAAGCGGCGCCGGCCCGCGCGGGATCTCCCGCGGCCCGAGCTCGCCGGGCGACGGCCCGCGTACGGGCTGGTTCCGGAGCCGATCGCGGTCTGACCCCACCCGGCCCTCGCCCCCGGCCCGGCCCTCGCCCCCGGCCCGGCCCTCGGCCGCCGCCCGGCCCTCGCCTCGCCCACCCGTCCATCCATTTGCCAGGTTCGGCCCTGGATTCGCCCGGCGGAGGGCGGAATGTGGCAAACGGATGCGCTGAAGGGTGCGCGCGCGGGTCACATCCCAGGCCCCGCGGCCAGCAACTGCGCCGCCGACCCGTCAGAGCACCTTCGAGCCGTACATCTCGCCGAGCGGGTCGGCGATCAGCTCGATTCGCGCGCCGTCGGGATCGCGGAAGTACAGCGACACCTCGCTATGCTCCACGAGCTCGACGCCGGCGTCGGTCAGCTTGCCGCGCAGCCGTTCCCATTTCGACGGCTCGACGCTGATCGCAATGTGGTGCAGCCCGCCGAGCACCTCCTGGTAGGGACCGACGTCCAGCCCGGGAAAATCGAAGAACGCCAATAGGTTGCCGTTGCCGATGTCGAAGAAGAAGTGCGACGAGCCGACATAGTCCCGGTTCTCGATCAACTCGGTCAGCGGGAACTCCAACAGCCCCTGGTAGAACCGGATCGTTCGTTCGACGTCGCCGCACAACAGGGCGGTGTGGTGCAGCCCGCGCGCGGTCGACGCCGGGCGCGCATCCGCCGGTGCCAGGTACCGCTCCCGCAGGACCGCGCGGCGATCCTCGAAGCCCTGCCGATTCTCCACCGGGGCGCCCATCGCAACTTCCCTTCGCCGGCCGCAGCGGTCCGGTCGGGCCGCGTGTGCGATCAGTATGTGCCGGTCAAGGCGGGCCGGGACCGGCCCGGGCGAGCCGGGACGGGCGGTGCATCGGGTTCGGAGGCGCGCGGTTGAACCGGGGTTGCGCACTCGGCACCCCGGATGCGCAACCCCGGTTCACCGGGCGGGGCACCGCGCCCGTGGACGACCGGGAGCCCGTTCCTTTGCCCAGCCGGTCCGGCTCAGCCGACGGCGCCGGGCAACGAGACGGTGAACACCGTCTCGCCCGGGCGGCTGCGAACCGTCACCGATCCGCCGTGCGCGCCGACCACGGCCGAGACGATGGCCAGGCCCAGACCGGTGGAGCCGGCGGCCCGAGAGCGGGACGAGTCGCCCCGCACGAACCGGTTGAAGATCTCCGGCAGCAGCGCCGGCGGGATGCCCGGCCCGTTGTCGGTCACCGTGATCACCGCCGAGCCGTGCTCGGTGCGCAGCCCGGCCCGGACCGTCGAGCCTGCCGGGGTGTGCGTGCGGGCGTTGGCCAGCAGATTCGCCAGCACCTGATGGAGCCGGGCCGCGTCGCCGGTGACCGTCACCGGATCCTCCGGCAGGTCCAGCTGCCAACGATGGGTCGGCCCGGCCACCCGGGCGTCGGACACCGCGTCGATGACCAGCATGCTCAGGTCGACGTCGTCCGCGGAGAGCGGGCGTCCGGAATCGAGCCGGGCCAGCAGCAGCAGATCGTCCACCAGGGTGGACATCCGGGCCGACTCCGACTCCACCCGGCGCAGCGCGTGCGCGACCGCGTCGGCATCGTCCTCGTCGCGCCGGGCCAGCTCGGCGTACCCGCGGATGGAGGCGAGCGGGGTGCGCAGTTCGTGGCTGGCGTCGGCGACGAACTGCCGTACCCGCGTCTCGGACTCCTGCCGGGACTTGAGCGCGGCCGACACGTGGCCCAGCATCTGATTGAGTGCCGCGCCGACCTGGCCCACCTCGGTGCGGGTGTCGGTGTCCCGCTCGGGCACCCGCACACCCAGGTCGACCTCGCCGCGGTCCAGCGGCAGGGTGGTCACCTGGCGCGCGGTGGCGGCGACCCGATCCAGCGGGCGCAGGGACCGCCCGACGATCCAGACGACGGCGAACGCCCCGGCGACCAGCGCCACCCCGGTGACGATCAGCAGGATCATGCCGAGCTGGAACATCGCGCCCTGCACCTGCGCCATCGACAGGCCGGACACGATCGTGACGCCGTTGCGGCTGCTCGCGGTCACCCGGTAGCTGGTGTCCAGACCGGGGATGTCGACGGTCTGTGGTGGTTCGCCCGGTGTCACCGACTGCAGCACGGCGTCCGCGTCGGCGGAGAGCGATGTGCAACCCGTGGCGGACGTCGGGGTGACGGTCCAGGAGTTGACCACCCGCCCGTCGATGACGACCGCGGTCAGGCTGTAGGGCGACTGCCCGAACCCGACCGGACCGCCGGCCCGCGCGGCGTTCGGGCATGACGGCACCCAGTTCGTCGCCCGCTCGCCCGGGCCGAACGCGAACTCGTTGGCCGTCTGCAGTTGGGTGTCCAGTTGCCGCATCAGATAGCTGGACAGGAAGATCTCGGTGCTCACCCCGACGACGGCGCACACCACGACGATCAGCGCCATGATCCCGAGCACCAGCTTGTTGCGCAGCGTCAGCGGGGTGCGCACCCGCCACCACGGGCGCCGACCGGCCGGGGGCCGCGCCGGCGTCACGATCGGCTGGGTGTCCCGGGCGTCCGGTGGTGTGCCGGTCTCGCGATCGAGGACGGCGGCCCGATCCGGGCCGGGCGGCCCGTCAGGTGGCGGGCTTGAGGACATAACCGAAACCCCTCATGGTGTGGATCATCGGTTCCCGTCCGGCGTCGATCTTCTTGCGCAGGTAGGAGATGTACAGCTCCACGATATTGGCCTGGCCGCCGAAGTCGTAGTTCCAGACCCGGTCCAGGATCTGCGCCTTGGACATCACCCGCTTGGGGTTGCGCATCAGGAACCGCAGCAGCTCGAATTCGGTGGCGGTCAGGCTGACCAGGTCGTCGCCGCGGCGAACTTCCCGGGAGTCCTCGTCCAGCACCAGGTCCCCGACCACGATGGTGGACGAATCGGTGGTCAGCGCCAGATGCGAGCGGCGCAGCAGGGCGCGCAGCCGCAGCACCAGCTCCTCGATGGAAAAAGGCTTGGTCACGTAGTCGTCGCCGCCCGCGGTCAGCCCGGCGATGCGGTCGCTGACGTCGTCCTTGGCGGTCAGGAACAGCACCGGCATCCGTTCGATGTCCGCGCGCAGCCGCCGCAGCACCTCGAGGCCGTCGATGTCGGGCAGCATCACGTCCAGCACCACCAGGTCGGGCCGGAAGTCGCGGGCCGCGGCGATCGCGGACATTCCGTCGGCGGCCGCGCGCACCTCCCAGCCCTCGTACCGCAGCGCCAGGCTGACCAGCTCGGACAGTGCCTGCTCGTCGTCGACCACCAGGACGCGGATGGGCCGGCCGTCGGGTCCGCGCAGGGCGGCGCGGTCGGCCGGGACGGCGGTGCTGGTCAGCGGGCTCGGAGCGGTCATGGCGACGATCCTGGGCGGTGGCTGTGTGACCGGTCTGGGCCCAAGCTGTGCGGTTGCTGTGCACGCTCAGGCGCCGGATCGTGGTCGGTGGGCCGGTCAGGTCAGGTAGACCTGGCCGCCGTTCACAGTGACCGTCCGCGCGGCCAGCGGCCGCAGTGCCGGACCGTTGATCACCGCGCCGGTCTGCACGTCGAAGCGTGATTGGTGGCAGGGGCACAACCCGCTCGCGCCGACCGTGCACTGCTGATGCGTGCAGACGGCGGTGTGGGCGACCACGGTCCCGTCCGTGTAGGTGAGCAGGTAGGCGTCCTGGTTCTCGCCCACCACGATGGAGCCGGCTGCCTGCACGTCCGCGACGGAGGCGACCGGCGTGCCGGCCGGTGCCTGTTCGGCCGGGGTGGCCTCGCCCGGCGGGTCCGACGAGACGTCGGCCGAGCTCGGGGTCGCCGCCGAGCTCGTCGACGGGCCGGCGGTCGTCGTGCTCGAGGCGGTGGCCGGCGACGACGAGGTTGCCGCCGATGAGGCGGTCGACGCGGGCGGATCCGAGGCCGAGGTCGCCGTGGAGCACGCCGCGGCCGCGGCGAGGACGGCGGTGCCCGACGCGGCGAGCACGGTGCGGCGGGGAAGCGATCGAGGGATGTCTGTCACTGGCCGGATCCTCCAGGTCGGTGGCGGGCGAGGCTGGTCGGTCGCAGGTACTGATCGGACATCAGATATTCGTCGGGAGAGCTGTGAAGGTTCGATGAATCCGCCGCGCGGCGGTCGACCCGCCGGATCGGCCGCCCGACGGCCGTCCCGCTCCGGGAGCAACGGCCCGGCCGCCCGCGCGCTCGAATGACCTACCCGGACCGGGCCGGTACCACCGGTGGGTGACCGCATGGCGTCTGGTACGCCATCAGGGTTAATCTGGCATGAGAATGACTTCTGAGGGTCATGCCAACGTCCCAGACTCGCCGGGAGGCACGCCGTGCCTGGTGCTGATGCGTCCCGTGTGCAGACGCGGATCGTGCACGGCCACCGGCGGGCGTATGTGCTGACCGGACACGGCCCGGCGTTGCTGCTGCTGCACGGTGTCGGGTGCGACCACCGCACCTGGGATCCGGTCATCGATCAGCTCGCTCGCCGGTTCACCGTCATCGCGCCGGATCTGCTCGGCCACGGCGAGTCGGCCAAGCCGCGCGCGGACTACAGCCTGGGCGGGTTCGCCAACGGCATGCGGGACCTGCTGGCCCTGCTGGGTATGGACCGGGTCACCGTCGTCGGCCACAGCTTTGGTGGCGGCGTGGCCATGCAGTTCGCGTATCAGTTCCCGCAGTTCGCGGAGCGGCTGATGCTGGTGGCTCCGGGCGGCCTGGGCAGGGAGGTCAACCCGATGCTGCGCGGGCTGACCCTGCCCGGCGGTTCGGCGGCGCTCGCGGTGGCCTCGACCCCGCCCATCTACGCGGCGATACGGATGCTGGGTACCGGCGCCTACTCCGTCGGTCTGCCCGGCACGGCGGACATCCCCGGCGCGCTGGGTGTCCTGCGGGGCAAGCGGGACGCGTCCGAACGGGACGCGTTCCTGCACGTGCTGCGTGGCGTCATGGACTGGCGCGGTCAGGTGGTCAGCATGACCGACCGTGCCTACCTTGCCCGGGACATGCCCACCTGCGTGGTCTGGGGTTCGCAGGACACGGTGCTGCCGCCGATGCACGCCGAAAACGCCCGGCAGGTCATCCCCGGGGCCCGGATCGAAGTGATCCGTGGCGCCGGGCATTTCCCGCACGAACAGTTCCCCGACCGGTTCGCCTCGATCCTGATCGACTTCGTTCGGACGACCGCTCCGTCGGTGCACGACCCGAAACGCTGGCGGTCGCTGCTCCGCCGCGGGCGGAACGGAACACGGCCCAGGACGACGGGTCTGCGCGTCCCGGTGATCGCGCAGCCGACCGCCGAGCCGGCCCGCACGGCGGGCTGACGCCCGGGATCACCGGCCTGACGCCGAGATCACCGGGCCGACGCAGGATCACCGGGCCGGCGGGCCGACCGATTCCCGTTCGTGCAGATGCATCGGAACCCGGTGCACCCGCGGCCTTTCCGCGGGGAGCAGGAGCAGTTCGACCGACAGCCTGCCCATCTCGAAATAGGGGATGGCGGCGCTGGTCAGGGCCGGCCGCAGCCATCCCGCGAGATCCGAATCGTCGAAAGAGATCACCGAGACATCTTGCGGCACCAGCCATCCCATATCCTGAACGGCCTGGTAGACGCCGAACGCGATGCGGTCGTTCAGGCAGATGAAGGCGGTCGGCCGGTGGCCGTCGGCCAGGTAGCCGGCCACCTCCCGGAAGGCGTGTTGCGGCCACCACAGGCAGTCGACGACGTCGGCGAGGTCGACGCCGTCGTCGTCCAGCACACCGAGGATCCCCTTCATCCGTTCCTGACTGGCCACGGCCTCCGCGGTGCGTTCACCGACGAGCACGATGCCGTCCCGGTGCCCGCTCCGCAGCAGTGTCCGGGCGACCGTTCGGCCCGCCTCGACCTCGTCGGGCACCACGGTGGGCAGCCGCCCGCCGCTGCCGTAGCAGTTCAGCAGCACGACCGGATGCTTGCGCAGCACGGCCGGGATCCGGACCGCCCTGGTGTACATGGACGCGTAGACGAAGCCGCCCACCCCGCGGTCGATCATGCCCTGGACGATGGTGCGCTCCACCTCGGGATCACCGCCGGTCTCGCCGACGAAGAGCAAGTGCTCGTGGCGCAAGGCGGTCGCCAGGGCCGCCCGGACCACCTCACCGGCGAACATCTCGCTGGCGACCTGGTCGGACAGCAGCCCGACGGTATCCGACAGATTCGTGCGCAGGCCGCGGGCGAGCAGGTTGGGCCGGTAGTTCAGTTCCCGGGCCGCCTGCCGGACGCGGCTGGCGGCGTCCGCGGAGACCCGCATGTCGCGGCGCCCGCTCAGCACGAAGGACGCGGTGGTGCTGGAGACACCGGCTCGCTCGGCGACCTGCCGCAGGGTGACTCGGGCCGGCGTGCGCAGCGTCTCCGGCGGCGTCACCCGATCCGCCCGCTCATCCGGCCAGCTCCTCGCCTCTACTGGGACTCGTTCGGAGCGTAGGCCGTGCGGTGCCGGCCAGCGCGGCGTCCGCCACGTCGGGGCCGGCGCGCATGTTCTCTCGGAGCCGCACGAGGGTCGCGGGTCGCGCGCCGAATAGGGTGTCCGATGCACCATGCCCTGCCGTTCGAGAGGACACACCACCGCGATGTCGACCGAGACGATCGAATTCCAGGCCGAGGCCCGCCAGCTGCTGCACCTGATGATCCACGCGATCTACTCGTCCAAGGACGTCTTTCTGCGCGAGCTCATCTCCAACTCCTCCGACGCCCTGGACAAGCTTCGGCTGGCCGCGTTCCGGGACAAGGAACTGGCCGTCGACACCGACGACCTGCACATCACGGTGTCGACGGATCCGGCCGCGCGGACGGTGACCGTCACCGACAACGGCATCGGGATGAGCCGGGACGAGGTCGTCGACCTGATCGGCACGATCGCCCGGTCCGGCACCAGCGAGGTGCTGGCCAAGCTGAAGCAGGCCCGCGAATCGGGGAACTCCGAGGAGGCGTCGGCGGAGCTGATCGGCCAGTTCGGCGTCGGCTTCTACGCCAGCTTCATGGTCGCCGACAAGGTCACCCTGGTCACCCGCAAGGCCGGCTCCCAGCAGGGTGTGCGCTGGGAGTCCAGCGGCGAGGGCAGCTACACGATCGCCGACCAGCCGGACGCGCCGCAGGGCACTTCGGTCACCCTGCACCTCAAGCCCGAGGACACCGAGGACGAGCTGCACGACTATTCGAACCCGATGACGGTCCGGCGCATCATCAAGCGCTATTCGGACTTCATCACCTGGCCGATCCGCATGGTCCCGCTCGCCCCACCCGCGTCGGAGGACGAGCAGACGGTCGAGGCCACGCCGGAACCCGAGGTGGTCAACTCGCGTCAGGCGCTGTGGGCGCGGCCGCAGAGCGAGGTGTCCGACGAGGAGTACACCGAGTTCTACCGGCACGTCAGCCACGACTGGCAGGAACCGCTGCAGACCATCCGGCTGTCCGCCGAAGGCACCTTCGAGTACCAGGCGCTGCTGTTCATTCCCGGCCACGCGCCGATGGACCTGTACTGGCGGGACGCCAAACGCGGCGTCCAGCTGTATGTCAAGCGGGTGTTCATCATGGATGACTGCGAGGCCCTGGTTCCCGAGTACCTGCGCTTCATCAAGGGTGTCGTCGACGCGAACGACCTGTCCCTGAACATCTCCCGGGAGATCCTGCAGCAGGACCGGCAGATCCGGCTGATCCGCAACCGCCTGGTCAAGAAGGTTCTCTCGTCGGTGAAAACCCTGCGGGACGACGAGCCGGAGAAGTTCGCCACCTTCAACGCCGAGTTCGGCCGGGCGGTCAAAGAGGGACTGCTGGCCGATCCGGACAACCGGCCGGCGATTCTGGAGATCTGTTCGTTCGCCTCCACCCATGACCCGGAGAAGCCGACCACGCTCGGCGACTACGTGTCCCGGATGCCCGAGGGCCAGAACGACATCTACTACATCACCGGCGAATCCCGCGCCGCGCTGGAGTCCTCGCCGCACCTGGAGGCGTTCCGGGCCAAGGGCTACGAGGTGTTGCTGCTCACCGATCCGGTCGACGAGATCTGGGTGGACGCCGTCCCCGATTTCGACGGCAAGACGCTCGCCTCCATTGCCAAGGGCCAAATCGAGCTCGATGGCAGTGATATCGATGAGGACACCGCCAAGGACTTCGGCGACCTGCTCGGCTGGTTGACCGCCACCCTGATCGATGACGTCAAAGCAGTCCGACTGTCGCACCGGCTCACCACCTCCGCGGCCGTCCTGGTCGGCGATCCGGGAGACCTGACGCCCACCCTGGAGAAGATGTACCGGGCGATGGGGCAGGAGCCGCCGACCGTCAAGCGCACCCTGGAGCTGAACCCACGGCATCCGCTGGTGGCCGGGCTCCGCGACGCGTATCGGCAGCGGCCCGACGATCCGGCTCTGGCCGAGACCGCTCAGGTGCTCTACGGTCTGGCGTTGCTCGCGGAGGGCGGCGAGCTGCCGGACGCCGCGGCGTTCGTCAGCCGGGTGGCCGCACGGCTGGAGGCGTCCCTGAGCCAGGTCTGAGCGGCACCCGAGGCCCGGACCCCGCCCCGCGGACGCCGGGGTGGCCGTGCGCCGACGTTCGGGCCGGCCGGAGGTTGCCCGGACACCGGCGGGAATTTGTGCCCGAAAGCGGGAATTTCGCGGCCTTTCAGGCACGAAGGAGTGAATGACCGGTGTGCGGTATCTGATGAATGGATGGGCACTTCCTGTGCCGCATGACATTCGCCTTCCTGGTGCATCCCCGCGCGAACCTTCGGCAGGACATGGGCCGCCTGGCGCGCCCGTTGGGCCTGGTGCCGAACACTGTGTACGACCACGCCATGCGCCGGCTTCCGCTGCCGCCCACCGGATTCGCCCGGGTCGATCTGAACGGCCGGGAGATCGGGCGGCTCGTGCTGGTGCCCTTCGGCGCCCGCCATCTGCTGGCCGATCGCCGGACCGGTTCGCGCAAGGTCGCCCAGGCGGTGGACTACGCGGTTGCCGCCGGTGCCCGGATCGTCGGACTGGGCGGCCTGACCTCGCCGGTCACCAACGGCGGACGGGTGTTGAGCCGACGCGGTGACGTGGGCATCACCAACGGCAATGCGTTCACCGCGGCGGTCGTGCACCGCCAGGTCCGAGGGCTGATCGAATCCGCACCGGTCGGCCGGGTGGCGGTGGTCGGGGCGACCGGCAGCGTCGGCTCGGCCGTCACCCGGCTGCTGGCCCGCGACGGGCTGGGCGCGGACCTGCTGCTGGTCGCCCGGGATCGAAGCCGGCTGGAGACACTGGCCGGCGCGGTGGGCGCGCGGGCGTCGACCGACCTGTCGTCGGCCGCCGCATGTGACGTGGTGGTGGTGCTCACCTCGGCCGCGGACGCGCTCGTCGGTCCGCAGCACCTGCGTGAGGGGGCGCAGGTGCTGGATGCGACCCAGCCCCGCAACACCCGACCGGACCTGCCCAGGATTCGTCCCGACGTGCTGGTCGTGGACGGCGGTTTGGTGGACGTGCCCGGGCTGCGGCTGGACGGCGGGTCGCTCGGACTACCCCCTGGGCGGGTGTTCGCCTGCCTGGCGGAGACGATGCTGCTGTCGATCGCCGGCCATACCGGCCATTTCAGCCTGGGCCGGCCGACTCTCGACCAGGTCGACCACGTGATCGAGCTCGCCGAAGGGCTCGCCGACCTCGGCCTCCGCCCGGCCGTCCCCACCTCGTTCGGCGAGCCGGTGAGCCATCCGCGGGGTGTGCGGATATGAGCGAGCGTCAGCGAGCGAACCATGGACACTGCGCCGTCGGCCCCGGAAGGGGTGTTGAGGCTGCGAGCGCCCCGCCCGGGGTGGCAGGCTTCTGGCCCCTGCGGATCGTGATGATCGGTGGCGGCTACACGTCGGTGTTCGCCTATCGAAGCCTGCGCGCCCAGATCCGGGCCGGCCGCGTCCGGGTGACCGTGTTGTCCGCCGACGATCACCACAACTTCCACGGCTTCACCGGCGAGGTGGTCGCCGGGCTGTTGCCTTACCGGCTGACCAGATCACCGCTGACGGAACTGATGCCGCTGGCCGACGTTGTGCACGGCACGGTTGTCCGGGTCCATCGGGACAGCGACACGGTGGTCGTGCGGCCGGCCGACGGCGGCCCGGACCGGATCGTCGGCTTCGATCACCTCGTGGTCGGAGCCGGTGGCCGGGAGCCACTGGATGACATCCCGGGTCTGGTTGAGCACGGATGGTCGCTCCGCGCACCCGGTGAGTTCGACCGCTGGCTCGCTCGTCTCGGCGAGCTCACCCGGCACCCCGGTGGCCGGCACGCGCCGGTGATGATCGTGGGTGGCGGTGTGGCCGGGGTCGAACTGGCTGCCGCGACGGCCGACCGGCTCCGCCTGTTGCGCAGCGATATCCCGGTGCTGCTCGTGCATTCCGGCGACGCGTTGCTCCCCGGCCTGCGGGATGCGCAGCCACGGCTGGCCGCGGTGGCGCGGCGGGAGCTCGACCGGCTCGGCGTGGTCGTGCGGCTCGGAGTCCGGGTGCACCGGATCGGGGCGACCGGGGTGCAGCTGTCGGACGGGTCGTCGCAGGAGGTTTCGGCGGTGCTCGCGACCATCGGCCAACGTCCGGTGGCCGTCCCCGGCCTGGACGCGCTGATGCGCGACGAGCGTCATCGGCTGAACACCCGACGGGACCTGTCCGTGACCGGAAATATCTGGGCAGCAGGGGATATCGCTCGGGTCGCGCATCCGGTGACGGGGCGTCCGGTGCCCGCCGACGCGCTGTGGGCGATCAAGGCCGGCACCCACCTCGGCCAGAACCTGGGCCGGCTGGCCACCGGTCGACCGACCCGTCCGTTCCGGTATCGAGGGCTGGGTCGGGCGATGTCGTTCGGCGTCGGGCGGGCCGCGGCCGAGCTGTACGGCCTGCCGATCTGCGGCCCGGTCGGCTGGCTGCTGCGTCTGGCGTTCTTCCTGCGCTTCATGCCGCGGCGCCGACAGGCGCTCGGGGTGATCGCGGCACTGGCGTCGGCGCCGGTCCGGGGTCGGTTCCCGTTGGTTCCAGCGGGCGTCCGGCCGGGCGCCCGCTGCGCCGATCAGCGCACGAAATCTGCGCCTGAAATGTCCGGCTCGGTCGCGCGATGATCAGCGTAGCGATCGTGTCACAGGGAATTCTTGGCTGACCGCAATGCCCTGCGAATGTGACCCATAGCCGTTCCGCAGCGGCCGGCGGTGTCCTGGTATCCGACCAGCGTGATCCCAGGAGGACCCGTGAACACGTCCGTGGAACAGCCAGCAGCCAAGTCCAGCCGCAGGCCGCTGTACGTCGTGGGGGCGTTGGGGGCGGCGGCCCTGATCGGTGCCGCGGCTGCTTTCGGCGGCCCGACCCTCGTCGCCGGCACCGCGACGGTGGCCGACGACGTCTCCGCGGCGGCGTCGTTGCCCAGCCCGTACGGCTCGGGCGGTGGTGGGTCGTCCGGCGGCTCGGACGGCCAGGGCTACGGCGGCTTCGGAGGCGGCCAGGGGTACGGCGGCTTCGGCGCGACGCCCTACGGGGGTCAGGACTTCGGCGGCCAGGGCGACACGGGCTCGTCCGACGGCGCCACGACCGCCGCCACCGATCAGCAGGAGGTCGGGCTCGTCTACATCGACTCCGTGCTCTCCTACGCCGGGGCCGAGGCGGCCGGCACCGGGCTCGTGCTGACCTCCGACGGTCGGGTCCTCACCAACAACCACGTGATCGAGGGGTCGACGTCGATCACGGTCACCATCGTCAGCAGCGGGCAGACCTACCGGGCCGCGGTCGTCGGCGCCGACACCAAGGACGACATCGCCGTGCTGCAGCTGGCCGACGCCTCCGGGTTGACCACCGCCAACTTCGGCACGTCCGCGAACCTTGCCGTCGGCGACTCGGTCGTCGGCGTCGGCAATGCCGGCGGCGACGGCGGAACACCGTCGGCCGCAACGGGTGTGGTGTCCGCCCTGAACCAGACGATCACCACCCAGGCCGACGGCGTCTCCGACGGGGAGACCCTCACCGGGCTGATCGAGACCACCGCGGACATCGAGTCCGGCGACTCCGGAGGACCCCTGTTCGACACCGACGACCAGGTGGTCGGCATCGACACCGCCGCCGAGGTGTCGGGCGGCCAGAACACGAACGGCTACGCCATCCCGATCGACACGGCGCTGAGCATCGCCGGGCAGATCAGCAGCGGCCAGGAGTCGGGCAACGTGCAGATCGGCTACCCGGCATTCCTGGGCGTGCAGGTGCAACCGGCCGGCACCGCCGCCACCGGCACTGGGCGGGGCCGGTTTGGATCCGGCACTTCGGCCGGAACGACCACGAGCGGTGCCCTGGTCGCCGGTGTGGTGGACGGCTCGCCGGCGGACGACGCCGGCCTGGCCGCCGGCGACACCATCGTCGGCATCGACTCCACCACCGTCGGCAGCGCCGATGCGCTGAGCAGCGCGCTGGGCAGCCACGAGCCGGGTGACACCGTCACCGTGACCTGGCTGGACTCCGCCGGATCGCAGCACTCGGCGAGCGTCACGCTGGCCGAGGGCCCCGCAGCCTGACCCAGCCTGACCTCACCTGCGCGGGGAAGATCGAGTCGTCTGATGCGACTCGATCTTCCCCGCGCTCGTGCGTTGGGGGGAATGGCGCCGGCGAGCCGTCCAGCGCGTCATGCCCGGCGACGAACAGGGCACACGGTCCGCCGCGCAGAATTCGCTCGTGAGAACTTCTTGACAAGGCCCTACCAGGACCACTAAAACTAGGACTTACGCTAAGCCCTAGCAAAAGGGGATCTGATGGACGACCTGTTCGGGGGCTCAGCAAGCGTTTCGGCCTCGGGCACGTCGACTATCGAACCCAGGAAGGCGTTCTCAGGCGCAGTGTGCACCGGAATCGCGAGATCGTCGCGCGGCGCCGTGCAGGAGAGCTTGCCCCGACAACCGGCTCCGTGTAGTCACGACGGCTCCGACCAGCATCCACCCCGCCGAAAGGACCTCGATGAAGAGACTCCGCATCCGTGCACTCGCCGCGCTCGCCGTTTCGGGCGCCCTCGCCCTGGCCGCCTGCGGCGGCGGGGGCAGCGACTCCGCCACCACCTCGTCACTCACCGTCTGGGTGATGGGTGACAGCTCCGCGCACTTCGCCGAGCTCGTCGAGCCGTTCACCGAGCAGACGGGCATCGCGGTCGACACCGTCGCGATCCCGTGGGACAGCATCGATCAGAAGCTCACCACCGCAGTCGCCTCGGACAACGGGCCGGACGTGATGCAGATCGGCATCTCGAAGCTGCGCGCCTTCGCCGACTCCGGCGCCCTGCTCGACCTGGACGCGAACGCCGTCCAGGACTATCCGCACCTCGCGGCCGGGAACTTCATCGATGGCGTGGCCGGCGACGCCACGGCGGTGGACGGCACCGTGGTGAGCGTGCCGTGGGTCAGCGACACCCGCGTCCTGTTCTACCGCAGCGACATCCTCGCCGAAGCCGGCATCGACACTCCGCCGGCCACGTGGGACGAGCTGCGCGCGGACGCGAGCACGCTGGCACACCGCGACCAGGGCCAGTACGGGTTCTACGTACCCCAATGGGACAGCGCCCTACCGGTCATCATGACCTGGGACCAGGGCGGCGACATCGTCACGCCGGACGGCTCGATCACGTTCGACACCCCGGAGTTCGACAGGGCAGTGGACATCTACACAGGGCTATATGCCGACGGCAGTGTCCCCACGAACGCGGACTTCGATCAGACCCAGGGATTCATCTCGGGCTCGACACCGATGCTGGTGTCCGGCCCCTACCTCGCCAGCGCCCTCTCGGCGGCGGCACCGGAGCTCGACGGCAAATGGTCGGTCGCGCCCATCCCGTCCGCGGCCGATAACACCTCCCTGCTGGCCGGCTCCAACATCGGCGTGTGGGGCTCCACCGACAACCGGGACGGTGCGCTCCAGCTCGTCGATTTCCTGTCACAGCCGGACACTCAGCTGCGCTGGTATCAGCTGGACGGTCAGCTGCCCACCGTGAAGGCAGCGCTCGAGGACAACACACTCACCGCCGATCCGGTCGTCGCGGTCTATACCCGGCAGCTGGCGTCAGCGAAGATCCTCCCGCTCGTGCCGAACTGGGACGGCGAGACCGGCAAGGCACTGCTGGACGCGCTCAATTCGATCGTGCTCACCGGCGCCGACCGGCAGGCGGCCTTGAGCTCGCTGTCCGCCGCCGTGGCCGGTACGTCGATCAACTAGTCGGCCGAGCTGTCGGTGGGGCCGGCCACGCCCGGCCCCACCGATCTGGAGAACATCGTGAAGACTCGTCTCACCCCTTACGTTTTCGTCGCGCCCGCGATGCTGCTGCTGGTCGCATTCGGCGCCCTGCCGATCCTCGTCGCCCTACTCGTCAGCTTCACCGACATGAACCTCGGCGGACTGGCCCGCTGGTCCCGCATCTCGTTCGTCGGCCTGGAGAACTACCAGGAACTCTTCGCCGACGCCGCGTTCTGGCAGGCGCTGGGCAACACACTGATCTTCGCCGTCATCGGCGTGCCGTCCGTCATCGTCGCCTCGCTCATCGTCGCGCTGCTGCTCAACCGCAGCAGCGGACGCTTCTTCCGGGCGCTGCGATCCTTCTACTTCGTCCCGGCGATCACCGCGATCGTCGCCGTGTCGCTGGTCTGGGGATACCTGTACAACACCCAATTCGGGCTGTTCAACTGGCTTCTCTCACTGGTCGGTCTGCCCCCGGTTCCCTGGCTCAGCGACCCTGTCCTGGTGAAGTTCTCGGTCGCGCTCGTCGCGATCTGGCGCGGGACCGGGCTCAACATCATCATCTTCCTCGCGGCATTGCAGGGCGTGCCCAAGGAGTATCTCGAGGCGGCGTCACTCGATGGCGCGGGGGAATGGCGCAAGACGATCTCGATCGTGATCCCGCTGCTGAGATTCGCGATCGTCTTCGTGACCATCACCACGGTCATCGCCTGGCTGCAGTTCTTCGACGAACCCTTCGTCCTGACCAAGGGCGGTCCGCTGGGCGCATCCACCAGCATCTCGCTGTTCCTGTATCAAAAGGGTTTCTCGTCTAGTGAGTTCGGCTACGCCAGCGCGGGCTCGGTCGTGCTCTTTGCCTTTATCGCGATAGTCACGCTGATCCAGTTGCGGGCCAGGAGGATCGATGTCGACCAGTGACCTACGGACTACACGGGCCCTGGACTCCGGGGCCGCACGGCACGGCCCGTCCGAATCGGATCGACGGATGCCGGCCCGGGGTAGAGGATTGACCGTCGCGATCGGCGCCGTCCTGGCTGTCGGAGCGCTCATCACGGCGTTTCCGTTCATCTGGATGATCACCAGTTCGATCAAGCCGCGCAGCGAGTCCGTGTCCTACCCACCGACCGTGCTGCCACAGGAGCCGACGTTCGACTACTTCCGGCAACTGTTTCAGCAGATGGACTTCGGCCGGTACCTGCTGAACACGCTCGCCGTGGTGGCGATCAGCATGGTCGGGCTGATCCTCATGGCGATGGCTGGTTACGCCTTCGCCAAGTTCCGATTCCGCGGGCGGACGGGCCTGTTCTTCGTCGTCCTGGTCACGATGATGATCCCGGCCCAGGTGACGATGATTCCGACCTACCTGATTCTCAACGGGATGAAACTGACCAACACGCTGATCGGGATCGCTCTGCCCGGGCTCGTCTCCGGGTTCAGCGTCTTCCTCTTCCGCCAGTTCATGACCACCATCCCGACCGAGATCCTCGAGGCTGCCCGGCTGGACGGTGCCGGTGAGGTCCGCATTTTCGCCCGGATCGTGCTCCCGATGAGCAAGCCGATTCTGGCCGTGCAGATCATCTTGACGTTCATCGCCGGATGGAACAGCTTCCTCTGGCCACTGATCATCGCCAACGACGAGCGTCTCTACACCCTGTCGGTGGGTCTGGCCCTGCTCAACCAGCAGATCGCGACCAACCCGTCGCTGCAGATGGCAGCGGCCACGGTGATGGTCGTCCCCATTCTGGTGGTTTTCGTAGTTTTCCAGCGGTTCGTCGTGCAGGGGTTCTCCCTGTCCGGCCTCAAATGACGACAAGGAGTGGCGACGATGACCGCCCAACGCTTCACCGGATTCGTGCGTGCCGACCGCGGCCGGATCATCGACGGTGCGGGAACCCCGCTGCAACTGAGGGGAATCGGCCTGGGCAACTGGCTGCTGCCGGAGGGATACATGTGGCGATTCGGTGATGAACTGGGCTCACCGCGCCAGATCGAAGCCCGCGTCAGCACACTCGTCGGCCCCACGCGTGCGGCCGAGTTCTGGGCGCGTTATCTCGACACGTTCGTGACCGAGCGGGACATCGCCCGGATCGCGGAGTTGGGATTCGATCACGTGCGCCTGCCGATCAACTCCAGAGGATTGATCGATGACTCCGGCGGCCTCCTCGAAAACGGATTCGCGCGCGTCGACGACGTGATCCGCTGGTGCGAGTCGCACGGGCTGTGGGTGCTGCTGGATCTGCACGGCGCGCCGGGCGGTCAGACCGGGACGAACATCGACGACTCCCCGAACGGCCGGCCGGAGCTGTTCATGCAGTCGCGTCATCGCGAACTGACGGTGTCGCTGTGGACCGAGATCGCGCGACGATATCGCAGCCGCACCGCGGTTCTCGGATACGACCTGCTGAACGAACCGTTGCCCGACGAGTGGCAACATGTCTACCCGCGGGAGTTGATCGAGCTCTATGCCGAGCTCACCCTGGCGATCCGCTCCGTCGACCCGAATCACCTGATCATGTACGAGGGGACACACTGGGCGACGAACTGGTCGATATTCACCGAGGTGCTGGACCAGAACTCCGCCCTGCAGTTCCACCGCTACTGGTGTCCGCCGGACAGGTCGAGCATCAGGCAGTACCTGGACAGCCGCGAACGGCTGGGTCTGCCGATATTCATGGGCGAGGGTGGGGAGAACACGCCCGAGTGGATCTACACCGCCCACCGTCTGTACGAGCAGCACGACATCGGCTGGAACTTCTGGCCGTGGAAGAAGTTGGACACCCGCACGTCGCCCGTGTCCGCCGTGCGGCCCGATGGCTGGAACGCGATCGCCGATCCACGCGTCTGCATGGATCCGGACAAGGCATGGTCGATTCTCACCGCCTTTCTCGACGCGACGAGGCTGGAGAACTGCGAACCGCGCGACGAGATCGTCAACGCGCTGTTCGCCCGGCCACCCCTGCGCGTGCCGGGCTGGGGGTTCATCGACGATCGACCCGGATTCGTCGACAGGTTCGCCGATCACCGGGCCGACGGCGTCTGGCACCACACCGCCGGCGAGCCCTATCGCGACGACGAGCTCATGCCCGTCAGCGTCACCAAGCACACCGAGTTGCGTTTCCCGCTCGCCACCGCACCGGGATCCTGGTCGATCGCCGCGGAGCATCCTGACGCCTTCGAGATCAGATGGGAAGATGGACATCTCATCGCTCGGGCGACCCGAACGACCCGGGTTTCGGACATCAGCATCGGTGCCCCCGTTGACCTATGAGCCGGTCCGGTCACCCAGGCGCAACCCGGGGGCGGGGCGCCCGCACCCTGGTAGGGTCCGTTCATCATGACCGCCGATCCCCTTGGCGGGCGATCTGCCGGCCTGCGACCGGCCGACGCGTCGACCGTCACCTCGCTACGTCAGCGCAACCGGGCCCTCGTGTTACGTCACATCATCCTGGCTCGGGAAACGACCCGGGCCTCGGTTGCCCACGAGTGCGGCCTGTCGATCGCGTCCGCCACGAACCTCGTCGCGGAGCTCATCGGTGACGGGCTGGTCGAGGAGCTCCGTTCGGTCTCCTCCAACGGTGGCCGGCCGATCACGCTGATCGGCCCGCGCGCCGACGGCGCGGTCACCATCGGCGCGGATGTCGGCGAGCGAGGCGTCGCGGTGGAACTGTTCGACCTGGGGCTGAGCCGGATCGACCAGGAGTTCCGCGGTGGTCGGCAGGAGGAGTCGCCGGCGAGCATCGCGCAGGATCTCGCCGAGGCTGTCGGTGCGTTGCGCGAGCGCCATCCGGGCCGTTGGACTCGACTACTGGGAGTCGGCCTCGGCCTTCCCGGCCTGGTCGAGACCGAGCCGGGCGGAGGCCAAACCCTGTATGCGCAGAGCCTCGGCTGGCCGGCCGTGCCCATCGGCGATCTGCTCGATATCGACGTGCCGATCTTCGCCGACAACGGTGCCAAAACCCTCGCCGATGCCGAGCACTGGCTCGGTGCCGCGCGCGGCGAGAATCATGCACTCGTCGCTCTTCTCGGGCGCGGCGTCGGCCTCGGCATCATCGCCGACGGGCGAATCGCCCGGGGATCGATGTCCAGCGCCGGCGAGTGGGGTCACACGACGATCCATCACGGTGGCCGGCATTGCCGCTGTGGGAACGCCGGCTGCGTCGAAGCCTACGTCGGCGCCGATGCGATCCTGGACGCGTGGCGGAGCGCGGGCGGCGCCGTCGATGGCAGCGGTTGGCGGGCGATCGGTGACCTCCTCGCCGCGGCCGAGCGCGGCGATCCGGCGGCCAGCGGGGTCGTCGACGATCTCGTCGACTGTCTCGGGGCCGCGCTCGGCAGCATGGTCAACCTGACGAACCCCCATCGGATCGTGGTCGGCGGATGGGTCGGTCTGCGCGTGATGGATGCCCTGGCCGAGCGGCTGGACAAGGCGATCCGTGCACATTGCCTGCAGCGCCCGGGCGCTCAGTTCACGCTGACCCGCGCGGTCTTCGGTGGCGACTCGGTCGCGATCGGAGCCGCGCTGATGCCGATCGAGGCGCTCATCAGCGGGCGGGTGACCGTCAAATGACCGGTCCGCCCGCCCTCGCGGCAAGCCGTGCGCGATGGGGGTGGGCCGTCAGGGCGTCTTGGACCTATTCGACGTAATGCCCCGCGACGGTCCACCAGGTGACCCGATCGGGTTCGGGGATGCCGGCCTCGGTCAGCGCGGGTCCCAGTCGGGTTTCCATCCACACCGTCTGCGCATCCTGGGATTCCCAGACCTCGAACACGACGAAAGTTCCATTCTCGCCAGCGGCAGCGGTGTGGGTGAGCAGCCCGAGGGGCCAAGCGCCGTCCCCCGTGGCGGGGTTCAGCTCGAGGATCGCGTTGACGGTCCGGTAGTCGTCACTGTTGACCCCGGAAAACTCGAAGAGCAGTGCGTGCGGCATGACCTCTCCCTTCTGTCCACAGCGGTCACCGCTCAGTATCCTCGCGGTCTGCACCGTGGGCGCGCCAAGCGACCAAATGTGTGGTATACGGTCGCCCGCTTGGACAACACGTCTCCCGAAGAGGCACTCGTGTCGGCTCAGGGCACCTGATCCGTGCCCTTGACACATTCCGCGAGGGCGTCTACGGTTCTGCTCAATCGTTACAGCGAACGGCCTCCTAGCTGCATCAGGCCAGCTCGAACGATTGAGCAAGGAGAGAGTTTCCGAGGTTGTCGACAGGAGAGCCGTCATGCCAGCGAGCGCCCGGCGCAATGTCACGCTGCGAGACGTCGCGCGCGAGGTCGGTTTGTCGGTGAGCGCCGTGTCGATGGCGCTGCAGGACCACCCGAGGATCGGTCGGGAGGCCAAGGAGAGGGTGCGGGCGGCGGCGAGCGACCTCGGGTACGTCGCCAACACCGCCGGCCGGGCGTTGCGCGCCCGCCAGGCGAACGCCCTGGCCGTCATCGTTCCCAACACCGGCCGGCACGTGTTCGGTCACGCGTACTTCATGCACGTCCTGAACGGGGTCACCGACGTCGCCAACACCAACGACCTGCAGGTGGTCATCTCCACGAACCCGGACGAGAGACACGATCGGGCGGCCTACGATCGCGTGCTGCGGTCGGGCAGCGTCGACGGCGCGATCCTGACCAGCGCCGCCATACAGGACCGGAACATCGACGGCATCCTGCGGGCCGGTCTGCCCGTTGTCCTGCTCGGGCGCTTTCCTTACCTGCCCAACACCGTCAGCGTCGGCATCGACGACCGGGCCGCGGAGCGGTTCGCCACCGAGCATCTGATCACCGAGCACGGCCGTCGGAACCTCGTGCACGTCAGCGGGCCCCTTGACCACCAGACGGGTGTCGACCGGCGGGACGGCTTCGTCGAGGCCTGCGCCACCTGGGGAGTGCGCGGCACGGTCATCGAAGGCGACTTCAGCGAACAGGCCGGCATCGCGGCGGCCGATCGAATGCTCGCCGATGAGCTGACGGTCGACGGCGTGGTCGCCGCGAACGACGAGACGGCATTTGGTGTGATGACGACGCTGCGAGATTCCGGACGCCTTGTTCCGACGGATGTCTCGCTCGTCGGCTTCGACGACTTCGGTCTGAGCCGGGTCACCACGCCCGGCATCACCACGGTGCACGTGCCCGCCGAGCGCATGGCCGCGCTCGCGACCGAACGACTGGTCGCGCTGGTCAACGGCGCGGTGGTGGATCCCGCCGACGCGCATCTGGTCCTGGACGTCGATCTGATCCGCCGGGCTTCGTGTGGATGCCCGGCATAGCAGTTCCTCCGAACTTCCATCCGTTTGACCAACGTTCGTTGGTACGTCCCAAAGGAGAGACACCATGAAACGGCTCGCGACCATTCTCGTCTCGGGCGCTGTCGCAGCCCTTGCATTGAGCGGATGCGGTTCCGGCGACTCCTCGGCCGGCGCCGGAACCGACGGGCCGGTCGAGTTGACGATGTGGACGGGTTTCACCGGCGGCGACCGCACGGCGTACGAATCTCTCGTCGACAAATTCAATACCACGCACGACGACGTGCACGTCACGATGGAGGTGCAGCCGTGGGACACGATCGCCCAGACGCTGCCCGCGGCGTGGGCCACCGGGCAGGGGCCCGATCTGGCCACTCCGAACTTCGATCCGAACGTGCTGAGTGAATATCTGAAGACGAATTCGATTCTCCCCCTCGACGCGGTCGGGGACGGCGAGAACCAGATCAACACCGACAAGATCGCCCCGGTCGCCACCAATGCCTTCACCGTCGACGGGAAGCTCTACGCGGTTCCCGCCAACGTAGCGACACTGCAGCTGTACTACAACAAGGACCTCTTCGAAAAAGCAGGAATCCAGGCACCTCCGGCCACCGTCGACGAGTTCCGGCAAACGGCACGCGCCCTGACGAAGGACGGCGTCTACGGATTGTCCCTGGCCGAGCGCGAAACCATCCAGATGTGGCCGATCTTGCAGTGGCTCGACGGGTCCGACATCGTCGACGAGAAGGGCTGCAGCGTTCTCGACCAGCCGGCGGCCGTCCAGAGCCTGACAACCTGGGCCGGGTTGGTGCGCGACGGTGTGGCTCCGGTGGGGCTCACCGGGGCCGAGTCCGACGCGTTGTTCAGTGCGGGCAAGGCGGCGATGCAGCTCAACGGGCCATGGGCGGCCGCCGGCTACCAGGAGGCCGGCATCAACCTCGGTGTCGCGCCCGTCCCGGTCGGCGTCGACGGCCAGGTGACTCTCGGCTCGACCGTACCCCTGGCGGCGTCCGCACGGACCGAGCATCCGCAGCAGGCGCAGGAGTTCATGGCCTGGTGGACGAGCCGGGACGCGCAGCGGCAGTTCGCCCTCGACAGCGGTTTCCCGCCGGTGCGAACAGATCTCGCGGACGACCCGGAACTCGCGAAGAACGACGTGGTCGCCGCGTTCACCGCCGCGCTGCCCAGCGCCCGCCTGTACCTGCCCGGCGTCACCGGCGCCACCAAGGTCGATACCGAAGGCTATGTGCCGCTGATCGCGGAGATCACCCGCGGGGCGGACGTCGCCGGTGCGGCGGCCACGGCGTCCGACCGGATCGACGAGATCACCGGCTGCGGCGGACAATGATCGCCGCCACGGGTCGTCCGCCCGCCGCGAACATCATCCCAGGCGGGCGGACCACCCCACCGGAATCGAAGTCGGTCGGGACCGAGCGGCCCGGCAGACGATGGCGCCTGTCCGCCGGCTGGATGTTCGCCGCGCCAAGCCTGGCCATCATCGGAATCTTCATCCTCTACCCGATCACGCAGTCGCTCTGGTACAGCCTGCACGACTGGCGCATCGGCGCCGACACGCAGAAGTTCGTCGGAATCGCGAACTACACCAGACTGCTCGGCGACGAGCGGTTCTGGGGGGCGCTGCGGATCACGCTGATCTTCACGGTAGCCAGTGTGACGCTGCAACTCATCCTCGGCTACGCCGCCGCGTCGGCCCTGCTGCGCGACACCTGGTTCAACCGGGCCGTCCGATCCGTGTTCTTCTTCCCGACGATCGTCTCGCTCGCCACGATCGGGCTGGTGTGGCGCTTTTTGCTCGACCCGAACATCGGCCTGGTCGGCGGTATCACCCAGACGTTGTTCGGCACGGCCACCCCGTTCCTGCAGGACCCCGATCTCGCCCTGCCCACGGTCATCCTGGTCAATGTCTGGAAGAACGTCGGATTCACCATGATCATCCTGCTTGCCGCCATGAAGAACGTTCCCGCGCAACTGTACGAGGCCGCCCGGATCGACGGAGCACGCGGCGGGCAGCTCATCCGATACATCACCCTGCCCAGCATTCGTCCCACTCTGCTGTTCACCACGATGATCCTGACCCTGAACTCCTTGCAGGTCTTCGACCTGGTGTACGTGATGACCAACGGCGGGCCACTTTTCAGCACGGACACACTGGTCAACCTCATGTTCCGGGAAGGCTTCACCAACTTCGACGTCGGCTACGCATCGGCGATCGCCTGGGTGATCTTCCTGATCATCCTCGGCCTGTCGGCGCTGCAGCTGCGGATCTTCAGGTACCGCGATGTCGACTAAACTCCGCACCCCCGTCGTCGGTCTGCTGCTGGCCGCGGGCGCCGTCGTCGTCCTGGTGCCGTTCATCTGGATGGTGGGTGGCTCCTTCCGAAGCGAAGCCGATCTGTTCGCCCATCCGGCCAACCTGCTACCGACCAACTGGAGCCTTGATGGCTACAAGGCGATCTGGACCGAGTTGCCGTTTCTGCGGCTGTCGATCAACAGCATCGTCTTCGCCGGCGTGACCACCGCGCTGTGCCTGCTCTTCGACTCGATGTGCGCCTACGCCCTGTCCCGGGTGCGGTTTCGCGGACAGACGCTGGTCTTCTGGCTGGTCATCGCGACCATCATGATCCCGTTCCAGGTCACCTTGGTGCCCGTGTTCATCGAGCTCTTCCACTTCGGTTGGCTGAACACCTACCAGGGCCTGATCATCCCGCGGGCCACGAGTGCGTTCGGGATCTTCATGCTGCGGCAGTTCTTCCTGTCGATTCCACGAGAACTCGACGAGGCGGCCCGCATCGACGGCGCCGGGCATTTCCGGATCTACTGGCAGATCATCCTGCCGCTGGCGAAGCCCGCTCTGGCCACCCTCGCGGTGCTGCACTTCATGAACCTGTGGAACGACCTGCTCTGGCCGCTGGCGGTCACGAACAAGTCCGAGATGCGCACATTGCCAGCCGGTCTGACGCTGTTCGGCGGTCAACACGTCACGGACCACGCGGTCCTGCTGGCCGGCGCGACCATTTCCCTGCTGCCCCTGGCCCTGGCGTTCTTCTTCGCACAACGCTTCTTCGTCCAGGGCGTCGCCACCACGGGGCTGAAATGACGCGCGGGACACTGCTCGCCCCGGGGCATCTCACCTGGATGCTGGGCATCGAAGACACCTGTGTGTATCCTCCCGACCGGGTCGAGCCGGGCAGACACCGCCTGGACCCGCTCGACGAACACGTGCTGACCGACCACCATCTGCACTGGCGGGCCGACCTGCGCCGGGCGGCCGACCTGGGGGCGGGGGCCATCCGCTACGGGATGAGTTGGCCGCTGGTGCATCTGGCGCCAGGTCGGTTCGACTGGACCCATCTCGACCAGGTCGTCGACTATTGCGTGGACGAGCTGGAGATTGACATCGTCGCGGACCTGGTGCACTACGGCACGCCCCGGTGGTTGCCGGACTCGTTCGCCGACCCGCTTTTCGCCGGCGCGCTGGCCGAGTTCGCCGGTGCGCTCGCGCACCGATACGCGGGGCGGATCCGCGGCTACACGCCGGTCAACGAGCCGGTGACCACGGCGTCGTTCAGCGGCCTTCGGGCCGTCTGGCCGCCGCACCGCAGCGGCTGGGACGGCTGGGCGAGCGTGGCGGTGCCCATCGCCGTCGGAGCGACCGCCGCCAGCCACGCGATCCGGGCCGCCGACCCGCAAGCCTTGATTGTCCATGTCGAAGCATCGACGTCGGTCACCACCCTCGAGCCGGAGCTGGCCGACGAGCACGACCTGCTGCGGGACATCGGTTGGCTCCCCACCGATCTGATGCTCGGACGAGTCGATCCCACACACCCCAGATACGGTTGGCTCATCAGACACGGAGCCGCCCCGGACCTGCTGGATCATCTGCTCGCCCGGCCGGCGACGCTGGATGTGATGGGCGTCAACTACTACCCCAACCTGACCCCACGCACCCTGGGCCGGATCGACGGGCGGGTCGTTCAGGTGGCCTACGACGGAGGTGCGACCCGGTTCGCCGAGGTCCTGCGGAAGTTCCGCGCGCGCTACGGTCTGCCGCTCGCGGTGACCGAAACCAGCATCGAAGGAACCGAGCAGGTGCGCCGGGACTGGCTGAGCGCGGCCGCGCACACCGTCGACGGGCTGCGCGACGAGCTCGACATCCGCGGCTTCACCTGGTGGCCACTGCTGGATTTCGTCGATTGGTCCTGGGCCGCCGGCGGCGCCAACGTGGAAGAGTTCGCCGTCGAGTATCAGGGCGAGGACGGCGAGCGCGCCGTCGGTTTCGCCCCGCCCGTCGGTCATCCCGACCAGGGACGTTCGCCGTTCCTGCGACGCATGGGACTGCTGCACCTGCGGGAGGAGCCCGACGGGTCGCTGACCCGCGTGCACACCCCCGCGGCAGACACCTTCGCCGACCTCGCCGTGGGTGTCGAGGCCGGGCGATGAGGCGACCGAGGTCGTTCTCACCGGCCGTGCGCCGGCGCCGACGCGCCGCCGGTTGACGATCTCGAGGAGGACGCCCGATGGTCGCGAGACTCAAGGACGTGGCTGCGGCGGCCGGTGTATCGGTCAAGACCGTGTCCAACGTCGTCCACGGATACCCCGGAGTCACCACGGAGTTGCGAGCCCGGGTCGAGCGAGCGCTGCAGGAACTGGCCTATCGCCCGAACCTGAGCGCGAGAAGCCTGCGGACCGGTCGAACCGGCCTGGTGGCCCTGGCCGTGCCGCGGCTGGACGTGCCGTACTTCGCCGAACTGGCCCGCTGGGTGCTCGCGGCCGCGGGAGACCGTGGCTGGACCGTGCTGGTGGAACAGACGGAGGGGGACCCCGTCCGGGAGGCATCCGTCGTCAGCGGCGGTCGTCCTCGGCTGCTGGACGGTGTGATCATGAGCCCGCTGGCGCTGGACGACCGCTCGATGAGGGAACGAGACGTGAGCATCCCGCTGGTACTGCTCGGCGAAAGGGTGTCGCCGGCGGCCGGCGCCGATCACGTGGCCGTCGACAACGTCGCCGCCGGCAAGATGGCGACCGAGCATCTGCTGAGCCTGGGGCGGCGCAAGGTCGGCATCATCGGCGCCCAGCGCGATAGGCGCTGGACGACAGCGCATTTGCGGGAGCAGGGTTTCCGCCAGGCGATGCGCGACGCCGGCCTGCCGGTGGCCGCCGGGCTGATTGCGGCCGTGGACTCCTATCGCTACGAGCATGGGGCGGTAGCGGCCCGTGCGCTCTTCGCGTCCGGGGAACGACCGGACGCGTTGTTCTGCTTCAACGACTCACTGGCGCACGGAGCCATGCGTGCCCTTGCCGACCTGCGGGTGCGGGTGCCCGACGACGTGGCGGTGATCGGTTTCGACGACGCCGAGCAGAGTTCCTACTCGGTGCCGAGCCTGTCATCCGTCGCACCCGACAAGCCGCGACTGGCCTACCTGGCGGTGCAGGCGCTGGCCGAGCGGCTGGACGCGGTGGACCCACCACCGGCGCGAAAGATCATCGCGCCGTTCAAGCTCTGTCTTCGCGAGAGCACGCGTGGGGAAGATCGAGTCGCGTGACGCGACGTTATCTTCCCCGCGCTCGTGTGTTGGGAGGTCAGCCCACATTCGTCGCCACTACCACTCAGGACCGCGATCGCATGAGCACCGCAATCGCACCACAATCGCACCACAATCGCACCACAATCGCACTGCAATCGGACCGCCGAGTACGTACCCGGATTCGGTGGCCGAAAACGTTCGCCACCCGACTCGTCATGGTGCGGCTTGCTCGCGCCGCGCTCATGGCGGCGTCGTCGGCTCGCCCCGACGTCGACGCTGTGTGTCGGGGGCCAAGTGGTGACGTTCATGAAGCAGTACCTGGGGAACTGCGCAGCCGGGCCCACCCACCTTGCGTCACCTCGCGCGCCGTCGAAGATCCCTGGCCCGCGCAACATCGGATTCCGCCTGACGTGCCCGCTTATCGACCAGTTTGGTGTCGCGCAGCGGCAGACGGATGTCGCGTTCCGCGGCGATGCCGGCCTGGAGTTGCCGGCCCCGCTCCATCTCGGCGTCGAGTTCGGCGCCGAACAGCAACGCCAGGTTGGTGATCCAGAGCCAGAGCAGGAAGACGATCACTCCGGCGAGGGAGCCGTATGTCTTGTCGTAGTTGCTGAAATGTGCGATGTACAGGCCGAAGAGTGCCGACGCCAGGACCCAGGTGACAATGGCGACGACGGCGCCGAGACTGAGCCAGCGGAAGCGGGGCTGTTTCACGTTGGGCGTCGCGTAGTACAGGATCGCGATGACCAGAGCAGCCAGGATCAGCAGCACCGGCCACTTCACGATGCTCCAGATGGTCACCGCGGTGTCGCCGAGCCCGATCGCGTTCCCGACGGCCCGGGCCACCGGTCCGGACACCACGAGCCCGATGGTGACAAGACCGGCCAGGATCACCGCGCCGACGGTGATCACCATCTGGAGCGGCCGTAGCTTGTAGAAGGGCCGACCCTCGGCGACCTCGTAGATCCGGTTCATCGCACGTCCGAAGGCGCCCACATAGCCGGAGGCCGACCAGAGAGCCCCGAGAACACCGACCACCAAAGCGACGCCGGTGGCGGGTGAGCGGGTCAGCTGCTCCAGTTGCGTCCGGACGGTGTCGGCCGCCGAGCCGGCGCCCAGGTCCTCGAGCAGATCGGCCAGCGCCGAACTGTTGCCCGCCTGCCCGACGAGACCCAGCAGCGACACCAGCGCGAGCAGACCGGGGAACAGGGCCAGGACGGCGTAGTAGGTCAGAGCGGCCGCCAGATCGGTGCACTCGTCCTCGGAGAACTCCCGGAATGTCTTGCGGAGGATGAATCGCCAGGACGGTGTGGTCAGGTCGGTCGGATTCGCGGGCTTGCCGTCGGCGTCGGGCGGGGGAGCGGAATCGTGCGTCGGAGCTGTCTCGACGGGCGTGGTCTCGTCGGGCATCGTGTCGTCGGGCACGGAGTCGTTGCGCATGGATGCGGCCTCGCGTTCGGTCACGGTGTGAGCACGACTTCTCGCAGTCGTCCTGGTTGTGTTCGAAGGTCCGGTACCCGTGCGGCGCCTGCGCCAACCACAGCCGGTGCGTGACGATCCGACGGAATCCAGGTCTCCGTCTATGTGGCCGAGCAGCCTGCTCATGTATTGCTGGGCCTGACATTGGCCGCTCCGCACGTGCATCGTGGACTGGGTCGGTGGGTCGTCCGCACCAAGCCCGAGGAGATCGGCAAACCGGCCGCGGCCGACGCGACCGGATACCAGATCTTTCAGGTCTCGGGTGCCTACCCACCGAGGCAATCTGGCAGGCGGCGATCAACACGCTGATCATCTTGCAGGCGCTGACCGGTGTTCCCGCTTTCCCGCAACCGCTGGACGTCTTGTCGGTCAGCCATGGGACCGGCTTCGTCCTGCTGGCAGGTGCGGTCACCGTGACCGGCGGGGAGACCGGTTCGTGGTTCGGCGCATGCCGGCTCAGGATCCCCGGCGACTCCTGCCGGCGGTGTTGGTGCTGCGCCTCGCCGCGACTGGTGCCCCTGCCTCCGACGCGGGTTCGTCGTCCAGGACCGGTGGGTTGGGTGTGGTCAGGACGGCTTCGGCCAACGCACGGTCGGTGACCAGTGAGGTGAGTAGGCCGCTGCGGGCGACCGCAAGGACGGCGTCGGCCTTGTCGAGGCCTCCGGCGACGGCGATGACCCTGGGGATGGCGGAGAGCTGCTCTGCGGTGATGGACAAGTAGCGGCTGGTGTACTCCTGTCCAACGAGGCGACCGTCCCGGTCGGCGAAGATGGCCGCGACCTCGGCCTGCACACCTTGTCGGGCCAGCGCGGCGCGATCCGGCAGGGGCAGGTAGTCCCGGAGTCGTGAGTTCGGCGGGTTCCAGGAGCCGACGGCCAGCATGGCGACGGTGATATTGGCGAACATCTTGATCGCTTCGGCGATGTCCGGCTGCCGGTGCAGCGCGGCCACCGTAGCCGGGTCGTCCAGCAGGAGGGGAGCATAGATCGGCAGGGCGACGCCTCCGGCCTGACGTGAGGCCATGCGGACGATCTCCACGGGCGATTCGGTGATGTCGGTGCCGACGGCGCCGGTGAGCTGGACGACGGACAGCTTGGGTAGGTTTCGCAACTGGCGGGTCATCGCGGTGATGGTGCGTCCCCACGCCAAGCCCAGGATGTCGCCCTCGGTGAGGGTCTGGGTGAGCAGAGTGGCGGCCGCCCCGCCGATCTGGCGACGCACGTCGTTCGCCCGTCCGTCCGGCCCTGCTCATCACCCGACCCATTCGAAAGGAGAGCATCGGTGAAATCGCTGCTGCTTATCCAGGACGAACTGGCCGCCACTCTGGGCGCGGTCGATCCCGACCGGATCAGCTCCGTCAGAGGCATTTTCGCCGATCGTCACCGCCGCTGGTTCACCTCCGGGCAGGGCCGGTCCAGGCTGGTGGCCTGCATGGCCGCGATGCGGTTGATGCACGTGGGCTATCCGACCCACGTCGTCGGCGAAACCACCACACCGTCGATCCAGGCCGGCGACGGGTTGCTGATGCTCTCCGCGTCCGGCCGGACCCCGGTCTCGCTGCACCTGGCCCGCCGCGCCGCCGACGCCGGCGCCCAGGTCCTGGCCGTGACCACCCGGGAGGACAGCAGCCTGGCCGATATGGCGGACGTCGTCATCCCGGTCCCGGTCAACAGCAGCCAGCAGTTCGGCGGATCACTATTCGAACAGGCCGCCCTGCTGCTGCTCGATTCCCTGATCCTGGACTTGACCCGAGACGATCCGCAGGCTCACCGGTACATGCAACAACGCCACACCAACCTCGAATAAGCCTGCGGCGCAAATGGATAGCCGCTGCCGAGCCTGCCTCACCGCTGGCGGCCGCGAAGACTTGTGGCTCCGCGCCGGCCATCATGGCTGACCTGCAGGGCCCGACGATCCGGTTGGTTGGTTCGCCGAATGGTCCGCACGCCTGGAACACCCTGGCCACGGCGGGCTCTCGCGTCGCATCACTCTTTGAGATCTGCCATCGCCGGCCGGATCATTCCATGCAGATCCCAATTCAAATCTAGACGACTTTGGCTTACGACAGAGCCTGCATCATGCCGAAAATATTGCCTTCGGTGTCCTTGTAGTATGCCTGCCAGCCCACGCCCGGCACCTCGCGCTTGGCGAGCGCCTCCGTGCCGCCGAGAGCTTGTGCCTTCTCGATGGCTGCGTCCAAATCATCCACGCCAATCGTGCACACGTACGCGATCACGGCAGTCTTGGCATCCGGGTCGGGACTCTCGCCCATCCGCCGCAAGATCGCGCCGTCGATCCCCGGAGCGCTCGCGCCTGTGCCTACCAGCCAGTAATCCACCGGTCCGGGCCATTTCGTAATCGACCAGCCAAACAGTTCTCGATAGAAAGTGGCTGCCCTTTCCGGGTCTGTCGCATGAATCTCGAAATGTATCGGTCGCCCCATTCTGCTTTCCTCCATCGAGTTTTCCGAACTACGGTGCCGTAGCATACAACTCTCGCGTCACTCGTGCCATCTGCGGGCGCTCGACTCCCTGCGCATTCGGTCCTGCTCGGGGGCGCTATTCAGCTTGAACTCGGTTCCCATTCGCGCGATGAACGCACACGATTCAGGCTTCACCCGGATCATGCGCGGAAAATCCCGGGGTGATCGTTCGTCGGGTTCGTCGGGCCAATGCACCTCCGACCATCTGCAGGGCTCGAGCGACGACTTCGATGGGTGGCCCGAGTTTGCCCTTCGCCCGGTCCATGCTGATGGCGACGCCGGTCGGGATGGGCCGCGACCCGATCACCGGGAAGCCATTGGACGCGGTGCCACCGGTGCGCGGAGCCGCTCGCCGGACAGCAGTGTTCCGTTCTGCTTGACCTGGGTGAGCACGGGCGATATCTCCAGGGATTGCACTCCGGGCAGCGAGCCGATCCGGTCGGAGGTGAAGTCGAAGAGCTCGGCGAGGTCGCGGCAGTGGGCGACGGCGTTGATGTTGAAGGGACCCGGAGATCGCGGCGGCGAACGCGATCCGCGGCTCGTCGGCCAGGGCGTGGCCGACCGCGCGGATCGCGGACGGGTGGACTCGGAGCCAGAGGACGGCGCGCGCCTGGTAGCCGAGCGCGGCCGCCGCGATCTCGACATCGACCACGGCGACGGCCCTCATCGGCATGCGCGAGCTGGCGCTCAACGGCCAGACTGTCCGCATCGTGGCGCGGATCAGCATCGGCGGCCGTCGCATCCGTGTCCCCATCTCCAACGCTTACGGGGTCGGCGACCTCCGAGTGGGCGCAGCCAGCCTGGGTCGGCGGGCCGACGGCGCGAACGTGGTCGAAGGCACGAACCGGCTGCTCACGTTCGACGGAGGGACGACCACCACGATCAGGGCAGGCGCGGTCGCGGTCAGCGACCCCGTCGATCTCGCCGTCGAGTCCCTCTCCGACGTCGCCGTGAGCCTCTACCTGCCGGACGATCTGCCCGAGAGCTTCGGGCTGACCGGCCACGATCCCGCCCATCAGACCTGCTACCTGTCGCCCCAGGGCGACTTCGGCTCGTCGACCGAGCTGCCCGTGCGGACCGAGCTCGCCTCTGACCGCGCCGGTGCAGGAGGCTGTGCAACCCCCGGCCCGCCGAGCGGTTGCGTGCCTTCGCCCGGTTCCGGGGACCGCAGCCGGGCCTCGTGGATGGACTCCACCACTTCTGCCAGCACTACCGGGGGTCGGCCGTCATAGGTGCTGTCGAGCACTCGGTCCAGTAGGTCAAGCTCGAACCCGTTCACCAGCACCCTTGGGTCGGCCTCGACCCGATCGGCCAGCCGCTGGCACGCGCTCGCCTTGCACCCACGCCGACGACTCGACTCCGCCCTCCGCAGCGGCGCCCTCCGCGGCGCCAACGCCCGCTCGCGCCTCTACAGAAAGACGTGTGGCGGCTCAGGAGAGGCGGACGGAAGGGCCGGCGGAGAGGCGGCTGTGCATGATCGTGAGGGGTCGGCGAATGGTGTGGACGACGCATCGCAGCGGCATTGACGACGGGAATCAGGCGGAGGTGGGAGTCGTGTACCTGGCCGGTGACCAGCCCGGCGGTGACTTCCTGCG
Organism: uncultured Actinomycetes bacterium; assembly: GCA_964497705.1. Classification (GTDB taxonomy): domain Bacteria; phylum Actinomycetota; class Actinomycetes; order Mycobacteriales; family Nakamurellaceae; genus Nakamurella. Next base: position 178,987 of record CAZCEH010000002.1, on the reverse strand, counting down.
TGGAATCCGCTCGGGATCACCCGTCAGCCGGAGTCCTCGTGCACCACCTCGACCACAACCGTCCGCTCAGAGCCGGCTCCCTGTTCAGCGGCTACGGCGGACTCGATCTCGCCGTCGAACACGCCCTGGGCGCCGAGACGATCTGGTTCTCCGAGAACAACGAGAACGTCGCGCGCATCCTCGCCCACCACTGGCCCGACGCCCCCCAACCTCGGCGACATCACCACCACTGATTGGCGCGACGTACCACCCGTCGATGTCCTCTGCGGAGGTTTCCCCTGCCAGGACGTATCTACGGTGGGCAAACGGGCCGGCCTCGCCCCAGGCACCCGATCTGGACTCTGGTCACACATGGCCGAAGCAATCGACGCGCTGCAACCGCGTCTGGTCGTGATCGAAACGTGCGCGGGCTGCTGTCCTCGCCCGCCATCCGCGCGTCCTCAGAAGGAAACGACGATGACCACCGCAACCCTGAGCCGGCAAACCCCGGCGATGCAACGCTTTGCGAGTTGGAACCCGACCCGTGGGGTCTGGGAGACCTCTCAGCTCGAACTCTCCGGGCAGCCGGCGCCGTACTCGGCGATCTGGCCGACCTCGGGCTGATGCGCAATGGATCGGCCTACCAGCGTCCATTGTCGGCGCTCCCCACCCAAGGCTCCGCATCTTCATCCTCGCTCACCGCAAGGACGTTGTTCAGGACCCCACTTGCGACCGACTCGACGCGCGGCGGCGAGTCGCTGGACCAGGTGCGGGCGAGGCGAGGGACGATCGCTCTCTCGCATCAGATCATCGACCTCGCCCTCAACGGACCGACCGGCTCGCAGAACAGGAGCAACGAGTCGGACACGTTGTGGTCCCTGATCGAGGACATCTTCACCGCTGGGGACGCTACGCCGCCGCCATCGCACAATGGGAACACATCACCGGACGACCAGCACCAGCGCCCGCGCTCCTGAACGACAAGACAGGCCCACGCCCGTCGCCCGCCTTTGTCGAATGGCTCATGGGCCTCCCCAGCCAATGGGTCACTGACCCTGACCACGGCCTTACCGCGAATCAGCAGACGACCGCTCTCGGGAATGGAGTGCTCCCACTACAGGCTGTCTCAGCGATTCGCATGCGTGACAGATGGAGCTGAGGCGTAGCTTCACCCACCCAGCTCCAGCGTCATGGTCGGAGTCACCGCCTGCGCTTGAACCAGCGCACGTACGCGATACGTTCCAGTACAGCGAAGACGACGACCACGACAACCGCCGGAGTCCCGGTGATCTTCACCGCCGTCAGGATCGCGATGAGGACGATTTCCAGTCCGACGAGGACTCCGATCGCCACGATCTGCTCCGTCAGGCACCTGGGCGATTTCGGCATCAGGTTGACGGGTCTTCGACGGCTCGGGCTGGTTTGGGAAAGTCTGCGGCGACCGAGGGCCTGAGCAGCGCGATCGTGAGTGGCAGCATCAGAGCGCCGAACAATGCCTGCTCGATCTTCATCCACAGCGGGTAGCCGGAGTCGGGGGCGATCACGAGGGCCGCGATGCCCAGGGGGGCGAGGATGCAGATGATGCGCATCCGGACGAACGCGGAACGCTTCGCGGTCCGCCGGGCGGCTCGGACGAGGGTGAGCAACCAGACTCCGCCCACGCAGTAGAACACCGCTCGCACCCAGACCACCCAGGTCACCAGCTCTGGGTCGATGCATTCGAGGATGAACGCGATCACCACGGTCAGTGCGGACCCGATCGCGATGATGCCGAACACGACGAGGGCGTACCGCATGGCGCGGTCCGTGCGTTCGCTCAGCACGGATGTGGTCGTCGAAGGGCTCATGGGGTGACCTGCTGATTTACTCGCATGAGTAAATCGTTACCTGACCGAGTAAGATGAGTCAAGTCGTGAGGAGCCGGAGTCGTGCGGCTCGGCACACTGCGGAGGGTCTTGCTCGGCCATCGCAGGCTTCTCAGGGATGTCCGAGGCGGTGAGGAGGCGCGGTGGAACAGTCCTACGTGGAGCGGTCGCCATTGCCGCCGCTATCCGGGCTGGTGCGGACGGTCTGGATGCAGTCCACGGGCGATCGGCCCTACGTGCAACGGCATCTGCCGACGGGTGGCGCGGAGCTGCACTGGCCGATCGGCCGTGAGCCGCGGATGCTCGGGCCGTTGACGGGTGCGCTGGTCGAGGTGATCCCGGCCCACACGACCCTCGTCGGTGTCCGTTTCTGGCCGGGGCCGAACCCGTTCCTGCCGATCGCGCTGAGCGAGCTGGTCGACGATCACGTCGATGTCCGCGATCTGGGGCATCGGTGGGTGGATGAGGTCGGCGAGGCGATGGCGAACGCACCGACCCCTGAGGCGGCGTGTATCGCACTCCAGTCACACCTGCTCCGCCGACTCACGACCCGGCCAAGGTCCGACACGCTCCTGGGTGAAGCGGTGCGGCTGCTGATGCCGTGGCGTCCGGCCAACGTTTCGACGGTGGCGGCTCATCTGGGTCTGTCCGCAAGCCAGTTGCGCCGCCGCTTCCTCCACGCTGTCGGAACGACCCCCAAGGCGCTGCAGCGCACGTTGCGTTTTCAGGGCTTTCTCGCGCTGGCCCAGGCCGGCGTCGTTCCCGCAGAACCACGGGGCCAAGACGGCATGGCGGTGCTCGCCGCGGAGGTCGGCTACGCGGACCAGTCGCATCTCACCCGGGAGTGCGCGCGCTTGACGGGTGTGACGCCCGGGGCGCTGCTCGGCAGCGACCTGGCCCGTTGCTCGTGCGGGCACGACCATGCCGCGTCGTACCGGCCGTTCCTGGCGACCCGCTCCGGCGTCACCGCAACGACGAGGGATGCACGATTCGTTCAAGACTCGGCCATGCGGACGCTCATAACGTGATGCCGTGTCCAGCCTCTCCGCGCTCCGCGCCGCCTTCGACGGCGAGGTGATCACGCCGGAGGATCGGGCGTATCACGTCGTCCGCCGGCCGGCGATCCCCGTGTTCGCGGACATCTTCCCGCACGTCGTGCTGTGCTGCCGCTCCGTCGCGGATGTGGTCGCCGCGATCGCGTTCGCGCACGCGGAGCGCGATCACGTCGCCGTGCGCAGCGGTGGACACTGCTTCGCCGGCCGGTCCTCGACCCGGGGAATCCTGATCGACGTGTCGGGAATGGCTGACATCCGTCTGGACGACGGAATCGCCGCCATTGGTGCCGGGGCTCGCCTCGGCGACGTGTATGCGGCGCTGCACGCCCATCGACGGACCCTGCCGGCCGGCTGCGGCCCGACGGTAGGTATCGCGGGACTGACGCTCGGCGGTGGCATCGGCCTGCTGGGCCGCAGGTATGGCCTGACGTGCGATCGACTCCTCGGCGCGCAGGTCGTGCTGGCCGACGGCTCCGTCGTCGACTGTGACCACCGGCATGATCCTGACCTGTTCTGGGCGCTTCGTGGTGGCGGTGGTGGTCAGTTCGGGGTGGTCACCTCTCTCCGGTTCGCCGCTGTCGACGAGCCGCTCGCCACCCGGATCGACGTGGATTGGCCCGGCGTCGACCTCGCCGCGCTGTCGACGGCCTGGCAGAGGTGGGCACTGGATGCACCCGACGACGTGACTGTGGGACTCACACTCACGTGCGGCCCCGCAGAACCGCTCCGGGCGACGATGACCGGCCTCTCAACTCTCGACCTGGATCGGACCCGCGACGCGCTGCACGAGCTGACCGCGCTGGTCGGCACGACGCCCGATCTCCACCTGAGCGAGCCCGCGCCCTACCAGCGGATCAAGATCGGCTTCGATGACCCGCACGAGGTTCCCGTCCGCGAGCGGCTCCGTTCCGAGTTCTTCTCCCGAACGATGTCCGAGACAGCCGTTCGGGAGCTGGTCGCTCTCATCGGCGACACCCCTCGATCGAGCCGTCGGCTCACGTTCACGGCTATGGGCGGCGCCTACAACCGGGTCGCCGCAGACGCCACGGCGTTCGCCCATCGGTCTGAGCGATACCTGCTGGAACACGTCAGCAGGGACGCGGACCCCTGGGTCGATCACTCTTGGACCGTTGCCCATGCGGAAGGGTCCGGTCACGTCTACCCGAACTTCCCCGACAGAGAACTGGACGATGCAGACAATGCCTACTACGGCGGCAACCGCGCCCGTCTGGCCGCCGTCAAACGGCGCTGCGATCCGGGCCGGTTCTTCGACTTCCCGCAAGCAATCCGATGATGAGGGCGTCAGTGCGAGGGAGAAGGTTGCGGGGGATCCGCGGGCGGCGTGGCGCTGCCGGGTCCGGGGAGCAGGTCGATGTCACCCGCGTGCATGGGCTCGCCGCAGCGGGCGCAGCGCAGGTCGGCGGTGCTGATCCGGCCGCAGGCGTGGTGCCGGTACAGCACGGGCGGCCCGGCCTCGCCAGCGAGCCAGCGGTCGCCCCAGCCGACCATGACGATGAGCAGGTCCACGAGCTCCGTGCCCTTGACGGTCAGGTGGTACTCGTACCGGGGTCGCCGGTCGTAGGGGCGGCGTTCGAGCACGCCGTGGTCCACGAGGTGGTTGAGGCGTTCGGTCAGCACCTTCCGGGAGATGCCGAGGTCGGCCTGGATGTCGTCGAAGCGGTGCATCCCTACCCACACGTCTCGCAGGATCAGCGGCGACCAGGATTCGCCGATCACGTCCAGGGTGCGCGCAATCGAGCATGCCATCTCGCTGAAGTCCGTCCGTTGCATGACCGTGCCCTCCACGTCAGGGTTCCCTTACGGAACCTTACTTGATACTGTTACAGAGTCTCCTAAAGAAACCCTAGAAAGGATGTCTGCGATGAGCAAAGTGATCTGCGGACTGTCGGTGTCGGTCGACGGATACATCACCGGCCGGGATGCCCGCCCCGGCCACGGGCTAGGCGACGGCGGTGTGCTGTTCGACTGGTACGGCAACGGCGACACCCCCAGCACCGTCTTCGACGGTTTCAAACTGAGCCCCGAGAGTGCCCGGGTGTTCGACGCGCTGGCAGCGCGGGTCGGCGCGAGCCTGGCCGGGCGGAAGACCTACGACGACTCCGACGGATTCGGGGATGTCGGCGGGCCGCATCCGACCGCGCCGCTGTTCGTTCTCAGCCACCGGCCCGCGCCCCGAATGGGCGGGCGGCAGACGCTGGTCACGACCGGGATCGAGGATGCGGTCGCGGCCGCCAGCGACGCCGCCGGCGACAAGGATGTCGCCCTGATGGGCGGCGGCATCGTCACCGAGGCGCTGAAAGCGGGCCTGGTCGACGAGCTGATCCTGCACCAGCTTCCCGTGCTGCTCGGAGCGGGCAGGCCGTTCTTCCAGGAGCTTCCCGCGCACATCACGCTGCGACTGATCGAAGCGGTGCCCGCGCCGGGCGTGACCCACCTGCACTACGAGGTGCAGCGATGATCCTCGTCACCGGCGGACTCGGAATGATCGGCGCCCACACCGCCCGCGCCCTCGTCGACCTCGGCCACCACGTCGTCGTGACCACCCACCGCCGCACCGACATCCCATCGTTCCTCGACGGCCGCGTCGTCGTCGAATCCGTCGACGTCACCGACCGAGAGGCATTCCTCGCGCTCGGCGACCGCCACGACCTCACCGGCATCGTCCACCTCGCGGGAAGCATCCCGGAAGCGGTGCCGATCGACTTCTTCCGCCGCGACACCGCCGGACTGCTCAACGCGCTGGAAGCCGCCCGCGACTGGAACCTGCGCCGATTCGCCGTCGCCAGCAGCATCAGCTCCTACACCGGCCGACCCGAGACCGTCTGGAACGAAGAACTCGACCTCCCGGCGGTCGACGTCCCACACGCGATCGCGGCCTTCAAGAAGGCCGTCGAACCACTCACCCTGCACAGCCTGCGCGGCACCGACGTGCAACCCGTCCTGCTGCGCATCGGAAGCACCTGGGGTCCGCTGATGGACCCCGAATCCCCGTTCAACTTCATCCCGCCCTACGTCAGCGCCCTCCGCCGCGGTGAGACACCCCCGCCGCTCTACGCCGACGACGGCGGGGACCTCGCCTACGCCCCGGACAACGGGCGCGCGATCGCCCTGCTCGCCGCCGCCGAGACCCTCGACCACGACATCTACAACGTGTCCAGCGGACGCCCCGTCACGAATCGTGAGATTGCCCGCGCACTGATCGCGGCGATCGACGGCGCTCACATCGAACTCATCGAGGGCCGCCGGAACGGCCCCGGCATCGACCCCTACCTCGACATCACCCGGCTCACCAACGACACCGGATTCCGTCCCGAATACGACATCACCAGCGCCGTCGCCCACTACATCGCCTGGCGCGCCGACAACCAACGCTAAGGACACGACATCATGCTCGACCCCGAAATCCGAGACGTACTCGATGGTGCATCCCTCGCCCACCTTGCCACCGTGCTCGCCGACGGCTCCCCACACGCCGTCCCCGTGTTCGTAGGCACTGAGGGCGATCGCATCGCGATCTTCACCGGCCCGCAGTCGCTCAAGGCTCGCAACCTACGCCGCGACCCGCGCGTCGCCCTCTCGATCGCACCCGTTGAAAACCCGTTCAACCCGGTCGCGATCCGCGGCCGCGTGGTCGAGTGGATCGACGGCGAGCCGGCCTGGCAGATCATCGACCGGATCGCGATGAAGTACACCGGCCAGCCCTACTCACGCGAACTCGACCGCGCCGTCGCCCTCATCGAACCCGACCGGCAGACCGTAGGCGTCCGCTAGTTGTCATGTGCGTGCGTAACGCGGCGTCCGAGCCGGTGATTGCGAACCAGACATGGCCACAGGGTGTCCGGAGCGGATCCGCCTGCGGGGAAACGCCAAATGCGCTGCTCCGAGTCGGCGGCCCACCCTTCCGTTCGGAAGCGGCCTCGCCATTGGTGCGCTCAGCTCCGTCGGGATCAGCCTCGTGGCCAGGTCGCGCCCGGCGCGTGATAGGTCGTGCCCCACACTCTTTGCGCCGATTCTCGCTCGCACGCTGACCATTCACCGGCCCACCGGTCCATACGCGCACGACTGCGTGAGAGTGATCGTTGTCCGCGACGGTTCGGCGATTCTGTTTAGTGAGTTCGGACAGAAGCCCGTCAAACCCGGCGACGTGATCCTGCTGGCTGCGAACACACTTTGTGGAGCTGAGCCCGAGGGCCACGTCACCGTGAGCGCGATCTATGCGGACACCGACTACGTCATCGACCAAGTGTTCTGGCACATGTCGGGCCCTTGCAAGACCGGCTTGATGCACAGAACTTCGCCGCGACGATCTATACCGAACCGGCGCAGATACTCCGACTAGGGGAGGAACGAGCTGGCTCCCTGATGCCCTGGCTAGACGAGCTTGTCGCGCTGAGCATCGAGGGACGACCGATTGAACTCTTCTACCGGATGCAAGCGCTCTGGTCTCCATCGCTCATGTAATCGCGCCATACATCAATACGTCGTCGATGCGCATGTCGCCGACGCAACGTGTCGCAGCCTGGCCGACCGCTCCACGGCATCGCCGTTTCGCCCCGCTCCGACGAGAAGCACATAGAGCTGCGGAATTGCTGGGTGCCGACGTGGCGCGGCACTGGTCGATCGCCGACCTCGCCAAGGAGGTTCACCTATCAAAATCGCAGTCGGCCGACTGTTCGTCGCAGCCTATGGGAAATCACCCATCGCATATCTGACGATGTTGAGGACAGAGGAAATGGCGGCTCTCCTGTGCACTACCGATCTATCAGTCTCGACGATCGCCAGCGAGGTGGGTTGGGTCGATCCCGACTTCGCTGCCCGACAGTTTCGTCGCAGCGTCGGCGTTGCTCCGATGACCTACCGTGCAATGAGTGCCGTTGACTGACTTGCTGTGTTGCGCGGGTCGCGCACTGTCATCGCGCGAACACGAGGATGAACGGGAGTCAGGCGACCCGCTGGGCGATGGACACGATGATGCCTTCTGGGCCGCGCACGTAGGCCATGCGCCAAGCCTGCTCATACTGGCCGATGCCTCCGACGAGGCTGTATCCGTCCGCGGTGATCTGGTTGACGGTCGCGTCGACATCGTCGACCTCGAATGCCACGTTGCGCAGCCCGAGCATATTCGCCATCGCGTCGGGCACGCCTGGCTCGTGATCCGGGCGGACAAAGCTGGAAAGCTCCAGCGTGGTTCCTCCGCTTGGTGCGCGCAGCATGACGATCTGTGTACGGGATCCGGGATGCCGATGACGGTATCGAGGAACTCGCCCTCGAGGAACATTGGTTCTCCCAGAACTTCAAGGCCGAGACGCACGAAGAAGTCCGTCACCTGGGATAGGTCCGTCACAGTGATGCCAACGTGGTCGAAGGTTCGTACGTGCGGCCTCACATTTGTCTCGTGGTGACCTTCGGGGTCGACGGGGCTCTGTCTATCGATCACGTCTGCGACAACGGCGTCGAGCTGGCCGCGGATTCTGGACGCGGTGAAATGGTCGAAGTAGTCGCGAGCTGACGATTTCTCCGTTGCGCACCCGTATCACGAAGATGCCCGGCAGCGCGAATTTCTCCCCGGTCTCGACGACTGTTCCCTGGTATTCGAACTCGGCAACTGATGACCTCAGGGTCCGTCGTTTCGTGGATGGTGATATTGGTTGCTCGACGGTCCAATCGTGGACCGGCGCCGGTTGGCTTGAAGTGCTCGCGAAGTTCATCACGAGTGCGCAGCGCGGAGCCACGAAGCGGGTCGAACGGATGAACGACGTGAGTCTGCTCTGCGTACAGGTTGGGCAGTTCGTTCCAACGCTCCTGCGCAACGCCGTTAACGAGCGCAAGGAAAACCTCATGCGGGCTGAGGGTGTGTTTCATTGAGGTCCTCTTGTTGATCTGCATAAGGGACTCGCGACCCGTTGGATGTAATCTCGTGGGCTGCATGGCGGCCGCCCACTCACCACGATGCGCCTTCCGTGCTGGTGGCCCGATCGAAAAGTGCGACGGTTTCAGCGATGGTCTGTTCGACCGCTGCCCGGGTGCGTGGGATCGTCATAGCGAAGGCGTCGATGGCGGCCCTGATGGCGCGAGCGACGACGTTGGTGTCGAAGGCGCAGAACTCGCCTGACTCCTGTCCCTGCGTCAGCAGCACAGCCAGCAGAAGCGTCGAGGTGTCCTCGCGAAGTTCGTTCTGTGGCCGGGGCGTGTTCGCAATCACTTCGATGGCTGCACGCGCGGCCAGGGGGTGATCGGCGAGGAACTGCAGATTGCTGTGGATGTAGGCGGCGAGCTTGCCTCGCACCGTCTGCTCACGCTCCATCGCAGGTACCATCACCGCGGACGCCGTGGTGACGACGTGCTCGATGACGGCTCCGAGCAGAGCGGCCTTGTCTGCGAAGTGGTACGAGATCATGCGAGTGCTGCTGAGGCCGGCAGCGTCTCTGATCCGGCCGAAGGACGAGTGGGCGAAGCCGTGCTCAGCCAGCACCTGGATCGTCGCATCGACAATCTCCCGGCGTCGATCCTCAGTGGATCGGTATACGCGCGTCGTGTCCGGCACAATCCGCGATCTTACTTGTATAAGTAATTCGGCGTCAACGGACGCCGGCATCGATGCTCTCGCCACGAGCGTTCGCCTGCGTCACAGGTCGGCCGCATGGTTGTCGGAGCCTTCGGCAAGTCGCCAATCTCTAGCTGATGGTGCGAAGCACTGCGGTTGGCGATGCCTCTGCGCACCAAATACGCTTCGATCGGGCGGGTCACCTGCGGGGCGGGTTGCCGACTGTCGCTTCCTTGCGGGCAGTCAGTTCCGCCGCGCCCTAGTGGATTGTAATTCTGTTCAGTTTACGCTGGCTTGGCTGTGTCTGTTGTTGACTGGGTGGGTGGATGCGGCTAGTACGCCGATCACGGGCAGATACTGGTCTAAGCCTGCCTGATCGAAACCGCTATCAAAAAATATTTGAGGTTGTTCAGCAGGCCGTCCACAACCAACACTCCACCGACAATTCCGATAAGCGCTGCCAGTTGCTTCGCTGAACCCAGGCTTCTCAAGTCGTCGGCCCTCATCAATTAATCTATGGGCAAGCGTAGCATGTGCACCAGACAGTTCTCAAGAGTTCCTCTGGGCGGCCATTTGGAAGTTGGACCACTATCTCAGAGGTTGGCGCTTTTGCAGATTCCGCCAGTGATAGAAGGCCCATCTAGCAGCGTCATCCGTGTAGCCACGACTGGTATAGGAGTAGTGTGAGCACGTGGCTGGAACCGCGCACAAGGCTGCATTCTTGGCAGAGAAGTTACAGATTGGATCGCCTTTCGTGCAGTAGCTATGAACTTGCGGCTGGTTGCCCGGGGCAATCTCACGCGGAGATCTATCCAACTGATCGTAGATACCACTCAGCTTGTGATCAAAGCTTCCGAAATCGACAACCTTTTGACTCTTGTCAGAGTTGAAACGAGGATCTCCGAAGAGAACAACTGCAGCAACATGTTTGCGTTCGACTGTCGGCAGACTCACATACACATCCCCAGCTACATGCGCACCCTAAGAATAGCCGGCGAGGACCATGTAGGTGGTCGGACAGTCACGAACAAACTTGTCAAGATACATGCGCAGTGCGGTCGTACCGTCCGCAACACTGTAGATATAGGACTGCCCATAATACTGGGTGGAAAATCCAACTGGGATCGCCTGATAGTCAATAGCTTCAAATCCAAGATTGGGCGCGAGCGACTTCATACCATTCTTCATCGCGTTGACGGTTTTTCCGAACCCATCCCCGTCATTGGCGGTTTCACCTGATCCGCGGACGCCCACGAACTGAAGATCGGCACATGGCGGTCGAACCGAAGTCGGGGTGGTGCCTGCGCAGACACTGGCACCGTTGAAGGTGGCGGACGCCACGACGGTGCCACTATCGGCGTCGGTGACTTCGCAGGTCCACGTGGCATCCAACGGCAAGTCGGAGTGGTCGCCCCCAGGGGCGGCACCGCTCTGGTACATCGTGCCGTTGCGGGAGTATTTGTAGTTCCCAGTGCCGGAGACGAACCACGTTACCCGGGCGGCCTGGCCGTCCGGGTAACAGGCGGCCGTGATGCTGGCGGTGAGTCCGGTGTCGGTTGCATCGGCCGAGGCTGAAGTAACAGCAAAGACGCCAACGAAAGCGGTCAACATCACCAGCAGGAGGACCTCCAAGGCCCGCCGTCGGGACATCAGTCCGCCCGGCCGCGGGCGGTGCGCGGATGCGGCAGCGGAAATGGGGCCATTCGGTTCGGCTGGTGACGCCGAGCCGCTCTCCTGCATGATTCCTCCCAGGAACCAACGGATCCACGCCAGAGGGGCGAGAACTTTGGTTCAGGGGATGCCCCATCTGGCCCGTCATCGTTGCGCCAGATGGGGCATGGCGGCTACGTGGCTAACCCCGTAGACACGGGCTCCGTTCAGCGCCAGGATCCGGAGAGGTGGGGGTCGACCGAATGGACCATCGCATGGGGGCAGGCCCAGGCGTAGTCGTCCTGGTGGTCCTCGCGCTTACGGCTCGCACGGCCCTGATCGCGGGCGTCGGCCGGTGAGTTCCTCACGGTCCCTCCAACTACCGGCGACGGCCCTTGGCGTGGAGTTGGCGGGCGTCATCGCCTTCCTGGGCGTCCGCACCATTGACGTGGTGCCCCCAGCAGGATTCGAACCTGCGACACACGGTTTAGGAAACCGATGCTCTATCCCCTGAGCTATGAGGGCCCGCTCCTCGCCGGGCCGGTCGCCGACCGGCGTGGAGCGGAGCAAGCCTACCGCCGCGACTCGTACCGCTGGTGCCGGCAGACGACCGAGGCGAACCGCCTGAGGCGAGTGCCCCGGGCGGTCGCCGTGGAGCCGCGGAGTACGATTATTGAGCGTTCAATTAAATCGGACGAGAGGACGTCGCATGACCATCGCCGTCACCGGTGCTACCGGACACCTCGGTGCGCTCGTCATCGAGCACCTGCTGACCACCACGTCGCCCGGCGACCTCGTCGCCGTCGTCCGAAACCCGGACAAGGCTGCCGCGTTGAGCGGCCGGGGTGTGCGTGTCCGGCAAGCCGACTATGGGGATCCGGCGGCGTTGCGGGCGGCCCTCGACGGAGTCGACACGCTGCTGTTCGTGTCCTCCAGCGAGGTCGGGCAACGAGTCGAACAGCACCGGAACGTCATCGACGCGGCAGTCGCCGCCGGTGTGGGGCGGGTCGTCTACACCTCCGCGCCGAGGGCCACGACCAACCGGCTGGTCCTGGCGCCCGATCACAAGTTCACCGAGGAGTGCCTGACCGCTTCCGGCCTGCCCTACACCATCGTGCGGAACAACTGGTACACGGAGAACTATGCCGGCCTGGTCGATGCGGCCCGGCGGACCGGAACGGTCGTGGCCGCCGCGGGAGAAGGGCGCGTTGCCTCGGCGAGCCGCGACGACTTCGCGGCGGCCGCCGCGGTGGTGCTCACCGGCGACGGTCACGCGGGGAGGATCTACGAACTCGGCGGCGACCACGCCTGGGACTACGTCGAACTCGCCCAGGCGCTTTCCGAGATCGTCGACGCACCGGTGAGTTATCGCAGCGTCGATGTAGCCACGCTGATCGGCATCCTCCAGCAGGCCGGGATGGACGAGCAGACAGCGGCTTTCGTTGCGCAGATGGACGATGACATTGCGCACGGCGCGCTCGCCGAGGCCACTGGTGAGCTGTCCGGACTGATCGGACGGCCGACCACTCCGTTGGCCGAGGGGCTGCGGCGAGCGATCGGTTGAGCCGGCCGCTGACGGGGCGGCCATGGATCCGGGATTCCGGTGACGCCCGCCGCGCGCCGCCCACCACGTACCATTCGGCGCGGTCCGGCAGGCGGCCGGGCCGTGTGCCGAGAGAGGCGTGAACCGTGACAACCTGGCTCGTCGATGCCGTCCTGTTCGACCTCGACGGGACCCTCGTCGATTCGTCGGGCAGCGTGCATCGCAGCTGGCGCAAGCTGGCCGAGCGGATCGGGCGGCCCTGGCCCGAGGTCGAGCCGCACATCCACGGCGTGCCGGTGCAGCAGGTGTTGGCCGATCTCGAGCCCGACATGCCGCCGGACCGTGTCGCGCAGATGCACGAGTTCATGGTCGTCACCGAATCCAACGACACCGAGGATGTGGTGGCGCAACCGGGTGCGATCGCGGCGCTGACCCGGCTGCCGCCGGACCGGGTGGCGATCGTCACCAGCGGCGGCGTCCGCCTGGCTTCCGCGCGCATCGCCGCCGCCGGGCTGCTGAGGCCGGCGGTCGTGGTCACCGCCGACGACGTGCCGATCGGCAAACCGGATCCTGCTCCGTTCCTCGCGGGTGCCCGCGAACTCGGGTTCCCGCCGGAACGGTGCCTGGTCGTGGAGGACGCGCCGGCCGGGGTCACCGCCGCCCGGGCGGCCGGATGCCCGGTCGTCGGCGTGCTGACCACCCACTCGACGTTGGACGCGCCGGCCGTCGCGTCGCTGGACCTGATCGACTTCCGAACGGTGGACGGCGGCATCCGGGTGAGCATCCCGGCTGAGGACGGCTGACCGGGGAACACTGCCGACATGCAGCTCTTGTTGATCCAGGGTGACATCACCCGCCAGCAGGTCGACGCCGTGGTCAACGCCGCCAACCACTCGCTGCTCGGCGGCGGCGGTGTGGACGGGGCGATCCATCGAAAGGGCGGCCCGGAGATCCTCGCCGAGTGCAAGGCGCTGCGCAGATCACGGCTGCCGGACGGGCTGCCCACCGGGCAGTCGGTGGCCACCACGGCCGGCCGGCTGCCCGCGCGGTGGGTGATCCACACCGTCGGTCCGGTGTACGCCAAGACCAGGGACCATTCGCTGCTGCTGCGCTCCTGCTACACCACCGCGCTGGCGGTGGCCGACGACGTCGGCGCGGCCACGGTCGCGTTCCCGTTGGTGTCCAGCGGGATCTACGGCTGGCCCAAGGACGATGCGATCCGGCAGGCGTTGCACGCCCTGGATTCCGCGGACACCGCGGTCGACCGGGCGTCGCTGGTGCTCTTCGACGCGGCGACCCTCGAACTGGCCGAACGGATCCGAACGGGCGACTGAGCCTCCCAAGCCGTTCCTAGCGGTCCCGAGTCGTCCCTCAATCGTCCACGCCACGCGCGGTGAGCGCGTCGCCGATGGCGTCCGCCCGCCGCAGGGCCCGCACCACCGACGGCACCACCAGCGCGCGCAGCGAGAAACCCACCCCGCGGGCCTTGCGGGCCTGGGATACCGCGCCGACGATCTCGACCATCAGCGGGATGCACCGGATCGTCAGCGCGAGCACCAGCGCGGCGCGGTCCGGATCCACGCCGACCCTGCGGAACGGCCCGAGCAGCCGTTGACCGACGTCGAGCATGTCGCTCACCCGGGTGGTCAGGGTGACCAGTGCGGCGATCGCCACGGTCACCAGTAGCGTGCCGCAGACCATCACGGCGCGTTCCGGACCGGCGACGACGACCTGGAACACCGCGATGATCAGCAGGAACCAGCGCAGCGGCCACAGTTGCGCCATCGCGGTCCGCGGTGGGATGCCGGCCGCGACGAAGCCGGCCGCCACCACCAAAGCCGCCGCCCCGAGCTGCCAAGGACTGCTGAGCAGCACCACGCCGATGATCCCGAGCAGCATCCCGAAAAGCTTCCAGCCGGCCGGAAGCCGATGCAGCACTGACGATCCCGGCTGGTACAGGCCGATCATGACCGCGCCTCCGGCCACCTCATGCGTCGGCCCACCCACGTGGGGAAGATCCGGTCGCGCCAGGCGACCGGATCTTCCCCGGGTTGTAGTCCCCGCGGCCGAGGTTGCCCCGGCTGAGGTCGCCGCGGCCGAGGTGAGTCCGACCATCTGCCGGTCATGCCAGCAACCCGGTGTAGGTGGGCAGCGCGACGGCCGGTGGCCCGTCCGCGACGACCTGCCCGCCGTCCAGCACGACGACCCGGTCGAAGCCGTCGAGCAAATGCAGGTGGTGGGTGACCAGCACGAGCTGCTCGGGCATGCCGTTCAACAGGTCGCTGACCATCCGGGCGTTGCGCAGGTCCAGCAGCGTGGTCGGCTCATCGGCGACGATCACCACCGGTCCGGTGACCAGCACCGCGGCCAGCGCAAGCAGCTGCTTCTGCCCGCCGGACAGGAGATGGGTGGGGTGGTCGGCGTGACCGGCCAGGCCGAACCGGGTCAGCGTGTCCGACACTCGTTGCCCGATCTCCGCTTTGCTCAGGCCGGAGCGGCGCAGCGAGAACCCGACGTCCTCGGCGACGGTGGGCATGACGATCTGGTTGTCCGGGTCGGTGAACACGAAGCCGACCCGCTTGCGCACCTCGCGACCCTTGGCGGTGGTGTCCAGGCCGTCGACCGTCACGGTGCCGGACGTCGGCGAGACCAGGCCGTTGATCATCCGCGCCAGCGTTGACTTCCCGGAGCCGTTGGCGCCGACGATGCCGACCCGGTGTTCGGTCAGCACCAGGTCGATGCCGGCCAGCACCTGCCGCTCCCCGAAGCGGTGGTGTACTGCGGTGAAACGGATCTCGGCCACCGGCGTCACGCCTCCGGATGCGCCAGCAGCATCGCCAGCCCCTGGCCGCCGCCGATCGCGCAGCCGGCCAGGCCCAGCCCGGTGCCGGTCGCCGCGGGCCGCAGCAGCCGGGACATCAACCGCAGCAACAGGATCGCGCCGGATGCGCCCCACGGGTGGCCGAGCCCGATCGCGCCGCCCTCGCTGCACACCCGATCCTCGTCGATGCCCAGCTCGCCGATCACCGCCAGCACCACCGACGCGAACGCCTCGGTGACCTCCACCGCGTCGATGTCGCGCACCGCGACAGCGATCCCGGGCCGGTCGAGCAGCCGGCGCACCGCGGGAGCGGGCGCCAGGCCGGGCAGTTCGGGTCGCCCCGCGGCGACCGCGGCGCCCAGGATCCGCAGGTAGGGCAGGTTCCCGGCCCGCGCGGCGGCGCAAGTGGTGACGGCCAACACCGCCGCGCCGTCGGACACCCCGCAGGAGTTGCCGGCAGTGGCGGTGCCGGCCGGTCCGAAGGCCGGCCGCAGCCGGGCCAGCCGGCTCTCGGTCATCCCAGGACGTGGTCGCTGATCGACCGAGAGTTCCGGCAGCGCAACGATCTCCGCGGCGTAGCGGCCGGCGAGCGCGGCCTCGTGGGTGAGCCGGTGCGACCGGGCGGCGTACCGGTCCTGCTCGGCGCGGGAGATGCCCAGGTCGGCGGCCAGCGCGTCCGCCGCCTCGCCCATGTCCGGATCGGGCCGGCCCGGCGGGGCGAACGGTGCCCGGGTGTACCGCAACGGGTCCGCGCCGGCGGCCGGCGGCCAGAACCGCCACGGTGCGGTACTCGCCGATTCGGCGCCGCCGGCCAGCACCAGCTCGGCGTCGCCGGCCCGCACCCGGGAGGCCGCCTGCAACACCGCGTCCAGGCCGGAACCGCACTGCCGGTCCACCGTCACCCCGGGCACCTGGTCGCCCAGCCCGGCGGCCAGCGCCGCCACCCGCGCGATGTCGCCGCCCGGGCCCAGGCAGTTGCCGATCACGACGTCGTCGATCGGCCGTTCCAACGCGGCGACGTCGCGGGCCAGCGCGGCCAGCACCGGCGCGGTCAACCCGACGACGTCCACCCTGGCGAGCGCGTGCCCACTGGTTCCGACGGCCGTGCGCCGGCCGGCGACCAGCACCGGGGCGCCGGGTTCATCGCGGGACACGGTCACGACCGTAGTGCGCGCAGCGCCGGCGCTCCCGGCGGCGTGGGGTCGCCGGCGTCCAGCCGGGCGATCGCGTCGGCCACCAGGTGCCGGGCGACCTTTCCGCCCGGGGTGCGCGGCAGTCGGTCGGCCACCAGCCAGCGCCGCGGCAGCGACTGCGTCCGCAGGAGGCGGCGGGCGGCGGCGCGGACCCCGGACAGGTCCGTGCCGACCGCCGGTTCCAGCACCGCGGTGACCAGCTGTCCGAGCCGCGGATGCGGCACGCCGACGACGGCCACTGCGGCGACGCCCGGCACGGTCAGCAGCGCCTGCTCGACGTCCTCCACCACCACGGTCGCCCCGCCGGTGGTGATCGCCGCATCGCCCCGGCCGCGGATCCACAGGCCGCCGGGGACGCCCTCGGCCAGATCGCCGACGGTCGCGAAGCCGTCCCGGTCACGCCGGAAGGGGCCGTCGACGCCGGCCGGATACCCGAGCGACAGGTAGGGGGAACGCACCCAGACCACACCGTCCCGGATCCGGACCTCGGCCCCCTCGAACGGCACCAGCGGACCGGGCACCCGTCGTGCGGCGACGAAGGACAGCTCGGCGGCGCCGTAGTACTCGGTGACCGCCAGTCCGCGACGACGCGCCCGATCGGCAAGGTGTTCCGGCAGGGCGGCACCGGCGACCACCACGGTACGCAACCGGGCATCGGCGTCGAGCCCGTCGAGCAGGACGGCCAGCCGGGTCGGCACCGCGTGCGCGGCGGTGGCCACGGTCGCGTCGTCGACCAGTTCGGCGCCGACGGCCAGCGCGTGCGCGGCGGCGAACAGGTGCATCGTGGCGTGCAGCGGCCCGGTCAGCAGCACCCGGTCGTCGCGCCCGATCCCGGTCAGAGCCGTGAACGGGGCGAACGAGGTGGTCCAGGACGCGGCGGTGCGCAGCACCGGGCGAGGACGACCGGAGGTACCGGACGTGACCACCACCAGGAACGTCTCCGGCGGCAGGAGCTCCGGCACCGATGGTGGCGCACCTGCCGGATCGGCGATCAGCACCGGCTGGCCCGCGGCGGCCGCCGCGAACACGGTGACCAGGGCGTCGACCGGGTCCGGTCCGGCGGTCAGCAGGGTCCCTGCGGCTGCCGAACCACCTGGCGAACCATTTGCCGAACCGGCGGCCGCGGCCCGGACCCGCGCCGCCAGGTGCCGGTAGCTGACGGTCCGGCCGGCCAGGGTGATCGCCGGTGCGTCGCCGGTACCGCCGAGCCGCAGCGGCGGCCCGGCCACCGGATCGGTCAGGGTGAGACCTTCTCCGTCGGCGGCTGCGAATCGGTCCGGGCGACGCCGGGGATCAGCCCCGGGTAGGCCCGGTGCACCTGCTTGACCACCAGCGCGGCGATCACCGCCTTCAGCAGATCACCGGGCAGGAACGGGACGTTGCCGACGATCGCGGCACCCCAGGTGGTCCGGATGGCCAGCCAGGTGACGCCGAACAGGTAGACGACCAGCACGCCGCCCAGCAGGTTGATGCCGATGCCCTGCCACAGCGGATACCGGGGCAGGATCTTCGCGGTCAGCAGACCGATGACGACGACGCCGGCCAGGAACCCGAGCAGGTAGCCGGCCGATTGTCCCGCCCAGATGCCCAGTCCGCCGCGACCGCCCGCCAGCAGGGGTAGGCCGGCCGACGTGAGCGCCAGGAAGACCAGCACCGCCAGGAATCCCTTGCGCGCGCCCAGGATGCCGCCGGTCAGCATGATGCCCAGCGACTGGAGGGTGATCGGTACGCCGGTCGAGCCGATGGTGATGCTGCCCGGGAGCCCGAGGGCGGCGATGAGCGCGGCGAAGATGGCGATCTGCGCCAGATCCCGCGCGGTGCTCTTGCGGTTCGCCATGGAAGGTCCTTCACGGATCGGGAACGCACGGTTCCGGGTGGGGGCCGATCGTCGACCCGGTGTCCGACCGCGCCGGCGGGCATTCGCCCGGGGGCGAGCATAGGGGACGGGGCAAATCGGACGCTCATCCGTGTGGCCGGCGGTACGCCGGTGCGGGAGAACCCGTCGAGGCCGAAGGATCCGGGTGACGTGCGCGGTCGACCGTATCGATAGGGTGAGCCCGATTCCCCAGCCGGCAGCGATCGGGCGCGCCGGCGACCACCAGGAGGCCCTGCGGTGTCCACCAGCCATCACGCCGGTCGCGCCTTGATCGTGTCGATCACCGATCACACCCTGCACGGCGAGGACGACGACGGCGCGGGCGCGCTGGTCACCGAGTTGCTGGCGGAGGCGGGCTTCGTCGTCGACGGGTCGGTGACCGTGCCGTCCGACGAGGTCGCCATCCGGACCGCCCTGAACACGGCGGTGATCGGGGGCGTCGACCTGGTGGTGACGGTGGGCGGAACGGGCGTGTCCCCGCGCGACGTCACACCGGACGTGACCAGCGAGGTGATCGATCGCGAACTGCTCGGCGTCGCCCAGGCGTTGCGGTGGTCCGGGATGGCCGCCGGGGTGACCGACGCGGTCGTCTCCCGGGGGCTGGTCGGGGTGTCCGGGTCGACCCTGGTCGCGAACCTGGCCGGGTCGCGCGCGGCGATCCGGGACGGCATGGCCACCCTGACACCGCTGGCCATCCACGTCATCGAGCAGCTCAGCGACCCCGAGGCCTAGGCTCCTTCGCCGGCCGGCGGGGCGTCCGCGCCCGCGCCGCCGTCGACTTTCAGGAATCGCTCTTGTCGCCGCCGAGCACCCGGTCCTTGAGTTCGCCGACCGCGCCGCTGACCAGCTGCCCGGCGGTGCCGGCCGCGGCTCGGGTCTTCTCCACCGCCGGCCCGGCTACCTGCAGCGCCTTGCCGGCGACGTCGCCGGCCACGGACTTGGCCTTCTCCACGGCCGGCCCGGCCACCTGAGCCGCCTTGACTACCGCGTCGCCCGCGAGGTCCTTGGTCTTGTCCCAGGCCGGCCCGGCGGTCTGCGCGGCGCGGACGATCGCCTCGCCGGCCACGTCCTGCGCCTTCTGGCCGAGCCCGTCCGCGGTGTCCTTCGCCTTGTCGATCAAACCCACGGTCGCTCCCGGTGGCACGGGCCCGGCTGGTGCCCTCGGCCGGCCGCCGCCGGTGCCGCGGGCCCAGCACCCGGGCGGTGGAATGCTGGCAGCATGAACCTACCCGCGGATCCACCGCCCGACCATCGGACGGATCCGGCGGAACCGGACGACGGGTCGCGGGACCGGGCCGCTCGCCGGCGGCACCTGGACCGGATCTTCGGTGAGGTGTTGCCGGAGGTCACCGGGGACGAACGCGGCTCGGCGTCGTCATCGGACCGGCTCGACCGGGACCGCTGGTACAACGAGAACCGGCCGCCGCATCACGGCTGAGCCGCGACGGTCACCGCTGTGCCACAACCGTCACTGCGCAGCCGCAACCGCCACCGCGCAGCCGCGAAGGTCACTGCGCGACGTCGGGCTTGCCGTCCGCGTCGGCCGCCCGGGCAGCCAGCGACTCCTGGCTGCGGAGCAGGTCGCGGATCTCGATCAGCAGCTCGACCTCGGTCGGATCGGCCTTGATCGGCGTCTTTCTCTTGGCGGCCAGGTCCTGGAACTTCTTCATCGGCGCGACGAAGACGAAGTACACCACCAGCGCGGTGATCAGGAACGTGATGATCGCGTTGATGATCGCGCTGATGTTGATGTAGGACTCGGGCTTGCTCGGGTTGACGAAGAAGCCGATCGATCCGGTGTCGACTCCGCCGAACGCGTTGAGCACCGGCTCGATCAGGTTGGCGGTCACCGCCGTGACGAGGGCGGTGAACGCGGCACCGATGACGACCGCGACCGCCAGATCGATGACGTTGCCGCGCAGAATGAAATCCTTGAAACCCTTGATCATGTTCCCCTCCTGGAACGGTCAGCTCACCTGCCGCCGAATCCCGTGCGCATCGGCACCGGAATCGGCTCGGGCCGCCCCGACAATGCGACCCCCGAGGTGACGCCGAGAGACCTTACCTCCCCCGTGCTTCGTTCAGATGAACCGAAGGGCGACTGTGCCGGTCAACGCCGCCGCGACCACCCGGTCCGCGGCGTCCTGGGGCACCGCGAGGACCACCGGCGGATCGTCGTCACCACGCCCGCCCGCCGTGCCGACCAGCAGCACGACCGCGTCGGGAACCAGAGCCGTGGCGGCACCGTCCTCGGTCACCGCGACGACCGCGACGTGCATCCCGCTGCGCAGCAGCGGCGCGACGCTGTGATCGGCGGGACGGATCGGCACGGCCACCCGGCCGGGGCCCGGTTGCGGGCCGACCGGGTCGACCAGACGGACATCGGTCAGCACCTCGCCCCGCCGGGCCGCGCCGGCCAGGGTGCGACCGCTGGCCTCGGCCGGGTCGGCGAGCGCGCCGTCCGGCGGGTCCGACCGCGCCACCGCGGCGAGATCGGCCGGCTGCAGCACCGCACCCACCGGTAGGTCGCGGGTCATCACGACGACCGACGACCCGTTCGCCGGCCGGGCCGGGGTGACCAGCAGCAGCGCGGCCGTGAGGGCCAGCGCGGCGGCGGCCAGCCGGCGCAGGTTCCTCGGTAGGCGACCCCCGCGCCGGCGGCCGGCGACGAGCTGGCGCAGCCGATCGGGCAGCCGGGGCTGCAGCGTGCGATCGGCCCGGCGCCGGGGCCGATCGGTGGGCGTGTTCATCGTCCGGACGGTAGGCGAATCGGCCGTTTCCGCGGGCCGGTGGAGATCAAGATGTGGACAACTGGTCCTCGGCCGACCGGTGTGTCGTTGCCGGTGTGGACAACATCGGCCGGTAGCCCCGCCCGCCGGCCGGATCCGACGAGGCGGGGCGGCGCGTCACTGCGTCTGCAGCCGCAGGATCCGGTCGTCGCCGTCGCGGACGTCGCCGCGGCCGTCCGTGTTCGACGTGGTCAGCCACAGGCTGCCGTCAGGAGCCACGGCGACGGTGCGCAGCCGGCCGTAGGTTCCGGTCAGGTGGGCGATCGGGTCACCGGTCGGCTGGTCGCCGTCGACGAGCGGGATCTGCCACAATCGCTCGCCGCGCAGGGCCGCCATCCACACCGAGCCGTGCCAGATCGCGATGCCGCTGGGCGACGCCTGATCCGTCGGCCATTGCCGTTGCGGGTTGACGAACCGCGGGTCGTCGCCGATCCCCTCGACCACCGGCCAGCCATCGTTGCCGCCCGCCTGGATCAGGTTGAGCTCGTCCCAGGTGTCCTGCCCGAACTCGGCCGCCCACAACCGGCCCGTGTCGTCGAAGGCAAGGCCCTGCACGTTGCGATGGCCCAGGTCGTAGCCGGCGCCGCCGGCCAGCGGCGGATCCGCCGGGTTGCTGGGCGCGGGCCGCAGCTCCGGGGTCAGCCGCAGGATCTTGCCGCCGAGCGCGTCCGGGTCCTGCGCATTGGGCCGGTCACCGGCGTCGCCCGTGCCGACGTACAGCAACCCGTCCGGCCCGAACAGCAGCCGCCCACCGTTGTGGATGCCGGCCTTGGGAATGCCGGTGAAGCCGACCCGCTGGTTGCGCAGCCCGCCGTCCACCAGCTCGACGGTGGCGATCCGGTTGTCCTGTTCCGCGGTGAAGTAGACATACAGCAGATGGTCGGTATCGAAGGTGGGGGAGACCGCGACGCCGAGCAGACCGCCCTCGCCGCCGGGCACCACGCCGTCAACGGTGCCGGCGTCGGTGACGGCTCCCGACGGGTCGATCAGGTGGATCGACGCGTCGTCGCGGCCGGTCACCACGGCCGTGCCGTCGGGCAGGAAGCCCAGGCCCCACGGGGTCCGCAGCCCGGTCGCGACGGTGCCGACCACCAGGCCGTCCTCCGGCGTGGTCGACGGCCGGCCGGAACCGGGAGGGCCCGGGGAACTCGGGGAAACGGTCAGCGGGATGGTGGTGGACGACGGCGGCGGCGGGCTGCCGGTGCAGGCCGCGAGCACGGCGGCGGTGCAGAACCCGGTCAGGGCCGTCCGGAACCCGCGGCCGGAGCGGCCGCGACGCGGAGCCGGGCGGAGAATCAGCTGGCGGCCTTCGTGGCGGACGACGATCCGGTGGAGCTGGCCGCGGCGGCCGGCTTCTTCTCGCTCGAGGAGGCGGACTCGGATTTGGCCGCCGGCTTGTCGGCGGACTTGTCCGTGGATTTGTCGGCGGACTTGTCCGCTGCCGCCGCGGTGGAGGTCGCCTTGCCGTTGCGGGAGTCGGTCCGGTAGAAGCCGCTGCCCTTGAACACCACGCCGACCGATCCGTACACCTTGCGCAATTGACCGCTGCACACCGGGCAGGTGGTCAGTGAGTCGTCGGTGAAGGCCTGCACGGCCTCGAAGCGGTGACCGCAGGCGGTGCACGCATATTGGTAGGTGGGCACGGGTCCTCCGGACGACGGGCGGTCGCGGTTTGGCACTCGAACATCATGAGTGCCAGATTCGATGATGCGCCCGAACCGACCGGACGCGCAAATGGGCGGGCCCGCGGCGGCGTCCGGCCGATGTGATTCAGGTCGATCGATCGCCGACGGATCCCGGAGGATCGGCTCGGGGAAGCCGCACCAGGCCGCGGGACGGCGTGACGACCGCCGACACCGGCCGGTCGAGGTCGTCGTGCGGCACGTTGATGGGGTACTCCTGGTCGTAGACCAGGGCGATCAGCAGGTCCGGGTCCGGGCCTCGGAGCCGGGATCGCAGGGCCAGCGTGCGGTCGTAGTGACCGCCGCCCCGACCCAGCCGGTGCCCGTGCGGGCCGACGGCGAGGGCCGGCACCAGGACCGCGTCGGCGTCCGCGATCGCCTCCGGACCCAACCGCGGGCCGGCGGGCTCGTCGATGCCCAGCTGTCCCGGCCGGGTGTGGTCGGTGTAGACGCACCAGTCCAGTGGGGCTGGGCCGGTCACCACCGGAACGAGCAGCCGGCTGCGGGCGGCGAGTGCGAGCAGCAGCGCCCGGTCCAGCGGTTCGGTGGGCAGCGGCAAATACGCCGCGATGCACCGGACCGCGCCCAGCGCGGGCGTCAGGTGCGTGCCGATCGCGGAACGGGCCGCGTCACGATCGGCCTGCGGCAGGCTCCGCCGGACGGCCTGCAGCGGGCCGCGCAGCGCTCGCTTGGCCTGCGCGATGCGGTCGGCCTGGACGGTGCCGGTCGACCGGTCCTCGGGCATGTCCTTACGGTAGGGGGTCGCGTTCCCCGGTGTCGGGGCGCGGGTGCGGCCGCTGCGGGCGTTACCGTTAGCGACCATGAACTCCCTGGTCGGTCAGCTGGCGGCGGTGCCGTGATGAGATCGGTCGCCGAGCAGCTCGAACGGGTGCTGGCGATCGCGGTGACGCCACCTCCGGTGCGGACCGCGATCTCGGAGGCGCAGGGTCTGCTGTGCGCGGAGGAGGTGGTCGCCTCCTCGGCGCTGCCCGCGTTCGACCAGGCGGCCGTCGACGGCTACGCCGTCCGGTCGGTGGACGTGGCGATCGCCGCGGAAGGCCATCCGGTGGTACTCCCCGTGGTCGGCGAGATCGAGGCCGGAGCCCGCACCCCGCATCGCCTGCAGCCCAATCAGACCGTCTATGTCGCGACCGGTGCCGCCCTGCCGACGTTGGCCGACGCGGTGGTGCCGCGCTCGCACACGCAGGGCGGCGGGGCCCGGGTGTCGGTGGTGAAGCCGGTGGAGTCGGGCAACTTCGTCCGGCGGACCGGGGAGGACGTGCAGCCCGGCGACGTGGCGGTGCGGCAGGGCGCGTTCATCGGCGCCGCGCAGGTGGGCCTGCTCGCCGCGGTGGGGCGGGACAAGGTGTCGGTGCACCCGCGCCCACGGCTCTCGATCATCTCCATCGGCGACGAGCTCGTCGACGTCGCACGCACGCCCGGCCCGGGCCAGGTGTACGACGTCAACTCGTTCGCGCTGGCCGCCGCGGCTCGGGACGCCGGGGCAGACGCCACCCGGATCGGCATCGCCCCCAGCGACCCGCGCCGGCTCCGCGAGCTGGTGGAGGCGCGGCTGCTGGTGTCCGAGGTGGTGTTGATCTCCGGCGCGGCCGGCGGACGCAGCGCCGAACTGGTGGTCGAGGCGCTGTCCGAACTGGGCACGCTCGATTTGACCCGGGTGGCCATGCAGCCGGGCTCCGCGCAGGGCTTCGGCCTGCTCGGCGCCGACCGGGTGCCGACATTCCTGCTGCCGGCGAACCCGGTGTCCGCGTTGGTGGTGTTCGAGGTGGTGGTGCGGCCGCTGGTGCGGGTCATGCTCGGCCGGCGCAACCCCTACCGGCGGACGGTGATGGCCCGGTGCCTGGAGCCGATCACCTCGCCGGCGGGTCGTCGCCAGTTCCTGCGCGGCCAGCTGATGCGCGACGACGAGGACGACTACCTGGTACACGTCCTGGGCGGCAGCGGCACGCACCTGCTGGCCTCGCTCGCCGAGGCCAACTGCCTGGTGCTCATCGACGAGGAGACGACCGCGCTGCCGGTGGGCCATGAGGTTCCGGTGTCCTTCCTGGCCCAGCGGGCGTGACCACCGGTGCCGTCGGGATGAGTCCGGCTGCCTTCTCGGCCGGTGGCGCCGTCGGGGCGCACCCGGGTTGGCCGGCGCGGCTCGGCCCGCTGCAGACCGTCTCCGGCGAGATCGCCGGTCGCCCGCTGCGCCGCGGCGACTTCGCCGACTGGCAGCGCGCGCGCATGCGGGACGAGGCGCTGATCAGGCGATGGGACGCCACCAGCGAGCTGACCTGGCAGCAGCGGCACAGCAAGGCGATGTGGCATTCGCACCGATCGCTGCTGCGGGTCGGCGCCCGGCGCGGGGAGGTGGTGCCGTTCGCGATCACGGTGGACGGCGCCTTCGCCGGTCAGGTGACGCTCGGCGGCATCCAGCGCGGGGCGCTCCAGTCTGCCTGGGTCGGCTACTGGGTGGACTCCCGGTTCCAGGGCAAGGGAGTGGCCACGGCCGCCGTCGGGTTGCTCGTCGCGCACGCGTTCGCGGCGGTCCGGCTGCATCGGGTCGAGGCGACGATCTCCCCGCACAACCTCGCGTCCCGCGCGGTCGTCGAGCACCTGGGCTTCCGGCAGGAGGGTGAGCTGCTGCGTTACCTGGACATCGACGGTGCGTGGCGCGACCACCTGCTGTACGGCCTGACCGTCGAGGAACTGCCCGGTGGGCTGGCCCAGCTGCTGGACCGCTGGCGGGCATCAGGTTCCGCCTCCGCGCCGCCCGATCACGGTCCGCGCTGACCGGTCCGCCGGCGTGGGCGGCCGCACGGTCGGGGCGGGTTCCCGCGCTCTGGCCCGATTCTCGTCGCGCGGTGTGACTGGTGTGACGGGAGTCAACCCGCGGGTGGCCCGACCGATTCTGTCTCCACGGGCGTGTTCCTACCGGGACCAGCGCATTCGGGTGGCTAGCGTGCAGGTGACGAGTCGATCCGTCGTCGCGCGTGCCGAGCGCGACCCTGTCGTCAGGAGGGCCTCCGGGTGAGTATCCCCACGTCGCTGATCGTGGTCCTGCTGGTGGTCGCTTGGCTGGTCGTGCTGGTGCCGATGATCGCCAAGCGGCGGGACAAGGTGCCGCGCACGCAGTCGGGTGGCAACGGGTTCCGGGTGTTGCGGCGCGCCCAGGCGAGTCTGCGGCGCCGGCCCCGGCGCAGTGCGAAGTCCGGTGCCGAGGCGACGACGGACGCCCCCGCCGGCGAGCCGACAGGGCAGGAGCGGACGCTGGTCACGGTCGGTGCACCGGCGCCGACCCAGCCACGGGACGCGGCCGAGGAATGGGCGGCGGCGCACGCCGGATCCCAGGGCGCACCGGTGCCGGTGCCGCCCGCCGGGTTCGAGGCGGACCAGGCGCAGCCGGCCGAATCGTGGTCGGACGAGTGGACCGAGCCCGGCCCAGCCGGCAACCTGCACATCGACGACGTGCCCGTCCGGCCGGACGAGTTCCAGCCCGATCTGCAGCCCGACGCGGCCGGCTACGAGGCGGCGCAGGGCACGCTCTGGTCCGAGCAGTCGGAACCGTCGGTCACCGAGTTCCCGAGCGCACCCCGGATCCCGAACGAGGTCGACGAGCAGGAGTGGGTCGAGCACGCCGCGGCGGCGGGTCCGGCATACCGGCAGCCGGTGGACGACGAGGCCTTGCGGCCGACCCCACGCCGTCGCGGCCGGGGTGGCTACGACCCGGAGGCGGCCGAGGCGACCCGCGCCTACAAGTACCGCCAGCGCCGGCGGGTCACCCTGGTGCTGGCCGGCGCGACCGTGCTGTTCGCGGTGCTCGCCGTCCTGCTGGCGAAATGGCTGTGGGTGGGCGCCGCGACGAGCTGCGCGTTGCTGGTGCTGTACCTGGCGTACCTGCGTCGGCAGGTCAAGATCGAGGCGCAGATCCGGCAGCGGCGGATGGAGCGGCTGCAGCGCGCTCGGCAGATCCGGCCCGAGTACGGCCGCGGTCGCCCGCCGGCCCGCGACGGCCGTTCCTCGATGGCACCGGGCCGGACCGTGGTCGACCTGGACGACGACGATCCGAGCTTCGATCATCTGGAGCCGTACTATCCGCCCGTGACGTATCGGCGAGCCGCGGGGCAGTGAGGCGGGCCGGGCCTCACCGTCCCGATCAGCGTGGACGCGAGGCTTGGGACTGGTGGGGCGACGGCGCCCCGATCGGGGGGTGAGTGACGGTGTCATCGCCGAGGAGGCAGGCGCCGCCGGCGATCGATCCCTACGCGCAGAACGGGTTCCGGATCCGGTTCGAGTGGGGCGCCAACGGGGCGGCGGCCATCTCGGCCGGCGCTGGCGCCGTCATTGTGGTCGACGTGCTGTCGTTCACCACCACCCTGTCGGTCGCCGCCGACGCCGGCATCGAGGTCTATCCCTTCCGCGTGCGTGACGCGTCCGCCGCCACCTTCGCCGCCACCCGGGGCGCGGTGCTCGCGGTCGGCCGGCGGGAGGCGGGAGAAACCGGGGTCAGCCTGTCGCCGTTGTCCGTGCGCCGGGCCGTTGCCGATGGAACCCTGACGTCGGCGTCCAAACTGGTCCTTCCATCGCCGAACGGTGCGACCATCGCCCGCCAGTTGAGCGAGGCGAACGTGCCGGTCGTCGGCGGCTGCCTGCGTAACGCCACCGCCTGCGCGAACTGGGCGGTCAAGGCGGTCCGCGGCCCGATCGGCATCGTCGCCGCGGGTGAGTGGTGGCCCGGGGAAGCGCTGCGCCCCGCGGTCGAGGACCTGTGGGGTGCCGGCCTGATCATCGACGCGCTGGCGGCCGCCGGGGCCGGCCCGATGTCGCCGGAGGCGGCGTCCGCGCGGGCCGCCTACCGAGGGCTGGGCCGCAACCTCGGCATGGGCCTGGCCGCCTGTGCGTCCGGACTGGAGCTGGCCAACGACGGCTACGGCGACGAGATCGCCGTCGCCGCGGAAATCGACGCCTCGGACCGGGTACCGGTGCTCACCGGGGAATCCTTCCGGGCTGCGTAACCGCGCACCGCGGTGGTGGTCGGGCGGGCGGGTCGGCGGATCCGGCCCGGCCGGAACGGTGGCGCGGTGCCTGCCGCGGCGCTGCTAGAGTGGTCGCGGCCTGGGCACCCGCCGAGGTCATGGGGCTGTAGCGCAGTTGGTAGCGCGCTTCGTTCGCATCGAAGAGGTCCGGGGTTCGATTCCCCGCAGCTCCACCATAGAAGGCTTACTCGAACACGGGACCAGGTCCATGCCCGCAATGATGCCTTCCACCGTCACCGACGCACCAAGGCCACCCAGAGTCGACTGGGTGGCCTTGGTGCGTTGTGGGGCGTGTAGTAGCAGAGCCCGTTGAGCTGATTCGCGGATCTCATCATCGCGTACGCCCGGGGAGCCGGCGAGCTGGTGCGCTCGTTGCGCGGCGTGAAGCTCGGCCAGTGGTTCGCGCAGCTCATGTCCGGTGACCGTGTGTTCGTTGACGTACAGCTTGACGAAGATCGCTTGGTTGAGCTGACGGCGCTGTTCGTCGTTGCATCGGCGGTAGAGTTCCTGCGGGTTGGCGAGCAGGCGCAAGCACGCGTCGATGAGTTTGGCTCCGGCAGACAGGTCCTCGTTGACAGCGTCAGCGGCATGCTGGAGCTTGTCGCGCTGTCGTTGGATCTCGTGCAGACGAGTTCGGATCTTGGCTTGGGCAAGTGAACCCTCGGCGGCAAGATCGAGAAGGTTCTCCTCCTTGGTGTCAAGGGCAGCCAGCTGAGTGGCGAGCTGACGCTTGAGGAGCCGAGCGGCTCCGATCGTGTCGTTGAGGGTCTGATCCATGTGTGCACTGACGGCCGCCGTGAACTCTGCTGTGAAGCCGATCGTGGCGTAGTGGTCCAGCACGGCGTCCTCGACAACGTGGACCGGCACGAACGGCATCTGGCAGGTGTGCTCCTGGATGCCGCGACAGAAGAAGTAGAAGTATTCGGCTCCCTTCTGGTTGACTGTTCGTTGGATGATCATTCGACGTTCGGGTCCGTCGTGGAGGCAGCGTCCGCAGTACAGACTGCCTTTGAGGTAGTGGTGATGGATGCGGCGGCGCTCGGTGGCTGTTTTGCGAGCTTCGAGCACATCTTGGACCCGGTCGAAGAGGTCTTCTTCAATCAGAGGATGATGGCGCCCTGGGTAGTCAACGCCCTTGTATGTCACCATGCCGAGGTAGTAGCGGTCTCGGAACATTTGGCCCAATTTGTTGAATGAGACCGGTTGGGCTGGGCGGTGAGTAGTTGGTCGGGTGAGCAATCCACGATCAGTCAGTTCCGCGGAGACTTCGGAGAGTGTATAGTCGCCCGTCGCGAAAAGTTCGAAGGCCAACTTGACGAACGGCGCACGCTCGGGGTCGATGGCGACCGAGCGAATCTCTCGGCCCTCAATACGTTCAATCGTGTTGAGGTAACCGAGCGGAGCACGTCCAAGGGTCCCTCCCTTCTTGGCCTTCTCACCCATCTTGTAGGCGATATCTGCACCATCTTCACGTGATCGGTATTCGTTAAAGGCAGCAAGGATGCCGTGCATGAGCTGGCCAACAGGTGTGTCATCGATCGACTCGGTTGCGGAGACCAGGGTCACGCCTCGCTCGCGAAGGTCGGCCATGACAATGGCGTCATCCAGGCGGTTCCGGTTCATGCGCGACAGCTTGTAGACGATGACGAAGTCGACGTCACGTTTAGTCTTTATGCGACTCAACATCTGTTGGAAAGCGACGCGTTTGGTCATTTCCGTTGCGGACTTGCCGGGTTCGACGAACTCGTCGGTGATCACAAGGCCCATCTGCTCTGCTTTGCGCTGACAGGAGGCTCGTTGGGCCGGGATCGAAATGCCTTCAGGGTCATAATCGGTGTTGACTTGCCCAGCGCTCGATACGCGCAGATACAGCACTGCACGCCGGCCCTTCGGTACGTCGGCTAGATCGTCCTTGCTGGTGACGAGAGCCGCCTGAAGACCAGACAAGTCTGGGATGTCCGATTTTGGCGGAGGTGAGGAGTAGGCGCTGGGTACTGGGGTGTTCGCTTCGTTCATCGCCGTGACCTCTTGCCCTTGTCGGTGCCGGTACTCAAATCGGTGTGTTGTCGGTTCCGGTGGGGGTCATCCTGCGCCATGCCCAGTTCGGACAATCGCATTACGATGCCGCCCCGGTGGACGCCGAAGTGTTCCGCGAGTCCGTCGACGGCTCCGTCGTAGCGCCGATGGGCAGCTTTGAACTGTCGAGCGGGCATCAGGACGCAGGCGGCGAAGTAGTCAGCGACCAGTTCGCGCTGACTGTTCCCGGTCGACTGGGCAGAACTGAACAGGTGGGCCTGATGTGGATGGTCGATGACGTGCTTGAACTCGTGAAGCACGGTGAAGCGCTGCCGGTCTGGGGGTTCGTCGCTGTTGATATCAATGACCCACTGCCCGCCGTCCCAGAACGAGGCGCCCGATATCGGTATGTCCGCCTCGTGCCAGATTGTCAGCTTCGGCAGGAGTCCAAGACGTCGCTCGGAGAACCTGGGTGCGGGATCCTCGAAGAGTTCCCGCAGCAGAGCGGCCTGTCGTTCGGCGATGTGCATTGATTCAAGAAAGCTGATGCGCCGCCCAGGTATGAGATCCCGCAGCCGGGACACCGCCTGACGGGCGGGCATTGAAAGTGGCGCGGGTTCCGTGCCGGAATCCGCTTCTGTAGGTTTCATGATGACTTACTCCTCCTTTTCCACTCAGTAATCTGGTAATGGTCCCACCCATTTGGAAACATCGACTATGAGTCTCCTGGTCGCACTTCATCCTCGCCGGGACGAGGGCCTTCAAGGTCCAGGTGGTGCTTGTCGATGAGCTTCTTGAAGTATTGGTCGAGGTCGGACACGGCAGCGGCCGGGAGGTCGCCGTACTTCGCACGGAGGTAGGGCGAGAAGCTCGGCAGGTCGTAGGGCACGACATAGTCGGCCAGGGCGAAGACGTCCGCGAGCGGCAGTTCGAGCGCGGTGGCGATGGCCTTGAGCGTGCCGGGTCGTGGAGCACGATATTTTCCCTGCTCGAGCCGAACCAACGTCGCAACATCGACTCCCGCCTTGATTGCCAGTCCTCGCGTCGTCAAGTGCTGACTCCGCCTCTGTTCACGTAGGTAAATGCCAAATTGCACGGCCTTGGTTTCGTTCATAACACGCCTTCTCCTTTGTGCCCCCATTTTACCTCAATTGATGATGGAAGTCAGCGTTTTGTGGTATATTCCGCAACATTTTGTCGGCGACCCCAATGGATATCCCCTGATTTCTGCACGCTGCCCGGCGGCGCGGTCAATCTATTTGTTGAATACATACAGCCGTCCGTTGATTCGCACTATGTCCCAGACTTGGGTGGCGAATCTCGTGATGGCCGCGCGGTCGATCGAGACGAGTCCGTGCAGGCCGTGCTGGTCGGCGAACTCGTCCAGGGCGGTCTGCCAGTATCGGATTTCGGTCAGACCTTCGATCAGCGCGTCCATCGTCTCGAAGGTGCCGACGTAAGCGGCGACGAAGTCGTCGAGCAGCCTGGTGCTTCGACGGTCGGTGTCGGAAAGCTCAAGGAAGGCCCGGAAGGCGTCGCCGTGCTGAGCTATCCCGTCGGCGACGGTGCGGGCGGAGTGGTGGCCGCCTCGCTCCTGGTGGGCGGGCTCGGCGTCGGCTTCGATGCCGGCGGCTCCGAGCGTCGAGAGATATTGATCGAGCCTTTGCGCCCACTCAAGTCGTTCGGCGCTGATCGTGGTTCGAATGACGAGCTGGCGGCACTCCTGTCGGATTGACTCGATGTCGGGGTGGCCGCTCGCTGCGTATTGGCGCAGGGCAGAAGGGGGCGGGACCGTCGCAGCCAGTAGCGTGGCCACCGCGCGGGCGACGTCGTGGTCGATCGGTCGTCCGAGGCGGTCGGCTTCCTGGAATGAGACGTGCAGGTAGTGCCTGACCTGCTGAGCTGGGCTCATCCGGGTGGGATCGACGTCGAGTGGGTCGGCCGAGCGCGGATCTCGGTGTGCTGACTCTGGCCGCCCGACTGGCGATCCGCCGAGGGCGGCGGACTGTCTCCGCGAAGGGGAACGCTCGGGATCGATCTCCCACTCGGAGCGTTCGACGGCTTCCGGGCCGGCGGCTCCGGCCTCGGTCGACGTGCCGAAGCGCGCGGCCGACGGGTCAGTTAATCCCGGGTCGGTGATCTCAGGTCCGGGCCCCTGTTCTTGCCCATTCGGGTGCTCGGCTGGGTGGTGGTGTTCCATGGTTCAGTCCTCCTTTCAGGGTGGGATCGGTTGTCGTTGGTTGTCGTCGGCGCTTGTGGAGGTGTCAGGGCGGTTCCTCGGCCGCTTGCTCGCCACCGACGGCGGCGACCAGGTCGTCCAGAAGGACCACCTCGAACAGCTCGTCCGGAAGGTCGCCGGCCGCACGTAGGGCGCTGGAGATGGCCCCCAAACGGGCCGTGTCGGGCACGACCCAGACCACGGCCGGGAACAGGCCGTGCTGGGCCTGGTGGGCGCCCGTGTCGGCGTAGCGCCGGTAGGCCTGGCATTTGCGGACAACAGTTGGCGGGTGCTCGGTGGCCAGGTCGATCTCGACGAACCGGTGGTCCTCGAACTCGCCTGAGGCGGTGACGACGAAGAGGTCGGGCTTGAGCGTTTCGGTCTGGCCGTACCGACCAAGGAACGTGCGCCAACATGTCGGCTCGTTCTCCAGGCTCAGCAGCTCGAAGGTGCCTGCCCGGGCGCCTTCGTTCAGGCGCACGACCAGTTCGCTGACCGCCAGCGTGTGGGCGGTGAAGTGTCGTCCGGGTTCGACGAAGCGACGCCGCTGACTCCCTTCGCTGCCCAGGCGGGTCAGCCGCTCGCCGACGCTGCCGAGCTGCCAGACGTATCCGGCGGAGCCGCGCCGAACGCCTCCGATCCGACGTTCCAGTCGGTCGATCAGGTTCAGGGTCAGCAGGCGCCCGAGGACGCGGATGGTGGCTCGGGTGGCGCTGGAGACGGTGGCGTGGCCGTCAACGAAGTGGAGCCGTTGGAGCTGGCGGGTGGTCATCAGCCGGTGGTTGGCCAGCGTCTGCAGGATGGCCACGTCGCGCTCCGACAGCCGATCGCGCAGGCGGACGAGGTCGGCGCTCATGAGGACGACCCCCGGCCCGAGGTGCAGGCTCGAGCGGCCCCACGGGGCCTCGGCTGACCCCTGGATAAGGGGTCAGTCCCATCCCAGACGTGAGCGGACAGGCCGAACACGCTGGCTGAACGGGGCGAAGTAAGGGTCGCGATCGGATGGGCGGACGGACATGCGAGCGGAAGGGTTGGCACTTTGGGGAGAAGGGAGGATGAGGCGCTCATGTCAGCCTCCGTTTGCGGCCGGCACGCGGTCTGACGGCCGGCGCTGACGACCCATCTGCCGGTGTCGGCGGGTTCCTGTCCAGCTGCGTGTCCGGCGCGGGTTCCGATTGGACGACCTCCGGCCTGCTGCTCGTTGGAACGGGCTCGGATGCGTAGCGGTCGAGGCTGGATCGGCGCAGGAAGCTGCCGTCGGTCAGCACTGTCGGTGGAGGCAGCGTCCGTACCGACGCCCAGCCTGTCGGCCGTCCACCGGCGACCAGGTTGACGTAGGCGTGGAAGCGGTCGAGGGCGATGAGGTCCTCGGGCGCCAGAGCGGGAGTGCTCCGGGCAACGTCTTTGGCGTCGTCGTACTCGGTGGCGAACTGGATCTTGCTGCGCGCGTTCATGTCGACCGCCGTGCGCATGTCGGTCGGGAACTGCGACCGAAACTGAGCCGCGAGGTGCCAGCCGACCGATAGCGATCGGCTCTGCGCCAGGGCATCGGCCAGCGAGACCGGGAGGTGCAGAAAGCGCGGGGCCTCGTCGACATAGACCATGCCCGGACGCTCGTTGGCTCCCGGCTCGCTGGCCCGCTCCTGAGTTGCCGCCCAGACGTCCGCGATGACCAGGCTGCCGAGCAGCGCTGCCGTGCCCTCGCCGATCAGTCCCTGGTTCAGCGGCACCAGCAGGATCTTGTTCTGGCGGAAGACATCGCGGACATGGAAGCGCGGCAGCGGCACGTCGAGCATCCGCACCAGCGCGGGTCGGAGCATGAGCTGCCGGAGCTTGTTCAGGGGCGCCGCGATGGCGTTCGCTTGGGCGGCCGGGCTCAGGCCGTCGTACCAGGACCAGAAGCCGGCCAGCGCCAGGTCGGACTGCACGCGGCCGACATGACGACGCCGGAAGACTGGGTCGGTCAGCAGCCGGGGGATGTCGAGCAGGGTGGCTGGATGCTCGGGTCGGCTGGCCCGGGCGAGGGTGCGCAGGCAGGCGGAGTAGATGTCTGCGGTCCGTGGCCCCCACCCGTCGGCGAAGACGGCGGCAAAGACGGCCAGGATGCCGTCGACGACGACGTCCGGGTCGCGGCTGCCGATCTGAAGGGGGTTGAAGCCCGGCGGGCGGGGTTCGGAGGCGTCGAGTAGGACGACGTCGGATTCGCGCTCGGGTGGGACACGCTTGAGGATGTCGTCGATCAGTTGCTTCTTCGGATCAAGCACGACGATGGGCAGGCCTGCCTGGATGTCCGCCGTGATCAGGTGGAGCAGCGCCGTTGACTTGCCTGATCCGGTCGGTCCGAACAGGGCGGTGTGGAACAGGGCGTCCTGGCTTGAAACGCCCAGCTCCCGCGTGTCGCCCGGGGCGGTGGCGGTGGCGAAGACCCGCGGACGGCTGGCATGGATGGACGTGGCGGCACGGAGCAGACGTGGATGGAGCGGCGGCAAGCCCGGCAAATCTTCGTCACCCAGTGGCCAGCCCAGCAGCCCGACCAGCTCCGGGGCGCTGAGTGTGGTGGGCCAGCGCCACGGCGACCGTGCCTCATTCAGGTTCGCCGCCCGTTCTCGGGTCAGGTGCAGGCTCAGGCCGGGGCTCTGGGCAGTGGCGAGCGCACTCATCAGGGACATTGCGTGGCGTCGTCGACGAGCGGCATCGGGGCCAGCCACACCGAGACGGATAGTGACGCCGAAGCCGGGCTCCTCGGCCCGCTGCTTGAGTCGGGTCCGGGTCTCCCCGTCGGCGGAGCGGGCGCCGTTGATGACGGTGTGGAGCAGGCCGATGGTCGGATCGGGTGTGTTCTTCGCGACGGTCCGGGCTGGTCGGCGCGGCCCGAGCATGACCTGGAGGACGAGCACTTCACCCACGTGGAGTCGTGATGCCATGGCCGAATGCAGCGCGCGGCTGATCTCCAGGGGCGCATCGACCCGCAGCGGCAACCGGGGCGGCCGCGGGAGTACCCGTCCGGCGCTGGAGACCGACTGTCTGGGGGCGCTTGTTGGCAGGCCGCTGAGGGTCGTGCCCGGCAACAGGTCAGTCAGGGTTCGGGTGAGGGACGGCATGTCCGTAGCTGCGCACCCCACCAGGCAGCGCATCTGTCCAGGTTCGGCCCGGACCTCAAAGGCGATCCTGAGCGCGTCCCGATCGGCGGCGAAGCGGGCAAGGAGCTGACGCACCCGCGCCGGGTCCAGCGGCCTGGGCAGGTGCAGCTCGGACCAGACGAACTCACGGGCGGGCACGGAGCCCTCCGTCTGCCTCGCTGACCTGACCATCTGGCGAACCGCCCTGGTCCTGCGAACTGGAGGTCAGGCTGTCGCGCGCGGCGTCGGCCTCGACCTGCCGTTCGGCCTCGGCTTGCCGCTCCGCCTCGGCCATGGCCAGCCCCAGCAGGGCCTTGGACAGTTTGCTGATATCTGGTGGGTCACGTCGAACGCCTCGGACTGAGTAGTGGCGCTGCTGGCGGGCCGATCGATCGGACTTTCTGCGGTTGGTCATGGAAATATCTCCTTCTGGTGCGACTGACTTTATATGCGACTCTTGGATTGCTTGATGATTTTGAACATCAATGCCCCACTATCTATTGATGATTTCGCTCATCACGTCAATGGGGTTTGTCAATTCCACAACACCCGACCCCTGTCAATCGCTGGCGAAATTTCACCAACGATTGCGTCGTTCCCGCCAGATCTCGATTCCGATGAACGCCGCGAGGACGACCACCCCGGCGACGACGATCCATACCCAGACGGCAGCGACGAGCTGAACGGCCACATGGAGGGCGAGGGCACCGCCGGCGATCAGCAAGCAGGCGTGAAAGAGCCTTTCGACCGGTCCTCGTTTCGGCTCGTCAGTCACGCTGATCGCCCACTGGGCCGGGAGTGCGACGATGCAGTTGGCGGTCGCTTGGCACCGGGAAGCCGGGAATGCTGATGGCCGATTCGATCTGGTTGCCCCAGGCGTCCCAGCCGGGCTGCGCGCGGCGCGCGAACAGTTCGAGATACGGACCGCCGCTGATCCTCTCGATGACGGCGTACTGCTCCTCGGGCTTGTGGGAGTGATCTTGCAGGGGCGCGAACATCCAGGTCGGCTGAGCCCGGTAGGCGACCGGTGCTCGGCCACGGGTGCCGAACAACAGGTGTTCGGAGGCGTTTCGCAGGTACTGACCGAGGCCCAGACGAGGCTTCACCCAGGTCAGGGGGCTGCGCGGGGTGAATCCCCACGCCTCCATGACGTCGAAGCCGTCGCGTAGCGTGGCGTTGGTGACCCACAGCCACAGGTGGGCATCGTCCTCGGCCAGATCGGCAATGGGCATCGCCTTGATCCGGTCCAGAGTCATGAGGTCGTAGTGCTGGATAGCCCCCAGCGCACCCTTCTGTTGGACGTCCCACGGCGGGTCGGCCAGGATGGTCTTGTACTTATTGGTCATGGTTGGTGTCTCCTTTCCGTTTCGTTGCTGATGGCACGGCCTCGGCATTTCGTGGCCGTCCGCGGACACACGGGTGGCGCCGGCGCAATGAATTGCTTTGGCTCAAATACCGATGCTCAGGACCCAGTTAATGAGTCCGTCGCTGGTTGCGCAATTGTCCGATCGAACGATTAGACGTCCCACCGGACAGGCGAATGGACGGCTCTTAAGGTGCGAAAATGGGCGTGTCGCCGAAAGTGCGTGGAACGTATAGTTCGTTGTGGAATTGACCACGCCGGTTACTACCTGGATGCATCACCTGGGCGTTGGATCGGTTGCCGGACTCCTTTGCGGTGCCGTGTCAGATCGCCAAACAGCGCCCGGGCGACCGCACCCGGCGGATCGTTGTAGCGGACCTCGGTGGACGTGATCCGCTCATGCAGGCTTCGCGGCCGTCGCCCGCCCAGGACCACCGCGTGCACCGCGCCGGGGAAGTCCGCCAGCTGGTCGAGCACGGCCACCGGGTCGGGATCGAGGAGGGCTAGGTCGCTGAACACCACCAACGTGGCGGTGTGTCCCGGATGCCTCCCGGCCAGGAGGGTCGCCGCCTGGAGACTGGGGCCAAGGCAGCTCGAGCCGACGGCGTTCCCCGGGAGTTGCAGGCCGGTCGCGACTTGCTGGTGGCCAGGTCCGCGAATGCTCGTCGGCGCCACGTCACGGTCGGTGGGTGTGTCGAAGTGCAGCACCGCGACCAGCTCCCGTCGGCAGCGGCAGCCGCTGCCCACGCGCCGGATCGCGGCCGCAGCTTCCCGGTAGCGGTTGCCGACCGGGTCGTTGCCGCCGAGGGGGGCGGTCACGGAACCCGAGTCGTCGAAGATCGCGATCAGGAGTGTCGGGTGCGTGGGGCATGCCCCTGGCCGACCCAAGGAGTAGATCTGGTCTGATGGCTTCGGCGCCGCGCCGCCGAGGGACTGGCCCGACAGCTGGCTCGGGCGAAGCGCGCCCGGACGGAGCGTGAATGTGATCACGGCCGGTCCTCTTCGCGACTACGCCGGCCGATGACCATGCCCGGGTCGGCTCCAGGCCCGTGCCCGACCACGCCCGGGTTGCCGCGCAGAGCCCGGAACTTCAGCACCCGTACCTTGGCCATCGCTGCCCGCCCCAGCGCGTCCTGCTCGCCGTGAAGCGAGTGGGCCAGTTCCTCGGCCCGGGCCCGGGCCGACAGCGGACTGGCCTTGGCCAGCCTGGCGTGGCGACGCAGTTCGCGTCGGTAGTTGGCGTCTGCCGCCTCGATCGCGTCCGCGATGTCGTCGGCGTAGACATAGGAACTCAGCAGCGAGGCGCAGGCGATGGCGGCCGCCAGCGCACCAAAGACAACTCCGCCCAGCATCCCCTCCACGCCCGTGCGGAGCGTGAAGATGCCCGTGGCGACCAGGATGATGATCCCGACCGCCACCTTCACCACGGCGCGACTGGTAGGCCGTCCGACCTCACCGCCGGAGAAAAAATCGGCGAACGGTCGCTCGGCCTCGCTCAGTTGGTCGGGTGGTCGCTGCCGCTGACGGGCCAAGCGCAGGTGCTTGATGTCCTCGCCGACCACGCCAGCGGTGACCGCTGCGACTCCCGTGGCCACGGCTTGCATGAACGCGAGGATGGGGATCTCCCCATACAGGATCGCCGCACCAGTGATGCCGGAGATATCCCCGACAACCAGCCCGGCCCAACGGCCGCCGTACCAGGCCCCGGCGTGCGGTGCACGCCGACGGTAGGGCCCAAGCGCGAGCGCGGTGGCATCCTTCCGACGCTGAGCCGCCTGCAGCGAGGTCCGGTTCAGGCCGAGCGCGAACTCGGCTTCGTCGGCCGCTGCGCGGCGTCCGCTGGCCTCGACCGCGGCCCGGCGCGTCGTCCGTTCAGCCTCGGCGACGTACAGGTGCTCCTGCTCCAGAACGGCTGCGTCGTAGCCCTTCTCCAGCCAGGTCTCGCGCACTGACGACGGCGCCGCAACGGCGCTGGCTTCGTCGATGCGCTGCAGGATCGCACTGTCGGCCTCTGCCAGCGCCTCATCCAGGGCGCTGCGCGACGGACGGACCCGCCGGGCTCCGGGGCGCCCAATGCCGGTCACGACCCGGCCGGAACGAAGTCGGTGACCACCCGGCAGGACGCCGCCTTGCTCGCGGTGCAGACAGAAGTGAAAAAGGACTTCAGTCCGTCGATGTAGCTGGTCGGCGGAGGGTCACCGGCCAGCTTGCCGACGCCCGCCACCGTCACCTCGGCGCCCGAGAGGTCCGGCACCGGCACAGCTGATGCCAACTCGGCGCCCGCCGTCGCCGTGAGCGCGGGATCGGTCAAGATCAATCCGACGCTCTGCAGGCCGTCGGTGAGGACGACGAAGTTGAGCCGGAACGCTGCCTGGTCGCCGCTGACGCCCGCGTTGTCCTGGGCAAGGAATTCCTGCGCCAATCCGAACTGGGACACGATGTCCGTCCCAGCCGACGGGAGCGTGGCGACGGCCGGCGCGAATGCCGCATCGACCGTGGCCATCGTCTCCGCAACCAGGTCCGGCACGCGACGCAGCTTGGCGATGTCCGTCGCGCCACCGGGATGCAGTTCGCCGTCGAAAATCGTGGCCGTGGCCGCCGCGCTCGACGAGAACGCCACCACCCGCAAGTGCCCACCGCACACAGCGGTCCGGCGAGCCACATCGGCGATGACATCCTTACGGACGGCGTCGAGAGCATCGCTCCGTGCACTGCCGCTGGCATCGACCGACACCATCGAGGCCAGCTGCTGGCCACCGGGGCAAGAAGTGGCGATGGTCTGCAGAGCGCCCAGGTCGCCGCCGGCGTTCGTCCCGCACCCGGACACGACGACCGAGCACAGGAAGGCGACAGCTGCTCCGCGAAGCGATGCGAGGCCTCGCAGGCGGATTGTGGATTTCATGTCGAAGTCCTTTCGTGTTGGCGATCTCTTAGGCGTGTTGCAATTCACTGGCTACCGGGGTGCGACGCCTGATGAGGGGAATGGCGACCACACCAACGGCTGGCCGCTTCAGGCAGACCTCGAGGATCCAAGGCGGCCGCGCCACGCCCCCGGAGCCACTGGGTACAACTGACTTGCCATTCTGGTCGTCGCGCGAAAAGGAATGGGTCAACGACATTTAGCTGCCTCCTGGGAGTCGTTGGGAATGAGATTCCTAGAAGGTAGGAGCTGGCCAGATGACGTGTCACGGCGGAAATGCGGAAAATGCACGGAAGAGCCGGAAATACCCAGGAAACTAGATCGCCGGTGACACAGGGCGGCTTCAGGTGGCGCATGCCGCGCGGCCGAACCACTACCCACAAGCGAAGCGGGATGCGCTCCACGCAGTACAGCGATGGGCCCCTGCCCTCGGCGTTGTTAGCATCTTCGGATGGGGGAAGTTGAAGTGGTCACAGACTGGTCAGCGCTAGCGGCCGAACTCGAGGCGCTGGTCAAGGCCGGTATGACCGACGACGCGGTCCTGGCTAGCCCGCAACTGCTGAACTTGGTGCGGCGTCGCGGTCCGACTGACCTGACTGATCGAGCTTGCGTCGATGCCGCGCGTCGATTTATCGCCACCTCATCGCAGACGGCTTTCGACTGGACGGCCTTCACGCCGAGTTTCAAGGTGCCCGGCGGCGCGACCCTGGCAAAGCTCCAGCAATCGATCGGCCCGCTCTTCGGGTCAGCTAAAGATGGGAAAGTCGGAACTGGCGTATTTCATCGGCGAGAAGCGGCGGCAAAGACCATGGGTATATCGGAGCGCACGTACCGCGACTACATACTTGACATCCTCGGTCAGTACACAAGGATGCTTGCGGAACTTGACTCGGATGGCACCATCTGGCGCGCGGTATTTCCACCCCCTGAATTGAGCACGGGTGAAATGCTCAGCAACGTCGAGAACGGCCTCCCGCACGAGGTCAGAGATATTATTCGACTCTCAGAGTCGCTGTCGGACGATATCGCATCGTCCATATCCGGAACGAATCGACCAACCGACCAGAGGATTGCGGCGACCTACGTGCCGCGCAAGATCCAGAGTGTGCTTCGCGCTCGGATGGTCGACGCGAGTCCTGGAAACTGGATTGCGGTCGTCGGTGAAGCCGGTCACGGCAAGAGCTGCCTGCTCTGGTCGCTGCACCGCGAACTTGCAAGCACTAGCGGTGTGGTGAGCCTGCTGCTGAGCGCCTCATGGTTCCTGGGCGACGCCACGAGTCCGGCACTCATCACCGCAGAGGGTGTGACGCGGGCATGTGAAGCGTTGCTCGATCACCACGAGCGAGTGATCGTGCTCGTCGACACGGCCGATCTGCTGATGCATTCCGAATCTGCCCGCCGCCAGACCCTGGCCATGATGGAGCAGCTGAGCGAACGCGGCGTGTCGTCCATCGTGACGTCTCGGCCCGTCGAGGCCGACAGCCTTCCAATTGACGCGCAGGACAAGATCGCGCTACGCGCGTACGACGAGGACGAGATCCGAAGTGCATTGGAAGTTCTCGTTGCTCAGTTTTGTCCTAACGAACCCGAACCGGAGCCAATCGACCGGCTGCTCGACGCGGTCGCGCGCAACCTTCCGGTCGAGGACGTCTGCCGTAGTCCGTTGCTTCTGCGCCTCCTGTTCGAGCTGTCCGCGCCGCTGTTTCCGGCGTTGGAGATAGATGTCACCGGTGTCTACCGCCGATACTGGTCAAAACGGGTGTCCGCTGATAGCCGCGAAGTGGGTTTGGGAACAAGTCCCAGTGGTCCTTCGACAGCTAATTTCGCCGTGCCTGCCGGACTGTTCGGAATCGCCATGCTGGCACTTGGAACTCCCGAGGCCCCACGCGATCCGCTGCTCCGCCGCGCAGGGGAGGCTGCTCAACGGTCGGCGGTCCCGCACGACGCGCATACGCTTGATCGGGCTGCGGACATCCTGGTGCGGCGCGGCGTCATGCACTCGGTCGCAGGACGAGTGCGCTTCATGCATCAGACGCTCTTCGAGTTTGCTACCGCAATGGCCCTCTTGGAGCGGGGCAGCTCGGCCGAGTTGCACCGCATGCTCGAGCTTGTACTTGCGGAACCTGACGACATGTTCGCCGGCGCGGTGCTCGAACAGGTCCTGATCTTAGCTGGCGAGGATCCGTTGCTGGCGCCCGACGTGGGGGAGGTGATACGCCGGTTGATCGAAACAGCGAACACCTCGCTCCAAGTCGCCGCCATCCGTATCTGGGCGCATCACCCCCAACTACATGTCGACGACGACACCCTCGCAATCATCAAGCCCGACCTGCTGCCGGTTTTCGCCAAAGTTGCCACCACGGTCCATGGAAGCTCGCGGTCAGATCTCATGCGTCAGTTCTCGCGCCTATGGGAGATCGGCGGATTCCAGACAGAGAAGTCCGTTATAGAAGCGCTCGTCAAGATCGGCCGAGTCGAACCCACCGCTGTGGCCGGGACGGTCAGGCGCCTTCGCGTGGTCGAGACCTGTCTTGCCGATCGCTTCGACTACGTCGTCTCCCAGGATGCCGTGACTGATTTGGTGCTCGCAAACCTGCGCGATGACCGAGAGTGGGCGCGAGCACGCCTGTTGGAGATCATCGCGGCGGTCGGGCTCAAGAGGCACGGCAAGCGTCGAACCGTTTTGATCTTGAAGGCAATCGCACAGAACTGGAGAATCATCGGCAACGACGTCTTTCTCGCCTCACTGGTGAATGCAGTGGTTGACGCGCAAGGTCACCACGACAGCGACGCAGTACTTATTCGCAGAGGCCTCGGCGCGATCTATGTGCTGCATTGGCGAAGCGCCCTACACAATCCCGGGATTGACAGCTCCGAAAGGGCGCGGCGTTGGAGGGAGATCGTGGAAGCGACGACGGCCGGATTGGAAGCTGACGATGAGGGCATCGTTCCGGGCAGCCAGCTCATCGCCTTGGCGCTGACGCTGCGTGACCTTTCGCCCGAACATCCTTGGATCCAGGAGACGCTCGGCTCGGTGCTCTCGATGCAGGGACCCGCTGCCCCGTATCAGGTGGCTCGGGGATTCTTCGCACTCCTTCTCCAGTCGGAGACGCCAGCTGGGAATCAGGCAACGGTCGAACTTGGCCGGCTTCTCAACGGACTCGTCGGGGCATCGAGTGGTGATGGCAGGCAGCACATATGGGGTGATGTGGCGCGACGCTGCCTCATTCATCGGGACGTACCGACTTATCGGGTGGCCGCTGCCGTTCAGGAATCCAACCTCGGAAGCGCGATCAGGTCATGGCGAGAAGAGGACCAGCTGTTGATTCTCGCTCCAAGCGCGGCGGCCGGAGGTCATCCCGTCGCCATGCGGGCAGTTGATGAGATGTTGGCAAACCCGGCCTCCCTGTCGGAACGTGACAAAGGCATCCTTCTGGACCAATGCCGCGAGCGTCGGCACCAATCCTCGCTGCTCGACGAACTGACCGTCGTCCTCACGCTTGCCCGGCGGCGTCTCGCCACAATCGCGGAGCTGGCCGAGGAAGATCCCGACCTCGAACCCTTGCGCCGCAGGAGAGGAGTGGTCGCCCACCTGATCGACGAATACCTCGACGGGGATGACAAGAGTCAGCGAGAGTCGGCCTGGGTCTGGCGCAAACTCTGCCACGTTGGGCTGTTGGATCCGCACGCAAATGATCTGCTGGCACGTATCGGGTCCCTGCGCGATCCCGTCGCCAAAGCCGAGGTTATCGGCATGCTGCCTGAGGTCATCAGCGCAGACAACCTCCAGCACTCGGAGGCGGTTGATCTGCTCTTTGGCATGATCAGCATTGACGAATGGCGGACAAAGGGAATCCAGCCAAGTGAGGTTGATGCACAGAAGCCGGTAGTGCTGGACGCAGTTCGCGACAGCCTCCTAAAGCTCATCGCATACTCGCCGTCGGTAGACCCGGCAACATGGCCCGTGGCCCACGCTCTTGCCTGTGCGCCCCGCCTCACCGGGACCAAGCAGGTTGATCTGACCGGCTTCAGATGTGCAGCAGCGCTGTTGGTTCGATTGGCCAACGCGGGACACGTCGAGGCCGCATACGGCGGCGTGACGGATATGATGGAGTCGCTCCGATCCGGTGGTTTCGACCGCAAGAAGCTGGTCAACGGATCGTTCAGTCTTCGATCAGCGATCCGGGCGGCACTCCGGTGCGGCACCGACAACCAGGCGGTCGCACTCGTCGAACAGATCGGCGATGCGCCCGCTCGAGCCAGCATTATCATCGTCCAGATTGCTGCCCAGCAACGGTTCGAAGCCGTTCGCCCCACCCTTCTTAGGCTGCAGGCTCACCAACTCCCTGACGGTGTTGCGACGGCAATCGACGCGGTACTACGCCGACGGAACCGGATGATCGGATCGAGGACCATTCCGGAGATACTTACCCCGGCGATCTAGACGTCAAATAGGCGAGTCGGCCGTCGTTTGCCGGTGGAAGACTCGCTTATTTGACGTCTGGAGGACGCTCTCTCGGTCTCCTGGAGGGTCGCAGGATGCGTTTGGCTGGCAGGTCTCCCACCATCAGGTCGCCTCGTCGGATTCGGGAGTGGTCCAAAGCCCGGATGGCACGACGTCGCCGTGTTGGCGGGTCAGATATTCGCGAACATGCGCCAGTGATGGATCGTGGTTGAGTCCGTTCTGGAAGTAGGACAGTCGTCGCTTGGCCTCCTCGATGATGTCGCTCCAGGTCCGCACCCACACCCGTACCTTCGTATCGGGCTGCGATGGAAGGGCTGGCTCGAATGCGAGACCCCTCGGCCGATCCTTCTGGTTGGTTTCCTGTTGCACGTCGTCGTCGAGTTCCGCGGTGATGAGCCAGAAGTCCCACGCCGTGGCGCTGCTCGCGAAGCGCGGGTCGGCCGCGACGGCTTTGGCGTAGCTCTTGATCTGCCGAAGCTCGGTTTCGCCGGCAACCACCTTTG
Source organism: uncultured Actinomycetes bacterium (assembly GCA_964497705.1). GTDB lineage: Bacteria > Actinomycetota > Actinomycetes > Mycobacteriales > Nakamurellaceae > Nakamurella. The sequence goes on along the minus strand of CAZCEH010000002.1, from coordinate 134,326 downwards.
GTGCCTTCAGCTCGATGACGAGGTGGCGGTTGCGATCGTGCTCCGTCGCGGCCGCCGAGAGCAGCAGATCGACGCGGCCGATTGTGCCGTCCAGGCGAGTGACGGAATCCTTGTCGCCTCGAGAACGTCCAAGCAATTCGAGGTGGCGATCGAGTACCGCGGTGAGGGATCGTTCGCTGATCATCATGTTGTACTGCTCGCCGAAGACCCACAGCTCCCGTTCGAGCAGGCGGTGGAGATGATCGCGCTCACGCGTCAGGTTGCTCGCCTCGGGGTCGAAGACGAGGTGTTCCAGCGCGGCGATGAAGTCCAGGCGGTCGGTCACGCTTGTCGACGCCTGGATGATGCGCGACAGGCTGGTCCGTTCCAATAGCCGGTCCAGTTGTTCGCGTTCGCCTTTCGGCAGGCCCAGAAACTCGTCGAGGACCCGTGTGACGTCGCCCGGACTGTGCTGCAGCGAGTTCTTGAGAAGGCCCAGCGTCAGCCGCTGCTTGCGGATGTCCTTGGGGATGTGCCGGCGGATCGACGTCGAGACGACATCGAAGGTGGCCCGCTCGACCTTGTCAGCCTCGGATGTCGGCTGACCCTTGTATGGGTAGGTCTTCTTCTCCTTCCATTCGGCAACGAGCTGGCGGCGTTGCTCGGCTCGACGGGTCTCGAAGTGCTCATCCAGCTGGGCCCTTGCAGCAGTCAGCAGTGCTCCGACGGCCGTCTGCTCGGACTCACCGAGCAGCCAGTCGTTACGATGGTCCGGCATCGGTGGCCACAGCACATAGGCCGAATAGGTGAAGTCGGGAGCGGCTTTGGAGCCGGCCTCGTCGACAGGAATGCCCTCGGCGTCGCAGAGGTACAGCGAACGCTCCGAGCCGACACGCCACTCGATCACGCGCAGCCTGGCCGCCTGCTCAACATCCTCGTGTTCGAACGACAGGTCATACGTCTGCTCGGCTGCGACGTTGTCCTGCGGGCGAATCGCGACCCCGTCGTAAACAACTTCGACGTCGGCATGGGCGATCAGATAGGGGGCGAGTGCGGCAGCGACGGTCGCCGGGGCGGTATCGGCCAATAGCCGGTTGAGGTGCGCCGATTGCTTGCCGGTGCCGGCAAAGGTCGTGCCGGTGGGTTCGTTCGTGGGGATGGGCGCCGACAGGTCGAAGTCACTCCGATCGGCGTCTGTTGCGCTGATGAGGGTGCTCAGGCGCCTGCCCGCGGTGTTGTCGGCAACGGTCGTCCACTGCACGTTCGACCCCAGCGCGAAGGCTCGAAGTCGCCCTTGCCCGGACTGGCCGTGGAGAGGTCGCCCCTCGCCTTGGGAGCGGCGCGCGAGCCTCTTCCAGGAGCCGCCAACTCGGCCAAACTCCGCCGCGCAACTCTCCGGGCTCATGCCGTGGCCGTCATCCTTGACCGTAACGCTGTCGAACGCGTCCCAGTCCGTGCGAGTGATCGTGACGGTGACGAGATGAGCATCGGCGTCGAGGCCATTCCAGATCAGCTCGATGACGGCCTTGAGCGGCTGCGACTCGTAGGCGAGCCGCTGGATCAAGTCCGAGGCCGCCTCCAGCTTGATCCTTGGCATGGGCCGAAGCATGCCAGAAGGGCCCGACAGTGGGCCCGCCGCCGGTACGAGGGCTCTCTTGGAGCGATGTGCAGCCTCTTCGACGGTGTCGGTGCCGATAACCGGGCATCCTGCAGGGTTGTGCTAGGCGGTTATGTTCAGGCTGGGTAGGGAGGAATGTCAACAAGGCGCGGGTGAAGCCTCTGGTTCTTTCAAACTTCCAAGCAGGGGTCTCGTATTCATTGACGCTCTGCGACAAGGCAGAGTCTGTCAGGGCCTATTGCCAAATCAGTTTCGCCATCATTCTTGGGGCTTCCCACATCATGAAGGAGAGAACCACCTTCAGCCCTTGCAAATCCCCCGCAATTCGCTTATTCTTGGTGATGAATAGGTAAGAATCAATGGGGGCCGCAAAAAATGACAAACACGACAGGAGGTATCAATTCACCAACCACTACCCGGCGTAGCCGCGACGGCCGTTGGCTGGCCGCAGGAGAGCGACTGTAGTGGCTCGTCTTCCACAACCAGGTGGAGACAATGGCCAGTGGGGAACCATCCTCAACGACTACCTCACCCAATCCCATAACGCCGACGGCAGCCTCAAATCCGGCATCGTTGCCGAAACGAACCTCACCTCTGCTGTCGTCACGAAACTCAACAGCACAGGAAGCCTCCCGGACGGTTCCGTCACGACCACCAAGCTGGCCGACGGTGCCGTTACCAACGACAAGCTCGACGGCGCCACGGTCACCGCCCTAGACGCCACCATTGGCACTCCTGCGAGGGACCGGGCCAACCATACGGGCTCGCAGGCCATCTCCACGATTGTCGGCTTGGATGACCATCTGGGGAATGTTCGCATGATTAAGGGTGCCGGCATTGACCCTAGCGGTGCGACATCATCGCTGTCCGCGGTTAGCGCGTTGATCGCGACCGCCGCCGAGGGCGACATCTTCTGTGTTCCTTCCGGCGCAATCCTTGCTTTCGACGACACGCTCACCATCACCAACACCCGCATCACCATCACGGGGTCGGGTGAATTGAGGTGGACCTCGGGAATTGCGACAAAGGCCGCGGTCAGTATCCAGGCCGCGCATGTCACACTCGACGGCCTGCATATCACCAACCCGAACGAGCTTGGTGCCACCACCGGCCTGCGCAACTATGGCGTCGAGATCAAGGCTCACAACACCATCGTCCGTGGCTGCACCATCGAGAAGTTCCAGAATGGCATCAGTAACCGCTCCGATGGTGAGTGGTATAACACTCAGATCCTGAACAACCGGATCCTGGAGATCGTGGGCGTCAGCCTAGAAGACCGCGGCGACGGCATCAACATCAACGGAGCCGCGGCCTCCGTCATTGGCAATGTGGTGACGTGCAAGGCGGGCACACAAGGCCGGGTTGGCATTCACGCAGAGGCTTTGGGCACGTCCATCGTCACGCCTGGCCCGTATGACAATGCGGGCATCACATTCTCCGGCAATATCGTCCGTGGACCCTTCAGGCGCAGTTGCGTGTTCGAGAACATCAGTGACGGTACCATTACCGGCAACTTCTTCGCCGATGCCCTGTGGTGGGAACTCGCCCTTATTCGCACGCGATCGTGCGTGGTGAGCGGCAATACAATGGTCCGGACCGCCTCTCATGAGACGGTCGGTGGGTCGCAGGCCAAGGCGATGATCTACGTCTACGGCGAAACCCAGAATTGCACGGTGACCGGTAACGCACTCCGTCTTGCCCTGGGTGCCATGACCGGCGCCACCATCACCGCGTTCATCGCGGGCGAGAGTGGCAGTGTGGGCAGCAGTGACTGGCCGACGGACTGCATCGTCCAGGGCAACAACATGTTCCTGTCGGACGACACCCCGACCGACAGCGGCCTGGCAACCAACGGTATCTGGTTCAGCAAGTCGACCAGACTGACGATCGAAAACAACCACATTGTGGGCGCCAGCAGTCGAGGCATTTGGTCGGCTTACGCCGTGGGCTGCGTGATCAGGGGCAATAGGATCACGGGAAATGTCGGTGACCACAATCCGGACTTAGCGACGGGGATCGAGTCCTCGGGCTCCTCAGTGAACATGCTTGTCGAGGACAACTGGATCGAGAGCACGACGTCCAAGGCCATAAAGCTCTACAATCAGGCCGGCGACACGATTGTCCGATCGAACATCATCCGCCAGGGCAACCAGGGCATCGACCTTTTCGGCTGCGCGGGTGGCGAGGTGAAGGGCAACTTCTTCGCCAGTACCACGACAAGGTACGGGACAATCCCGTCGAACTTCGCCATTGACAACGTCCAACTTCCCTGGCACCCGATCCCAGTATCGGGATGCATCGCCGAGACAGTGCCAAGGACGGCAGGGGCTTTCACCACCAGCTTGTCGCTGACATCCGGCAGTCTGTTCATGGTCGGTATCTGGCTGCCTGCCAGAACGACCATCACGACCATCAGCATCCGCTCCGGGTCAACGTCGCTGTCTGGGGGCAGCCATGCCTGGGCCGCCCTGTTCGACTCTTCGCGCGGCTTCCTCGCCCAGTCGACGGACGACACCGCTCCCGCGTGGACTGGTTCGACGGTCAAGACGTTCACGCTCAGCACTCCGTACACGACCACTTACGAGGGTCTCTACTACATCGGGCTGTCCCTGGTGGCCACGACCATGCCGACGCTGTCCGCGTTGGCTATCACGAACGCGGTTCTCAACCTGACGCCCATCGTCTGTGGACCTACGTCCGACAGCGGCTTGACGGCTACTGCACCCAGCATAGCCACCGCTCCGGTGCCTGGTGCCGGCATTCCCTACGCGTACCTAAGCTGAAACCATCCACGTCTTGGGACGTTCTTTACAATTCCCGATGACTATCTTGTGGACGCACTTTGGCCGAATTTCCGTCGACTCAACCCCAAAGAGTCGGTGTCTGTCCTCGAAGCGCCGGTCGCTGCCAGGCAACGCGCCTGTTTCCGGGCGCCGCGGCTGCATTGCAGCTTGAAGTTAGCATTTTGGATACTAAAGAGCTTCCAAACGGTGATTGCCCCAATTGAAATGGCCCCGCCTCCGACTGCATTTTTCGCAGCCGGAAGAGCGAGGCCCTTTTCAGTTGATCACACGGTCGGAGGCAAGACTTCGTCTGCCACCGACGTGCGTAGTCTCACCGACCAACGCATCACCGGTGATCCGAACATTGCCCATGACCTGAGCCGTCCCACCGACCAACGCGACGCCGGTGACTTGAGCATTGCCGGTGACCCGTGCGAAGTCGGTGACCCGTGCATCGCCACCGACTAACGCGTCGCTGCGGGCTAACCCACTTCCGGTCACCTGCGCGAAGTCGGTGACCCGTGCGTTGCCCGTGACCAACGCATCGCCGGTGACCCGTGCACAGCGCGTGACCTGCGCAGTCCCGCCGACCAACGCACGATCACCCACCAACGCGTCACCGGTGACCCGAGCGCCACCGGCAACCTGCGCAAAGTCGGTGACCCGAGCATAGCCGGTGACCTGCGCGAAGTCGGTGATCCGCGCATTGCCGAGGACCTGCGCAAAGTCGGTGACCCGTGAATCGCCACCAACCAACACATCGCCACGGACCAACGCATTTCCGGTAACCTGTGCGAAGTCGGTGATCTGCGCATTTCCGATGACCTGCGCATTACCGGTGACCCGTGCACAGCCCGTGACCTGCGCAGTCCCGCCGACCCACCCATTGCCGGCGACCCGAGCATTGCCGGTGACCCGAGCAGAGTCGGTGACCCGAGCAGAGTCGGTGACCAACGCATCAGCACCAACCTGCGCTGTCCCGCCGACCCACGCATCGCCGGTGACCCGCGCGAAGTCGGTGATCCGTGCTTTGGGGCCGACATAGGCTGTGGAGGCTACGGTGGCCGTCTCGGCCACGAGCCCGCCACCATTGGTGTGGGGTCGGTAGACGCGGCCACCGATCTCGACAGCCGTGTCGGCGCCTTCATCCGCTGTCTTGTCACCCATGACGTCCTACTTTCAACTGGATGTGTCTGCCGTGCGGATGCACGGCAGACTGCCCAGCTGAAAAGCCTAAAAGGGCATTGTCTCTGAAGGGCAGGTCGAATCAGCTAGGACTCAAGACCCTTCATCAATAATCGCAGAAATGGTGCATTTGTCAATATCGATAGTGACCTTGTCAGCTTTCCTAAGGTGTCGAGAAGGAAGTTGGACGGAAAGACCATCCGCGACGTGGGCCGATTAGGCCGACGTCGGGATGGCTTCCCGTCTGCAACACTCGAGCGGCGGTCGGCGCAAAGGAGCATCGACCACTACAATTGATCAGTCGTCGCTCGACTTGGCGCGGCGGCTCGACGTACGTGGTGCAGGACTTGGAGCAGGGTCGGAGGCCTCGTCAGGGTCCGCCGTCGAGAAGATGGCCGCGATGGCGTTCCGACGCGACTGCGCCTCCCGCTCGATCTCGGTCCGGACCGCCTCGGCCTTGCGGAGCACCTCGGGATCGGACTTGGTCCGGTCAATCCAGTGCTCCAGGGCGAGGCGGATCTCCTCGGTGGTGCTGCGCCCTGTCAGCTGGGCGATGATGTCCAGCTGCATGCGCAGATCCTCACTCATTCGGACGGCCAGCGTTCTAATCTGGCCTCCCCCTGTCCCGCCAGATACGGAACCGGCTTGCTCGCTCATATGCGAGCACCTCCTCGGTGTTGGCGGCCGACAAACACGCTATTCGTGTTTATCTTGAAGCCGCCTGGCAACGACGAGGTACCAGCGAAATCATCGACGCTGGCGGGGCTGCTGATGATTTCGCTCATCACCAATTAATCACATGTGATGATCAAAGTCAACACCCTTTGTGCAATAGTCGACAAGCCGGCTGTCCTTCTGCAAGAATGCCACTTGACTGATTCTCCCGATGGTTTATACTGATCCTTAACGGTTATGGTTATCACACGATTCAACACCCACCCAGCCCCGAACATCTGCCTTGCAGGTGAATGGTCAAGACGGCGGACGGCCGCCCTAATCGCGAACGGCCGTGATGGCTTCACTATCGTTGAACTTCTCATTGTCATCGTCGTCATCGCGATACTCGCCGCTATCACCATTGCCGCCTATAATGGCATCCAAGAACGAGCTCGCATCTCATCCGTCACATCCGCTCTTAAACAGGCTAGTAAGAAGCTTCAGGTCTACCAAGTCGACAATCCTGACCAATATCCTGTCGCGAGCGGCACCAATGGCCTCGACAACCTCGCTGCTCTCGGTATTCAAGATTCGGCAAATACGACCTATCAATACAGTGCTGCGACCGCTTCCATGCCTCATACCTACTGCCTCACTGCCACCACTGGCACGACCTCGTACAAGATCCAGAGCTCCAATACCACACCCACCCCTGGTGGGTGCCCTGGCCACGGGGTGGGCGGCGTCAGCGCGGTGACCAACATCGCTGTGAATCCTCGAGCCACAACCTACTCCCCGGGCAGTGGTCAGTTCGGCTGGACAACTTCCCGCTGGGCAGGGACGAGCCCTGCGGCGGCCTCTTATTCACTCGTGACAGGTGCCTCGGATGGGCCCCTTGGTATTACGACCTACGCCCGAAAGACATGGACGACTGCACCTGCCGCGATGAGCAACTCGGGAGATAGTGGCTTTGCCAATTCATCTGGACATTTCACGGTGGCTCAGGATGATTCCTACACGGTGAGCTGCTACGTTCGCCCTTCGGTGAATCGCAACTTCAACATTGCGGTCTATCAGTATACGTCCAGCGGTGCGGCCTTTTCCACACCGCGAGTGAACGGCCCTTCCGTAAGTGGTCCGGCCAATCAGTGGACACGAGTGAGTAACACCTATATGGTTCCGGCTGGAGTCGGGGAGATTACTCTGGTATGCGACTCCACAAGTAGCGCTGGCAACGGGGCTGTGAACTGGTCGGTCGGCTCAACATTGGACGGCACCGGCTTAATGGTCACGCAAGGCTCCACATTGTATGGCTACGCTGACGGCAACTCGACGGACTGGGTGTGGAATGGAACACCAAATAGTTCTTCCTCGTCCGGGCCTGCGCTTTAGTCTTGCAGCCGTAGTTTCGTGATCAGGGCGGTTGCTGCCGGAGTCGGCACTGGCACACGGGCTCCGGCTTGGTGGCGGCGTCGCCAGATTGACCAGTGATCGGCCAAGCCACGCTGTGGTTCGATCGCAGAAGCAAGCGTCGATCAGTCGTCGTTGCGCATTAACGGTAGTCGGGATCAGCCCGCTCGGAATCGTGGTCCCGAGCCCGTTCAGTTCCGCGCTGACCACTACCCAGGGAGACATTTTCCATGTTTTCACAGAATGACTACGTTGATTCAATGTCACTCTTGCAAATCCCCCGCAATTCGCCTATTCTTGGTGATGAATAGGTAAGAATCAATGGGGGCCGCAAAAAATGACAAACACGACAGGAGGTATCAATTCACCAACCACTACCCGGCGTAGCCGCGACGGCCGTTGGCTGGCCGCAGGAGAGCGACTGTAGTGGCTCGTCTTCCACAACCAGGTGGAGACAATGGCCAGTGGGGAACCATCCTCAACGACTACCTCACCCAATCCCATAACGCCGACGGCAGCCTCAAATCCGGCATCGTTGCCGAAACGAACCTCACCTCTGCTGTCGTCACGAAACTCAACAGCACAGGAAGCCTCCCGGACGGTTCCGTCACGACCACCAAGCTGGCCGACGGTGCCGTTACCAACGACAAGCTCGACGGCGCCACGGTCACCGCCCTAGACGCCACCATTGGCACTCCTGCGAGGGACCGGGCCAACCATACGGGCTCGCAGGCCATCTCCACCGTCTCGGGCTTACAGGAGGCGTTGGACGGCAAGGCGCCAGCCATAACAATCGTTGCATCGGCTGCAAACTTCGCTGGCATCGACGACACCGGCATCGCCACATGTTCAACGGCATTTCAAACAGCGATAGACTCCTTGAATGACGGCGACACTCTGGAGGTGCCGGCTGGAAAATACCGGGTCAGCGGCCTTTCCTCGACCGGGAAGACTTGGCACCTCCGGATGTTGCCGGGTGCGGAGTTCATCCAGGCCAGCAACGTCACGGTGTTGCAGGTTCGCGGGGCGTGGGACTCGGCTTTGGCCGTGTCCGCGGTTGGAGTCGAGACCCCATCCGTCGGTGGCGAGACGTGGCAGATGGCGACACTGACCCTCGCGTCGTCTCCGTCGTGGGCGTCGGGGGATGTCGTCAAGGTCTTCTCAGATGACTTCCAATGGGACGGGCGGCCCGGTGACGACACTAATCCAAAGCAGCCTTACGAGGGCGAGTTCGCGGTCGTCTGGGATGTTGTCGGCACAAAGGTGAGACTGAAGGGCCCTCTCCGCGCTACCTATGCGACCAACATCCGGGTTGCGCGCATGCAGAAGACTTCGTTTTCGGTAACCAACTGGAAGTCGGGTGCTGAGGCTGTGAACTGGCCGACTTTCACCGCCGGGCAGTTGTTCCTAAAGTCGCTCTACCGGCCAAAGGTAAATGGATTCAATGTGAACGGTGGCGGCGGCTATGCCTGCGGATTCTCATCCTGCCTCGAATGGATGATCGGCCCGGGATTCACGGTTGAGAACCTAATGAACTCGGGCGCCAACGCTCAATTTGGATATGCGATCTCTGATTCAGCAGGAGAGGGTGGCCGAGCGGTGGCGCCTCAGGTGCGCTCGGTTCGCCACGCATTCACGGACGCCTCCCCGAACATCACGGCGCCGTCCTCAGATCCTGGCGATTATGGCCGCTCACGGAACTGCACCGTCATCGCGGGCTTCGCTGACTCCTGTACGGCTGCCGCGTGGGACACGCATCATGGCGGCGATGGGCATGAGTTCGTCGATTGCGTGGCAATGCGTTCGACGATTGGCGGGCAACTCCGAGGCCGCGGCCATCGGTTCGTCAACCCGAAGTTCCTGGACTGCCCGACGGGATTCCGTGCCTTCACCGAGACGGTCAACTCGGTGCGGTCATTCGGCCACGAGCTGATCAACCCGACGATCACGGCAACAGGCGAGGGCATCCAGGTCGACATCTACGAGCGAGACGACAATAACGGGACGACGCTGACCGTGACGGGTGGGCGAGTTCGGTCGAAGCTGGCTCCGGTGCACGCCATTCATGGGCACGTGGTTCTGCGAGGCGGTCTCGACATCGGGTTTAGTGAGGCGTCGACGGGCTCGCTGAACGCCGTGTACTTGGAGGATTCGACCGCAGTTATCGATGGGTTGATCCAGGACATGAACGGTCTGGGCCTGTCCGGCTCCGGCATCCGCGCCGCCCGGTTGGCTGACGCAGCGTGCTCGCTGCGCGGCAGGGATGTCCGGATCTCTCACGCATTGGTTGGGTCGCGGATGGACGCGGCATTCGCGGGGGTGTCGTGGGGAACCGCCGGGCACGTCGACCTAGAGAATGTTCAGATCGACGCGCCTGTCACGGACATCATGCGAGCTGTCACGAGCGCTTCCCGTGTCGCGTTCCAACTGCTCGCCGGGCCGAAGCAGGTTGGTCTTGTCGAGGGCTCCACCGTGTTCGTGGCGGCCGAGCCTCGTCGCAGCTCCAGGTACCTGGGTTCGTTTGGCACCAACCCTATGGTTGCGGCGCTGGCGAATACGACTACTACCACAGTCAACTCAGCGAACGACGCGTTTCTGGTGCCCCTTACACCGGAGGAGGACGTGACGATAGGCACGCTGACTTGGGTGGCTGGGGGCACGTCCGCCGGCAACTTCGACATCGGCATCTACACAGACTCTGGTACTCGCTTGGTGTCAAAGGGGTCGACTGCATGGCCCGCAGTCTCAGCGACGATGGACGTTGCCATCTCTCCGGTCACACTGAGAGCAGGAACCCAATACTGGTTGGCGTTCGCCGCGGATAATGCGAGTGCGACCTTTCGTGGCGTGTTGACGGCCGGCCTCGCCCAACTCCAGAGAACCGACGGGTCCAGTTGGACGCGCCGAGTAGCGTCGTCGTTTCCACTTCCGGCATCGATCAATCCAGGGTCGAACAATGCAGCTCGGCTACCAATGATCACCTGTCGGGCCTGACGGCCGTTGGCCGCACTGAAGGGCGGCCTCGACCAAGCCATCACCTCCTTCGGATGGTCGTTTACCCTTTGGATCGGCGAGGATCGCCGGGCCATCGTTGTCAGAGGGCCGACACACCGTGACGGGCGCGGGAGTGTCGGCCCTGTCTGTCATGCTGCCTCGTATGGCACCCGACCCGCTATCGTCCGAGGTCGCCGGCGCGCTGGCTGGCTTCTTTCATGGGGGAAGCGGTCCATCGCACTCTCAACTGACAACCGTCTTTGCCGGCGCTGGCTACGGCGAGGCCGACCCCTATGACCAATCGCTGGGTACCCCGAACAAGGAGCAGCGAGTTGGCACGGTCTGTCGCGCCGCTCAACGTCGACCTTCCGGCACTAGGCGCTTGGTCGACAGCCTCATCGAGAAGCTTCGGCTTCATGGTTGCTTCGATTCATCGCACCTCGACACCTATGCGCCAGCGGCCGCACGGCATCTCCGGCGCGCCCTGGCACAGGCTGGTTGGAGCCTGTCCGACGAGGGCTACCCGACACCCCTCGGCGACGTCGACCTCAGCACCGGTGGCCGCGAGGCGCTGGATGAACAGCTCGAGCGCATTCGTCGGGCGACCGATGATCCCGGGCTCCTCCTGGGGTCGGCCAAGGACCTGCTGGAGGCAACCGCCAAGTTCGTGCTCAGCGACCTCGGCATCGAGGTCGGTTCCAGTGCCAAGTACTCGCACACGCAGTACATGGCGCGCGATCGGTTGAAGCTGAATCCTCAAGACGTTGACATGACGATGCCAGGTGCCGAGCACGTCCGGAAGGTCCTACAGAGCACGATTGCGATCGCAGAATCAGTCGCGGAGCTGCGGGCACTGCAGGGAGTGGGCCATGGACGAACGCTGCCCACGGGAGTGTCGCCGGAGCTTGCGTGGTTGGTCATTCGCGAAGCGTGTTCGGTCGCGGAGCTGATGCTCACCACGCTTGATCGTCAGTACGGCCGACGGTGACGCCGTGGAGCGATCAGAGTCTCTTGTCCAACCTGACGATCATGGCGATATCCAGCAGCAAGGCCGATCATGTCGGCTTGGGCGCGCGACGGCGTTCGCAGGCCGAAGGGCCGAGGGATCGATCTTGCAACGCTGACCGAGCGGCTACTCACCTAGCGTGGAGGGCCGATGCACGCTGTAATCGAACCGGGGGGTGTGACGCGCTGCTGGCGATGACGATCGACGTCGACCCGTCCGTCAAGGCGCGGCCATGATCTTCTCAATAATCAGACATTTAGGTATAATAGGGACACACATGTCATCGCGTCATACATCGCCAACTCCACACTCCCGCCCGCATGGGCATGCCGCCGCCATAACGACGACACCCTGGAGCGACGCGCGATGACCCGGCTAACGCTTCCCCAACTGGAACGCCACCTCTTTGCAGCTGCCGATGTCCTGCGCGGCTCGATGGAGGCCTCGGCCTACAAGGAATACATCTTCGGCATGCTGTTCCTGAAGTACGCCTCGGATCAGTTCGAGGCCGAACAGCAGCAGGTCATCGCCGACCAGCTGACTCGTGGACGCTCGCAGGCAGAGGCTGAGCAGCGGGCCGAGTCGCCGTCGTTCTACAAGACGTTCTACGTTCCGCAGCGTGCTCGGTGGGAGCAGATCCGCGACCACCTGCACAAGGCGGTTGGTGACGGCCTCAACAAGGCTCTCCAAGAGTTGGAGTACGCGAACCGGTCACTCGACGGGGTGCTGCAACACATCGACTTCAACCGCAAGATCGGCCAGTCGTCGATGTCGGACCGCAAGCTCCGCGAGCTGATCGTCCACTTCAACAAGGTGCCGCTCCGTCAAAAGGACTTCGAGTTCCCGGACCTCCTCGGCGCAGCCTACGAGTACCTGATCCGCGACTTTGCCGACTCGGCCGGCAAGAAGGGCGGTGAGTTCTACACCCCACGCGACGTCGTCCGCCTGATGGTGCAGATCGCCGACCCGCACCAAGGCATGAGCGTCTACGACCCCTGCACTGGCTCCGGCGGCATGCTCATCCTGTCCAAGGAATACGTCGAGGAGTCCGGCGGTGACGGGCGCAACCTGGCGCTCGCCGGCCAGGAGAAGGACGGCAGCGTCTGGGCCATCTCCAAGATGAACATGCTCCTGCACGGCATCGCGGACGCCGACCTCCGCAACAACGACGATGGAACCCTCGAAGACCCAGCTCACGTCTCCGGTGGTGAACTGCAGCGCTTCGACCGCGTGATCACCAACCCGCCGTTCTCGATGAACTACAACGCAAGTTCAATTCCTTTCCCGGAGCGGTTCAGGTATGGCTACACCCCCGAGAAGGGTAAGAAGGCCGACCTGATGTTCGTCCAGCACATGCTGGCCGTGACCCGGCCCGGAGGCATGGTCACCACCGTTATGCCGCACGGCGTGCTGTTCCGCGGCGGCGACGAGGGCCGGATCCGGACCGGCTTCCTCAATGCCGACGTCATCGACGCTGTCATTGGGCTTGGCCCGCAGCTCTTCTACGGCACCGGCATCCCGGCCTGCATCCTCGTGCTGCGCTCGGCAGGCTCCAAGCCCGCCGAGCGTAAAGGCAAGGTGCTGTTCATCAATGCCGATCGCGACTACCGCGAAGGCAGGGCGCAGAACTACCTCGAGCCCGAGCACATCGAGAAGATCGTGTCTGCCTACCGCGCGTATAGGGACGTGCCAGCTTTTGCTCGTGTCGTCACTCGCGACGAGCTCGCCGAGAATGAGGACAACCTCAACATCCGCCGTTACGTCGATACCACGCCCGAGCCCGAACCCCAGGACGTCCGCGCCCATCTGCACGGCGGCATCCCCAGTCGGGAGGTTAAGGCCAAGACACAGCTGTTCGCCGCGCACGGGCTCAACCCCAACCACCTGTTCGTCCCGAAGGATGCGGACTATCTGCAGTACGCCGACGTGGTCACCGATCGGCGGGATCTACGGCGCTTGATCGAATCAGATGCCGGAGTGATTGCGGCCGAGTCGGAAGTGACCAACTCTATTGGGCTGTGGTGGAAGGCGGAGCAGGCCAGATTCGACCAGCTTCAGTCCGTGGCCGACCTCGTCGAGCTGCGCAGTGCGCTCATAAACACGTTCCGCGTCGCCCTGGAAGCGACGCCACTGCTTGATCACTTCGCCATCAGCGGCGTTATCGCGTCCTGGTGGGGTGGCACCCTTCCGGACCTGAAAGCCCTCGCGACCCTCGGCTACCCAGGCCTCATCGAGGCCTGGGTCGCCACCGTTATTGATGCTCTTGAAGAGGAAAAAGCCAAGGTCAACCCGCTCGACCACAAGGTCGCCCGGGCGCTGTTGCCCGAGTACCTCGACAAACTCGCCCGGGTTGAGGCCGAGGTCGCTGAACTGGACTCGACGATCAAGGCGGCCACCGCCTCCGATGATGAGGAAGATGGCGACGGCCAGCCCGCCGAAGACGCCCTGTCGTCGGCCGAGCTTAAGAAACTGAAGAGCAAGCTGACAGCCACCAAGAAGCAGCTCAGGGCCGATAATTCGGCCTTCGCTGAACGTCTCGCGGCCGCCAGCACGGCGCTGGACGACACGGCGGCCCGCCGGATCGTGCTCGATGCGATGGAGCACGATCTGCTGGCGGAGGCCAATGACCGAGTCACCAGGCACAGAAGAGCCGTGATCGCAACCTTCGAGACATGGTGGGACAAGTACCGGAAACCACTCTCAGCACTCGCGGTCGAGCGTGACGCCGCTGCGACAGCCCTTGGCGGGATACTGCAGGAGCTAGGGTATGAGTGAGACCTCGAACCCGAGGGGCTGGCCAAATTGTGAACTTGGAGAGCTGACTGAGATTATTCTCGGTGGGACGCCAAGTACGGCAATCCCAGCCTTTTGGGGTGGAACTATTCCGTGGATGTCCTCAGGCGATATTCACCGGAAGATCATCGATGATGTGCCGGGACGCATCACCAAACTTGGGCTTGAGTCCAGCAATGCTCGGCTCGTCAACCCGCCATCCGTTGCAGTCGCGCTCGCAGGTCAAGGAAAGACTCGGGGCACGGCTGCCCTAGTCCAAGCGACGCTCAGTACTAATCAGTCGGTGGCGCTGTTGCGCCCCATCGATGAGCGCCTCGATGCCAGATTCCTGTATTTCAACCTTGATCATAGATACGAAGAGCTGCGTAATCGCTCGATGGGCGATGGTCGCGCTGGCCTTTCAGGTAGCGTGCTTGCGAAGGTGCCGATCGCACTACCCCCTCGCAAGGTTCAATGGCGAATCGCGGAGATACTCAATGCCGTAGATGATCAAGTCATACTTGCGCAGGAAACGCTGGCCAAGCTTCGACTGCAAGCGGTTGGCGTACTTGATGACCTCGTCTCATCCATCCCGATCGGACAACGAGAACCTCTAGCCGACCTCTGTACGGCAGACATCTGTTACGGCATCGTTCAGTCTGGCAAGTTTGTAGCCGACGGTGTTCCTGTGCTCGCGATCCGAGACCTCGGCGGAGATTTCGAGACTGGGCTGCATCGTACGGACTCAGCAATCGACGCGCAGTATCGGCGAAGCCGGGTCGCTCCGAAGGATGTACTTCTGTCGATCAAGGGGACGATCGGTCGCGTCGGAGTTGCACCCAAGCACTACATGGGAAACATCAGTCGGGAACTTGCGCGGCTTCGATTCGGCAAGGACGTACTGCCAGAGTTTGCGCGGTTGTACTTCCTGAGTAGGGAGGCTCAGCGACGCCTTGACCTTGCCGTTGTGGGTACGACGCGAGCTGAAGTGTCGATCCATGTGCTGAAGAACTTTGATTTTCCAGTACCAAGCCCCGCATGCCAGCAGCGAATGATCGATGCCTACAGTTGTATCGAGAAGCGAATTCTTGCTGAGGAGCAAGAGCTCTTGAAGCTTCGGGCTTTGAAAATCGGGCTTGCGGACGATCTCCTAGCCGGACGAGTCCGCTTCCCTACCGAGGCTGCCTCGTGAGCAAAGGACCCGAATACACCGAGGCCGAGAAGCCCCTCCTCGATCAGCTCTCCGTTCTCGGCTGGCAAGTGATCGAAGGCTCGACGTCAGACCCTGCCGTCACCGAGCGGGAGTCGTTCCGCGGCCCGATCCTTGAGGATCGGCTAGGGGTAGCGCTGCTCAAGATCAACCCTGGCCCGGATGGAGCGCCGTGGCTGGACCAATCTCGCCTGTCCGAGGCCGTTTCGTCACTGACGCGATCTGAAGTTGGCAAGCTCGTCGAGCTCAATGAGCAGATGACTGAGCGCCTTCTTGAGGGCGTGTCGGTATCGGGACTGCCCGATTGGGATCAGGGCCGGTCCCAGCGGATTCAGTTCATTGACTTCGAGCATCCCGAGCGCAACGACTTTCTGGCGATCAACCAGTTCCGGGTCGACGAGCCAGGCGGCCAGGGGAAGAAGTTCGTCGCGCCGGACGTCGTCTTGTTCGTCAACGGCATTCCGCTCGTCGTGATCGAGTGCAAGAGCCCGTACATCACGGACCCCATGGCCGAGGGCATCAACCAGCTGCGCCGCTACGCTAACCAGCGCGGCCTGGGCGTACCGGAAGGCAACGAGCAGCTGTTCTGGACGAACCAGTTCGTCGTATCGACCTACGGTGACAAGGCTCGGGTGGGCACGTTCACCTCGGGCCCGGAGCACTTCCTCGAATGGAAGGACGCTGCCCCGATGTTTCGGGACGAACTGGCCGCCCAGCTCGGCAAGCCGGCGGCTGACCTGACTGGTCAGGAATTGCTGGTCGCGGGGATGCTGACGCCGGCCAACCTGCTGGACATCGTCCGGCATTTCACGCTGTTCACCGAGGCGAACGGTCGAAGGATCAAGATCGTCACCCGGTACCAGCAGTACCGGGCTGTTGGTCGGGCGCTGCAGCGACTGCGGACGGGTAAGACCCGCCTGAGTGACGGCGAGAGCGACCGCCGCGGCGGTCTCATCTGGCACACCCAGGGCTCGGGCAAGTCCCTCACGATGGTGTTTCTCGTTCGCGCGATGCGCTCGGACCCGCTCTTGCGGGCGTTCAAAGTCGTAATCGTGACCGATCGGACCGACCTGGAGAAGCAGCTCGCGTCCACGGCCCAGCTCTCCGGTGAGGGAGTCCAGCGTGCGCGGCGCGTCAGCAAGCTCCGAAGGTTGTTGGCCGAGAAGGGTCCGGCGCTGGTCTTCGCCATGATCCAGAAGTACCGCGACACCGATGCCACTGCGACCGGCGAGACGCGGATGGCAGGTGACGACCGGAACGAGGCTCTCGGAGTTCTCAACACCGACGAGACCATCGTGATCATGGTCGACGAGGCGCATCGCTCCCAGACCTCAACCTTGCACGCCAACCTGATGGCTGCGCTGCCGAACGCCGCCAAGATCGGCTTCACCGGCACCCCGATCATGCGCGAGGGCAAGAAGCGCACCGATGCGATCTTCGGGTCGTTCATCGACAAGTACACGATCCGCGAGGCCGAGGGTGACGGCGCCGTCGTCCCGATCTACTACGAGGGACGCACCGCCAAGGGAGCGGTTGCCGGTGGCAGCGACCTCGACGAGTTGTTCGAAGACATGTTCACCGAGCACACCGCCGATGAGATCGAGAAGCTCAAGGCCCGCTATGCGACGACCGGCGCCGTGCTCGAAGCACCCAACCTCATCGCGGCCAAGGCCAAGTCGATGCTGTGGCACTACGTCTCGACGGTTCTGCCCGGCGGATTCAAGGCTCAGCTCTCGGCCACTAGTCGCCTGGCCACCGTCCGCTACCGCGAGGCGCTCCTGGCTGCACGCGACGGCCTCGTCGCCCAGATCGAGGCACTCCCGCAGCACCTCGTGACCAGTGCCGACGACGGCAGCCTCGACATCGACAGTCTTGACCGGCGCAAGCAGGTGCTGGTGCGCGCTCGGCCACACCTTGAACTCATCCGCATCCTGGACTTCGTCCCGGTGATCTCGAGCAGCAACAACGACGACCCGACATGGGTGCAGTGGACCGACAAGGCTCGTCAGGACGCGGTGATCGCCGACTTCAAGAAGCCGCTCGGTCCGGCAGCCGAGCAGTCCAGCCCGGTCGCGTTCCTCCTCGTGCGCACGATGCTGCTGACCGGCTTCGACGCTCCCGTCGAGCAGGTGCTCTACCTCGACCGCTTCATCCAAGATGCCGAGTTGTTGCAAGCCATCGCCCGCGTCAACCGCACGGCAAAGGGCAAGGCGGCGGGCTTCCTGGTCGACTACTTCGGCGTCGGCGCGCATCTGCAAAAGGCGCTCCAGGCCTACGCGCCGGAAGACGCCGCGGACGCGATCGGCGCACTGGCCTCGATCACGGACGAGGTGCCGAAGCTGCGGGATCGGCACGCCCGGACGGTCGCGGTATTCGCGCAGGCAGACATTGAGACCTTCGACATGGCGGAAGACATCGAGGCTTGCGTCGACGTCCTGTCAGACGAAGCGCTCCGGGCGCGCTTCGGTGTCCTGCTCAAGCAATTTCTGACCACCCTTGACACAGTCCTCCCACGCCCCGAGGCGCTGCCGTTCGTGGCCGACGCCAAACGCCTCGGAATCATCCAGAAGGTGGCGCGTCGTCGCTACCGTGACGACGGTCTGGGTGACTTTGACCCGTCGCTCTACGGGGAGAAGGTGCGGGCGCTGATCGACGAGCATGTGACCGCGCTCGACATCGCGACCAAGATCCCACCCGTTTCGATCACCGCCCCGGACTTCTTGGCCAAGGTCAAGGGCCTTACTTCGGACAAGGCGAAGGCGTCCGAGATGGAACACGCTCTGCGCTTTCACATCCGCAAGAATTTCGACGAAGACCCTGCCCGTTACACCAAGCTCTCCGAGCGACTCGACGAGATCCTCAAGACTCTCACCGGCAAGTGGGAACAACTCAGCCTGGCCTTGGAGGTGCTGCTCGGTGATGCCACTGACGAATCCAGCAGCTATCGAGCGCACGACGACCCTCTGGTCGCCCGGTTCTACGGACTGCTGGAGAGCGAGTTCGCCACCGACGTCAACCTGCCGGAGGAGGTCCGCGTGGACATCGTGCATTTGGCCGAGGACATCGTCATCGAGGTCACAGAGCACGCCGGGATCGTCCGCTTCTGGCACAACCACCTCGCTCAGGATGAGCTGCGCAAGCAGATCATCTACACACTCGACGACCGCGACCTGTTCCCGTTCAGCGAACAGGCTGCGATCGCCGACAGGCTCATGGAACTCGCCAGAGCCAACCAATCCTTGATCGCGACGCGAACCCGCACGGGGTCACGATCATGACCGCCACTCTCGTACTGGACGGGATGCGTGTGCCCGTAGAGACGGGGGGCGGCAGCCGGCGCGCGCGCCTGACGATTGAGCGGGACGGCAGTCTGCGACTCCGCGCAGCCGACGATGTCGCAGCCAGCGAGCTCCAGGCGTTCCTCGCCTCCAAGCGCGATTGGATCTACAAGAAGCTCGCCGAAAAGGAAGAACTGCAGCAGGAGCCAGTCACCAAGGAGCTCGTGAACGGCGAGGGCTTCCTGTACCTCGGGAGAAGTCATAGGCTCCGAATCGCTGAAACCGACCGACAAACCGTGGGTCTTGACCATGGCCGGCTGGTGCTACCTGTGGCTTTGCAGGATGCCGGCTATGAGCACATCGTTTCGTGGTACCAGCACCGGGGCACAGCCTGGCTTCGTCCCCGAGTCGCCAACTGGGCCGCGCGACTCCGCGTCGAACCCGGCACGTTGGAAGTAGCTGATCTCGGCCACAAATGGGGAGCTGCCACCGCAGGAGGTCGCATCCGCATCCACTGGGCAACCATGCAGCTACGTCCCCCACTTGTCGACTATGTGCTGGCCCACGAACTCGCACATCTTCGCGAAGCCCATCACGGGCCCGCATTCTGGCAACTCCTTGCACGGGTCTTGCCGAACTACGACCAACGGAAGACCGAGCTCGCAGAGGTCGGTGCAACGCTTTGGCTGGGGGGCCCAACATGATGCCGGAAAACCACGAACTCTCGATCGACCAACTGCGGGATATTGTCCAAGATGCTCACATGAACTTCCTTATCGGTGCCGGCGCGTCGAGCGAGCTTTTCAGTGTGCTTGGTGATATTGAGAATATCCTCACAGACATCGAGTCCTCGGACGCAGATCCTGACACGAAGATCCGTGCACGTGCCTCAATCTACGCAACGTTCTTCAATACCGTGATCAAGCCCAATCGTGACGTCCTTGATCGAACAAGGTCCGCGAGCGCCGTTCTCGCCAGTTACAGTCTATTTCTACAGACGATCAATCGCGTCCTCCTCCGGCGGCGCAGCTCCATCATCAACAAGCAGGTAAATATCTTCACGACCAACGTCGATCTGACAGTTGAGGTTGCCGCGGAAGAGCTACAACTCGAGTTGAACGACGGGTTCTCGGGTCGATTCGCTCCGCGATTCAGCACGACCAATTTCGGCGCAGTGCTTTCGCGTCGCAGTCTCCAGTACGACAACCTCTCAGAGATACCGACCTTTAATCTTCTCAAGCTGCACGGCTCAGTCGGCTGGATCACCCGGGACCAGTCGCTCGAGAACGGTGAACAACGAACGGATATCGTTTTCGAAGCGTCACTCGGGACCATCCGCGAACTCGAAGAGGCACTAACCCAGGTCGACGAACTTCTGTTGCCAGTCACCCGAGATACCAACGCCCAACAACTCCTGGCTGCGAACCCGCCCGATCGGGAAATCACCGCGTTAGGAGACTTCCTGACTCGGTACGAGCAGTTACCTGTAGTCAACCCTACTAAGGAGAAGTTCCAGCAGACAGTCTTGAATCAAAACTACTACGATCTCTTGCGAATATTCTCTAGCGATCTCGAGAAAGAAAACAGCGTGCTGTTCGTCATAGGATTCTCATGTCGAGACGAGCACATCCGCGAGCTGATCGTTCGTGCTGCGCGTACGAACCCGACCTTGCAAGTGTTCATCTTCGCGTACAAGCCTGCCAGTATCGCGGAGATCGAGGATCGGTTCGCAGGCTACCAAACCTCAAATGGGAACATTCGAGTGATCGGGCCGGCAGAGGCTACGAAGGGTGTCGACCAGGAGTCTTACACGTTACGAACCATCACAGCAAAGTTCTTCGAACCTCTCTTGCCTCGACCACCCCGCCGGCCAGACGCCACTGTCGATATATCCGTTGCTCTTCGGGAGCCGCTGGTGCCGGGCAATGACTGACGACCGGACGCTAATCGATGACTCTGTTTTCAAGGTTGGTCGTGTTATAGGAGTACATGGCCGCACGATACGCATCAGAGTGGACAAGTCGAAGAACGGTTCACACTTGTTGTATCGAGGACATGTGCTTCGAAACGTCGGTGTTGGTGGATACCTGAAGATCACCAAGGGGTTTAGCGAGATAATAGGTAAGGTCGATGGCGAGACAGTAGAGGCGGCGGGTGGCGACCAAGGATATCGGAGCCAACAGGATCGGGTTGAGCGATCGCTGACTGTTAGCCTCGTAGGTTTCTTCTACGAGGGTACCTTCCAGCGCGGAGTTAGGGAACTGCCGCTCGTTGACAACGAGTGTTTCTTGCTAACGGAGCAGGAGTTCGATCGTATTCATAGCTTCGTGAGCAACGACGACGCGCCTCTAACGATCGGCAAGCTGGCGATGGAGAAGGGGCAGCCGGTTCGGGTGGGTGTCAATACGTTGTTTGCTAGTCATATTGGGATATTTGGAAATACTGGTAGTGGTAAATCCTATACCCTCGCTAAGCTATATCATGAGCTGCTCGCCAGCTTCCGCGACTCGCCAAGCTTCCGGAAGCGAGCTCGTCTTGTATTGATCGACTTCAATGGCGAGTACGTGAACGCCCCGGGCGATGGATCGCCAGGTCAGTCAACATCGGTCATTATCGAAAGCGCGTTGAAAACGGAGTTTGTCCTTTCTACTAGAACCGGTGCAGGAGCGAAATTGCCGGTCCGCAAGGCCGACTTGGAGGACCCGATATTCTGGACCGTGCTGCTCGATGCTACCGAAAAGACGCAGGCGCCCTTCCTGCAGCGAGCCCTACAAAGTGACTACTGGGAACGAAGACTGGCCACCGACGAAGACTTGAAGGCGACGGTGGGGGGCATTGTCTACGCCGCGATTAAGAGCAACGATGCAGGAACGGACAAGGGCCTCATCGTCAAGTTCCTTGAGGAGGTTGGCGGGTCTCTACGAGATGGCATGCCGGAGGCGCTCGCGAACTACATCAACGAGCTTCAGACCAAGCTCAATTACCATAGCGTGAGTAAGACTTTTTTCTTCAAGGAGGGGTACACGACCTCCTGGGCGAACGATGAGAACTACGACGCATTCTTTCGATCCTTGACTATTGACAGGATCGGGGCGATGGCCTTCACTACGGGCGAGATCAACAGCATCGACCGCATTCGATTTAAGCTCGTGCTGCAGTACTACTCCGACATATTCCATGGGTTCGCGAACCGAGAACATCTCGGTCCTCTGATCAAGCGACTCGAGACGAGGATTCCCCGAATCAAACGACTTATTGACGTCTCTGAAGATGCACTACTTACCCGTCCCTTGACGGTTATCTCGCTTCGCGATGTAAGTTTGGAGATGAAGAAGGTTATTCCATTGCTGATTTGTCGTCAGTTGTACGACGAGAAGAAGGCTAAGGAGGGCGGCGCATCTGACTATCTGAACATCATCATCGATGAGGCGCATAACATCCTGTCCTCCTCTTCGGCTCGGGAAAGTGAGGCATGGAAGGACTATCGACTCGAAACATTCGAAGAGATTATCAAAGAGGGTCGGAAGTTCGGCGTCTTTCTCACGATCGCAAGTCAGCGGCCTCACGATATCTCGGAAACCATCATATCGCAGTTGCATAATTACTTCTTGCATCGACTTGTCAACAACCTCGATATCCTAGCCGTCGAAAAGGCAGTGTCGTACCTGGACCGCGTGTCCTTTGAGTCGTTACCCATCCTTCCGACCGGGACGTGCGTACTTTCCGGGATCTCTGCTCAGATACCGCTGGTAGTAGCGGTCGATCGCATCGCAGATCAGTATGAACCCAATAATAGGACGATGACTCTAGTGGATAAGTGGTCGTTGTTTGAACTGGAGGATGCGCCCGAGTCGGAAGAGGCTGACTCCTTTGAGTGGGACGAGCCACCATTCTGATCCCACAAAACTGTACATCCAGTCTCGCAGGAGCCGGGGCCCCAAAGCCAGAGATCGTGGTTCGCCGTGAACGAGCGACGCACTCTGTCGGTGCTATAACCACGCCCCTCGCGTATTCCGGTCTGGGTATGTAGATTCTCCGAATTCTTGGCAGAACGGCGTTTGCATGAACATACGAGGGATGAAGCCGACTGATCGGCAAGGTCACACTCCCCGATGAATGCCGCATCGCACGGATGTCCGGCGACCTCAGCCGGACTCCTCACCATCGATCTGATCCTGACTGACGATCCCAGGTAGAGACAGCAGCGCAGTCGAGCAGACTGTCGGTGAGAGCAGCCACACTGTCAACATGAACCAGAAGCAGCAGCGGATGCAGGTCGTCGGCACGGGTGCGATGAGCAATCTTAGCCGCGCCATGCACTACTTCGAGCAGCTCGCAGTGAAAGTCTCCGACGCCGAGGAGACTCTCACGTACCTCGATGACTCGATCGAGTCCGCCCGGGTCGACTTGGAGGAGTGCCTGCGTGGGCATGATACTTTTGATGCTCTCGCGTTCCTTCGTTTCGCCGCGGGACCGTGGGACTTCGGGGAGGTCCGGGAGAGCGAGACCCTGGTCGAGACCTCCCAGGCCGCCCAGGACGTCGTCGCGATTGCTCTCCTGGGGATGGGGCTGCCTCGCCAGCCTTTGACCGGAGAGAATTCGGGGCAGCCCGATATCGGGAAAGCGATGGGGTTGGCAGCTGACATCGTGGAGGCGGCGCGCACTCGCGCACTCGTCCAGGGCCGCCAACTGAAGCAGCCCCTCGGCCCACTGGCCGGGGAGTTCCTTGGATACGAGCTCTCGGTCCGTGGCCGACAATATGAGTCGATAGCGACGGAGATCAACACCGAACTGCTCGGCGACGTCGCCGTTCAGGCAGTGCTAGAGAGTGCACTGGGGTTCACGCTCAACGATATACGGGCTGTTCGAGATGTATCTGTGGCTCTGTTGAATGAGCGATTCTTCGGCGCTCGCGACCGCATCGGCGACGTCGTTCAGTCCGGTGTCAGCGTCGACGAGATAGACGCGGACGCGTTTCGACGCGACGTGAACCTAATGCTGAATGAGTGTCGGCTCTTCGGGGCCGTGTGCGTCGCGGACGCATCGGAGCGTGCCGGAATGGATGAGGCGACGACAAGAGCAGTGTTGAACTTCTTCAGTACCGGCCGGCCTGCTCAAGGTGAGACCAACCCCGTCGCGAGGTTCGCCCAAGGCGAGCGCCCCACACCGTGGGGCTGCATCGCCGACGACGGCGAGTACTTAGTACTCAACGGATTCCTCGGCGAAGACGAGATCCGACGCGACATCGAGCGAGGGCTCGTCGCAGCCGGCCAGAAGGGCGGGAGCCCCGCTAGAGCCTGGACGAAATACGACAGGCGACGGGCTTCCTTCTCCGAGTCGAAAACCGCAACCGTGCTGAGCACGCTGCTGGCCGGCGTCGAGCCCCGGTGGAAGGGACAGAAGTTCATCGGGCCGGATGCCCTTGACGACGCGATGCGATTAGGACCGGACGCCGATCCTTCGGGGGTCCAGAGCCGGGAGTTTGAGTCCGACCTACTGTTCGTGCTCGATGGCGTTGCCATGTGCGTCGAGGTGAAGGCCGGGTCCATTACCGACAAAGCACGCGGCGGCAACGCAAGGCGCTTAGCCTCCGATCTAGAGAAGACGCTGAAGGAAGGCAACGAGCAAGCCGACCGCCTATCTCGTTTGATCCGCCTCAACCAGGGAGTGTGGAGCGCTGAAGGTCAGTGGATCGACCTCGCCCCTGTCAGCGAGGTCCACGCGATCATCGTGATGCTCGACGACATGGGGCCACTCTCGTTGTCGATGAACGAGCTCGCCCACAAAGGCGTCATCGGCACCGAAGAGGTCCCTTGGATTGTG
This sequence comes from uncultured Actinomycetes bacterium, assembly GCA_964497705.1. Taxonomy (GTDB): domain Bacteria; phylum Actinomycetota; class Actinomycetes; order Mycobacteriales; family Nakamurellaceae; genus Nakamurella. The sequence continues at coordinate 109,611 of CAZCEH010000002.1, read as the reverse complement.
AGTATGCACGACCTCGTCGTCTTCAGTCGCACGATCGACCACGCGGCCCAGTTCCTCGAGTACTTGCGGCGTCGCCGCGGCCGGAAGCTAGCGACGATGGTGAATGGCGTCGATGAACTCGACATGTTCATGTGGTTCCTCGATGGAGGTATGTACTTCGATCCGGATCCTCGCGAGGTCGCCGCACAGATTCCGATCGAACGGCCCACCAAGGCCTCGGACCTACGCCGCTTCGATGACCAGCCCCGGGTGCGGCTCGGAACATTGACCGATCCGCTGGACGCATGGTTCTACAGCATTGAGGGCCATTCGCGCGTTCAGGCGCCGAAACCGACCCGCCGAGAGGAGCCGTGGGTCGAGGAATACCTCGCGGCGAGCGAATCCACCAAGGCGCCGGGCTGGCTGCGCTTTGGCGCTGACCTCGTCGGTTTGAGCGGTGCGGCGCAACGGCACATCGGGAAGGATCTGAAGGCGCAGTGTCGTCGAGCACGCAAAGGGGATCTCGAGCGCAGCCTGACGACCCATGGCACTACCTCCTCAGGATCTTGGCTGTTCACAGCTGCGGCTGTTCCCAGCGGGGCGAGCATCGACCACCTTCCGCAATACATGGATGCGAAGCAGTATCAGACCAGATCGAGCCGATCGATGTTGCTGCTATACCGGCCCGACGGGTCGCTATTCGGCTCTAGGTATCGCGGAGAGCCCGAGCCGCAAACGCCCGAACGAGATGCCGAGATCGCCGTAGCGCCCCTGCACAGCCTTGCCTCGACCTTCAATAACATCCCCCAAAAGGCACGGCGCAGCGCCAAGCAGCGTCGCGGCAAAAGGACCAGGAAGAAACGGCGAAGTTGACCGGACGAGCGTCGGTACTGTTCTAAGAAGCCCTGGGCGGGTGTAGGTAGGTCACGGCTTCTGTCCCTGTGTGTCCCGCATCGGTACTTCACGCCCCCGCAGCCGGGAATGCATGGTGCCGGCGTCGACGTTGAGCTTGAGCCCGATCATGGCCAGCGATACTCCCCTCGTCATACTGCCGAACCGCCTGGTCGATCTGAGCAGCGGAGAGTCTGCGCATCCGCATCGTCACTCCACGAACGTGCAGATGCTTACGGATGATCTTCCGGTTGGTTCAGCACCAGCCAACTCGTACACGGGTCCGCCCTGCCACGAAGTCGGCGACCAGCTGATCGATCTCCCCCTCGTCCAACCGCCGCACGGCCTGCCAGGGCTTCCGTGGCGCCTCCACAGCCGGCTCATCCAGTCTCGGCAAGCTCGGCAGCAACTTCTCCAGGGCCGTGACCTGCGTCCTTTTGCTTTAGTAGGCCGGCAAGGCTCCCACCCTGCAGCTTCGCGATCGATGCCCTGCGCCGTCGATCAAGGAACGTCTGTAACCCCGCGAGCCGGCCCCCAACGGGTGAACGTCGCGCCGCCGAGCGGCACATCTCCCAAGTTTGATGGGTGTACCGGGCAGCTCATATTAGGCTGAGACGAGCCAGGCTACGGAGGCAAGGGTGCAGGTTCTCTATGTCGTCGAGTTTGATGTCGGCGCTACAGAAGATCCGAGTGCCTACGACCGACTCGTGCAACATCTTGCTGACTGGCTCAACCGGGGTGCGTCGGCCCTCATCACAGTGGACGATTTGGCCACGTCTGGGTCGGCGACACTGCCAATGCTCACCGTGAGAGGAAATCGGGTTGCGGACCGCACTGCATCGTGGGAACACGTCAATGGCACCGTGCGCGCCCTGCGCCTATCTGTGACGCAAGGCGTTGATAAGACGGTCGAGCTGACAACCCGGGTGACGATTGCCAAAGGCCTTCCTGGGGTTCGTCTGCGTGTCGGCATGAGCAGGGAACAGAGTAGTGGCTCGTTGAGCCCAATCGGCGAGACTCCTCTTTTCCAGCCAGGCTTGGTGGAAACGGTCGCTCGCGACGAGTCCTTATCGCTTCATATCGGGCAACAGCAGGTTGACAGTCAGTACATCCCCGTTAGGACCGTCTCCGAGGCGTACGAACTCGCGCAGGTCATGCGCACTGGCCAACGCCTCCCGGTGCTGCTGGTTCATCTCCGGAGTCCCGCCTCATGGGACGTGGCCAAGAAGGCTGCGAACAAGCTCATTGGGCTGACTCGCGTCTGCACACTCAACTACGCGACCAGTCGGGCCCTCGCCCACGAAGTCCCGCAGGCTGATGTACCGTTCGGAGGTGCCCGACTTATCTGGTCGGATGTTGACACGCCGGGGCCAGTTTTCACACCAGATGCAATCGAGCATCTAGGTGGTGAAGGCGTTCGAAAACAGCTCATGTGGCGCGTGGCTGCGCTTTCAGCATTGGCGCGCGGCGTCGACAGTGGTTGGCGGGCGGCTCGCGTTGGCTTTCAGGCGCAATCTCTGGCAACGGCCGAAACTCTCCTTCAGCAAGCCCGTGCCGACTCCGACGTCACCGCAGAACTTGAGGCTATGAAGCTCAAGGTCGATCAGCTCGAGGTTCAAGTCCGGGAGTGGCAGGAGCTTTCGGAACTTTCTGAAGCAGAAGCCAAGAGCCTCGAGGCTCGAGCAGCCCGAGCCGATCTTGCCGAACAGAGCGCAATATATTGGCGCGAGCAGTACGAGGCGAGCGTAGCTCAACCCAGTCGCGAACAGACCGATCCGTGGGAGAACGTTCCCGTACTAAGGCCAAGAGAAGACCCCGAACCGACGTTTCTTGCCCTGGAGGATGCCTCGGAGGGACGAATTGTGTTTACTGACGGCGCCCGTAGGTCCTGGAAGAATATTGCCTATCCGGACCCCGCCGATATGACCGAGAAACTCCTGAGCCTCGCGCGAGCAGCCGTTCGCCTGTATGCCCACGATGGCGACATAGCCACGAGAATTGACGACTGGTTCATGACCGAGTTTCAGCTGAGGGTCGCGATGTCCGACGAAACGATTTCAAAGCGCAAACGTCTTCGCTACTTCACCTATGACGGATTGGAGTACGACCAACTTCCCCATGTGAAGGTACGAGATGGCGTGAAGCCCAACGAGGTTGGTAGAATTCATTTTTCACTGGACCCGAAGGAAGGACGTCTCATCGTCAATCATGTCGCACTCAAGCTGTATGGCATCTAACCAAAGCTAATCAAACCTGAACCCGAAGAGCCCACCATCCGCCGTGGCGTCGGTGAGCCGCGTTTCTAGGACGTATGGCGCAGAGTCGAAGGCGCCATCGCTCTGTAATTCGACGGACTCCAAGAAGTCGGAGTTGAGGGTAACAATGTATTGGAATCCGTGCTGGTCTGCCAGGCGTGCCCCGATATTGAGGCATGAGGCCACCTGACGGCCATCGATGGCATCGAACAGGTGGCTGTCGTGTACGAGGATGCGCGGCGCTCGGGAGATGTTTACCGCAGAGATGACGCACACCATATCGAGCATGAACGTCTCCACGCTACGGACTCCCGTGCTGGCATCACCTGAAACGTGTGGTGTGACGCTTAGCAATCCGTTGGCAGTGGGTGAAATGAGAAGTGAGACTTCTTTTTCGGTATATATTTCGGTGCCGAGTTCGCCGAATAATGAGATGGGTACGTCGAGTGCCTCTGTTCGCTCGTTCAGCTCGGTACGGACGGACGAAATTAGTTCGGCCGTGCGGAGTTTGACCGTGTCGCTGATCTGACTAATGGAAATCGCGGCATCGAGTCGTCGCTCCAGGTCTGCCGTCTCCGCCTCCAGTTTGGCGAGCGAGCGTTGTGCGTTCAGGAAAGTATCAAGGGCGACCGTCCCACTCAGAAGCTGCATCACGCCGGCGCGCTCGTCGTCCAAGCGCCGCCTGTCGGCTTCGATTGACGCTAGGCGACCGTTGACTGCGTCGCGCTCTTGTTGGAGAAACGCCTGTCGATTGCGGACGACCGATTGGTGAAAGGCTGCGACTTCGTCGTAGCGGCGACCAACGGATTCGGGAAGAACTATGCCCAATTCGGCGTAGACGCGGGAGAGACGCGCGGTCAACTCAGTGGTCTCGACGGAGCTGATCTCTTCTTGAAGTGCAGTTGCGAGTTCGCTTGCGCGGCGCTGGAGTCCGAGTGCCTCATCGTTGAGGATTTGAATTGCGCCGGTCAGGTTGTCAGCAGTGCGCTGGTGGGCAGCGTATTGGTCATCGACTTTGAAAGCTCGAAGTGCTTCTTGCGCGCGATCCCTTTGTCGCCGGGCCGTCGCGACTTGGGCTCTAAGTGCTGGCTCGTCGAGCGAGAGGTGGTTGATTGCTCCTTCACGCACCGCTGCGCGGATGGCCTTGCTCTGTTTCGACAACCGGTCCAGATCACCCGCCTGGCTTAGTATCTCCGGGGACAGGCCGAGAAGATAGCCGAGTTTGACACCGGATTCCCAATCGGCCTCGGACGGGTGGCCTTTCGTGGGTTTGCCGAAGTGGGTGCGGATGAGCTGTGCCCAGAGTTGGCCAACGGTCGGGCGCGTGACGTCATCCGGAATGTGAAAGACCTGGCGCGCGAGTATTTCGCGCCAGTCATCCACATGCAGGTCCTGGCTGCCGTTTGTGACGGACCAGCCCTCAACACTGACTCGCGTGCTGGGCGATATTGCCCGGGTCAGAGATACTACGTCATCTCCGTTGCCGGAGACAGATGGGAGGTGCAGTGTGGCAGTGAACGAGTGGTTGGCGAGTTCCGGGGACTTGAGCTCGGCAGGAATGTCACCCCCGAGGAGGTAGCGGAGTATACGTACGAAGCTTGTCTTGCCGATGCTATTGCGGCTGTCACCCTGTTCGGAGGATTCGGTGCGGTCGGCTACGAGGATGTTCAGTCCGTCGTGAAAGCGGAGCGTTTTGAACCGAGGATCTGATGACGTCAATGCGCTAATGAACATTGACGCGCCTGAGGTATCCCTGGGAAGACCACTCCACAAGGTTCAATGCGTATAGCGTCGCTAGTGCCAGTGAAAACCAGTCGAAGGTGACCACGTCAGGCCTGTTGAGTTCCCGTTTCGACGAGGTATATCGCTCCCAAAGCGCGGAGACAGACACTGGACTTCGAAGCTCTTGGAGGATCTCGGAACCAACTGTAATGAGCGCTCGATCGGGCGTGATGCCCTTAGTTGGCAACAGCACTGCTGTCACCCACTTCTACCGGTGGCGTCTCGAAGATGTGACACAAGTCGAAGAAGTAGGAGACGACGGCGAACGCCGCGTTAGCGCGCCGTGCGTCCATACGGAAGTTCTGTCCCGCGATCGCGACGTAGAGACGTTCAAGGATCTCGGCGGGGTTGGAAACGACATTGCGTGCTTCCTCATAGATGGTCTTGAACTTTTCGCCATGACTATCAAGCAGAGCCGGGTCGGATGAGTCGGAGTACCAGCGGTCGATCCTCGGCGCCATGATTCGGCCAGCGTTGAACTCCATGCGGGATGCATCGGGGAGGGTGTTATGGTCCATCTTGTTGAGGGGGACTGGAAGAATGTCGCTGGTGAGGTCAACAGCCGGGTGAGCGTTGCCGAGAGAATCAAGCAGAGGTACCAAGTCAGTCAACTCGAGGTTTGCGATGCCGGGAGCGCCCGGGAACAAGGCATCCAAGTCGGTCTGATTGAGCTTGCTAACAACTTCAGTCCAGAGCCTATCGGTGACCCAGATCCTCATGGTCAAGGGTCGTGACGAGTCGGGCCCGTGGGCTTTCTGGAGGGTGGTGAAGCTCGTCAACGTTAACGGTCCGATTGGTGCATTCGTCACGAATCGCCATGTTGTGAAGGTCGTCCACGACTCACACCCGCGAGCGAAGTCGGCCTCCAACTTCGACTTGAGTTCGCGCTCCGCGTTCCGCCCGGGTCGCTGGCCGTAGCACGCGTAGAGGATTGAACCCGAGTCGGCGAGGCCGTCGCAGCCCCCGTCGCCAAAGGTCCCGGTGGGCGCAGGGTTGACGAAGTCGTCGTGAAACCGGGCGAGGACCTCGGTGACATACTGTTCGTAGGGCGTGCCTGACTGAAGGCAGTGCTGCTGATGCCTGAAGCGGTACCACTCGCGCCAGTTCGACGTTAGCAGCATCCAAGCCTCCGATCATCAGCGATCACATGCAAGCATGGATATGAGCCGCACCGACAGCAGCGTACCCATCGTGGGCTGTCGATCCAGGCATGACTTGCGTCGACACGGCCGGTTCGAGGCGCGTGACTACGCTCACCCACCGCTGCACCGGTGGTTGTCGCGCACGCGTAGCGGGACGATCCGTCCGCGGTAAATGTGCATGCCTACCGGCCGACGACTGACGACCAGGAGGGAGCAAGTGGATCAGCTGGACCGCAGGTAGTAGCTCACCGCTCCCGCCCCTGCGTATCCCGCATCCTCACCCCACGCTCTCGTAGCCGAGCATGAACCGTTCCAGCGTCGACACCAAGCTTGCACCCGATGGTAGCCAGCGACGCCCCTTCGCCGTACAGCCGCACCGCCTGGTCGATCTGAGTAGGGGAGAGCCCCCGCATCCGCATCGTCACACCTCGGGCATGCAGATGCTTGCTCACAACCTTCCGGTTGATCCCAAACTGGGCTGCCAACTCGTACACCGTCCGGCCGGCCTGGTAGTCAGCCACCAGCTGATCTACCTCCGACTCGCTCAACCGCCGGACCCGCCGCCAGGACGTCCGAGGCACCTCGGCCACCGGCTCCTCCAGGCTGGGCAGGTCCGCCAGCAGCGTCTCGAGGGCCGTGACCTGCGTCGGTCTGTTTGAGTAACGTGACAAGATCCCCACCAAGTCGAACGTATGTACGAGCCAATTCGTCAAAACAACAGAGGTCAGCATGCACCGATGCTGGCCTTTTTGTTGTTTGAGCATGCGGACCATGCAATTCGCATTTTTCCGCGACCCCTGTACCACTGTTCTATTCACAGCAGGTAGGTTGCGTCGGTACACTAAAATCAGTGATTTCCTGACCCCTGTTGGTATGTACCGATGGTGTTGTGGCGAAAACATCGGTCACGCATGGCAGTTAGTGACAGGAGTTCGGCGGCGGCGTGTCCTAGTGCTGGATGTAGTCGCTCAGTCAGGAGGGCGTATGAGGACGCCGCCGTGGTCGATAATCTCGTTGGGGCCGTCCGAGGCCGGCCGGTTGGAGACTGTATCGTGGACGAGGTGTGGGTGGTTTCGGCACACAAACGCTTACATCATCAAACGCCTCATGCTTACATAGCAAAGCAACCACTCTGTTCTCTAACAGATACAGACGTACGTGTTCGCTTACATAAACATTGATGTTTAATTACATATGTGCTACATTTAGTGATGTAATGAAACACACGAAAATCTCCCTTCCGACATTTGATTTTGCATCGCCACTCACTGGTCAGATCGTCGAGCTTGAGCGAGTGCGCCAGAAGTCTGGTCGTGGCACCACGCCGAACTGGATCTTCTTCGAAGTCAAGGAGATTATGCAGCTCGTGACGAGCATCGTGTCTGCCCGCATCGAGGGTAACCACACCACGGTCGTTGATGTCTTGGCGGCGATTAACGAGCAGCAAGACGGTAAGACCGATGAGCCAGAGGACATCGCCGAGATCACGAACATCAGCGACGGGATCGACTTCATCGAGAAGCATGTTCACGACATGCCAATCGACAAAGAGTTCATCTGCCAGCTGCATCGCATCGTCATCAAAGACCTTCGCAGAGAAGGTGACGATCGGCCCGGCGCCTATCGCACCAAGCCAGTCAAGATCGAAAAGTCGGACCATACCCCGCCAATGGCCGCGGATGTCGCCGATCACATGGACGAGCTGATCGCCTTCATCAACCGTGACGACGGCCCGCAGTTCGACCTACTGAAGGATGCGGTTGTCCATCACCGGTTCGCCTGGATCCACCCATTCGGCAACGGCAATGGTCGTGTCTCACGTCTGCTGACCTACGCCATGATGGCCAAGCAAGGGTTCATCGACTCGTCGGGTGTGCGTCTGCTCAACCCAACCGCGGTGTTCGGCAGCGACCGCGAGGCCTACTATGACCACCTTGCGAAAGCCGACAGCCTGGCTGATGCTGACGTCCTTGCATGGGCGAGCTACATGCTCACTGGCGTCAAAGCGGATCTTGATAACATCGCACGACTTCAGGACGCTGACTTTGTCCGAAGGGAGATTCTGATCCCTGCGTTAAAGACCGCTCGGGAACGCGGTCAGGTATCGGAGCGGGACCTCAAGATGCTCACGATTGCGGCGAAGAATGAATCGGTCCAGGCGACTGATTTCGACGACGTCCTGAAGAACGCCACGTCGCACGTGATCCGTGCGCAGGCCATTCAGAAGCTAAAGAGTGCCCGACTGCTCCGCCCGATCAAACCAAACGCCCGTCGCTACACGATTCAGCTCGTTCCAAATGTCCTGACAAGTCATATCATGGATCGCCTTGGGCATAATGGGCTCCTGCCAGCCCTGCTGAGTGACAACCTGTCCGACCAGCAATAGCCCTGCGGAATGCCTGAGTAGATCGGAGCGGGATAATGTAAGTCATGACCGGCCTTACATTCCCCACCTACCGCTCCCACCATCATCAACTTAAGCAAGCCTGGTTCACAACCAACCCCTACGCTTTCACTCTGCTCAGCCCCACCGAGCAGATGGCGCTTCATGACTTCTATGCCCTCACGAAAAGCCTCACCGACGCAGATCTCAAAGCTCATCGTGAATCAGTCAGTGATGCCGACCCCTCGCTTCCGCAACGAGCCGGCAAAGCCTTCGCCAAGATCAAGCCGTTCCTCGACAACCCTCCAGTGCCGACGCAACCAATCCAGTGGCAACGCCGACAGGCTCGTCCTCGGCGTCGCCGCGGTGAACCCCGACCACAGCGAGTACTCGAGGTGACCAGTCTGGTTCGTCCGGAGATGGACGCTGCCAAGGTCGCCAAAGTACTGCTCAGCCTGGCCAAGCAGCTGGAGCGGGAAGCGGGGGAAGAGGAGCAGTCGGATCGAGCGGCCTAGCTTTGGCTCACCGCTCCCGTCCCTGCGCATCCCGCATCCTCACCCCACGCTCCCGCAGCCGGGCATGCACCGTCCCTGCATCCACTCCGAGCTTCTGCCCGATCCTGGCTAGCGACGCCCCCTCGCCGTACAGCCGCACCGCCTCGTCGATCTGCGCAGGGGAGAGTCCGCGCATCCGCATCGTCACGCCTCGGGCATGCAAATGCTTGCTCACAGCCTTCCGGTTGATCCCAAACTGGGCCGCCAGCTCGTACACCGTCCGGCCCGCCCGGTAGTCAGCCACCAGCTGATCGATCTCCGCTTCACTCAGCCGCCGGACCCGCTGCCAGGACTTCCGTGGCGCCTCAGGAAGCGGCTCGTCCAGGCTCGGCAGGCTGGCCAGCAACTTCTCCAGGGCCGTGACCTGCGTCGATAGGTTTGAGTAAGAGGTCAAGATGCCCACCAGGTTGTAACAAGCTCCCGGTAGGTGGCCAGACTGACACTTCCCGGGTGTATTAGAACCCGTTTGCGGCTGTCGCCGAGTCTAGGCCCAGCGGATGGTGAGTGCCCCAGCTGGGATGAATCGTGGTCGTCGACTCGGTTGCAGGCGCGATCGGTGTGAGTTGCCGGCTCACATTCCCGAAGGCGTCGTGCGTCCGCCAGATGGCGTTAGGGCCACGACGTGCCGTTCCTGTTGGCCGGGGCGGAATTGCCAGACTTTGATCGACCCCTGATGTTGTCTCGATAGGCGGACCTGAGCGACGCGCGAGCCAGGAAAGCTGATTCGCCCAATGTGCCCTCAATGCCTACGGCAATACCGACTCCAGGAGCTTGACGACCGCAGGAATGTCTCGATTGTTGACATCGATGTTGTCCACTCAGGCACATCGGGTATTACCAACATCGGAATCGGATCCCCTGTGCGCTCCGCCAGGTGGAGCGGGGCCTCGTCAGACTGCTCGGGAAGGCACCCGGGATTGACGCTCCGCAAGTCTGGTCGCGATGGACTCCTGGCTCGGCCGGGGTTGATCGCCGAGGATCGCGTCCTTGTGGGCATCCTCTATTGCCGCGCGGATGTCGGCAAAGGATAGGCCAACGGTGCCAGCAACCACGTTGTCTGTGGGCTTCATGCGCCAAGCGCGCAGCAGTCGGCTCAGCAGCTCACGACGCTGGACCTCGGTCGGCTCCGGAAGTTCCAGGACGTCATCGAACCGGCGGAACAGCGCGGTGTCGAGCGCGTGTCCGGTGTTGGTTGCCGCGACCAGGAGGCTGTCGCTGTCGTCGGCATCGAGGAGTTGCAGGAAGGTGGTTACCACCCGCTTGATCTCTCCGACTTCGCTGTCGTCCAGGCGGGTCCTTCCGAGTGCATCGAACTCGTCGAACAGATACACGCCACGCATCCGCACTGCCTCTGCGAAGACGTCCGAGAGTGTGCTTGCGGTCTCGCCGAGGTACTTGCTGAAGATCACCTCTAGGCGGACGCGGATTAGCGGGAGTTTGAGTTCGCCGGCGAGGGCTTGCGCGGTCATCGTCTTGCCGCAGCCGGACGGTCCATGGAGGAGGAGCCGCCGGCGGGGCTTTAGGCCGTGGTCCGCGAGCGCCTGCGCTCTCCGCTGCTCGATCACATAGCGCTCGAGCGAGGCGCGGGTCTCGGGAGCCAAGACAAGGTCGGCGAGCTTCGTCTCGCTGTAGCCGACGGACAGGACTTGCTCAAGGTTGCGCGGCGCTCGGGCGAGGGGGGTTGCCTTGGCTGTGGAATCCGGGCGCGTGCCTTCGATGCGCAGTTCGCGCAGGCGCTCGGCAAGGCGCGAATGGCCCGCGCGCGACTCGGCCGCGATCACCTGGTTGAGGAGGTTGGAGAACCGCCGGTCGTCGCCGCTGTAGTGCGCGCGGACCAGCTCGGTCAAGTACTCGGCGTTCGCCATGGTTCACCTCCTCATGAGCACCCTACGGCCTGGATCCGATAGGTATTAATTTACCACTAGACTGATGGAATGCAGCAGCGCGGCAGGCCAACTCGCGGGGCGCGTTCACGCGAGGATCTGGCGCGCGCTGTGGTGGTGACGTTGAGGCGGGCCCGTGACGACGCGGGTCTGACGCGCAAGCGACTGTCTGAGTTGAGCGGCGTGTCAGGCCACACGATCGCGAAGATCGAGCAGGCGGCCGTCACCGACCCTGGCTTCGCTGTCGTTGCTGCGATCGCGAGGGCACTCGAGTTGCCCCTGGACGACTTGGTGCGTCGTGCGAGCGGTGTGCAGGGCAACGGCGGGTGCGTCAGCCCATCGGTGGCGGGTCCGGCCGACAGAATCGGAGGGTGATTGTCACCGGCCTACCCCTACTCGCGTTACGCCAAGCGGAACGCGAACAGTTCGTCTCCCGGCGGTCTGGCCGCACCCCCCGAGTGCCCGTCCGCGATCGCGCGCAGCAGGCTGCGATCGTCCTTGCGCAACTTGACCGTGTAGCTGAGCAGATCGCCGCCGCTCGCGCGGAGCAGGGGCGCACCGAATCATCGGCTCTCGTCACGGCCGTGGGTCCGGGACTCGGCGACCCGCTGGTGGCTCGCAAGCTGGTGCCCGCGAGATCTGGCAACGATTTGCTCGTCAGTGACGAAGGTCGGGTCACCTTCCGCGTCACCGACGACCTGGCGGGCCTGCGGACCAAGGCGATCGCGTATGCCGAAGACGACACCGCGAAAGGCAATCCGCGCTTCAAGGACCCCGTCGCTCGCATTGACGAGATTGCGATGGCAACCATTGCGGACCTGAGCCTCGGCGAGATCGCCAACGACATCGCAGACGAGGAACGGCTCTGGGTGGAGATCTGGACCCGTGGAGGTGTGCGACTGAGTCCCGAGGACCATCGGTCTATCGATGTGTCGGTTACTCAGTTTGCTGCGTTGACCGTCGACGGCATCGACGCGCTCCCGGTCTTCCGGGGACCGGAGCGAGACGTTCACGTCGTGCTGGCGAGCGGGGCCTCGCTGAAGGCCCTGCCGGTCCTTCTTCCCGATGCAGCCGAAGTGCACCTGGCGCCGACGGTCTTCCCGATCGTTCTTGCTGAGGCACAGGACCAAGCCGGGGAACTCGCCGACGTCGACCCGCCACCCGAGGACGCAGTCGTCATCGCGGTCCATGACAGTGGCGTCGATTCCTCGCACCCGTACGTCAGCCCCATCCTTCTTGGTACAGACAGCGTCGTGCCTGGTGTGCCGGGCTCGGCCGATGTTGACGGCCACGGAACCCAGATGGCCGGAGTGGCTGCATACTCGGCCCTCGCTGATGGGATTGCGGGCGGCCTCCTTCATGGCGACGCCTGGCTCGTGGCCATGAGACTGCTCGAATCCGCGGCAGACGCTGGCGGCGACCCCGAACGCGGGGTTATGTGGGCGGAGCGGACCGTCGAGTCGGTCGGTGTCGCCGAGTCCCTTGCGGGTGGTCGACCGGTCGTGCACAACCTCAGCATCGGTGCCGACAATCCAACAATCGGCAAGACCGACCGGACCTCCTGGTCGGTGGCCGCCGACGTGCTGGCCTGGAATGGTGGCCGTGGCCGCCTGCTGGTCGTCGCGGGCGGGAACGCTGACACGATCACCGATCGGGCGGACTACCCGTATATCAACCTCGGGCCACCGCACCTACAACAGCCGGGCCAGGCGTGGAACGTTCTGACTGTCGGTGGGTACAGCGCACTCGACGTGCTGACGGCTGATGACACTTCGATGGGTTATCCAGCGCCATTGGCGGCTGCGGGTCAGTTGAGCCCGCACAGCCGGACGGCTCTCGTGGCGAATAGTCCGATCAAGCCAGACATCGTGATGGAGGCTGGCAACACCGCCCCAGGGGCCGGTTTGGAGAACCCTGATGCACAGGGCCTCAGCATCCTCACGCTCCAGTCGACCGCCGGAGGATCGGGAAACCTGCTCCGACGCACCTACAAGACGAGCCCAGCGGCTGCAGCGGCATCGAACGCTCTCGCGCAGATCGCTGCAGCCCACCCTGCGCTCGCGCCTTCCACTTGGCGTGCGCTGCTCGTGCACACCGCCCGGTGGCCCGAAGCCGCCGTCGCGCAGTTCCCCGACCAGCGCGATCTGCTTCGTTCGTTCGGCTACGGCGTGCCACGGCCCGACCGTGATGGCGAGCGACTCGAACCGCCCGGTCATGGTCTACGAAGGCTCGCTGATGCCGAGTCGGCACGTAGGATCCAAGGCAGATCGGCACGCGGATTTCATCGAGATCCCGTTCCCCGAGGACGAGTTGCACGCCATCGGGGAATCGGACGTCGATCTGACCGCCACCCTTTCGTACTTCGCGGAGCCAACGGATAACCTGACCCGCCGGGCGTACGCGGGCGGACGGCTCAGATGGGACCTCCAGGGTCCAACCGAAACCTCCGACGGATTCAGGGCGCGGATCAACAAGGTCGTGCACGAGCAAGGTGTCACTCCCGGCTCCGGCTCGTACCCATGGGTGATTCCGGCCGACGCCCGCTCGCGAGGCACCCTCCAGCACGATCACACGACGGTCCCGGCCTCGCATCTCGCGGGTAGGCGGCTGCTCGCGGTGTACCCGGTTCTCGGTTGGTGGGAGGACGGTCGCGAAGGCTGGGACCAAGACCTGCCGTACTCGGTAGTCGTTAGCGTGGACCTCGGCGACGTCGACCTCGACATCTATTCGCTCGTGTCCGCCGCTCTCGTCCCGGCGGCAGTTCCGATCCGCCATTGATCGTGTACCCACGTGCGGGGCAGGCGCCGAGAATCTCGTTCGCGTCGCAACCGCGGAATTTATAAGCCGCCATGGACAGGGCATCCTGAAAGTCACCCCGATCACCTCGCGGAGTATCAACGTCATCCGGAGAATGGAGCGCCGACCGCACCCGCGGCCTGGACGCGGTACCAGACCTCGACAGCGACCAGCGGTTCGTGCAGCCCGTCATAGGTCGCTCCCCGGAAGCTGACCTGACAGTGTAGTAAGGGTTGGTGAGCATCTTCTGGGTCGCGGATGTCAAGGGACATCGGGATCTGCCCATCGGCGGCCATGAAACCTGGTTCTGGCGCATATTCCGTGACGCCGGCCCTGGCCCGATCTTGTGGGCCGGTGACCGCGGGCCGCCGAGCTGCCCGATGCGTCGATCAGAGCCTGGCTCGGCCGTGCTGGTCGGACTCGCCGACGCCGACGCTGTTCGAGCAGCACATTCCACCGCACGACATCGCTGGTCGAAAACTGTTCTCAGGTGAGCAGTATCAGTGTGCGAGCAGGTCGGGTTCGGCGTGACTACATCGCGGCCTTCAGCTGCTTGATGCGGTTGACGGCGTCTTCGACGGCACCGGAGTCGTAGGGCAGGGTCAGCCCGCGACGACGGCCGCCAGGTCGCGGCGCAGTCCGGATGTGAACGCTCGTAGGGCGGGCAGGTCGGCGTCGCCGACGTCATCAACGCCGACCTGCTGGAATTCATCGAGTCCTGATCCGCCCGACAGGGTCGGCATCCGAACGCGGAACCCTCTGGCGCCCAAGCCGGGAAACCATGCGAGCTGCAGATCTGACCTGGAAGATCGGGCCGACCTGCTCTCGTGGTCCGTTCGTGGTGCGGTGGCCGGTCAGGTATCGGGTTCGGGCGTGGGCACTGGTGTCACGGGTTCGGTGACGGTCGCCCGGACCTCGCCATGGCTGGGGGCGAACCGGTCGTCGCCCTGGTAGGACGCGACGATGCGGTGTCTGCCTGGTTGGTCGAGGGTGATGGTGAGTTGCCCGGTGGCCGTCTTGGCCCGGTGCGGGTCGTAGGCGACGGTGCCCAGGTCCACGGTGCTCGGGTCGACGGTGGTGGTCTCGAGGTGGTCGGTGTAGTTGATCCGCCCGCCCGGGGTAGCGGTGCTGGGCGGGACCGCGGTCAGGGTCGGGTTCAGCCGGACCGGCTGCCCGGCCGGGACGGTGACCGGCCTTGTCGGCGGTTGGGGTGGCCGTAGTGGTGGTTTCGTGTCCGGTGCGGTCAGGGTCACGGTGGTGGTGGTCGCGGTCGGCGTCACGGTGTAGGCGAGCAGGTCGCTGCGGCTGGCGGCGGTGACCCCTTGGCCGCGGTAGACCGCGCGCAGGCCCCGGGTTCCGACGGCTGGGTCGGCGGTGACCTGGGTTTGTCCGGCGGTGAGGGTGCCGGTGGCGATGACGGTGGTGTCGTCAATGACGTCGACCACACCGGCCGGTGATGCGCCGGTGGGGGCTCTGGGTGCTCGGGCGACGGCGACGGTGAGGTGGACGGGTTGCCCGTATACCGCCTGGGGTGGGTCGGCGGTGATCGTGGTGCGGGTCGGGACCTGGACGTCCAGGTGGGCGATGGTCGAGACGGCGTCCAGGTTGTTCGGGTCGCCTTCGTAGATGCCGTAGACGGGTTGGTTCAGCCCGTCGGTCAGCGCGGTGGTGGTGATCTGGGCGTTGCCGCCGGTGATGGTCGCGTCGCCGACTTCGGTGAGTCCGGCGAAGAACCGCACGGTCCCGGTCGGTGGGACCGAGGGGCCCCGCACGGTGGCGTGCAGGGTGACCGGTGTGCCGACCACGGCGGGGCTGGGGTGGGCGGTGAACGCGATAGTCGGGCGGGGTTTGCTGGAGGTGAACGTGGTGGTGCCGGCGCCGGGATTGATCTCGCCGTCTCCGGGGTAGGTCGCGGTGACCGTGTGCGGACCCGGCGGTGGTGCGGTGACCGTGAGGGTGGCGAAGGCGTCCGGGGCGGGCGGCGCCACCGGGATCGGCGCTGTGCCCACCGGCGTGTCGTCGATCCGGAAGGTGATCGACCCGCGGCCGTTCACCCGCGGGTCGGTCCCGCCGGTGGCCGCGGTCGCCGCCAGGGTCACCGTTTGCGCGGCCACCACCGGGTCAGGGGCGGCGTGCACGGTGATCACCGCGTCGCGGGCGGCGGCCCAGCTCGGGCCGGTTCCGGCGGCGATCTGTGTCGGGGTTCCGCCCGCGGCCGGCACGACCAGCAGGATGGCGGTGGAGAAGGTGTGGGTTTCGTCCTGCAGGCTGTGGATCTGCGTGTAGGCCAGCAGCTGCCCGTCCGGTGACCAGCAGGGGTAGATCAGCCGATGCTCCCGGGAGGTCACCACGACCCGCATACCGGTGCCGTCGCCGTCGATCACCACGATCTGGCCCAGGATCCCGGCCGGGTCGGGTTGGGAGTTGATCAACGCGAACACCAGCCGCAGCCCGTCCGGTGACCAGGCCGCCATGGTGACCTCGGGCAGGCCGGGCTGCCTGGGCACGATGACCTCCTGCCGGCCGGAGGTCAGGTGGTGTCGGACGATCTCGGTCGCGGTCGCGCCGACGGTGTCCCGTGAATAGGCCAGCGAGGTGCCGTCCGGCGTCCACGCGGGGTAGCCCAGGAACGACCGTCCGCTGACCGGTGTGGGCGCGGCGGAGTTGTCTACCGGCGCCGTCAGCAGCGTGCCGTAGTCGCGGTGCCGGTCCGGGGTGCCGATGCTTTCCTGGATCTGGCCGATGAACGCGATCCGCCGCCCGTCCGGGGACCAGGTCGGGTGGTGCACCGCGAACGGCAGGCGGACGGCGCCGCTGCCGTCCGGGTTGACGATCTGGGCGCCGACCGCGATCCGTGACCCGTCCGGGGACCAGGCGGCCCGTTCGCTGGTGTCGGCGGTGCCGCCGATACTGCGGCGCAGCGTGCCGGTCGCGTCGGTGACCGCGATGGCGGTGGTGGCCTGGTCGATGTAGACGATGCCGCCGTTGGTCACCATCACCCATGCACCTCACTCCCGGGAATCCGACACAGAGTGAATAATCGGGCGCCGAACTCGACAGCTCAGCGTGGCACCGCCGCACCGCCACCGCAATCAACCGCCGCACCCCCAGCCAAACGGGATGCGGTGGGAACCGATGAACGGCTCATCTCCGATCGACGCACCGACTGGTCGCTGGCGGTCGGGCGCCCCGAATGGATCTGCCGGCCGTCGCGGTCCTTGGGGGTGTCGTTGCGGCCGGGGTCAGGGTGAACTGGGCGATGACGGGCGCGTGGTCGGAGGCCGGCGCATCGCGGCGGGTGTCGGGGTTGCCAGTGATCAACAACCTGGTTCGGTCGGGTGTCCACGGACTGCAGGCGGGTCAGCAGCAAGGCGTGGCTGATCAGGATGTGGTCGATCAGTTCCCGTTGTCCCTCGAAGATGCGGGAGTATCGGGTGTCCCGGGGGGATCTGCGGGGCCAGGTTCCACAGCCGTTGCCCGTCGCCATGGTCGGGGTGGCTGAACCCTCCGGTCCCGTATCGGGAGCAGGGCGGACCGTAGAGCAGTTGGGTGGTGGCGGCCTCTCGCGCGGTCGCGGCCTCGGCGATCCTCCGGTTCAGGGCGTACGCGGCGAACCGGGCCCGTTCGTCCTCCTCGGTCGGGTTGAACCGGCCGTCCGGGAAGGTCAGCAGTTTGGACTTCAGGTGCACGGCCAGCACATCCGGCGCCGCGGTGGCGATGGTCGCCGCGAGGGTGTTCAGCTTCGCCTCGTAGGCGGCCTGGTCCTTCGGCGTCGACCGTCGGCCGTCGCGGAACGCGACCACCCCGGCACGCGCGGTCGTCTGGTTAGCGGCGCAGCGTTCGGCGATGACCGGGTGGTTCGGGGTCGGGGTGGCAACGGGCCGGTATCCGATGGTGTGTGATCTGGTGCGGCTGGGCTCGGGCGGGACCCGGAAACGTCGACGGGCGTCGGCTCAACGATCCAGCGCCACGACGACCCACAACAGCGCCGCGACGACCGCCAATCCGAGGATCGGAACCCATGCGTTCACCACTTCAGCATGCATGAGAGAAGTTACAGGGAAGTGGATCCCGCAGTCCCCACCCGCCTGCGAACACCGTCATCTCACCGCGTACCCCTGGCGAACAGCGGGGTCACCGTCGCCCGACGCAGTCGTGCCCGGTCGGTCGTCGAGCGAGCCGATCGGCCCATTCGGGACGGGTTCGTCGGGGCGTCGTCGATCGGACGTCGGGGATTCACCTGGCGGTCGCGGGCCGGTTCCGCCGGCGTGGATTGCTGGTGGCATGCGGTGTTCGCAGAGTCTGCCGGGCACGCCGGCGACGGCGACCCTGCATACGTCGGATCGTCAACGGGTGACCGCGATCTCGTGGGCTGCCCGGGTGGTCGCGTTGATCGACTGTCTGGTCGACCGGGCCCACCGGTCCTGGCCCGACGGTTACGGCGTGCTGCAGCTGCCGACCGGGGAGTCGATGTTCCTGCCCGCGCATCGCCCGAATGATCCGGCCTGTGCGACGGGCCACGTGGGGTACTACCGGACGCGGATCGGCCCGAACTGCGACGCGAACCCCATCCCACGCCGGCGAGGCGGCAGTGGGCTGCGGCCGTTGATGCTGGATGTGTTCGTGCCCCACCTCGACGCCGCCCCGGTCTTCCGTCACACCGTGGACCTGCGCACCGGTGAGGTGTTCGTCGACCTCTCCCTGCGGCGGACGGCGCCGAGGCCTACCCGGTCCGGCCACCCCGGGTAGGCCGAGCCCGCAACGGGCGCCGTCGATCCCGTCGGGTCAGTCCCGGTGGCCGAGCCGGTGGATGCGGATGAGGTTGGTGGAGCCGGGGGTGCCTGGTGGGGAGCCGGCGACGATGACGACGGTGTCGCCGACCCGGTAGCCGGGGATCTGCAGCATGGCTTGGTCGACCTGCGCCACCATCTGGTCGGTGCTGTCGACCCGGGGGGTGACGAAGGTCCGCACCCCCCAGGTCAGGGCCATCTGTCGGCGGACTTCCTCCAGCGGCGTGAACGCCAGGACGGGCAGGGCGGTGTGCAGGCGTAGTTCGACGCCCAGGTCGCCGCGGGCGACCATGATCCCGTCGAAGGCCCGCACGATCGCCTCGAGGTTGGCGACGGCCTCAGGCTTTTCGAGGTTTGGCGATGACCGGGCGGCGCTGCACCCCTGTCTGGTCCATGATCTCGCGGACCTGGTCGGCGTCGGTGGGGGAGTGGACGAACGACAGCGCGATCACGTCCACGCCCAGCGTGAGAGCGAAGGTCAGGTCGTCGATGTCCTTGCCGCTCAGGGCGGGGACGGACACGTTCATCCCGGGCAGGCAGATGCCCTTGTTGTTGGACACCGGTCCGCCTTCGGTGACGGTGCAGTGGACGTCGTCACCCTGGACGGTGGTGACGACCAGGCCGACCTTGCCGTCGTCGATGAGCAGCCGGTCCCCGGGGCAGGGCGTCGCGGGCCAGGCCCGGGTAGTCGCCTCCGCAGGGATGTCGCCGCCGACCTGCTGCTCGATGTCGTTCAACCGGCATGGGCGCCCTTGGGCTCGACAACCGTCTGGGAAGCGCTGGAGGCCGCGGCCCATGCTCCGGCCTCCGCGAAAGCACGCGCGGGCGCCGCCGACCTCGACGTCGGGTTGAGTGCTCCTGGCTGGACCAGCCTGGCTAGCGCGGTTGCTGTGACCAGCGGGCGCGTTCCAGCACTTCGCGTGTCCGCTCGGGCGATATCCGATGGCTGGCGATGTCCTCGGGCCAGGTGGCCACCTCCGCTTCGGCCCAGTCCGCCCACGAGGCGACGAGGGCATAGAAGTCGGTGAGGAAGGCGCCGAAGAGCAGGGTGGTTGCGCGGCGCTGGTCGTACAGCCCGTCTCCATCGGCGAACTTCTCGCCGCCCTCGATGTTGCCGGCATTCATCTCCACGGCCCACGCGTGGGCGCGGGCGATGGTGGCGAGGGCGTCGTCGCGGGTGCCGTGGTCCGCGAAGACGAGTTTGACAAGGCCTTCGAA
This sequence comes from uncultured Actinomycetes bacterium, assembly GCA_964497705.1. GTDB lineage: Bacteria > Actinomycetota > Actinomycetes > Mycobacteriales > Nakamurellaceae > Nakamurella. Next base: position 89,938 of record CAZCEH010000002.1, on the reverse strand, counting down.
CTCGAGCGCTGGGCCGTCCCCAGGGGCGGCGAGCCACGCGGCGAGCGCCCGTCGGCCGGACGGGGTGATCGTGTACACGGTGCGTGGGCGGCGGCCGACGGCGTCCTCACGAGAGCTGGCGTACCCGTACAGGGCGAGTTTCTTGGGCTCTTCGAACAGTTTGCTCTGCGCGCGCGGCCACGCCCGACCGAAGCTGCGGCCCATTGCCTTGGCGAGCTCGTAGGTCGAGTGCGGGCGGACCGCGAGGACGCCGAGCACGCCGTATGTCGTTGTGGTGAGCCGTGGAAGTGCAATTGACATGATCCTCCCTTCGGGACTATAACCTAGCACATACTCTCTTTGGGACTATTTGGCGGAGGCGATGATGAACGACATGACGCTGGAGATCGACCCGCGGAACGCGGGCGTACTCCGTGAATGGGACGGTGAGCACGGGGCCTACTGGGCCGAGCACGCGGCGACGTACAACGCATCCATCGCCCGCTATCAGCCCGCTCTGCTTGCTGCGATCGGCGCCAGGCCTGGCGAGCGGATCCTCGACGTGGGGTGCGGTTCCGGTGGGCTCGCGATCGAACTGGTGCGCGGTTCGGCGGGCGCGACCGCGTTGGGCGTCGACCTGTCGACGGCCCAGCTCGACGTGGCGCGGCATCAGGCCGGCGGACTGCCGGTGACGTTCGAGCAGGCCGACGCGCAGGTGCGGGACTTCGGAGCGAACGCCTTCGACGTGATCGCCAGCCGGACCGGCACCATGTTCTTCACGGACATGGCGATTGCCTTCGCCAACCTCGCCCGCGCGACCCGACTTGGCGGGCGCCTGGTGATGCTCGTGTGGCGCGGGATCGAGGACAACGAGTGGCTCCGCGAGTTCTTCGGCGCGATCGGGCGGGTCCTGCCAATGTCTCCACCGCCGGCCGATGCCCCGGGTCCGTTCTCGCTCAGTGACCCGGTTCGCGTGCGCGACCTGCTCCACGGCGCAGGCTGGAGTGATGTCAACTTCACCGCCAAGGACGAGCCGATGTGTTTCGGGCCCGACGCGAACACCGCGACCACGTTCATCGTCGGCCAGATGAAGTGGCTGTTCGAGAAGCTCGACGACGTCGGCAAGCGGCAGGCCGAGGCGAACCTGCGCGACGTGATGGCCGCGCATGCGGGCAAGGAAGGCGTGCTCTTCGGGTCCGGTGCCTGGATCGTCACCGCGCGACGCCGACGAGGTGATCCGCAAAATGCTTGCGGCAAAGGCGCGCGTTTCTGACCAGGGATGAGAAGTGAGGCCGGTATTGCGGCCCCCAATTCTTGCGCGCCGAACGCGCCCTCAGCTCTCATCTCTCGTTCCTTGCTCCCATCGGAAGAGTCGGGCGCCGCGTGCGTGAACTTGGGGTTCCGGCGACCGATTGCCGCGCCCAGGCATGATTGCCGGAATGCCCCGTATGCTGTTCCGGGTCCTGTGTAGTCCAACAGGCAGGTGAGATCGTGGATGTCGCGGCCCGCTTGGCGGTGCTGGCAGAGTCGGTGGGTTCGGTCATGCGTGCCTCCGGGTCCGTGGGTGGACGTGCAGCCGACTCAGCCGTCTCGCCACCGGTTCGGGGACCATGCCCCACCAGGTGTTGGCGCGGTCGACGTCGACTATGACGTCCTGGGCGTCGCGGCCGTTGTCGACCAGCCCGGTGAACAGGACCCCGGCCATGCCCAAATGGTTGGTGGGTGTCAACAGCGGTCGAAAGCTTTTCATGGCCGCCGTCACGCCTCCGCCGTGCTGTGGCTATGCTCCAGCCTCGGCGCGTCCACCGTCGGTCACGCCCTCGTGATTCGACGGAGGCAGACGGTCGGCCTGTCATGACGACGGCGCTCAGGTGGACTTCCTGCGGCCCTCATCCCGGTTGATAGGTGGCGCGGCCCAGCTCCCGAGCAGTCGGAGTGCCTGGGCGGCGGGGCTGCCCGGCTCGGCGGTGTAGGTGATGATCGTCAGGCCGTCGCCGGCCAGTTCCATGGCTTCGCCGGTCAGGTCGATGTCGCCGACCAGCGAGTTGTGCAGTTGTTTCGAGGCGGTGCGATGGTGCTTGACGTTGTGCTGTGCCCAGCGTGTACGGAACTCGGTGCTGCGGGTGGCGAGTTCGCCGACGAGATCGGTCAGGCTCTTGTCCTGCGGGTTGCGTCCGCCTTCGCCTCGCAGGGTGGCCACGGCGTCGTCGGCAACGGTTTCCCAGTCGAGGAAGAACCCCGGAGCGCGGTCGTCGAGGAACAGGAACCGGGCCAAGTTCATCGGCAGGTGCTTGCGGTCAAGGATCCCGTCGTAGAGCGCGAGGGCGGGGTCGTTGGCGGCGAGGATGTCCAGGCGGGCGTTACGGACATACGTCGGGCCACTCATTGATTCCAGGATGCGGAGCACTCCTGGACGGACTTTGGACGGCGCGGCGCGACGTGGTCCGCGCACTGGCCCAGCGGACGCGCGGACGAGGTCGTGAAGGTGGGATCGTTCGGCGTCGTCCAACCGCAGTGCGCGGGCCAGAGCGTCGAGCACCTGCTCGGAGACACCGGCGAGGTTGCCGCGTTCCAGGCGGATGTAGTAATCGGCGCTGACACCAGCGAGCAGCGCGACCTCTTCCCGGCGCAGTCCGGGAACTCGCCGCTTGTCGCCATAGGTCGGAAGGCCGGCCTGTTCAGGGGTGACGTTCGCGCGACGGGTGGTGAGGAACTCACGCACGTCGTCCCTGATGCTCACCCGGTCAACGGTACGGGGGAGCGTGCCGTGGTCGAGAGGGTCTAGCAGTACCTGTGACAGCAGGAACTGCCACCCAGCAGCTGAAGGCCTGTTCCCTTTTCAGACATGAGCCAGTCCACTGCGACGAGGAAGACCATCATGCACACCGTCACGCTCAATAACGGCGTCGAAATGCCCATCGGAGGATTCGGCGTCTACCAGATTCCCGAAGACCAGACCCAGGCCGCCGTCGAGGCCGCATTGAAGGCCGGCTACCGTCGTCTCGACACGGCCGTGTCCTACGGCAACGAGGAGGCCGTCGGAGCTGCCATCGAGGCCAGCGGCATCCCTCGCGAGGAACTGTTCGTCACCACCAAGCTCTGGATCCAGCACGCCCCGACCGGCGGCGTCGAGGACGACACCCGCCGCTCCTTCGAGAACTCGCTGCGCCGTCTCGGGCTCGACTATGTCGATCTCTACCTGATCCACCAGCCACTCGGCGACTACTACGGCGAATGGCGTGCCATGCAGCAACTCAACAGGCAAGGCCGGGCCCGTGCCATCGGCGTGTCGAACTTCCACCCGGACCGGCTGGTCGACCTGATTGACCACAACGAGATCGCCCCCGCGGTCAACCAGATCGAGACGAACCCCTTCCACCAGCGGGAAGCTGACGTGGCACTGATGCGAGAGCGCGGTGTCCAGCCCGAGGCGTGGGCACCGTTCGCGGAGGGCCGCAACGACCTTTTCACCAATCCGACTTTGGTCACCATCGCTGACGCGCACGGCAAGTCGGTCGCCCAGGTCGTGCTCCGCTGGCTTGTCCAGCGCGGGATCGCCGTGGTTGCCAAGTCAGTTCGCGCTGACCGGATGGCCCAGAACCTCGACATCTTCGACTTCACCGTCACCGACGACGAGATGGTCCGGATTGCCGCGCTCGAGACCGGCGACAGCCTGTTCTTCGACCACCGCGACCCCGCCATGGTCAGCTGGCTCGGTGGACGTAGGTACAGCTGAGGCCGTGGATCGTCGCGACTTCCTGCGACCTGCACCCATGCTCAGCGCCCTCTCGAGCTGCGGAAACCAGGGCTCGACACGTGCAATAGCGGTGCGCCGGAGCAGGTCCTTGACTTCAAGTACTTGAAGTTCTCATAGTGGACGAGGTGAGCGCACCGACCACCCAACACACCTACTCGATCAAGGAAGCGGCCGCGCTGACGGGGTTGCCGGCCAGCACGCTGCGGTACTACGAATCGATGGGTGTGATCGCGCCGATCGGGCGTGGTGAGAGCAGCAAACACCGCGTGTACACCGACGACGACCTGGACCTGCTGACCTGGGTCGCGTGCCTCAGCGCGACCGGCATGTCGGTGAGCGACATGCGGCGTTACGTCGCGAACGGTGCGCTTGGCCCGGCTGCGGCTCGGCAGCAGATCGAGCTGCTGGCCGCTCAGCAGGAGCAATTGGTTCGGGAGGCGCAGCTCGTCGGCCTTCGGCAGCGGTATGTGGCCTTGAAGATCGATTACTGGAGGGCGGTCGACGCGGGCGACGAGGCCGGGGTTCAGCGGCTGTCGAACGAGGCGCGCGCTCTGGCCGACGAGCTCAAGAGGGCCAAGAAGGTCTGACGAGGGTTCATCGCCCATCCGGCGGACCCGGGGCGGTCCGCGGCTGGGGTGTGCCCACCCCGACAAGGAGGAACATCATGAAGAAGATCCATCCACAGACGTCGAAAGGGCCGGGCGACTGGTTCACCGGCGACGTGTATCCCACGATCGTGCTCGCCGGCGAGGAGCCGTCCCACGTCCGCATCGGCTCGGTGCACTTCGCGCCCGGCGCCCGCACGGCCTGGCACTCTCATGCCGTCGGGCAGTACCTGCACATTGTCGAGGGCACCGCATGGGTGCAGGAACGAGGCGACGACGTCGTCGCCCTTCGGCCCGGCGAGACGGTCTACACCGCGCCGGGTGTCGAGCACTGGCACGGCGCGAGCCCGGACAGCTTCATGGTCCATCTGGCCATCTGGGAGGCACCGGGCGACGGCAAGGTGGAAACCACCTGGGGTGACCACGTGACCGACGACGAGTACCACCAGCCGATTGCCGACGGGCGGGGTGTGTGATGCGCGGCGTCGTCATGTACGCACCCGGAGATGTCGTGGTCGAGGAAATCCCCGACGCGGCGATCATCGAGCCGACGGACGCGGTCATTCGAGTGTCCGCTGCCTGCATCTGCGGGTCCGACCTGTGGCCTTACCGGGGGATCGAGAAGCTCAACGGCCCCACTCCGATGGGACACGAATACGTCGGCGTGGTCGAACAGGTCGGAGACGCGGTCCGGGACATCAAGGTCGGAGACTTCGTCGTCGGCTCCTTCGTCGCCTCCGACAACACCTGCGAGATCTGCCGGGCCGGCTACCAATCCCGCTGCATCCACCAGGTGATGATGGGATCGATCGGCACCCAGTCCGAGCTGGCCCGTGTCCCGCTCGCCGACGGCACGTTGGTGAAGGTGCAGGGAGATCCCTCCGCCGAGCAGAAGATCAGTCTGCTGGCCGCGTCCGATGTCCTCGGCACCGGCTGGTTCGCCGCGGTCGCCGCCGAGGCCGGACCCGGCAAGACCGTCGCGGTCGTCGGAGACGGCGCCGTAGGGCTGCTCGCCATCCTGGCCGCCAAGCGGCTCGGTGCGGAGCGCATCATCGCGATGAGCCGTCACCCCGACCGGCAGGCACTTGCCACGAAGTTCGGCGCAACCGACATCGTCGAAGAGCGCGGCGACGCGGGAATCGCCAGAATCAAGGAGCTGACCGGCGGGTACGGCGCGCACGCCGCGATCGAGGCGGTCGGCAGCCAGGAAGCCATGCTGCAGGCGATCGGCGCGACCCGGTCCGGAGGTCACGTCGGCTACGTCGGCGTCGCCCACGGCGTCGAACTCGACGGACACGACCTTTTCTTCGCCACGGTGCACCTGCACGGCGGCCCGGCGCCCGTGCGACGGTTCCTTCCCGAGCTGATCGACCTGATCATGACCGACCAAATCAACCCCGGCGAGGTCTTCGACGTCACCCTGCCGCTCGACCGAGCGGCCGAAGGCTACCGGGCCATGGACGAACGCCGCGCCACCAAGGTGCTGCTGACCCTCTGACGGCGCGAAGCCGCCGCCGTGGGATCCGCAGCACAAGTGCGGTAGCAATCCCCGCGGTCACCATGGCCGCATGCGGGACGTCCACGACGGACAGGTCGGCGAGTCGCTGTCGCTGTCGCTGTCGCCAAGACGGTCGAGGCATTCGGTCGCTGGACATGGCCGACAACAAATGCCGCAATCCAATCCCCGATGATCGGGAAGGCGTCAGAAGTCGGTCGCCAGCCAGCGACCGATCGCACCGGCGATGGCGGCGGGTTGGTCCTCGGGCAGGAAATGCGTCCCCACACCGACGCCGACGATGGTCATGCCGCGGCCGTGGGCGCGACACCACTGGACTTCGCGGTGGCCGATCACCGCACCCGGCTCACCATGGAGCACCAGCGTCGGCATCCGCGGGTCGGTGAGCACGTCCTGGTTCGCCGTTACGATCGCCGCGACATCGGCCGGCTGTCCCTCGATCGGGATCTCCTGGATCCACCGCCAGATCGGCCGGCGCGCAACGGGTTCCAGGAAAGGCTGGCGATAGGAGTCCATTTCGTCGGCGGACAGCGTCCGGGCGACACCGGAGGGCAGCACCGTTTCAACGAAGAAGTTCTCGTCGATGACCATCCGTTCCCCGACGACGGGCTGCCGCAGCGTCGAGAACAGCTCCCGGCCGCCGTCGTCCATGTCGGCCCACGAGTCGATCGGATGGAGGTGGCCCTCGCAGACCGCGACGCCGCGGATCCGATCGGGATGACGGCGGGCCAGATCGAGCCCGATCACCGCGCCCCAATCGTGCCCGACGACAACCGGACGAGCCAGCCCCACGGCATCGAGGAAACCCTCGACATGGGTGATGTGGTCAGTGAGCCGGTACTCCAGCGCCGGGCGGTCGGACTGTCCCATCCCGATCAGGTCGAGCGCCAGGCACCGGTAGCCGAGGTCGGCAACCGGTCCGAGAACACGGCGCCACAGGTACGACGACGTCGGGTTCCCATGCAGGAACAGCACCGGCGGCCCACTCCCGACCTCGACATACCGCATGGTGTTTCCGAGAACGCGGGCGCTCTTCATTGCTGGGCAATCCTTTGGCTCAACCGGGCACCTGCCGTCATGGTAAGTGCTCGCTGCCGCAGAAGGAAAATGCCCACATTGCGGGACTTTTCCTTCTGGACCTGGTTGAGCGGGCGCGTGCGGTCAGCAGGCCGAGAAACCCGCCTCATGCCCCGTTCTGCGCCAGCACCAGGCTGCCGCCAAGGCCGATCATCATCCCGCCGCCGGTCGCGCGGACGGCCGACAACCGCCGCGGCGACCGCGCGAACCACGCCCGGGCCGACCCGGCCAGCAGCGCCCAGGCGCCGTCGCAGACGAAAGCGATGAGCGTGAACACCAGGCCGAGAATCATCATCTGCAACGGCACGTCGCCGGCGTGGAAGTCGACGAATTGGGGCACCGCGGCGACGAAGAACACCGTCGTCTTGGGATTGGTCGCGCCGACGATGAAACCCTGCCGCAGTACGGTCTTCGACGAGACGGCGCGCGGTTTGGGCCCCGCGGCGTCGCCGAGTCCGGCGCGACGGTGGCGGATCGCCTGGACCCCGAGATAGACCAGGTAGGAGGCGCCGAGCAGCTTCACGATCGTGAACAGCGCGATCGATTCGGCCACGAGCGACCCGACGCCGACCGCCACGGCGGCCACCGGGACGAGCGCGCCCCACTCGTTGCCGAGCACACTCAGCAGCCCACCGCGGCGGCCGAGCGAGAGTGATCGACCGACCACGAAGAGCACGCTGGGCCCTGGGATCACGATCAGGACGAACGACGCGAGGGAAAAGGCGAGCAGAGCCTGCGTGGATGGCACGGGGTCAAATCTAGATCAGTCCGGCGGCCGAACCGATAGCCGCGAGCGGCCGCCCGGCACGTGCCGCGCGCGGCCGCCCGGCGCGCGGAACCGGCGCCGGCGCCGGCGCCGGCGACGCGGCTACGTCCTGGCTCCGTCGGCGAGCCGGTCGACGAGTTGGGCGAGCTGGGCCATCCCGCCGGCTTCGGCCATGCGGGCGGCGATCCGCTGGGCCGCCGCCCGGTAGCGGGGATCACTGAGTACGGTGCGGACGGCCCGGCCGACGGCGGCCGGCGAGGGCGTCTCGGTGTTGATCCGTACTCCGACGCCGGACCAGGCGATGCGTCCGGCGACCTCGGGCTTGTCCTCGTGGCCGCTGCTGGTGACGATCGGCAGGCCGTAGCGCAGCGCGTACTGGGCGCCGCCGTAGCCGCCGTTGGTGACGAAGACGTCGGTCTTGGGCAGCAGCTCGTCATACGGCAGGTACTCGGCGGCCCGGGCGTTCGCGGGCAGCGGCGGCAGGCTCTCGAGCGGGCGTCCGCCGGTGGCGACGACGACCAGCACGTCGTCGTCGGCGAGCGCCTCCAGTGTGGGGGCGATGATCTGCCGGTAGTCGCGGTTCGCGATGGTGCCCTGCGTGACGTGGACGACGGGTCGCGAGCCGTCCACGTCCGGCCACCACTCGGGGAGCGGGGCCTGGGAGCCGCTGGCCGACAGGGGGCCGGCGAAGTGCAGGGTCGCCGGGGCGTCGGAGCGCGGGTACTCGAATTCCGGGACGGTGAATTGCACGATCGCCTCGGCGTGCCGGGGCCAGTCGAGCACCGGGAACGCCAGCGGGCGGCCGTGCACCTCGTGATTGACCTCATTGGCGATCCGCGTCGCTCCGCGGAACACGGTGCGGGTGGCGATCAGGGTCAGCGCCCCGTTGCGCAGCCGCCCGACCGGGCCGGCGAGCGGGGTGATGCCCATGCCATAGGGCGCGGTGTCGCGGCTGGCGATCGTCAACGGGATGACACCGCACACCACCAGCGGTGGCCGCCGGTCGATCGGGCGCCCGAGCAGCAGGGCCCCGCCGGCGAAGGTGGGATCGGTGAGCACGATGTCGACTCGCTCGTCGGCGTCGGCGGCGATGATCGCCTCGTAGTGGGCCCGGCCGGGGCGCACGAAGATGTTCTCCAGGTCGAAGGCGATCGCCTTCGATCCCTTTAGGGCCGCCCGCTCGGGGAAGGTCTGTTGCAAGTCCTGCCGATCATCGAAGTCGGCCTCGGCTGGCAGCGGAAGATGTTGGGCCCCAGTCGCATTGACGACGTCAGCGAACCGGCTGCCAGTGAGGAATCGGACCCGGTCGCCGCGCTCCACGAAGTGCCGGGCGACGGCGAGCAGCGGTGTCACGTGGCCGTGGATGGGCACGCTCGCGATGAGGATCGATGGCATGGGCGGGCCTCTCGGCGGCACGTCATAGTATTGAAGACCAGCTCACAGTATTCACCGATATGGGAACCTGGTCAACAATGGACGATGCCGATCCGCCCGTTCGCCCCTACCGCTCCCAGCTCCGGCAGCAACAGGCGGCGCAGACTCGGCAACGGATCGTCGAGGCCGCCATCGACCTGTTCGGCCGGCAGGGCTACCAAGCCACGACCGTCGCGCAGATCGCCGAGCGCGCCGGTGTGGCGATCGAGACGGTGCAAAAGCATGGCCCCAAGTCCGCGCTCTTGCAGGCGGCGGTCGAGCTGGTCTCCTTCGGCGTCGAGGGCGAGACCGACTTCTTCAACACCCGTCCCGGCCGGCTCATGGTCGAGCTCGGCGACCCGGACGCGCTGGCCGAGTTGGTGGGGGACACGATGGTCGGGATCAACGAGCCGTCGGCGGGGCTGTGGATGGCCGTTGTCGGCGCGGCCCACGGCGACGCCGAGCTCCGCGGGTACCACGCCCAGATGCTGGCCCTGATCCGCGGGCAGATCGTGCGGATCCTGCGCTGGGTCGCGGAGCGCGGTTGGCTCCGCGCCGACGTGCCCTTCGACGACCTCGTCGAGTCCTTCTGCGTGCTCACCTGCGTCGAGAGCTACGTCCGCTTCGTGCAGCTGGACGGCAAGACCCGCGACGAGTACCGGGCGTTCGTCTCCCGGACGGTGCGGGAGACGATCTTGGTCCGCTGATCCGGGCCCGCCTGTCGACGACGTGCCGGACGACGGTCAGCGGGCCGTTCCGGCCCGGCGGGTGTCCAGCACGAGCGCCTGCCGACGTTGGTGCACGGTCAGATAGCGCAGGCCGTCCGGCCCGGCGGTGAACTGCCGACGGGAGCGGCGCGGCAGCCACAACAGCACGCCGGGCCGCAGGTCCAGCACGCCGCGTTCGGTGGTGAGCCGGCCTGCGCCGCTCAGGATGTGGATCAGCACGTCGAGGTCGGGTCCGGCATGCGCGTCGATGGTGCCGCCCGGCGGCAGGGCGATGACGTTCGAATCCAGATCTCGCTCACGGGCCTGGAGCTTCCACACCGCGCCGGTCACGTCGGGTCGGTCGGCGGAGGTGGTGACCTCGGTGGTATCGACCAGAACCCGGGGGAGTGGGGCGGCGGTGAGCTTGGTGATCTTGATGCGCCAGTTCCGTGGCTCGGTGGCCAGATACTCCCACTGGTGGCTGCCGGCATGGTCGGCCTCGAACTCGTCGTGCAGGTGCTTCGGATCGTGGTCGTTGACCAGCACGAACGATCCGCCGACCGGCAACGCGGCGTATCGGGCGAAGATCGCCGGATGCTTGTCGGGCTTACGCATCGTCCGCACGTCCAGTTCCGGCGTCTCATCGACGGTGGTCTCGGGGGTCGGCATGCCGGTTTCTCCTGCTCCAGAGTTTCTACAAGCTTTGGTTGTGTAAACTCTAGGGCATGGCCTACGTGATCGGGCAGCCGCGTGTGGATGTGATGGACCGGGCCTGCGTGCAGGAGTGCCCGGTGGACTGCATCTACGAGGGCGGCCGGTCGCTGTACATCCACCCGGACGAATGCGTGGACCGCGGCGCATGTGAGCCGGTCTGCCGCCGCAGACGGGCGCCCGGACCCGGACAATGGCGGAGGGAGCGTGATCGTCGTGCCGGATGAGGACCAGGGCCGGGCGCCGTCCGGGCGGCGCCTCGAGGTGCTCGCGACCCTGCGGGACGCGCCGGGGCCGCTGAGCATCAACACCATTGCCGACCGCGTGGGCGTGCATCCGAATACGGTGCGGTTCCACCTCGACCGGCTGGTCGAGAACGGTCGGGTGGAACGGGTCGAGGTGGACCGGCGCACCGCCGGCCGCCCGCCACAGCTGTTCCGCCCGGTGCGGCGCATGGACCTGACCGGTCCTCGCCAATACCGGCTGCTGGCCGAACTGCTGGTGCAGACCCTGGCGACCGATCCGGCCCGGGGCACTCTCGGCCTGGAGGCCGGCCGGGCCTGGGGTCACGGGCACGCGACCGCCGCCGGATCCGGCGACCCGGCGGACGGCCAGGACGACGGCGTCGGCCGGCTGATGGTGCTGCTCGACGAGATCGGCTTCGCGCCGGAACGCCGGACCGACCAGGGCCAGCGGCACATCGGGCTGCGGCACTGCCCGTTCCTGGAGCTCGCGCAGTCCCGGCCGGCGGTGGTCTGCCCGATCCACCTCGGATTGATGCAAGGGGCCATGCAGGCCTGGCAGTCACCGGTGACCGTGGACCGCCTGGAGCCGTTCGTCGAACCCGATCTGTGCCTGGCCCATCTCGCACCGGCCGGATGATCCTGACCGGCGGGCCATTCGGTGCCGGCCCGGTCTGTGTCGTATCGGCAGGACCGTCATGAAGGTCGGCATCGTCGGCGCCGGGATCGCCGGACTCGCAACGGCCGTGGCACTTTCCCGGCAGGGTGCGCAGGTGACGATCTACGAACGGCCGGAGGCGACGACCGCCGGCGCCGGAATCTCGTTGTTCGGCAACGGGTTACGCGCGTTGGCTGCGATCGGCCTGGACGGACCGATCCGGTCTCTGGGTGCCGCGCCGGGACTGCCCGCTGGCCTGCGCACGCCGAACGGGCGGTGGCTGGTCCGCACGCCGCCGGCGGCCTGGGCCGATCTCACCGTCGTGCACCGATTCGACCTGCGGGCGATCCTGTCCGCCGCCGCCCCGGCCGTGCGGGCCGCGACCGTCTCCGCCGTTCATGGCGGCGCGGGCGAGGCGACCGTGGTGCTCGAGTCCGGCGTCAGCCGGACGTTCGACCTGGTGGTCGGCGCCGACGGCGTCGCGAGCCCGATTCGTCGTTCGTGGCCGCAGGATCCGGGCGTCCGGTACGCCGGCTACACGGCATGGCGTGGCGTCACCGACGGACCGGTCGACGTGCCGGCGGCCGGCGAGACCTGGGGCCGCGGCGAGCGGTTCGGCATCGCCCCGATGAGTGATGGCCGCGTGTACTGGTTCGCGGTGGCCTCGGTCCCGTCGGGCTGGCGGGTGCCCGACGACAGGGCAGAACTGCTGCGCAGATTCGCGACGTGGCACGACCCGATACCGGCCCTGCTGCACGCCACGGACGGCCAGGCCATCCTGCGCAACGACATCATCGACCTGGCCGCGCCGTTGCCCAGGTTCATCCGTGGTCGGGTTGTCCTGGTGGGTGACGCGGCGCACGCGATGACGCCGAACCTCGGCCAGGGCGGCAACCAGGCCCTGGAAGACGCGGTCACCCTGGCCGCGCTGGCCGGCGGCGGCCACGATCTGGACGCCGCGCTCGGCCGGTACGACACCGACCGGCGGAAGCGAACCGCCGCCATCGCCCGACGGTCCTGGCAGGTCGGCCGGATCGCCCAGGCGCGCGGCCCGGTCACCGTCGCGGTCCGGAACACCCTCATGCGGCTGCTGCCCGCGGGCAGCACCGTGCGCGCCGCGGCGACGGTGCAGGCGTGGCAGCCGCCGGCGGCCGAGCCCGGGCGGTGAACGGGCCTGGTCACCCCGCGGCCACGGTCGTGGGCGCTGGTCCGGACGTTCAGCGCCGCGGAGATCGCCGATCTGATCGAGGTCCGCGAGGCGTTCGAGTCGATGACCTTCCGGCTCGCCGCCCAGCGGCGGAGCAAGGACGGCCTGGCCCGGCTGCGCCGGGTCCTGGACGAGGAGCTGGCGGCCGCCGAGCGCGGCGAGCGGATTCCGGCCCGGCAGGCCGCCGCCGACTTCCACGAGACCGTCACCGAATTGGCGGGCAACGAGGTGCTCGGCGAGATCCAGCGGACGCTGGGCAGCCGGATGCGCTGGTTGCTCGGCCAGCACGAGGAGCTGCTCGACATGGCCCGCGAGCACGAGGAGCTCTACCGCGCGATCGCCGACCGGGACGTGCCGCGGGTGGAGCGGTTGGTCACCCGGCACCTGCGGACCGGCCGCGCCGAGGCCACCGCGACGGCCGCGTCCTGACCTATCCGGCCAGCCCGACGGCCAGCGCGAGCACGCCGACCAGCGGCGCGACGAGTTGCACCAGGGCGGCGCGGATCTTGGATCGATCGGAGAGCATCAGCACCGCGCCGGCGGCGACCATCGAGCCCGCGCCGGCGAACACCAGGGTCGCACCGACCACGGTCGACCCGGCCGCCACGAACCCCACGCCCAGGGCCGTCACGACCGCCAGGAACAGGTTGTAGAAGCCCTGGTTGAAGGCCAGTTCCCGAGTCTGTTCCGCCTGCTCGCGGGTGGTGCCGAAGGTGCGCCGGGTGGCCGGCGCCGTCCAGGCCAACGATTCCAGGTAGAAGATGTAGACGTGGATGAGCGCGGCGAGACCGGCGAAGGCCAACCCGATCGCGACCATGACACCTCCCTGTGGGCCGGCCGCAACGTGCGGGCCGGATGCCCGTCACCACTCACCCAAGATCATCGGCTGCCATGTCGCAATTCGGCCGGGCGCGCGGACGTCCGGCGCCTGCCGAACGGTCCGGGTCGGGCGCGATGACCGGCGACTCGGCGGATCTGGCCCGGCTGCGCCGCTGGGAGGACGCCGGCGGAACCTGGCAGGTGCTGGTCCGCCGGCCAGCCGGCGTGATCGTCGCCCTGTGCCGCTGTGACGGCGGCGAGGAGGCCGACCGGCTCGCCTCGGCCGATCCGGGCCTGCTGGACTACCTGGCCGATCGGGACAGCAGCGACGACCCGTCCCGCTGACCAGAGGACATGGTGATCATGCCCACCCGCGGCGCGTGGGCCGTTCGGCATCGCCCCAGGTCGGCGGAGACCCGATCATCCCATCGGCCGGCTTCCGATGATCGTTTCGAGTGCGGTTGGGCGGCACCGGGTGTGACAATGCCCGAGTCAACACGTACACGACGCGGATCACTCGGTCGCCCGTCATCGGCCGCGTACCGGACGGGAGAGCAGACCCTTGAAGATCGGCGAGCTGGACCTGTACGTGGACGTCCGACCCGGCAACGGATCAGGGCCGCCCCTGCTGATGTGCAACGGCATCGGCGCCAGCCTGCGCATCCTGGACCCGCTGGTCAACGCGATCGATCCGGCCATCGAGGTGATCCGCTTCGACCCGCCCGGGATCGGCGACTCGCCCGCGGTGAGCCTGCCCTACGGATTGCCGCAGCTGGCCGGCGTACTGGACGAGCTGCTCGACGAACTGGGTCACGACGAGGCCGACCTGATGGGCTATTCGTGGGGCGGCGCCCTGGCCCAGCAGTTCGCGCTCCAGCGGGGCAGCCGCTGCCGGAACCTGGTGTTGGTGAGCACCAGCACCGGCGCCTGGTCGGTGCCCGGCGTGCCGCACGCCTTCCGGGAGATGCTGATTCCCCGCGAGCTGGCCGACGCCACCGATGCGGAGATCATCTCGGAGTTCATCTCCGCGGTCCCCGGCGCCGAGCGCAAGCGGTCCGCCTTCACTCGCGCGCACCTGCCCGCGGACCTGCGCGGCTACCTGTACCAGCTGTCGGCCGTGATGTGGTGGACCAGCCTGCCGTTCCTGCCGTTGATCAGCCAGCGCACGCTGGTGGTCGGCGGGCTCGACGACCCGATCGTGCCGCCGGTCAACGCGATGATCCTCGCCGGGTTGATTCCGGACGCGACGCTCGCGCTCGTGCCGGGCGGCCACCTGGAGATCGTCACCTCGGCGAGCGACCTAGGCTCGCGGATCAGCCAGTTCCTGGCCGACGACGTCCGGGACGCGGCCTGACCGGCCAGGGCGCCCCCGGTCCACGGTTCCGCTCAGCGCACCGTCGTCAGCGCACCTTGGTCAGCGCGCCTTGGTCAGCACACCGTGATCAGCACACCGTGGCGGATGGCGCGCCGCCGGTCACCAGCTCGAAGACGTAGCTGGCGTACGCATCCGGTTCGGCGACCAGATCCTCGGCCGGCTGCTTGGCGAAATCGCTGGAATCACAGTACGTTTCGAAGATCTGATGGACCGACGGGCCGTACTTGTGGGCCCACTCGTGCAGCAGCACGAACGCCCGGTCGTCGACGGACGCCAGGTTCCACCAATCCGGGCACAGGTGGATGTTCAGGATCGTCACCGCCATCGAACCGGACGTGCACAGGCCGTCCTTCCAGGACTGGCGGGGCTCGCATTCGTAGGTCGTCGAGTCCTGGCCCCGGGACATCCCGGACAGCACCTGCCGCACCCGGCCGAACCACAGCTTCTTGTCCCGGTCGGTCACCGGCGGCACGGCCAGCTTGAAGTACTTGCGGGCCAGGGCCTGCACCGTCGGGTCGCCGGACGACGCGCTTTCGGTCTCCGCGATGGACAGCATCGTGCGGGCCCGGCCGTGCGCCGCGTACACCTCGGTGGCCGGATGCCGGGCTCCGGGTCCCGAGCCGCAGTCCTTCGCCTCGTAGCGTTGCGCGACCGGTACCGCGGCGTGGTGCTGCCGGCCCAGCAGCGACGCGACCGCCCGGTTGCCGGCCGTGCGCTGCAGGTCCAGCACGGCGGCCTGGGCGGGTGAGCCCGGCGTCGGCCGTCGGCAGTGAGCCGCGGGCTTGGTGGCGTTCGTGGCGACTCGTCGGTCCAACAGCAACATGTGCCGATCACCCCGTCTCGCCCGGTTTCGTCCAGGGTAGGACGACCGAGTCGATACCGAACAGCCCTGATCCGGCGCTGTCGGTGGCTCGGTGCACACTCGGGCCCATGAAGCTCACCCTGCGCCTGCCGTTCACCCTGACCACCTGGGACGGTCAGCCTGATGCGCCGCCGCCGGACCCGGGCGCACCGGACCTGACGGCGGTCGTGCTGGCCAAGACCTACGCGGGGGAGGACGTGCACGCCACCGCGGCCGGCCACGCGGTGACCACCAGGGGCGACCGCGGTGCCTCGTATGTCGCGCAGGAGCGGATCGTCGGCACCGTGCTCGGCCGCGCCGGCAGCTTCGTCCTCGAGCACGGCGCATCGATGGGCGAGGGCGTCGAGACCGCGCAGTGGGCGCGGGTGGTGGCCGGTTCGGGGACCGGCGAACTGTCCGGTCTGGTCGGCACCGGGTGGGTCGAGCACGAGTTGCTGACGCTGGAGGCCGAGTGGCCCGACCTGCCCGGGTGAGGTCGACCCGACCGAACGGCCGCGCCGATCAGTCGTTGAACTGCTTGGCCTTGTCCGCGACCTGGTCGACGACGCTGTCGATGTTGTCCGGGGTCTTGTCCTTGATCGCCCCGGCGATCTGGTCGATGCGCTCGTCGGTGAGCTGTTCCTTCGCCTGGTTCACAAGATCATCCAAACCCATTCCCCGCTCCTTTCGTCGGTCCCGGCCGATCCGGTTGGCTCGTCGGCCGGCAAGTCCGGAGGCTATGCCCAGGGCTGCCGAACCGGCAACACCGGTGAGAGGACCGCCCCCTTCGCGGAGCCGGTCCGCCGATCAGTGCAGGTGGACCCGCCAGTCCGAAGGGACCTGCCCGGCCGGGCCCGGTACCGGCTGGTTCGGCGGCCGGTGACGCGGCGGCGCCAACGTCGGACCGTCGTAGAACTGCTGGTCGGGGTAACTCCAGAACCAGGTCTCGCCCGGCTCGAAGCTCTGGATCAGCGGGTGGCCGGTGGCGCGGGAATGTGCGCTGGCGTGCTGGGCCGGCGAGCTGTCGCAGCAGCCGATGTGCCCGCACTGCGCGCAGCGGCGCAGATGGAACCACCAGCCACCGGCCGCCAGACACTCCGCGCAGCCGTTGCCACTGGGCGTCGCGGTCGGGTCGATCCCGGGAATCTTGCCCACGCCGAAGTCCTCGCTCTCTTCGCTCTTCTTCGCTCTTCTCGTCGGGTCCGGGCCTGGTCGACGACCGAGCTCAGAGGTCCGACTCGACCTCGTCCGCGATCCGCCGGCCGATCTCCAGCGACGCGGTCGCCGCGGGAGAGGGAGCGTTCAGCACGTGCACCTGCCGGATGCCTCGCTCGTAGTAGAAATCGTCGACCAGCCGGCCGTCCCGGTGCAGCGCCTGGGCCCGCACGCCGGCATGTGAGGGCCGCAGGCAGCCGTCCGGCAGGTCCGGCACCAGCTCCCGCAACGACGCCAGGAACCGGCGCTCCGACACCGACCGGGCCACCTCGCTGATACCGGTGCGCCAGTACCGTTTCCCCAGCTTCCACAACCCGGGCCAGGCCAGGCTGTCCGTGACGTCCCGGCCCTGCACCGCCCCCCAGGTGTAACCCTCCCGGGCCAGCGCCAGGACGGCGTTGGGTCCGGCGTGTACGCCGCCGCGGATCATCCGGGTCAGGTGCACGCCCAGGAACGGCAGCGTCGGGTCGGGCACCGGGTAGATCAGGCCGCTGACCAGATGTTCCTGCTCCGGTGCCAACTCGAAGTACTCGCCACGGAACGGGATGATCCGCACCGCCGGGGCCAGGCCGGCCAGCCGGGCCAGCCGGTCCGAGTGCAGGCCGGCGCAGTTGACGAACTGCTCCGCGGCGAGCTCACCCGCGGTCGTGGACAGCGTGACCCGGTCGAAACGGCCGTCCACGCCGACGATCTCGGTGCCCAGCCGCACCTGGCCGCCGTTCTCCTTGATCAACCGGACCAGTACGTCGCACACCCCGCGGAAGTCGACGATGCCCGTCGACTCCACCCGCAGCGCCGCCACGCAGGACACGTGCGGCTCGTACTCGTGCGCCTCGTCGGGGGAGATCAGCCGCACCGGCACGCCGTTGCGCCGGCCCCGGTCCAGCAGCCGCAGCAGCGCCGGCACCTGGGCCGGCGTGGTGGCCACCACGAGCTTGCCGCAGATGTCCACGGCCACCCCGTGATCCCGGGCGAAGTCGCGCATCGAGGCCGCCCCGGCCACCCCCAGCGTGGCCTTGAGACTCCCGGGCGCGTAGTACAGGCCGGAGTGGATGACCCCCGAGTTGTGGCCGGTCTGGTGCGCGGCGACCTCGGGTTCCTTGTCCAGCACGGTCACCGTGTGACCGCGGCGGGTCAGCTCGTACCCGGTGGCCAAGCCGACGATGCCGGCCCCGGCCACCACCACGTCCGTCACGAATCCCCCTCGCCCACGGTCTCGTCCGAGCGGACCGTGTCATCCGATTGAACCGCCGCCGTGGTCTCCGGCGGGCCGGCCAACGGTAGCCGGACCCGGAACCGGGTGTCGCCCGGCACCGAGATCACCGTCAGGTCGCCATGGTGCTTGTTCACCACGATCCGCCAGGAGATGTCCAGGCCCAGGCCCGTGCCCTCGCCGACCGGCTTGGTGGTGAAGAACTGCTCGAAGATCCGGCCCTGGATCTCCGGCGGGATCCCCGGACCGGTGTCGGCGATCTCCACCGTCAGGCACTCGCCGTCGGAGGAGGTCCGGATCGTCAGCGTGCCCTGGCCGTCCATCGCGTCCAACGCGTTGTCGATCAGGTTGGTCCACACCTGGTTCAGCTCCGCCGGATAGGCGGGGATCGTCGGCAGGCTCCGGTCGTACTCCTTGACCAGCGTCACCCCGGCGAAACCGGCGCCGAGCATGGTCAGCGTGCTGTCCAGCAACTCGTGCACGTCCACCGTCTGGAACGGCGCCCGGTCCAGCTGCGAATACTGCTTGGCCTTGCCCACCAGGTTCGAGATCCGGGTGCTGGCGTCGCTGATCTCGTTCATCAGCAGTTCGGTCTCGACCGTGTAGTACAGCCACTTGAGCGCGCCGTCCAGGGTGCCGTCGGGCACCGTGTCGGCCACCTTCTCCAGCCAGGGCACGTCGATGCCCGCCTGCACGAACGTCGGCGCGACGTCCCAGGCCCGTGCGATGTCATGGTCTTCCAGCCACTCACCGATCTCGTCCTCGGCGTCGCTGGCCTCGATCGGCGTCAGGCTGGGTGCCTTGGCGACCAGGGCCGCGGCCTCCTCCTGCAGCGCGATCAACGGTTCGAACGCGATCGGGTGCTTCTTGCCGGACGCGATGATGGCCAGCTTGTGCCGCATGCCGGCGATCCGCTCACGCAGCGCGGCGGTCGCCCGCACCGCCGCCGAGGCCGGATTGTTCAGCTCGTGGGTCAGCCCGGCGGACAGCGAGCCGAGCGCCAACAGTCGCTCGCGCTGGTTGATCGCGTCGTTGCTGCTCTGGATGCCGTAGAACAAGCCCTCCAGCAGGTGCACGGCCATCGGGAACCAGTCCCGCATCGCCGTGGCGAACAGCGGGGCGTCGAGCACGAAGAACCGGGATTCGACGATCGCCCGCATCGTGTTGTTGTACGTGTCCGGTGCCCGTTCGCCCAGGTAGGAGCGCCAGGCGCCGGCGTAGACGCCGCGTTGGGAGGTGCGGGTGGTCTCCACGTCGTCCGGGCCGACCCGTCGGGACAGCGCGACGGTGCCCTCGATCAGCACGTAGAAACAGGTCGCCGGCTCGCCCTCGGCATACACCGGGCCGGGCGGGAAGATCTTGACCCTTCCATTGGCGCACAGCCAGTCCAGTTGCTCGTCGGTCAGCTTCTCGAACAGGAACAGCGTGCGCAGTTCCGCCGGGCTGCACCGCAGCGGCGGGTCGGTGGGAGTGAGCTCATTCATCGCGCCACCCTTTCTGGGCACCTCGCAGGCTCGGTCGCCCGAATGCGGGCGGCGCTGCCGTGTCGATGATTCATTCGGCGAGCCTCATTCCGTGTCGATGATTCATTCGGCGGGCCTCATTCATCGTGTCTCCAGATACCGGTGGACCAGGGTGACGGCCATGGCGCCCTCGCCGACCGCCGATGCGACCCGTTTGACCGAGTTCGCGCGTACGTCCCCCGCCACGAACACGCCGGGCACGCTGGTCTCCAGCAGGTAGGGGTCCCGCTCGGGTTCCCACCCGTCGGGCCGGTTGCCGTCGATCACCAGGTCGGGGCCGGCCAGGACGAACCCACGGGCGTCGCGGACGGCGACCCCGTCCAGCCAGTCGGTCCGCGGCGCCGCGCCGATGAACACGAACAGCAGTCCGGTCTTCACGTCCTCCCGCCCGCCGCTGCCGTTGTCGCACAGGGTCAGACCCTCGAGGTGGTCGCTGCCATGGCCGGCGACCACCTCGGTGCGGGTGCGGACGGTGATGTTCTCGACGTCCTCGATCTGCTTGATCAGGTAGTACGACATCGACGTGGCCAGGGATGCGCCGCGCACCAGCATGGTCACCGACCGGGCGTACCGGCTGAAGTAGACCGCGGCCTGACCGGCGGAGTTGGCGCCGCCGACGATGTAGACGTCCTGGCCCTTGCAGCCGGGCGCCTCGGAGAGCGCCGAGCCGTAGAACACGCCACGGCCGGCGAACTCGTCCAGGCCGGGCGCCTCCAGCTTCCGGTAGGACACACCGGTGGCCAGGATGACCGTGTGGGCGTCGACGCTGCCGCCGTCGGCGAACCGGACCGTGCGGGCCGAGCCGCTCACCTCGACCGCCGCGGCGTCCCGGGTGGTGATCATCTCCGCGCCGAACTTCAGCGCTTGCCGCCGTGCCCGCTCGGTCAGCTGGGCGCCGGAGACCCCGTCCGGGAAGCCCAGGTAGTTCTCGATGCGGGAACTCTGGCCGGCCTGCCCGCCGGTGGCCAGCCGTTCCACCAGGACGGTCCGCAGGCCCTCGGACGCGCCGTACACCGCGGCGCCCAGACCGGCCGGACCGGCGCCGACGACGATGATGTCGTAGAAGTCCTTGGCCGGCGTCGTGGTCAGCCCGACCTGCGCGGCCAGTTCGGAATCGGTGGGTTCGACGAGTACCTGGCCGTCCGCCGTGATCACCACCGGCAACTGGGTCGCGGTGACGCCGGCCGCGGCGAGCAGCCGTTCGCCCTCCGGCTCGTCGGACAGGTGGGCGCGGAACGGGAGCTGGTTGCGGGCCAGGAAGTCCTTCACCTCGCTGCACCGGGCCGACCAGCGGGTGGTGATCACCTTGGTCTGCGGCGACGGCGTGTGATCACTGCGTTTCCACTGGTCCAGCTCGTTGTCCAGGACCGGGTAGAGCTTCTCCTCCGGTGGATCCCAGGGCTTGAGCAGGTAGTAGTCGAGATCGACGACGTTGATCGCGGTGATCGCGGCCTGGGTGTCGGCGTAGGCGGTGAGCAGGATCCGGCGCGCCTTGGGATAGATGTCCATGGCGCGTTCCAGGAACTGGATCCCGTCCATCAGCGGCATCCGGTGGTCGGCCAGCAGCAGGGCGACCTGCTCCCCGCGGAGCTTCATCTCGTGCAGCGTGTCCAGCGCCTGCGGCCCGGAGTCGGCCCGGATGATCCGGTAGTCCTTGCCGTAACGGCGGCGCAGGTCGCGGGCCACGGCCCGGGACACGTTCGGGTCGTCGTCGACCGTGAGGATGCCGATCCGGGCGGGGGTGGCCGCCGTCGGGTTCGCTGAGCGATGAGCTGCTGAGCGTTGAGCTGACGTCATCGACGTCCTTCCGGCATGGGGTCGGGACCTGTCGAGGTTGCCACAATCCATCCCGACGGTGTTCTGTCCGTGTTCTGTCAGTGGCGAACACTGCCGGGACCGCGCTCGACAACCTCGCGCGCTAGCGTCCGGTTGATGGAGCGCAGCGGACGGGTCCGGTATTCCGGCGACGAGTGCCTGCGGCGCCTGCGGGAGCTGTGCCTGGCGTTGCCCGGGGTGACCGAGCGGCTCAGCCACGGCGAACCGTCCTGGTTCGTCCGCAGGCAGTTCCTGACCCTGGCCGACCACCACCACGACGATCGGTTCGGCTTCTGGGCGGCCGCGCCCGACGGTGCGCAGGACCGCTGGCTCACCCTGGATCCGGAGCGGTTCTTCCGGCCGCCGTACGTCGGCGGCCGCGGTTGGATCGGGGTGTACCTGGACGTCGAACAGGACTGGGACGACATCGCCGACATCGTCACGGACGCGCACGCCGTGGTGGCTCCTCGAAAGTGACAGCGCTCCCGGCAGGGCTGAAGCGCTGTTCCCACCTGCGGAGCAAGGTCGGAGTCGGTGGAGCGGCGTTCGCCTCCCGGGAGCGGTGTGGTCTCGGCGGCGGCCCCGGCGGCGCTCGTGTCGTGCATGCCGGACGCTACGGTGACGATCACAGACCCGAAGGAGAGTCTCGTGTCGTCGACGATCAAGGTTGCGCTGGCCACCCCGCTGGAACCCGCCCTGCGGCACCTGATCACGGACGTGGATCCGTCGGTTGAGCTGCTGGCCGATGACGCATTGCTGCCCCCGCAACGCTTCCCCGGCGACCACGACGGTGATCCGGCGTACGTCCGCACGCCCGAGCAGCAGTCCGCGTTCGACGACTTGCTCGCTCGGGCGGATGTGTTCTACGGGATCCCGGACGTGGATCCGGCCCTGCTCGCCCGGTCGGTGCGGGCCAACCCCGGCCTTCGCTGGGTGCAGACGATGGCCGCCGGTGGCGGAGCCCAGGTCAAGGCCGCCGGCTTGACCGGCGCGGAGCTCGACCGGGTCCGGTTCACCACGTCGGCGGGCGTGCACGGGGCCACCCTCGCCGAGTTCGCCATGTTCGGCGTACTCGCGGGCGCCAAGGACCTGCCCCGATTGCTGGCCCAGCAGGCGCAGCGACGGTGGTCGGGTCGGTGGGCGATGCGGCAGGTTCACGAGATGACGGTGCTGATCGTGGGCCTGGGCGGCATCGGTACGCAGACGGCCAGGCTGGCCAAGGCGCTCGGCGCCTACGTGGTGGGCACCAAGCGGCGCCCGGAACCGGTCGAGTACGTGGACGAGGTCTATCCGACCGCCGACCTGGCCGGACTGGTCGGTCGGGCCGATGCCATCGTCTTCACCCTGCCCGGGACGGCGGCCACCGACGGCCTCTACGGTGCCGACCTGATCGCCGCCACCAAGCCGGGGGCGATCATCGTCAACGTCGGCCGCGGCACCGTCATCGACGAGCCCGCGTTGATCAAGGGCCTCGAATCGGGGCACATCGGATCCGCGTTCCTGGACGTCTTCACGGTGGAGCCGCTGCCCGCCGAGTCGCCGCTGTGGACCATGCCGCAGGTGGTCATCGCCCCGCACACCGCGGCGCTGAGCCCGCACGAGGACCGCCGCATCGCAGAGCTGTTCGCGCGGAACCTGCGCCGGTTTCTGGACGGGGAGGACCTCATCAACGTCGTCGATACCGAGCAGTTCTACTGACGGGATCGGCGCCGGCCCACCGCGTCACGGTCGTCACCGGTTGACCGTCGGCGTCCATCGCGGAACTGGCTGTCGGTGCGGCTGCCTCTTACTCCGGTCCGGCCGGGGCGCCGAGCGCGACCACGGCGTCGATGGTGTCCACCTCGTCCACGGACTTGTCGTCGCGATAGCGCAACACCCGGGCGAACCGCAACGCGACCCCGCCCGGGTAGCGGGTGGAGGCCTGCACCCCGTCGAAGGCGATCTCGGCCACCAGCGGCGGGTCGACGAAGACGGTGGTGCGGGAGCGCCGCGCCTCCCTGGCCAGGAACTGCTCGGTCTGCCAGGTGAGCATCGCGTCGGTCAGGCCCTTGAACGTCTTGCCCAGCATCACCAGGGACCCGGTCCTCGGGTCGCGGGCGGCCAGGTGCAGGTTCGACAGCCAACCCTGCCGCCGGCCGTAGCCCCACTCGGCGGCGATCACCGCCAGATCGAAGGTGTGCCGGGGTTTGAGCTTGACCCACCCGGAGTCGCGCCGGCCCGCGGCGTACGGGGCGTGCAACTTCTTGACCACCACCCCCTCGAACCCGGCGCCGACCGCCCGCGCGAAGGCGTCATCGACCGCGGCCTGGTCGGTGGCGGTGACGCGCGGCACGATCAACGTCGCCGGCAACACCGACTCCATGACGGCGACCCGCTCGGACAGCGGCTCGTCCAGCAGGTCCCGCCCGTCCACGTGCAGCAGGTCGAAGCAGAACAGAGACAGCGGCAGCCGTTGCTCCGAGTCGGCGGACCTGGTCATGGTGCGGGAGGCGGTCAGCTGGAACGGCACCGGTCGTGCCCGCGCGTCCAGGGCCAGCACCTCACCGTCCACCACCAGCCGCTGCGCCGGCAATGCGGCCACCGCCCGCACCACCTCCGGCAGCCGGTCCGTGATGTCGTCCAGGGTTCTGGTGTAGATGCGGATCTCGCCGCCGCGACGGTGCACCTGTACCCGGACGCCGTCCAACTTGGAGTCCACCAGCGCCGGCAGGCCGGTCTTGTCGGCGGCGGTCGCGACGTCCGGTGCCGACGCGGCGAGCATGGGCCGGACCGGCGTGCCGACCCGCAACCCCACCGCGAGCAGGCCGCCGAGGCCGTCACGGGCCAGCAGTTCGGCGGCCGACGCGGTGGACCCGAGCAGCATCGATGCCCGCTGCACCGCGGCCGCCGGCACCCCGAACGCCTCGGCCAGGCCGTCCTGCACCAGCGAGTCCAGCGCACCCTGGCGGATCTCGTCGAACACCAGCCCCCGCAGCAGCCGCTGCTCGCTCTCGGTGGCCCGACCGAACAGCGCCTCCACCGCCGCCGCTCGCAGCACGGCCGAGCCCTGGCCGCCGATCGCCGCGATCCGTTCGAACGCGGCGTCGACGTCGGGCACGGTGAGTGTCGGCTCGGCCGCCGGCGGCGGCACCGAGGACAGCGACGCCCAGCCGACCCCGGTGCGCCGCTGCCGGAGGGAACCGGACAGGTAGGTGACGACCAGGGCGATCTCGTCGGCGTCCGCGGCGCGGATCGCGGACGCGAGCAGGGCGCGTTTGGCCAACCTCGATCGGGTGGCGCCGACGGCGGCGGAGGCGGTGGCGAGCTCGACGAACAACACGGGCCCATCGTGGCGCAGGAGTACGACAGCCACCGGTCGCGCGTGCCGGCGCCGTGGCCTGGGGAACATCCGGTCGCCTGGCTCGACCGGATGTTCCCCGCGAGTCGGGGTCAGCCGGACTGCGGCGCCGCCGGTGCCGTCCGCGCCGACACCAGCACACCGGCCGCCGCGCACACCGCCAGCCCGGGCACCACCAGGAAGGCCGCCTGCACACCGACCGCGTCGGACAGCGTGGCCAGCGCGAACGGCCCGGCCCCGGACGCCACCCCGACGCCGACGGCCAGCACCGCCATCGCCCGATCCGGCCGTCCGGCGGACGCGGTGATCGTCATGGCCGCGCCCAACGGGTACTGGCCGCCCAGGCCGACCCCGAGGACGAGCAGCCCGGCCACCGACAGGGCCGGGGAGGTGGACGCCCAGACCGTCACCCAGCCGGCCATCGTCACGCCGACGCCGACCAGGAACAGCAGCAGCGGCGACCAGCGCCGAGCCAGCGGCGCGAGGACGAGCCGGCCCAGGGCCATGCCGCCGACCACCGTGGCGACCATGCCCGACGCGGTTCCCGCGGCCATCCCGGCGCGCTCGACGAGCAGGTCCGGAGTCCAGGTGATCAGGCAGAACTCGACCGCGACGGCGCAGACCACGGCCGCCAGCGCCGGCCAGTACGCGGCCGGGAACCCGCGCAGCGAGAACCGTCCGTCGCCGGACGGGCGGGCGGCGTAGGCGGGCACCGCGCGCCGCCTTCCGACCAGCACCCAGGCGGCGATCGCGAACGGCACGTCCAGGACCAGCGCCGCCCGCCACGTCAGGCCGAGCGCGGTGGCGGCGCCGACGGCCAACGGGGTGATCAGCCCGACGCCGGCGGCCGCGGCGTTGGCCAGGGTCAGCACCGCCGGCCCGGACCGCCCGTGGTGCTGCTGGATCACGGTGGTCGACGCGTTCAGCGCGAGCCCGCCGGCCAGCCCGATGATCAGCATCGCGGGCAGGCTGACGGCCAGTTCGACGCCGGCGATCAGCGAGCCGGCGCAGAACACGCAGACGCCGGCGGCCAGCACCAGCACGGCCCGCCTGGCCACCCCGAAGCGGGCCCAGCGACGCACCAGGGCCACCCCGACGAAGCCGGACAGGATCAACCCGCCGGCGAGCATCAGCGAGTGCAGCCCGGCGACCGAGCTGGACACCCCCAGCTCGTCGCGGAACAGCGGTAGTGACGGCCCGATGCCGTACAGGAACCAGGTGTAGGTGCACAGCGTGATGATGGCCGCGGTGGAGGTGGCGTCCGCCCGGTCGGGGCCGTCGTCGACGAGTGGGTCGATCGGGTCAGCGATGATGGTCCTCCGGTCGGGCGCAGGGCTCAGCCGAAGTGTGCCAAGACCCGGCTGGACAGCCGGGGCCAGACGTCGGCCGCCCAGGGTCCGAACGGGGTGTCGCACAGCGAGACGCAGGCCAGATCGGCGTCCCGGTCCACCCACAGGAACGAGCCGGACTGGCCGAAGTGCCCGAACGTGCCGGTCGCGTTCTCCGGCGCCGTCCAGTGCGGGCTCTTGTGGTCGCGGATCTCGCAGCCCAGACCCCAGTCGTTGTGCTGCTGCTTGCCGAATCCCGGTACCACCCCGGACAGGCCGGGGAAGGCGAGCGTGGAGGTGAGCCGGACCACCTCGGGCATCAGCAGCCGCGGCCGCAGCAGCTCCCAGGCCAGGGTGGCCAGGTCCTCGATCGATCCGCGTGCGCCGTGCGCCGGCGGGCCGACCAGCGATGTGTCGCCCATGTCCAGCAGGGCCAGCACCCGCTCCTCGAGATGGTCGTGGAATCGGCGGTCTCCGGCCGCCTCGAGATGATGGGCAGCCACGTCGATCCCGTGGTTCGAGTAGATCCGCCGGGTGCCCGGCCTGGCCATCACCTGATCGGAATCGGGCGACAGCCCGGACGCGTGGGACAGCAGGTGCCGCAGGGTGGAGCCGGGCGGCCCCGCCGGGTCCTCCAGGCCCACCACACCCTCGAGGCAGGCGTCCAGCACGGTCAGCGCGGTGAGGATCTTCGTCAACGACGCCCAGCGGTGCACCTGACCGTCGTCCACGATGTCGAGCACCCCGTGCGGGCCGATCACCGCGACCGACGCCGACCCGACCGGCCAGTCGGCGATCTCCGCCTTCAGATCCATCGCAGCCGTCCCTTCCGGTCCCGGTCACCGCGTGGTGCCCCGGGCGAGTGTGCCAGCATCGCACCCGTGGTCAACAACGGTGACGGCCGGCGGATCCTCCTGCTGGACGACACCGCGGTGGCCCGGGATCCCCTGCTCGACATCGCGCTCGGGCCCGCGCTGCTGGCCCGGGTGGCCGCGGACGGTGGCCCGGAACGGCTACGGCTGTACCGGCCCGAGCCGACCCTCGCGTTCAGCGGGCGGGACTGCGCCTCCCCGGGCATCGGCGCGGCGGTCGTCGCGGCCCGCCTGGCCGGATTCGCCCCGGCCCGCCGGGGGCCCGGCGGCCGTGCGGCGGCCTACCACCGGGGCGCGTTGTGCCTGGACCACGTGGCCGCGGACCCGCTCGGGCCCAGCGACATCCGGTCCCGGTTCACCGACTTCGGTCGGGTGCTGGTCGGGGCGCTGCGATCGGTAGGAGTCGACGCGCGGCTGGGGCCGGTGCCGGGGGAGTACTGCCCCGGGGAGTTCAGCATCAATGACGGCCGCGGGCACAAGCTCGTCGGTACCGCCCAACGGTTGGTACGCGGCGGCTGGCTGTTCGGCACGGTGATCCTGGTGACCGCCGCGGAGCCGGTGCGCTCGGTGCTCGTCGCGGTCTACCGCGCCCTCGGTCTGGACTGGGATCCGGCGACGGTGGGCGCGGTTCAGGACAGCGTCCCCGGGGTGAGCGTGGCCGACGTGCGGCGGGCCGTGCTGGCGGCCTACGCCCGGCTGGGTCCGATTCGGGCATCCGATGTCCCGGCGAAGCTGCTCGACGAGGCGGCGTCCAGGGTGCCGCGGCATCGGCTGCCGCCACCCGCCTGACCGGCCCCGACGATCCGAGCGCCGGATCCATGCGTAGGAATAGAAATGGGAGCCCGGCGGTTGACGGGTGCGGAACCAGTTGACAGTTCAACTACCACGGTTCCGAACGAGGAGTCGAAGGAGCGCGTCATGCAATTTGGCATCTTCACCGTCGGCGACGTCACCACCGACCCGACGACCGGGCGGACGCCGACCGAGCACGAGCGCATCAAGGCGATGGTGACGATCGCCCGCAAGGCCGAGGAGGTCGGGCTCGACGTGTTCGCCACCGGCGAGCACCACAACCCGCCGTTCGTGCCGTCGTCGCCGACCACCATGCTCGGCTACGTCGCGGCCCGGACCGACAGGATCATCCTGTCCACCTCCACCACGCTGATCACCACCAACGACCCCGTGAAGATCGCCGAGGATTTCGCGATGCTGCAGCACCTGGCCGACGGCCGGGTGGACTTGATGATGGGCCGGGGCAACACCGGCCCGGTCTATCCGTGGTTCGGGCAGGACATCACCAAGGGCATCGAGCTGGCCGTGGAGAACTACGACCTGCTGCGTCGGCTCTGGCGCGAGGACGTCGTGGACTGGAAGGGCCAGTTCCGTACCCCGCTGCGCGGCTTCACCTCGACCCCGCGGCCGCTGGACGGCGTGCCGCCGTTCGTCTGGCACGGGTCGATCCGCAGCCCGGAGATCGCCGAGCAGGCCGCCTACTACGGTGACGGCTTCTTCGCCAACCACATCTTCTGGCCGACCTCGCACTTCCAGCGGCTGATCCAGCTGTACCGGAACCGGTTCGAGCACTACGGACACGGGTCGGCCGACCAGGCCATCGTCGGATTGGGCGGGCAGGTGTTCATGCGCCGCAACTCGCAGGACGCGATCCGCGAGTTCCGGCCGTACTTCGACAACGCCCCGGTCTACGGGCACGGGCCGTCGCTGGAGGACTTCATGGAGATGACACCGCTGACCGTCGGCAGCCCGCAGCAGGTGATCGACCGGACGCTGACCTTCCGCGAGTCGTTCGGCGACTACCAGCGGCAGCTGTTCCTGATGGATCACGCCGGCCTACCGCTGCCGGTGGTGCTCGAGCAACTGGACCTGCTCGGCGAGATCGTGCCGGTGCTGCGCGCGGAGTTCGACTCGCTGCGGCCCTCTCATGTGCCGGACGGGCCGACGCACGCATCGCTGGTCGCCGCCTCGCGTCAGGCCGCAGATTCGGAACAGGAGCAGGTGTCGGCGTGAGGCGTCAGCGAGCGAACCGTCAGCACTGGCTCAGGCGCCCCGCCGGACGCCGGAGTCTGCCAGGCGCCCGGGCAGGAGCGACGGCATGACCGGGTTCAGCGTGGCAGTGGTCTCCGCCGGCCTGGGTGAGCCGTCGTCGACGAAGCTGTTGGCCGACCGCCTCGCCCAGGCGGTCCGCCGGGACGGTGCCCGGCGTGGCCTCCGCGTCGACGTCGTCGACGTGCCGCTGCGCGAGTTGGCCCGCCCGATCGCCGACGCGATGGTGACCGGCTTCGCCCCACCCGCCTTGCAATCGGCGCTGGACGCGGTGCTGGCGGCGGACGCGCTAATCGCGGTGACGCCGGTGTTCAGCGCGTCCTACAGCGGGCTGTTCAAGTCGTTCTTCGACGTGGCCGACCCGCAGGGTTTCGTTGACAAGCCGGTGCTGTTGGGCGCGACCGGCGGGTCCGCGCGTCATTCACTGGTGCTCGACCATGCGATGCGGCCGCTGTTCGCCTATCTCAAGGCCGAGCCGGTGACCACGGGCGTGTTCGCCGCAACCGCCGACTTCGGGTCCGACTCGGAATCCGGTTCGCTGGACCGGCGGATCGACCGGGCGGGGCGGCAGCTGGTGTCGGCGCTGGTGGGCTCGGCGCTGTCTGATCCGCTGCCTGGCTCACCGTCTGGTTCGCTGTCTGGTTCGCTGTCTGGTTCGCTGGGCGGGCCACGGTCGGGCGCGGTCGACGTGGATGACGAGCTCGCCGACGATGCGATCGAGCGGGCCGTCCGCGTGCACCTGGGTCCGGAGCCGTCCCGGGTGGAGGCCCGGCGCCGCCGGGACGCCGACCCGTTCGACAACCTCGTCCCGTTCGAGCAGTTGCTGCACCGCGGTTGACGCCGGCGGCTGCGGTGGGTCTGTGGTGCGTCTGTGGTGGGTGGCTGGCACCGGGTTCGCTGACCAAATCCGCGCTTCCGCGCCCGGTTTGCCGGGTTCGGCGCGGGTTTGATCAGCCCACTGGCGGCGCCCACGCCGGTTCGCGGACGAAACCCACGCGGAACAGGGCGGTTTGCCCGATTCAGCGCGGATTTGGTCAGCGAACCCGTTGTTCGCGAG
This sequence comes from uncultured Actinomycetes bacterium, assembly GCA_964497705.1. Taxonomy (GTDB): domain Bacteria; phylum Actinomycetota; class Actinomycetes; order Mycobacteriales; family Nakamurellaceae; genus Nakamurella. The sequence continues at coordinate 59,844 of CAZCEH010000002.1, read as the reverse complement.
TCTGGCCGGTCGCGGGGTGGTCGCGAGTCTGGCCGGTCGCGGGGTGGTCGCGGCAGGCCGGTCGCGGCAGGCCGGTCGCTCGCCGCGCCCCCACCTGCCCACGGCGGTTCTGCTGTCGAACCCCTGCGAGGCCTCAGCCCAGGGCAGCCCACACCGCGGCCACGAGTTCGTCCACTTGCTCGTCGCTCATCACGAAGGCCGGCGAGACCTGGATGGCGCCGGCGCCGACCGCACGGGTCGCCACCCGCTGCGCGCGCAGCCTCGCCGCCAGGCCCGGTGCGGCCGACGCGTCCACCAGTTGCACGGCCGTCACTGCGCCGAGCCCGCTGCGGATCTCGGCTACCGCAGGATGCTCGGCCAGCGGCGCGAACTTCCCATGCAGCGTGGTCTCCAGTCGAGAGGCCTGCGTCAGCAGGTCCTCTCGCTCGATGATGTCCAGGTTCGCCATCGCCGCCGCGGCGGCCGCCGCGTGACCCATGTAGGTGTAGCCGTGCCGCCACCACACGTCGCCGGTCGGGTCGAAGAACGGCTCGGCCACCCGGGGCGCGACGAACACCGCACCCATCGGCACGTACCCGGACGTCAAACCCTTCGCCGTCGTCATCAGGTCGGGGGCGAGGTCGAATCGGCTCGACGCGAACCAGGCGCCGCCGATCCGGCCGAATCCGGTGATCACCTCGTCAGCGACGAACAGGATGTCGTGCTCCCGGCAGATCTGCCGCACCTCGGTCAAGTAGCCGTCCGGCGGCAGGTAGATCCCGCCCGCGCCGATGACCGGTTCGCAGAAGAACGCGGCGATCCGTTCGGCGCCCACCCGCTCGATCAATTCCAGCAGCGCTTTGCCCGAATCCCAGTCGATCATCTCGACGTCCCGCATCAGGTCGCCATAGCCGTCGTGATTGCCCGGGATGCCGGCGAGCGCGGTGCCGGCGACGTGCATGCCGTGGTAGGCCTTCTGTCGCGCGACGACGATCTCCTTGGCCGGCCGGCCCACCTCCCGCCAGTACCGCCGGGCGAGCTTGACCGCGGTGTCGATCGAGTCGGATCCGCCGGAGGTGAAGAAGATCTTGCTGCCGGCCACCGGCGCGATGCCGGCGAGCCGGTCGGCCAGAGCGACGCTGGTGTCCACGGCGTAGTCGCCGAACGTCGAGTAGGCCGCAATCCGGCCGATCTGTTCGGACACCGCGGCGGCGATCTCCGCCCGGCCATGACCCACGTTGGTGAACCACAGGCCGGCGGTGGCATCCAGATACCGGGTGCCCGCCGAGTCCCAGATGTGCACTCCCGCACCTCTGGCGACCACGAACTCGCCGGCCCGTTCGACCGCGCCCATGTTCGCAAACCCGTGCCACAGTGCGCCCATCCACATGCCTCTCGGTTCGCGACGTCCGGCCGGGCGCACCCGCACCCGCCGAGCACCGACCGTACCGGCCGGGGTTGCGGGGGCTCACCGTGGTCGTTCGTCGGCTTTCCGTGGTCGTTCGCCGGGGTGGTCCGTGGTCGTTCGTCAGGCGGTCCGCGGCGGGGTCCGGCACCGTCCCCGAATCCATTTGCCAGGTTCGGCCCCTCCTCAGCCGAAATCGGGGCGGATAGTGGCAAATCGACAGGGTCTCGACGGGCGCACGCCCGGACAAGCCTCACAGCCAGCACCGGAACGACGACCCCGCAGCCAGCACCGGAACGACGACCCCGCAGCCAGCACCGGGACGACCGCCACAGGCCAGCCCGGAACGACGATCCACGCGGTCTCACCGCGCGGACAGCAGCTCCCGCAGGCTGGTCGCCGGATGCCCGGCCACCGCCTGCACGTCCGCCGTCACCGCCGCCAGCTCACCGACCGCGATCGCGGTGTAGGTGCTGACCCATGCGTCCAGCTGCCAGTCCGGCGCGCCGTAACCGCGGCGCGACGCGTACGCCTCAGCCAGCGTCTGGTTCTGGTATCGGGTCGGCCGGCCGGTCACCTCGGTGATGATTCGCGCGGCCTCGGCCAGGCTCAGCGCCTGCGGGCCGGTCAGGTCGTACGTCCGGCCGTCATGCTCGGAGCGGTGTCGGGAGTCGGCGGCCAGCAGCACGGCCGCGGCGACGTCCGCGACATCCCGGCGGGCGACCGCGGAGACTCGGCCGTCACCGCCCGGGCCGAGCAACACCCCGTCCGACCCGGCGAACAGGGGGAGCTGATCGGCGTACAGGTTGTCCCGCAGGAAGGTGAACAGCAAGCCGGTCGAGCGAATGTGCTGCTCGGTGTCCCAGTGATCCCGGGCCAGTGTGAACGTCGCGGTCGGCGACGCGCCCAGGAACGAGGTGTAGACGATGCGGCGCACGCCGGCGGACCGGGCCGCGTCGACGAACGTCCGGTGCGCGGCCGTCCGGTCGGGCTCCTCGGCCCCGGAGACCATGAACACTGTGTCGATGCCGGCCAGCGCCGCCGCGCACGTGGTGGCGTCGGCGTAGTCGGCCAGGGCCACCTCACTGCGGCCGAGTCGCGGTGCGCGTTCCGGCGAGCGCACCAGGAGGCGCTGCTCGATGCCCGCCTCCGCGAGCCGGGCGGCCACCCCGCCGCCGAGGTGCCCGGAGGCACCGCTGACCGCGATCCGGGGCGTCACGCAGCACACCCGCTGCCAGCGGTCAGGGCATCCGACACGAACAACAGTCTCCCATCACGACCGCGGCCGGACGGTCGGGACGCGCGTCCGGCCCGGTGCGATGCCAAACCAATACGCGCCGGTCGGCTCAGCCCTACCATCGGGTGATGGCGGTGACGACGGTCCGATGATCGCGTGGACGGGAGTCGTCGCCCCGGCACTCCGATGGGCCCGGTGACCGGGGTGGCCGGTCTGCTGCAGGCCATGGCCGGCGGCCCGGTGGTGCTCGACGGGGGCCTGGCCACTCTGCTCGAGGCGCACGGGCACGAGCTGTCCTCGGCGCTCTGGTCGGCCCGCCTGCTAGTGGACGAGCCCGCGGCGATCGCCGCGGCGCATCGCGAGTACTTCGAGGCCGGCGCCCAGGTCGCGATCACCGCCAGCTACCAGGCGTCACTCCAGGGATTCAGTGCTGTCGGGCTCGGCCGGGCCGAGGCCGAACGGGCCCTGCGCCGGTCGGTGGACCTGGCCCGGGAAGCGGCGCGGACTGTCGACCCTGGGGCCACGGCCGACCGGTGGGTGGCCGCGTCGGTCGGCCCGTACGGCGCGGCGCTGGCCGACGGGTCGGAGTACCGGGGCGACTATGGCCTGACCGTCCGGCAGCTGCGGGAATGGCATCGCCCTCGGCTGGAGATTCTGGCCGACGCGGGCGCCGACCTGCTCGCGGTCGAGACCATCCCGTGCCTGGCCGAGGTGCAGGCATTGCTGGAGGAGATCCGGCTGCTGGACGCGCCCGCCTGGCTGTCGCTGACCGCCGACGGCGGGCGGACCCGGGCCGGCGAGCCGGTCGGCGAGGCCTTCGCGATGGCCGCCGAGGTGGATCAGGTGATCGCCGTCGGGGTGAACTGCATCGATTCGACCCAGGCCGCCGACCTGGTCGCCCACGCGGTGCAGAGCTCGGGCAAGCCGGCCGTGGTCTACCCCAACAGCGGCGAGAGCTGGGACGCGGCCGGCCGCCGATGGACCGGCTCGTCGACCTTCGGTCCGGAGCAGGCCGCGACCTGGGTGGCCGCCGGCGCCCGCCTGGTCGGTGGCTGTTGCCGGGTCGGGCCGGCGGCGATCAGGCGGCTGGCAGGGTCCAGGTTGGGGGCAACCGGAACCGGCGCCTGAGGCGACCAACGACCGCGGCCGACGCGTACTCGTTCATCGGCCGGCCGACTCCTCAACGGTGGAACGCCGCGATACGACGTGGACCGAGGTCACGGATGGGTGACATTCGGCCGGTCACCGGCAAATATGCCCGGAATGTCGGTGGCGTTGGGCAGAATCGGAATCACCTGGGGGTGAAGTCATGGTCCGGAGTGGAACGTCCAGGACGCGATCGCGGGTGGCTCGGTCACGGGTGGCCGCGGCGGCGCTGGCCGCCGTGGTGACCGTCGCGCTGGCGCTGTCGGCCTGCTCGACGGCCGGTTCGTCCGGGTCCGTGCTCGGCACGCTCACCGACCCGATCGCCACGTCGAGCACGGCATCGTCGGGCAACCCGTCGCCGGCGGCGACCGGACCGGCCGTCACGGCGCCGTCCACGATCACCTCCTCGAGCACATCCCCGCCACCGCGGCCGCCCGCCCAGGTGACCGCGGTGCCGGCGGACGGCGCGCAGGGCGTCGACCCGCTCGCGCCGGTCACCGTGACCGTGGTCAAAGGCACCCTCGAATCGGTGCGGATGACCAACCCGGACGGGACGGACATCCCGGGAACGCTGGCCGCGGACGGGCTGTCCTGGACGGCCCAGACCGACCTTGGCTACGGCCGCACCTACACCCTGACCTCGGCCGCCCGCAGCGACGCCGGCGTGCTCGACCAGACCACCAGCTCCTTCACCACCGTCGTTCCGAACAACCTGACCAAGGCCTTTCCTTTTCCGTCGGACGGCATGACGGTCGGTGTCGGCCAACCGATCTCGATCCACTTCGATGAGCCGGTGCCCGATCGGGCGGCGGCCCAGCAGGCGATCACCGTCACCACCAGTCCGGCCCAGAACGGTGGTTTCCGGTGGATCGATGATCGGGAGGTGCGGTGGCGTCCGGTGGAGTTCTGGCAGCCGGGGACCACCGTGTCGGTGACCGTCGACATCTACGGCAAGAACCTCGGCGACGGGCTCTACGGCCAGCAGGACACGAGCTTCGGATTCACCGTCGGCCGGTCGATGATCGCCGAGATCGACGACAACACCCACACGATGGTGGTCAAGCAGGACGGCCAGGTGATCAACGAGATCCCGGTGTCGCTGGGCAGCGACCGGTACCCGACGTACAACGGCATCCATGTGGTCGCCGAGAAATACGACTGGAAGCTGATGGACAGCAGTACCTGGGGCCTCACCGGCGCCGGCGCCTACCGGACGAACGTCCAGTGGGCGACCAGGATCTCGTCGTCCGGCGAGTTCGTGCATGCGGCGCCGTGGTCGGTGGACGCCCAGGGCTACGAGAACGTCTCGCACGGCTGCGTGAACGTGTCGACCGACGCCGCCGAATGGTTCTACGACACGTTCATCCCGGGTGACCCGGTGATCATCCGCAACACCGTCGGCCCGGACCTGGAGGTCTGGGACGGCTACGGCGACTTCCAGCTCCCGTTCGACCAGTACGTGCAGTCGGCCTGAGGCGAGCCGACCTGCCAGGGGCTGGCGATGGCGACCGGCTGTTGCCGGGTGCCGGGGCGTCCGAATTCGCTGATCGAACCGCCGTGCGTTGATATCTCCTGGCTCCTGCGACAGCTCCTGGCGGGAATGATGGCTGCGCTGATCATCGCACGACCAAACCGAACATTTCGGGCGCAGACTTCGTGCCTTGATCAGCGCAGCGGCGTCGCCGGAGCCGTCACCTCGAGGTGAACAGCCGTGGGGCGAGGTTTCGCCGTCGCCGGCTACCTCGCTGAGCGACGCTGATCGAACGTTCAGCAAACCGGACAAAACCGCGCCGAAAATGGGTGTTGGATCAGCGCAGCGGCGCCCGACCGGACGCCGAGGCCGGTTCACTCTGAGGTACACCCCTGCAGGGGCTGTCTGCCATTCAATCCCGCGAAACCGCGGCCGCTCTGCCCGTTCGACGCGGGATTGATCAGCCCTCCGGCGGTGCCGCCCTGATTCGCGGGCAAAGCCCGCGTTTCGGCGTCCGGTCTGTCCGGTTCGGCGCGGGATTGATCAGCGGATCAATCGCACACCGATGCTTCGCGGGCAAAACCCGCGTTTCGGTGCCCGGTCTGTCCGGTTCGGCGCGGGATTGATCAGCGAACCAGCGAGTAACCGGCCGCGACCAGCGAACCAGCGAGAAACCGCCCGCGACCAGCGAACCAGGGAGAACCGGCCGCGACCAAACGAACCAGCGAGAACCGGTTGCACTCACCGAACCAGCGAGAATCGGCCGCACTCAGCGAACCAGCCGGACACCCGGCCGCGCGCGAGATCAGCAGCACGCCGAAGCGTGATCACTCCTTGTACAGGATGTCCAGCTCCGGCATGTACTTCTGCTCGACGATCTTGCGCCGCACCTTCATCGACGGCGTCAGCTCGCCGTCCTCGACGGTCAGGTCGCGGGGCAGGATGATGAACTTCTTGATCGTCTCCCAGCGCTCCAGCTGACTGTTGAGCTTCTCCACGTACTCGTCGATGAGGTCGCGCACCTTAGGCTCCCTGGCCAGCTCGGCCGTGGTCTTGCCGCCCAGGTCGTTCTTGGCCGCCCATTCCTGGATCATCTCGTCGTCCAGGGTGATCAGCGCCGACGCGAACTTGCGGCCGTCGCCGTGCACCACGATGTGGCCGGCCCACGGGCACTCCGCGCTGAAGATCACCTCGATCTTCTGCGGCGCCACGTACTTGCCGCCGGACGTCTTGATCAGGTCCTTCTTCCGGTCGGTGATCTTCAGGTAGCCGTTGACGAGCTCGCCGATGTCGCCGGTGTGGAACCAGCCGTCGGTGAACACCTCGGCGGTGGCCTCCGGGTTGTTGTGGTATCCGCGCATCACGCCGCCGCCGCGGATGAGCACCTCGCCGTCCTCGGCGATCTTGAACTCGGAGCCCGGCAACGCCGGGCCGACGGTGCCGATCCGGGTGTCGCCGGGCAAGTTCACCGACGCGGCGGCGCTGGTCTCGGTCAGCCCGTAGCCCTCCAGGATGGTCATGCCGACCGCGTCGAACCATTCCCAGACCTCGGCCGACAGCGCGGCCGACCCGGAGACGAAGAACCTGATCCGCCCGCCCATCCGGGCGCGGACCTTGCTGTACACCAGCTTGTCGGCGAGGGCCAGTTGCGTGCGCAGCAGCCGTCCCGGTTGGCCGCCCCGCTGGCGGATCCGGGAGCCCTTGATGCCCACGCCGATGGCCCAGTCGAAGATCTTCGCCTTGGGCCCGCCGTCGCCCTGCGCGGTGAGGGTGACCTTGGCGCGGACCTTCTCGAAGATGCGAGGCGCACCACCCATGAAGGTGGGTCGGATGACCGCGAGATTCTCCACGATCCGGCCCAGGTCGCCGTCAACGGCGGTGCTGAAGCCGATCTCCAGCTGCACCGCGGAGAGCACCTTGCCCAGCACGTGGGACAGCGGCAGCCACAGGTACTGCACGTCGTCCGGCCCGAGGATGTCGAGGGCGGCGACGGCCCTGCCCTCGTACACCCAGTTGTCGTGTACCAGCCGGACGCCCTTGGGCTTGCCCGTGGTGCCGGAGGTGTAGACCAGGGTCGCCAGATCTTCGGGACCGCAACCGGCGATCCGGTCGTCGACCACGGAGGGCTGCTCGCCGAGCAGCGCGGCCCCCCGTTGCTCTAGTTCGGCCAGGGTGAGGACGTCGACGCCCTCGTGCCGGTGCACGTCGGCCTCGGTGCCGTCGAACAGCACGACGGCCTTCAGGTCGGGCAGTTCGGAGTCCAGCGCCTTGTTCGCCTGGTCGGCGTCCTCGGCAACCAACACCACCGACTCCGAGTCGCCCAGGATGTAGGCGACGTCCTCCCTCGCCGTCGTGGGGTACACGGTGGTGGTGGCGCCACCGGCGCAGAGCACGCCGAGGTCGGTCAGGATCCATTCGATTCGGGTGGTCGCGGCGATCGCCACCCGCTGCTGGGGTCCCACACCGAGGCTGACCAGGCCGGCCGCGATGTTGAAGACCCGGACCTTGGTCTGCGCCCACGAGATCGACTTCCAGTCCTCGCCGACGCGGTAGCGAAACGCCTCCCGGTTAGGGGTCTTGTCGATCCGGTCCACGAACAGGTGCCCGAACGACTGTGCTCGATCGGTCAGGGCTGCGGTCATCTGGGGGACGTCCTCCTTGACGGGCCGGAGGCGAGAGCGGCAGATGCACCGTCGCTCGCCACTTCGGGGTTTCCGACTCCCAACACTGTCGGACTTCCGACCTTACGTGGCGCACGTCACCGATGTCCCGGGCCGACGATATCGATTCGGGACAAATCCCCCGGTCCGACGGCGTCGCTGGGCCAACCGCCGGTCAGCGCAGCCGGGTGATCCGCACGATGACCTCGTTGCCGATGGCCTCGGGACCGGCGTACACACCCTTGACCGGCGGCACGTCCCGGTAGTCGCGTCCGCGCCCGACCGCGACGTGCGCCTGGCCGGGGGCGGTCAGGTTCGTCGGGTCGAACCGGTTCCACGAACCGTCGAACCACTCGATCCAGGAGTGCGACTCGCCGACGACCGCCTTGCCGATCTCCACGGTGCCACCCGGGTGCAGGTACCCGGACACGTACCGGGTCGGCACGCCCATCGACCGCAGCATGCCGATCGCCAGGTGGGACAGGTCCTGGCAGACACCCCGCCGGGCCAGGTACGCCTCGACCGCGGAGGTGTGCACGCCGGTGGCGCCGGCCTCGTAGGCCAGCGTGCGGTGCACCCACTCGCAGACCGCGCGGGCCGCCTGCCGTGGGTCGGCGGAGGACTCCTTGATCTCCGCGGCGATCCCGGTCAGCTCGTCGTCGAGCTCGGTCAGCGGCGTCGGCGTGAGGTACTCCTCGAACCGGTCCTCACAGTCGGAGGCGGTCAGCTCCGGCCAGCTCATCGCGGTACCCGGTCGGGGGGCCACGTTCCACCCGGCGGCCTCGGCGGCGGGCCAGCTGCCCGCCGGCGGGAAGGTCTCCACGGTCGTGGTCGCGGTGACCGCCAGGTGCCGGTGCGGCCGGTGGATGTCGAACGCAGAGACGCGGGTGCCGAAGTAGTCGACGTAGGACAGCACACCCTCGAACGGGTCGATCTCCAGCCGGGCCGACAGCACCGCCTGGCCGGGCTCGTCGTTGGGCTGCATGCGGACCTCGTTGTACGACGTCGTCACGGTGTCCGGGTAGGTCACCACCGTGCGGTGCACGATCAGCAGTCGCCAGATCTCCGGCATCGGCGTGACCGGTGCCTGGTACTGGGCCAGATCGGTGCCGTCCTCGGGTCCGGGAGTCATGCTGCCCCGCCTTCCGTGCCGATGTTCGCCCAGGTGACCGCGTCCTCCCGGCGGAAGAAGGACTTGGTGACCGCCGTGTGCGCGCTGTACACGGTCCGCTGCAGGGTGGCCAGCAGGTGCTCCCGGTCGGCGGCCAGCTCGGTGCCGGTGCGGTAGTCCAGCCCGGTCCGGGTCCGTCCGACGATCCGCCGCGCCGAGGACGGGTCGCGCCGCGGGTCCATGTACCGGGTGGCGCCGACCGCCTCCAGTTCGGCCAGGCAGGACTCCGCCGTGGTCAGCGACCGGATGACCGACCGCGGGAACATCCGGTCCAGCAGTACGAACTCGTACGCGGTGCGCTGCCCGATGCTGCCCCCGTAGTTGCGCACGTACGGCTCCCAGCCGCCGCAGGCACTGACCAGCGCCCGCCACGGCGGCACCGAACCGGTCTCCGACTCCGCGGCCGCCAGCAGCCGGATCGTCATGTCCGCCCGTTCCAGGGAACGTCCGACGACCAGGAACTGCCAGCCCTCGTCATGGCTCATCACCTCGGACACCAGGCCGTTGGCGATCGCGCAGCGTTCACCGACCCAGCGCAGGAACACATGGGGTCCGGCGCCCCCGGCCTCCCGCGTCCGCAGGCCGTGCCAGGTCACGTTCAGGCACTCCCACACGTCCAGCGGAATGGCGTCCCGGACGCCGCGGGCGTTGTCCCGGGCGGCGGTCAGCGCGCCGGCCACCGACGAGGGCCGTTCGCTGTCGAACACCAGGGCCCGGACCAACTGGCCGGAGTCGGCCTGGCTGCCGGTGCCGACCGTCTCGTCGTCGGCCAGGCCCATCGAGTCCAGCAGCGACCGGATCACCTGATGGTCGGCCTGCCACGAGCCGGCCGGCAGCAGATGCAGGTAGGTGTCCAGGATGCGGGCCGTGCAGTCCGCCCGTTCGACGTGACGACCGAGCCAGTACAGGGACTCGGCGATCCGGCTCAGCACTGCCGTTCCTCCTGACCGGTGGTGGCCTGCTGCTGTTGCTCGTGCTGCGCGCGGAAGCCGAACGTCTGCTCCGGCGGGCTCACCGGCTGGTGGAACGCGGAGAAGTCCAGGGCGCTCATCACCTGGGTGGCGTCGGCCGCCGGCTCGGGCTCCGGATCGGCCGAGCCGCCGAGCACCCAGGTGTCCTTGGACCCGCCGCCCTGCGAGGAGTTGACCACCAGCTCGCCCTCCGGCAGCGCGACCCGGGTCAACCCGCCGGGCAGCACCCAGACCGAGCGCCCGTTGTTCACCGCGAACGGCCGCAGGTCCACGTGCCGTGGCCGCATCTTGTCCCCGATCAGCGTGGGCACCGTGGACAGCGCGATCTCCCGCTGCGCGATCCAGCCGCGCGGGTTCTCCAGAATCGTCTGCCTGGCCTTGTTCAGCACGACCCGGTCGGCCTTCGACCCGATGACGATGCCCTTGCCGCCGGAGCCGTCCACCGGCTTGAGCACCAGTTCGGACAGATGCTCGAGCGCGTACTCCCGATGGTCGGGCACCTCCATCCGGTAGGTGTCGACGTTCTTCAGGATCGGTTCTTCGCTGAGGTAATAGCGGATGATGTCCGGCACGTAGGTATAGACCAGCTTGTCGTCGGCCACCCCGTTGCCCACCGCGTTGGCGATGGTCAGGTTGCCGGCCCGGGCCGCGTTGACCAGCCCGGGGGAGCCGAGCAGCGAGTCCGGGCGGAACTGCATCGGGTCCAGGAAGTCGTCGTCGACCCGGCGATAGATGACGTGCACCGGCATCTCGCTGGAGGTCGTGCGCAGGAACACCCGGTTGTTGCGGCAGATCAGGTCGCGGCCCTCGACCAGCTCGACGCCCATCTCCCGGGCCAGCAGGGTGTGCTCGAAGTACGCGGAGTTGTAGACGCCGGGGGTGAGCACCACCACGTTCGGGTCCGTGACGTTCCACGGCGCGACCGCGCGCAGTGCGGCCAGCAGCTGTCCCGGGTACTCGGACACGGGCCGGACGAGCTGGTCGGCGCCGGCTTCGGACAGCACCTGGGTGACCGCCTGCCGGTTCTCCAGCACGTAGGAGACCCCGGACGGAATGCGGACGTTGTCTTCCAGCACCCGGAACTCGCCGTTCTCGTCCCGGATCAGGTCGACGCCGGAGATGACGATCCGCGCCCCGTCCTGGGCAGTCATCCCCATGACCTGGCGGTGGAAGTGCGGCGACGTGGTGACCAGCCGCCGGGGAACCACCCCGTCGTCGAAGATGCGGCCCTGCCCGTAGCAGTCGGCCAGGAACGCCTCCAGCGCGCGGATGCGCTGTGGCACCCCGTTCTGCACGGTCTGCCACTCGGCGGCGGTGACGATCCGCGGGATCAGGTCCAACGGGAAGGGCCGCTCCACCCCACCGAGGGCGAAGGTGATGCCCTGGTCCAGGAAGGTGCGGCCCATGATGTCGGCCCTGGCCTTGAGGTCGGCCGCGTCCATGGTCTGCAGGGCGGCGAACACCGACTCGTACGCCGCCCGGATCTCGCCGGGCGCGGCGAACATCTCATCCCAGGCCCGACCGAACGGGTAGTCCTCGAACAGATCCGCCATGGCAGGGACCGTAGGACCATCATGTTGCGGCGGCATGAACAGGATTGTCGCCGACGTGTGGCGAGGCGGCCCGGTTCGGGTCGGTCGCGTGGGCAGAACCCGGTGCGGTCCTGGGTGGCGGACGGCGCGGATGCCCCGGCGTCGGCGAGAATCGGCGGCATGGCCGAGCTAGCGAGGCGATCCGGGAAGGCGGGGGCATGAGCACCGAGGGCGGAACCAGGGCGATCATCGCCGCGCTGATGGCCAACTTGGGTATCGCGGCCACCAAGTTCGTGGCCTACCTGGTTTCCGGATCGACGTCGATGCTGGCCGAGTCCGTGCACTCGCTGGCCGACTCCGGCAATCAGGTGCTGCTGATCATCGGTGGGCGCCGGGCCAAGCGGGCGGCCACCCCCGAGCATCCCTTCGGATTCGGCCGGGAGCGGTACGTCTTCGCTTTCCTGGTCTCGATCATCCTGTTCAGCGTCGGCGGCGTGTTCTCCATCTACGAGGGCGTGCACAAGATCGAGCATCCGGAGCCGATCGACGTGCCCTGGCTGCCGATCGCCGTGCTGATCATCTCGATCCTGCTGGAGTCCTTCTCCCTGCGGACCGCGCTCAAGGAATCCGCGGCCCAGCGGCGGGGCATCTCGATCCTGCAGTTCGTCCGGCGGGCCAAGGCACCCGAGCTGCCGGTGGTGGTGTTGGAGGACATCGCCGCGCTGGTCGGCCTGGTCTTCGCGCTGTTCGGCGTCGGCGTCGCGGTACTCACCGGCAACGGCGTGTGGGACGGCGTGGGCACGATCATGATCGGCCTGCTGCTGGTCACGGTCGCGGTGCTGCTGGGTATCGAGACGCAGAGCCTGCTGGTGGGCGAGGGCGCGTCCGCGGAGGACACCGACGCGATCCGGGCCGCCGCGGTGGCCGGCGACGACGTGGAGCGGATCATCCACATGAAGACGCTGTACCTCGGGCCGGAGGAGTTGCTGGTCGCGATGAAGATCGCGGTGGCGCCGACCGCCTCGGCCGGAGCGGTGGCCGGCGCGATCAACGCGGTGGAGGCGCGGGTGCGGGAGGCGGTGCCGGCGGCCCGGGTGATGTACGTCGAGCCGGACATCTACGACCCCGATCGGGCGAGTACCGCGGGATGACGCACGCTCGGCCGGTCGGATGGCCTGTGGGCGATCGATGTGATGAGGTTCCAGGCAGCGGTCCCGGCGGTGTCGCTCTCAGTTTGAACCGAGCCGGCGGCCGGCGTCGTCCAGGAGGATCCCGTGGCCAAGAAGAAGAAGTCGGCGAGCAAGGGCAAGGCGAGCAAGGCCGACAAGCGGGAGCTGTCCAAGAAGGCCGCGAAGAAGGAAGCCAAGAAGGCCGCCAAGGCGGCCAAGAAAGCAGCACGGAAATCGGCCCAGCAGTCGGCACCTCAGGCCGCGAAGGACGCCCCGAAGAAGGTGAGGAAGGACGCCGGCAAGAAGGCCGCCCGCCGCGCCGCCGAGAAAGCGCAGAAGGCCGGGCAGGCCGGAAAGGCGGAAAAGGCCGGTAAAGGGCCGAAGGTCGGCAAGGCCGCCAGCGTTCGGCGCGTCGCGGCCCGGGAGGAGCCCGCGCCGCCGAAACCCACACCGGTGACCACACCGTCGGCCGAAACCACGACGCCGGCGACATCGACCCCGAGCCCCCGGCCCGCGCCCGCGGAAGCGGCGGAGGCCCGCCCGGTCGCCCAACCGGCCGCCGCCGACCGCCCGGCCGGAACCGGGTCCGCTACTCGGCCCACCACCGCCGACGCGCCGGCCCCGCCGCGACGTCGGCCGACTCCGCGCCCGGCGCCCCGCCGTTCGGCCGTCACCAGCTCGCCGGAGACCTCGGGCCGGCCGGCCGCCGCGCCGGCGAGCGGGCAGCCGACCAGGGCCGAGCTCTACCGCACGGCGCAACGTCTGGAGATCCCCGGCCGCTCCACCATGACCAGGGACGAGCTGGCCGCCGCGGTCGCCGCCGCGGGCGGCTGACGGCTGTCAGCGCAGCTGGCCCACCATGCGCACGGTCTGCGCCATGGTCAGGTGCGGCAGGTAGGCGTGGCTGATGCCCATGCCGATGCGCGGCAGCGCGGCCGTCTCCGGGTAGCACATGTACATGGGCTCGTACTCGGGCTGGAACTTGGCCTTGAACCGCAGCAGCGAGCGGAAGCCGTACACCGGTTCCATGGTCTTGCCGATGTACTCCAGCATCTTCTGCACGCCGGTCAGTTCCGAGTCCGGGTTCGCCTGGGCCAGCGGAGCGCCGGACATGGACAGGAACTCGGCGCCCTCCTTCTGCACGTCCAGCGCGGCAGTGCCGATGAGGAACTCCATGATCCCCTTGACGTCGCCGGCGCTGCGCCGGCGCATGAAGTCCAGGGTCCATCCGACGGGCCGACCGTCCCGGTAGGACGGCATCCAACTGGTCACCCCGTGCACGGTGCGGTCGGCGTCGACGGCGATCAGGCAGCGCACGTTCTTGTCGTTGAGCTCGTCGATGCCGCCGAGAGTGAAGCCCATCTCGGGCAGGGCCTTGTCCGACACCCACTCCTCGGAGATCGCCTCGATCTGGTCCCGAATGGCCAGTGGCGCGTCCGGGAACACGATCCACTCCGCGTCGATGCCGGCCTTCTTGGCCCGGCTGATCGAGGACCTGATGTCCTGGAACTTCTTGCCGCTGAACGCCAGCGAGCCGAGCCGCAGCACCGTCTCCTCGGCAACCTGCAGGCTCGGCCACCCCAGCCGGTCGGTGGCCCGCTTGGTCGACTCGGTGGTGCTGTACAGGCAGGGCGTCCAGGCGTGGTCGTTGCAGAAGGCGACGAACTCGTCAATGGTGCGCTCCAGGTCGTCCGCGGGCCCGACCGGATCGCCGGTGGTGATGGCCACGCCGCCCTCGACCCGGTAGGCGACGTACGACCGGCCGTCGGCGGAGAACCAGTAGCTGTTGCCGTGCCAGGTCGTCATGTAGGCCAGGGTGGTGATCCCGTGCTGACGCAGGATCTGCCCGGCCCGTTCCCGGTCCGCGTCCTGATTCGTGACCTGGGCGGTCACGAAGGTCCGCAGCATCCCGAGCAGCACCACGAACCAGAACGCGACCGGTGCCCAGTCGGCCACGAACAGGGCCAACCCGCCGCCGGTCGCGGTGATGTTCGGTCCGACGATGTCGTCGTAGCCGTTGGGCAACAGCTGCAACGGGAAGTCCAGGATGAAGTCGCTCACGCTCGGGCTGGTGCCGGCGCTCGGATCACCGATGGCGAAGTCCTTGCTCAGCACGGCGCCGACGATCACGTAGAGGGTCCACAGACCCAGGAAGGTGCCGAGCACGATCAGCCCGAGCCGGCGATACGTGCCTGCGGGGGCGTGGACGGTGAACACCCGCCGGGTGAGCAGCAGCAGGACCAGCACGGCGAGCGGGACCAGCACCAGCGGCAGCAGGTAGGTGACGTAGTTGAAGCCGTCGTCGATGAGGTCGTCGCCGGTGTCGGCCAGCGACGCGAGGTAGGCGACCATGAAGACGGTGCCCAACAGCACCAGCAGCACATGCATGACGATGCCCGCCCACCACGCGAACAGCCGTCCCCGGCGCAGCCCGGCGGCGACCACCAGCACCAGCAGCGCGGGGATCAACGCCATGATCGTGTCGGCCACGCCGATCGGATTGCCGAGCGTGACGTCCACGCCGATGTAGAGCAGGCCGACGGCGGCGAACGGGGCGTCGACCCCGCCCCCGCCGGTGAACGCGACGAGGATCGGGCCCAGCGCCGTGGCGGCCACCACCAGCGCGACCAGGATGCGGGTCTCCCGCCGGCTGGATGGCGCCGTGAGGTGACGTTCCCCGGTGTGCAGCAGCAGCACGCCGGCGACCAGCCCGACCAGCGCGGTGCCCACGCGCAGCACGTCGATCGCCTGCCCGCCGTAGAGCAGCATGACCAGGCACACGGTGAGCACGGTCAGCCGGATCCGGCGCCGCCACAGCGCCGAGCAGCCGCCGCTGAACGCCATCAGCAGGCCGGCGACCAGCATCGACGGTCCGACCGCGAATTCGGCGGCCAGGTCGTCCGCCCAGGTCCAGTCCAGCTGCGAGGCCAGCCAGATCGCGCACACGCCGATTCCGGCGCCCACCGCCTGCACCGCCAGCGCCATCCACGCGGTCTGCAGGCTGCCGTGCCGCCGCTCGTACAGCACCCCGGCGACGAGCACCAGCGCCGTCGAGCCGATGTAGATCCACAGGTCGGAGGCGAAGACGGCCGAGGTGACGAACGTCCAGACGTGCCCGTTGGTCAGGTTCTGCACCCCGGCGCCGACCTGGGCGAGCAGGTCGTTGCCTGCCTCCGCGTCCGCCGGTGGGCCGGCCGGCAGGCTGCCGGTGACGGCGCCGAGCACCCAGATCAGCGCGATCAGGGCGAGCGTGACTGGGCTCCGGCTCGCCTGCCGGCCCTGGCCGACCAGGAACGCCCGCACTCGGGCGGCGCGGCCGGGGCCGCCAGCCGTCGGCGTCGGTGAGTCCTTGACCGGCGCGTTCATCGCGAGCCCCCTGCCTCGAGTCACTCGTTCCGGTGAACGGGCCGTCTCGGCGGTGGTGCCGTCGACGACGTCGTCGCGTCCGGTCCCCCGTTCGCCGGACGGTGCTCGTCCGGATGCTCGTCCGGATTCATCGTAGGGATGCATCCGCGCTTTCCCTGCGAAGGCCCGGGCACGGTCGCCGGGTCGGCGGCGGAGCTACGGTGTCGGCATGTTGGTGGCGTTCTCGGTCGCCCCCGCGGGGGTCGGTGAGTTGGGTGGCGTCGACGCCGCCGGGTCGGTGTCCGCCGCGGTGGCGGCGGCCGTCAGGGTCGTCCGCGAGTCCGGGTTGCCCAACCGCACCGACTCGATGTTCACCACCCTCGAGGGTGAGTGGGACGAGTGCATGGCGGTGATCAAGCAGGCCTGCGATGTGGTCGGCCGATACGGCAGCCGGGTCAGCCTGGTGCTGAAGGCGGACATCCGGCCCGGGCACACCGGCGAAATGGCCGGCAAGGTCGACCGGATCGAGTCGGCCCTGGGGTCGGGCGGCGGCGCGGATCAGGGGTCGGATCCGGGGTCCGATCCGCCGGCCGGTTGACCGGGGTGGTGGCGGCGCGGTGATCCTGCGGTGATCTCGCGGTGACGGCGGCCGGCCGGGCGCAGATCCGGATCGGGCTGTCCGGCTGGCGCTATCCGCACTGGCGGCGCGGCGCGTTCTACCCGCCGGGATTGCCCCAGCGGTCCGAACTGGAGTACGTGTCACGGGCGTTCGACACCCTGGAACTCAACGGCCCGTTCTATTCCCTGCAGCGGCCGAGCAGCTTCGCCCGGTGGCGCGACGGCACCCCGGACGGATTCGTCTTCGCGGTCAAGGGCAGCCGGTTCATCACCCACATGAAGAAACTGACCGGCGTCGACGACGCGTTGGCCGCGTTCTTCGCGTCGGGTCTGCTGGACCTGGGTGGCAAGCTCGGCCCGCTGCTCTGGCAGCTGCCGCCGATGCTCGGCTATCGCGAAGACCGGATGTCGGCGTTCTTCTCCGCGTTGCCACGGACCAGGGGCGCGGCCGCGGCGCTGGCGCAGGCCGGGGTGGACCGGATCCGCGACCGATTCGGCGAGGAGCCGACGCCGGCCGCCGGTGTTCCGGCCGAGCCGGTACGGCACGCGGTCGAGGTGCGGCACGACTCGTTCGCCTGCGATTCGTTCTACGACCTGTGCCGGCAATTCGGGGTGGCGCTGGTGGTCGCCGATACCGCCGGCCGGTACACCTGGGTGGACCAGGTCACCGCCGACCTGGCCTACGTGCGGCTGCACGGGGACCGGGAGCTGTATCGCAGCGGCTACTCCGACCAGGGCATCGCCTGGTGGGCGGACCGGGTCCGCGGGTGGGTGGCCACGCCGGGCGTGCGGCAGGTATTCGTGTACTTCGACAACGACGGCCAGGCGCACGCCCCGCACGACGCGCTGCGGCTGGCCGAGCGGCTCGCCGACCTGCGCTGACGCTGCGCTGAGCCTGCGTTCGGCTCACGCTCGGCCCACGCTCGGCCCACGCTCGGCCCACGTTCGGCGGAGGCTGGCTTCGCCGGGAGGCGGCCGTCGACCGGGGGCGGTTTGTGCGGCCGGGTGCGGTTGGGTGTGGGTTCCACCTGTTTCGCTGATCAATCCCGCGCCGAACCGGGCAAACCGGGCACGAATGCACGGAGATGATCAGCGAAGCCAGGTGCGTGCCGGAGGTTCGCTGATCAATCCCGCGCCGAACCGGGCAAACCGGGCACGGATGCGCGGAGATGATCAGCGAACTCCGGCCGGGCGGGGGGGCCACCGAAACCCGGCGGGCGGGCGGCGGCGCGTCCGCCAGCACGATGGGGATCCGCGCGGCCGGCCGGTCGGCGAACGTCGATCGACTGGCGAGCCGATCACCCCCAGGAGGGCAGCCAGGTCTCCATGGTCAGCTGCGCGTGGGTGATCGGTTCGCCGTTCAGGATCGGCCAGAGCCAGATGAAGTTGGCCACCACGAGCCCGACGTACAACGCGACGACGGCGATCGACGTGTACCGCCGCTCGACCCCGGAACGCGCGCGGCCCAGGATGTCGCCGAGCACCAGCGCGATGCCGATGACCAGGAACGGAGCCAGCGGCGTGGCGTAGAAGAAGTACATCTGCCGGTCCAGGTTGGTGAACCAGGGCAGATACCCGGCGCCGTAGGCGACCAGGACCGCGGCGTACCGCCAGTCGAGTCGCCCGATCGCCTTCCACAGCGCCCAGAGCAGCACGAACAGCGAGATCCACCACAACGCCGGGGTGCCGATCAGGAAGATCCGGCGCACGCAGTCGGTGGCCCCGTCGCCGCAGCCGGGCCCGTCCGCGGGCGAGTAGTACAGCACCGGCCGGGTGCCCAGCGGCCAGGTCCAGGGCTTGGACTCCCAGGGATGCCGCTTGCTCGGGTCGGTCGGGGTGAGCAGGTGGGCGTGGAAGTCGAGCATCTTCCACGTCCACTGCCACAGGGTGTTCTGCCACAGGTGAGCCAGCTCGTACAGGAACCCGCTCTTCCAGTCCGATCGGTTGCTCTCCACCGCGACGAGGGTGTGGCGCGGCCAGCCGGTCTCCGACGCGAACCAGGCCCACCAGGACCCGACGTAGACCAGCAACGGGACGACGGTGAGCGACCAGAACGTCGGCAGCAGGTCGCGCCGCAGACCCGCTCGCACCGGACGCCGGATGCCGGCCTCGCGCCGCGCCTGCATGTCCCAGATCAGCGACAGGGCGGCGAACGCGATCACCCAGTACGCGCCGGACCACTTCACCGCGGTGGTCAGGCCGAGCAGGACACCGGCGCCGAACCGCCACCAGCGGGCGCCGAGCGCGATGCCGAACCGGGAGGCGACGACGGTCCCGTCGGCGACCGCCGCGGCGAGCCGGGTCCGCACCTGGTCGCGGTCGGCGATCAGGCACGCGAACGCGCCGAGCACGAACACCTCCTGGAACACGTCCAGCAGGGCCGTCCTGGCCATCACATGGCTGACGCCGTCGCAGATCAGCAGCACCCCGGCGATCCCGCCGAGCAGGGTGGAACCGGTCATCCGGCGCACCACCCGGATGATCAACAGGACGGACACGATGCCGGCCACCGCCGAGGCCAGCCGCCAGCCGGTCGGGGTGTAGCCGAGCAACCACTCGCCGATCGCGATCAGTTGCTTGCCCAGCGGCGGGTGCACCACGACGCCGAACGCCTGGTTGTCCTCGACCCCGCCGTTGCGGAGCATCTCCCACGCCTGGATGGCGTAGTACTTCTCGTCGAACAGCGGGGTGCCGCCGTCGGTGGCACCGCCGATGTCCACCAGCCGCACCAGGGCCGCGATGAACGTGATGATGCCGGTGACGACCCAGCCGCGGATCCGATCCGTCGGTGGCGGCGGACGCAGCCGGCGGGCCGGCCGAACCGGTGGCTCGAGCGGCGGGACGTCGCCGATCGGCACCACGGTCGCCGCGGGATCCGGCCGATCCAGACCGTCCGGGTCCTCGACGTCGGTGGTCGCGTACTCCGCCTCGTCGGTGTCCGGGTCGACCACGGACGGCGGAGCTGACATGCGCACGATCGTAGGGTGAGGCCATGACAGCCGGCGTGAAGCCCGGGGGACTGGTGCTGGCCGGCACTCCGCTCGGGCGCGTGGACGACGCGTCGAACCGGCTGCGCCAGGTGCTGGCCGAGGCCGACGTGATCGCCGCCGAGGACACCCGGCGGCTTCGCCGGCTGGCCGCCGAGCTGGACGTGACGATGACCGGATCCGTGGTCTCGTACTACGAGGCCGTCGAGCGGGCGCGCATCCCCGGCCTGCTGGACCGGATGCGCGACGGCCGCACGGTGGTCTTGCTGACCGATGCCGGGATGCCGTCGGTGTCCGACCCCGGCTATCGGCTGGTCGCCGCCACCGCCGCGGCCGGCCTGCCGGTGACCTGCGTTCCCGGCCCGTCTGCGGTGATCACCGCGCTGGCGCTGTCCGGGTTGCCCTCGGACCGGTTCTGCTTCGAGGGGTTCCTGCCGCGCAAGTCGGGGGATCGTGCTCGGGCATTGGCCGAGCTGACCGCCGAGCGGCGGACGATGGTCTTCTTCGAGTCGGTGCATCGGGTGGCCGACACGCTGGCCGCGATGCGGGACGCCTTCGGCGCGGACCGGCCGGCCGTGCTGTGCCGCGAGATGACCAAGACCTACGAGCAGATCCTCCGGGGCAGCCTGGCCGACCTGCTGGCGGCGGCGGGCGACGGACTGCGCGGGGAGATCACGCTGGTGGTCGGGGGAGCCCCGGCCGTGGCGGCCGCGGTGCCGGGCGAGGTGGAGCTGGCCGCGCTGGTCGACGGGCTGGTGGCCGCGGGCCGGACCCGGCGGGACGCGGTGGACGAGGTCGCGACCCGCTCGGGCCTACCCCGGCGAGTGGTGTACGCGGCCGCGGTGGGTCACCGGCGCGAATCCGGCAGTGGACCTGAATCCGGCAGTGGACCTGAATCCGGCAGCCGGCGCGAATCCGGCAGCGGCACGGGTGCGGACCGGGCGGCGGCCGCGCCGGCCGGCGAGGTCAGTGACCGGGCATAGCCGTCGACCATCCGCCGGTAGCTCTCGTCCAGGTCCTGCGGTAGGGCGAAACCGCCGGCCGCCTCCAGCGCGACGAATCCGTGCAGCAGCGCGCGCAGCGCCCTGATGGCGTGGATCGCGTCGTCACCGGCGAGCCCGAACTCCGCGAGCACCGCGGCCAGCACGCCGACGATCCGGCCCGCCACCTGCTCGTGCTCGTCGTCGCCGGGGGCCGGGGCGACCACGGACGCGGCGTACCAGCCGGGGTGACATCGGGCGAACTGCCGGTAGGCGACGGCCATCGCCTGCAGCGCCGGCGTGCCCGACCGTCCGACCGCCGACGCCATCAGGGCGTCCGACAGCTCGCGTGCGCCGCGTACCGAGACGTCCCGGCGCAACTGTGCCAGCGAACCGACGTGCTTGTACAGGCTGGGCAGGCGTACCCCGAAGCTGTCCGCGACTGCGGCGAGAGTCAGCTGATCCCAACCCTTCTCGTCGGCGAGCACGGCAGCCCGGTCGGCCACCCGGGTGCGGGACAGGCCGGCCCTAGGCACGCGCGGCGCCGGAGCGGCCGGCGGTGACCGCGCGGGCGAAGTCGACGATCGCCGGCGTGGTGCGTTCCGGGAACTCGGCATGCGGATAGTGGCCCGCATCTTCGATCAGCAGCGATCGGCCGGACAGCCGCCCGGCGACCAGCGCGGCCTCGGCGGCCGGATCGGGAAAGTCCGGGTCCTTCGCGCCCATGATCACCAGGGTGGGCGAGCGGACGGCCGGGAGAGCGGCCTCCGCCGGTGCATGCGAGGTGCGGGTGGTGGCGCTGAAGGCGCGCCGCCGGCCCGGCCGCCGCATGGCCAGCCGGATCGATCGACGATGGTCGGCGAAGTCCTCGTCGCGGCGGCCCGGGTACAGCGACGGGAGGTAGCTCGACCACGCCGCCGCGGCCCAGGGCCCGCTCGTCGCCGTTCGCAGCAGCAGTCGTTTGACCGGGCCGATCGGCACGTTGCGGACGAACGGACCGATCAGCACCAGGCCGGATGCCGCGTCGGGATCGTTCGCGGCGGCCAGGACGACGGCGCCGGCGCCCATCGAATTGCCGATCAGCAGTGCCGGCCCGCCCAGCTGGTGCACCAGCGCCCGGACGTCGGACGCCGCCGCCTCGTCGTCGTAGCTGTCGAAGGTGGCGTCGCTGTCGCCGTGCCCGCGCAGGTCCATCGTCGCGACCCGGAAACCCGCGCCGGCCAGTGCCGGCACCTGGTGCCGGAAGGTGCGTCGCAGGTCGCCCATGCCCGGCACGGCCACCACCAAGGGGCCGTCGCCCGTCACGTCGTAGGCGATGCGACCGGGCCCACGATCGAGGAACCGAGTCGGTGGCGCGGCATCGTGGCTCGTTGTCATAGCCGAAAAGCTAATAGCATTAGCTTTGACTGTCAACCCAGGTCCTGGAACCCTCGTCCGGGCGCCGGGCCACGCGGCGCGAACGGAGGAGACGATGACCGACACCGGTTTGAAGCAGCGGCTGCGCGCGGATCTGACCGCCGCGATGAAGGCTCGCGACGCCCTGACCACGGCGACCCTGCGCCTGGCCCTCGCCGCCGTCACCAACGCGGAGGTGGCCGGCACGTCCGCCAAGGAGCTGTCGGACGTCGAGATCGTCGCCGTGTTGAACAAGGAGGTACGCAAGCGGGCCGAGGCTGCCGAGGCGTTCGAGACCGCGGGCCGGCCCGAGCAGGCGGCGAAGGAGCGGGCCGAGGCCGATGTGCTCTCCGGCTACCTGCCCAGGCCGCTGACCGACGACGAGATCGCCGCGCTGGTCCGCCGGGCCATCGACTCCGTCACTGCGGCAACGGGTTCCGCCCCGACGATGCGCCAGATGGGAGTGGTGGTCAAGGACGTGCAGGCGCGCGCCGAGGGCCGCGCCGACGGCGCCCGGATCGCCGCCGCGGTCAAGGCTGCGCTGGCCTGATTCCCGCCGGGGCCACCCCGGTGGGCGGGGTTCCGGCGGGTGCGGAAGGCTTTGGGATGTCGTCGGCCCAACCAACGCCTGGGAGCCCTGTCATGAGTGACGCTGCATCCACCCCGCTGGCTGATATCGGTGTGACGGGGTTGGCGGTGATGGGGTCGAACCTGGCTCGGAACTTCGCGCGGAACGGCTTCGTGACGGCGGTGCACAACCGGTCCTACGCCAAGACCCAGGCGTTGATCGAAGAGCACGGGTCCGATGTCACAGCGGGGACATTCGTGCCGTCCGAAACCGTGGCCGATTTCGTGGCGTCGTTGGCGGTGCCCCGCAAGATCCTGATCATGGTGAAGGCGGGCGGGCCGACCGACGCGGTGATCGACGAGCTGGCGGACCTGGTCGAGCCCGGGGACATCATCATCGACGGCGGCAACGCCCAGTTCGCCGACACCCGGCACCGGCAGGCCGCCCTGGCCGAGCGCGGGATTCACTTCGTGGGCTGTGGGGTGTCCGGCGGTGAGGAAGGGGCGCTGAACGGGCCGTCGATCATGCCGGGCGGCTCGGCCGAGTCGTACACCTCCCTCGGGCCGATCCTGGAGCGCATCTCCGCCCACGTCGACGGCGTGCCGTGCTGTACCCACATCGGCACCGACGGGGCCGGGCACTTCGTGAAGATGGTGCACAACGGCATCGAGTACGCCGACATGCAGCTCATCGCCGAGGCCTACGACCTGCTGCGCCGCGGTGCCGGCCTGTCCCCGGCGCAGATCGGGGACATCTTCGCCGAGTGGAACTCCGGAGATCTGGACTCGTTCCTGATCGAGATCACCGCCCAGGTGCTGGCCCAGGTGGACGCCGCGACCGGGGCACCGTTCGTGGACATCGTCAAGGACGCTGCGGGGATGAAGGGCACCGGCACCTGGACCGTGCAGACCGCGTTGGACCTGGGGGTGCCGGTGTCCGGGATCGCCGAGGCGGTGTTCGCCCGCGGCCTGTCCTCCCAGGGGTCGCAGCGGGCCGCGGCGGCCGGGGCGCTGCCCGGGCCGACCCCCACGCCGCCGGCCGGCGTGGACGCGTTCGTCGAGGACGTCCGGATCGCCCTGTACGCCTCCAAGATCGTCGCGTACGCGCAGGGCCTGGACGAGATCCACGCCGGCGCGGCGGAGTACGGGTGGGACATCAACGTCGGTGCGGTCGCCCGGATCTGGCGGGGCGGCTGCATCATCCGGGCGAAGTTCCTGAACCGGATCACCGAGGCGTACGACGTCACCGACCAGTCCCAGGTGCCGGCGTCGCTGCTGCTCGCCCCGTACTTCACCGCCGCGATCACCGACGCGCAGGACGCGTGGCGCCGGGTCGCCGGCTACGCGGTCGCGAACGGGGTCCCGACGCCGGGGTTCGCCGCCGCGCTGTCCTACTACGACGGGCTGCGCAGCGAGCGGCTGCCGGCGGCGTTGATCCAGGGGCAGCGGGACTTCTTCGGCGCGCACACCTATCAGCGGGTCGACCGCCCCGGGGTCTTCCACACGCTGTGGTCCGGCGACCGCAGCGAGGAGCAGACCGCCTGACCCTCGTGCTACCCGACTTGCCCCAAATGCACGTTCCCGGACCCATCGAAGCTGCATTTGTGGCTAGTCGGGAGCGCGGCATCGGGCGTGATCCGGCGCGGTCAGCCGACCCAGCCGAGGGCCCACAGGTCCTTCGGCCGCGGTTCGCCCGCCGCGGCGGCGAAGTGGGCCAGGGCACGGCCGAGGGCCCGCCGGTGGGTGGCGGGCATGCGCTGCAGGATGCGGGCGATGGCGGCGCGGCGTCTGGCCACCACCCCGTCGATGAGCTCCTGCCCGGCCGGCGTGAGTTCCAGCAGCAGGTGCCGTCGGTCGGCCGGGTCGTCCCGCCGGTCGAGCAGGGCCGCCGCGACCAGCCGGTCGCAGGTGCGGGTCGCGTTCGAGGGATGGATGCCCATCTGTTCGGCCAGCGTGGTCAGGGACAGCGGCCCCCGGGTCGCGAGGATCATCAACGCCCGCAGTTGCGGCACGGTGACCACGTCGTCCACCTCCAGCAGGGACTCGGCGGCCACCGCGACCAGCACCCGGGACCCGGCCAGGACCGCTTCGACGTCGGCATCCAGCAGGGCCCGATCGGCCTGATCCGTTGGCATGAAACCAAGTGTTTCGCAACGATTGCGTTAGCGCAATTCTTGCGGTACACCAGTGGTGGGACCCTTGCGATCCACCTGCGTGCACGACGGGCGTCACCGCGCCCGGCGTCCGAGTCCTGCCGCGGAGCGGCCGCGGCCCGGTCAACAGGAGGAAACCGTGAACTGCTACGACTGCCTGACCAGAGGAGTCGTCACCCCGGCGGTGGCGGTCTGCCACAACTGCGGCGCCGCGGTCTGCGAGGACTGCGTGCGGCGCGAGACCCGGGACGCCGGTTCGCCCGCCACGCCCGGCAACCCGAGCCGCCACGCCACCCGGCGGCTGGTCTGCACCGGCTGCGATCAGGCGCTGCGCGCCGTCGCCTGAACCGCGGGCCGGCTACCCGCCGACCGCCGGCCGGGTCGGGGCTAGGGTGATCGGAATGAGCACGACCGTTCTGACCGCGGTGGCCTGGCCGTACGCCAACGGGCCCCGCCACATCGGCCACGTTTCCGGATTCGGGGTTCCCGCCGACGTCTTCTCCCGGTATCAGCGGATGGCCGGCAACGACGTGCTGATGGTGTCCGGAACCGACGAGCACGGCACGCCCATCCTGGTGCAGGCCGACCAGGAGGGCGTCAGCCCGCGCGAGTTGGCCGACCGGTACAACCGGGTCATCGTGCAGGACCTGCAGGGTCTGGGCCTGAGCTACGACCTGTTCACCCGGACCTCCACCCGCAACCACTATGCGGTCGTCCAGGAGCTGTTCCGGACCGTGCACCGCAACGGCTACTTCGTCCCGCAGACCACCATGTCGGCGATCTCGCCGTCCACCGGCCGCACCCTGCCCGACCGGTACATCGAGGGCACCTGCCCGATCTGCGGGTACGACGGGGCGCGCGGCGACCAGTGCGACAACTGCGGCAACCAACTCGATCCCATCGACCTGATCAATCCACGGTCCCGGATCAACGGTGAGAAGCCGATTTTCACCGAGTCCGAACACTACTTCCTGGACCTTCCGGCACTGGCGGACGCGCTGGGCGCCTGGCTGCGCACCCGCACCGACTGGCGGCCCAACGTGCTGCGGTTCTCACTGAACCTGTTGGACGACCTGAAGCCTCGGGCGATGACTCGCGACATCGACTGGGGCATCCCGGTTCCGCTGGACGGCTGGCGAGATCGCCCGGACAAGAAGCTGTACGTGTGGTTCGACGCGGTCATCGGCTACCTGTCCGCGTCGATCGAGTGGGCGCGGCGGTTCGGCGGCGGTGCCGATCGGGGGGGCAAGCCGGACCCGGATGCCTGGCAGCGTTGGTGGCACGGCGGCGACGAGGCCGCCCGCGCCTATTACTTCATGGGCAAGGACAACATCACCTTCCATTCGCAGATCTGGCCGGCCGAGCTCCTGGCCTACGACGGACGCGGCGCGCACGGCGGCACCGCGGGCGTCTTCGGCGCGCTGAACCTGCCGACCGAGGTGGTGTCCAGCGAGTTCCTCACCATGAGCGGCTCGAAATTCTCCACCTCGCGGCGGACGGTCATCTACGTCGGCGACTTCCTGCGCGAGTTCGGCCCCGACCCGCTGCGCTACTTCATCGCGGTGGCCGGCCCGGAGAACCAGGACGCCGACTTCACCTGGGACGAGTTCCTGCGCCGCAACAACTTCGAGCTGGCGAACGAGTGGGGCAACCTGGTCAACCGGTCCGTCTCCATGGCGCACAAGAACTTCGGGGCGATCCCGGCGTCGACCGTGCCGATCGACGCCGACATCGACCTACTCAAGGCATCCGACGCCGCCTTCGGGGTGGTCGGAGACCTGCTGTCCCGCAGCCGGTTCAAGGCAGCGGCCGGCGAGGCCATGCGAGTGGTGGGGCTGGCCAACAAGTACATCTCCGAATCCGAGCCGTGGAAGCTCAAGGACGATCCGGAACGGCAGGGCACCGTGCTGCACACCGCCCTGCAGGTCGTCGACGACGCGAAGACCCTGCTCACCCCGTTCCTGCCGCACTCGTCGCAGGCGGTGTTCGAGGCCCTCGGCGGGCAGGGCGTCTGGGCCGCGCAGCCGGAGATCAGGACGGTCACCGACTTCGACGACGACGTCGAGGGGGTCGGCGTGCCGGACGTCGTCGACTATCCGGTGCTCACCGGCGATTACGCGAACGAGCAGGCGACCTGGGGCCGCCGGGCCATCGAGGTCGGCCGTCCGCTGGCCAAGCCGACGCCGCTGTTCGCGAAGCTGGACGCCGGCCTCGGCGAGACCGGGCCCTCGTGGGCGCCCATCGGATGAGGCCGGGCCGGGCGTGACCGGGCAACCGCACCCGGCGGTGGCCGACCGTCCGATGGTGCCGCCGCCCGACCCGCTGCCCACGCCGGTCACCGACGCGCACACCCACCTGGACGCGTGCGGCTGCCGCACCGCCGACGAGGTCCGGCAGGCCATGGCCCGGGCCGCCGCCGTCGGTGTCGACCGGGTGGTCACGGTCGCCGACGACCTGGATTCGGCCCGCTGGGTCGGGCAGGCCGCGCACTGGCATCCCGACCTGTACGCGGCGGTCGCGCTGCACCCCACCCGCGCGGACACCCTGGACGAGGCCGCCCGGCGCGAGCTCGAACGGCTGGCCGCCGACCCGCGGGTGGTGGCGATCGGCGAGACCGGGCTGGACCACTACTGGGACGCCGCCCCGCACGACGTGCAGGCGGAGGCGTTCGCCTGGCACATCGACCTGGCCAAGCGGCTGGGCAAGCCGGTGATGATCCACGACCGCGACGCCCACGACGAGGTGCTCGCCGTCCTGCGCGCCGAGGGTGCGCCGCCGACGGTGATCTTCCACTGCTTCTCCGGCGACGCGGCGATGGCCCGCGCCTGCGTGGACGCCGGGTACTACCTGTCCTTCGCCGGGCCGGTCAGTTTCCGCAACGCCCGCGACCTCGTCGACGCGGCCCGGCTGGTGCCGGACGGCCAGCTGCTGGTGGAGACCGACGCGCCGTTCCTGGCCCCGCACCCGCATCGGGGCAAGCGCAACGAGCCGTATGCCCTGCCCTATACCGTCCGGGCGCTGGCCGACCTGCGCGGGCAGGACGTGGCCGAGCTGGGCGAGCGGCTGACCGCCACCGCGACCGCGGTCTACCGCATCGAGCGGGCCGACGCCTAGGCCCGACCGGCGGCGGCGTGACGATCCCCACGCTGTGAGTTGCCGGACCGTGCTCACACCGTTACCCTTCCGTGATACAGCCGGGATGGGGAAGCCCGGTTGCGTTCGGGGCAGGACCTGTCGGCGGCACCGATCGGCTTGGGGACAACAGCCGATCAGTCGGGGGCAGGCCCTGCTTTTTTATGCCCGCCGGTCGGCCGGGCGTAGCGGACGCGGCCTGCCCCTGCCCGGGCGCGACGACCGTGGATGCGACGTGAACCCAGCGCCCGACATCGGCACCGACCGCGGAGCGGCATCCGCGGTCGACGAGGTGACCGTGTCGGACGTGCCTGCGAGGCCGCAGGCGCGGGAGCGGTCCGGCGGCCGCCGCGCGCGGATCGTCGCGCTGGCCGCCTGCGTGGTCGTCCTCGTGCTGGCCGTCGCGGCCGGGACCGTGCTCGCCCGGCACAAGACGGTGACTGTCGTGATCGACGACGCGTCGCAGCAGGTCGGCACCGCCGCGCAGTCCGTGCAGGGCGTCCTGGACGATGCCGGGATCACGGTCGGCGAGCACGACACCGTGGTTCCGGCGCCGGACTCGGACGTCTCCGACGGCGCACGGATCGTGATCCGGCGCGGCCGGCTGCTCACCCTGACGATCGACGGTCAGACCCGGGAGATCTGGACCACGGCGAGCACCGTCGAGCAGGCCCTGGCCGAGTTGGGCCAGGATCCGTCCGCCTACAAGCTGTCCGCGGACCGGTCCAGGGCGATCCCCGCGGACGGCCTGAGCCTGTCCGCGGACACGCTGCGCACGGTCACCGTGACCGTCGACGCAAGCTCACGGCAGCTGACCAGCGCCGCGCGCACCGTCGGCGACCTGCTGGCCGAGGCCGGCATCGGGCTCGACGCGAGCCGCCGGGTCATCCCGGCCGCGAGCGATCCGGTGACCGACGGCGGCACGATCACCGTGACCAGCCTGCCTACCGTCACGCTCGTCGTCGGCTCCGATCCGGCCGCTCCCACGGTCACCGACCAGGCCACCGTCGGCGACGTCCTCGCGGCCGCCGGGGTGTCCGTCGGCCCGGACGACACGGTGGACCCGGCCGGATCCACGCCGATCGCCGACGGCCTGCAGATCACCGTGACCAGAATCGCCTACGCGACCGACACGGTGACAGAGTCCATCGACCAGCCCGCGGATCAGACCGTGCCGGACGACGGCCTGGCCGCCGGGGTCACCGCGGTCAGCCGGCTCGGTCACCCGGGCGTGGCCGAGGTGACCTACCGCACGACGGTGATCAACGGGCAGAGCGGTCCGCGCATCGAGACCGGCCGCACGGTCGTCACCGAGCCGCAGGCGAAGATCATCACGGTCGGCACCAGGCAAAATGCGTCGGTCGTCGCCGGCTCGCCGGCACCGGATCCGGCGTCCGTGCCGGCACCCGTCGGGGTCGCCGCGGCTGCCCCGCCGGCATCTCAGCCGGTCACCCCGGCTCCGACCGGCGGCTGGAGCGTCGACTGGGACGCCATCGCGGCGTGCGAGTCGGGCAACAACTGGTCGATCAACACCGGCAACGGCTACTACGGCGGCCTGCAGTTCGACATCGGGACCTGGCTGAGCAACGGTGGCGGCGAGTACGCGTCACGGGCGGACCTGGCCAGCAAGGACCAGCAGATCGCCATCGCCGAACGGGTCCACGCCGCCCGCGGCCTGGCGCCCTGGGCGTGCGGTTACGCCGCCGGCTGATCACAGGTCCCACCGATTCCGTTTGGCGGAAAAGTCGGCGCGAACGTCAGCGGTGAATCACCCCGCTCGCGGGGCTTGACATCGGTGTCGACCTCCGGGTCACATCAATTCTCCAATTCTTGCCCGATAATCGGTACACGCGTTCGTAGTAGCGTCCTTGACGAGCTGATATGAGGTTGCCGGGAACGACGTTCTTGATCGATTCACTTTGCAACCGACATGATCAAGGTAAAACGACGGCAAAATCAATCGTCAATCGTGTGACCCACATCACGTTTGCATTGGCTGGCCGGTGTCAGCTACGCCACAGTTTGCCCACAGGGGTATCGCAACCGTTGCCGTTCGTTTATCGTTTCGTGATAGCAGCTGGGATGGGAACAACCCAACTGGGTCCGTCACCGACGACGGCGGCTATCACCGAGAGTGGATCGACTCGATTGTCCGGGTCCACCGGTGGCTGATCGTCGGAATGATAACACGCCATTTGTTGATCATTCGGCCCTGGTTTGTCCCCTGCCCGGAAACCACGAAAAATAGGACGACTACCTTGGCTTCCAACGATAATCTCGGATCCACCGAAACCCTCGAGCCGATCGGCGCCGAGACCGATTCCGACACCTCCGCGGTGAAGACCGGCCGCACCCTGCGCAAGCCCGTTCTGGTCGGCGCCGCCGCGCTCGTCGTCGCCCTCGTGGCCGGCGGCGGCATTGCGCTGGCCGCTCACAAGGACGTCACCGTGACCGTCGACGGGCAGGTGCAGGAGGTCGGCACCTTCTCCGGATCCGTCGAGGGCGCCCTCGACTCCGCCGGCGTCTCCGTCGGCGAGCACGACACCGTCGCCCCCGCGCTGGACACCGCCGTCTCCGACGGATCGCAGATCGTCGTGCAGCACGGCCGGCTGCTGACCCTGACCATCGACGGCCAGACCCGCGAGATCTGGACCACCGCCACCACCGTCGAGCAGGCCCTGGCCGAGCTGGGCCAGGATCCGTCCGCGTACCAGCTGTCCGCGGACCGGTCGCGGGAGATCCCGCTGGACGGCCTCGCGGTCACCGCCGACACCCTTTACGCCGCCACCATTTCCGACGGCGGCGCGGCTGCGACCCCGTTCACCTCGGCCGCCAAGACCGTCGGTGACCTGCTCCGCGAGAAGAGCATCGAGCTGGGCCCGCTGGACACCGTGAGCCCCGACGCGAGCACCCCGCTCAGCAATGGCCTGGTCATCGCCGTGACCCGGGTCGCCAAGACCACCGTCACCCAGGACGAGGACGTCGCGCAGCCGGCCGACCAGCAGGTCGAGGACAGCTCGCTGGACGAGGGCACCACCTCGGTCACCCAGCAGGGCGCCCCCGGCAAGGACTCGGTGACCTACGAGATCACCACCACCAACGGTGCCGAGAGCGGGCGGACCGAGGTCTCCCGGGCTAACGTGACCCCGGCTCAGGCCACCATCATCGCCGTGGGCACCAAGTCGACCTACAGCGCGCCGTCCTCCTCCAGCTCGTACTCCTCGGACTCGTCGTCGTCGGGTTCCTCGTCGTCCTCGTCGTCGTCCGGTTCCTCCAGCTCCAGTGCCGCACCGGTTTCCAGCGGTTCCAGCGGCGTCAACTGGGACGGCATCGCCCAGTGCGAGTCGACCAACAACTGGTCGATCAACACCGGCAACGGCTACTACGGCGGCCTGCAGTTCGACATCCCGACCTGGAACAGCGGTGGCGGTTCGGCCTACGCCTCCCGTCCCGACCTGGCCACCCGCGAGCAGCAGATCGCGGTCGCCGAGAACGTCGCGGCCAGCCGTGGCACCTCGCCCTGGGCCTGCGGCTACGCCGGCTGACCCGGAAGTTTTCCCCCCGATCGGCTCCGGTCGATCGATCGGTTCGGAAAAAGCCTCCATTCACAGGAATGGGGGCTTTTTTCGTGCGCTCCGAGACTTTTGTGAGTAACGCAACGCTTGAATTACCATGCATAGATCTTGCACAGGTTCCCGGGTGCCGTTATTGTTTCGTGATAGAAGCCGGGATGGGACGTTGACCCCCGGGGTTTGTCGCAGGGCAAGGCGGCACGGCGCTCGTTCGTGATGACGACGGCGGCGATGTGAGGTTTGACGCCTTCTCGATGTGTGCGTGACCGGATCACATCGCTGCGGTTGCCCCATGCCCTGCCCGGACCTCAGACAACCACATCGGAAGACCTGTGACCATACGAACCGACAACGTTGGCGACGCGGCCGTATCGATGCCGGCGGGCGACGCAGATCAGACCACCGGTGGGCGGCCCGCGGGCCGCTCGGGCCGGCGCCGCAAGCTCCTGCTGGTCGCGGTGGCCGCCGCGCTCGGCGTCGTGGCGGTGGGCGGCGCGACCGCCGCCGCCATGTCCAAGCACG
The DNA here is from genome assembly GCA_964497705.1 of uncultured Actinomycetes bacterium. Classification (GTDB taxonomy): domain Bacteria; phylum Actinomycetota; class Actinomycetes; order Mycobacteriales; family Nakamurellaceae; genus Nakamurella. The sequence continues at coordinate 27,832 of CAZCEH010000002.1, read as the reverse complement.
TGACCATCACCGTGGACGGGCAGGACCGCGAGGTCACCACCCTGGCCGGCTCGGTGGCCGGTGCCCTGTCCTCGGCCGGGCTGACCGCCGGCGACCACGATGTGCTGGCTCCGGCCGCCGACACGGCGATCTCCGACGGGTCGCATATCGCGCTGGAGCGCGGACGCCAGCTGACCCTGACCATCAACGGTCGGAGCCAGCAGCTGTGGACCACCGCCGACACGGTCGAGCAGGCCCTGGTCCAGATCGGCCAGGACCCGGCCGCCTACCAGCTGTCCGCCGACCGGTCCCGGGAGATCCCGCTCGACGGGATGGACCTGACCGCCAGCACCCTGCACACCGTGTCGCTCGCCGTCGGCGGCGCGCCGGCCAGCACCGTGCAGTCCGGCGGCGTGACCGTCGGCGACGTGCTGACCGCCCAGGGCATCACGCTGTCGGCCACCGACATCGTCAACCCGGCGGTCGACACCCCGGTGACCGACGGCACCGCGATCACCGTCACCCAGGTGGCGGTCACCACCAGCACCGACACCGTCGACATCCCGCCGACCGACCAGAACACCGACGATCCCAACCTGGACAAGGGCACCACCCAGGTCGTCGCCGCCGGCACTGCGGGCAAGCAGCAGGTCGTCACCCAGGTGACCACCACCAACGGCGTGGAGACCGGCCGCCAGGAGCTGTCCCGCACCACGATCACCGAGCCGGTGCCCAACCAGGTGCACGTCGGCACCAAGTCGATCCTGGACTGGCAGGGCAGCCGGGTGTTCTTCCACGACACCGAGTTCGGGGTGAACTGGGACGGCCTGGCCTACTGCGAGTCGACGAACAACCCGAAGGCGGTCAACAACCCGGCCGGCTTCCTGTCCACCTACGGCCTGTTCCAGTTCGACCTGCCGACCTGGGCCTCCGTGGGCGGCAGCGGCAACCCGTTGGACGCCTCGCCGGAGGAGCAGTTGATGCGGGCCAAGCTGCTGTTCCAGTCCCGCGGGCTGGAGCCATGGCTGTGCGGCTACGCGGCGAGCGGACCCCCGGCGGGCTGATCCTGCAAGGCTGATCCTGCAAGGGACGTCGAATGACCCGACCATCATCCGGTCGGGTCCTTCCGCGTTTTCCGGGGCGTTTCCGGGGCGTTTTCCGTGGTGTTGTCGCGTGTGCGGCTGGTACCGCGTTGCCGGTGTGTTTCCGCACGGTGACCGGGCCGTGCCAGGCGTCGATGAGGCGCGGTGTCGTGTGAGGATGATGATCGTGAGCGAGGCGTGCCGAGCGAACCATCGGTGGGGCGAGTGAGGTTGGCCGAGCTTGTGAGGCGACCCGGAAAGGCGAAGGCGCACCAGTGAGCGATCATCAGCCGGTGACCCTGCTCGGCCCGGTCGAGGTGCGCCGGCTTGCCGAGGTGCTCGACCTGCAGCCGACCAAGTCGCTCGGGCAGAACTTCGTGCACGACGGCAACACCGTGCGCCGCATCGTGGCCGCCGCCGACCTGCGGTCCACGGACCACGTGCTCGAGGTGGGGCCCGGTCTGGGCTCGCTCACCCTCGGCCTGATCGACGCCGCCGCCGCGGTGACGGCGGTGGAGGTCGATCCCCGGTTGGCCGCGTTGCTGCCGACCACCGTCCGCGCTCACGCGCCGCATCGGTACCAGGCGCTGACCGTGATCACGGCCGACGCCCTGACGATCACCGCGGATCGGCTGGCGCTGACCGATCCCGATCGGATCGCTCCGGTGGACCCGACGGCGCTGGTGGCGAACCTGCCCTACAACGTCGCCGTTCCGGTGATCCTGCACCTGCTGGCCGAGGTGCCCACGCTGCGCCGGGCGCTGGTCATGGTGCAGGCGGAGGTGGCCGACCGGCTGGTGGCCGGATCGGGATCCAAGACCTACGGCGCGCCCAGTGCCAAGCTCGCCTGGTACGGCCGGGCGGGTCGGGCCGGGTCGGTCAGCCGGACGGTGTTCTGGCCGGTGCCCGGGGTGGACTCGGCGCTGGTCGCTTTCGACCGGTCGGCCGATCCGTTGCCGGGCGACCGACCGGCCGTGTTCGCGGTGATCGACGCCGCGTTCGCCCAGCGGCGCAAGACCCTGCGTGCCGCGTTGGCCGACTGGGCGGGCAGCCCCGCCTTCGCCGAGCAGATCCTGACCCGGGCGGGCATCGACCCGTCGGACCGCGGTGAGGTGCTCGGCATCACCCAGTTCGCCAGGATCGCCGCGGCCCGCGAGGTCATCGACGCGGCCACCCACGAATGATCATGTCCGCGTCCGGTCTGCCGCCGGCACCGCCGCCGTCCGGCCCGTCCGTCCGGGTCCGGGCGCCGGCGAAGATTAATCTGTACCTGGCGGTCGGCGACCAGCGGGAGGACGGGTACCACGACCTGGTCACGGTCTTCCAGGCAGTCGATCTGGCCGACGAGGTGACGGTTCGGCCGGCCGCTCGCGGTGCCGTCCGGACCTCGCCGCCGGACGGGGTGCCGGTCGGTGCACGGAACCTGGCCGGCGTGGCGGCGCGGCTGCTGGCCGCCCGGGTGAAGGCCGGCGGCCCGGTGGCCATCGACATCGCCAAGCAGATCCCGGTGGCCGGCGGCATGGCCGGCGGCAGTGCCGACGCGGCCGCGGCGCTGGTCGGCTGCACCGCGCTCTGGGGGCTCGACCTGGACCGGCGGGAGCTGACCGAGATCGGCCGGGACATCGGCGCCGACGTGCCGTTCGCGCTGGCCGGCGGCACCGCGCTGGGCACCGGTCGGGGCGATCTGCTGTCCCCGGTGATGACCCGGGCGCGGCTGCACTGGGTGCTGGCGATCTCCGACCGGGGCCTGTCCACGCCCGAGGTGTTCGCCGAACTCGACCGGTTGCGGGCGCACGGCAGGCCGCCCAGGGTCAAGCCCGTCGACACCATGCTGGCGGCGCTGGCCAGCGGTGAGGCGGTCAAGGTCGCGGCCGCGCTGGGCAACGACCTGCAGGCCGCGGCGATCTCGCTGCAACCCGAGCTGCGCCGGACGCTGCGGGCCGGTGAGGCGGCGGGGGCGCTCGGTGGCATCGTGTCCGGCTCCGGTCCGACGGTGGCGCTGCTGTGCGCGGACGCGGAGTCGGCCGGCGCCGTCGCCGCCGAGCTGGCCGGATCGGGAACCTGCCGGTCCGTCCGGGTGGCCGCTGGACCGGTGCCCGGTGCCCGGGTCGTGCCGGTGGGCGCCCGCTCTTGACCTGATTAACACGCTGACCGGCCCGGACCCGTCCCGCGCTGATCCAACACCCATTTTCGGCGCCGCTTTGTCCGGTTTGCTGAACGTTCGATCAGCGCGGCTCGCCGAGGTGGCGCGGCGCGCCGTGGTTCGACCGGCCGGCCCGGAGAACGTACGCCTGGTCCGCGCCTGGTCCGCCGCCTCCCTACGCTGGAGGCGATGGCACATCTGCTCGGGGCCGAGGCCCTGCATCTGGAATATCCCACGCGCGTGGTGTTCGACGCGGTGACGCTCGGCGTCGACGAGGGCGACCGTGTCGGCATCGTGGGTCGCAACGGCGACGGCAAGTCGTCCCTGCTGGGCATGCTGTCCGGCCGCATCGAACCGAACGCGGGCCGAGTCACCCGGCGCGGCGGGGTTCGGGTGGGGGTGCTCGATCAGTCCGACACCTTGGACGATGACGCGACGGTGGGGCACACGGTCGTCGGCGACCGGCCCGAGCACGAGTGGGCCGGCGACGCGAAGGTGCGAGACGTGCTTGCCGGTCTGGTGCCCGACCTCGCCCGGGACGTCCGCATCGGCACGCTGTCCGGCGGTCAGCGCCGCCGCGTCGCGCTGGCCGCGCTGCTCGTCGGCGAGTGGGACGTCCTCGCCCTCGATGAGCCGACCAACCATCTCGACCTCGAGGGCATCGCCTGGCTGGCCGAGCACCTGAAGACGCGGTGGTCGTCACGGAATGCGGGTGGGCTGCTGCTCATCACGCACGACCGCTGGTTCCTCGACGAGGTGGTCACGACGACCTGGGAGGTCCACGACCGGATCGTGGAGCCGTTCGACGGCGGCTACGCCGCCTACGTCCTGCAACGGGTCGAACGCGACCGGCAGGCCGCGGCGATCGAGGCGAGGCGGCAGAACTTGATGCGCAAGGAACTCGCCTGGCTGCGCCGCGGGCCCCCGGCCCGCACGTCGAAGCCGAAATTCCGGATCGACGCGGCCAACCAGCTCATCAAGGACGTGCCGCCGCCCCGTAACCGGCTGGAGCTGTCCCGCCTTGCGGTCGCGCGCCTGGGCAAGAACGTGGTCGATCTGCTCGACGCCTCCGTATCATTCGGCGGCCGCGAGGTGCTGCGGGACGTGGAGTGGCGGATCGCACCGGGCGAGCGCACCGCGATCCTCGGCGCCAACGGCGTCGGCAAGTCCACGCTGCTCGGCCTCGTGGCCGGCACCGTCGAACCCACCGCGGGGCGGGTCAAGCGGGGCACGACCGTCCAGGTCGGTGTGCTCGACCAGCAGTTCCAGGAGTTGGCGGACATCGCCGGCGACCGGGTGCGTGACGTCCTCGCGCGGGCCAGGACGAGCTACGTCATCGACGGCAAGGAGCTCACCCCGGCCCAGTTGCTCGAACGTCTCGGCTTCTCCAGAGCGCACCTGTCGGCCAGGGTCGGGGAGCTCTCCGGCGGCCAGAAGCGCCGCCTGCAACTGCTGCTCGTGCTGCTGTCCGAACCGAACGTCATCGTGCTGGACGAGCCCTCGAACGACGTCGACACCGACATGCTCGCCGCGATGGAGGATCTGTTCGATTCCTGGCCGGGGACGCTCATCGTCGTCTCGCACGACCGGTACCTGGTGGAGCGGATCACCGACCAGCAGTACGCGATCGTCGACGGACGGCTGCGGCACCTGCCGGGCGGGGTCGACGAGTACTTGCGGCTGCGAGGCGACCAGGCGTCGTCGGGCGATAGTCGTGCCGTCGCTGCGCCGTCCGCGGATGCCGGCGACGGCGCGTCGGGGATGTCCGGCTCGGAGCGCCGTACCGCGCAGAAGGAAGTCGCGTCGATCGAACGTCGTCTCGACAGGCTGCACGCCGAGGTGAAGACCCTGCATCAACGCATGGCCGACCACCGGCAGAGCGACTACGAGGGTCTGCAGAAGCTCGCCGACCAGCTCCGCACCATCGAGGACGAGACGGTCGAACTCGAGGAACGTTGGCTGGAACTCTCCGACGTGATCGGTTAGATGGCTCGCCGGGTGGGTCCGGGGACGGTCGCTGTGCCGCCCCGGTCGTCGATCGGCCGGTGTTGACGCATCCCGACCGCTCGTCGAGGGCGCGAACGCACGGTGCCGGCCGCCGCACCGCCTGACGACTTGGCTCCGGTCCGACGTGACGGCCTCGTCAGCCGCGGGGCCGGGTGTTGCGATGGATGTCGCGGCTGAGTCCTCGCGAGGCGGCGATGGCCTGCAGGTAGCCGGCGAGCCGGTCCTGGTCGGCCTCGTCGAGCCCGTGGGTGAACGTGGCCTCGTGGGCATCGGCGATCGGACGTAGATCGGCGAGCAGCCGTTCCCCGTGCGGCGTGAGGTGAACCTCGTGGCTACGGCGGTCGTTCATGCTGCGCCGTCGCTCCAGATAGCCGTCGGCCTCCAGCCGATCCAGGACCGCGACGATCCTGCTGGGCCCGACGCCGAGCTGCTCGCTCGCCGCCTTCTGGCTGATGCCCGGATTGCGGCCGATCAGCCGCAGCAACCCGGCCTCGGAGGCCGTCACGCCCAGCGGCCCGAGTGCCCGATCGAAAGCGGCGGAGGCGTCGGCGCCGAGCTGGGCGAGCAGGAAGGCGATACGGCGGGGCCGGGGAGTGCTCACGTCCATCATAATAACTCACTTGCAGAATCATTCATAGCATGTACTATCTTCCACATGAACGAAAGGAGTCCGTCATGAGCTCTCTCACCGCGGCCCCGGCCCGTGCGGCCGGCGGCCCCAATCCCGGCATCCTCGGACTGACCTCTCTCGTGCTGCTGATCGCCAGCCTGATCTCGATGGCGGTGCTCTCCGGCGGGTCCGCCATCGCCTCCCCGTTCGGCGACACCGCCACGGTGGCCGGATTCTTCGCCGACCATGCGCTCGCGGCCCGGTTCGCGTCCCTGCTCCAGCTCGGCTCAGCGATCCCGCTCGGCATCTACGCCGCGACCATGTACGCGCGTCAGCAGCGGCTCGGCATCCGCGTACCCGGTCCGAACATCGGTCTGTTCGGCGGCACCGCTGCCGCGATCCTGCTCGTCGTCTCCGCGATCATCACCTGGACGCAGAGCCAGGACGTCGTCAGCGCCGACCCGGAACTGACTCACGCACTGGCCTACCTCAGCTTCGCGGCGGGCGGGTTCGCGCATGTTCTCGGGCTCGGGCTGCTCGTCGCCGGAATCGCCGTCCCCGCCCTGCTGCTGCGCCTGGTGCCGGCATGGTTCGCATGGACCGGGCTCGTGATCGCGACGCTCGCCGAGCTGAGCTTTTTGACCATGGTGATCCAGCCGCTGCAGTTCCTCATCCCGATCGGCCGTTTCGGATCGCTGATCTGGCTCGTCGCCGCCGGGTTCCTGCTCCCCAAGACCCGGCACACCCAGGCCGGTCCGGGGGTCCGGCGCACGGAAGGAGAACGCGCATGACCACCGTTCTGGCCGGCCGTACCGCCCTGATCGTCGGCGCCAACGGCGGCATCGGCCGTGCCATCGCGCACGCGCTGGGTGCGGCCGGCGCCCGACTCGTGCTGGCCGCCCGCGACGGGACCCGGTTGGCGCAGCTGCGCGCCGAACTCGGCGCCGTGGGCGTGACCAGTCGGATCGTCCCCACCGACGCCACCGACGACGCGCCTCCACCGCGGGCCTTGCCGCCGCTCCGGGAATGGCCGCCTATGTCGCCGCCAAACACGGCGTCGTCGGCCTGACCCGCACCGCCGCTCTCGACTACGCCGACCGCGGCATCCGCGTCAACGCCGTCGCCCCCGGCTCCATCGACTCCGGCGGAACCACCGCCCAGCCCGACGAGGTCAAGCAGCAGATCGGCAGCTACGCGCCCCTTCGACGGCTCGGCACCCCGGACGAGGTCGCCGCGGCCGTGACCTGGCTCGCCTCGCCAGCAGCCGCCTACACCACCGGAACCGTCCTCACCGTCGACGGCGGAAAGGGCGCCCGCGGCGCCTGACACTCGGGGCGACCGGGCACCCACGTGACTGCGCCCACTCGGGCGGCTGACCCGGCCCACCCGCACCGGCTCGACCAGGCCCGCCTGCCGAAGCACGGTGAGGCGCTTCGCGATCGCCTGCCTGCTGGCCGGAAGGCGCGCGGCAAGGGCGGACGCCGACGCGTCGCCTGCGCCGAGTGTGGTCAGCACGAGCCAGCGTCCCGTCGCCGAGCGCCGGCGTAACCTCACGGACGTTTGTCCGGTTGTGGCCTACCGTGGCGGCATGAGCGCGTTCACCGACGCCCTGTGCATCGCGGCGCAGGGCACCACCGGCATGACCACGGGCGAGCCGCACGAGCCGGTCCGCACGCCGTGGGCCGGCGTCCATGCCAAGGCCTGCGCGGGTGCGCGGGTGCTCGCCGCGCACGGGGTCGGCCCGGGCGATGCCGTGGCCGTGCTGGCGGCCAAGCCGTTCGAGGTGGCTCCGGTCGCCCAGGCGGCCTGGTTGGCCGGCGCCTCGGTGACGATGCTGCACCAGCCCACCGCCCGCACCAACCTGGTGACCTACGCCGACGACACCGCCGCGGTGCTGTCGCTGATCGGCGCGAAGGCGGCGGTGCTCGGCGATCCGTTCACCGACTTCGTGGAACTGCTGGACGGTTCCGGGGTGCGGGCGTTCACCGCGGAAGCGCTCGTCGCCGAGCCGGGCGGGTCTGCCCCGCCGGTGCCGATCGCCGAGGACCTGCCGGCCCTGCTGCAGCTGACCTCCGGCTCGACGGCGGCGCCCAAGGCGGTCCGGATCACCCACCGGAACCTGTGGGCGAACATCGAGTCGATGTGCAAGGCCGCGGACATCCTGCCGGGCGAGGTGATGGTGTCCTGGCTGCCGCTGTTCCACGACATGGGGATGGTCGGCTTCCTGACCCTGCCGATGTGCCGCGGTATCGAGTTGGTCAGCGTCACGCCGACCGATTTCCTGGCCTCGCCGATGATCTGGCCGACACTGATCAGCAAGTACCGGGGCACGATCACCGCCGCGCCCAACTTCGCCTTCGCGTTGACCGCGCGGGTCCTGGCGCGGCCGGCGAACCGCGACCTGGATCTCGACCTGTCCAGCATGCGGTTCGCGCTCAACGGTGCCGAGCCCATCGACGTCGATGCGGTCCGGGCCTTCCTGGCCGCCGGGGCCCCGTTCGGATTGCCGGACACCGCGGTGGTCTGCGCCTACGGCATGGCCGAGGCGTCCCTGGCGGTGTCCTTCCACCCGTGGGGGACCCCGCTGAAGGTGGACCGGATCGACGCCGGCGCGTTCGAGGGGAACCGTCGTGCGGTGCCGGTCGGGCCGCGGGCGTCAGGCCCGGTCCGGACGTTCCCGGTTCTCGGCCCGCCGCTGGACGGCGTCGAGGTGGCCGTGCGGGACGGGCACGGCCGATGGTCGGGCGACCGCGAGGTCGGCGTGCTGCACCTGCGCGGCGAGTGCGTCACCGAGCGGTACCTGACGATGGACGGGCCGGTGCCGACCCAGGATGCCGAAGGTTGGCTGGACACCGGCGATCTCGGCTACCTGGTGGACGGGAACGTGGTGGTGTGCGGCCGGGTGAAGGACGTGATCATCATGGGCGGCCGCAACATCTACCCGACCGACATCGAGCGGGCGGCCCAGGCGGTGGAGGGGGTGCGGGCCGGCAACGCGGTCGCGGTGCGCTGGACGACGCCCAGCGGTCGCGAGTCGTTCGCGGTCGCGGTGGAGTCCCGGCAGGCGGGCGATCCCGCGGCTGCCGACCGGATCGCCCGTGACGTCCGGTCCGCGGTGACCGCGGAGATCGGCGCCCGGCCGGCCGCGGTGTCGGTGCTGCCCGTGGGCAGCCTGCCCAAGACGCCGTCGGGGAAGCTGCGCAGATCGGCGGCGGCGGCACTGATCAGCCCGCCGGCCCCGGCCCTTCCCGAGCAGAAGACCCAGGCCCGGGAGTTGCCCCTGCGCGGCTGACTCGGCGCGCCGCCGACTCAGGAAGCGTGCAGCCGGTTCTGGGTGACCTCCAGGCCGTCCTCGATGAGCATCCGCACGGCGTCGGCGGCGTGTTCCAGGTCGATGTCGAGCTCCTTGCGCTCGGCCGCCGAGAAATCGCGCAGCACGAAGTCGGCCGGATCCATCCGGCCGGGCGGCCGGCCGATGCCGAACCGCACCCGCAGATACTCCTTGGTGCCCAGGCTGGAGGAGATGGAGCGAAGGCCGTTGTGCCCACCCTCGCCGCCGCCGAGCTTGACCCGGATGGTCGCCGGCGGCAGGTCCAGTTCGTCGTGCACGGCGATCACCCGGCCGGGTTCGATGCCGAAGAATCGGGCCAACCCGGCGGTCGCCCCGCCGGACAGGTTCATGTACGACCGCGGCTTGGCCACGATCACCCGGCGGGCGCCGAGCCGTCCCTCGACGATGTCGGCGCCCGCCTTGTGCGACTTGAATCCGGAGCCCAGCCGGCGGGCCAGCACGTCGGCGACCATGGCGCCCACGTTGTGCCGGTTGCCGGCGTACTGCTTGCCCGGGTTGCCCAGGCCGACGACCAGATATGGCCCATTCATGGTCGTGGCCGCCACGATCAGGATTCGGTCTCGCCCTGCGGCTCTTCGCGGACGACGCCGGCCTCGGCCTCGGCGCCCTCGGTCTCCGCGGCCACCTGCTCGGCGGTCGGCGCGACCTGCACGGACACCACCAGCGCCTCGGGATCGGTGATCAGCGCGGCGCCGGCCGGGAGGGTGACGTCGCCGGCCAGGATCTGGGTGCCGGCCTCGGCGTCGGTCAGGTCGACGGTCAGGCCGTCCGGAATGCTCAGTGCCTCGACCTCGACGGACAGCGTGGTCAGGTCGTTGAGGACCAGGGTGCCGGACGCGGCCTCGCCCTCGATGACCACCGGCACCTCGACGGTGACCTTCTCGCCGCGGCGGATCAGCAGCAGGTCGACGTGCTCGATGTAGTCGCGCAGCGGGTGCCGGGTGACCGCCTTGGGCAGTGCCAGCTCGTCGCCACCGTCAAGCTGCAGGGTGAGCACGGTGTTCGCCCCGCCCTTGACGGCGTGCGCGAATTCCCGGGCGGACAGGGACAGGTGGCGGGGCTCGGTGCCGTGGCCGTACAGGACGGCGGGCACCTTGCCGGCCCGGCGGATGCGGCGGGCGCCGCCCTTGCCGAACTCGGTGCGGGTCTCGGCGATGAGGCGAACCTCGGACACTTCTAACTCCTTGCGTGGGTGGAACGGAGTGTGTGACGGCGGCGGGGACGTCGACCGCGCGTCGACGCGCGGGAATCACCCACCGCGTCGATCACGGCCCACCCGGGCTCACGTCCGGGTCGCCCTCGCCGAGGCAACCGGAACAGTTTACCCGTTCCCGAGCAGGGGCCGGGTCCGGCGGACCGCGCTGATCAAAGAACCACGAAACCGGACAAAACGGCGCCGAAAACGAGTAATGGATCAGCGCGGGTGGTCCGGCCTTCTCAGGCATGAAGCCTCAGCCGTGCGTCAGTCGTGCGCCGGCCGCATTGCCTACGGTGACCGAACCGGACACTATTGGCGGCAGTCGTCGAACCGGCACCAAACGGCGTGCCGGGTCGGATCGGACGGTGAGGTCGCCGATGACAGCGCTCGGCACCGACCCGGCCGGTGTCCTGCTCGGTCGCGACCACGAGTTGGCGCAGCTGCGGCAGGTGGTGGATGGCGCCCGCCGCGGCCGGCCGGCGATCGCCCTGCTCGCCGGCGAGCCCGGCATCGGAAAGTCGCGACTGGCCGACGAGGCCGCGCGGATCGCCAGGGACGACGGGATGTGCGTGCTCCGGGGCGAGTCCGACGCGCTCACCCACCGGCCGATGGAACTCTGGCGGGGGGTGTACCGCGCGCTCCGCGCCGTCCCGGACGGCGATCCGTCCCTGCCGGCCGAGGAACGCCGCTGGGAGTACCTCGAGACGCTGGTCGACGCGTTGGCCTCGCGCGCTCCTGCCGTCGTCGTCCTGGAGGATCTGCAGTGGGCCGACGCCATCGCGATCTGGGTGCTCGAGCGCCTGCCGCGGGCGCTCGGCGACGCGCCGGTCGCCCTGGTGGCGACCAGCCGCGACCACGAACCGGGCATGGCGGCGCAGGACGGTCTGCGGCGGGTATCCCGGCTCATCCGGCTGGGCGGGCTGGACGTCGACGCGGTGCGTCGGCTGGTCGCGCAGGAGTCCAGGGAGCCGGTCGACGCCGTCGACCTGCATGCCCGGACCGGCGGGAACCCGCTGTTCGTCATGGAACTCGTCCGCTCGCCGGACGGTAGTGCGGTCATCGGCGAGGTCCTGGGACGGTCCCTCGACCGTTTCGACCCGCCGACCCGGGAGGCGCTGGCGACCGCTGCCGCCGCGGGTCCGGGCACCCCGCTGTCCGTGCTCGCCCACGGCTGCTCGTGCACGACGAACGCGCTGGCCGAGCGCCTCGGTCCGGCCCTTCGGGACGGCGTGCTCGCCGAGGCGTCGCCGGCCGGGGTCCGGTTCCAGCACGCGCTGCTGGCCGAGGCCGCCGGGCGGCTCGGGGACCCGCGGGCACGGCACGCCAGGCTCGCGGCGGCGTGGCAGACGGCGAACGACGTCAACGGGCGGGCGGCGGCCGCCGAGCACCGGCTCAAGTCCGCGCTCGATGGCGACGCGGTGGCCGCCGTCCAGCAGGCGTGTGCGGTGGCCGCCGAGTTGGTGGACGGCGGCCGGCAGACCCGTGCCGCCGGCCTGTTGTGGGTTGCCCATGAGGCTGCGGCCGGCGTCGCGCCGCGCGAGTTGCGGGCGACGGTGGCCCTCGACCTCGCCGAAATCCTCAGCTGGCTCGGTGATCTCGACCCCGCCCTCGGCCTGTACCAGGAGGCCGCGGAGTTGGCCGGCGGATCGGCGGACCCCCGGACGAGGGCGAGGGCCGAGATCGGGGCCAACCTGTGGGCATCGGCGTTCGTGCCCGACCTCGCGCGGATGCGACGACTCGAGGACGCGCTCGATGCCCTTCCGTCCGAGGAACTGCGCCTGCGGGCGACGCTGCTCGGTCGGCTCACCATCGTCGGCGGCGCGGATGTCGAGGCCACCGAGCGGGTCCGCGGCTGGTCCGCCGAGGCCGTCGCGCTGGCCCGCACCATCGGTGATCCCGTCCTGGTCGCCGAATCGCTGCTCGATCAGATCAGGCCCGCGACCAGCCCGGAGGCGCTGGCGGCCGGCATGGAGGCGGCGGACGAGGCCGTTCGCCTGGCGGAACGCGCCGGCCGGTCCGATCTCACGATCTCCGGCCACCAGCGTCGATCGGGCCTGCTGCTGAATACCGGCGACATCGGCGCCGCCGGACAGGCTCTGGGCCGTGCCGAGATCCTGGCGGCGTTGTTGCCGTCACCGTGGTGGCGATACATCACCCTGGTGCAGCGCACCACGCTCTTCGCCCTGAGCGGTAGCCTGGTCGCCGCCAAGGCGTCCATGGTGGAGGCCATCGGGATCGGCACGGGTCGCGTCGAACCGGTGGTGGTGCTCGGCTGCGAGGCATTGCACCAGCTCATGCTTTTCGACCTGTACGGCCATCCCGACCCACGCGCCGAAGAGATCCATCGGATCACCATGTCCATGCTCGCGGACGTCCCGTCGCCGGTCTTCCAGGTGCAGAAGGGCTACGGCGCACAGCTTTTCGATGATCCGTCGAGTGTGCAGGAGGTGTTGCACCGCTTCGGTTCTCAACCGGAACGGCTGCTCCTGTCGTGGACCGGCGACCACCTACTGCGCGAATTCGGGGACATCGTGGCGCGGTCCGGCGCGACGAGTTACGCCACGCCCGCGTACCGGGCGCTGCTGCCGTACCGCGGCCTGTTGAACGTCGGCGGCGGACACAGCGCCGGGCTGCCGGTCGACGACGTGCTCGGCCGGCTCGCGGCCCTGGCCGGCGACTTCCCGGCTGCCGTCCGGCACGCCCGCGACGCCGTCGCGCTGGCGCGAGCCATGCCGTCCCCGCCGCTGCTGGTGCACTGTCTTGACCATCTCGCCGATGCGGTCGACCGGGCCGGTGCCGGACGGGCGGACGAGGGGCCGGACGTGCTCCGCGCGGAGGCCGACGCGGTGGCCGCGCTCGCCGGCGTGCTGCGGCCCGGGCAGCCGACCCGGCCGCGGGTCGGGGGTGATCCGTGCCCGTCGGCGTCCATGCGCCGGGACGGGCCGACGTGGCTGCTCACCTCACCGTTGGGCGACGCCCGGCTGCCGGACAACGCCGGTCCGGCGCAGCTCGCCCGGCTGCTGAGCAGCCCGCGGGTGGAGGTGGCGGCCGTCGAACTCGCCGGCGGGTCTGCTGGGCCGGTCGATGCCGATCTCGGCCCGGGCCTGGACGTCCGGGCCAAGCGTGAGTACCGGCGGCGCCTGCACCTGCTGCAGGTCGAGGTCGACGACGCCGGTGCCGACCACGACGTGGTCCGGGCGGAGAAGGCTCACGTGGAGATGGAGGCGCTGCTGCGCGAGTTGCGGCGGGCGGTCGGCCTGGGTGGGCGCGACCGGCCGACCGGATCGGACGCCGAACGGGCACGGATCAACGTGGTCCGCAGCCTGCGGCGCACGATCGCGGCCATCGGCCGGCAGGCGCCGCTGCTCGGTGCCCACCTCGACGAGTCGGTGCGCACCGGCCGGCACTGCATCTACCTGCCGGTGCCCGGGTCGGCGCTGAACTGGACGGTCCTGGACCCGGGCTGAGCAGAACGTGTCCGGACGGAGCGGAACGATTCGTTCCGGCCGGAGGAACGCCTCCTGGGTATGTCCCTTGCGGGTACCAGCGGGGTACCGGAGCGCACCCGGCCCTGCGGCGTGAGCCATGTTGCGGTCGTCACGACCGACCTCGACGCCTTCCGCGCCTTCTACGAGGACGTCATCGGCCTGCGGACGTCGGTCGTGTTCGGCGCCGGACCCGGGCACGCTCGCGAGGCGATCATGGTGGTCGGTAGCGGGATCGGCGGGGTCATGCTCCAGGTGTTCGAGGTGGCCGATCACCAGGCCGCCGACGGCACGTCCACCGCGATGTTCCGGCGGGGTCATCTGGACCATCTCGGGTTCACGGTGCCCGACGTGGCCGCGCTGACCGCGGTCCGGGACCGGCTGGTCGCGGTGGGGGCGTCGAGCGGCGACATCCGGCCACTGGGACCGATGATGTCCCTGCGGTTCGCCGACCCGGACGGCTTTCAGGGTGAGATCAACTGTTACAACAGTGCTTTCGATGAATCGATGATCCGTGACGAGGACGAGGTCGTCGACCCCGACTGGGTGCGCAAGGCCCGCGGGGTCCTGCACGCCGAATCCAGCCGTCCACCGACCGGAGGAACGTCATGAGGAATGCCGGAATGCGTCTGGCCGCCGGCGCGGCCGCGCTCATGCTGGTGGTCACGGCCTGCGGCGGCACGTCCGACACCGCATCATCGGAACAGTCGACCGCGTCACAGTCGACGGCGGCCAACGGATCCGGCCTGAAGACGATCGACCAGGGCGCCCTGCAGACCCTGGTCGACCGGACGATCAAGGACCAGCTGATCCCCGGTGCCGTGGTGATGCTCAGCACGCCGCAGGGCGACGTCACCGTGACGTCCGGCACCACCGAGCGGGGCGCGCAGGTCGGTCCGACCGCGCAGACCCATTTCCGGATCGCCTCCAACACCAAGACGATGACCTCGGCGGTGATCCTGCAGCTGGCCCAGGAGGGCAAGCTCAGCCTGGACGACCCGGTGTCCAGGTACGTGGACGGAGTACCCGGCGGCGACGCGATCACCGTTGCCGACCTGCTGAAGATGCGCAGTGGCCTGTACAACTACACGAACTCGCCGACGATGGCGGCCAGTCTGGACAACGACCCGACCCGGGTGTGGACCCCGCGGGAACTGCTCGACCTCGCCTTCGCCCAGCCGGCCAACGCCGCGCCGGACACCGAGTTCCAATACAACAACACCAATTATGTGCTGCTGGGCCTGATCGCCGAGAAGGTCGACGGCAAGCCGCTGGCCGACATCATGCAGCAGCGGCTGTTCGGGCCGCTCGGCATGACGAACACCCAACTGCCGCAGCCGTCCTCGAACGCGATCCCGGAGCCGTACTCGCACGGGTACTCGTACGGCAGTTCCTCGGTCGCGCTGTACGGGGAGCCGCACTACACGCCGGAGCAGATCGCCGCGGCCCAGCACGGCACGTGGGAGCCCACCGACTACACCGACGTCAACCACTCCTTCGCCTTCGCGGCCGGCGGGGTCACCTCGACCGCAGCCGATCTCGTCACCTGGATGAAGGCGCTCGTCGGCGGTCAGGTGCTGGACTCCGACTACCAGCAGCAGTGGCGCGGCAGCCTGCAGGCGGAGGACCCCGGGAAGCCCGCCGGTGCGCAATACGGCTACGGCATCAGCGATCTGCGGTGGGGATCGAACACCGTCCTCTACCACGGTGGCGAGACCGCCGGCTACAACTCGTTCATGGGCGTCGACGCCGCCAACGACATGACCCTGGTGATCTGGACCAACCAGCCGGTCGACGTCGACGACGAGCAGCCGACCGCCAACACCCTGATGAAGTTGATCCTGGACCAGATCTACGTCCAGTCCCCGCTGGCGCCCGCCTCGACCGCATCGGCACCGGCCACGGTATCGACCGCAGTATCGACCGCGGTGTCGACCGCGCGGACAGCTGCCTTCGAGACCACCGCCTGCCCCAGCCCGAACCTGCCGGGCGTGCCGGCCTACGATTTCCCGCCGACGATGACCTGCGGCTATCTCTCCGTGCCGGAGAACCGGAGCGAGCCGGGCGGGCGGACGATCCGGATCTTTGTCGCCCGCGCACCCGCCGTCTCGGCGACACCGGCCGCCGATCCGCTGGTGGTCCTCGTCGGCGGACCCGGCGGCGCCGGGTCCATCACCTACGCCGGCATGCTCAAGCAGGGGGTGAACGCCGACCGGGACGTGTACTTCGTCGACCAGCGCGGCACTCTGCACTCCGACCCGCTGCTGAACTGCCCGGACTACGACACCGCCGGCAACGAACTGGCAAGCATCCCGTTCACGTCCGACGAGGCGACCGCCAAGGACGTCGACGCGATTCGGTCCTGCCGGGACCGGTGGGGCGCCGCCGATGTCGATCTGTCCGCCTACAACACCGCCGAGAACGCCGCCGACATCGCCGATCTACGGGTGGCGCTGGGCATCGACTCGTGGGACGTCTACGGCGTCTCCTACGGCACCAAGCTCGCGTCGGTGCTGCTGCGCGACCATCCCGACGGCATCCGCAGCGTGGTGCTCGACTCGGTGTCGCCGCCGAACTTCAATATCGTCGAGAACTGGTGGTCGGCGCCGGCGAGCTCCTTCTCCGCGATCTTCGCCGCCTGCGCGGCCCAGCCCGCGTGCGCCGCCGCCTACCCGAACCTGGAGGCCGACTTTTACGACACCGTCAACCGTCTCACCCGGACGCCGGCCGTCGTCCAGACCACCGACCAGGCCGGGGCGCCGCTGACCGTCAACGTCGACGGGTTCGTCCTGGCCTATGCGGTGATCATGGCCAGCGAGCGGCACGACGCGTCCGGGGTGCCGACGACGATCGCCGACACGGCACGTGGCGACTACGACGCGGTGGTCGCCGCCGCCGTCGAGTACATGACCTCGGAACAGATCGTCGGGGTGGGTGGCCACGGCCTGGCTTTCGGCGTGTTCTGTGGCGAGGCCGCCGATCTCACCACCGAGCAGGCGACGCTGGCCGCCGCGAAGGCGGTGCTGCCGCGATTCCCGGACCAGGTGCTGAAGATCCAGCCCAAGCAGGGGCGGCTGTTCGACGAGTGCCCGGTCTTGGACGTGGATCCCGCCGATTCCGCGATGATGGATCCGGTGGTCAGCGACGTGCACGTGCTGATCATGGAGGGCGACTTCGACGCCGCCACCGCCCCGGGATGGGTCGACCTGGTCACCCCCGGGCTGAGCGCGTCCCAGGTGGTGCGCTTCCCGTTCACCGGGCATTCCGTGTACGACAAGTCGGACTGCGCGCCCGCCGTCATGAACGCCTTCCTGGCCGACCCGAGCAGACCCGTCGACGCGTCCTGCACGGCGTCGATCCATCTCACCTTCACCACCGGCTGACCGGAGGACGACAGTGCGCGCATCCAGGCCCCTGCTGGCGGTGGTGACCGCGTTGGCGCTGGTCGCGACCGCCTGCTCGGGATCGCCCGCGGCGACCACATCGGCCGGCCCGTCGCCGGCGAGCGTGGCCGGGATCGCCTGGCAACCCTGCGATCCCAACCCGGAGCTGGACTGCGCCGACGTGCCGGTGCCGGTGGACTGGTCCGACCCGGACGGCGACCGGCTCACCCTCGCGGTGATCCGGCACAAGGCCAGCAAGCCGGAGGAGCGGATCGGCACGATCCTGGTCAACCCGGGCGGCCCCGGCGACACCGGGGTCGGCCTGGTCCGCGGCGGCGGCGACGACATCGACCAGTGGGGCGGCGGCCGGTTCGACGTCGTCAGTTGGGACCCGCGCGGCACCCACGGCAGCTCGCCGGTGCACTGCTTCGTCAGCGACGCCGAGCAGGCTGCGTTCTGGAAGGGGGCGGCGATCCCTTCGACCGGAAACGAGTCGCCGGAGGAATCGGCGGCCTACGCCCGGCGGACCACCGACCTGGCGCAGCGCTGCGGCCGGGTGATGGGCGACCTGCTGAACCACATCTCGACCGTCGACACCGTCCGTGACCTCGAGCATCTGCGGGAACTCGTCGGCGACGAGAAGATCACCTACGTCGGTCTGTCCTACGGCACGATGGTCGGCCAGATGTACGCGAACATGTTCCCCGACCGGGTTCGGGCCATGCTGCTGGACGGCATCGTCGACCCGGTCGCGTTCACCACCAGCGCCGAGACCATGACGGCCGTCAACTCCTCCTCCACCGACGAGGTGTTCGCCCAGTTCCTGCAGCTGTGCGAGCAGGCCGGTCCGGACAGGTGCGCTTTGGCCGGGCACGGCGAGACCGCGGCCGATCGGGTGGCCGGGCTGTTCGACCGGGCCCGCCAGGGGTCGATCCCGGCGCCGAACTCACCTGCCGGCGTTCTGGTGTATAGCGACCTGCAGGTCTCGTCGTTCTCGCCGCTGCGTGACCCGCATACGTGGACCGAGTACGCCCGGCAGCTGGAGGCCGCCGTCGAGGGTGACGGATCGGCGCTGGCCTCGGCGGCCTACCAGTGGCGGGAGCCCGCGGCGTGGGCGGAATCGACGAAATCGGCGGCGATCTCGTGCCTGGACGGCCCGGCCACCCACCCGGTCAGCGATTGGCCGACGGTGATCGGCGATCTCACCGCCGGCAGCGCGATGTCCGGCGCGATCCAGGGCTGGTGGCTGTGGGCGCCGTGCGCGTCGAACTGGCCCGGCCACAGCGACGACCGCTACACCGGGCCGTGGGACGCCGAGACCTCTGTCCCCATCATGCTGATCGGCACCCGGTACGACCCCAACACCGGCTACGCCAGCGCCGAGCGGTCCGAGAAACTGCTGGGCAACGCCGTGCTGCTCACCCTCGACGGCTACGGACACGTGAGCTTCACCGACCCCAGCGCCTGCATCGACCAGTGGCGGCCGCGGTACCTGGTCGACCTGCAGACCCCGCCGCCCGGCACCGTCTGCGAGGCCGACGAGCAGCCGTTCAACTTCACCTCCTGAGCCGCTTCGGGATGCGCCGGTGCCGGCTGCGGCGGCCTGTGCCGGGCGGCACCGGATCGCTTGCGGCGCTGGGTCGCGTGCGGCCCGGGGCTTCGCTGATCAAACCCGCGCGGAAACGGGCGAAACCGGCGCCGAAAGGCGGAGTTGATCAGCGAACCACCTGCGGCACCGGAGCTTCGCTGATCAAACCCGCGCGGAAACGGGCGAAACCGGCGCCGAAACGCGGAGTTGATCAGCGAACCTCGCCGGCACCCGCCGCCGGCACCCGGCAACAGCGAACCTCGCCGGCACCCGCCGCCGGCACCCGGCAACGCCAGCACCCCGGCACCAGCGACCCGCCAACGCCGAACCCGGCGGTCAGTCCCGCGGTTCCGCCAGCCAGGTCAGCACCTCGTCGGTGTGCTGCCCGAGCAGCGGGGGAGCGCTGTGTTCCCGGCGCCACTCCTCGCCGGCCGGATCGAAGAACCGCAGCGGCGGCCCGGGCAGCTGGATCGGGCCCAGGACCGGGTGTTCGACGTCGATGAGCAGACCCTGGGACTGCGCCTGATCCCACTCGTAGATCTGTTGCAGGTTCTTCACTTCACCGCTGGGCACACCGATCTCGGCCAACCGGGCGAGCAGGTCGGCCGTCCGATACCCGGCGAACGCCTGTTCGACGGTGCCCCGGACGAGAGCGCCGTTGCGTACCCGTTCGGCGTTGGTGGCGAACCGTGGGTCGTCCACCGGCAGTCCGAAGGCCGGCGCGAACCGCTGCCACAGCCCCTCCGAGCCGACCGCGATCTGCACCGTGCCGTCGCCGGAGTGGAACAGCCCGTACGGGCAGATCGACGGGTGGTGGGGGCCCTCGGCCTTGGGCACCTGACCGGCGACGGTCCAGCGGGTGCCCTGGAAGGCGTGCACCCCGACCACGCCGGCCAGCAGCGAGGTCCGGACCAGGCCGCCGACGCCGGTGCGGGCCCGTTCGGCCAGCTTGGCCACCACACCGAAGGCGCCGTACATGCCGGCCAGCAGATCGGCGATCGGCACCCCCACCTTGGTCGGGGTGTCCGGATCGGGACCGGTCATCGACATGAGACCGGCCTCACCCTGGGCGATCTGGTCGTAGCCGGGGCGGCCACCTTGCGGGCCGTCGTGACCGAATCCGGAGATGGACAGCACCACCAGGCCCGGGTTCAACTCGGTCAGCCGGGCCAACGGAAAGCCGAGGCGATCCAGCACGCCCGGGCGGAAGTTCTCCAGCAGCACGTCGGCGCGGCGGATCAGCTCGGTCAGCGCGGCCTTGCCGTCCGCGTTCTTGAGATCGAGGGTGATCGACTGCTTGTTCCGGTTGCAGGACAGGAAGTACGTCGAGATGCCCTCGGCGGCCGGGATCTCGGTCGTCAGCCCGGCAGTCGATTCGGGGCCGGTGCGGGCGACGAACGGTGGCCCCCAGCCGCGGGTGTCGTCGCCACCGCTCGGGGTCTCCACCTTGATCACCCGGGCGCCGAGGTCGGCCAGCATCATCGCCGCGTGCGGACCCGCGAGAGCACGGGTGAGATCCACGACGACGACGTCGGAAAGGGGACCGCCGTTCACGTCAGTTCCTCCTGATCAGGGTGAGTCCGGTCGCGTCACGCGCCGGCCGGACGCGGCGTGGCCTGGGTCGGGGCCGCCGCAGGCGGACCGAGCTTGACGTTGATCTGCTTGATCTGGGTGAACGACTCGAGCGCGCCCTCGATGGAGAACTCCCGGCCGATGCCGCTGGTCTTGTAGCCGCCGTAGGACTGACCGATGACCTGGCCGCCGCCCTGGTTGATCTGTACCCAGCCGGACTCCACCCGGTGCGCGGTGTCCAGCCCGTCGGTGAGGTTGTTCGTCCAGATGTAGGCGCCCAGACCATAGTGCGAGTCGTTGGCCATCGCGATCACCTCGTTCCGGTCTCGCCACGGAATGGCCACCAGCACCGGCCCGAAGATCTCCTCCTGGGCGATCCGCCAGGAGTTCTCGACGCCGGCGAGAATGGTGGGGCCAGTGTAGAAGCCGTCCAGTCCGGACAGGTCCAGCGCCGTTCCGTCCAACGCGACATCCACGCCCGGCTGCGACTTCCCGTCGCGGACATAGCCGAGCACCGACTCGTACTGCTTGGCATTGATGATCGATCCCATGTCGGACGCCTCGTCCAGCGGGTCGCCGACCTTCAACGCTGACACCCGCTCCACCAGGGCGGGCAGGAAGGTGTCGTAGACATCGGCGTGCACGAACAGCCGCGATCCGGCGGTGCAGGACTGGCCCTGCCGGGTGAACCTCATGGCCAGCAGCACCCCCGCGGCCGTGGCATCGATCGAGCCGGGGGACGCGGCGTCCGGGAAGACGATATTCGGGCTCTTCCCACCGAGCTCCAAAGACACGTGTGCCAAACGCTTTCCGGCGGTCTCGGCCACGTGCCTGCCGACCCCGGTGGACCCGGTGAAGGAGACCTTGTCCACGTCGGGGTGCACCAGCAGCGCCTCCCCGATGACCGAACCCTTGCCGGTGACCACGTTCAGCACGCCCGGCGGCAGGAACTCCGAGGCGATCTCGGCCATCAGCAGGATGGTCAGCGGCGCGTCCTCGGCGGTCTTGAGCACCAGGGTGTTGCCGGCGGCCAGCGCGGCGGGCGTCTTCATGCCGGCGATCATCAGCGGCGAGTTCCAGGGCAGGATGCCGGCCACCACGCCCAGCGGTTCGCGGCGGGTGTACTGCAGCTGGTCGTCGCCGGCCGGCAGCACCGTGCCCTTGAACTCGCCGGCCACGCCCCCGAAGTACCGGAACAGGTTGACCAGGGTCTGCGACTCCGGCCGCGCCTGGGTGCGCAGCGCGTTGCCGGTGTCCGCGGCGGTCAGCAGGGCCAATTCCTCCGCCCGCGCCTCCAGCGCGTCGGCGATCCGCAGCAGGATCTTCTGCCGGTCCTTGAAATGCAGGGCACGCCACGCCGGAAAGGCGGACCGGGCGGCCCGCACGGCCCGGTCCGCGTCCGCGACACCGCCCTCCGGGACGCGAGCCAGCACGACGCCGCGCCGACCGGGCGAGACCACGTCGGTCCACACCCCGTCCACGCCGGCGACCCATTCACCCCCGATCAGCATCGGCCGTTCGGCAGCGGCGACGGTGGTCGCGTCCGAGGTGAGCGTCGTTGCCACGAATCCTCCATCTCGCGTGCCCACATGTGGGCGCGTCAACATTCACAGGTGCTGCGATCCGTGGGGATCGCGTCGGGCCGACGGTCGACGTGCGCGCGCATCCGCGCGGTGTGGCGGCCGGCTCCGGTCAGTGCTCGACCAGGGTGACCTCGAACGAGTACTGGCTCGCCCGGTAGGCGTGCCGGCCCCATTCGACGGCCCGTCCGGTGTCGTCGTGTGCCGCCCGCTCCATGGTCAGCACCGGACTCCCGCGCTTCTCACCGAGCAGGGTGCATTCTTCGGGTGTGCCGGCGCGAGCACCGATGCGCTGCTTGGCCACTCGGATGTTCACGCCTCTGGACCGCATCAACTGGTACAGGCCGCGGCCGGCCAGGTCCATGTCGCCGATCTCGATCAGATCCTCGGGCAGGTAGTTCTCCATGATGGCCAGTGGCTCGTCATGGGCGTATCGCAGCCGCCGCAGGTGCAGCACCGGGCTGCCCGGTTTGACGGCCAGCATCGCCGCGACCTCGTCGGTCGCCCCGATCGCCTCGTTGGTCAGCACGTCGGTCCGCGGGGTCTGGTGGTGCGCGGACAGATCGTCGTACAGGCTGGTCAGTTCGACGGGCCGAGTCACCTGGCCGTGCACCACCTGGGTGCCGACGCCGCGCTTGCGGACCAACAGGCCCTTGTCGACAAGCTCCTGGATGGCACGACGCATCGTCGGGCGGGACAACCCGAACTGCTCGGCCAGACTGATCTCGTTGTCCAAGCGATCGCCGGGGGACAGCCGACCCTCGTTGATCGCGTACTCGATCTGCTGGGCGACCTGGTAGTACAGCGGGACCGGGCTGGACCGATCGAGGTCGACAGTGAGTGCGGACATCGGCCCCTCCCCGGTTCTCGTTGGCCCATCGTAGTGCATGTCAGCCCGACATGAATATGACTATATGTCCTGTCAAACTCTTGACACCAGGCCTTGGCCGCGCCAGAGTGTGTGACGTCAGCGACGCGGCCGTCGGCATCACCGGCGCGGTTCGTGTGGCGGTCGGAGTGGATCTGGTGTGGTGGATGGAAGGGACCGACGTGGTGGCCCAGCATTTCGAGGTGTTGACGATGGGACGGGTCGGGGTTGATCTGTACCCGTTGCAGGACAATGTGGGGCTGGAGGATGTGCAGACGTTCACCAAGTCGGTGGGGGGTAGTGCGGGGAATGTGGCGATCGCCGCGGCCAGGCACGGCCGCCGGGCGGCGTTGATCTCGCGGACGGGTCCGGACGCGTTCGGCCGGTTCGTGCACCGGGCGTTGCGTGAGTTGGACGTCGACGACCGCTTCATCACCGAGGTGGCGGAGTTGTTGACGCCGGTGACATTCTGCGAGATGTATCCGCCGGATCATTTCCCGTTATTGTTCTATCGGTTGCCGATCGCGCCGGATCTGGTGATCCGGGCGGAGGAGTTGGACCTCGCGGCGATCGCGGACGCGGACATCTTCTGGGCGACGGTGACCGGACTGTCCGCCGAGCCAAGCCGGTCCGCGCATCATGCCGCGTGGCGGGCCCGGGCCCGGCGCCCGCTGACCGTGTTGGACCTGGACTATCGGGATGTGTTCTGGTCGGACCGGTCCACCGCGTCGGCCGAGGTCGCCAAGGCGTTGCCGCATGTCACGGTGGCGATCGGGAACAGGCAGGAGTGCGAGGTCGCGGTCGGTGAGACCGAGCCGTTGCGCGCGGGTAAGGCTTTGCTGGACGCCGGTGTCGAGTTGGCCATCGTCAAGCAGGGTCCCAAGGGTGTGCTGGGCATGACCCGGGACGAGATCGTCGAGGTGCCGCCGACCCCGGTGTCGGTGATCAACGGTCTGGGCGCCGGGGACGGTTTCGGTGGCGCGGTGTGTCACGGCTTGCTGTCCGGTTGGGATCTTCCGACGATCCTGCGGTTCGGGAACGCGGCGGGCGCGATCGTGGCGTCACGGCGGGAGTGCTCGACGGCCATGCCGACCACCGACGAGGTGCAGGCGCTGATCG
Source organism: uncultured Actinomycetes bacterium (assembly GCA_964497705.1). Taxonomy (GTDB): domain Bacteria; phylum Actinomycetota; class Actinomycetes; order Mycobacteriales; family Nakamurellaceae; genus Nakamurella. The sequence goes on along the minus strand of CAZCEH010000002.1, from coordinate 3,866 downwards.
CGGAGGTCTCCCATGCCTGAGGTGACAACAGTGTCGAAGCAAGAAATCTCGGGTGCCACCAACGCGGAGCGGTACCGCGAGCTGACCGACGTCCGAGTCCAGGACCCGGGAGCCGTCAAGCGCGCCGCGGACGCCCGGACCAGGCGTGGCCTGGCTGACGGCGACGGCCGGCTGATGATCATCGCCTGTGACCATCCGGCCCGCGGCGCGAACGGGGTCGGTGACCGGCCGTTGGCCATGGGCAACCGGATCCAGTTGCTGGAGCGGCTGGAGACCGCGTTGGGCCGACCGGGGGTGGACGGGTTGTTGGCCAGCCCGGACATCCTGGAGGATCTGCTGCTGCTGGGTGCCCTGGAGGGCAAGGTGGTGTTCGGGTCGATGAACCGGGGCGGCTTGCAGGGCGGGGTGTTCGAGTTGGACGATCGGTTCACCGGCTACGACGCCCGCGGTATCGCCGACATGGGCCTGAACGGGGGCAAGACGCTGATCCGGATCGCGTTGGACGATCCGGGTACCGCGGCGACGATGGAGTCCACCGCGAACGCGGTCAACGAGCTGGCCGACCGCGGCCTGGCCGCCATGCTGGAGCCGTTCTGGTCGAGTCGGGTGGACGGGCGGGTGCGGAACGATCTGTCCGCGGACGCGGTGATCAAGTCGGTCGGGGTGTGCAGCGCGTTGGGCCGCACCTCCGCCTACACCTGGATGAAGCTGCCGGTGGTGCCGGAGATGGACCGGGTGATGGACTCCACCACGCTGCCGACCCTGCTGCTCGGCGGCGATCCGGACACCAGCCCGGAGGAGACCTTCGCGTCCTGGCGGGCCGCCCTGACGCTGCCGTCGGTGCGTGGCCTGGTCGTCGGCCGCACCCTGCTCTACCCGGCCGACGACGACGTCGAGGCTGCCGTGGACACCGCGGCGTCGATGGTCCGGTGACGCGGTGAGCGCACGGACCACCAAGGGATTGTTCCTGCCGGCCGGGTCGACCGCCGACGCCATCTGGGACCTGGTGGTCACGCCGGAGTCCGCCGGTTGGAGCTACTCCAGCCTGCGGGTGCTGACCGTGACGCCCGGTCAGGTCGTGCCGTTCGAGACCGGCGACAGTGAATGGATCGTGCTGCCGCTGACCGGCGGGGTCGACGTCGGGCTCGGCGACGAGACGTTCTCGCTGGCCGGCCGGGCGAACGTGTTCACCGCCGTCACCGACACCGCCTACCTACCCATCGATTCCGACGTCATCCTGATTGGCACCCGGGAGGGCGCGATCGCCCTGTGCGGGGCGCGGGCCGACCGGTCCTTGCCGTTCCGGTACCAGCCGGCGTCCGCAGTCGACGTGTCGCTCCGCGGCACCGGCGCGCACACCCGGCAGGTGAACAACTTCGGCATGGGCGCCGGCATGGAGTGCGTCAAGCTGCTGGCCACCGAGGTGCTCACCCCGGCGTCCAACTGGTCCTCCTACCCGCCGCACAAGCACGACGAGGCGGGTGGCATCGACGGCAGCGAGACGGAACTGGAAGAGGTCTACTACTACCGGTTCGCCTCCGCCGCACCGCCGGGCTCGCCCGCTCGTGACGCGAAAGCCGTGGGTTATCAAAGGGTCTACGGGACGGAGGGACGCCCCATCGAGCTGTTGGAGGAGGTCACCGACGGTGACACCGTGCTCATCCCGCACGGCTGGCACGGGCCGTCGATCGCCTCGCCGTCACACCACATGTACTACCTGAACGTGATGGCCGGCCCGGGCGCCGGACGGGCCTGGGGAATCAGCGACGACCCGAACCACGGCTGGGTCCGTGCTACCTGGAGCGACCAGCCCGCCGATCCACGACTGCCCTTCTACACGGCCCCAGAAGAACCGGGAGAATCACGGTGACCACCGCAGCAGCGTCACAGGGGACGCGGACCGTTCGGTTGACCGTTGGTCAGGCGGTCGTGCAGTTCCTGGGCCAGCAGTATTCGGAACGGGATGGTGTGCGGCACAAGTTGTTCGCGGGCTGTTTCGGGATCTTCGGGCACGGCAACGTGGCGGGGTTGGGTCAGGCCCTGTTGCAGGCCGAGTTGGCGGAGCCGGAGCTGCTGCCGTATCACCAGGGCCGCAATGAGCAGGCGATGGTGCACATCGCGGTCGGCTACGCCCGGCAGAAGGACCGGTTGGAGACGTTCGCGGTGACCGCCTCGGTCGGCCCGGGGTCGTCGAACATGTTGACCGGCGCGGCGTTGGCCACGATCAACCGGTTGCCGGTGTTGCTGCTGGCCAGCGACATCTTCGCCACTCGGGTGTCGTCGCCGGTGTTGCAGGAGCTGGAACAACCTTTCGGGTATGACGTGTCGGTCAACGACGCGTTCCGCCCGCTGTCGAAGTTCTTCGACCGGGTATGGCGTCCCGAGCAGCTCCCGGCCGCCCTGTTGGGAGCGATGCGGGTGCTCACCGACCCCGTTGAAACAGGAGCTGTGACGGTGGCATTGCCGGAGGACGTGCAGGCCGAGGCCTACGACTGGCCGGTCGAGTTGTTCGCCGAGCGGGTGTGGCGGGTCGGCCGGCCGGTGCCCGAACCGGAGGTGATCGCGGCGGCGGCGGAGATCATCCGGGGCGCGTCGGCGCCGATCATCGTCGCCGGCGGCGGTGTCACCTACGCCGAGGCGAACGAGCAGCTGAAGGTCTTCGTGGAGGCCACCGGTATCCCGATCACCGAGACGCAGGCCGGGAAGGGATCGTTGCCGTTCGACCACCCGTTGAACCTCGGCGCGATCGGCGCGACGGGGTCGCCGGCGGCGAACCATTTCGCCCGCCGGGCGGACGTGGTGATCGGCATCGGCACCCGGTACAGCGATTTCACGACCGCGTCGAAGACGATCTGGCAGCACCCCGGCGTGCGGTTCGTCAACATCAACGTGGCCGGGCTGGACGCGTTCAAGCTGGCCGGCTACCCGGTGGTGGCCGACGCCCGCACCGCGTTGACCGCGCTGGCCGACGCCCTGGACGGGTACTCGACCAGCGCGGGGTATCAGGCCGACGCCACCGCCCGAGCCAGGGCATGGGACGACGAGGTCGTCGCGTCGCATCACAGCGGCTACGGCCAGTCGCACGAGTTCCTTGCCCAGGCCGAGGTCCTCGGCGCGGTCGAGGCCGCGATGGAGCCCACCGACGTGGTGGTCTGCGCGGCCGGATCGCTGCCCGGCGACCTGCACGGCATGTGGCGTACCCGGGACCGCAAGGGGTACCACGTGGAGTACGGGTACTCCTGCATGGGGTACGAGATCCCCGGGGCGATCGGCATCAGGTTGGCCGCGCCGGAGCGGGACGTGTTCGTCACCGTCGGGGACGGCTCGTACCTGATGATGCCGACCGAGCTGGTCACCGCGGTGCAGGAGGGCATCAAGATCATCGTGGTGCTGCTGCAGAACCACGGCTACGCCTCCATCGGCTCGCTGGCGCAGTCGCTGGGTGTGCAGCGGTTCGGCACGACGTACCGTTACCGCAACAGCGAGTCGGGCCGGTTGGACGGCGGGAAGCTGCCGGTCGATCTGGCGCTGAACGCGGAGTCCATGGGCGTGAAGGTGTATCGGGCCACGACCCTGGCCGAACTCAAGGATGCGTTGGCGGCGGCCAAGGCCGGTGACGAGCCGTGCATGGTGCACGTGGACACCGACCTGGAGTTCGAGTCGCCCAAGGGCGACGGCTGGTGGGACGTGCCGGTCGCGCAGGTGTCCACCCTGGACTTCACCGGGGATGCCCGGGCCCGGTACGAGAAGTTCAAGTCCGACCAGAAGCCCTACCTGTCAACCCCACTCGAGAACTGAGAAGAGCGCAGCGATGACGACGATGAGCGATCCCGAGGCTTTGCCGGCCGTGCGGGAGTATCTGTCGG
>CAZCEH010000001.1:454537-557118 GCA_964497705.1 uncultured Actinomycetes bacterium | reverse complement strand
GCAAGGCAAGCGTTCCCGGGAGGAAGCCCTCATGAACGAAGGTAGAGCCATCAGCAAGGCTTGCCGAGCGAACCATCGATACAGGCGCCGGCACCGCGCCCGGGTGGCCGAGCGTGCGAGGCGTTCCGGGGTGGGGGCGGCGTGAGTTCGAGCGAACCCGAGCCGTTCAGCCCGGCGGCCGCTGACACCGACGCGAACGATCCCGCGATCGGCGGGTCGCCCGAACGGGCCGAACGCACGGTGCCGACCATCTGGGAGCAGATGGGTGGCCCGATGGGCATGGTGGACTCCGGCCTTCCGGTCGTCGTGTTCATCGTGGCCAACACCATCGGCGGCCTGGGGTGGGGAATCGGGGCGGCGGTGGCGGCGGCGGTCGTCATCGCGATCATGCGGATCGCCCGCAGGCGCCCGGTTACGCAGGCCGTCGGCGGCCTGTTCGGTGTGGGGGTGGCGGCCTACATCGCCTATCGCACGGACTCGGCCAAGGGCTACTTCCTGCTCGGCATCTGGAGCTACCTGCTGTACGGCGGTGCCCTGCTGTTGTCGATCGTGGTGCGCTGGCCGCTGGTCGGGGTGATCTGGGAGCTGGTGAACGGCCGGGGCAGGGCCTGGCGGCGGGATCGCGCGCTGGTCCGCCGCTACGACTGGGCCACGTTCGTCTGGGTGGCCGTCTTCGCCGTCCGGTACCTGGTGCAGAACTACCTGTACGACAACGACCAGGTCGGTTGGCTGGCTGCGTTCCGGCTCATCATGGGGTATCCGCTGTTCATCGTGGCGATCGCGGTCAGCGTGCTGATCGTGGCCAGGGGCGGCGACGGCTGGCCGGCCGACGGCTCCTGGCGGGACCGGATCCGGCATGTGTGGCAGCGGGGGTCGGGGCGTCCGGACTCTGCCTGACCGTCCGATGATTCGTGCGCTCGACGGCCGCAGACCTCCGCGTCGAGCACACCGCACGCCTGGATGTTCCGCAGCCAGCCGGACCCGGACCGGCCTACCCCCGGACGCAGCCGACCCGGGGAAACCTCGGTCGCACCAGGCAACCGGATCTTCCCCACGCCGAGGGGCGCCCAGCCCGCCGACCTGCTGCGGGGTCTCGGGCGACCAGCCGCATCGGTGGCATCCGTTCCGGAGGGACCGCAGCCACCGACCGGAGCGGGTCGCCGTCAGCGCAGCGCCTCCCGCACCTGGCTCTCCACCTCGGTGGATGCCACGAACAGCAGTTCGTCGCCCGGCTCGAGCGGTTCGTCCGGCTGCGGCACGATGACCCGGCCGCCGCGCAGGATCGTCACCAGAGCCGCGTCCCGGGGCAGCCGCAGGTCGCGCACCGGCCGGCCGGCGATGCCGGTGGTGGGCGGCAGGGTGACCTCGACCAGGTTGACCTGGCCCTGCCGCAGGGTGAACAGGCGCACCAGGTCGCCGACCGACACCGCCTCCTCGACCAGCGCGGCCAGGATGCGCGGCGTGGAGACGGCGACGTCCACCCCCCACGCGTCGGTGAACAGCCACTCGTTGCGGGGATCGTTGACCCGGCCGACCACCCGGCCGACCGCGAACTCGGTCTTGGCCAGCAGCGCGACCACCAGGTTCACCTTGTCGTCGCCGGTGCAGGCGATCACCACGTCACAGGTCTGCAGGCCGGCGTCCTCCAGCAGGGCGACCTCGCAGGCGTCGGCGAGCACCCACTCGGCCGCCTCGATGCGGCCGGGCTTGATGGCCTCCGGGTCGCGGTCGATGAGCATGACCTGGTGACCGTTCTCAACTAGCTCACCGGCGATGGAACGGCCCACGGATCCGGCTCCGGCGATGGCGATCCGCATCAGAGATTTCCTTCTCGGTGGGTGCCGGCGGCCGTGCGCATCACAGACCGTCGACCGGGGAGATGGCGGCCTTGTCCGCGACGTCGTGGATGTCGCGGGAGAGCACCGAGGCATAGACCAGGTCGCCGTCCTGCACCACGGTGTCCGCCGACGGCAGCAACCCGCGGCCGAACCGGACGACGAAGGCGGCATGCACGCCCACCGCCGCCTCCAGCTCGGTCAGCGCCCGGCCGATCCAGTGCCGGTGGTAGGGCAGGTTGACGATGGTGACCGTGCCCGACGGATCGCGCCATTCGCTGATCAGCCCCTCCGGAATGATCATCCGGAGCAGCCGGTCAGTGGTCCACGGCACGGTGGCCACGGTGGGGATGCCCAGCCGCTCGTACACCTGCGCCCGCTTGGCGTCGTAGATGCGCGCCACCACGGTCTCCACGTTGAACTGCTCACGGGCGACCCGGGCGGCGATGATGTTGGAGTTGTCCCCGGAGGACACCGCGGCGAACGCGTGGGCCTCCATGATCCGGGCGGCGAGCAGCACGTCCCGGTCGAAGCCCATGCCGGTCACCTGCTGGCCGTGGAATTCGCTGCCCAGCCGGCGGAACGAGGCCGGGTCCCGGTCGATGACCGCGACGGAGTGGCCGGCGCGGCCCAGTTGCCGGGCCAGTGACGACCCGACGCGGCCGCAACCCATGATCACGATGTGCACGCGGGCTGCCCCTTCGCTGGTGGAGAACGCCGCGGGCCCGATCGGGTACGGCGATCGTGGACGCGACACCGGGACGGGCAGCGCGGCCGCGCCCCGGTCAGGAGCAACCTACAACTTGTCCGCGACATGCGTTCGCGCGCCCGCACCCCCGGTCGTGCGCCGAAGCGGTCCGGATCGCCGTAGGCTCCCGCAATGTGTCCAAGTTGACCACCGCCACCAAGCGTCTGCTGGTCGGTCGGCCGTTCCGCAGCGACAAGCTGGCGCACACCCTGCTGCCCAAGCGGATCGCGTTGCCGGTCTTCGCGTCCGACGCCCTGTCCAGCGTGGCCTACGCCCCGCAAGAAATCTTCGCGGTGCTCTCCGTGGCGGGCCTGGCCGCCTACGCCTACGCGCCATGGGTGGCGGGCCTGGTCGCGCTGGTGATGATCGTCGTCGTCGCCTCGTACCGGCAGAACGTGCACGCCTACCCCAGCGGCGGCGGCGACTACGAGGTGGTGACCAAGAACCTCGGGCACACCGCCGGGCTGGTGGTGGCCAGCGCGCTGCTGGTCGACTACATCCTGACGGTCGCGGTGTCCACCGCGTCCGGGGTGGCCAACATCGGGTCGGCGATCCCGCTGGTCGGCGATCATCCGGTCTGGTTCTCGATGCTGGTCATCGTGTTGGTCTGCGCGGCGAACCTGCGCGGCATCCGCGAGTCGGGCTCGGCGTTCGCCGTCCCCGTCTACGCGTTCATCGTGTCGATCTTCGCGATGATGCTGACCGGCCTGATCGAGTTCATCGTGGGCGCGGACGTGCAGGCGCAGAGCGCCTCGTTCGAACTGCAGGCCGAGCACGCGCTGACCGGTCTGCCGCTGGTCTTCCTGCTGGCCCGCAGCTTCTCCTCCGGCTCCGCGGCGCTGACCGGTGTCGAGGCGATCTCCAACGGGGTGCCGGCGTTCCGCAAGCCCAAGTCCCGCAACGCGGCGACCACACTGGCGATGATGGCCGCGCTGTCGGTGAGCATGATGATCGGCCTGGTCCTGCTGACGCTCTACACAGGCGTCCAATACGCGGACGACCCGGCCCACCAGCTGCTCGGCGCCCCGGACGGCTACTACCAGAAGACGCTGATCGCGCAGATCGCCGAGACCGTCTTCGCCGGCTTCCCGCTGGGTTTCTACGTCGTGTCCTTCACCACCGGCCTGATCCTGGTGCTGGCCTGCAACACCGCGTTCAACGGGTTCCCGGTGCTCGGGTCGATCCTGGCGCAGGACAGCTTCCTGCCGCGCCAGCTGCACACCCGCGGGGACCGGCTGGCGTTCTCCAACGGCATCGTGTTCCTGGCCGTCATCGCGCTGATCCTGATCATCGCGTTCCAGGCGGACGTCACCGCGCTGATCCAGCTCTACATCGTCGGCGTGTTCGTCTCGTTCACGTTCTCCCAACTGGGCATGATCCGGCACTGGAACAAGCTGCTGCGCACCGAACGGGACGCGGGCGAGCGCCGGCGGATCCGGCGCAGCCAGACCATCAACGCGATCGGGTTCTGCTTCACCGGCGTGGTGCTGATCATCGTGCTGATCACCAAGTTCCTGGCCGGGGCGTGGATCGCCATCCTGGCCATGGCGATCATCTTCGTGACCATGCGCGCCATCCACCGGCACTACGACCGGGTGGCCCGGGAGATCGCCGCCGACGAGGACGACCTGGTGCTGCCCAGTCGGGTGCATTCGATCGTGCTGGTGTCCAAGCTGCACCTGCCGACCATGCGGGCGCTGGCCTTCGCCCGGGCGACCCGTCCGGACACCCTGGAGGCGGTCACCGTCAACGTGGACCCGGAGGACACCGCGGATCTGGCCCGCGAGTGGGAGGACCGGCAGATCCCGGTGCCGCTCAAGGTCATCGACTCGCCCTTCCGGGAGATCACCAAGCCGGTGCTGGACTACGTGCGGCGCGCCCGCAAGAACGCACCGCGTGACGTGGTGACGGTGTTCATCCCCGAGTACGTGGTGGGGCACTGGTGGGAGCACCTGTTGCACAACCAGTCCGCGCTGCGGCTCAAGGGCCGGCTGCTGTTCACGCCGGGCGTGATGGTCACCTCGGTGCCGTGGCAGTTGTCCTCCTCCGAGGCCTTGGACGAGCGCATCCGGCTTCGGGTCGAGCGCAACCCGTACGTCCGCGGCCGCAAGCCCGGGTCGCTGATCCCGCCGGAGGACGCCACCGAGACCGGCTCCTTCGGCATCCTGCGCTACGACCGCTACGACGAGTGAGCGCTCCCGGGCCGACCGCCGACGACCTGATGCCGGGCGTCGAGGTCGAGGTGGACATCGGACCGGTGGCGCACGGCGGACACTGCGTCGCCCGCCACGACGGGCGGGTGATCTTCGTGCGGTTGGCGCTGCCGGGGGAGCGGGCGCTGGTGCGGATCACCGAGGCCCGCCGCGGCTCGTTCTGCCGGGGCGAGGTGGTGCGGGTGCTGGCCGCCGATCCGCGACGGATCCCGGCTCCCTGCGGTCATTTCGGCCCCGGTGGCTGCGGCGGCTGCGACTTCCAGCATGCCGAGGCGTCCCTGCAGCGCGAGCTCAAGGCGCGGGTGGTGGCCGAGCAGTTGCGCCGGCTCGCCGGCCTGGACGTCGAGGTGCGGGTGGAACCGCTGCCGGACTGTGCGGATGCCGGCCGTGGCGATGCGGCGGGGTTCGGCTGGCGTGGGCGGGTGCGGTGGGCGCTGGACGCCGAGGGCCGGATCGGACCGCGACGGGTGCGCTCGCACCAGGTGATGCCGATCAGCGCGGTGCGGCCCTGCCTGATCGCCGCCCCCGCGGTGACCGCCGCGGCCGACACGGTGGACGTGCCGCCGTGGGTGCGCCGGGGGACGCCGCAGCCTCCGCGGGCCTCCCGACGGGATCGTCGAGGCGGTCGGCCCACTGCCCAGCTGCCCGAGGTCGTGCTCGCCCAGGCCGCCGACGGCGTGGTCACCGCGAGCTGGCCGGGGCCCGGCGCGCCGGAGAGCGCGGTGATCATCGAGCGGGCCGTCGACCGCGAGTTCGCCGTCGCCGCGGACGGCTTCTGGCAGCCGCACCTGGCCGCCGCGGACGTGCTGGCCGGCGCCGTGCGCGAGGCACTGGATCCGCTCGACCTGACCGGTCGCACGGGCTGGGATCTCTACGGCGGGGTCGGCCTGTTCGCCGAGGTGCTGGCCAGGGCGGTCGGCGAGACCGGCACGGTGGTCTGCGTGGAGGCCGACGAACGGGCCGCCGCACTTGCCTCCGACAATCTCGCCGGGCACCGTGGCGCGACCGTTCGCGCGGGCGCGGTGGAGCGGGTGCTGGCGAACCTGGACCCCGCCGTCGACGCGGTCGTGCTGGATCCGCCGCGCAGCGGTGCCGGAACCGGGGTGTGCGCGACGCTGGCCGGCTGTCGTCCGGCCGTGGTCGTGTACGTGGCCTGCGACCCGGCCGCGCTGGCCCGGGATGCCGCCGCGCTGATGGCCGGTGGTTACCGGCTGGACGCGCTCCGCGCGTTCGACACCTTCCCGCAGACCCACCATGTGGAGTGCGTCGCCCGGTTCGTGCCGGCCACCGGCTGACCGCCCGGCGGGCCGGGCACGCCGGTATGGCCGGAGCACGCGGCGTGGGGAAGTTCGGGTCGCGTCAGGCGACCGGATCTTCCCCGCGCAGGTGTTGCGCCGGCCGGGGTGGGTGTTGCGCCGGCGGGTGCGGGTGCCCCATCCACGACGGGTCACGCATCGAAGAACCGTCGACCGCACCGGCCGCGTATGTATCCGCAGCACCGGGCCGGTGCTCTAGTCCGCATCGCGAACACTTGCCATGCGCGCCGCCGAGGAGTCTTGTATGTCCATGTCCACGGATGTCCGTCCGGTCGATACCGCCGTCACCCTCCCGGGTGCCGATTCCGTCGCATCCCTCACTCTCGGTGCTGAGCCTGAGGTGGTCGACGTGATGTTCCCGCTCGTCGACGACGAGGATTGGCCGCCCTACCCGGCCGAGAGTGTGGACGCGGTGCTCATCGCACACGATCTCGCGGAGATCGTCGGGGTGCCGTGGTTCGTGACCAACCTGTCCCGCGGGGACATCGTGCGGGTGCGCCACGACGGCATCGGGTACGTCGGCGGGGTCATCGTCAGCCGCGGTGGGCGCTCGACCGTGCACGTCATGGCCGCGTCCGACGACGAGCTGGTGCCGGTCGTCCGCGAGCTGACCGCGCTGGGCGCCCAGGTGTACAGCGGCCTGGAACCGCCGATGCTGGTGGTCGACGTGCCGGAGACCGTGTCGCTGAACGTCGTGGTCCGCATCCTGACCGCCGCCGAGTCGATGACCTGCGCGTTCACCGTGGCCTGCAACCAGGATCGGTCCCGGACGGCCTGTGCGTAACCCGCGCGTGGCAGGTGCGCCGACCGAGTGTGCAGAAGGGGCCCTCATTCGACTCGAATGAGGGCCCCTTCTGCACACTCGGCGTCAACCGGCCGGCTGCCCCCCGGCGCTTCGCCGCTGCCAGTCCCGCAGGTTCGCAGGGGTGTCGGTGATGATGCCGTCCACGCCCGTCCCGGACAGCGCGGCCCATTCGTTCGGGTCGTTGGAGGTCCAGCAGACCACGCCGATCCCCGCGTCGTGCAGGTCCCGCACCACGGCCGGCCTGGCCAGCAACCGTCCGGCCGGCGGGTTGTAGTAGCCGGCGCCGAACTCCCGGCAGCGGCCGACCGGGTCGGCGTCCAGGTCCGTGACCAGCAGCCCGAACGGCCGCTGCGGGTCCACCCGGCGCAGCTCCCGCAGCACCTCCACCTCGAACGACTGCAGGAGCACCCGGTCGGCGGCCCCGGCCGCATCCACCTCGTCCAGCACCACCCGGATCTGCTGGCTGGTGTGATAGCCCTTGAGCTCCAGCAGCAGCGCGCGGGTCGGCGTCAGCATGGCCAGCAGCTCGGACAGCCGCGGCACCCACACACCGGGCCAGCCGGTGACGGCCAGTCTGGAGACGTCCCGGGCACGGGCCGCCCGGACCGGGCCGTGCCCGGAGGTGGTCCGGTCCAGGTCCCGGTCGTGCAGCAGCACGGGCACGCCGTCCGCCGTCGGCTGGGTGTCGGCCTCCACCCAGGTGACACCGGCGTGCCAGGCCGCCAGAAACGCCGTCAACGTGTTCTCCGGCAACCGGGCACTCGCGCCGCGGTGGCCGATCACCAAGGGTGTCTCGCCCGGCCGGCGTAATGTGGCGGCGGCCGGCTCGGCTGATGTCGCGTCCACGCGCGGAACCTACCGCCCGGCGACCACGGCTTCAGGGCGAGCCGCAACACGCCGGCCGGACCGGCCAACTCGCCCACGTTCTCACGCGTCCATCACGGCGCCGCTCGTCGTCGGACCGTCGATCCGGGCGGTACGGTCAGGGAACCAGGGCGGACAGCAGGGAGGCGTCGGTGACACAGCAGGGTCGCCCGGACACATCTGACCGGCGCTCGCCCGGGGAGCTGCGCGACCTGTCACCCGCCCGGCTGCGAGCCATGTCGCCGGCCGAGCTGGCCACGCTGGCCGGGTGCATCCGGGACCTGCTGGTCGAACAGACCTCCAAGCGCGGCGGTCACCTCGGCCCCAACCTGGGCATCGTCGAGCTGACCATCGCCCTGCACCTGGTGTTCGACTCGCCGGTGGACCCGATCCTGTTCGACACCGGGCACCAGGCCTACGTGCACAAGATCCTCACCGGCCGGGGCGCCCAGTTCGACACCCTGCGCACCAGGGGCGGCCTGTCCGGCTATCCGAGCCGGGCCGAGTCCGAGCACGACTGGATCGAGAACTCGCACGCCTCGACCTCGCTGTCCTACGCCGACGGGCTCGCCAAGGCGCTGACCCTGCGTGGCGAGATCGACCGCACGGTCGTCGCGGTGATCGGCGACGGTGCGCTCACCGGCGGGATGGCCTGGGAGGCGCTGAACAACATCGCCGCCGCCGACCGGCCGGTGGTGATCGTGCTCAACGACAACGGCCGCTCCTACGCGCCGACCACCGGCGGCATGGCCCAGCGGATGGCGGCGCTGCGGCTGCGGCCCGGCTACGAGCGGATGCTCGGCCGGGTCAAGCACACCCTGCCGCGGGCCCCCGTCGTCGGCCGGCCGCTGTACGCGGCGCTGCACGCGGCGAAGTCGGCGGTCAAGGACTGGTTCGTGCCGCAGACGATGTTCGCCGATCTGGGCCTGAAGTACGTCGGACCGGTCGACGGACACGACATCGCCGCGCTGACCCAGGCGCTGCGCGGGGCCAGGGACTTCCGCGGCCCGGTGGTGGTGCACTGCGTCACCCGCAAGGGCCAGGGATACGGTCCGGCCGAGACCGACCAGGCCGAACAGATGCACTCGCCGCCCGCCTTCGATCCGGCCACCGGCAAGCCGGTCGCCGCGACCACCACCACCTGGACCCATGTGTTCGGTCGGGAGATGGTGGTGGCCGGCGCGGAGCGGCCGGACGTCGTGGCGATCACCGCCGCCATGTGCGGGCCGACCGGGCTGGTGCCGTTCGGCACCGCGTTCCCGGACCGCGTCTTCGACGTCGGCATCGCCGAACAGCACGCCCTGACCTCCGCTGCCGGGCTGGCCATGGGCGGCATGCACCCGGTGGTCGCGGTGTACTCGACGTTCCTGAACCGGGCGTTCGACCAGTTGCTGATGGACTGCGCGTTGCATCGGCTGGGCGTGACCGTGGTCCTGGACCGGGCCGGCGTCACCGGCGAGGACGGGCCCAGCCACCACGGCATGTGGGACATGTCGCTGGCCGCCGTGGTGCCCGGGCTGCGGATGGCCGCGCCGCGGGACGCGCTGACGCTGGCCGAGGAACTGGGTGAGGCGCTGGACATCGACGACGGGCCGACGGTGTTGCGGTTCCCCAAGGGCGCCGTGCCGGCCGCCGTGCCGGCGACCCGCCGGCTGGTCGCCGACGGCGCGCGGGGTGTGGACGTGCTGGCCGAACCGCCCGCCGGGCAGGACCACGACGTGCTGCTGGTGGCCGTCGGCGCGTTCGGCGCGATGGCCGTGGAGGCCGCGGCCCGGCTGGCCGCGCAGGGCATCGGAGTCACCGTGGTGGATCCGCGCTGGGCCTTGCCGGTGCCGGCGGAGATCGTCGACCTGGCCGCCGACCACCGCCTGGTGGTCACCGTGGAGGACGGCGGCCGGTCCGGCGGGGTCGGCGCGGCGGTCACCGACCGGCTGTCCGGGATCGGGGTCCCTGTGCACGTGCTGGCCCTGCCGCAGGAGTTCCTGGAGGCCGGTTCGCGCGGTGAACTGCTCGCCGATCTCGGGCTGACCGGTCAGGCCGTGGCCCGCGGCATCACCGAACTCATCGCCCGGCGGGCTAACGACGTGCACGGCGGGGACGGAGTCGGCCGGGCCAGCGAGGTCGCCTCGGACGGCGGAGCCGAACGATAGGTCGCGGCGCGGCGGCCGGGGAGCGCCCGAAAGGGGCGCCGGCCGGCAGCCGACAGCAACGGATCGACAGGGGAGAGCATGCGGGTCCTGGTCGTCGAGGACGCCCACCGCCTGGCGGACGCGATCGCCCGCGGACTGCGGGCCGAGGGCATGGCGGTCGACGTCGCCTACGACGGGGTCGAGGGCCACCAGAAGTCGTCGCTGACCCGCTACGACGTGGTCGTGCTGGACCGCGACCTGCCGGAGATGCACGGCGACGACCTGCTCACCGAGATCGTCTCCACATCGGACACCACCCGTGTGCTGATGCTCACCGCATCCTCCGGAGTCGAGGACCGGGTCGACGGGTTGTCGCTGGGCGCCGACGACTACCTGACCAAGCCGTTCGCGTTCCCCGAACTCGTGGCACGGATCCGCGCCCTGGGCCGTCGGTCCACCCCCGCCGTGCCGCCCGTGCTGCGGGCCGGCGACCTGGAGCTGGATCCCGCCAAGCGCACCGTCACCCGGTCCGGCCGGGCATTGGAGCTCACCCGCAAGGAGTTCGGCGTGCTGGAGGTGCTGCTGGCCGCGGGCGGGTCGGTGGTGTCCAGCGAGGAGCTGCTCGAACGGGTCTGGGACGAGAACGCCGACCCGTTCACCACCACCGTGCGAGTGACCATGATGACGCTGCGCCGCAAGCTCGGCGAACCCGGCATCATCGACACCGTCGTCGGTGCCGGGTACCGCGTGGCCGCCGGCTGACCGGCCGGTGAGCGAGACCGGTTCGGCCGCCGTTCGTCCGACCCGCCGGCGTGGTCCGGTCGACCAGCGGCAGAGCCTTCGGTGGCGGCTGACGCTGCTGTCCACCGCGCTGCTGGCGCTGTTCGGCGCGCTGCTGCTGGCGTTGGCGTATTTGCTGGTCGGCCGGGTGGTCGCGGCGTTGCCCCAGTTCCCGCCCGGCACCCTGGTGCAGGTCGGCGACCAGCTGATGGATGCCTCGACGGCGGCCGCCGAGATCGCCGCGCAGGGCCGGCGAACCGTGCTCATCGTCGGTCTGATCGCCTTCCCGATCCAGGTGCTGGCCGGCGCGCTGCTGTCCTGGCTGCTCATCGGGCGGGCGCTGCGGCCGCTGTTCACGCTGACCAGGACCGCGCGGGTGTTGTCCGAGTCCTCGCTGGACCAGCGGATCCGGCTGCCCGGACCCAGGGACGAGGTGGCGGACCTGGCCGACACGTTCGACGAGATGCTGGACCGGCTGCAGGCCGCCTTCGACGCCGAACGGCGGTTCGTCGCCAACGCCTCGCACGAACTGCGCACGCCGCTCTCGGTGATCCGCACCGAGGTCGAGGTGACCCTGGCCGACCCGGACGTCTCCGCCGCCGACCTGCGGGAGATGGGCACGGTGGTGCTGGAGGCCACCGACGGCGCGAACCGGTTGCTGACCTCGCTGCTGGTGCTGGCGCGCACCCAGGCCCGGGGGGTGTCGGTGCTGCAGCCGGTGGACCTGGCGGAGCTGGTGCGGCCGACCCTGCAGGTGAACGAGCCGGCGATCGCCGAACGGGCGCTGACCGTCTCGCTGCGCACCGAGCCGGCCACGGTGTCCGGCGACCCGGCGCTGCTCGGCCGGCTGATCGGCAACCTGGTGGAGAACGCGGTGCGGCACAACGTCTCCGGCGGCTGGATCAGCGTGCGGACCGGCATCGAGGGTGTCGGGCCGGACACGGCCGCGACGCTCGAGGTGGCCTCGTCCGGTCCGGTGATCGACGCCGCGACGGTCAGCGAGTTGTTCGAGCCCTTCCGGCAGGGCCGGCGCGCTCGGACCGGTCAGCGCGGCACCGGGCTGGGCCTGTCCATCGTCCGGGCGGTGGTGGCGGCGCACCGCGGGACGGTGGCCGCCGCGCCGGTACCCGAGGGAGGATTGCGGGTGATCGTCCGGCTGCCGTCCGACGGCTTGGTCCCGGGCCAGTCGTGAAGAAGGGACCGGAACGGTGCTGCTGACCATGGCCGTCGCCGAGGGCATCCGGGACGGGTCGGTGACCGCGGTGTTCCGCCGGTGGGATGCCCCACGGGTGCGGGTCGGCGGCACCCAGCGGACCGGTGCGGGCGTCGTCAGGTTCACCTCCCTGGCCCGCGTCGACGACGCCGCGTTGACCGAGGACGACGCCCGCGCCGCCGGGATGGCCTCGTTGGCCGACCTGCGCAGCGCGAATCGGCGGGGCCGCGGCGCCCTGCTCTACCGGATCGGGGTGGCCTTCGACCGGCCCGACGAACGGGTCGAGCTGCGCGCGTCCGTACCGACACCCCAAGAGGTCAACGAGATCTCGGCCGCGTTGGACCGGATGGACCGGGGCCGGCGAACCGGGCCGTGGACCCGCACGATCCTGCGGCTGATCGAGGCCAACCCGGCGGTGCGGGCGCCGGACCTCGCCGCGTCGCTGGGCCGGGAGACCAAGCCGTTCAAGCTGGACGTGCGCAAGCTGAAGGAGCTGGGCCTGACGCACAGCCTCGACATCGGGTACGAGCTGTCACCGCGCGGCCGGGCGTTCCTGGACGCCGAGGGCTGAGCCGGGACCCGGGTCGCCGCTCCGGCGCGATCGATCGGGGCTCTCCGGTGCCGCCGGGGAGGCTGACCGGCAGCCGCACCTCAGCTGGTCAGCCGTTCGGCGACGCCGCGGACGTAGGCCGCCTGCCCGACGTGCTGCAGGCCGTCGGAGAGGACGCTGATCAGGCGGACGCCCAGGGTGACCGGCGGGTCCCACCGGGTGTCCACCACCCGGTCCAGGTCGGCGTCGCGCACGCCGGCGAGCAGCTCGACGGACCGGGCGTGCACCGCCTCGAAGTACCCGAGCAGCTGGTCCGCGGACGGCTGGACCAGGGCGACGTCGGCGGAGGTCTGGCCGTAGCCGACCACGTCGTCGGGGAACGGCAGCGCGAACCGGGTCGCCCAGCCGTCGTCGATCCAGACCTGGCCGGTGCCGAAGGCCCCGGCCAGGTGGTCGTCCTCGATCCGGGTCAGGTGCCAGGTCAGCCAGGCGACGGTGTTCGCCGACGGGTCGATGCGGTAGGTCAGCAGGGCCGGCGGCAGCCCGTCCAGGACCGCCCGGGTTTCCTCGGCGATCCGGGTGTACCCGTCCAGGAGCAGATCGGCGGTGCTGGCCATGGAGTCTCCCTCGGGTCGGTGCGGGTCCGGCCGCGAGGCTACGCCGGGGCCGCCCGTAGGGTGCGTCCTGGTGGCGTGACCGGTCGGTCGCGTGACCGACCGGCGCCACGAGCGGATGGCGTGCGGATGGACGGCCCGGCCGGCTGCCGGCCGGATCGGATCGGGACGGAGTGGTCGGTGCATCCCAACGCGGAGAACGTCGCGCAGGCCCTGGCGGATGCGGGCGCGCAGGGTCGGGTCCGCGAGTTGGCCGATTCCGCCCGAACCGCGGCGGACGCGGCGGCGGCCCTGGACTGCGAGATCGCCGCGATCGCCAACAGCCTGATCTTCATGGCCGACGAGCAGCCGGTGCTGATCCTGACCAGCGGCGGGCACCGGGTGGACACCGCGTACGTGGCGGCCGCGCTGGGGGTGCGCACGCTGCGCCGGGCGACGCCCGAACAGGTGCGGGTGGCCACCGGCCAGCCGATCGGTGGGGTGGCTCCGGTCGGGCATCCGCAACCGGTCCGGACCCTGGTCGACGTGGCCCTGCAGCCGTTCGCCGTGGTCTGGGCGGCCGGCGGCACGCCGCACACGGTGTTCCCGACGACCTATGACGAGCTGCTGCGGATCACCTGCGGCGACCCGGTGGCGGTCACCGCCGAGGATTGATTGCGCCGGGTCCGGCCCTGTACGGCAGGGTCAGAAGTAGACGACCATCAGCTGCGCCAGCAGCACCTTGACGATCATGCTCACCGGGAACAGCACGGCGTACCCGACCGCCACGCGCTGGTCGGGCACCTTGCCGATGGCGTACGCGTATGGCGCCGGGTTCAGCTGCGATCCGGTGAGCCCGCCCAAGGACCGGGCAGTTCCGTATTTCAGCACCGTGCGCAGCCCGACCACGCAGATCAGCGCATGGGCCGCGGAGATCGCCAGGCCGAGGGTCACCAGCGGGAACCAGTCCGCGGCCAGGGCGCTGATCAGCCCGGAGCCGGCTCCGGTGCCGACCGCGACGAGGAACACCAGCAGCGAGTACTGGTTCAGGGTGTTGGCGACGTTGCCCGGCAGCGCCCAGATGATCGGCCCGGTGCGGCCGATCGCGCCGAGCACGACACCGAGGATCAGCGGCGCGGTCGCGGTGCCCAGCACGAGGGTCCCGCCGCCCGGCAGCGGGATCTGGATGAAGGCGGCCAGCAGCCCCAGGGTCAGGCCCAGGCCCAGCCCGATCGGGTTGATGTCGCCCGCGGTGCGTTCGGAATCGCCCAGCTCCTTGGTGATCTCGGCCAGCCGCTGGCGCGGGGCGGTGACTCTTAGCCGGTCGCCGCTGGCCAGCACCAGGTCGGGGGTGGCGATGATGTCGATGTCGCCCCGCCGCACCCGGCTGACCACGGCGTCGAACTTCTCGTCCAGCCGCAGATCGACCAGCGTGCGGCCGACATAGGCGCGGTTGGACAGCGTGATCCGCCGGAAGTCGATGTCCGACCGATCCATCCATGGCTCCTCGACCGCGGAGCGCCCCAGGTCGGCCACCGCCCGGTCCACCGCGTCCTCCCGGGCGGTGATGGTCAGCAGGTCGCCCGCCGCGAGGCGCTCCTCGTCGTGCGCGACGATCGTCGCCCCGTTCCGGGTCAGCCGGGACACCACCGCCTCGTAGCGGTCGGACAGCCCACGCACGCTGAGCTCGGGATCACCGATCACTTCCAGGGTCCGCACCACGATCGGTCGGATCGTGACCCGGTCCTCCGGCGTGGGCTTGCGCTTGCCGGCGCTGATCAGGTACGAGCAGCACAAGATGGTCAGCAACACGGTGATCGGGTACGCCACCGCGTAGCCGATCGCCGGTTCGGGTGGGATGGCGCCGCCGGCCGCCAACTGCTGTTGGACCGCGCCCAGTGCGGCGGTCGCCGTGCCGGCCCCGGAGAACGCCCCGGCCACGGTGCCGATGTCCAGCCCGAACGCGGCGCCGATGCCGAGGCCGGCGGCGGCCATCGCGAGGATCGCCAGAACCGACACGACCACCGGCTGCCAGCCGGTGCGCAGCGCGTTGACGAACGACGGCCCGGCGGCGATGCCGACCATGTAGCAGAACACGCACAGAGACAGGCTGGTGACGATCGGCGGCAGCGCGACACCGGGTTCGATCGCCGACAGCGCCAGTGCCACGAACAGCGCCCCCGCCGGCCCGAACGACACCGGTCCGAACCGGATCGCTCCCAGCGCGCTACCGACGCCGACGCAGAAGAAGATGGTGAGCAGTGGGCTGTCGACGAACCATTGCAGCATTGACCGCTCCCTGACCGATCGGACGCGCCTGTCGGAGGCGTTGCCTCGCGAACGCTAGTCCGGCTGGTCTCGTCCTGCCGGGTTCGCATGCAGTTCGTCATACTGAACGACTGACTCGCACCATCCCGACGACGCCGAGTGCAGGAGCCATCACGATGAGCGCCAATATCGACCACGGTGTAACTGAGCCCGAGCGGGCAGATCCGGCCGCGGGCCGGGTTGCCTTGGCCCGTGAGGTGGTGTCGGCGCAGACCCGGCACATCGCGGACCCGGCGCCGCTCGGATTGGGCGCGTTCGCGTTGACCACCTTCCTGCTCAGCCTGTCCAACGCGGGGATCATGCCGGCGTCGGCCGAACCGGTGGTGCTGGGCGTTGCGCTGGCCTACGGCGGGCTTGCCCAACTACTGGCCGGCATGTGGGAGTTCAAGAAGGGCAACGTCTTCGGGGCGACGGCCTTCGCCTCCTACGGCGCCTTCTGGGTGTCCTTCTGGGCCTACGTCAGCTTCTTCGCCGCTGAGATCCCGGCCGATCAGCACGGCGTCGCCGCCGGCTGGTACCTCGTCTGCTGGGGCATCTTCACGGTCCTGATGTTCGTCGCCTCGTTGCGCACCACCGCGGGGCTCGCCGTGCTGTTCGCCGTGCTCGCCATCGCGTTCTTCCTGCTGGCCTTCGGTGCGCTGGGCGGGGTCACCGGACTGACCCGGGCCGGCGGCTGGGTCGGGCTGCTGACCGCGGCGATCGCCTGGTACCTGTGCCTGGCCGGCGTCCTCACCTCGGTGGTCGGCCGGCCCGTGTTGCCGAACCGGTCGCTCGCCCGAGCATGAGGCAGTGGACACTCTGCCGGCTCGGCGATCGCGTCACTCCGGCAGGGTGGCGACCCCGGGCGGCGCGAACCGTCGCCCGGTCGCCCGCTCCGAGTAGCCGGCCCGGTCCAGGTACGGGGTGATCCCACCCAGCCAGAAGGGCCAGCCGGCGCCGGTGATCAGGCCCAGATCCAGATCGGCCGGATCGGACACGACGCCCTCGTCGAGCATCAGCCGGGCCTCCTGGGCCAGGGCCAGCAGCACCCGGTCGCGGACCTGCTCCGCCGTCGACGGCTTGTCGCCCTGCACCAGCAGCGCGGCGACCTGTGGATCGAGCACCTGCCGACCCTGCTCGTCCCAGGCCAGCAGGGTGCGGTGGCCGGCGGCCGCGATCCGCTGGAGGTTCTCCGACACCGGGAACCGGTCGCCGAACGCGGCGTGCAGGCTGAGTTGCACATGGGCGGCGACCGCGGGCCCGGATAGCTGCAACAGCATCAGCGGCGACATCGGCATGCCCAGCGGCTCCAGCGCGCTGTCGGCGACGTCCGGCGGTGTGCCCTCGTCGATGGCCGCCAGCACCTCGCCCATGCTGCGCAGCAGCAACCGGTTGACGACGAACCCGGCCGCGTCCGCGGTCAGCACCGGACCCTTCTTCAACTCCTTGGCCACCGCGAACGCGGTGGCCAGGGTGGCGTCGTCGGTCCTGGCCGTCTTCACGATCTCCAGCATCGGCAGGATCGCGACCGGGGTGAAGAAGTGGAAGCCGACGACGCGCTCCGGATGCTCCAGGTCCTGCGCCATGGCGGTGACCGACAGCGATGACGTGTTGCTGGCTAGCACGGCCTGCGCCGACATGTGCTTCTCGAGCTCGGCGAACACCTGCTTCTTGACGTCGAGCTCCTCGAACACCGCCTCGATGACGAACTCGGCGTCGGCGAACGCGTCGTAGTCCAGCGACCCGGTGACCAGCGCGGCCAGCCGGTTGGCCTCGTCCGTGGAGATCCGCTTCTTGGCCGTCAAACCGTCGATGTCCCGGCGCACGGCGGCCAGGCCCTTGTCCAGCCTGGCCTGGTCGACGTCGGTCATCACGACCGGCACGTGCAGGTTCCTGGCGAACAGCAGGGCGATCTGCCCGGCCATCAGCCCGGCGCCGATGACGCCGACCTTGGTGACCGGCCGGGCCAGGTTCGGGTCGGGGGCGCCGACCGGCCGGCGGGCGCGTTTGCGCACCAGGTTGAACGCGTAACCGCCGCTCGCCCGGAATTCCTGGCTCATCACCAGGTCGGCCAGGCCCTCCCGCTCGGCGCGCAAACCCTCGTCCAGATCGGCCGTACGGGATAGCGCGATCATCTCCAGGGCCCGGTACGGCGCCGGGGCGGCGCCGTGCGTCTTCATGTCCGCGATGATCCGGCCCCGCTCCAGGGCGGCCGCCCAGTCCTCGTCCGACGCACCGGCGAACTCGGTGCGCGGCACGGTGATGGCGCCGGACACGATGGCGGCCGCCCAGGCCAGGGACCGTTCGAGGTAGTCGGATGCGTCGAGCACGGTGTCGACGACGCCCAGCCGCAACGCATCCTTCGGCTTGAGCATCCGGTTCTGGTTCAGCGGGTTCTCGACGATCACGGTGACGGCGTTCTCCGGGCCGACCAGCCGCGGCAGCAGCTGGGTGCCGCCCCAGCCGGGCAGCAGGCCGAGGAACACCTCCGGCAGGGCCAGGAACGCCGCGTTGGACGCCATGGTGCGGTAGTCGCAGTGCAGGGCCAGTTCGGTGCCGCCGCCCATGGCGGCGCCGTTGACGAACGCGAACGACGGAATGCCGGACGTGCCGAGCCGGCGGAACACCCGCTGGCCGAACTCGCCGATCTCCAGCGCCATCGACCGGTCGGTGAGCTTGTCCAGCTGCGAGAGGTCCGCGCCGACGGCGAACACGAACGGCTTGCCGGTGACCGCGATCGCCTCCGGCGAGGACTCGAGGGCGGTGGTGATGGCGGCGTCCAGGCTGGCCAGGCCGCCCGGGCCCAGGGTGTTCGGCCGGGTGTGGTCGCGGCCGTTGTCCAGGGTGATCAGGGCGATCCGCACGGTGCCGCCGGGGGTGCCAGGCGTCGGCACCTCGACCACCCTGGTGAGGGCCCGCGTGACCACCTCGTCGGCGGCCAGATCGCGGACGGCGCGGGAGTTCTCGGTGGTGGTCACTGGGCGCTCCCGGCGGCGGTCTCGGTCTGGGTCCGGCTCTCGGTCTGGCTCTCGGTCTGGGTGGCCGGGTCGGACTCGGTGGTGCCGGTCTCATCGGCCGGCGCGTGGTGGGGGTTCTCCCAGATCACCGTGCCGCCCATGCCCAGGCCGACGCACATGGTGGTCAGGCCGTAGCGGACGTCGGGGCGCTCGGCGAACTGCCGGGCCAGCTGCGTCATCAGCCGTACCCCGGACGAGGCCAGCGGGTGTCCCATGGCGATCGCGCCGCCGTACTGGTTGATCCGCGGATCGTCGTCGGCGAGGCCGAAATGGTCGGTGAAGGCCAGCACCTGCACCGCGAAGGCCTCGTTGATCTCGATCAACCCGATGTCGTCGATCGTCAGGCCGGCCTTGGCCAGGGCCTTCTCGGTGGCCGGAATCGGACCGACGCCCATGGTCTCCGGCTCGACGCCGGCGAACGCGTAGGACACCATCCGCATCCGGACCGGCAGTCCGAGCTCGGCGGCGACGTCGGCGGCGGCCAGCAGGCAGCCGGTGGCGCCGTCGGTCAGCCCGGAGGCGTTGCCGGCGCTGACCCGGCCGTGCGGTCGGAACGGTGTGCGCAGCGTCTGCAGGGCTTCGAGAGTCGTTCCTGGGCGCGGCATCTCGTCGGACGTGGCCAGGCCCCAGCCCTGCTCGGAGCGGGTCGCGACGGGCACCAGGTCGGCGGTGATCTGGCCGTTGGCCAGTGCCTTGGCGTACTTGTCCTGGCTGGCCACGGCGAACGCGTCGGCGCGTTCCTTGGTCAGGTGCGGGTACCGGTCGTGCAGGTTCTCCGCGGTCGAGCCCATCACCAGCGCGGACGGGTCGACCAGCTTGTCGGCCAGGAAGCGCGGGTTGGGGTCTGCGCCCTGCGCCATCGGGTGGTGGCCCATGTGCTCCACGCCGCCGGCGACGACCACGTCGTAGGCGCCGACCGCGATGCCCGAGGCGACGGTGGTGACCGCGGTCATGGCGCCCGCGCACATCCGGTCGATGGCGAAGCCGGGCACGGTCTTGGGCAGGCCGGCCAGGATCGCCGACGTGCGGCCGATGGTCAGGCCCTGGTCCCCGGTCTGGGTGGCGGCGGCGATGGCCACCTCGTCGATCCGGTCCGGCGGCAGGTCGGGCTGGCGCCGCAGCAGTTCCCGGATGACCTTGACGACCATGTCGTCGGCGCGGGTCTGCGCGTATTGACCCTTGTCGCCGGCCTTGCCGAACGGGGTGCGCACGCCCTCGACGAACACCACGTCACGCAGGGTCCGCGGCGGCGGGAAACTCGTCGTGGTCGATTCCGGAGCCGATACAGCCATGGATCACTCTCTTCTCGGGTCGCGTTCTCGGGTCGCCATGTTCTCGGGTCGCCATCGTCGATGGTGTGGGACGAGCCGGATCAGCCGCGGGGCACCCCAATGTCCGGTCCCGCCCGTCATCCTACCCACAAAGTTACCCGCGGGTAACTTAATCGGACTGCGGAACGTCGGCTCGCTCAGCGCAAGCGGATGTTCCGCGGGCGATGCGCGGGCGGTGCGTGGGGCGACGCGCGACGGACCCCTGGCCGCGTCACACCGGCGGAGGCTGATCGCGGGTACTTGCTCCGACGCCGGTTCGGGCTGCGCCCTGAATGGCCCTGCGCAGCACCGGCTCGGTCAGCTCGATCTGCCAGGGCCGGGCGCCCCGCCCGACCAGTACACCGGCCAGGGAGGCGGGCAGGCCGGCACCGTCGTCGTCGGGTGGGCTCCACAGCACTCGGCGGACCAGGTCGGGCGACAGCAGGTTCTCCACCGGGACGTGCACTCGCTCGGACAACTCGGCCAGGCCGGCCTTCGCGGACTGCAGCCGGGCTGCGGCGACGGCGTCCCGGGACGCCCACTTGGCGGGGACGGGCGGGCCGTCGCCGGGATAGCGCGACGGTGGCAGATCCTCCGCCGGCAGGGCCAGGGCACGGGTGATCGCGGCCAGCCAGAGGTCGGCGTTCCGGCGCTGCATCCGGCCCGAGAAGACGGGCAACGAGATCAGCGCGGTGGTGTTGGTCGGCCGGGCGGCCGCGGCCGCGATGATCGCCGAGTCGGGCAGGACCCGGTGCGGGGAGACGTCGCGCCGCCGGGCCACGCCGTCCCGGGCCAGCCACAGCTCCCGGACGATGGCCAGCGCGCGCCGGTCGGTGATCTTGTGCACGCCGGAGGTGCGCCGCCAGGGGTCCGGGCGTGGGGTCGGCGGGGGCGCGTCGACCAACGCCGCGAACTCCTGATGTGCCCACTCCAGCTTGCCCTGCCGGATCAGCTCGGCCTCCATCGCGTTCCGCAGCTCCACCAGCACCTCGACATCCAGCGCCGCGTAGACGAGCCAGTCGTGCGGCAACGGCCTGGTCGACCAGTCCGCGGCGCCGTGACCCTTGCGCAGCTGCAGGCCGAGCATGCGTTCCACCAGGGGAGCCAGCCCGACTCGGGGAAAGCCGGCGAGCCGGCCGGCCAGCTCGGTGTCGAACAGCCGGCGCGGCCGGATGCCCGCCTCGGTCAGGCAGGGCAGGTCCTGGGTCGCCGCGTGCAACACCCATTCGGAGCGGGCCAGCGGCTGGTCGAGCACCTGCAGATCACCGAGCGCGACCGGGTCGAGCAGGGCGGTGCCCAGGTCCGGCCGACGCAGCTGCACCAGATACGCGCGGGCGCCGTAGCGGAAACCGGACGCCCGTTCGGCATCGATGGCCACCGGGTCGGCCGGTCCCGACGCGAGCCGTCGCGCCCACGACAGCAGATCGGACGTACGGGTGACCGGGCCGACGATCGGCTCGGCCGGCGCCAGCAACGGAACCGCCGTCGGCTCGGGTGACGGCGCGTTCGCGACGGTCCCGGTGCTGCCGCCGTCCGCGGCCGCACCGGCGACGACAGCGCCGTCGCCGTCGACGTCCGCGGATGGACCCATCAGCGGAACCTATCTCGCCATCGAGGTCGCTGTCGGGATGACCATGCCGGCCGCCGGCTCGTCGCCCGGCGCCTGAGCTGCGCCGCGGCTCGACCCGAGCTCAGGCGATGACGCCGGCTCGCATGGCCAGGGCCACCATGTGCGCGCGGTCGCCGGTGCCGAGCTTGCGGCCGATCCGCGCCAGGTGGCTCTTGACCGTCAGCGCCGACAGCGACAGCTGCTCGCCGATCCACTTGTTCGACCGTCCGTCGGCGACCAGGCGGATGACCTCGATCTCCCGGCTGGACAGGTCGTGGATGGTGGCCGGGATGGCCGCGGCGGACGGGTTCGCGCGTCGTCCGATCAGCACCCCGCTGACTCCGGAGCCCACCGCGTCGATGACCGGCCCGATCTCGGCGGTCGGAGCCAGCGCGATCGTCCGGGGCCATCCCGCGTCGCGCAGCAGATGCACCAGCCGGACCGCCTCGGCGCCGAGCTGCAGGCTGACCAGGGCGAGGTCGCCGATGACCTGTCGCTGCGCGATCTCCTCGGCGGCGGCCACGGAGGGCGCCTCGATCACCCGGCCGATCCCGACGTCCAGCAGGCTGGTCTTCAGCGGCTCTCGGGTCGCCCGGTCCGGATCGACCAGCAGCACGGTCGCGCTGCGCAGCACGGACCGCGGCGGCTGGCTGGTCGGCGTGCGCTGCGTTGGCAGCAGCATGCCCTGGTCCACTTGCCCGAGGGGGTTACCTGGACTCCCGGTCATCGCCCCTACCGATCCTGGCCCGGCGGCCACTGACGAGTTACTCACCGGACGTCCTCCCCACCCTGCCACGCGACCCCTCGGCATTCCAATTGTCCCGGTACTGCGGCCGACCGTCGAGCCAGATGATTCGCTCGGCTCCGATCCGGACCGTCGATCCGTTGTCACCGATAGTGTCTGCTCTTCCGCCGTCCGTGGTCAAGCACCCGTTACGACCAGTGGTCACGAATCGTATCGGTCCGTGCGCGCCGTGAATGGATCGGCCCTTTGAAGGAGCGTCACGCCTTCGGGCGGAAGACCCGCGGCAGCGGCCAGGAACCCGGCGAAGGCCTGTAGATGGAGGTCGGTATGTTCGTCCGCGGTCCACGATGCCCGCATCTCCAGGTCGTCGGCGCGGTGCGGCCCGGCGATGTCGCCGAACCGGGTCGACGAGGTGGCGGTGACCGTCCCGCCGAGCGCCGAGTAGCCGGCGCCGCTGGCGTCCAGTGCCTCGGTGAGCCAACTCCACGCGACCTCCGGCAGCAAGGGGTCCTGCGCGATCTCGGCGTCGAGCTCGCAGGTGGCGAAGGCGACCATCCGCAACTCGCCGCCCCAGGCCGGCACCCCGTCCGGGTCGAACAGCAGCACCAGCCGGCCCGAGGCCGTCTCCTCGTCCGCGCCGGCCGGATACACCGCGGCCGACACGGCGTGGCTCCAGGGCGCCAGCCGAGCCGGCGCCGGCAGCGGGCCGATCTCGATCTCCGTCCGCAGCCGGGCGACATCCAGCCGGGCGACCGCTCGGCGGAAGGCGGCAGGCCCGGCCGCCGTCATCGTCCCCGTCATGCCCGCGACCATACGACCGGGCACCGACAGCGCACCGCCACCACGCCGGATCCGGTCGCCGATCGCATCCGCGACCCGGGACTCGGAGTGGCATCGGGGTGGGCATCAAGGGGCCTCAGGGTGGGTCTCTGGTGGGTCTCTGGGTGGGTCTCAGGGTGGGTCTCAGGGTGGGCAGAGCGTGCCGACCGCCGGCAGCTGACCATGCAGCAGGTACCCGTCGACCGCCGAGGTGACGCAGGCGCTGGCCGGATAGCTGCCGTGCCGGTTGGACTGCCAGGTCACCAGGGTCGCCGAGGACAGCTGGCCGGACAGCGCGCGGACCGCCTCGTACGGCGCGACCGGGTCGTCGACGGCGCCGGCGACCAGGATGGGTGGGGCACCGGTGGCCTTGACGCCGCCGAGCGCGGTCTCCGGGGCCGGCCACGACCCGCAGAGCGCGACCAGGCTCAGCACGTACGGCCCGAACAGCGGCGCCTGACCACGGACGTCCTGCACGGCCGTCGCCAGCAGGTCCGGGGTGAGCCGGACCGTGGTGTCGTTGCACGCGTAGACCAGCGCCGGGGTCAGCCACGATCTGCCGTCGCTGAGCATCAGCGACTCGGTCAGCAGGTCCAGCAGCGGGCCGGTGTCGCCGGTGCCGGCGGCGGCCAGGGCGGTGGCCAGCTGGGGCCAACCGTCGGGGTCACCGAGCCGCAGCAGCAGGGCCAGCAGAACCGAACCGCCGGTCGCCCGCCCGTTGCCGGGACTCGTCGACGCGTCGAGCCGGTGGATCACCTGCTCGACGGCCGCCCGCGGGTCGGTACCGAGCGGGCAGCCGCCGGCGAAGGTCGGGCAGGCCGCGGCGAAGCTGTCCAGCGCCTTCTCGCTGGCCACCGCGACCGCCTTGGCCCGGACGTCGGCGGCGTCCAGCGGGTTGGCCGGCGCGTCGAGCACCGCCGCCTGCAGATGGCCGGGGTACCGGTCCGCGTACACCGCGGCCAGGGTGGCGCCGAAGCCGCGGCCGAGCAGGGTCAGCCGGTCGGTGCCCAGCGCGTCCCGGATGTAGTCCAGGTCGTCGGCCGCCGCGGTGCTGTTGACCTGCGGCAGATCGGGCCCCGCGCTGTCGGTGCAGTCGAAGGTGATCGCGCGGGTCACCTCGGCCAGCGCACTGGCCGACGCGGCGTCGGTGGGGTCGGCGCCCAAGGTGATCAGCCCGGCCGTGTCGGAGCGGGACAGGCAGTCGACCGGGTCGGAGTTCCCGCTGCCTTCCAGATCGACGGTGACGACGGCGACGTGCTGGCGCACGGCCTGCGACAGACCGGCCGCGACGGCCGCGACGTCGTCGCGACCGTGCCGGCCGGCCGGCCCGTCGAGCACCACCAGGACGGGCGCGTCCTCGGCCACGCCGGCCGCGCGGGCGCGGGCCACCTCGATGGTGCGCCGCGCGGAGCCCGCGGCCGGGCCGTCGGTCCGCACCGAGGCGCAGTCGACGGTGAATTGTTGTCCGGTGGCCGGGTCGGTGTCCTGGACGTCCGTGCATCGTTGCCAGCGGATCGGGTCGGCCTGCCGTCCCGGTCCCCCTGGGCCGACGGTGCTGCTTTGGGTGGCGGTGGCGGGCGCGGTGGTCGGGCCGGTGCCGTAGGTGGCCAGGTCGGGTCGCTGCGAGGGGCCCAGGGTGCAGCCGGCCAGCAGTGCCAGCACGGCGACCGTCGCGCCGGCCAGCCCGGCCCGGCGGGCTCGGCTCATCGCATTGCCCTTCCGGGACGCCTCGCGGGCTCGGCCGTCCCGGCTCGGGCGCCGCGACGACGGTGTCGATCGTTTGCTCGGCAAGCCTCGCGGACGACGGTGTCGATCGTTCGCTCGGCAAGCCTCGCTCATCGGTTCGTCCGGCGACGGTCCGACTCGCCCCCGCCCGCCCGCCGGTAACGGGCGAACAGGTGGTGTCCGCCGATCCGCAGGCTGACCGGCGACCAGCGCACCGGGTCGGCCAGGTTCGTCGGCAGCAGCCGCGTCACGCCCGACCCCAGCAGCAGCGGGGCGATGGTCAGGCAGCATTCGTCGAGCAGGTCCTGCCCGACCAGTTGACCGAGCAGGTTCGGGCCGCCCTCGCAGTGGATTCGTCGAAACCCGCGGTCGGCGAGCCCGGCGAGCGCCTCGATCAGGTCGACCCGGTCGTCGCCGGCGAGGATCCGATCCGCGGTCCTCGGCACGGTGGCCGCCGCGGCTCGCGGGGTGATGACGATCGGCGCGGTCTGGGTGTCGGTGAACAGCGGCAGGGCGGCCGGCAGGCCGCGCCCGGTGACCACCGCGATCGGCGGCGGCGTGGCTGCGAGCCCCCAGCGCCGGCGGCGGGCCTGCCGAACCGGGTCGAACCGCACGCCGGCGTACTGCTCGGCCCGGACCGTGCCGGAGCCGACCAGGATGACCTCCGCGAGGTCGCGCAGTACCCCGAACAGGTGCTCGTCGGCCTCGTTGCCCAGGCCGCCGGAACGGCCCGCGATGGCCGCCCCGCCGTCCAACGAGGTGATCATGTTGGCTCGCACGAGTGGTGCGTCCATCGGGTCGGGCCAGGCATAGAGGGCGGCCAGCCGGTCGTCCCGGTCCGGTCCGTCCGGCAGGGGCTCGACGCCCGGACCGTTCGATCCGATGGCCGGGAATGTGTCCGCTCGCACATCCCATCCGTACCAGACCCGGCGATCCGGCTCGGCCCGATACGCTCGTCCGTCATGTCCGCCCTGCACCTGGTCGACCGTGACCCCGTCGTGGACGCGGACGAATTGATCGACGGGTTGGTGCCGCCCCCGCGGTTCGACGCCGTCCGGTTCGCGACCTACCGGCCGGCGCCGGACCAGCCGAGCCAGCAGGAGGCGGTCACCGCGCTGGCCGGCTTCGCCGCGACCGTGGCGAACCCGCCGCGCCGGGGGCTGTTCCGCCGGTCCGCGCCATCGGCCGGGGGCTACTACCTGGACGGCGGATTCGGCGTGGGCAAGACGCACCTGCTCGCCTCGCTGTGGCACGCGGTGCCCGGCCCCAAGGCGTACGGCACGTTCGTCGAGTACACCCATCTGGTGGGCGCCCTCGGCTACGCCGAGACGGTGCGCCGGCTGTCCGGCCACAAGCTGGTCGCGGTGGACGAGTTCGAGCTGGACGACCCGGGCGACACCATGCTGATGACCCGCCTGCTGGGTCAGCTGTGCGACGCCGGCGTCCAGCTGGCCGCGACGTCGAACACCCTGCCGGACAAGCTGGGGGAGGGGCGGTTCGCCGCCGAGGACTTCCGGCGCGAGATCCATGCGTTGGCATCGCGTTTCCAGACGCTGCGGATCGACGGGCCGGATTACCGGCATCAGGGACTGGCCCCGGCGCCACCACCGCTGGCCGAGAGCGGGCTGGTGTCCGCCGCCGAGTCCGATCCGGGGTCGAGCCTGGACTCGTTCGACGCGCTGACCACCAAGCTGGGGACGCTGCATCCGTCCCGGTACGGGCGGCTGGTGGACGGGGTGTCGTCGGTGCAGCTGAGCGGGGTGCGTCCGCTCGATCACCAGTCCGCCGCGCTGCGCTGGGTGGTGCTGATCGACCGGCTCTACGACCGGTCCATCCCGGTGCGGGCGTCCGGCGCGCCGCTGGACGAGATCTTCACCGCGGAGATGCTGCGGGGCGGCTACCGCAAGAAGTACAAGCGGGCGACCTCCCGGATCCTGGCGCTGGCCCGGGATGCGGCGGCCGGGTGAGAGCACGGCGGAGCCGGCCCAGGGGCGTCAGCCCCAGGAGGCCAGGATCTCGGCGAGAGTGTCGACGGCGCGGTCGATCTCGTCGCGGTCGATGACGATCGGCGGGGCGAACCGCAGGGTGGTGTCGTGGGTCTCCTTGACCAGGATTCCGCGCCGGGCGAGTTCCTCGCTGATCGGCCGGCCCAGCCCGATGTGAGGTGCCAACTCCGCACCTGCCCACAGGCCCCGACCGCGCACCTCGGCCAGCCCGCGGCCGACCAACTCGCCGAGCCGGGCGTGCAGGTGCGCGCCGAGATCGGCGGAACGGGCCTGCATCTCGCCGGTGCGCAGCAGCCCGACGACCGCCCGGCCGATCGCGCAGGCCAGCGGATTGCCGCCGAACGTCGACCCGTGCTGGCCGGGCCGGAGCACCCCGAGCACGTCCCGCCGGCCGACCACCGCGGAGACCGGCATGATCCCGCCGCCGAGCGCCTTGCCCAGCGTGTACAGGTCGGCCCGCACGCCTTCCTGGTCCAGTGCCAGGGTGCTGCCGGTGCGACCGAGGCCGGACTGGATCTCGTCCGCGACGAACAGCACGTTGTGCCGGTCGCACAGCTCGCGGACCGCGGCCAGGTAGCCGGCGGGCGGGACGATCACACCGGCCTCGCCCTGGATCGGCTCGAGCAGCACCGCTGCGGTGTTGGCGGTGATCGCCTCCTCGATCGCGGACAGATCGCCGTATTTCACCGACAGGAACCCCGGCGTGTAGGGGCCGTAGTGGTCGTGCGCGACCGGGTCGTCGGAGAAGGAGACGATGGTCAGCGTGCGGCCGTGGAAGTTGCCGCCGGCGGTGATGATCTGTGCCTGGTCCTCCGGCACGCCCTTGACCTCGTAAGCCCACTTGCGGGCGACCTTGATCGCCGACTCGACCGCCTCAGCGCCCGAGTTCATCGGCAGGACCATCTCGGTGCCGGTCAGCTCGGCCAACTCCTGACAGAAGAGCCCGAGCTGGTCGTGGTGGAACGCCCGCGACGTGAGGGTGACCCGGCCCATCTGCTCGACCGCCGCCGCGATCAGCTCCGGGTGGCGATGGCCGAAGTTCAGCGCCGAGTACCCGGCGAGCATGTCCAGGTAGCGGTTGCCGGCGACGTCGGTCATCCACGCGCCCTGCGCCTCGGCGATGACGACGGGCAGCGGGTGATAGTTGTGCGCGCACCAGGTGTCGTCCAGGTCCAGATAAATCTGCGGATTGCTGGATTCGGCGTCCGTCATCGATGCGCCCTTCGTCCGTTGCGCCGCGGTCGGGCGCCCGCCCGCCAGCGTATCGACGGCCCTGCGCGGTCGGGGCGGCTGCGCGGCGGGCCCGTCGAACCTGGGCCGGCACCTCAGCCGCCGCCCCCGGCGGGAGCCGCGGTGTCCGCCACGGCGACAATGGCCCGATGAGCGAGGCTTGCCGAGCGAACGGTTACGTGCGATGAGAAGCATGATCCCGTCGCGTCCCTGGGCGGTCGTCGTGCCGATCAAGTCGACGGGCCGGGCCAAGAGCCGGCTCCTGGTCGATCCGGTGCTGCGGCGCGCGTTGGCCCGGGCGATGGCGCTGGACACCGTGTCGGCGATCACCTCGGCCGAGCCGGTGGGCCGCACCCTGGTGGTGGTCGAGGACGCTCAGGACGGGGCGGAGCTGGCCGCGTTGCCGGGCGTCCGGATCGTCGTGACCCGGACCCGTGAGCTGAACGCGGCGGTCATGGACGGGGTGGCCCGGGTGGACCCGGCCGGCCCGGTCGCGGTGGTGCCCGCCGACCTGCCGTCGTTGACCGCGACCGAACTGACCATGGCGCTGACCGCGGCGTCGGCCATGGCTGCCGCGCACCATTGCAGCGTGGTGCCTGACCGGGCAGGCACCGGGACCACGCTGCTCACCGCCCAGCCCGCCGGCCTGTTGCGGCCGCGGTTCGGGGAGGAATCGTTCCGGCTGCACGTCGCCGCCGGCGCGGTTCCGTTGGCGGTGCCGGCGCGTTGCGGGCTGCGCCGCGACGTCGACCTCGTCGCGGATCTGCCCTCGGTGAGCGGGTCGGCCACCACATCCGTGCTGGCCGACGCGGGCCGGCCGACCGTCCGGATGACCGGCTGATCCGCCGGCGCCGGACTCACGGCCGCCCGCGTATCGGCGGTACCGTCAAGGGGTGGACCGTCGCTTCCTGCGGCCCGGCTGGATCGTCGGGCACCTGCTGGTGCTCGCGGCGGCGCTGACCTGCCTGCGGCTGGGCTGGTGGCAGTGGGGGCGGGCGCACGAATCCGACGGCACCGTCCAGAATCTCGGCTACTCGATGCTCTGGCCGGTGTTCGCGGCCGCCTTCATCTACATGTGGATCCGGTTTCTGCGATTGGAGAAGCTCAAGCAGGCCGAGGACGAGGAGCAGGCCGGTCGTGAGCTGGCGGAACTGCTGACCGAGATCGACCCGCCCACGGAGGCCGGGTCCGCGGAAGAAGGTCCGGACGGGCCGTCCAGCGACAGGACGACGAACACCGGGCGGCCGGACGTCGACGACCAGGCACCCGCCGAACGTCGGGGCTCGGCGGACCGACAACGACCCGACGACGGGATCGTGCTGAGCGTCGCTACCGTTGACCAGGACGATCCCGAAGATCCCGAACTGACCGCATACAACCAGGCGCTGGCCGCCCTGGCCGAGGAGGACCGCCGTCGTGCCCGTCGATCCCGCCGGTGAGATCACCGACACCAGCAACCGCGCGGCCGCTCCGGCGGTCGCTTCGGTGGCGACACCGAAGTCCCGCAAGGTCATGGCCGCGTTCAAGCGGTACAAGATCGCGGCCTTCGTGGTCGGCTGGGGCCTGCTGATCCTGTGCGCGGCGATGGTGTTCAAGTACGCCTTCGACATGCCGCAGTTCGTGGCGATCTGGGGCCCGATCCACGGCGCGCTGTTCGTCTGCTACGTGATCATCGCCTTCGACCTGGCCTACAAGGACCGTTGGTCGCCGTTGGGCACCCTGTGGGTGCTGGTGGCCGGGACCATCCCGTTCGTCTCGTTCGTCGCCGAGAAGCAGGTGCAGCGCAAGGTCCTCGCCGGTCGCCGGATGTGATCCCCGGTCGGTGCCGGCGCTACCGTCATCGGCATGGCGACCTGGGACGACGTTCGGCGGATCGTGGCGCAGCTGCCGGAGACCGAGGAGGTCAGCTCCCGCGGCGAGCCGGCCTGGCGGGTCAGGGGTAAGGGCATCGTCTGGGAGCGACCGCTGCGCAAGTCCGACCTCACCGCGCTCGGCCTGGCCGCGCCGGACGGGCCGATCCTGGGTGCCCATGTCGCCGACGAGGGAGTCAAGTTTGCGCTCTGCGCCGACTCACCCGAGGTGTACTTCACCACACCGCATTTCAACGGCTACCCGGCCGTCCTGGTCCGACTCGACGTGATCGAGCAGGACGAGTTGGCGGAGCTGATCACCGACGCCTGGCTGGCCAAAGCACCCAAGCGGCTGGCCGCGGCGTTCCTGGCGGATCGGTCCGGAGCTTCGGATCGGTCTGGGGCTGCCGCGTCGGGTGGGGGCGAAACCGGCTGAAGGTGTCGGTTGGTCGGCGGGACCGACCGCTGCGCTGATCATCGCAACGACCGAGCCGAATATTTCGGGCGCAGATTTCGGGCGCTGATCAGCGCAGTGGCCCCGCCGGAGCCCCCCGGGGTGAACCTGGGCGCGTGGACCTCTCTCGTCGTTACCAGGCCGGCTCGGCGGGCCGCGCTGATCAAACATCCACGAAAACGGACAAAACGACACCAAAAGTGGGCTTACGATCAGCGCGGGACGGGATCCAGGCCGGCGAGCCCGCCGTACCCACCCGCATTGGTGCCGTTTGTCTGGTTTCGTGAATCTCGGGCCAGCGCGACTGGCATCGACGACAGCCGTCCACGCGGCCGGGTTTACGCTGAGGGACGGTTCCTTCGGAACCGGTCTGGCGGACGAGCGCCGATACCTGGTCTGACCTGCGGCAATTCTGGTGGGCGATACTGGGATTGAACCAGTGACCTCTTCCGTGTCAGGGAAGCGCTCTCCCGCTGAGCTAATCGCCCGTACCCGTCGAAGTGACGGCTAACGAGGTGGGAACGGGATTCGAACCCGTGTACACGGCTTTGCAGGCCGTTGCCTCGCCTCTCGGCCATCCCACCGCGGAGGCAACCCGAGTGAGTGCCCGGCACCTCTTCCGAGCGGACGACGGGACTCGAACCCGCGACCCTCACCTTGGCAAGGTGATGCGCTACCAACTGCGCTACGTCCGCATGGCCCTCGCGGACCGTCTCCGGCTGCGCGAGCCCGGCAACTGTATCCGACGCGGCGGGCGGCATCCAAACCAGGCCCGATCCCTGCGCTGTCGATCATCTCGTCGGATCGGGTCACCCGCGCCGGAGCCACCCCGATGGCTGCCCAACCCCTCGATGGGTCCGGTCCGAGTGCTCGTGGCCATCGGATCCGGCCGGCGCAGGCGGTCACGACCGACCCGCGATGCTCACCTCGATTCACTGCAGCTGGCTGTTGGCTCACGCCTCGAACGGGTCATGAACAGGAAGGTCGCGCAGGTCCGACTCGATCTCGACGTACTCGGATTCGGAACCGACCGGCACGATCTCGACCGTGCGGTCGAGGAACTCGACGACGTCGGGGGAGTGCGTGAGCAAGCGGGCGGTGTGATTGCCGGACCGCAGCTCGATGACCGTGCCGTCGTGCACGGGGAACACCTGCACGTCGCCCATGCCGGCCGGTGCCTGCACGCCCGACTGGAGCAGGTCGCGCCCGAACACCCAGGTGATCGCCGGGCTCTGGTCGATGGACAGCAGCAACTGGATCGCGTAAGGATCGTCGCTGCGGTAGATGAACTCGGCGTGCACGGCTGGCAGGCTCGGATCGGAGATCAGGATCATCTCGGTCGCCGCGGCCGTCATGCGGTGCTCCACAGTGTTGAAGTCGTGCATCTTCGTCGTACCCGCCGTCCGGTGGCCTGCGCTCGGGGGTCTCCCGCGCAGTGGTGTCCAGGCCGTTCCTCTCGCACTGGGGACGGAGCACCGCCGGGCCCATCACGCAGACTTTTCGAGTTCACCCGATCGGAGTAGCGGCCCACCCGATGTCACCCTGTCCAGCGACGGCAGGCAGCTCGTGTGCCAGTGGCGAGTCACCTGGCGGGATCGGGTAAGATTGCCTCTGCTCGTCACGCACGAGGTTCCCGGGCGATTAGCTCAGCGGGAGAGCGCTTCGTTCACACCGAAGAGGTCACTGGTTCGATCCCAGTATCGCCCACGCAGGTCAAAGGCCCTGATTCGAACAGACGAATCAGGGCCTTCGTGTTGCTGGCCATGACAGGTAGTCGTCGGCGGGCACCGGATCGCTCTAGGCCAGCGGTGCGCCGGATGCACAGGTCGAAGATGGCTCGATGCGCCCGGTCGGGCGGCGTGATGCGGCTGATCGGCGTTCCGCCGCTGAGATGGAAGATAAGCACGACCAGCCGTGCTTATCTTCCGTTGGAGCGTTCATTCGCCCGGGCTTACGACTGGCGCGGCCTGGCGCCTGTCATGTCATCAGCGGGAGCAGATCGAGCCAGTCGGCACCTCGCTCTCGACCATGTCCCGGCATCCTGCGCGGGCGCGGAGTGCGTGGCGGAGTCCGGCGGCGGCGCGTAAACGCAGCGGGGACGCAACGAAGATGCCGGGGCTGCTCGTCGTCAACGCAAGCGACGATCAACACCCGGCGGCCAGCCCCCACGGCCTTCCACCACGGCCACGACGGCGCGAGCAGGCCGATGTAGAGGGCGAAGGGCACGACGAGCGCGACGTCCGCGACGGGTTTGCTGGCACCCGCCCGTCGCCTGGCGCGAATGGGACGAGCTTGATCTGGCGCAGCGTGCCCCCACCGACGTACGGCACCCTGAGCTTCCACAGCACGAGCCACGCGAGCAGGGCGAGGTAGACCGAGAACAGGACAACCAGTAGGAGGCACTCGCCCTCGCGGCACGGCTTCTTCTCCGGGACAGACACCATCAGGCTCCCGTCGAATGACGGCAGCCCCTTCAATCCAGGGGCGGTTGGCGAACCCGTGGCCGGGCTCGCGGGGGCGAGGATCCAGAGCCGCCGCGACCGGCCGCCCGGGCACTGACTACCGTGACGACCCGGGGGCCGCCGGCATCGTGCGGGCGTCGTCGTGGGGGGACACGGACAATGCGCTGGCGAGATGACCACGGCCGATGCCGTTTCGCAGACGTCCGCCGGTCAAGTCTGGCCGGCAGCCTGTTCATGGCTGCCGCCCTGTTGGCCGCCGGATGCGCCACCACGTCCGCGCCTGCCGAAACTTCCGCAGCTGCGCTCCCGACGGCGTCCTCACCGGCCACGACACCCATGCCGTCGACCGTGTCTGCTCCGACATCGACGAGCGCCGTGGCCGCCATTACCTCGATCCCCACCGATCTCGGCGGGGCGGTCTGCTATTACACCGCTGACCTGGACAAGTCGGACAACTCGACCAGTGTCGCCTTCGGCTACAAAGACGGCGAGGAGAACGTCATCTCGGTCGAGGACCTGGTCTATGCCTGTCACGATGCGCTGGTCCGTCGCGGCAAGATCAAACAGGCCGATCCGGTCGCCGCGTGCGTCCGGGCGGACGGTCAGATGGCCGTGATCCCCGGCAACGACGATGTCTGCACCACACTGCACCTGCCGGTCGCCGACCCGGCCGCATCCGCGCCCTTGCCGGATCCGAACGGGTAACCGGCTTCGCTGCGCCCAGCGGTGGCGGGCCGGGAGCCGGTTGGCGGAGCGCAGTTCGACGGAGCAACCGGCTGATTCGACCGCGGAGTTTGTGAGGTCGCCCATGCCAGGCTGTCTCACCCCCATTCGGTCGCTGCGTCCTCCGGACGGCGACAATCACCGGGGGAGCACCGGAGCCGATGACCAAGTCCCGAGCGGCCGCCCGGCTGACACCGGCCGCCCGGATGACACCCGGGCGACCGGTGTTCGATCACATCTCCAGCGCCTCGCACACGTCGACGGCACCACCGGTGGTGATGATCGGGCAACCCTTGGCCAGTCCGGCGGCCTCGTCCAGGGACCCCGCGCTGACCAGCGAATACCCGCTCGCGCCGAGCGTCCCAGGCTGGGCGACTCCGTCCCCGGACACCGTCACCGAGGCGCCGAACGGGTTGCCGGGCTGCAGGACGGCCCCGCCGAGCGCGCCGAACCACTC
The DNA here is from genome assembly GCA_964497705.1 of uncultured Actinomycetes bacterium. Taxonomy (GTDB): domain Bacteria; phylum Actinomycetota; class Actinomycetes; order Mycobacteriales; family Nakamurellaceae; genus Nakamurella. Next base: position 523,358 of record CAZCEH010000001.1, on the reverse strand, counting down.
GGTCCAGGCATGCATCGCCGCCTGCTGCTCTTCCGGGGTCTGCGCCATCGCGCCACCGGAGTAGATGAATGCGAACGTGGCCATCGTGCCGCTCCTCACGGTCCGCCGGTCGCGCCGTTCGCGACCGGTCTGTACACCAGACGTGGCAGCGGAACCGGAATCGACAGCCGGCCGCGGATCGGGTTCCGAGACCTGTGCCGGTAGCACGTTTCGGACGGCATCCCGGATCAGGGCCGGGCGCGATCGGCGGATCCGATGACGCGATCCGGCGACCGCCGCCAAGACGACCGGCGGGTCAGTCCGACGCCGATCAGGCACACCACTCCGCCGCCGATCGCCAGCGGCGGCGGCCATTCGGCCAGCAGCAGGGCGGACATCACGATGGTGATCGGTGGCACGAGATACGTGGTGACACCGAGCCTTCCGGCGTCCATCCGGGCCAGCGCATACCCCCAGGTGAGGAACGCCAGGGCCATCGGCACTACGGCCAGATACACCAGGCCGACGACGCCGGCGGTGTCGGCGGCCGGCAGCTCGGCGATCAACGAGCCGGTGAAGGGCAGGCAGGCCACGGCGCCGATCGAGCACGTCAGGAACGTCACCTGCAGCGCGGGGAGCCGTCGCAGCACCGGCTTCTGGGCCAGCACGCCGACGGCATAGGTGACCGCGGCGGCCAGTGCGAGCAGCACGCCGACGATGTCCACGGCGCCGCCGGTGCGGGTGCCCAGGCCCACCAGCACCGCCCCGAGGAACGCCACGCCCGCCCCGATGAGCAGCCATCGCGGAAAGCCTTCGCCGAGCAGCGCCCCGGCCAGCAGGGCGATGAGGATCGGCCCGACTCCCACCAGCATCGCGGTCGTGCCCGCGTCGATGCGCTGCTCGGCGGCGTTGAGCGCCACGTTGTAGGCGGCGAACCAGGTCAGGCCGCACAGCAGGATCAGCGTCCATTCGCGCCGGGTCGGCGTGACCCACCGCCGCCGGGCGAGCACGAGCGTGCCCAACACCAGCGAGCCGAGCGCCAGCCGACCCAGCGCCAGCGCGCCCGGCGAGAAGTCCCGTCCGGCCGCCCGGATCGCCACGAAGGCGGACGCCCAGGCGACCACCGTGAACGCGACGGCGACGGTCGCCCGAGCGTCTTTCATCCGACGTCCGGAACCCTCGGAGTCAGACCGACCAGGCGGATCGGACGGAATCAGCTGACCGCCGTGCGGCGCGGCAACTTCCAGCCGGGCCGCGGGTAGTGGCACGTGTAGCCGTTGGGATAGCGCAGCAGGTAATCCTGGTGCTCCGGCTCGGCCTCCCAGAACGGCCCGGCCGCGGTCACCTCGGTCACCACCGTGCCCGGCCACAACCCCGACGCGTTCACGTCCGCGATGGTGTCCTCGGCGATTCGCCGCTGCTCGTCATCCAGGTAGAAGATCGCCGACCGGTAGCTGGTGCCGACGTCGTTGCCCTGGCGGTTGCGCGTCGTCGGGTCGTGGATCTGGAAGAAGAACTCCAACAGGTCGCGGTAGCTGGTCACGGTCGGGTCGAAGACGATCTCCACCGCCTCGGCGTGCGACCCGTGGTGGTAGTAGGTGGCGTGCGACACCTCACCGCCGCTGTAGCCGACCCGGGTGCTGATCACCCCGGGCTGGCGCCGGATCAGGTCCTGCATCCCCCAGAAACATCCGCCGGCGAGGATTGCCGTTTGCGTGTTCGAGGCCATCGTGGCTCCTCTCGTGTGTGCGCATCGATCACAACACGGTGACGACGGGTGGGATTCCGTGCGTCAGCATTCCGTAAGGTCGATCCCGCGGATTCGGGGCCCGTAGATTCGGTGGGCGTGAGCATCGTCGACGAACACGGCCGACCCGAGCCGCCGCTGGCTGCCGGAGAGGTTGCCACCCTGCTGGGCTTCCTGGAGTACCAACGCGCCACGCTGGCCTGGAAATGCGCGGGCCTGGGCGCCGAGGCGCTGAACAAGCAGACCGCCGCGTCCGCGATGACGCTTGGCGGGATGCTCAAGCATCTGGCGCTGGTCGAGGACTTCTGGTTCGTCTACCGGCTGCACGGCCGCGAACGGTCCGCGCCCTTCGACCGCGTGGACTGGGACGCCGATCCCGAGTGGGAGTGGCAGACGGCCGCCGACGACTGCCCGACCGACCTGCTGACGTTGTGGGGGCAGGCCAAGGACCGCTCGCGGGCGGCCACGACCGAGGCCCTTGCCGCGGGCGGCCTGGAGTTCCTGGCCCGCCGGCCGTGGCCGGACGGCAGCAGGCCGAGCCTGCGCTGGATCCTGGTGCACATGATCGAGGAGTACGCCCGCCACAACGGACACGCCGACCTGTTGCGGGAGGCGATCGACGGCGAGACGGGCGAGTGACCCCGGCGTCCGGTGCCTCACTCGGCCGGTCGGCATCTGATCCGGCCGGCCCGCGCACTCAGTTCTTGTGGATGTGCCAGCCCCGGTAGCGCACCAGCAGCACGCCGGACCAGGCGAGCAGCACGGCGCCGCCGATCGACACCAGCACGCCGATGGAGATGATGCCGGCGGCGGCGGACGCGCCCGAGGTCAACATCGTGAAGCCGACGAAACACAAGCACCAGAGGGTGACCATCAGCCGGCCGCGGCGGCGGCGCAGGTCGGACAGATCGAGCCGTCTGGCGAAGCCGGGGTCGGTGGCTCTGGCGTGCGCCTCGATCTCGCTGAGACGGCCCTTCTCGTCCTCGGATAGCGACACGCCGACCTCCCAAGATCACAATTTGGTCACGCCATCTCAATGGTGCCGGATCGGGCGCTCAACCACCCCCTTGATCGGCAATTCACATGGCATGCTCACGAAGCCGCGGCTCCCGGTGGCGGCGCACGGGGCGTGGATGATCCGATCGCCTCACGCCTGGTTGAGTTCGGTCAGCGCACTGTTCAGCTCACGGGCCAGATCAGCGAGGTCAGCTGCCGCCTTCCGACCCAGGACGAGCACCGGCTCCGCGTGTCGTTGGTCGAATGCGAGCCTGGTCGCGTCGTTCCATTGCGCCCTGGCCGCGGCCAGCGACCGTTCCAGGGCGCGCAGAGAATCGGCCGCAGCCGACGCGCGAGGTTCGAGCGACGCGCTCATCAGAAGACCTGACCAGGCAATGATCTGATGCCGAGATCCCTCGCGATGTGCAGCCGGTGACGCCCGTTCACGACGTTCAACGATCCGTCCGCGCGACGGTCCACGCGGATGCGGTCCGTGCCCAGGAACATGTCGTACACGTCGGCCGTCCTACGCAACGGCGGCGCCTCGTACCGCTGATCACGAGCTGCGAAATCATCCCGGGTCATTCCCCGCGCAACGCCCGGGCCGACGGTGTCGCTCCATGTCTGTACCGCCCAGCGGTAGTCCGCCCGGGACGCGCCACCCCGGCCGAACTCGCCCTGAATCGGGGTGTCCGCGAGGTCGGCCGCTCCGACGTCCACATCACTGAGCCCGAAGTTCGAGAGCGCCGGCGAAGCGCCTCCGTTCGATGCAGCGCGTCCCGGCACCACGGCGCTGCCACCGCCGACCCGTGCGCTTCGGTAGCTCTCGATTGCCCGGGACATCCCGGCAAGTTGGCCGCGCGCCGCGCCGACCTGCGCCACGCCGTACCGCGCGTGCGCATTCTGCAACTGCGTCACCCCGGTCGCGACGTCGACAATCCGGACGGCCGCCCTTCGCGCCTGGTCGAGCGTCGCTCGTGCTCGAACCAGTTCCGCCTGCAACCCCCGACGACTACGTTCGTCGGCCGCCGCGAGGGCAGCCTCGAGCGCAGCGACCCTGACCCGGCAGCGGCTCACCACGCCTTCCGCCTGGCCCCGCGCGCTGCTGGCGACCGCGGCCGCCTGAGACAGAACGCCGGTCAGTTCCTGAACCCACTTCTGAAACGCTTGGTCGACCGAGGCGATGGCCTCGTCGCGGGTACGTACCTCAGACATCGGTCACCGGCCCCGGTATTGCTCCAGCGCCGCGGCCTTCTTCTGCAGTGCGGGTGCGTACTCGCCCTTGAGCTTGTCAGTGAACTGACCCAGCATCTTCATCGTCTGCTTGAAGTCCTGCTCGAACTTCTGGCGTTCGGCGTCCCGCCAGCCTGAATTGTCGAGCGCACGCGAGAGCGAGCGGGCGATCTGGTGCAGTTGGTCTGCCGATCCGTGCAGCGTCTTGGCGAATTGCCGGAGCTTTTCCGGATCCGCGTGGACGTCGGGCATTTATTCCCCTCTCGAATCACTGTGCGAGGTACCGACGACGGTCGCCATCCAGTCGCGGGACGGCGGCGAGTACGCGGTCATTCGCGTCGATATCCCACGGTCGTCGTTGGACAGGATCAGTTGGTTCTCCCTCAGGTCGCTTGCCCGGCTGCTCCCGATGAACATGTTCGAGTCGTCTCCGCTCATCTTGCCGGCGATGCGCCATCCGATTTCGCGCATCATGCGTGGAGTCAGTCGCCTCGACGCGCCACCCACGCTGTCGGACCACAGCCAGACGTGAACGCCTACTTCGGGGCCGTCACGCAGGATCTGCTCCAGCCTTTCGACGAGGTCGGCGTCGACGTCGAGGCTTCCCACATCCGCGTCGAGCTCCCGGGCCCGATGAATCCCGAACAGGAACAGCAGACGTGCCGGACGGCGAAGATCGTCCTGGTCGAGACGCTCGGAGATCTCCGACACGCAGTCGTCCAATACATCGGCGAACGCCCGCCGGCGACGTAGCGTGATCCGTCCTGCATCGAGCAGTGGCTCCAGCATCGCATCGAGACCGTCATCGACGGGCATGAAGTCGATCACGTCGACAGCAGCATTGGCCATCGACGCCGACGCGATGGCGGCGGCGAGCAAGCCGTATGCCGGACCGTCGGCATGATCCGTTCCGACCGGCTCGGCGTCGCCGCTTCTGAGAATCGCCAGGACATGTGCGGCCGCCTCGCGCGTCAGCACGACGTCGCCGACCTGCCCGATCTTCATCGGAACGCCGGTTCGTATGCGCACCGGATACGCACCCGATGCGGCAAGCTCCTCGCGGAACAGCCGAGGGTCTTGACTGTCGAGCGGGGTCAGTACGTTTCCCTCGAAGACCATCGGTTTACGGCGCAAACCCGCCGTGTCCGCCTTGTCACGCAGCACCTGCAATCTCGCTACCCGATCCGCTTCCGGCAGCAACGCTCCCTTGAAGCGTTCGTTCGCTTCGGTTGCGCCACCTGCGGCATTCAGGATTCCCTCGCCATGTGTTGTGAGGTAGTCGCCGGCGGTGTTCCCGTCGCCCAGGACCTTGCGCGCGTCGGCCTCGGTCGCCGGCAGCAGGATCCGAACCGGTAGTAGCTGGGGCACATGGGCTCCCAAGGCATCGAGGCCCGCGAGGCTCTGCGAGCCCAGGAGAACGTGGACCCCGAAGCCCCGACCCTGTCGGATGATCGACTCGAGCAGGTCCGCCGCCGCAATGCCGACCCGGTCGTTGCGCGAGAACAACACCTGGAACTCGTCGAACACCAGCAGGATGCGCGGTAGCTTCTGGCCCGTAGCCTCGCGGATCGCCTGCATGCCGGTTTGCCGGCCGCCGGTCGAGCGCAACAGCTCTGCCCGCCGGGAAATCTCACCCTGCAGCGACTCGAGCACACTCAGGCCGAATTCCCGGTCCGATTCGATGGCGACGACCTTCGCGTGCGGAAGGCTTTCCTGCGCGTATCCCTTGAACTCGACGCCCTCCTTGAAGTCGATCAGATACAGCTCGAGTTCATCGGGGCCGTACAGGGTGGTGAGCCCGCCGATGTAGGTGTGCAGCAGCGTCGACTTGCCCGATCCCGGTCGGCCCACGAGCAACGCGCCGGCCCGGTCGCGCGAATCGAAGCCGAGGACGGCGACGTCCCTGGCACCCTTCTGGCCGATCGGCGCGAAGAGTCCCCGCGTGCTGTCCTCTCGCCACCAGGTTGTCGGGTCACCGGGCTTGGTGGTGACGACGGCCTCACCCAGCTCCGGCTGCAGGCCTCGGGCGGCCACCTTTCCGTACAGTGCGAAGGTCTTCTCGAAGGTGACGGCCGTCTCGGTGCGACTGATCGCCGCCCGACCGATCGCGTCGATCACCCGCTTGGCGACATCACTGCGTTCTGGCAGAACGTCATGCTCGAACGTCATCTCCAACTGGTAGCCATCGACATCATCCGAGAACCCGGCCTGGAGGTTGAGGCGCGTCATCGACGCCGCAACCCGATCCGGGTCGACACCGTGAGCCGGCTGGAGGCTCGAATCGGCAGCGACGACGGTGAACACACCACAACGGGGCCCGTTTTCGGCAATGCTCTTCAGGCGAGCCGCCATCTCCTCGGTCAGACCCGTCGGAAAGTCGAACAGCACCAGGATCCGGTACGGCTCGGCGACGTCGCCGGCGGCATCGTTGAACTCGTCGATCGTGCTGTAGGTTGTCCGCAGATACTTCTGGATCACGAGCTCGATGTGGGCGGACAGTTCCGCAAGACGTGCGTCGAGATTCTGCGGCGATGTCCACACCTTGCCACCGATGAGGTCGGCGTCATACTCCGCAAGGTCGAGTAGGTCGCCGGCGGACCGGCCGAGCCCGACCGGATCGAACACGCACAGCTGCGCCTTTCCCGGCTCGACAGCGGCGAGGTGCCGCAGCATCAACGAGCGGACGAACCCGTGCGCGGCCGTGCGGCCGGGTGTGTCGAACGGGAAGAACCAACTCTTGTGCAGCGGCATCGTCCAAGGCAGTCGAATGTCGGTACCGAAGCTCGCGTTCCGCCCGAGATGAGAGTCGTCCTTCGGAGCGAGCATCCCTCCGAAGGCCACCCGAAGCCCCGCACTTCCGTCGTCCGGTGTCCAGTTCTGCCATTTGTCGTTGGTCCATGGCTGCAGAACGGCGGGCAGGGCTTCGGAGGAGGCGACGGCAGCGGCCAGCGATGGCCCGATCGCCCGAGCCGCAGCTGCGGCCGTCGCGCTCGCGTTCCGGTACAGGGCCCTATCGGCCTCGGCTGCCTCGTCAGCAGCGCCCTTCGTCACCTGCTCGAGCGCGTCGAGACGTTGCGCGAACCGACCAAGGGCTTCGACGCCTGTCTGCCTCGAGTGCCCTGAGAACAGCTTGCCCCGAGCAACGGTGAGGTCCGTTCTCGCCGATTGAAGGTCGAGCCTGAACGCGCCTGCCTGGTCGGGCCTGAGCACCGATGACCCGGCCGGGCCGCGGCTCGGCATGATCCACTCGTCCGGGTCGGCCGGCGGAATCGGAACCTTCGGTGCCTGCTCCCGGTTGAAATTCGATGCCACCTTGAACTCGATACACACCCCAGTGAACTGCCTGCGCCAGTGGTCACGAACCGCGGCGAGCGCACGCGCCTTCGCTTCCTTTGTCTGAATGGCCAGCTTGTCGGCAATCCATTGGCGACCCAGGTGGTGTCGTTGAGCGCACAGCTCGGTGAGAAGTCCGCGAATGTTCGCCACATTCCGCTCGACGTCCTGCCGGGAGCCTCCTGCCTGTTCGCGGTCGAGGCTGTCGATGATCTTCGCCGCGTCGTTGTGCCCCAGTCCGTGGGCTCGCTGAAAGGCATCTTTCGACCCCGCAGCGTCACCCAACTCGTAGAGGACCGCTCCGAGGCCGAACGCGGCCTGCGCATCACCGGCTTCGGCGCCCGCCCGGTACGACTCCGCGGCACCGTGGAGGTCACGCTTGCCTTCGAGGAGTTTGCCGATGGCCCAGCAGGCCTCGACGTCACCGTTGTCGCGGGCGATTCGCAAGTAGTGCAGGGCATCCTCGACCTCGCCGTGCTGGGCAAGCATGAGCCCGAGGTTCAGCACTGCGATCGTGCTGCCGGCGGCGATCGACCGTTCGTAGGCCGCCCTTGCGGCGGCGTTGTCGCCGAGGTCGCTGAGCATATTTCCCAGGCACATCGCGGCTTCGCGATGACCTCGCGCCTCGCCGCGTTCGAACGCCGCACGCGCGAGCGCCGTCTGGCCATCTCTGCGTAGCGCCTGTCCGAGTAGGACGGACCCTTCCGCGTCACCCTGCTCGTCGGCTTGACGATAGGCCTTGAGCGCGCCCTCTTGGTCGCCCGATGCGTCGCAGGCAGCGGCCCATTTCAGAAGTTCAACGACGTCCATGCACAGTTCTCCTGCAGAATCCCTGTGTTTCTCGGCTATTGGGGGCCTATGGAACTCATCGCCTGCGCGAGCCTGTCCGTGGTTGCGTAGAACGTGTCCATCGACGACCCGAAATCAAGATGCAGGTAGAGCCCGCCGACCGCGATCGTCGCGAGTTCTTCACCAATGAAGACATCTGCGGGAAGTGCCTGCACCAGGTGGACCGTGTTCCGGCCCAGCACACCGGCCAGGAACGCGAGCTCCTCCTCGAGGCGCCTTCCCTTGGCGATGGCTTCACGCAGTTGCGACAGAAGCGCCAGGAACTCCTTCTCCTTGCGCTCCGCGACACCCAGAAAGCTTGTGCGGGACATCGGGTGCTGGGGCTGTGCCGCGACGTGTCGTACCTTCTGCACCTCCTCACCCTTCTTCTCGCACGAACTCTGGAGCTGCATCACCTCGCCGCACACCGCCGCGAGTCTCTGCACGAGCTGACGGACAGTTTCCCTGTCCTGGTTCGCCGGCCTCGGTACGGAGCGGCTGAGGGTAACCGTTGGTGGCGACGGTGTCGGCTCAGCACTGGCTGCCCAGGGCGAACCGCTAGGAGTCGGTGGGCCTGACGTGCCCGCCGATGGTGCCCTTGCCGGTTGGGCGTGCTGCCCACGGAGGAATCGCAGGATCGTCTGTCCGAACCACGCCCCGCTCGGCGTGCCCGCAGTGATGCCGTCGAACATCCAGGCATCAGGCATCTGGCTGGGTGGCGCGAACAGAATCTGGAAGTCTCCGGACCGCTGAGTCTGTAGTTGTGCCTTGAAGTTGGGGCGCGTGACGACCCGCACCGCGCGTCCGTCCGGAAACGCGATAGCCAGGGTGCCGCCACGACCGAGCAGCAGGGCCGGTGTCGCCCGGTAGGGCGACCCGGGCTCGTCTCCGGTCCAGACCGTTGCTGAATCCACGCGAATGACCAACTCACATCGGTCCATATCCAGGCCAGCGCTCTCAGTCGCCGTGATCCACATCGGGTCGGAGCGCAAGTCGTCGAGGGAGGCATCGAGGTGACTGGGCAGCATCGGCTGCGCCGGTTCGAACCGGGCCATGTCGAGCCCTCTCCTGGTGTTCCATCGACGGTGGGAGCACGCGCCCAGACGCAGGCGACCACACCGCTCCGAACGTCAGGTCTCGCGAGCAGGGGTCGGCGCCGTAGTCGTGGTTGCCTGACTTCCCCCTGGACGACGTGATGGTGCAAATTTGATCCGCTTGGCTGTTGCCGCAGTCCAACAGACTCTAGTGTAGGAGACCGGCAACGTCGACCTGGTGCCGACGCCCCGCGCTCATCTCACTCCTGAGCAGGAGCATGAGCGCGCCGTTCGTCGGGCGGAGTTCGGTGCCACGATCAGGCGTCTTCGCCGGGAAGCCGGGCTGACCCAGGAGCAGGTTGCCCTCGCCGCTGGGCTCGACCGCCCGTACCTCGTGCAGGTCGAAGGGGGCAAGCGGAGCCTCATGGTCGAGCGGCTGCCAGACCTCGCCTGGGCCCTTGGCGTCCAGGTCAGTGAGCTGTTCCCATGAGTGCCGCTTCCGGCGGGGTTGGCGCGTTGTTCCCATCCGGGGAGCGGCGTGCCCGGCCCCGGCCATCCGCACAACGACGCCGGCACCATGGCCGGCACGGACCCCGTATCGCCTAGCCTCGCCTGCATGTCCGAACCCGGTCCGATCCGCGACGTGGTGGCAGCCGCCGCGCGGGACGCCGGCGGGCTCGACGAGGCCCTGCTCGGCGACTTTCCGGAGGCGCTGACGGCCGCGGTGCAAGCGGGCGGCCGGCTCTCGCGGCCGGCGCTGCGCCGGTGCGGCGAGCGCGCTCGACGGGCGGCCACCCACGGCGTCGCCTTGCGGCCGCTGCTCGACCTGTATCTGTCGGCGGCCTGGCGGCTGTGGCCTCATTTGCCGGCCGTCGAGCACGCCAAGGACGACCCGGAAGCAGTCGTCCGCGCCGGCGAGGTGATGCTGCGGGCGGTCGACGACGCGGTCGCCGCGCTGACCGAGGGATACCAGCTGGCCCGGCGCGACGTGGTGGCCGGCCAGGCGGCCGCGCGTCGCGAGTTCGTCGACGACCTGCTGCTCGGCGGCGCCCAGGCAGCGGCCGGGCTGGTGGCCCGGGCCGGGACGTTCGGGTTGAACCTGGCGGCCCCGCACGCGGTCGCGGTGGTCAGGGCGGAACGGCCCTTCGCCGACTCGTCGCCGCCGACGACGATGCTGGAACGGGCGATCCTGGGCAGCAAGGCGGACGCCGACGCGCTGGTCACCACCAAGGACGGTGCGCTCGTCGTGGTCTTCGCCGCTCCCGACCGGGCGGCCGTCCGGCAGGTGGTGCAGGCGCTGACCGCCACCCTGCCGGCCACCGGGCGGGCCGCGGCGGGTGTGCGGTTGGGACGGATCGCTCCGGTCGGCGCCTGGTGGATGGGCGTGGGTCAGGCCCATGCGGGACCGGCCGGCGTCCGGCAGTCCTACGCGCAGGCGCTGGAGGCGCTGGACCTGGGACGGCGGATGGGCCTGGACGGTCCGGTGGTCGACGCCGCCGACCTGCTGCTGCACCGCGTGCTGGTGCGGGACGAGGCCGCGATGCGGGAGCTGGTCGAGGCCGTGCTGGCCCCGCTCGCCACGGCCCGGGGCGGCGCGGAGTCACTGCTGCGGACGTTGGAGGCCTATTTCGCCGCCGGCGGCAACGCGTCGCTGGCCGCCCGATCGCTGCACCTGTCGGTGCGGGCCCTGACCTACCGGCTCGCCAAGATCGCGGACCTCACCGGACGCGACCCGGTGAACCCCCGGCACCGGCTGGAACTGCAGACCGCGGTCGCCGGAGCCCGGCTTCTCGGGTGGGCCGAGCCGACTCACTAGACTGCCGAAAGTCGGCAGCGTAAGAGGCAACGATTGGCATGATTCTGCGGTAGATCGGCAATCAAATGATCGGCACGCTGGACGGGTCGGCACCCACCGCCGCCCTGTTCGACGATCCGATCGGAGTCTGCCGTGACCGTTCCGCTGTGGGCCTGGGCGGCGTTCGCCGCCGTGGTCCTGATCATGCTCACCATCGACCTGCTCGCCCATCGCGGTGCGCACGTCATCAAGTTCAAGGAAGCCGCGATCTGGAGCGCCGTCTGGGTGGCGCTTTCCCTGGTGTTCGCCGGCGTCATCTGGATGAGCATGGGCAGCGGCCCGGCCATCGACTTCACCACCGCCTGGCTGCTGGAGAAGTCGCTGTCGGTGGACAACCTGTTCGTCTTCGCGCTCATCTTCGGCTACTTCCAGGTGCCTCGGGAATACCAGCACCGGGTGCTGTTCTACGGCGTCATCGGTGCCCTGATCTTCCGCGGCATCTTCCTGGCGCTGGGTGTGGCCATCGTGTCCACCTTCACGGCCGTGCTGTTCGTGTTCGCCGCCGTCCTCATCTGGAGCGCCATCAAACTGCTCCGCGACGACGACGAGACCGTCGATCCCGGAAAGAGTTTCGCGGTTCGCCTGCTGCGCAAGCTGATTCCCGTCTCGGACGAGTACCGGGGTACGAAGTTCTTCTATATCGAGGCTGGCAAGCGGATCGCAACCCCGCTGCTGGCCGTGGTCGTCGCCATCGAGGCGGCCGACCTGGTGTTCGCGGTGGACAGCGTGCCGGCCGTGCTCGCGGTCAGCGACAACACCTTCATCATCTACGCCAGCAACGCGTTCGCGATCCTGGGCCTGCGCGCGCTGTACTTCCTGCTCGCCGGGATGCTGGGCAAGTTCCACTACCTGGCCAAGGGGCTGGCGTTCATCCTCGCGTTCATCGGCGTGAAGCTGCTGCTGCAGGCCGGGCACAAGGTGATCTCCGCCGACATCCCGGAGATCCCGTCCGTGGTTTCGTTGGGCGTCATCGTGGCCGCCCTGACCATCTCGATCGTCGCATCGCTGGCACGCCCGCGGCCCGATGCCGACGAGGCCGCGCACCCGGCCGTCGAGTCGGACCGGTCGGACCAATCGGCGCGGCCGGCCGTGCCCAACCGTTGACTCGGCGTCCGACTCGACGTCCGACTAGGCGCCCCCGCGCAGTCGAGACGTTCCCGCGGAAACGCCGAACCGGACAAGGAATGACCCGGATGGCGGTCCTGCGCCGAAGGCCGCATCCCTACATTGCTTTCGATCGGGCTTGGGGGGCGGGCTGTCGGGTCCCCGTCGACCGCAGGGGGTGCGATGAGTACCGGCTATGTGCTCGCGGGCGTGGTCGTCCGGATGTTCCGGCATCCGATCGACATCGTCGGCAGGATGATGACGCCGAGAACGAGCCGCGAACCCCGGGTGGAGACCCTGCAGGCCTGGCGAGCGGCCCTGGCCTACCTCGGGCTGGTGGCGATCCTGGTGTCGGCGAAGGACGACCCGAATCTGAGCGCCACGGTCGGCTCGCTGATGCAGGCGCCATTGCTGAAGGCCGCCATCGCCGTGCCGTGTTTCCTGGTCGCGGTCATCGTCCTGGTGATCATGACCGGGGCGGGCCGCCGGGGATGGATGCTCGCCCGGTCGCTCAGCCCGCTGGCCCAGGTCCTCGGGGTGTGCGCGGCCCCCGTCCTGCTGGTGCTCTTCGCCGGATGGCGGATGACGTGGGTCGAGGTGCCCGGCGGCACCACGCAGTTCTGGGTCTCGATCATGGTCCTGCTGACCCTGCCGTTGTGGCCGGCGGTCGGTTGGGCGATGGTGCTCGGGGTCCGGTATTCGTTCCGGGCATCGGACATCCATCCCTTCCTGCAGGCGCTGGTCGGATTCGTGATCGGGCTGGTGTCGTTCGTCCAGAGCATCGTCGACGCGGCGACGGGCGAGGACGGACTGGGTTTGTCGCTTGCGCTGTTCGCCGTGGGCGGCGGCCTGGTGGTGATGGCGTTGTCGGTGTACGAGTTCTGGTTGCTGCGGAACCTGGGCGTGGCCTGGGCCCCGCCGGCCGATCCCGCCGTGTTGGGGACCGGAGTATCCAGCCGCGAGTGGATGTGGTGGCTGGTGCTGCCGGTCGGGCTGATCCTGCTGCTGCCGGCGATCCCGCTGCCCAGCGGCCGATCCGGTACACCGCTCGCTCCGGTCGCGGAGCCGGCCACCGCTCCGGCCGGCGCGGTCCCGAGCACCGTCGAGGTCCCGGTGGCGGCGGTGGTGGCCAGCGCCGTCGCCCCGGACAGCGAGGACGACGCCGGTCGTCCCGTCAGCTACGCGGCGACCAACATCGTCGACCACGATCCGGCAACCGCGTGGCGGATGCCGGGCGACGGGACCGGGGCACAGATCACGCTGACGTTCGACACGCCCGTCCGGCTGACCTCGGTGGGTCTGATCCCCGGCTACGCGAAGGTCGATCCGAGCACCGGTCAGGACCGATTCACGCAGAACCGCCGGATCACGGCCGTGACCTGGCAGGTGGCCGGCCAACCGGACATCCGGCAGGAGTTCACCGACGAGGCTCGCCTGCAGAGCCTGCCCGTCGACGAATCGGCCAGCGAGATCACCTTGGTGATCGACGGCACGCGGGCGCCCGGGGACCGGGACTTCACCGCGATCTCGGACGTGGAACTGCAAGGCACGGTCGGTTAGCCCAGGCGCTCGGCCGCGAGCTTGACCTGATCCGCACATTCCGGCGACCGGACCTCAACGGATCGCTGGTGGACTGGGCGGCATGGGCATGGGATGGCGCTGGGCCCGCGGGACGGTGACGACGGGGGCGACGCTGGCCGCCGGCGCCGACCCACCGTCCACCGCGCTCGACGCCACCGGCACGATCTGGGCCTTCTTCGCCGCCCACCGCCGTTGAACCCACCTACCGCGACGGGCGACCGGACCGTCAGGCCGGTTCGTCCTCGTCGTGATCCGGCCACTCCTGGTCGGTGAGCTCGCGGTAGGCCTTCACCGCGGCGCCGACGGTGGGGAAGAAGTGCCCAGGTTCGATCGTGGCGGTGAGCTCGTACCGCTCGATCTTGGCCCGCACCGGGTCCTTGACCTCGGCGAACACCAGGTTGACGCCGCTGGCGTTCAGTCGCAGGTCGAGCTCCTCGAGCATGTCGGCGGCGGTGGTGTCGACGTCCGTGATCGGCTCGGCGGCCACCACGATCCATGTCGGCTTCGGATCGCGTTCGGCGAACCGCCGGATGTCGTCCCGGAAGGTCCGTGCGTTGGCGAAGAACAGCGGCCCGTCGAACCGGTAGATCACCAGCCCGGGCAGCGATTCGGCGTCCGGGTGCCCGCGGGTGTCGTGGTAGCCGCGCAGACCCTCGACCCGGCCCAGCACGGCCCGGTACGGCAGCCAGGCCCGGCGGAAGACGTCCAGCACCGACAGCGCCACCGCGATGGCGATACCCGGCAGCACGCCGAGCAGCGCCACGCCCAGGAAGGCCGCCATGGCCAGCCAGAAATCCGATCGCCGCTGCTGCCACAACCGGTTCAGGCCCGGCAGATCGGCCAACGAGATCGACGCGGCGATCACGATCGCGGCCAGCGTGGGCTGCGGCAGGTTCCGCAGTAGACCGGGCAGGAACACCAGCATCAACGTGACCGCGGCCGCCCCGACCAGGCCGGTGAGCTGCGTCTTGGCCCCGTTCTGCTCGGCCACCGCGGTCCGCGAACTGCTGGTGGACACCGGAAAGCCCTGGAACAGGCCGGCCGCGACGTTGGCCGCGCCGATGCCGATCATCTCCCGATCGCCGTCCACGTCTTCGCCGCGGCGGGCGGCGAACACCGTCGCGCACGAGATGGTGTCGGTCAGCGAGACGAGCGCGATGCCGAAGGCCCCGGCCAGCAGCAGGCCGAGGTCCGCCGGCGGCACGGTCGGGATGGTGAACGGCGGGAAGCCCTCCGGAAGCGGACCGACGAGCCGCACGCCCTTGTCGGCGAGGTCGAACACGGCCACTGCGGCGATCGCCAGCACCACGGCGACCAGCACGCCCGGCAGTCGCGGCAGGAAGCGGCCGAGCAGCAGGATCACCAGCAGTGACCCGATCCCGATCGCCAGGGCGGCCGGCACCGTGCGCCCGTCCAGGACCCCGAGGACGAACGCGGAAGCCTCCGCGATCAGCCCGTCGCCGTCCACCGAGAAGCCGAACAGCTTGGGTAGCTGGCCGATCACGATGGTCAACGCCAGGCCGTTCATGTAGCCGGTCTGGGTCGGCTTGGACAGCAGATCGGCAATGAAGCCGAGTCGGAACAGCCCGGCCGAGATGGTGATCGCGCCGACCATCAGCGCCAGCAGCGAGGCGTACGCCACCGCTCGTCCCGGATCGCCGTTGGCGGTGACCAGCGGGATGACCGTCGCCGCGATCATCGGGCCGAGCGAGGAATCCGGACCCAGGACCAGCACCTTGGACGGACCGAACAACGCGTAGGCCACCAGACACAGCACCGTGGTGTAGAGGCCGGTGATCGGCGGCAGGCCGGCCAGTTCCGCGTACGCCATGCCCTGCGGCACCAGCAGCGCGGACAGCACCAGGCCGGCGGCGACGTCCTTGCCCAGCCAGACCGGCCGGTAGGTACGCAGCATCCCGACACCGGGCACCGCCCGCTCGATCGTGCGCACCCCTTTTCCGGACATCGCGGGCAGCCTGCCACATCGCACTCGTCGTCGGCTCGCCCGGTTCGGATGGCTGCGGTGCCGCAAGCGCTTCATTCGGGCCGGGTGATGAGATTTCCGTGCTGTGCGGCAGCATGGTCGGTATCGCCCTGTCGATCCGCCTCGTCGATCCATCCTGTCGATCCGCCACGGAGAACCGAACTTGCCGGCCACAGATCTGTCGTCCACGTCGTCGACCAGCAGCCAGCGTTGGCTGGCCCGAGGCGCTTTTGCCTGCTGGATCGCCGCGGTCGTGGTGCTCGTCGGCACCGAAGGCGCCATCGGGCTCACCCTGCTCACCGTCGGTCTGCTGGGCGCCGTCATCGTTCTCGTCGGTGGCTACTGGTTCATCGCCCGGCACGGCGTCGCGCGCTGGCTCGGCCTGGCGGTCGCGGTGGCCGCGATCGTCGCCGTGTTGGTGATCTTCCTGCGGCAGGACGTGATCGTCGTCGCGATCATCACGGTCGGCCTGCTGGCACTGGGCGGCGCGGCGGCGCACCGCGCGATGCGTGGCCGGACGCCCCAGTGGATGCCGACGGTCCGCACACCGGCGCCGATCCGCCCGTTCATCGTGATGAACCCGCGCTCCGGTGGCGGCAAGGTGGTCAAGTTCGACCTGCGGCGCAAGGCCGAGGCGCTGGGCGCCGAGGTCGTGTTGCTGGACGGGCCCGGCCGGGTGGACGTCGCGGCGATCGTCCGCGACGCGGTCGATCGAGGAGCCGACCTGCTGGGCGTGGCCGGCGGCGACGGCACCCAGGCGCTGGTCGCCGGCATCTGCGCCGAGCACGACATCCCGTTGCTGGTGATCAGCGCCGGCACCCGCAACCACTTCGCCCTCGACCTCGGGCTCGACCGGGACGACCCGTCCGGCTGCCTGGCCGCGCTCACCGACGGGGAAGAGGTCCGGGTCGACCTCGGCGTGATCAGCGGCCGGCCGTTCGTCAACAACGCGTCCTTCGGGGCCTATGCGGAGATCGTGCAGAGCCCGGAGTACCGGGACAGCAAGAACCGCACGATCCTGCAGATGCTGCCGGACCTGCTCGACCCCAACCAGGGCAGCCGGCTCACCGTGCGCACCGGCGCCCGCACCCTCGCCGACCAGCAGGCCGTCCTGGTCAGCAACAACCCGTACGGGTCGGGCCGGCTGCGGGACATGGGCCGGCGGGAGCGCATCGATCAGGGCGTCCTGGGCGTCATCGCCGGCCACATCGCCAGCGCGGCCGAGGCTGCCGCGCTGCTGCGGCGGGCGCAGTTCCGCACCGTCACCACCCTGGTCGGTGACGGCGACGTGGTGATCGACGCCGACCGATCGGACGAGCCGTCCGCGCCGGCCGAGATCCCGGTGGGCATCGACGGGGAGGCGCTCACGGTGCCCGCCCCGGTGCGCTGCTCGATCCGGCCGAAGGCCCTGCGGGTGCGCCTGCCCCGGGCCCGGCCGGGTGTGCCGCTCGCGCCCGAGCCGATCGACATCAAACGGCTGGCCGCGCTCGCCCTGGGCCGATAGCACGCGCGCAGGTTTGCCCCCGAGTGGACGCCCCCGGGGTGGCCGCTGCGGCCGCTGCGCTGACCAGTCGAACCTATGGTGACCGAAATGCCCGAATCGCCCGTGTTGTTCGGTCTGGATCTCGTCCCGCGCTGATCCAACACCCACTTTCTGCGCCGTTTTGTCCGGTTTGCTGAACGTTGGATCAGCGCGGGTCGTCGAGGGTGGCCCGGCGGCGGCGAAACCCGTCACCTGGCCAGGTTCACCCTGAGGGACGGCCCGACCGGACCGGCCCGCCGTTCGACGCACGAAGTATGCGCCCGAAATGTCCGGCTTGGTCGTGCAAATGATCGGCGCACGGCCGAGACCGAGCCCGACCACCATGAGGCATCTCCAATATCGCCAATATTTCCGACATTTCTGATATTTCCGGTATTTCGGGCGCGTCGTCCCGGAGGTCCGGCTGAATCAGTGCCGCTCGTCCGGTGAGTCGCCGCGGGGCCGCGCGTGCGGGCCGGCGCGGCCGCCCGACGGTGCGGCGGACGACCGGAGTTCCTGGACCGGTCGCGCCTCCCGGGCCCACCGGCCGTAACGGCTTGCGCCGGGACCGGCCGTCACGCCGTGCAGGAGCACGCTCAGCAGGACCGTCACGGCGATCGTGCCGATGATCATCCGGGTCTGCTCGGTGACCGCCAGCTCCTCCACCGCGATCAGGGCGAAGATGACCGAGGCCAGTCCCCGCGGGCCGAACCAGCCGATGAACAGCACGGTCGGACCGCGGAAACGGCTGCCGACCAGGGCGACCGCAACCGGCACGATGCGCAGTACGGTCAGCGACAGCGCGGCGAAGACGACCGCCTGCCAGCTCAGCAGGTCGAAGATCCGGGCGACCCCGATCACCCCGAACAGCCCCCACACCGCATAGCTCAACGCGGTGGACAGCCAGGCCGTCAGCAGCAAGGGCTCGCCGGCGTCGGCGGAAGTGGCGTCCGGCGACGCGGCGCCGGGGGACGCGGCAACGGGCCGATGCCCGGCGGGTCGGGTGAAGCCGGCCGCGAACGCGGTGCCCGCGACGAAGGCCGCGACGAACCCGTTGCTGTGCAGGCCGACCGATCCGTAGTAGGCGGCGACCGGGATCGCCAGGGTGGCGATCGTCAGCAGTTCCATCGGCACCTGGGCGCCGCGTCGCGCGCGGGCCAGCAGCCGGCCGCATCCCGCGCCGAGCAGCACACCGACGAGCGTGCCGGTGACCAACTCCACCAGGGCCGCCGCGACGGTGTGCGCGGAGGTGGCCGCATCCACCGGTCCGCCGGGCGTCGTTCCTGCCGAAGCGATCGCGAAGAGCACCACGGGTGTGCTCAGGCCGTCGTTGAGACCGCTCTCCACGTTCAGCACGCGCCGGACCCGGACCGGCACGACCGGGTTGAGCACCGTCGGCGCGCCCAGGCCCGCGTCGGTCGGCGCGAGCGCGGCGGCGACCAGGACGGCCAGCCAGATCCCGACGTCCGGCATCAACAACTGGGCGGTGACGACGCCGAGCGCGATCGTCAACGGCAGGCCGATGAGCAGCAGCCGGGCGCAGATGCCGGCGTCGGACTCGATCTGCCGGGGCCGCACCTGCGCCGCGTCGTGGAACAGGATCAGCGCCAGCGTGATCTCGGCGATGCCGTGCACGATCGTCGGCTCCGTGCCGGCCCAGAACCACACGCCGACAACGGTTCCCGCCGCGGTGAAGACGATCGGCGCGGTGACGTTCCAGCGGTCGAGGATGCTCGAGCAGGCCACGTAGCCGACGATCAGCACGCCGAAGGCGGCCGTTACCAGCGTTGGCATGCCCACGCAGAGGTCACCCGAATCCCATGGCCTCTGGTGAGGCCTTGGCCTGAGGATCGGGGCGGCGGCGCATCCGCAATGAGATCACCAGCCCGGCCAGACCGGCCAGGATCGGGATGCCCAGCGCGATCTGCAGGGCCAGCGGCCGGGCGTCGGTGTTGATGCGCAGGATCTCGGCCTGGGTGGCCGGCGGCTGACCAGCCATCAGCTCGGCCAGGGCCGTGTTGCTCATCACCTGGGCATCTTCTTCCAGGACCGTGGCCACCCGGTCCTGTTCGGCGGGGGACAGCACGGTGCTGTCCCGGGCCATGGTGGTGAAGATCAAGGACATCGCGGCGAGCATGACCGCGCCGACGAACGCCAACCCGAAGGACAGCCCGAACGACCCGGCGGCGGAGTTCACCCCGGCCGCCTCGCTGACCCGCTCGTCGGAGATCGGGGCCAGCGTGTAATTGTTCAGCTGGGACACCAGCAGACCGAGGCCGCACCCGGCGATGATCAACGGCACCGCCAGGTACCAGCCGGACGTCGCCCGCGGGACCAGCGGGACGAGCACCACCAGGCCGACGGTCAACAGGACGAAGCCGGCCATGATGATCACGCTGGGGCGCCGTTTGCCGGCGCGTTTGCCGGCGAGAACGGCGATGCCGAACATGCTCAGCGACAGCGGCGCCATCGACAGGCCCGCCAGCATCGAGTTGTACTCCAGCACCATCTGCAGGTAGATGGGCAGCGCGATCATCATCCCGCCGAGCGCGATCTGCTGCAGCATCTGCCCGGAGATGCCGAGCCGGAAGGTGGGCGCCCGGAACAGGTCCGGGTCGAGCAGCGCGGCCTGCCGACGCCGCCTGCGGCGCCGCAGCCACCAGACCAGGCCGGCCAGCGCGACGACGCCGACGGCGATCATCAGGCCGACCGCTTCTCCGCCCTCCTGCCAGACCAGGATGCCCAGCACCAGGCCGCCCATGCCCAGCACCGACAGCACCGCGCCGACCACGTCGACCTCGCGCGAGCCGGTGTAGGGCACGTCGCGGACCAGTCTGATGCCGGAGAGCACGACGGCGATGATCACCACCTCGAGCAGGAAGCCCACCCGCCAGGACAGGTACGTGGTGATGAAGCCGCCGAGCAGCGGGCCGACCGCGGCGGCGATCGCGGCCGCGGCGCCGACGAGGGCGTACACCCGGCGCTGAGCGTCACCGGTGAAGTTGCCGTGGATCAGCGACTGCATGGCCGGCAGCAGCAGCGAGGCGCCGATCCCGCCGACGACCGCCCAGAACACGACCACGGCGGTGAGACCCTGGGCCAGCGTCATCGCCAGGGCGCCGACGGCATATCCGAGCAGGCCCAGGACGTAGGCGCGCTTGCGGCCGATCAGGTCGCCGGTCTTGCTGCCGATCAGGATGAACGCGGCCGACACCAGCGCTTCCAGGGCGATGGCCGACTGGACCCCGCTCACCGTCGTGTCGAGATCGCGCACCACGGCCGCGATCGACACGTTCATCAACGACGTGTCCACCACCAGCACGAACATCGCCATCGCCAGCAGCAGGCCGAGCCGGCGGTCATGCCGGCCGCCGGCCGGCGCGTCCCTGTCAGGCACCCTGTGCTCCTTGCGGTATGACGTTCGCGGTCGGATCATCCCGCTCGGATCATCGCCCGGAATCACCCGCACCGAATGAGCGGGCCGCGGGCGAGGTCGTCCCGCCGGTGGTGCCGATCGGAGTCATACCGATCGGATGACCCGAGCGTGCCGCGACAGGTGCTTGACTTGCGCCACGATGCGGAACCCGGCGGACGAAGGGGTGACACGATCGACTACGAGATACGGGTGCTCGGTGATGTCCCGGCCGACGTCCTCGCGGAGCTGCACGACGCCCGCCTCGATCCACAGGGGGTGGAGACGGTGCTGCGCGGGCCGGTGCCGGACCAGGCGGCACTGGTGGGGATCATCAACTGGCTCCAGCTGATCGGCGTGGAACTCAGGGAGGTCCGTCAGGTCGGATCACCGGACCAGGACCCGGCCGATGCACCGCGTTGAGATTCGGGTCGCCGGCGCGATAGGCCGGTTGGCCACCAGCCATCTTCCGGGATTCGAGGCGACGTCGGGGCAGCGGCTCACCGTGATCAGCGGGCGGCTCGGTCCCGACGAGGATCTCGTCGCCGTCATGACAGTTTTGCTCCGGTATGGGCTCTCGGTCGTCGACTCCCGATTGCGGCCGGCCCCGTAGCGATCACGCCCGAGTGCGCCGTCGGCAGGGCCGGCGGCGCACCTGCGCCTGGCTCGACGACATCCGTTGGTCAGGAGCTGAACTCGCGGCCGTGCACGGCGAGCGCCCAGATCACCACGACGTCCAGCGCGATGATCAGCAGGCTCCAGACCGGGTAGTAGGGCAGCCACATGAAGTTCAGGATCGCGCTGATCACTGCCACCCCGATGCCCACGTACCTGGCCCAGGCCGCTCCGGTGAAGAGGAAGAAACCGGCGACCGCGATCCCGATCCCGGCGATCAGGTGGATCCAGCCCCATCCGGTGAGATCGAACTCGAAGATCCACTTCTGGCCGACGACGTAGAAGTCGTCGTTGAACAGCGCGACCAGCCCCTGAATGGCGTGGAAGGCGCCGATGACCACCATCGCGATGCCGGCAAAGACGATGAACCCGCTGGCGACCGCTGGCGGCCGCTCCACTGTGCTGGCGGACATGCGAACAGCCCCTTTCGTCGACAGAACCAACCAGATCAAGTCTTTCCGCCCGACGGGTGCCCTTCATCATCCGAATCGAATGACCGACCCGGCGGCGGACGCGACCGACGTCACAAGCCGCCCGATTCCCGGGGCCTGGGACGGGAATCGGTTACAGCAAACCCAGTTCCCGGGCTCGGCGGACCGCCTCCTGGCGTGACTTCGCACCGAGCTTGCGGTAGATCGCCTGCAGGTGCGACTTGACCGTGTTGACCGACACGAACAGGTCGGCGGCGATGTCGCTCGACTTCATGTAGGTCGGCAGGTAGCTCAGGATGGACTGTTCCCGTTCGGTGAGCCGCTCCACCGGCCGGTCGGCACCGTCCGGCTCGTCGGCGGGCCCCACCAGGGTTGCGGTGAAGTCCTGATGCTCGCCGACGAGGCTGCGATGCCGGCTCAGCAGCGCCCGGGCCGGGCCCCCGGCCGTCACGAACGGGCGGACGACCCGGTCGGTGACCGCGAGTTCGACCGCTTCGGTCATCCACGCCAGGGCCTGCCTGTCCCTGCGCAGCCGCGCCGACGCCAGCGACGCCGTCACCCGGGCCTCGACGGCCGGCGACGCGAACGGCGCGAGGCTGTCCATGCGCCCGGTCAGCAGGTCCAGCGACCCGCCGGGATCGTCCTCGGCGAGCAGGCACCGGGCGGCCGTCACCGTCCGGAGGGCATCGGTGAAGCCGGTGTGGGTCCGATCCGCCAGCAGGCGTCGCGCGCCGGCCGGATTGCCTCGGGCGAGTTCGACGTCCGCGGCGGTGACCCGGAGCCAGCCGGCCGGCAGCGGCGGCCAGGTCGGGTCCGCGGCGACGCCGGGCCGCGACGGCCTGGCCATCCGCCTTGCGGCCAGGGCGATCTCCCCGCGGGCCAGCGCCACCCGCGCGGTCAGCACGGACAGCGCCGCCCGGCACGCGGCGTCCGGGTTCCCGACGCCGGCCGCAACCGCGATCAGTTCGTCGGCGGCATCCGGATCGCCCTGTTCCAGCGCGGCCCAGGCCAAGGCCACCATGTGCGCCGACGCCTGCGGCTCCGGGTTCCAGCCGTGCCGATCGGCGATGCCGCGAGCCTGCTCACTCCCGGCCCGGGCACTGCGGTAGCGGCCGCGAATCGCGTCCACGATCGCCAGGTGGCCCAGTGCGGTCAGTTCCGGCAGGCCGAGGTCCCACTGCCGGCAGGCCTGTCTCGCGTCGGTCAGCATCGAGCACGCGGAGTCGATGTCGCCGCTCCAGAGCAGTCCGACGCCCAGGTTCGTCGATGCGATCGCCCGGTAGCGCTCCACGGCCGGCACCAGATGCCGGGGTGCCTGGTCCACCAGTGTCAGCGCCCGACCCGCGGCCTCGACCAGGTGGTGCGGGGCGCGAGCGCGGGCGTAGGCCATCCGCAGGACGCCGACCAGGACGTCGGTGCCCGCCAGGTCGGCCGACCCGGCGACGGCGGCCTCGTCGCTGGCCGTGTCGCCGGCCATGTCGCTCGCCATCGCGGCGGCCGCGTCGGCGTCACGGAGCATCGCGTCGTAGTCGAACCGGCGGAAGTTCCGCAGGGCGGACGCGAGCAGGGTGCCCGGGGTCGGATCCACCCGGCTGCGCGCGGCGGCCGGCGCCAGCGCATCCGCCAGCGCACCCGCCCCCGACGCGACGACGTCCGGTGCCGCGCGCTCGATCACCAGCCGGCCGATCGTCGCCCATTCCCTGGCCTCGCTGAGATGCCCGATGGCGCCGACGTGGTCTCCGGTCTCCTCCAACCACGCGGCGGCCCGCCGGTGGAGTTCGTCGACCATGCCCGGCTCCTCGACCGTCAGCTGGTGCAGCAGCAGTTCGCGGAACAGCGGATGCCAGGTGAACCACGTCCGCCCGCCGGCCAGGCCGACCAGGAAGGCGTTGCGGGCCTCGAACGTCTCCAGTCTCCGCTGAGCGCCCGGGTCGCCGGTCAGCGCGACGGCCAGATCGGCGGTCACCGGATCGGCGACGCTGCTGTGCAGCAGGAATCGCCGGTCGTCGGCGGACAACTGATCGAGCACCTCGGCCAGGAAATACTCGGCCACCGGGCGATCGCTGCCACGCAGCCTGGCGACGCCCGCCTCCGAGGTCCGCGGGTCCAGTCCCATCGCCGCCAACCGGAGCCCGGCGGCCCACCCCCGGGTGCGGTCGGTGAGGGTGTCCAGAGCGGCCGCCGGCAGGTCGAGTCCGCTCGCCCGCATCAGCTTGCCCGCCTCGGCCCGGTCGAACGCCAGCTCGCGGGCGCGGATCTCGGTGAGGGCACCGGCCACCGCCAATCGTTGCAGCCGCAGCGGCGGGTCGAACCGGGCGCTGAGCACTAGCCGCACGGTGGGTGGCCGCCGGTCCAGCCACCGCTGGACGGTCTGCAGCAGGTCGCGGTCGCCCAGTTGCTGGACGTCGTCCAGGACGACGACCAGTGGTGTGGACAACGCCGCGATCTCGTCGATGACCTGGTCCGCCTGCGCGGGGCCGAATCTGGCTGCGGGGGCGATCTCGGCCAGCCCGCTGCCGGCCGGCAGGGCCCCCGACGCATGGATCGCCGCCAGCAGGCTCGACCAGAATCCGGGCAGGGAGTCGTCCGACGCGTCGACCGACAACCACGCGACCGGCCCGGGAAGATCGCCGTGCCGCGCCCAATGGGCCAGGCTCAGCGTCTTGCCGTAGCCCGGTCCGGCGCTGACCAACGTCACCGGTCCGCGGGCCGCGCGGCTGAGCAGGGCATCGATCCGCGGCCGGCGGACGAAGCCGGCCGGGACGGCGGGCGGCGACACTCGCAGCGCCGCCCCCGCCGCAACACGTTCGGACACGAACGTCACTGCCGCCCCTCCAGGCCCATCGACTTCCGACACGATATGCCCGAATCGGCGGGGCACGGTCGGCGATCGACGGGTGCCTGCCCGCGGGTCGTCACCGGCCGGGTCGGCCCGCCGGGGGATATGCCGGCGAACCCCGGGTGGGTGCCGGGCTAGCATCGCGGTGCCCGAATCAGCCCCGGCGCCCCGCCGTCACCACTCCAGGAGCATCCCGTGTCCACCGCCCCCCTGCCCCCAGCCGCGGCGAGCGTGAGGGTGCCGGCGGGCACGACGGCCGGTCAGGTGGTTCGGGAGGCCGGCCTGCCCGGGTCGGGTCCGCAGGCCGTGGTGGTCGTCCGCGACCCGGCCGGTCGGCTGCGGGACCTGAGCTGGGTCCCGGACGCCGACGTCGACGTGGAACCGGTCGCCGCGGACACCGAGGACGGCCGCGCGGTCATCCGGCACTCGACCGCGCACGTGCTGGCCCAGGCGGTGCAGGACAAGTTCCCGGACGCCAAGCTGGGCATCGGACCGCCGATCAAGGACGGCTTCTACTACGACTTCGACGTTGCCCTGCCGTTCACCCCGGAGGATCTGGCCGATCTCGAGCGGCGGATGCGCAAGATCGTCAAGTCCGGCCAGCGGTTCGCCCGCCGGGTCGTGGGCTCACCGGAGGAGGCCCGCGCCGAACTGGCCTTCGAGCCCTACAAGCTCGAGTTGATCGACCTGAAATCGGATGCCAGCAGCGAGGAATCGGTCGAGGTCGGCGCCGGTGAGCTGACCATCTACGACAACCTGCACGCGCACACCGGCGAGCGGCTGTGGGGGGACCTGTGCCGGGGGCCGCATGTGCCGAACACCCGTTACATCACGGCCTTTCAGCTGACCCGCAGCGCCGCCGCGTACTGGCGGGGGAGTGAGCAGAACCCGCAGCTGCAGCGGATCTACGGCACCGCCTGGGAATCCGCGGATGCGCTGGCCGCGTACCAGCAGTGGCATGCCGAGGCCGAGCGGCGCGACCACCGCAAGCTCGGCGTCGAGCTGGACCTGTTCTCCTTTCCGGACGAGATCGGTTCGGGGCTGGCGGTTTTCCATCCCAAGGGCGGCATCATCCGCAAGGAGATGGAGGACTACTCACGGGCCAAGCACATGCAGGCCGGGTACTCGTTCGTCAACACCCCGCACATCACCAAGTCCCGGCTGTACGAGATCTCCGGCCACCTGGACTGGTACGCCGACGGCATGTTCCCGCCGATGCACCTGGACGCCGAGCTGGGGCCGGACGGACAGGTGCGCAAGCCCGGGCAGGACTACTACCTCAAACCGATGAACTGCCCGATGCACGACCTGATCTTCCGGGCGCGCGGGCGCTCCTACCGCGAGCTGCCGCTGCGGATGTTCGAGTTCGGCACCGTCTACCGGTACGAGAAGTCAGGTGTGATCCACGGTCTCACCCGGGTGCGGGGGATGACCCAGGACGACGCGCACATCTTCTGCACCCGCGGTCAGATGCGCGACGAGCTGGCCAGCCTGCTGCGGTTCGTGCTGGAGCTGCTGGCCGACTACGGGCTGGACAACTACTACCTGGAGCTGTCCACCCGCAACGAGGACAAGTACATCGGCAGCGACGAGGACTGGGCGGAGGCCACCGAGACCCTGGCGCAGGTGGGCCGGGAATCCGGGCTGGAGCTGGTCGACGACCCCGGCGGGGCGGCGTTCTACGGTCCCAAGATCTCGGTGCAGGCCAAGGACGCGCTCGGCCGGACCTGGCAGATGTCCACCATCCAGCTGGACTTCCAGCTGCCTGACCGGTTCAACCTGGAATACACCGCACCCGACGGCAGCAAGCAGCGGCCGGTGATGATCCACCGCGCGTTGTTCGGTTCCGTCGAGCGGTTCTTCGCGGTACTCACCGAGCACTACGCGGGGGCGTTCCCGGCCTGGCTGTCGCCGGTGCAGGTGGTGGGCATCCCGGTGGCCGACGCCTTCGGCGACTACCTGCAGCAGATCGTCGATCAGCTGGTGACCCGCGGCATCCGCGCCGAGGCCGACCACTCCGACGACCGGATGCAGAAGAAGATCCGCACCCACACCACCGCCAAGGTGCCGTTCCTGCTGCTGGCCGGTGAGGCAGACGTGACCGCCGCGGCGGTGTCGTTCCGGTTCCGCGACGGCACCCAGCTCAACGGGGTGCCGGTCGGCGCGGCCCTGGACGCGATCACCGGCTGGGTGAGCGAGCGGCGCAACGACGCGCCGACCGCGGAGGCCTTCGCCCACCTGCGGCCGGGTCCGGCCGGCACGGTGGACGGCACGGATGGCTGACCCCGACGGCGCCTGGCCGGATCACCTGCCGGTCGAACTCGTCGAGCAGCAGGGCATCGGCGTGCCCGACAACCTGGCCCGGCTGTGGACGCCGCACCGGATGGCCTACGTCAGCGGGGGATCCGGTGCCCCGAAGCCGGCCGGTCCGCCGCCGTGCCCGTTCTGCCACATCCCGACGCTGCCCGACGAGGACGGCCTGGTGGTGGCGCGGGGGGCGCAGGTCTACGCCGTGCTCAACCTGTATCCGTACAACCCCGGACACCTGATGGTGGTGCCGTACCGGCACATCCCGGACTACACCGACCTGGACCCCGCCGAGCTGCCCGAGTTCAGCGAGTTCACCCGGCACGCGCTGGACGTCATCCGGGCGGTCAGCGCGCCGCACGGCTTCAACATCGGCATCAACGCCGGCTCGGCGGCCGGCGCCGGGATCGCGCCGCACCTGCACCAGCACGTGGTGCCGCGGTGGGGCGGCGACTCGAACTTCATGCCGGTGGTGGGGCAGACCAAGGTGTTGCCGCAGCTGCTCGCGGACACCCGCCGGTTGCTGGCGCGGGCCTGGTAGGACTCGGCCGGTCCGGGCGGCGCGTCGTCGAGCGCGGGTCCGCCCGGCGACGGCCGGTCAGTCGGTAAACTCCCCGACCACCGGCCCGGTGTCGGTGGCCGGCCCGGCGGTGTGCCCGCGCCGCAGCCGGAGCCGGCGCCGCCATGCCGAGATCGGCGACGGCATGGTCTGTGTCACCGAGGTGGGGGTGGCCACGGTCCGTTCGGCGTCGCCCGCGTCGTCAGGGTCGCCGGACCGCTCGCCGGCTCGATCGTCGGCCGGCTCGTCATCGGCGACATCGACCCTGATGCCCGACGGGTCGGCCGCGATCTCCCGGAGCACCGGCAGCATCGCCTCGACCGGCGCCCGCTCCTCCGGCGACTTCTCCAGCAACGCGGCGATGGCGATCGACAGATCTCCGGCGTGGGGATGGGGCGGCACCGGATCGTGCACCGCGGCGGCGACGGTGTCCAGCGCGTTGTCGGCGTGATAGGGCGGGTGACCCTCCACGCAGGCGTACAGCGTGCAGCCGAGGCTCCAGGCGTCGGCCGCCGGCCCGGCCGCGGAACCGGTGGCCAGCTCCGGCGCGATGTAGGCCGGTGACCCGACCACCAGGCCGGTTCCGGTCAGCGTGCTGTCCAGCCGTCCGCGGGCGGTGCCGAAGTCGGTCAGCTTCACCATGCCGTCCCGGCAGATCAGGATGTTGGACGGTTTGACGTCGCGGTGCACGATGCCGCGGGCGTGCGCGGCGGCCAGGGCCGAGGCGACCGCGACGCCGATGGTGGCGGCCTGCTCCGGCCGCATCCGGCCGATCGCGGCGAGCAGCCGGGCCAGCGAGCGTCCCTCCAGCAGTTCCATGACGATCACCGGACCGGTCTCGGTGGCGGCCAGGATGTCGTAGACGGTGACGATGTGCGGGTTGGACAGCGCCGCCACCGCCCTGGCCTCCCGCAGCGTCCGCTCCCGCAGCTCCTCCGCGTCCGCCGGCGGCATCCCCCGCGGGATGTCGATCTTCTTCAGGGCGACCCGGCGGCGCAGCAGCTGATCGGTGGCGGCCCAGATGCTGCCGGTGGCGCCGTGCCCGATCATCGCGTCCAGCCGGTACCGCCCGCCGATCGGTGGCCGGTCCAGATCGCCGGCCGCCTCGCCAACCGTCTCACCAGTCGCATCCGGGAGCTCTGGTATGGCCACGTCTTCATTCTCCCGCCATCACTGCCGGAACGGGCGTGCACGGACGTGACGTCACCCGCACCGCCCGGTCCGAGATCCGACCTCTGGACGCCGGGCGGGCGTCCGGGTTGATCGGCGGGCCGGCCCGGCAGGAGTCGTCCTCGGGCCGAACCTGGCCGCGTGGCGAGGTTTCGTCGTCCCCCCGGCCACCTCGGCGGGCCGCGCTGATCCAACGTTCAGCAAACCGGACAAAACGGCACCGAAAGTGGGTGTTGGATCAGCGCGGGGCCGGGATCCAGGCCGGCCAGCACGGGCGAGTCGGGTATTTCGGTCACCAGGAGGTTCGACTGATCGGCGACGGCGACACGCGCCGGGCGGCCGCGACACCCGCCGGGTGGCCCCGGCCGGGCCCGCCCCCCGGCTATCGTGGGATCCCGCCCGACCATCCGCCCGGCCGACCGCCGGGCACACGATGGACCCACCTGACCCGCCCGGAACGGACATCATGCTGAACTCCCTGGCCCGGTCCTCGGTGTCCAAGGTGTTGGACCCGATCGGGCGCGGGCTGCTCAAGGCCGGACTCACCCCCGACCTGATCACCGTCGTCGGCACCGTCGGGGTGGTCGCCGGCTCGGTGGCCCTGCTGGCCACCGGGTACCTGTTCGCCGGCACCATGGTGGTCACGTTCTTCGTGCTGTGGGATCTGGTGGACGGGGCCATGGCCCGGGCCCGCGGCCACGGCACGGACTTCGGCGTGGTGCTGGACGCCTCCTGCGACCGGATCGCCGACGGTGCGCTGTTCGGCGCGCTCACCTACTACGCGTTCACCTCCGATCAGCGGCTGCTCGGCATCGCGGCGCTGATCTGCCTGGTCACCGGCCAGGTGATCTCCTACGTCAAGGCCCGCGCGGACAGCGTGCAGCTGATCATCGGCGGCGCGCTGGCCGAGCGCGCCGAACGGAACGTGCTCGGCCTGGTCGGTGCCGGGCTGACCGGGCTCGGCGTGCCGCACGCCATCGACGTCGCGCTCTGGCTGCTCGCCGTGGCCGGGCTGGTCACCGTCGTGCAACGGCTGGTCCAGGTGCGGCGGGCCGCGGTCAAGGCCGCCGCCGAGCCCGGTCAACGGGGAACCGGGCGGCCCGCGCTGTGACCGACCCGCCGCCGCCGGGCGCCGACCCGGGCGCGCTCGAGCGGCTCACCGATCTGGGCTTCGCCGCCGGCTGGTCGGCGCTGCGGACGATGCCCGAATGGGCGGCCGACCTGGCGTTCCGGACGGCCGCCGACGCCGCCTACCACCGCCGCGGCCGCGGAGTGGTGCAGCTGGCCAGGAACCTGCGCCGGGTGCTCGGCCCCGCCGCCACGCCCGAGACGCTGGCCGCCACCGTGCGGGCGGGGATGCGCTCGTACGCGCGGTACTGGAAGGAGACCTTCCGGTTGCCCGCCATGGATCCGGCCGACATCGCCGCCCGCGTCGACGCGGCCACGGTCGGTCGCGAGCACGTCGAGCGGGCGCAGCAGCAGGGCCGGGGCATCATGCTGACCGTGCCGCACTGCGGCAACTGGGACATCGCCGGTCTGTGGGTCACCCAGAGCTTCGGTGGGATGACCACCGTGGTCGAACGGCTGCGGCCGGAATCCCTCTACACCAAGTTCGTCGCCTATCGGGAATCATTGGGCATGGAGATCCTGCCGCTGACCGGCGGGGCGGCGCCGGCACAGGTGTTGCGCGAGCGGCTGACCGCCGGCGGCATCATCGCGCTGGTGGGGGACCGCGACCTGGTCGGCAACGGCATCCCGGTGACTTTCTTCGGCGAGACGGCCCGCTTCCCGGCCGGCCCGGCGATGCTCGCCGCCGTCACCGATTCGTACCTGTGCCCGACCGACCTGAGGTTCACCGCCGACGGCTGGTCGCAGCACATCCATCCGCCGCTGGCCCTGTCCGGTACCCGGCTGGCCGAGCAGGTGCGATCCGGGGTGCAACAGATCGCCGCGACGTTCGAGCGGAGCATCGCCGCGCACCCGGCCGACTGGCACATGCTGCAGCCGTTCTGGCCCGCCGACCTGACGCCGGCGCCATGAGGGTCGGCCTGGTCTGCCCGTACTCCTTCGACATTCCCGGAGGGGTCCAGGCGCACGTCGCCGATCTGGCCAGGACGCTGATCGGGCTGGGTCACCACGTCAGCGTGCTGGCGCCGGGTGACGACGGCGACGGCCCGGCCGAGCTGCCCGAGTTCCTGGTGCCGGCCGGGCGCAGCATGCCGATCAAGTACAACGGCTCGGTGGCGCGGCTGTCCTTCGGGCCGCTGTCCTACACCAAGGTGCGGCGCTGGATCCGGGCCGGCCGCTTCGACGTGCTGCACGTGCACGAGCCCGTCGCGCCCAGCCTGTCCATGCTGGCCCTGATGGTCGCCGACGGGCCGATCGTGGCCACCTTCCACACCGCCAACCCGCGCTCCCGGATGCTCGCCGCGTTCCAGGGCGTACTCCAGCCGTTCCTGGAGAAGATCACCGGCCGGATCGCGGTGAGCGAGCCTGCCCGCCAAGTCCAGGTGGAGCACCTGGGCGGCGACGCGGTGATCATCCCGAACGGCGTCGACGTCCAGTTCTTCGCGCAGTCCCCGCGGTTGCCCGGGTACCCGCGCGTCGGCGGCACCATCGGGTTCGTCGGCCGGTACGACGAACCGCGCAAGGGCATGTCGGTGCTGCTGGACGCGCTGCGCCTGATGGTCCCCACCCGGCCCGACCTGCAGCTGCTGGTGGCCGGCGGTGGCGACGAGAAGGACCTGCGGGAGGAGGCCGGGCCGGAACTCGCCGGCACCCTGCGGCTGCTGGGCCGGGTCAGCGACCAGGACAAGGCGGCGATGCTGCGCTCGCTGGACATCTACTGTGCGCCCAACGTCGGCGGCGAGAGCTTCGGCATCATCCTCACCGAGGCGATGAGCGCCGGCACCCCGGTCGTGGCCAGCGATCTGGACGCGTTCCGGCGGGTGTTGGAGGGCGGCAACGCCGGGGTGCTGACCCCGGTCGGGGATGCGGTCGCGCTGGCCGCCGCCCTGTCCAGGGTGCTGGACGACCCGGGACGGCGAGCGGTGCTGGCCGCCCAGGGCCGCCGGGTGGTCGCCTCCTACGACTGGCCCGTGGTGGCCGCCACGGTGGTCAAGGTGTACGAGACGGTCATCGCCGCCGACCCGCGCGCCGTCGTTGAGGCCGACTGATCTCACGTCCGGCCCGTCGGATCCGACCGGCCGGGCATGCAAGGCTTGAATCCGATCCGATTCGCCGAAGGGTCGCGGAAGGGAGGGGCGCGGTGACGACCACCATCGTGGTGCTGCTGGTGGCACTGCTGCTGTTCGCCGCGCTCCGGTTGTGGATCACCGCGAACCGGCTGGACCGGCTGCACGTGCGCACCGAGGCCGCCTGGTCCGCGCTGGAGGGTGCGCTGTCCCGGCGGGTGGTCGCGGCCCGCGCGGTGGCCGCGGCCGGCGGGCTGCCGCCGGCGCAGGCGGCGGAGCTGCGCCGGCTGGCCGACGCCGCCGACCGGGCCGACCGGGCGCACCGGGCGGATGCGGAGAACGACCTGTCCCGGGCGCTGACCCTGCTGCCGCCGCCGGCCGAGGAACACCTGGCCGCCGAGCTGACCGATGCCTCGGAACGGGTGCTGCTCGCCCGCCGCTTCTACAACGACGCCGTCCGCGACACCCGGGCACTGCGCGCGGTGTGGTTCACCCGGGTGTTCGGGCTGGCCGGCCGGGCGGCGCTGCCGGAGTACTTCGAGATCGCCGAGGCCGGCGGCAAGCCCGAACCCGGCAAGCCCGAGCCGCTGCGGCGCACCGCGGCCCGGGTGGTGCTGGTCGACGACGAGGCCCGGGTGCTGCTGCTGTCCGGCACCGACCCGCAGGTGGGATCCCGCTGGTGGATCACGCCCGGTGGGGGCGCCGAAAGCGGCGAGCCGCTGGCCCAGACGGCGATTCGGGAGCTGGCGGAGGAGACCGGCATGCGGCTGCAGACCGACCAGCTGGTCGGCCCGATCTGGCGCCGGGTGGCCCGCTTCCACTTCACCGGGCTGGACTACGAGCAGACCGAGTTCTACTTCGCGGCCGCCGCCGACAGCTCGCTGCTCGCGCCGGTCGACACCTCCGGCCACACGAACGACGAGCGCTTCACGCTCACCGGTCACCGGTGGTGGGCGGTGGACGCGCTGCGCAGCACCGACGAGGACGTGTACCCCCGCGAGTTGGCCGTTCGGTTACCGGACGTGATGACGGCCCTGCACACGGGTACGGCGCCGGAGCCCGTTCCGGACGTGAACTGATCCCGGACGGGTGGGCGAGAAATTCGCTGCGTCGGCGGGTCCGACGGCCGATCGACGCCGGTCCGGCCTACCGTGATCGGGCCCTCCGTCCTTGCGTCGCGGACACGTGAACCGGATGGGCCGATGGACCGGGAGGAATCGTGGGCCGATCGTCGCGGATCACCGCCCTGCTGTCGTCGCTGCTGGTGACGATGCTGGCGCTGGTGACACTGGCCGGATGCTCGTCCGGAGCGCTCGCCCCGCCGTCGTCGTCGCAGACCTCGTCCGCGTCACCGTCGCCCAGCCCGAGCCCCACTCCGTCGCCGACGCCCACACCTACCCCGTCCCCCGAGCCGCCGCCGTCACCGCCGGCCCCGCCGCCGGTCGACGCGCTGACCGGCGGTCCGGTGAACGAGGGCCCGGTGATCGCCGCCAAGATCGACAACACCTCGGCCGGGCTACCGCAGTACGGCATCGCGGACGCCGACATCATCTATGTCGAGCAGGTGGAGGGCGGCCTGACCCGGCTGATGCCGGTCTTCCACACCACCCTGCCGTCGGACGTCGCCCCGGTCCGCAGCGTGCGCACCACCGACGCCGAGCTGCTGCCCGCCTTCGGCGTGCCGGCCCTGGTCTTCTCCGGCGGGGGAGGCGTGCCGTTGGACGCCATCGCGAACACCCCGGTCGTCCAGGTCGCCCAGGAACAGGGTGCGGGCGGCTTCTGGCGAGGCAGCGGCACCGCTCCCTACAACCTGCACGCCGACCTGACGCAGGTCGCCGCGAACACCGCCGGGCTGTCACCCGCCCGCAGCATCGGGATGGTGTTCGCCGGCACCGACCCGCGGGTGGACGCGGCGCCGCCGGGCGGCACCGCGACGGTGCAGTACCAGGCCGCCCGGATGGGCTTCGGCTGGGCGGACGGGCGCTACCAGGTGCTCCGGGAGGGCAGCCCGCTCTCCGACGCCGGCGGCACCCCGATCGTCGCCGACAACGTGCTGATCCAGAACGTCGACTTCGAGCCGGACGGCGAGTTCGACTCGGTCGGATCGCCGTCGTACATCTCGCACACCGTCGGCTCCCGCCCGTTCACCCTGCTGCGGGACGGGCACGCGATCGTCGGTACCTGGAGCCGGCCGGCCCCCGACCAGCCGTTCCAGTTCCTGGACGGCGCCGGGGCGCCGGTGCCGTTCAAGCCGGGCAAGACCTGGGTCGCGCTGGTCCCGGATTCGGCCGCGGTCGACCTGTCCTGATCGGTGCCCGTTGTCGTGACGGGTGCCTGGTATCGGGTGCGAGCTGAGTAGGATCGGTGCCGACCGGACCCTTCGGCGGGGCTCTGCACGCCGCGTACCCGGGTCCCCTGCACAACGCCCAGTAGGAGTTCAGCCGTGTCCGCCGCCTCTTCCGCCGCCCCCGGTGTGTCTGCCGACCTCTCCGTGGATCCGGCCGCCGCCCCCGACTCGTTGACCGCGACCGGCACCGCCCGGGTCAAGCGCGGGATGGCGGAGATGCTCAAGGGCGGCGTGATCATGGATGTGGTCACCCCGGAGCAGGCCAAGATCGCCGAGGACGCCGGCGCGGTCGCGGTGATGGCGCTGGAGCGGGTGCCCGCGGACATCCGCGCGCAGGGCGGTGTGTCCCGGATGAGCGACCCGGACCGTATTGACGCCGTGATCAGTGCTGTTTCAGTCCCGGTGATGGCCAAGGCGCGGATCGGGCACTTCGTCGAGGCGCAGGTGCTGCAGTCGCTCGGCGTCGACTACGTCGACGAGTCCGAGGTGCTGACCCCGGCCGACTACCGCCATCACATCGACAAGTGGGCGTTCACCGTTCCGTTCGTGTGTGGGGCGACGAACCTGGGGGAGGCGCTGCGGCGGATCACCGAGGGCGCGGCGATGATCCGGTCCAAGGGCGAGGCCGGCACCGGTGACGTGTCCAACGCGGTGACGCACATGCGGACCATCGGGGCGCACATCCGCCGGCTCACATCGATGTCGCCGGACGAGCTGTACACCGAGGCCAAGGAGTTGCAGGCGCCGTACGACCTGGTCGCCGAGGTGGCGGCGGCCGGCAAACTCCCGGTGGTGCTGTTCACCGCGGGCGGCATCGCCACCCCGGCCGACGCGGCCATGATGATGCAGCTCGGCGCCGAGGGTGTGTTCGTCGGGTCGGGGATCTTCAAGTCGGGCAATCCGCAGGCCAGGGCCGAGGCGATCGTCAAGGCCACCACCTTCTACGACGACCCGGACGTGATCGCCAAGGTGTCCCGCGGGTTGGGCGAGGCGATGGTCGGCATCAACGTCGACGACATCCCGCAGCCGCACCGACTTGCCGAACGGGGTTGGTGACGTCGGCTGGCCGCGCGATTCGCTGATCAATTCCGCGCCGATTCGGGCAAACCGGGCGCTCAGGCGCGGGCTTCCTCCGCGAAGCAGGGGGCAGCGTTCGGTTCGCTGATCAATTCCGCGCTGATTCGGGCAAACCGGGCGCTCAGATGCGGGTTTCGTCCGCGAAGCAGAGCGCGGGTACGTGATTGCTGACCGCGAAGCAGGGGGCAGTGCTCGATTCGCTGATCTCGCTGTCGGCCGTGTCACGTCCGCCGGCATTGACCCCGGCCCGCCGAATCCGGAAGGATCACGGGCACTGAAGGGGAGTAGTTCCGCCTGGGTCGTTCTCCGAACGAGTCGGGTGCGGATGATCGACATGCTGGCGCTCCGGCGCCCGGTCATCCACCGGCGCGAGCCGGCGAGCGAGACCTTCGGCCAGTTGACGCACGCTGGCCGAGGTCGTCGTCCCCCAACACGGCTCTCTCGGTCGGCTCGACCGAGAGGACGCCATCGTCATGACGTTCTGGACGCTGTTCCTGATCGCGGTGGGAGTCTCCGCCGACGCGTTCGCCGTCGCCCTCGGCAAGGGCCTGCATCTGCGGCGCTTCAATCTGGTCAACACGACGATCATCGCCGGCGCCTTCGGCCTGTTCCAGGCGCTGATGCCGCTGATCGGATACCTGGTGGGCTCCCGGTTCGCCGACTACATCGAGAGCGTCGACCACTGGATCGCGTTCGGCCTGCTGGCCGCGGTCGGCGCGAAGATGCTCTGGGAGGCCTGCCACGAGCAGGAGGACACCGAGCGGGACACCGACCGGGTCGACCTGAAGGAGCTGCTGGTGCTGGCCGTCGCGACCAGCATCGACGCCCTGGCCGTCGGCATCACGTTCGCGTTCTTGCCGGACGTGCCGATCGGCTGGGCGGTCGCCCTGATCGGGCTGACCACGTTCGTCATCAGCTTCGCCGGCGTGGTGATCGGACACCGGGTCGGCCGCCGGTTCGGGCGGCCGGCGGAGATCGCCGGCGGTGTGATCCTCATCCTGATCGGGCTGAACATCCTGGCCGATCACCTGGGCTGGTTCTGACGCCTATCGTGAGGTCGACCGTTGGGAGGGCGTCGATGACGAGTGCGCCGGAGGACCCGTTCGACCTGGAACGGTTCGTACAGGCCCAGGACACCGGAGGCACGTACCGGCAGGCGCTGGCCGAGTTGGGCCGGGGACGCAAGACGTCGCACTGGATGTGGTTCGTGTTCCCGCAGATCGCCGGCCTGGGCTCGAGCCCGATGGCCCGGCGGTACGCCATCGGCTCGCTCGACGAAGCCGGGGCCTACCTGGACCACCCGATCCTCGGCCCGCGGCTGGTCGAGGCGGCGAGGGCGACCCTGCACACCGACCACACCCGGGCCGAGGCCGTCTTCGGGTCGATCGACGCGATCAAGCTGCGATCGAGCATGACCCTGTTCCATCGGGCCGATCCGCAGGAGCCGGCGTTCCGGCAGGTGCTCGACCGGTTCTACGAGGGCCGCGCCGATCCCGCCACCGACGAGTTGCTCGACTGACCGGCCGGGTGGGGCCCCTCACCCGGCTTGGCACGGAATGCCGCCAGGTAGAAGGTCGGCCCACCCCGGTTCCGGTCGAGACTGCGGAACAGGCCGGCCGGCGGATTCCACTGCAGGTGCGGCTCACCGACGACCTGCAGGCGCTCCAGGTCCAGCCCGCAACGGCGCCCGGCCGCCGCCAGGTGAGCGAGGTCGTGCCGCCACGGGCGCAACGCGATCGCGCCGACGGCGGCGTCGCCCAACCACGTCCGGTCGTAGTCGAAACTCGGGTGCAGGTCGCTGATCACCACGAGGGCGCCCGCGGTCGCGACCCGCCGGCACTCGCGCAGCAGACCGTCCAGGTCCGCGATGTGCGACAGCACCCTGAGCATCACGATGCGGTCAAAGCTCCCGCGCCGGAACGGCAACGCGCCGGCGTCCCCGCGAACCGCCTGGACTGCCGGGATCTTTCGTCGCAGCCGGGCCAGCATCCCGGCGCTGCGATCCAGCGCGCACACCGTCGTCGACCGATCGAGCAGCGCGGGAATGGCCTGACCGGTGCCGGTCCCGACGTCAAGGCACCGCGCGGCCGGAGGCTCCCGGTCGAGCAGCCCGGTCAGCTCCGGCAGTTCATTGCGGCGCCAGAACGTCTGCCATTTCCATGAATCGTAGGTGCCGGCGATCGCATCGTAGGCGGCCTCGATCGACCGGGCGTCGTCCGGCCCGGTCATGGGGTGGGTGGTGCCGTACTCGGCGACTGCCCGCCACTGAGCTGGAGCTCCAGCTCCGCGATTCTTTGCTGCAATTGCGCGATTTGCTGCGGAACGATGCCCTGACCGACCCGTGAATTGAGCGCGTTCTCCACCTGGTCCGAGATCTCGGTCTGCAGATCGGGCTTGATCAGCGCCTGCAGGGTCGGGATGAAGGAGGTCGCCACGATGAGCAGGGCGACCCCGAGGGCCGCCCAACCGAACGCCCGACGCAGCGTCCGGTTGGTGTCGTGGACGATGTCGTCCCTGGTCATCTTCCGGGAATCCTCGGCGGTCTGCTTGATCTCGGCGATGGCGGCCAGACGTTCGGCCGCCGCCGCGGCCTCGAACTCCTGCTGCCGGTCGTCCACCGCCTTGATGGCCTGCTCCCGCTGCTTGACGATGGTGGCGCCGATCGCGCGGAGATCCAGGAACGTCTTCGGCGCCTGCATCGCCGTCCCGACCAGGTCACGGTCGTATTCCTGATAATCGTGCGGTGTCGGCATCGCCATGGGTGGATTCGTCGAATCGCCGGACAGCTGATGAAAGACCAGCTTCGCGACCACTGTGGTCGGCGTGAGAACGACCTTGCGCCGTCCGAAATTGACGAACAGGCAGGCCAGTCGGCCGGAGTAGTTCGGCTCGACCATCGACATGTTGACCAGCATCAGGCCCTGCCGGGACAGCCGGTTGGACTGCCACCAGAAGGCGCACATGTTCGCCGGCATCAGCACGTGCTCGACCGTGCGCACCCACACGAGTTCCCCGGGGCCGACCCGGTAGATGTCGGTCGACGAGGTCTGTCCGGTCCAGTCCAGAACCGACCGGCTGGCCGTCGACTGGCCCGTGCGGACGATCAGGCCGGGTCGGAACTGGTACGCGCTGCCGACCGCGCGCTGCCGGTCCCCGCCCTGGATCAGCCTGCCCGCATCCATGTGTCCGCGAATGTCCGTGTCGCTCAGGATGGTCATGCCGTATTGGACCATTGCCGCCGGCTGCTGAGGTCGGACGGGATCAGGCGACCCAGCCGGGCAGTGCGGTGCGTGACCCGGCCGCGGTCCGATCGACCACGGACGCCAATCGGCGCACCGCCGTCACGAGTTGGGCCGGGGATGCGGTGAACGGTAAGCGCAGGAACGACTCCATCGTCCCGTCCGGGCCGAATCGGGGGCCCGGCGCGATCCGCACCCCGACCGACGGGGCCACCAGGGCCAGGTCGGTGGCGAACGGGCCGGGCAGCCGCACCCACACCGACGTGCCGCCGGTGGGATCCGACGGCGTCCAGTCCGGTAGGTGGGCGGCCAGCGCCCCCCGGAGCGCGGCCGCGCCGGCGGCGAGCCGCGTTCGCTGCTGCGCGAGCGCGGCGGTAGGGTCGGCCAGCAGGACGGCCACCACCAGTTGGTCCAGGACCGGCCCGGCCATGTCGCCCAACGCCCGGGCCGCGGCGAGTCGCTGGACGAGGCCGGGCGCGGCCCGCACCCAGCCCACCCGGAGCCCACCCCAGAACGACTTGGACACCGAGCCGAGACTGATCACCCGGGTGCCCGATTCGGGATCGAAGG
The DNA here is from genome assembly GCA_964497705.1 of uncultured Actinomycetes bacterium. Classification (GTDB taxonomy): domain Bacteria; phylum Actinomycetota; class Actinomycetes; order Mycobacteriales; family Nakamurellaceae; genus Nakamurella. The sequence continues at coordinate 484,342 of CAZCEH010000001.1, read as the reverse complement.
CCGCCATCGGCGGGGGCAGCGGCCCGCTGTCCGGAAACGGCACGTCCCGGAACGACTCGTCGGCCAGCACCAGACTCTTCGCGGGCCGGGCGGCCGCGACGACCGCCTCCCGGGTGGCGGCATCCATCACGGCGCCGGTCGGGTTCTGGAAGTCCGGGATCAGGTAGGCCAGCCGGGCCGCCGATTGGCGCAGCGTCGTCGCGATCAGGTCCGTGTCCCAGGCGCTCTCGCCGGTCTCGCCAGACTCGCCGAACACCGGGGTGCTGAGCCCGATGGGCACCGGGGTGCGCTGCCGGTTCCGCACCGCGTCCAGCGCGACGGGGTAGGTCGGGCATTCGATGGCCACCCGGTCGCCCGGTCCGGACAGCGTGTCCAGCACGAGGGTGAACGCGTGCTGCGCGCCGGAGGTGATCAGGATCTGCTCGGCGGTGGTCGGCACCCCCGCGGCCGTGTACCGGGCGGCGACGACGTCCCGCAGCTCCGGCAGGCCGAAGGGCAGGTAGCCGTCGGCGGTCAGGTACGTCGGCAGCAGCTCGGCGGCCCGCGCGACGGCGCCGGTCAACGCGGTGGGGGCGGGCAGGCAGGCGGTCGTCAGGTCGATGACGCCGGCGGCCTCCGCCGCCACGTCGCGCCAGCCCACCCCGTCACGCCAACCGAAGATGCCGCCCGCCGCGTAGGACGTGCCGGCCCACCCTGCGCTCGGCGTGCTGTCCGATCCGGCTGACCGGGCCGGCCCTGCCGGATCGGCCGGCAGCCGGACGGTGCTGCCGGACCCGCGACGGGAGACCAGCCACCCCTGTTCCCGCAACTGGGCATAGGCCGCGTTGACCGTCGTGCGGGACACGCCGAGGCCGGCGGACAGCTCCCGCTCCGAGGGCAGGCCGGTGCCGACGGCCAGCCGCCCGTCCAGCACGGCCGCGCGGATCCGGTCGGCCAGGCTGCGGTACGCGGGCTGGTCCCGGTCCCGCGGCTCGGGTCCCAGCCGCTTGGCGAGCGTCGCCGCGGACACCCGAGTGGTCTGGCTCATCAGACCAGTTTGTCCCAACTGGCTCTGGAAGGCCAGACCACTTCATCGAGATAGTGGGCGGATGCGCCTGCTCGCCCCGATCCCGCCCGACCGGCGGATCCGACGGTTCACCCAGCTACTCGCCGGTCTGCTGCTCTACGGCGTCACCATGGGCCTGATGGTGCAGGCCGTCCTGGGCCTGGACCCGTGGGACGTGTTCCACCAGGGCCTGACCGCGCTGGTGAACCGGTGGCTGCCGGTCTCCTACGGCGCGGTCATCACGGTCGTGTCCGTGCTCGTCCTGCTGCTGTGGATACCGCTGCGGCAGCGGCCCGGGATCGGCACCGTGCTGAACGCGGCGATCATCGGCTTCACGGTGGACATCACGCTCTGGTTGCTGCCCACGGTGGACGACCTGACCGTGCGCATCGGGTTGCTGGTGGTGTCCGTGGTGGGCAACGCGTTGGCCGGCGCCTTGTACATCGGCGCGGGTCTGGGTCCGGGCCCGCGGGACGGGCTGATGACCGGCCTGGTGGCCCGCGGGGTCGGCTCCGTCCGGCTGGTCCGCACGGTGATCGAAGTCACGGTGCTGGCGGTCGGCTGGCTGCTGGGCGGGGTGGTGGGCGTGGGCACCGTGGTCTACGCCCTGGCGATCGGCCCGCTGCTGCACGTCCTGCTGCCGAAGGTGCAGGTCAAGGCGCTGGTTGCGGGTATGCCGACGGCCACACCCGGGCCTGCCGAGTTCGGCCGGCCGGCTCCGGACGCCGATGCCGCCGGGTCGTTCGCCGACGTCGAGGGTCGCTGACCGCGCCGATAGTCTTCGCTCATGGAAGCCTTGTTCGCCACCCTGCACGTGGTCGGCGCCGTGTTCATCGTCGGACCGATGGCGATCCTGCCGATGACCGGGATGCGGGCGATCCGGGCCGGCCAGGGCAGCCAGGTGGCCGTGCTGGCCCGGTCCACTTTCGTCTTCTCGCTGCTGTCGCTGCTGGTGGTGGTCTTCGGCTTCGGGATCCTCGGGTTCACCACCCACGGGACCACGGTCACCACACCGTGGGTGCTGATCTCCCTGATCCTGTACGTGATCGCGCTCGGGTTGAGCGTGCTCGGAGTCGTTCCCGCCATGCGGTCCGTCGCCGAGGCGCTGACCGCGGCCCCGGCCGGAGCGAGCGTCGATACCAAGAGCGGCTACGGCCGGGTCGCCATGCTCTCCGGCATCGCCTCCCTGTTGTTGGTGGTCATCGTCGTGCTGATGACCTGGAAGCCCTGACGGAGCACGGCAGTGGATCCACGACCGGGCCCGGGCCGGCCTGCAGCCCGTCGAGTGCACCGAAGACGCCCACACGCGGCAGGGATGCGCGTCTGCGGTTCACTCGATCCGCTGGGACACTCGTCCACCCTCGTCGACGTTCACTCGCGGGTGGCTCGGTGAGCGCCGGCGACCCTGTCATCGGGGTGCTGGCGCTGCAGGGCGATGTCCGCGAGCACCTGATCGCGCTGGCCGGGCTCGGCGTGACGGCCCGGCCGATCCGTCGGCCCGCCGAACTGATCGACCTGGACGGCATCGTGATCCCGGGTGGGGAGTCCACCACCATCTGCCGGCTACTGGACGTGTTCGAGTTGCGCGAGCCGCTGGTGGAGCGGTTGACGGCGGGGTTGCCGGCGTTCGGATCCTGCGCGGGAATGATCGTGCTGGCCACCTCGATCCTGGACGGCCGGGCCGACCAGATGCCGTTGGGCGCAATCGACATCACGGTGCGGCGCAACGCGTTCGGCCGGCAGGTGGACTCGTTCGAGACCGACCTGGCGATCGACGGCATCGACGGCGGGCCGGTGCGCGCGGTGTTCATCCGGGCGCCCTGGGTGGAGCGGACCGGGCCCGCGGTTCAGGTGCTGGCCCGGGTGGGGGAGCACCCGGTGGCGGTGCGACAGGGGCGAGTGCTGGCTACCTCGTTCCACCCCGAGGTCAGCGGCGACGACCGGCTGCACGCGCTGTTCCTGGACATCGTGACCGGCGCCGCGTCGTAGGATCGTCTGTCGGGCCTGTTGCTGACGCGGCGGCCCGCGGCACGGACGGACGACGTATCGAGGGGTTCTGGGCAAGCGATGAGTGGCCATTCCAAATGGGCGACGACCAAGCACCAGAAGGCGGCCAAGGACGCCAAGCGCGGCAAGCTGTTCGCCAAGCTGATCAAGAACATCGAGGTGGCGGCGCGGACCGGCGGCGGTGACCCCGAGGGCAACCCCACCCTGTACGACGCCATCCAGAAGGCCAAGAAGTCCTCGGTGCCCAACGAGAACATCGACCGGGCGGTCAAGCGTGGCTCCGGCGCCGAAGCCGGCGGCGTGGACTACCAATCGATCACCTACGAGGGCTACGGCCCCAACGGCGTCGCGATCATGATCGAGTGCCTGACCGACAACAGGAACCGGGCCGCCTCCGACGTGCGCGTCGCGGTCACCCGCAACGGCGGCTCGATGGCCGACCCCGGCAGCGTGGCCTACCTGTTCAGCCGCAAGGGTGTCGTGCTGGTGCCGGCCAAGTCGAACGGCTCCACGGTCACCGAGGACGACCTGATGCTGGCCGTGCTGGACGCCGGCGCCGAGGAGATCAACGACCTGGGCGAGGCCTTCGAAGTGGTCTCCGAGGCGACCGACCTGGTCGCCGTGCGCACCGCCGTCACCGACGCCGGCCTGGAGTACGACTCCGCCGACGCCACCTTCATCGCCTCCGTCGACGTGCCGCTGGACCTGGAGGGCGCCCGCAAGGTCGTGAAGCTGGTGGATGCCATCGAGGACCTGGACGACGTGCAGAACGTCTACACCAACGCCGACATCTCGGATGAGATTGCGGAGCAGTTGGAGAACGAGTGACGTACGGCATTGAGCGGCGATCGATCCAGTTTTCGGCAGCCGGGTTGAGGATGACTATGTTGCGGTATTCGATGCCCAAACCGCGGTGCTGCCCGGTGCGTAGATCACGACGTTGCGGTCGTCTTGAAGGGTAAGAGTTGCTCCGGAGCGGTTGGTGCCGGTTGCCCAGACCGGTACGTGTCCGGGTGCGTAGACAACAAAGTTTCCATCGGTCTGCGCCTCGAAATCGCTGCCGGGTCGGTTGGTGCCGCTGGCCCAGGTCGGGCGTCCGGCGTCGTACTCGACGAGGTTTCCATCGCCCTGCATGACCAGGATGTATCGGCCATTGGCCGAGGTGAGAGCCTCACCGGGGTTGAGCCGTTCACCAGGGAACAGGGTGTTCCGGGGGGCCGGTGCTCCGTTCGTTGCGAATGCGCGCACGTCACCGGACCTGGCGACGAGCGCATACCCGGGCCCGGTTCTGGCGATGCCCACGATCGAGGTCGCACCGCTGGCTGACCCACCGAAGCTGGCGGTACCGAATGCAAAGACCCCGCCATCGGACCCGGCCAACCAATAGCCCCGCCCATCGGCGGTGCCGGCGATGGATGTGATCGGACCGTTCAACGGCTTACCGGCCATCGATCCGGAGAACACGGCGTCCCCGTAGGCGAAGACCCCGCCATCGCCGCCGGCCAACCAATAACCTCGACCGGTCGGGGTCGAGGCGATGCCGACGACTGGCGAATTCAGCGGTTTGCCCCCCATGGACCCGAAGAATGGGGCGTCCCCGTAGGCAAAGACTCCCCCGTCCGCGGCGACCAGCCAGTAGCCACGCCCCGATGGTGTCGGCGAAATCCCCACCATGGGCCGGGCCAGGGCTGTTCCCGCTGCGGAGCCGTAGAAGCCAGCGTCACCGAACGCGAATACCCCGCCGTCACTGCCGACCAGCCAGTACCCGGCGCCGCTGGGTGTTGGTGCGATACCGACGATGGGCGCGTTGAGCGGCTTGCCACCCATAGACCCGTAGAACGGTGCGCCTGCGAACGCGAACACCCCACCGTCAGCGGCGACCACCCATTGGCCGAGGCTGGTGCCGGGCTGGATGGTGAACCCGACGACGGGCACCGTGGTCACGGTCACGAAAGTGCCTGGGTCGGTGAACCAGGTGATGCCCTCGGCGACCAGATTGAAATACTCCTTGACCGTTCCCGCGGCCGCCGGTGCCGTGATCGAGAACCGGAATGTCCCGGTGCCGCCCGGCGGCACCGACGACTCGACGAGCGCTGCTGGGCGGGTCGCCGAGAGCCATCCCGATGTCTGCAGAGCGCTGATCCGGTCCTGGGGATGTGCAGTTCCCATCCTCACCGGATTCGCGCCGCTGTTGGTCCACGTCGCTGACCCGGTGTTCCGTGCCTTGATCGTGACCGTGAACTGTTGCCCGGGTCGAGCATGCGTGAGATCAGCGGTCGCGCCGCCCGCGTCGACCGCGCTCTGCGACGTCACCGCATACGTCCAGGTGGCCAGCGTCGTCGCGGACTGAGGCGTACTCTTTGCCGATTCCCCGGAACTGTTGTACGCGGTCACCGAATAGGTGTGGGTCGTATTACTCTCCAACGAGCCGATCGTCACCGACGTAGCCGCCGTCGGAGAAACCGGTGCTGCCAACTGTGTTGAGCCCTCGTACACCCGATAACCCGTCGCACCGGGAACCGCGCCCCAGGACAAACTGATCGAGTTCGTCGTCTGGCCAGTCACGTGAAGAACGGGCGTTGCAGGCGCCGGAACTGGTGCCGGTGGTGGGGGAGGAGAAGCCGAGGGTGGCGGTGCACTTGGCAGACATGGAGCGTAGGCCAGCGCGTACTTCTGTACCCACGACCAACTGACCGAGCCGACATCCACTCGCTCATAGACGTTGAGCCTCACCTTGCCGGCCGGATCCCAGGCTGGCGCGCCGTCAGCGAATGCGTGAAGGGCTCCCAGAAGTTCATACCGTCCATCCGGGCGCTGGAAGAAAAGTCCGCTGCCGCTATCGCCAAATTGCATCGTGCCCGAATCATTCACCGCCAAAAAATAGTTGGTCGAGGAGTAGTCAGGCGACGATGGAGTGAACTTGAGGCCAGCTCGATTGGGCGTGGACAGGGGATTCGCGCCGCTATCATTCGCGCCGTTCCCGCCTTGACCCCAACCGATGGAGAACATGTCACTTCTGGTGGTCCAGTCGGGACAGTTGGAAGCAATGAGGGGCAGGTCGATATCGGAGAACGTCGTCGTGAGGTTCAATATGGCCAGATCGTTGATGTCGCGGTGTGGGTCGGAGCCTGGCTCGATTGCGAAGGACCGCACGCCTGAGCTTGCGGATTTCCCGTTCGGTCGCGTGAACGATACCGTCATATCTGATGCCGAAATATTGTGGTCAGTGACACAATGCGCGGCGGTGATGGCGATCGCCGGACTGATGAGTGTGGCTCCGCAGCTCTCCCCTTTCCCCTTCGCATGAAAAACGTCCAACGGAGGAAATCCGTACCATCCCACATAGTGACCAATAAATGATGTCTTCGATAGATCAGTGACTTTCACCCCACCGACGACAGCCTCGGCCGGCTGCGCAGGAATAGTCACGCCAGTGACGATGCCCGCGAGGGCGCAGACCAAGATGCGCAACCAAGTGCCGGACCGACGCATTCCCAGCCTTTCAATAGTGGTGCCATCGGTCGTCGCCAGTGGTTGGGGTGCGGTGACGGTCAGGACGTTGTGGTCATCGATGTCGCGGACAGAGCCCGCGTCGCCGTCCGCGGTGGCGCTGGGCGCGGTACCGGGCGTCGTCCTCGAGCCGTAGGTCAGGTCGTGCGGCCCGAGAAAGTCCTTGGCCACCGCACCAGTGGCCGCACCCCGCCGCCAACAGCCGACGGGCTGGTCGAGCACCAACACCGGCACCAGCCAGCGGGTGAATCGACTCCGACGGCGCACTCGTGATCGCATCGAAACCCCCGGGGTAGCCCGACATGGGCGGAGAAGCACACTGGATGTCACCGCGAGTCGCCAATCACCGTTGAATGACAACTGCAAATGGGTGATGCGGGACAGTTTTACATCACCCAGGGGAACAATGCTCACGGAAAGCACGGGAAAGAAGGCTCGGTTTCCGTCGTGACATCGGCGGGTCCCGGATGCTATAGAGTCCGCGCTGCGCGCGCGGCGATGTCGCTCCGATCGTCCGTTCGGACGGTTCTTGTCGCCCGCTCGCGCAGGATGGCCGGCCGCTAGGGACCTTCGACCCTTCCATCGGGTAGCGTGCGCCGACGAGAGTCACAGGGTTTGTGTCGCCTGTCGGTCCCGCCGCGCCGAACAGGCCGTCATCCTCGCCCACCTGGAGGCCGATGTGTCCGTGCTGCCCGAAACCGCTGTCCAGCCGCTGCTCTCGCCGGAATCGGAGGCGGTCGTCAAGGCCACCGCCGGCGTCGTCGCCGGGAACGCCGAGGCGATCACGGCGGTCTTCTATCCCAGCATGTTCGCCGCGCATCCGGAACTGCTGAGCGTCTTCAACCAGGGCAACCAGGCGTCGGGTGAGCAGAGCAAGGCGCTGGCCGCCTCGGTGGTCGCATTCGCGGTCAGCCTGATCGACCCGGACGCGCCGTCGTTCGAGCACGTCAAGGAGCGCATCGCCTACAAGCACATGTCCCTGGGCATCACCCCGGAGCAATACCTGATCGTCGGAAAGTACCTGATCAACGCGGTCGCCGAGGTCCTCGGCGACGCGGTCACCCCGGAGATCGCCGCGGCCTGGACCGAGGTCTACTGGCTGTTCGCGGTCATCCTGATCGCCGAGGAGGCCCGGCTGTACCAGCAGGCCGGCGTCGACCCGCGCCGGCCGCTGCGGCCGTTTCGGATCGTCCGGCGCATCGAGGAGACCTACGACGTGGTGTCGCTCGTCCTGGAGCCGGCCGACGGCGGCGACGTGCCGGAGATCCGGCCGGGCCAGTACGTGTCGGTCTTCGTCGACCTGCCCGACGGCACCCGCCAGCCCCGCCAGTACACGGTGTCGTCGACCGCGTTCGCGAGCCGGCTGCAGATCACCGTGAGCCGGGTCCGAGGCATCAACGGCGCCCCCGACGGCCGGGTCTCCAGCTACCTCAACGACTCGGCCAAGGTCGGCGACGTCTTCGAGATCAGCGCGCCGGCCGGTGATTTCGTGATCGAGGATCAGGACGCGCCGCTATTGCTGGCCAGTGCCGGCGCTGGCATCACCACGGTGCTGCCGATCGTCGAGCACCTGGCCCGCACGCAGCCGCAGCGCCAGGTGATTATCGCGCACGCCGACCGCACCGCGGAGGACCACGCGCTGCGGGACACCGTGCTGCACGTGGCCCGGCAGATCGACGACGTCACCGCCTACACCTGGTACGAGAAGGTCGACCCGGACGACCAGTCCTCCGCCGAGGGATACATGGACCTGTCGGAACTGGAGCTGCCCGCGGACGTGCAGGTGTTCACTTGCGGGCCGCTGCCGTTCATGCGGCACGTCCGGTCGACCCTGCTGGCCCGGGGCGTGCAGCCGGAGAACATCCGGTACGAGGTGTTCGGCCCGGACCTGTGGGGACCGACCCTGGAACGCGCCGCCAACTGATCGCAGCCAACTGGCGCGCCGCCAACTGACCGCCGGGCACCGGCCGTCGCTACCCTGATGCGGTGACGTCCGGGCCGATCCTGGGCCCGCGTCCGGCCACGACCGAAGGAGAGCAGGCGGGACGCGACGCCCGCCGGACCCGACTCACCCTGACATCAGTGAAGGGGGGTGAGCCGCATGAACGGAATCTCCCTGCACGCGGGCGACCAGATCGACGCGACCGTGACCAAGATCCTGCCGTTCGGCCTGCTGGTGCAGTCGACCGACGGGACCGCCGGTCTGATCCGCGGTGCGCGCGCCGAGGTCGGCGACATCGTGACCGTCCGCGTCATCGAGTACGACGCCGCGCAACGACGGTTCCACTGCAGCCGGCTGTAGTGACACCCGCACCGGTGACGTGACACCGCACCGGTGACGTGACACCGCACCGGTCAGTCCAGGGGTGCGCGGTCGGTGGACCGCGCACCCCCGCCGACCCCGCCTCCGCGGTTCGGCGTGGTGGTCCCGTCCGGCGCCGGCGCTCCGGTAGCGTTCCCGGCTGGACAGGTGTTCGTGGATCCGGCGGGAGGTGGCGGGTGCGGGTGTTGGGAGTCGACCCCGGGCTCACCCGCTGTGGCATCGGCGTCATCGACGGCGGTCCCGGCCAGGCGCCGCGCGCGGTCGAGGTCGTGGTGGTGCGGACCCCGTCCGACGCGCCGCTTGCGGAGCGGTTGCTGCAGATCGCCGAGCGGGTCGAGCAGATGATGGACCGGCACCGGCCCGACACGGTGGCGATCGAGCGGGTGTTCAGCCAGCACAACGTCCGCACCGTGATGGGCACCGCCCAGGCCTCCGGTGTGGTGGCATTGGCCGCCGCCCGGCGCGGCATTCCGGTGGCCTGGCACACCCCCAGCGAGGTCAAGGCCGCCGTGTCCGGCCACGGCAGCGCCGACAAGGCGCAGGTCACCGCCATGATCACCAGACTGCTCAAGCTGCCAGAGGCGCCGAAACCGGCCGATGCCGCCGACGCGCTGGCGCTGGCCCTGTGTCACCTGTGGCGCTCACCCATGCAATCCCGGATGAGCGCCGCGGCCGCGCGACAGACACTGTCGGTGCCCCGGGCGAGGATGGTCCGGTGACGATTCCGGTGACCGGTCGATGATCAGCTCCGTCCGCGGCGAGGTGCTCGCCATCCATCTCGACCACGCGGTCATCGAGGTCGGCGGGGTCGGTCTGGCCGTGCGTACCACGCCTTCGACCCTGGCCGAGTTGCGCCGCGGCGAGCAGGCCCGGCTGTTCACGACCCTGGTCGTGCGGGAGGACTCGCTGACCCTGTTCGGCTTCACCTCCGCCGCCGGCAAGGAGCTCTTCGAACTGGTCCAGTCGGTGTCCGGGGTCGGCCCGAAGATCGCGCTGGCGCTGCTGGCCGTGCTGGATCCGGACGCGCTGCGACGTGCCCTGTCCGGCGGCGACACCGCCACCCTGTGCCGGGCCCCCGGCATCGGCAAGAAGAGCGCCGAGCGTCTGGTGCTCGAACTCAAGGACAAGGTGGGCGCGGCCGGGCCGTCCAATGCCGCCGCGTCCGGGAGCCCGGCGGCGGCCAACGGATCGGCCGGGTCGACGGCGTGGCGTCCGCAGGTCACCGACGCCCTGGTGGGCCTGGGCTTCACCGTCAAGCAGGCGGACGACGCGGTGGCCGCCGTCGCATCCGCGGAGGACGCGGCCGTGGTCGACGGCGACGTCGGCGTGCTGCTGCGCCGCTCGCTCGCGCTGCTCGGGCGCAACAGATGAGTTCGGACGACGAGGGTCTGGTCGCCCCCACCGAGGTCCCGGGGGATTCGGACGTCGAGGCGTCGCTGCGTCCGAAGTCGCTGCGCGAGTTCGTCGGCCAGGAGAAGGTCCGCGAGCAGTTGGAACTGGTGCTGTCCGGGGCGAAGCTGCGCGGCGCCCCGCCCGACCACGTCCTGCTCGCCGGGCCCCCCGGCCTGGGCAAGACGTCGCTGTCGATGATCATCGCCGCCGAGTTGGGGGCGGCGTTGCGGCTGACGTCCGGCCCCGCGCTGGAACGGGCCGGCGACCTGGCCGCGATCCTGTCCAACCTGGTCGAGGGCGACGTGCTGTTCATCGACGAGATCCACCGCATCGCCCGCCCCGCCGAGGAGATGCTGTACCTGGCGATGGAGGACTTCCGGGTCGACGTGATGGTCGGCAAGGGCCCCGGGGCGACCTCGATCCCACTGGACATCGCGCCGTTCACGCTGGTCGGCGCGACCACCCGGTCCGGGCAGCTGACCGGGCCGTTGCGGGACCGGTTCGGGTTCACCGCGCACATGGAGTTCTACACGGCCGACGAGTTGACCACGGTGATCAGCCGCAGCGCCGTCATCCTGGGCATCGACCTGCGGCCCGACGGTGCGGTGGAGATCGCCCAGCGGTCCCGCGGCACCCCGCGCATCGCCAACCGGTTGCTGCGCCGGGTCCGCGACTACGCCCAGGTCCGGGCGGACGGCGCGGTCACCAGGGAGGTGGCGCGATCCGCGCTGGCCGTGTACGACGTCGACGAGCTTGGCTTGGACCGGCTCGACCGGTCGGTGCTGTCGGCGCTGTGCCGGTCGTTCGGCGGCGGCCCGGTCGGCCTGACCACCCTCGCCGTGGCGGTCGGGGAGGAACCGACCACCGTCGAAGAGGTGTGCGAGCCGTTCCTCGTGCGGGTGGGCATGCTGGCCCGGACCCCGCGCGGCCGGGTGGCCACTCCGGCCGCCTGGGAACACCTGGGGCTGGCCCAGTTGCGGGAGGAGGCCCGCTCGGTCGAGGCGACGCTGTTCGACGGCCTGTGAAACCAACGGATTTCGCCCGAGTCGGATAGCGGTTCCGGTGCGGTCGTGGGCGAGGATCGGGTCGTGCATTTCTCCGAGGCGATGGAGCAGGTCGCTCGCGGGTTCGAGGTCCTGGCCGCCGCGCTGATGGTGGGCGGCCTGATCTGGTGCGCGGTGCTGTCCATCCGGACGTGGCGACGCACCCGCGACGGAAACGAGGCCTACCACACGCTGCGACGTTCGATCGGCGCGACGCTGCTGCTCGGCCTCGAGGTCTTGGTGGCGGCCGACCTCATCCACACCGTCGCGGTCGAACCGACGCTGGCCAACGTCGGCGTCCTCGGCCTGATCGTCATCATCAGGACCGTGCTCAGCTTCTCGCTCGAGATCGAGATCGAGGGCATGCCGCCCTGGCGGCGGGCGGCGATGACCGGGATCGAGCGGGTCGCCCAGGTGACCGCGGCCGCGTCACGCCCACCGGAATCGCCCGGCAGGCCCGGCTGAGTCTGGGTGAACTAACCGCGTGGCGATGCTTCGTGCTGCCGGGCCACCTTGGGGAGCCGCGCTGATCCAACGTTCAGCAAACCGGACAAAACGGCACCCAAAGTGGGTCTTGGATCAGCGCGGGACGGGATCCAGGCCGACCGGCACGGGCGATTCGGTCATTTTCGGTCACCAGCAGGTTCGACTGATCAGCGCAGCGGCCCCGCAAGGGCCGTTCCCGATGGGACGGCCGCCCAAGGCCCACGGTTCGCCCACAGTTCGCCCGCGATCGTCCGGCGATCGCGGTCATCCGGGACGCCGACGGTCCGTGTTCGTGCTTCGGACGGACTTGCCGGTTCCGGTATCGTGACCGCTACCGACCGGGTATCCATTCGTCCGGTCTGCGGCAGGGAACCACCGGCCGCCGCGCTTCGTTCACTGCGCGCAGGGCGAGGCAGGCGGGAAGCCACCTGAAACGCGCCAGGCTGCGGCCCGGCCGGCGCGGAGTTCAGCACCAACGGGTCATGCCGACGAGATGTGTCGCGGGAAGCCGGGACCGAGGAGAGTCAAGTCATGGAAAGCATGCTGTTACCGATCCTGATGTTCGCCGGTCTCGGCGGCCTCATGTACTTCAGCATGAAGAAGCAGAAGCGGCAGGCGGCCCAGGTCAGGAGTATGCAGGACTCGCTGGTGCCGGGCAGCCGGGTGATGACCACCTCGGGCCTGCACGGCACGGTCACCGCGGTCGCCGACGACACCATCGAGTTGGAGATCGCCCCGGGCATGCGGACGACCTGGGTGCGCGCCGCGGTCCGGGAGGTCATCGTCCCGGGACCGTCGTTCGAGGACGACGACCTGATCGTCATCGAAGAGGACGCCGCGTCGCCCCGGGAGATCGTCGACGCCGACCCGGACACCGGCAGCAACAACGGCGGTGTCAACATCCGCAAGTCGAACGACACGAACTAGGCTTCCGATGCCCCGGCCCCCACAGGGGGACGGGGCATCATCGTGTGGGCGTGAGGATCGCCTGACATCGCCGACGGCCCGCCCGTGACTGTGCCCCTGACTGTGTTCCGGTCAAAGCCGCTGTCAAAGGCCGGCGCCGCCGCACGGACGAGGATTGGCGCGACGTGGCAACATCCCCCGGGCAGTTCCGGCCCTGGAGACATATCTGGACCTTCATCGGCATCGTGGTCGTGCTGTACGGGTTGGTGTTCCTCACGCCGGGTAGCAACACCCCCAAGCTCGGCATCGACCTGCAGGGCGGTACCCGGATCACGCTGACCGCCCGCACCGTGGACGGCTCCGATCCGACACGGGAACAGATGCAGCTGGCCCGGACGATCATGGAGGGTCGGGTCAACGGGTCCGGCGTGGTCGGCGCCCAGGTGCAGATCGACGGGGCCAGGCAGCTGGTCGTCACCGTCCCCGGCAACGAGGACCTGTCCGGGCTGACCCGCAGCGCGCAGCTGAACATCCGGCCGGTGCTCACCGATTCCAGCAGCAACCCGATCGTGGTGTATCCGGCCGGGTACGTGCCGCCGGGCGTCAGCACGGCCACCAGCCCGCCCACCACGAGCGGCACCGAGACCGGTGCCTCCGGGTCGGCGCCGACGACCGTGCCGGCGATCGGTGACACCGCCAGCAGCGCCCCGGCGACCACCGTGCCCGCCATCGGCGACACCGCGACCGAGACACCGGCCGCGACGGCGACGGCGACGGCGGCCCCCGCGGCCAGCTCACCCGCCGGCCTGCGGGGTGATTCGGCCGCCATCGCCGCCGCGCCGACCGACGAGACGGCACCCGCGGCCACCGACACCGCGGCTCCCGCGGCCACCGACACCGCGGCTCCCGCGGCCACCGACACCGCGGCTCCCGCGGCCACCGACACCGCGACGGTCACGGCGAGCACCGCGGCCCCGGCCGTCAGCTGGCCGACCGGCAGCAACCCGGAGAACCCGACCCAGCCGCTGGGTACCGACCAGGCGTCCTTCGACGCCTGGCAGACCTCCGCGCAGTCGGTGATGTCCACGATCAGCTGCGCCGCCCTGGAGCCCTATCGCGGCCTGGACGACCCGAACAAGCCGCTGCTGGCCTGCTCGGACACCGGTGACGCCCTGTACCTGCTGGACAAGACGCTCATCGCCGGCACGCAGATCGACAACGCCACCTCCGGGCAGAGCAGCCAGGGCGCCGGCTGGGTGGTCAACATGACGTTCAAGTCGGACGGCTACTCGACCTGGTCGTCCTACACGGCCTCGCACACCGGCACCCTCACCGCGATGACGCTGGACGGTCAGGTCATCTCGGCGCCGCGGATCAGCGGTCCGATCACCACCCCCGGCACCGAGATCTCCGGCTCGTTCACCCAGGCGTCGGCGTCGGCGCTGGCCAACTCGCTGAAGTTCGGCGCCCTGCCGCTGGCCTTCGACCGGGCCGAATCGGTCAACGTGAGCGCGGAACTCGGCTACCAGTACCTGGTCGCGGGCATCATCGCCGGCGGCATCGGGCTGCTGCTGGTGGTCGTCTACTGCCTCGCCTACTACCGGCTGCTCGGCCTGATCACCATCCTGTCGCTGATCCTGTCGTTCGGTCTGGTCTTCCCGATCCTGGTGTTGCTCGGCCGGTGGATGGGCTACAGCCTGGACATGGCCGGTGTCGCGGGTCTGATCATCGCGATCGGCATCACCGCCGACTCCTTCGTCATCTACTTCGAACGCATCAAGGACGAGGTCCGGGAGGGCCGGACCTTCCGCTCCGCCGTCCCGCGCGGCTGGACCCGGGCCAAGCGGACGATCTTGTCCGCCGACGCGGTGTCGTTCCTGTCCGCGGCAATCCTGTACCTGCTGGCCATCGGCGAGGTCAAGGGCTTCGCCTTCACCCTGGGCCTGTCCACCGTGCTCGACCTGGTCGTGGTGTTCCTGGTGACCCACCCGCTGGTGCACCTGGCGGCAGGCTCCAGGCTGTTCCAGTCCCCGACCTGGTCCGGCCTGGGCGGGGTGGCCAAGGCGGGGGCACAACGACGGGCGGCCGCCGCCCGGCTGGGCGCGAAGGAGGTGTCGGTATGACGGACGACACGGCGACCCCCGCCGCGTTGAGCACGACGGCGACCGCGGACAAGCAGTACGGCCGGCAGGCCGGATTCATCACCAAGCTGTCCACGGGCACCGGTGCGTTCGACATCCTGGGTCCGCGGCGGATCTATTACATCGTCTCGACCGTGCTGGTGGTCGGCTCGATCCTGCTGATCGTCGTCCGCGGCTTCCACTACGGCATCGACTTCGCCGGCGGCACCACCCTGACCTTCCAGCCCGCCGACGCCGGCGCGGTGTCGACCAGCCAGGTCGCCGAGACGGTGACGTCGGCGACCGGGGTGGAGACCGACTCGGTGCAGACGGTCGGCAATCAGATCCAGGTGACGTCCCCGTCGCTGACCGTGGACCAGGTCGTCGCGGCCAAGGCGGCGATCAACACCGCGTACACCCCACCGGGCGGGGTGTCCGACTCGGCCGTGTCCGAGACCTGGGGTTCGGAGATCTCGCAACGGGCGTTGTTGGCCGTCGTGGTGTTCCTGGTCGCCGTCGCCGCGTTCCTGTGGATCCGCTACGAGAAGCGGATGGCCGCCGGGGCCGTGGTGTCGGTGCTGCACGACCTGATCATCACGGCCGGGATCTACTCCCTGGTGGGCTTCGAGGTGACGCCGGCGACGGTCATCGGCCTGCTCACCATCCTCGGGTTCTCGCTGTACGACACGGTCGTGGTGTACGACAAGGTGCAGGAGAACACCAAGGGCCTGACGTCGCTGAACCGCCGGACCTACCCGGAGGCGGCGAACCTGGCGATCAACCAGACGCTGATGCGCTCGATCAACACGTCGCTGATCGCCCTGCTGCCGGTCGCCGGGTTGCTGGTCGCGGGCGTCGCCATCCTGGGCTCCGGGACGCTCAAGGACCTGTCCCTTGTCATGCTCATCGGCATGCTGGTCGGCGCCTACTCGTCGGTGTTCATCGCGGTGCCGTTCGCCGTCGACCTCAAGCTGCGCGACCCGGCGATCAAGGCGCACACCGCCCGGGTGCTGGCCAAACGCGCGGCCGACGGTGTGCTGGTGGACGCCGATGGCGACCCGGTCTTCCGGCTGGGCGCCGAACCGGCCGAGGTGTCGCCCGCACCGGCGGAGCCCGGTACCGGAGCGGAGGGTGCGGCCACGACCGCAGCGGTCAGGACCACGGTGACGGCGGCGACACCGGCGCGACCCGACCTCACCCCGGGGGCGGCGCCCAAGCCCGGGGTCAAGCCGGTCCGGCCGACCACCAAACCGGGCCCACGCGGCAAGGGACCGGCCGGCCGGCCGTCGGGCAAACGCAACCGCTGACCCATGGTCGACGCGGCGGCCGAGGCCGGGGCGGCGCTGGACCGGCTGGTCCGCACCCAGCCGGACTTCCCCCAGACCGGGGTGCTGTTCCGCGACCTGACCCCGGTGCTCGCCGACGGTCCGGCGCTGCGGGCGATCGCGGCCGCGTTCGCCGCGGCCGCACCGGACGCGACATTGATCGCCGGGCTGGACTCCCGCGGATTCCTGCTGGGTGCGGCGGCGGCCGTGATGGCCGGCACCGGCGTGCTGGCGATCCGCAAGCCCGGCAAGCTGCCGGGCAAGGTGCTGACCGAGGAGTACGCTCTGGAATACGGCACGGCCCGTCTCGAACTGCACCCTGACGACGTACCTGGCGGTGCCCGGGTACTGGTCGTCGACGACGTGCTGGCCACCGGGGGAACCGCGGCCGCGGCCTGCCGGCTGCTGCGCCGGGCCGGCGCGCGGATCGCCGGCGTGGCGGTGGCCGTGGAACTCGCCGAGCTGGGTGGTCGGGCGGCGCTGCCGGGCATCGACGTCACCGCCCTGCGGTCCTGGTGACGAGCCTCGACCGGGTCAGCCGACGCCGAGCCGGGCACCGCCGATGGCCGGGCTCCACGGCCGGATCTCCCGCTGCTCGATCAGCCCGAGCAGCCGGAACGGGTCCTGGTCGAGCAGCTGTGCGACGTGGGCCGGGTCGTCCGCGTCCAGGATGAGCAGCGCGGCGGGCGGCCCGTCGGTGAGCGGCCCGCTGATCACGAGGCGTCCCTGCTCGAACAGCGACCGCAGGTACTCCCGATGTTTCGGCCGGTGCTCGTCCAACCGGTCGGTGTCGTCGCGGTAGCGGTAGATGACCGCATGCAGAGCCATGGTCTCCTCGTCCCTCGGGATTCTCGGCGGGTGCCACGGGTCGCGGTGCGAGCGGCCCCGCACGGCATGGTCCCCGAGCCAGCACACTAGTGCGCCGCGGCCGAGGTACGACGGATCGCGCGCAGCCACCTACAGTCGCAAGGGTGACTGCCCTGCGCCGTGCGCGGTCCTGGCTGCGGGCCCGTCCGGTCGCCGCGGACGCCCTGCTGGCGCTGCTGCTGGTGGTGCCCTCCGGCACGGGTCGGGTGAACGCGTTGCCCGGGGCGCCGGTGGCCCCGACCACCGTCTCGCAGGCCCTTGTCGTGCTGTCCTGCCTGGCGATCGTGTTCCGGCGGCGTCGCCCGGTCGTGGTCTGGGCGCTCACCCTGCTGGCCGCGGTGGCCGTGGTGATGCTCCAGCACGGCCCGTCGTCGGCCGTGCTGCCGCTGCTGGTCGCGCTGTTCACGGTGGCGTCCCGGCATCCGGTCCGGTGGACGTTCGCGGCGACCACGCTGTCGGCCGGCCTGCTGCTCGGCGCGCAGGCGATCAGCACGTCCGACAGCTGGGCGAAGGCGACCACCTACGCGGTGGCGACCTGGTGCGTGCTGGCCGCGGTGGTGGGCATCGCGGTGCGGCTGCAACGCCGGGCGCTGGCCGAGGCCAGGCAGCGGGCCAGGGCCGCCGAGGAGTCCCGCGAGGAGGAGGCGCAGCGCCGGGTCACCGAGGAACGGCTGCGCATCGCCCGGGAGCTGCACGACGTGGTCGCCCACCACATCGCGGTGATCACCGTGCAATCCGGGGTGGCCGAGCATCTGCGGACCAGCAACCCGGCGGCGGCGGGGGAGGCGCTGAGCCATGTGCGTCAGGCCGGCGCCCAGGTGCTCGCGGAGATGTCGGCGCTGCTGGGGGTGCTGCGGGACGGCGACGACATCACCCGGGAGCCTCTCCGCGGACTGGCCCGGCTGGACGAGCTGGTGGCGTCGCTGCGGCGGACCGGTCTGCAGGTGGTGGTGCGCCGTGAGGGCACGCCCGTCCGCCTCGCCCCCCTGGTCGACGTCACCGCCTACCGGATCGTCGAGGAGGCGCTGACCAACGCGCACAAGCACGGCACCGGGTCCGCCCAGCTGTTGATCGCGCACCGGGACGCCGGCACGGTGATCGAGGTCCGCAACCCGGTCGGGACCAGGCCCCAGCCGCCGGCAGGCACCGGCCAGGGTCTGACCGGCATGCGCGAGCGGGTGGCGGCGGTCGGCGGCCTGCTCCGGGTCGGACCCGACCGGAACGGCTGGTTCGCCGTGCGGGCCGAACTGCCGACCGATCGGCCGCTCACCGATCGGCCGCTCACCGATCGGCCGGTCGCCGGCGGGACCGCGGTCGATCGGCCGGCGCGAGTCGTCGCATGACCATCCGGGTGTTGCTGGCCGACGACCAGGCGCTCATCCGCGGCGGTTTCGCCGCGCTGATCGACAGCGCCGACGACCTGCAGGTCGTCGGCGAGGCGATCGACGGGGCCGACGCGGTCCGGCAGGCCCGCGCGTCGCGCCCGGACGTGCTGCTCATGGACGTCCGGATGCCCGGCACCGACGGCCTGACGGCGTGCGAGCAGATCACCGCGGACCCCGCCCTCCGCTCGGTGAAGGTGGTGGTGCTGACCACGTTCGAGCAGGACGACTACATCATCGGCGCGTTGCGCGCGGGCGCCAGCGGCTTCCTCGGCAAGGGGGCGGCCCCGGCGGAACTGCTGGACGCGATCAGGGTGGTGGCCCGCGGCGACTCGTTGCTCTCGCCCCGCGCCACCCGGGTGGTCATCGAGCGGCTGCTCACCACACCGTCCGCGGACTCGCCCGGACCCGGCGCGGCCGACCTGTCCGTGCTGACCGGGCGGGAGCGGGAGATCGTCGCTCTGGTGGCGACCGGCCTGTCCAACGACGAGATCGCCGGACGACTGTACGTGTCGCCGCTGACCGCCAAGACCCACGTCAACCGCGCGATGGCCAAGCTGGGCGCGCGCGACCGTGCGCAACTGGTGGTGCTCGCGTACCGGTCCGGGCTGGTCCGACCCGGCTGACGGGCAGCGTCGCCAGCGGTCACTGC
Source organism: uncultured Actinomycetes bacterium (assembly GCA_964497705.1). Taxonomy (GTDB): domain Bacteria; phylum Actinomycetota; class Actinomycetes; order Mycobacteriales; family Nakamurellaceae; genus Nakamurella. Next base: position 465,284 of record CAZCEH010000001.1, on the reverse strand, counting down.
CTCCGGTCACTGCCTCCGGTCACCGGCCGTGCCCGGCGGCTCTGCTGCGTTCGCGGTACGCCGGGAACGCCGGGAACCTGCGCCGGGACGATGCGACCCGGGGCGGGCGACGGGAACCCTGGACGGCGTGAGCATCTTCGCTGCGGAAACTCCGTCATGATCGAGGTCGAGGACCTGACCAAAAAGTTCGGCTCGGGCGACAAGGCCGTCACCGCGGTCGACCACGTCACCTTCACCGTCCGGCCGGGCGTGGTCACCGGCTTCCTGGGCCCGAACGGCGCGGGCAAATCCACCACGATGCGGTCCATCCTCGGCCTGGACCGGCCGACCTCGGGCCGGGCGAGCGTCAACGGCCACGAGTTCCGGGACGCGCCGGCGCCGCTGTCGGAGCTGGGTGCGTTGCTGGAGGCCAAGTCGGTCGACAAGGGGCGGTCGGCCCGCAACCATCTGCTGGCGCTCGGCGCGACCATCGGGGCGGGTGCGAGCCGGGTCGACGAGGTGCTGCAGCTGGTCGGGTTGACCGAGGTCGCCCGCAAGCGCGCCGGCGGCTTCTCGCTGGGCATGGGCCAGCGGTTGGGTATCGCCGCCGCGCTGCTCGGCGACCCGCAGACGGTCATGCTGGACGAGCCGGTGAACGGGCTGGACCCGGACGGCATCCTGTGGATCCGCACGCTGCTCAAGGAACTGGCCGGGCAGGGTCGGACGGTCTTCGTCTCCTCTCACCTGATGAGCGAGATGCAGCTCACCGCGGAGCATCTCATCGTCATCGGGAGTGGCCGGATCCTGGCCGACATGCCGATGACCGAGTTCATCCGGCAGTCCTCCCAGCACCGGGTCCGAGTGGTCTCGCCGGACGCCGCGCAGCTGCGCGACCTGCTGGTCGGCCCGGAGGTCGCGGTCACCTCGGACGCGCCCGAGCGGCTGGAGATCGAGGGAATGCGAGCCAGCGAGGTGGGCGTGATCGCCGCCCGGCACGGGCTCGTGCTGCACCAACTCGTGGACGTCGCACCCTCGCTGGAGGAGGCGTTCATGGAACTCACCCGCGACACGGTCGCCTACCACGGCTCGGTCGCCGCGGCCGAGGGACCGGAAGGCAGGGCCGCCTGATGGTCACCACCAAGCAGCCGGCCGGCACGGAGTCGGTGCGCCGCGCCGAGCACCGCACCACGATCCCGCGGGTGCTGCGCTCGGAGTGGATCAAGACCCGGACCCTGCGGTCCACCTGGCTGACCGCGGCGGCGATCCTGCTGGTGATCGTCGCGTTCGGCATGCTGGCCGCGCTGGCCGCCGGCGGCGACATCAGCGGCCCGAACGGCGGCGGCGCGCGGCTGGCCGGTCGCGGCGGCGCGCTGGCCACCGTGCTGGCCGCCGCCAACGTGGCGGTGCTGCTGGTCGCGGTGTTCGGTTCGGTGGTCGGCGCACGGGAGTTCTCGTCCGGGATGATCCGGACCACGTTCGCCGCCGTACCCAGGCGGCTCCCGGTGCTGTGGGGCAAGCTGATCACCTTCGTCGCGGTGGTGCTGCCGGTGGCGGTGGCCGGGCTGTTCGCGGTCTTCTTCGGCGGCATGGCGGTGCTGAGCCACGCCGGCGCGGACACCGTGTCGTGGTCCGATGACGGCGTCCCGGGGGCACTGCTCGGACACGCCTACTACATCGTCGGACTGGGCGTGATCGGCCTGGCGCTGGGTGTGCTGCTGCGCAGCACGGCCGCTTCGATCGGCACCACCGTCGGCGCCGTGCTGTTCCTGCCGGCCCTGGCCACCGCCCTGCTGCCGGCGGACTGGAGCACGGTGCTCAAATACCTGCCGTCCAACGCGGGCAACGCGTTCATGTCGGTGGCGCCGACCGGGGACGTGCTCACCGCCGGGCAGGGGTTCGCGGTGTTCACCGGCTGGGTGGTGCTCGCGGTCGCCGGAGCGGCCGTGGTGCTGGCCAGGCGGGACGTCTGACGCGCAAGGTCGTCCGGTTCGGGGACCGCGGCCACCCGGCCGGTTGCCTGCCGTTCACCGGACCGCAGCTTGCTGCGGCATCATCGTCGGTGGCCCTGACGATGACGAGAGGACGGGAACGTGATCCCGACGCACGCCGACGTACTGTCCGGTACTTGGAATTTCCGCGACATCGGCGGCACGCCGACGCCCCACGGTCCGGTGCGCCGCGGTGTCGTGTTCCGGTCGGCGGTGCTGTCCGGGCTGGACCCGGCCGGCCGGGGCGCGCTCGAGCGGCTCGGCGTGACGGAGGTCTTCGACCTGCGTGGGGAGCTGGAGATCGAACGCGAGGGCCGGGACCGGGTGCCGGAGACGGTGACCGTCACCGTCGCGCCGTTCCACCCGGAGGACGGCACCATGCCGGTACACGCGGCCGCGGCGGACCACGCCGACCCGGCGACGCCGATGGACCGGACCCGCGCCTATTACGCCGCGATCCCCGTGTTCGGGCCGGCCCAGCGGTCGGTGACCACCATCATGCGGTCGGTGGCCACCGGCGCCGGCAGCGTGCTGGTGCACTGCGCCGCCGGCAAGGACCGCACCGGCTGGACGATCGCCACCCTGTTGACCATCCTGGGCGCCGACCGGGACACGATCCTGCAGGAGTACCTGCTCAGCAACGCCGCGATGGGCAGCCTGCGGGACTGGTTGCACCGCAAGTACGGTGACGACTTCGACAGCGACAACGCGCTTCTGGGCGTTCACCCGAGCTACCTGAATGCCGGCTGGGACTCCGTCGAACGGAACTTCGGTTCGTTCGACCGGTACCTGGCCGCCATCGGCGTCGACGCGCCGCTGCAGGAGGCGATCAGGGCGCGCCTGCTGGGCTGACCTCAGGCATCCATCCGGAAGCCGACCTTCATGCCCACCTGATAGTGCGCCACCCGGCCCTCGCTGATGTGGCCGCGGATCTCGGTCACCTCGAACCAGTTCAACCCGCGCAGGGTGGTCGACGCGCGGTCGATACCGCTTTCGATGGCGTCCTCCACCCCGTTGGCCGAGGTTCCGACGATCTCCGTCACGCCGTACACATTCGAACTCACGGTGCCTCCTCGCCGAGCGAATCCCGTCGGTGGGACGGGCCGAAGTGCGATGGTAAGCCGTGGGCCGTCCGGCCCTGACCGGCTGCCATGGCGGAAGGTTGGCCGGTGCTGCGGCGTTATGCTCAGTGACCAGATCAAAGACCCTCGTCGCCGTAAAGGGGGGTGCCATGAGTTCGGATGTGGACAGCCGTGGGACGCACGCCGCCGCGCCGGGCGATGCGCCCCCCAACGGGGTGCGGCACGCCGCCGCTGCGGACCCGGACAGGGCGGCGCCGCGGCACCTGGCGACCCGCACCGACAGCCCGGTCACGCCGCGCCCACCCGCCGGATCCGCCGCGGTCGGCGAGGTCCGGGCGGAACCGGCGCCGCCGTCCGAGCTGCCGGTGCCGTCGGCGACCAGACGGGTCCGGGCCAGGATCGCCCGGCGGATGAGCGGTCAGCGGTCGGCCGCGTCGCCCACCCGGACCGTGCTCGAGCCACTGTTCGCGGTGCACCGCAGCCTGCACCCGAAGGCCGACCTGAAGGAACTGCAGCGGGCCTACGAGGTTGCCGAGAACGCGCACGCCGGCCAGTTCCGCCGCTCCGGCGACCCGTACATCACCCACCCGCTGGCCGTCGCCACCATCCTGGCCGATCTGGGCATGGACACCACCACGCTGGTCGCGGCCCTGCTGCACGACACCGTGGAGGACACCCCGTACACCCTGGAGATGGTCACCGCCGACTTCGGCGAGGAGGTCGCCCACCTGGTCGACGGCGTCACCAAGCTCGACAAGGTCAAGTTCGGCGACGCCACCGAGGCCGAGACCATCCGCAAGATGATCATCGCGATGGCCCAGGACCCCCGGGTGCTGGTGATCAAGCTGGCCGACCGGCTGCACAACATGCGCACCATGCGGTTCCTGCCGCCGGACAAGCAGGCCCGCAAGGCCCGGGAGACGCTGGAGGTGCTCGCCCCGCTGGCGCACCGGCTGGGCATGGCCACCATCAAGTGGGAGCTGGAGGACCTCGCCTTCTCGATCCTGCACTCCAAGCGGTACGACGAGATCGTCCGGCTGGTCGCCGACCGCGCCCCGTCCCGGGACACCTACCTGGCCGCGGTCACCGAGGAACTCGAGGCCGAGCTCACCGCCGCGAAGATCCCCGGCCAGGTCGTCGGCCGGGGCAAGCACTATTACTCGATCTACCAGAAGATGAAGGCCCGCGGCCGCGAGTTCGACGAGATCCACGACCTGGTCGCGGTGCGCATCCTGGTCGGCAGCGTCCGGGAGTGTTACGCGGCGATGGGCGTGGTGCATGCCCTGTGGGCACCCATGCCCGGGCGGTTCAAGGACTACATCGCCCAGCCCCGGTACGGGGTGTACCAGTCGCTGCACACCACGGTGATCGGTCCGGAGGGCAAGCCCCTGGAGGTGCAGATCCGCACCTTCGACATGCACCACACCGCCGAGTACGGCATCGCCGCGCACTGGCGATACAAGGAGACCCGCGGCACGCACGCCGGCGCCAGCGCGACGGTGGACGAGATGGCCTGGATGCGGCAGCTGCTGGACTGGCAGCGGGAGGCCGGCGACCCCGGCGAGTTCCTGGACAACCTGCGCTACGAGATGGCGCACAGCGAGATCTTCGTGTTCACCCCGAAGGGCGACATCCACACCCTGCCGGCCGGTTCCACGCCGGTGGACTTCGCGTATTCGGTGCACACCGAGGTGGGGCACCGATGTATCGGCGCCAAGGTGGACGGCCGGCTGGTGCCGCTGGAGCGCCGGCTGACCAATGGGCAGTTCGTGGAGATCTTCACCTCCAAGGCGCCCAACCAGGGTCCGAGCCGTGACTGGCTGAGCTTCGTCGCGTCGTCGCGGGCCAAGACCAAGATCAGGCAGTACTTCGCCAAGTCCCGGCGGGAAGAGGCGGTCGAGCTCGGCAAGGAGGCCATCGCCAAGGCGGCCCGCCGGGCGGGGCTGCCTGTGCAGCGGCTGGTCACGCACGACGCGCTGGCCGCCGTCGGTCACGAGCTCGGCTACAAGGACATCGCCGGCCTGTACGCGGCGGTCGGCGAGAACCACGTCGCCGCATCGACTCTCGTTGCCAAGGTGGTCTCGTACGTCGGTGGCGAGGAGGACGCGGTCGACGAGGTCACCGAGCGCTCGGTGCCCTCGATCACCCGCCGCCGCCCGCGCGCCACCGGGGACGCCGGCGTGCTGGTCCGCGGCATCCACGACATCCAGGTCAAGCTGGCCCGCTGCTGCACCCCGGTGCCCGGCGACGAGATCCTCGGGTTCATCACCAAGGGCGGCGCGGTGTCGGTGCACCGGGTCGACTGCACCAACGCGTCGTCGTTGCGCAAGGACCAGGCCAGGCTGGTGGAGGTCAGCTGGGACCCGACGTCGGCGTCGGTGTTCCTGGTGACCATCCAGGTGGAGGCGCTGGACCGGGCCAGGCTGCTGTCGGACATCACCAAGACCCTGGCCGACGTGAAGGTCAACATCCTGTCCGCGAACCTGTCGATGTCCAAGGACGGCATGGCGATCTCCCGCTTCTCGTTCGAGATGGCCGACCCGACCCACCTGGGGCATCTGCTGCACGCGGTCCGCAACGTCGAGGGTGTGTACGACGTGTATCGGGTGACGAGCGCCTGATCGGATTCGGCAGCCGCAGGCCGGCCCGAATGCCGGCCCGGCGCTCTGCGACGATCGGCCGGTGACCGTCGGCGAGTTCGTCCTGCTGGTGGCCGCCGGCATCGCGGGCGGCCTGTTCGGGACGATCGCCGGATTGGCGTCGCTGGCCACCTATCCGGCGCTGCTGGCCGTCGGGCTGTCCCCGGTCAGCGCCAACGTGACCAACACCGTGGCACTGGTCTTCACCGGGGTCGGCTCGGTGCTCAGTTCCCGGCCGGAGCTCGTCGGCCAGGCGTCGCGGATCCGCCGGCTTGCCCCGATGGCCACGCTCGGCGGGATCGTCGGTGCCGTGCTGCTGCTGTCCACGCCGGCCGAGGGCTTCGAGAAGATCGTGCCCTGGTTGATCGCGTTCGCCTCGCTGACCATCGTGATCCCGCGGCGCCCGCCGCCTGCCGACGGCGTCGTCCCGTCCCCGGGCGGCGGTCGCCCGTCCGCGGGCAGTCGGGTGCGGGTCGGCGAATCCCTCGGGATGGCGCTGATCTGCGTGTACGGCGGCTACTTCGGCGCCGCGGCCGGGGTGCTGGTGCTGGCCATGCTGCTGCGCACCACGCACGACACGCTGCCGCGGGCGAACGCGCTGAAGAACGCGCTGCTCGGCTTCGCCAACGGCATCGCGGCGCTGATCTTCGCCTTCCTGGCCCCGGTCGACTGGCTCGCCGTGCTGCCGATGGGCGTCGGCTGCCTGATCGGCGCCTGGCTGGGACCGATCGTCGTGCGGTACACGCCGGTCGTGGTGGTGCGTTGGGCGATCGGCGTGGCCGGGTTGGGTCTGGCGATTCACCTGGGCATCCAGGCCTACGGCTGATCCGGTCGGCGCTCTCGGGTGGTGTCCGGGATTGTCCGGATTGTCGATATCGCGGGAACGTCGCGGCGGCCGTGCCGCGGGGGATGGCCGGTGTCGGAGCCCCGATGTAGCGTCCGGAACCGGATCGACACCCGACCAATGGAGGCAGTGATGAGCGGGAAAGTGGTGCACTTCGAGGTGCCGTTCGACGACGGGGATCGCGCACGGGCGTTCTACCGGGACGTGTTCGGCTGGCAGCTGCGGGAGCTACCGCAGCTGAACTACACGATGGTGGGCACCGGGCCCACCGCGGAGTCCGGCATGCCGGAGGAGCCCGGGTTCATCAACGGCGGCATGTTCGAGCGAACGGATCCGTACCCGACGTCGCCGGTGGTCACGATCGAGGTCGCCAGCATCGACGAGACCCTCAAGACCGTCGAGGGGCTGGGCGGCGCCGTCCTGGTCGGCAGGCAGCCGGTGGGTGAGATGGGTTTCTCCGCCTACTTCCGGGACTGCGAGGGCAACCTGCTCGGATTGTGGGAGAACGCGCCGCAGGGCTGAGCGCGCCCGGGTCAGTCCCTGGGCCCGTCCAGGCCCAGCGCGAGCCGGCGATCCCGGGCCAGCGGATGTTCCAGCATCCGGTCGATCAGCACGCTCCACCGGTGGGCGCGTGCCTCCAGGTCGTGCCGCTCCCCGGGTGACGTGCCGGTCGCCGCGCCCACCGCGACCGGCACGTGGACAGGAACGGTGGCCAGCAGGCCGGACGACTCTTCCTCCGACGTGTCGTCCAGCTGTCCGGCGAGCACACGCAGGTAGCCGAGGCGGTTGCCCGCCTCCAGCACCTGGGACTCGATCTCGAATGCGGACCGGTCGGTGGTCGCGGTGACGATCACCGCGCCGCCCACCCGCCGGACGACCTCCAGCGCCTGCTCGTGGGACGGCACGGCGCTCGCCGGCGCCGGCAGCAACAGCGGGATCAGCATGTAGTCGTCGCAGTCCTCGACGAGGCGGGCGAAATCGTCGGCCGGCGGACTCACCTGCTGGTCGCCTGGCACCGGGCTGGCGGTGACGTAGCGCGCGCCCAGCCTCGACGCCAGGTCGAGCACCCGGCGGTAGGAATCGTCGTTGGGGCGGCCGCCGAGTTCGATCCGGCCCACGTCGAGCACCGAGATCCGGTTGGCCAGCAGATGCTCCACCACCGAGTGCAGTTCCGCGGAGCCGGCGCCCTTGTGCCACCAGGCGTCCGCGCCGGCGGAATGGGCGACCTTCAGGCCGATCGAGTCGAAACCCGCCCGGCGGGCGATGTCCACCAGGGTGTGCGGGGCGACCCCGGGCGCGGTGGACTCCTGCAACGCGATCCTGTTCACGCGGGACAGTCTGCCTCGGGTCGGTCCGGCTGCGTCAGGTCGGCCGGTCAGGCCGGCGCGGACGAGCCCGTCGACCGCTCGGCGACCTGGTACGACCAGACCTCGCTGTGCACAGCCACCGGGTGCGGCGGCGCCGCGCCGGCCCGCTCGGCCGCGGAGCGGTGCCCGTGCCCGAACGCTGGCGAACTCACCCATGCCTGGAACGACTCCTCGTCCCGCCAGCGGGTCACCACCAGCCAGGTGGTCCGCTCGTCCGTCGGCTGCAGCAACTCGAAACCCTCGAAACCGTCTTGGTTGTCGACTGCGCCGGCGCGGGCGGCGAAGCGTCTGGCCAACTCGTCGCCGCTGTCCGCGGGCACGGTGATCGCGTTGATCTTGATGACAGTCATGACGTCATCGTGCCAAGCACCGCGTCGCGGCGGGCAGCCGGCACCCGTGGCCCTCGGCATGTGCCCAGCGTTCTCGACGACCAGCCGCTACTCGACGACCAGCATGGTGCCGGCGCTCGCCCCACGCACCGTCCCGACCAGCTGCGCCTCTTCCGCCAGGGCGGCCCGCTCGCGCGCGGTGAACCCGTGCCACGGGGTGATCGTGATGGTCAGCTTTCGCCCGGACTGCCTGGCCCGCCAGACACCGGCGAGCCCGCCGCCGGCCAGCACCGCGCCGGGCTGACCGATGACCGGCCACAGCGCCTTCCGATGCTCCCGATCGGCAGTCAGCACGCCCCGGTCGCGCGGCTGTAGCAGAGGGTCGGAACCGGGCAGCAGCCGCACCAGCCGGGCCGCGGCCTCGACATCGGCCGCGGCAAGCTGATCGAGCGCGCTTTGCCGGGCGGCCGACCGGAGCCCGCCGACCAGCACGGGCACGACGTCGTCCGGCAGCGCAGGGGTCAGGCAGCCGGCCGAGGTACCCAGGTGGGCCGCCACGTCAGCGACGGAGGCGACTCCGTGTCGCAGATAGCACTCGGCCACCAAGGCGTCGATGCCCCGCGCCGGGCCGGCCGGGATCGCGTCGCCGGTAGCCAGCGGGGCCAGCACGACGGGCTTGGTGTCCGGCATCAGGCCGATGCCGGCGGGCAGCGCGGCCAGCCGGAACAGCAACTCCCGCACGTGAATGGCGCGGCAGCTCTGGCAGTACCCCGAGTAGCGACGCGGCAGCGCCTTCGTCACCGCGGCGCTCGCCGCACCCTTGACCATGGGTGTGGTGATGACCGCACGCATGGCCTTGACGGCGGCTCGATAGGCGTCCAGGGGCTTCGCGCCCGCGCCGGCGAGCCGGGCCGCGTCGCCGACCAGCCGGGCGGCCGCATCCGTCTCGTCGGCCGGCCACAGGGCGCCGGCCGTCGCCGGCAGATCGGCGCGTCGGTGCAGATGAGGCGCGCCGCGCAGCGACCACACCTGGGCCAGCCAGGACGACCCGGCCGGATCGGGCGGCTCCGGAATCAGGTCCGGGTCGGGCAGTCGCGCGGCCAAGGCCAGCCGGGACGATCCGTCGCGGTCCTGCAGGCCCAGCCCCCAGACCGGCAGGTCCTGGGCGGTGTCCGCAGACCGGTCCAGACCGGACGCCAGGATGCGGTGCGCGCGAACCTGTTCGGTGCTCAGCACCGCCGCGATCGCGCCGGCCGGCACCTCAGCCGGCTCCGCCGGAGGTGGGTGGTTCGGCCGGTTGGGTGGTCGGCGCGCCGGTGTCCACGGCGCCCGTGTCGACCGAGCCGGTGTCGACCGAGCCGGTGTCGATTGCCCCGGTGTCGATTGCCCCGGTGTCGATTGCCCCGGTGTCCGGCTCGGACGGCGTGGTGGTGACATAGGTGCCGGTGCCGTCCAGCGAACCGTCCGGGACGGCGATCGAGCTGATGGTGGCGGCGGCTACCGGGGCGCCGTCCTGGGCGTTGTGCTGCACGCCCTGCGTGGCAATGTCCTGGATCACCGCCATCCCGTCGCCGGTGACGGTGCCGAGGATCGTGTAGGACGGATCGATCGTGGTGTTCCCGTAGACGATGAAGAACTGCGATCCGGTGGTGCTCGGCCCGGCGTTGGCCAGCGCCACCGTGCCCACCGGGTAGGTCTCGCTGCCGGTCGTCTCGCTGGCGAAGGAGTAGCCGGGCCCACCGTTGCCCTGACCGGTCGGGTCGCCGCACTGCAGGATGTTCAGCCGGTCGCTGTGGGTCAGCCGGTGGCAGTTGGTGTCGTTGTAGAAGCCCTGCTGGGCGAGGGACAGGAACGAGTTGACCCCGCACGGCGCGGCCGCCCGGTTCAGCGTCATCGGCACGTCCTTGCCGTTCAGCACCATCGTGACGTCGACGGTGCCGGAGTTCAGCGGCGACAGGTTGGACGGCGCGGAGACCTGCTTGGCGGCGGTCCCGGACTCCGGGTAGGAGCAGGGTGTGCTCGGTGCGGTCGACGACGTCGGCGCGGTGCTGCTGGAACCGTCGGAGGCGCTGCTGGACGAGCCGCGGCTGACGAACAGCCAGACCCCGCCGGCCACCACCACGACGGCCGCGACCACCCCGATGATGACCAAGCGCTGTTTGCGGGCACGCTCGGCCGCCTCGCGCCGGGCGAGCTGCCGCTCGAGCTTGCGCTTGGCCGCGTCGCGACGTTGCTGATTGGTGGGCACGCCCTGGTCCTCCCGCATTCGCTGGATGGCCGGTATGAAAGTGGACCACCCGGACCGGCAGTCTAGGTGAGGGTCGGCGCCGGCCATGGTGGAACCGATGTGAACGCGCTGTGTGCGACATTCACGGGGTGCGCCAATCGAGTGGTTGCGGGCGTGGGCCGGGCGTGTGGGTGGCTGCGGAGCTTCGGCTTGGCTGGGGCCGGTGGATGTTCCGCGGGTGCTGCGGCTCGGGCGGATGTTCCGCAGCGGGGAGCCTGCGTTCTGGTCGAGG
>CAZCEH010000001.1:326956-454437 GCA_964497705.1 uncultured Actinomycetes bacterium | reverse complement strand
GGTGCTGCGGCTCGGGCGGATGTTCCGCAGCGGGGAGCCTGCGTTCTGGTCGAGGGCGGCGTGAGGCGGGGTTGAGCGGTGGTCGCGGAGCTTCGGCTTGGCTGGGGCCGGTGGATGTTCCGCGGGTGCTGGGCGGCGGCTGGGCGGAGTGGTGGCCGCGGAGCTTCGGCTTGGCTGGGGCCGGTGGATGTTCCGCGGGTGCTGCGGCTCGGGCGGATGTTCCGCAGCGGGGAGCCTGCGTTCTGGTCGAGGCGGCGTGAGGCGGGGTTGAGCGGTGGCTGCGGAGCTTCGGCTTGGCTGGGGCCGGTGGATGTTCCGCGGGTGCTGCGGCTCGGGCGGATGTTCCGCAGCGGGGAGCCTGCGTTCTGGTCGAGGCGGCGTGAGGCGGGGTTGAGCGGTGGTCGCGGAACGTCTGCTCGCCCCAGGCCGGTGGAGGTTCCGCGGGTGCTGGGCGGCGGCTGGGCTGAGCGGTGGCCGCGGAGCTTCGGCTCGCCCCAGGCCGGTGGATGTTCCGCGGACGCCGCAGCTCGGGCGGATGTTCCGCAACGGGAGCTGACGCGTGCCGGTCGAGTCTGCCCCCGCCCCGGCATGGCCCCCGCCCGGCATGGCCCCGCCGGGCACGGACCACCCGCGCCCGGCAGACCACCCCCGCCCCGGCACGGACAACCGGCGCCCGGCGCGTCGATAGGGTGAGCCGGTGTTGATCGCGGGATTTCCGGCCGGGTCTTTCCAGGCCAATTGTTACGTGCTGGCCGCCCAGGCCGGCGCCGACTGTGTGGTGATCGACCCGGGGGAGGGTGCCGTCCCGGGCCTGCAGCGGCTGTTCGCCGAGCATCGGCTGACCCCGGTGGCGGCCATGGTCACCCACGGACACCTCGACCACACCGCCGACGTCGGCGAGCTGTGCCGCGAGTACGACATCCCGGCCTACATCCACCCGGCCGACGAGTACATGCTCGACGATCCGCTGGCCGCGCTGTCCCCGGAGCTGCGAATGGCCCTGGACGGCATCTCGATGGCCGGCCTGCGCCCGCCGACCGTGCTGCCGCTGACCGACGGGTTGCGCCCGGGCCTGGCCGGCCTGCCGCTGACCATCGACCATGTGCCCGGCCACACGCCGGGGTCGGTCGTCTTCCGGCTCGACCGGGACGGCGATCGTCCGGAGATCCTGCTCACCGGCGACACCCTGTTCGCCGGCTCCATCGGCCGCACCGACCTGGCCGGCGGCGACCTGGCCCAGGAACTGGTCTCCATCCGGGACCGGATGCTCGTTCGCGCCGACGACACCGTGGTGTTGTCCGGGCACGGCCCGTCCACCACCATCGGCGAGCAGCGGCGTTCGAACCCGTTTCTGACCGACCGTGCGCTGGCGCGCGCCCTGGCCGGGCGGGAGGACTGATCATGCCCGACTTCGTCGCGCCCAAGGGCATCCCGGAGTACTACCCGCCGGTGTCCCGGTCGTTCGAGGCGATCAAGCGGCTGCTGGTGGCGGCCGCGGACCGCGCCGGGTACGGGCCGATCGAGCTGCCGGTTTTCGAGGACACCGCGCTGTTCGCCCGCGGGGTGGGGGAGTCCACCGACGTGGTCTCCAAGGAGATGTACACGTTCGCGGATCGGGGTGGCCGGTCGGTGACGCTGCGCCCGGAGGGCACCGCGGGTGTTATGCGGGCGGTCATCGAGCACAGCCTGGACCGCGGGCCGCTGCCCATCAAGCTGGTCTACGCGGGCCCCTTCTTCCGGTACGAACGGCCACAGGCCGGCCGGTACCGGCAACTGCAACAGGTGGGCATCGAGGCCATCGGCAGCGACGATCCGGCGCTGGACGCCGAGGTGATCGCCGTCGCCGACGAGGGCTTCCGGGACGTCGGCCTGTCCGGCTTCCGGTTGGAGCTCACCTCGCTCGGCGACGAGAACTGCCGCCCGGCCTACCGCGAGCGGTTGACCGAGTTCCTGGCCGGCCTGGACCTGGACGAGGCGACCCGGGAACGGTCCCGGATCAACCCGCTGCGGGTGCTGGACGACAAGCGGCCGCACATGCGGGAGCTGCTGGCCGGCGCGCCGTTGATGCTCGACCATCTGTGTGATGTCTGCCGCGAGCACTTCGAGCAGGTCCGCCAGGTCCTGGACACGCTGTCCGTGCCGTACCGGCTGAATCCGCGGATGGTGCGCGGGCTGGACTACTACACGCGCACCACGTTCGAGTTCGTGCACCCGCTGCTGGGCGCGCAGTCCGGCATGGGTGGCGGCGGCCGGTACGACGGGCTGATGGCCGAGCTGGGCGGACAGTCGTTGTCGGGCATCGGGTTCGGGCTGGGCGTCGACCGCACGCTGCTCGCCGCGCAGGCCGAGGGGGTCGCCGTCGGCAATCCAGCGCGGTGCGAGGTGTACGGCGTGCCGATCGGTGCCGCGGCCTCGCTGCGGCTGGCCACGCTGGCCGGCGAGCTCCGGCGCGCCGGGCTCAGGGTCGACATGGCCTACGGCGGACGGTCGCTCAAGACGGCGATGCGGGCCGCCGACGCCTCCGGTGCGGCGCTCGCGCTGGTGCTCGGCGACCGTGAGCTCGAGGACGGCACGGTGGTGCTGCGGGACCTGCGCACCGGCCGGCAGAACGCCCACCCGACGGCGGATCTCGCGCCCGTCGTCCGGTCGCTGCTCGCGGCCGAGGCCACCGAGGCGTCCACCCCGCCGCTCGCCGAGCGGTCGACCGAGCCGGTGGCCTGACCGGTCAGCAGTTGCAGTCGCAGTCGCAGCAGCACCCGTCGCCATCGCAACAGTCGCAGCAGTCACCACAGTCGCAACAGCTGCCGTCGCAGCCGCTGCACCCGGCCTGGTGCTGGCGACCGGTGCAGGGATTCTCGTGCGCGGCACAGCAGGCATAACCGGTGCAGTACACCGCGATCCACGGCAGCAAGTTCGGCCAGAACGGCGGGTTCGGCGGCCCGGACGGAGGCTTGTCCGGGGCCTGCTCGGGCGCCCCGGGCCACGCCGGGCCCGGCTCACCCGGCCGGACGGGCGGACCGGAAGGACCGGAAGGACCGGAAGGACCGGAAGGACCGGGATAGGGTGACCCGCCGGCCGGCGCGGCGCAGGTGCTCGGCGCATCGAAGGCGCGGTGCACGGCGGCGTGCGTGCCGTCCACCAGCAGCGCCCGGGCCAGCCGGCCGTCGGTCAGGGCGAGCCGGTCGAACGCGACGCGGATCCGTCGGACCAGCCGCCAGCATTCCCGGCGGACCTGGGCCACCGGGGTGCCGGTCGCCGTGATCGGGTTGAACGATCCGGTCCGGCGGTCTTTGGCCTGGTCCGTCACCGCATCCAGCAGGTGGGCGAGAGTGCCGAATGCCGAACCCATCTCGCGCAGTGCCGGTTCGTTCTCCGGGCGGCCGGCAACCCTCGCGGAGGCGGCGAAGATCGCCGCGGTCGCCAGCGCGGTCGGCGCGGTGACGGTGAGCACCGAGTCGCCGGGGACGGTCGCGGCCTCCACCTGGCCCTGCCGGGCCAGCACGTCCAGGGTGTCGGCGGCGTGCATCGCCCGGGCCATCGGCGCGTCGGCGAGTGCCCTCCGGCGCAACGGATCGGCCAGCGCGGAGCCGGCCCGGTCCCGCAGGGTCGGCATGCCCAGGTGGTGCATCCGCTCGGCGCGCAGGTCCTGCGCCTTGGCCGCGGCCAGGGTCAGCGACGCGGCCGCACCGAGCCGGGTCGGTGCCGATCCGGCCGGCAGGACGCGCGCGGTCCGCATCCCGCGCAGCGGGCACGGGCCGGCGGTGCGACGGGCGGTGGGCCGGCACTGCTGCGCCTCCGTCAGCACCGACAGGGCGATCGCATCGGTGTTGGTCAGCGTTCGGGCCAGCTGACCGCGGCTGTCCCGCAGTTGCAGGCACAACCCGCACAGGTGGGCCTGCCACTGGCTGAACAACTCGTCGTCCAGCGTGCTCCGGCACGCATGCACCACCCCGAACATGACGCAGATTCCAACATGAGCCGCGGCCGGTGGCCCGGCGGACCCGCCGTCGGGCCGCCCGCAGGTCAGGGTCGGTGGTGTGCGATGTCGGACAGTCGTCGGGTGCCCTGCCGGACCCCGCCGGCGGTGGCCAGGTCGAGCGCCCGGCGGGCGAGGGCGGCGGCGTCCGGGCGATGGGTGGCGGCGGCGAGTTCGGCCTCGGCGAGCCTGGCCTCGTAGTGGCCCAAGGGTGGTCCGAGCGCCAGCGCCCTGCTGACGAGCGGGCCGGCGTCGTCGACGCCGCCCTGCGCGAGATGTACCAGCGCGAGGCGGGAGGCGGCCCAGCTCGCGAACAGATCGAGATGCTCCGAGCTGGCCAGTGATCGGGTGAAGGCGTCCAGCGCGGCGTCGAGATCGCCGGCGGCGTGGGCCGCGACGCCCAGGGCGCGGTAGCTGGTGGCGGTCCAGCCCCGATGTCCGATGCGGGTGGCGATGGCCAGGGCCTCGCGAGCGTCGGCCGTCGCCTCGCCGGTCCGATCCAGGGCGGCCAGCGCCTCGGTCCGGTGCCACAGCGCGTACGCCTGACCCTCCGGGTGTCCGAGGGTTCGGGCCAGATCGAGCGCCGCGCTCGCCTGGCGCAGCCCCTCGGACGCCTGCCCGGCGAACACCAGGGCGTGGCCGGCCGTCGAGCGCGGGGTGACCACCCGGACGAGATCCCCCGAGTCCTCGAACAGGTCGGCCACCCGGCGCAGCGCCCGGCCGCCGGCGCGAACGTCGCCCCCGAGGAAGGTGGCCATGGCCTGTTCGTCGAGCACGCGGGCGGTGCCGGAGGCGTCGCCGAGTAGCCGGTAGAGCTCCAGCGCCCGGCCGGACCGCGCCCGGGAGCGGTCCGGACGGTTCAGGTTCATGTCGAGCATCGCCGCGATTTCCAGCGCCTGCGCAACGGCCGGCGTGTCCGTTCCCGCCTCCACCAGCGCCAGCTCGGCGAGTTCCGCGGCTCGGTGGAGGTCGTCGGCGCCGGAGGCGAGCAGGGCAAGCCGGCCGAGGATCCGGGCCCGTCGCGGCCCGGCGCGCTCGACCGCCAGCGCGGCGCGCAGGTCCGCGCGGGCGCCCCCGATGTCCCCGGTCCGGCCCCGCGCCTGGGCCCGGATCTCGCGCAACGTCGCGGCGACCGACGGGTGCGGTTCGAGCCGCAGCCCCGCGTCGGCCAGGGCGATCGCCTCGTGGTCGGCGAAATCGTCGAGCGCGCGCTGCGCGGCCACGGCGTAGGCGGCGGTGGCCCGGCGGCCGTCGCCGGCCCGCCGCCAATGGTCGGCCCGCTCCGCCGGGTCGCCGTCGAGGCTCTCGTTGGCCGCGGCCGCCGCCGCGTGCAGCCGCGCCGCCCGGGCCGGGTCGAGTTCGTCGGCCAGCACGTCGGCGATCATGTCGTGGGTCATCACCCAGCCGGACTCGCCCGGACGAACCAGCCCGGACCGATGCAGCCCGGCCAGCCGGTCGAGCACCTGCGCATCGGTGGCGCCGACCGTGGCGGCGAGCAGCGGAACCGGCGCCTGCCTCCCGAGAATCCCCACGAGGTCGAGGATCTCGCGTCGCTCGGGTGGTTCGCGGTTGGCCCGGCGCAGGATGGTGTGCCGTTGGCCGTCGGCGCCCAGTTGCCGGGCGCGATCGGCGGCCGCCGGATCGACGGTGCGCCACCGCCCGTCCGCGGTCGCCGCGACCCGGCTCTCGGACGCCAGACCGCGCAGCACCTCGGTGATCGCCATGGGGGTGCGATCGGTGTGGTCGGCCAGGACGTCGGCCAGCGTCGCGTCGGTCACCAGCGCGTCGATGGCGGCGCGGGGCAGGGCCGGAGGCGTGATCCGAAGATCGGGTCGGACATGGTCCAGCAGCTGGGCGGCGGGTGCCCCGGCGATCTCGTCGGACCGAAAGGCCAGCACCAGCCGCAGGTCCGGCAGCCGGGCACGCGCCGAGCCGACCAGCGCGACGCTGGTCGGGTCGGCCCACTGCAGATCGTCGAGCACGATGACGAGCCCGGCGGTGTCGAGCAGCCGGACCGTCGCCTCCTGCAGCAGGGCCCGCCGGCTCTCCGCGTCGACGTCCGGCTCGGCGGTGTCGATCGGGTCGAGTTCCGGCAGCAGCGCGGGCAGGGCCGCGCCGATCCGCGGCGGCAGCGCGTCGCGAAAGGCGACGTCCTGGGCGAGCACGTCGCGAAGCAGGCTCCTGATCAGGCTCCAGGGTTCCGCCCGTTCGGCCGGGGTGGCCCGTGCGGTCGCCGACGGCACCCGGGACGCGGCCTCCCGGAGCAGGCGGGACTTGCCGGTGCCGGATGTGCCGGCGACGGTGACCGTGCACCCGTCCGGTCCGGCCACCCTGTCCAGGATCGCGCGGAGGTCGGACTCCCGGCCGACGAACGGCAGCTCACCGAACGCCGTCGACCGGCGCGCCGGCCGGGGCCGGTGTGCCGGACCCGACGGCCGTGACGTCGACTCGGCGGGGCCCGGCCGTTCGCCGGCGAGCAGCCGCCGGTACAGCCGCGCGGCGTCCGGCGACGGATCTACCCCCAGGTCCTCGGCCAGCGCCCGCCGGTACGCGTCGTAGCGCACCAGCGCGGCGGCGTCGTCCCCCGCGGCGGACAACGCCCGGACCAGGGTCAGTGCCGCGACCTCGCGCAACGGCTCGGCGTCGACCGCTGCCGAGGCGAGCTCGACCGCCAGCGCGGCGTCGCCGGCGTCCAGGGCCAGCTGCGCGGCCCGCTCCAGCGCGGTCTGCCGGGCCAGCAGCATCCGTCCCCGGAACTCGCCCGCCCAATCCGCGAACAGGTCCTCCGGCAACGGGTCTCCGGTCCACAGCCGAAGCGCGGCGAGATACTCCGGCAGGGCGGCCGCGCCGTCGAGCTCTCGCGCGCGCCGGACGGCTACGGCGAACCTGGTCGCGTCGACCACGCAGTGCGGCTCCGGCTCCAGGGCGTAGCCACCGGCCAGCGTCCGAATCAGCGGGAGGCCGCCGACGGCCTGCCGGGCCCGATTCGTCAGCACCTGAATGTTCGCGGGCAGGTTGGCCGGTTGCCGGTCCGGCCAGAGCATCTCGCCCAGCGCGTCGTAGCCGACGAAGGCGCCCTGCCGCGTCCCCAGGATCCGCAGCAGCGTCCTGACCTTGCGGCCGCCGAAGTCGGTCGGCGGGATTTCCGCACCGTCCCGCAGCACGGCGCTGCGCCCCAGCAGACGCAGCTCCAGGCGCGGCGCACCCGTCATCGCCACATCATCGCCGACCGCTAGAGAACCGCAAGAACGCGTCCCTACCGTCCGAGTCGTCGCCCATCCAGACGACACTCACCGCACGTGACCGGAGGAACCACCATGGCGGATCAGCAGAAGACCGAGGACCGCGACTTCGCCACCCCCGACGAGGTCCGCACCTTCCAGAACGGGCGCGCCGAGATCGTCACCGTCGGCGGCGCGGCGATCGGCCGGTTGTCGTTCTCACCCGGCTGGCGCTGGTCCGAGCATGTCAAGCCGATCGCCGGAACCGACCTGTGCCAGGCCCCGCACTTCCAGTACCACGTGGCGGGAACGCTGCACATCCAGATGGCCGACGGCACCGAGTTCGACGCCACCCCAGGGCATGTCACCTCGCTGCCGTCGGGCCACGACGCCTGGGTCGTCGGGGACGAGGACGTCGTCGTCATCGACTGGTATGGAGCCAGCGACTACGCCCGCCAGGAAGCGTCCTGACCCGTCCTGACCCGCCTGGACCTCCGGACGGCGGCTCGGCGCAGGCCGCGTCGGCATCCGACATCAAGATCACCCATCAAGGTCACCGAGCCGGCCAACACCGGAACCGGGCCGGACACGGTCCGACGGCAGGTTCGATGGCGCCCGCCCCTTGACTAGGCACATTTGTTAAGACAAGCTGATGTCACAACGAGTCGCGGTCAATCGGCCGGGTCCGGGGTCGCGCTGATCAAAGGTCCACAAAACCGGACGAAACGGCGCGCGAAATGGGTCTTGAATCAGCGCGGCAACATGGTGGGAACGAGGATCTCCGCATGACGAGCATCGACAGCCGTTCGGGTCACGGCAGCGACCGGATCGCCGGCGCGCCCATCTCCTGGGGGGTCTGCGAGGTACCGGGTTGGGGCTACCAGCTCACCCCGCAACGGGTGCTCGCCGAGATGCGGGAGGTCGGCCTGTCGGCCACCGAGTTCGGTCCCGACGGCTTCCTGCCGGCCGACCCGCGGCAGCTGGCCGGTGTGCTGGCCGCGCACCAGCTGACCGCCGTCGGCGGCTTCGTGCCGGTGGTCATGTACCGGCCCGACCACGACCCGGTGCCCGACATCGAGCGGCTGCTCCCGGGTTTCCTGGCCGCGGAGGCCACGACCATGGTGCTGTCGGCGGATTCGGGACTGGACGGCTACGACAGCCGGCCGGTGCTGGCCGAGCAGGGCTGGTCAACGTTGCTGCGCAACATGAACCGGATCGCCGAGCTGACCGCTCGGCACGGCATCACGGCGGTGCTGCATCCGCACGTGGGCACCATGGTGGAGAACCCGCAGGAGGTCCGGCGCGTCCTGGAGGGCTCCACCATCGCGTTGTGCCTGGACACCGGTCACCTGCTGATCGGCGGCACCGACCCGGCCGACCTGACCCGGCAGGCGCCGGAGCGCATCGCGCACACCCACCTCAAGGACGTCGACGGCACGATCGCGGCCAAGGTGCGGTCGGGCCGGCTGACCTACACCGAGGCGGTCCGGGCGGGCATGTACCGGCCGCTGGGCACCGGCGACGTCGACGTGGAGTCGATTCTGACGACGTTGCGGGAGCACGGTTACGACGGCTGGTACGTGCTCGAGCAGGACACCATCCTGACCGCGGAGCCGACCGGCGAGGGCCCGGCGCGGGACGTCCGGATCAGCGCCGACTACCTGCGCGGCCTGCTGGGCTGACCGGGCCGGCCGGGTCGGCCGGCGTCAGGCCCGATCCGCCGCGCCCGCAGCACGGAGTCCCGGACGGTGATCGGGTTGCCCTCCCGGTCAGGGGCGGTCCGGCCGGCCGCCACGCTGGTCAGGACCGCCCATCGCGCGGGATCCAGCAGCGCCGCGACATCCTCGGCGGTGTAGTAGACCTCGGGCATCGGCGGGCGGTGCGCGGTGGTCGACAGGTCCGACGGGTGGTGCCCGACGATCAGCAGGGTGCCGCCGGCGGCGACCCAGCCGGCCAGCCGCCGAAACACGAGATCCCGGTGATCGGAAGGGGTCTGAAAGTACTGGGCGTTGACCAGGTCGAACCGGCGGGCACCCGGGTTCCAGGAGGCGACGTCGGCCGGCACCCACTCGATCCGCTCGAGCAGCTCCGGGCGGTGCTCGGCGGTGCCGGTGGCGGCCCGGTCCAGCGCCACCGGTGAGATGTCCAGCGCGGTCACCGACCAGCCGCGGCCGGCCAGCCAGCGCGCGTCCGCGCCCTCCCCGGCGCCGACGTCCAGGGCGCTGCCGGGCGGCAGGCCGGCCACCTCGGCGACCAGCTGCGGGTTCGGCCGGTCGCTCCACACCCGGGTGTGCGAGCGGTACCGCTCGTCCCAGAACTCCCGGCCGCCGACGGCGTGCTGCATGCGCTCACCGTAGCCGCGCGCCGTCGCGCACCGGCCGGTCCTCGGCTCCTCCCGGGCTCCTCCCGCCGGTTCCGTCCTGCCCGTCACGTCCAGGATTCAGCCGCGTTGCTCGGCCAGCTCGGTCGGCACGACGATCACGTCGACCATCGCGCCACGCCGCCACACCGTCACCGGCAACGGCCGGCCGATGGCGTCGTCGAACAGCAGTCGCTGCAGGCTCTGCGCGTCGGTGACCGGTTCCCGGCCGGCGGTCAGGATCAGGTCGCCGGCGGAGAGCCCGGACCGGTGCGCCGGGGAGCCGGTGATCACCTCCGCCACCCTGATGCCCCTGCGGCGGCCGACCTTGGCGGCCAGGTCCGGGGGCAGCGGCGCCGGGGTGCTGACCAGCCCGAGGTAGGCGCGACGCACCCGGCCGTCGCGGATGAGGGCCCCGACGATGCGCCGGGTGGTCGCGTTGATCGGCACCGCCAGGCCGAGTCCCACCCCGGCCACGGCCGTGTTGATGCCCACCACCCGCGCGGTCGCGTCGGCGAGCGCGCCGCCGGAATTGCCCGGGTTGAGGGCGGCGTCGGTCTGGATGACGTCCTCGATGACCCGGCCGGCCGCGCCGGAGCGGGTCGGCAGCGACCGGCCGAGCCCACTCACCACGCCGGCGGTCACCGATCCGGCGAGCCCGAGCGGGTGGCCGACGGCGACCACCAGCTGACCCACGCGCAGCCCGTCCGCGCTGCCCAGCACCACCGGCCCGGCGTCGACGGGGGACCGGGCCCGCACCACCGCCAGGTCGGACAGCGGATCGGCGCCCGCCACGTCCACCTGGGCCTGCGTGCCGTCGGCGAACTCGACGACGCCGTGCTCGGCGTCACCGACGACATGCGCGTTGGTCAGCAGGTACCCGTCGTCGGTGAACAGCACGGCCGACCCCGACCCGCCCGACCGGCGTGACCCGGGGCGGCCCGGCACCGACAACGCGGCCACCGACGGAACCAGCGCCGCGGCGACCGATGACACGACACCGGAGTAGGCGTCCGGCGCGATGTCGTCCATCGGTTCACCTCCGGTGTTGCGGATGGCCCATTGAACGTCCGGCGGTGGCCCGTCCGGGCCGGTTTACGCCCACGGCGTAGTCCACCGGCCCTGGAAGAGCCCGAGCAGCCAGGTCTCCCAGGTGGGTCGCAGCAGCTCGGCCAGCACCTCGTAGCCCTCGCCGCCGGGGTGCGAACCGTCTCCCTCGAACAGTTCGCGCCGCCACGTCGGATCGATGCGCAGGTGGGGGAACACGCTCACGTAGGGCACGCCGCGTCGCTGGCACAGCGCGGCGAAGAGCCCGTCGAGTCCGGCGATCCGGTCGTTCTGGAGTTCGTCGTCGACCGGCGGCGGCCCGACCACCAGCGCCGGCCAGCCGGCGTCCCGGGCGTGACGCAGGATCATGTCCAGATTGGCCGAGGAGTAGGGCGCGGCGATCCGCGGCCGGCCGCCGACCAGCGTGGTGTCGTTGACCCCGAACGACAGCACGACACCCGCGTCGCAGCCGCGGGGCAGGCGGGTCCCGCACTCGGCCGGGACCCTGCTGAGCACGTCGGCCGTCGTGTCGCGGCGCACACCGAGGTTGTACGCGGTCAGCGGCCGGCCGCCGCGATGGCTGTGTGCCGCCAGCCGGCCGACCCAGCCCCGTTGCTCGGGGTCACCGACACCGGCGACGAACGAGTCACCGACGAAGCACACCCGGACATCGATCCCCACCCCACCATCCGACCAGACGCGCGGCGGCGTGGCGGGGTTGACCCGCCCGACGAACATATGTTCGTATGATCGGGTGAGGTGGGACGAGCAGGCGCTGTCGACGGAGGACCCGACCGCGTTGCCGGGTCTGCGTCGATTGGCGGGGCTGGTCCGCTCGGTGCGGACGCCGGAGTTCGCCGGCGTCACCTTCCATGAGGTGCACGCCAAGTCGGCGCTGAACCGGGTGCCGGGCGGGTCACCGATGCCGTTCTCCTGGACCGTGAACCCCTACCGGGGTTGCTCCCACGGCTGCGTCTACTGCTTCGCCCGACGCTCACACACCTACCTGGACTTCGACGCCGGTCGCGACTTCGACACCCAGATCGTGGTCAAGACGAACGTGGGATCGGTGCTGCGCAAGGAGGTGTCGTCGCGGAGTTGGGCGCGCGAGCACGTGGCCATGGGCACCAACACGGACCCGTATCAGCGGGCCGAGGGCCGGTACCGGCTGATGCCCGAGATCATCGGCGCCCTGGCCGACAGCGGGACGCCGTTCTCCATCCTGACCAAGGGCACCGTGCTGTCCCGGGATCTGCCGCTGCTGGCCGCCGCGGCCCGGTCGGTGCCGGTCGGGATCGGGGTGTCCCTCGCCCTGCTGGACCCCGAGCTGCAGGCGACCCTGGAGCCGGGCACTCCCACGCCGCGGGCGCGGCTGGAACTGGTGCGCCGGATCCGGGACGCCGGCCTGCCGTGCGGGGTCTTCGTGGCGCCGATCCTGCCGCTGCTGACCGACACGCCCGAGCAACTCCGCGCCTTGGTGACACAACTGGCCCAGGCCGGCGCGACCGGCGTGACCGGGATCTCGCTGCATCTGCGGCCCGGCACCCGGGAATGGTTCTTCGGGTGGTTGCGGCGGACCCGGCCGGAGCTGGTGCCGCGCTATGAGCGGCTCTACGCGGGCGGATCGAACCTGCCGGCCGGCTACCGCAAGGAGCTGGCCGGCCGGGTCAAGCGGATCAGCGCCGAGCTCGGGTTGGGTCCGGGGGCGGACAGCCAGCTCGCCGGACGCAACCCGGTGCGCGGCGTGCCCGGCGACCGGGACGCGTCGTTCCCCGCCGGGAGCCTGCCGGACGCGCCGCCGAGGTCCGCCGACGTCACGCCCACCCTCTTCTGACCCGCGCTGAGCCGGCCGGACCGGGGCCGCGCCCTAGCGATCGGGGCCGTCCGACGGCTGGTCCGGAGACAACCGCCGGCGCAGCCCGCCGACGAGCGGTTGCAGCGCGATCAGGCTCAGCCAGCTGAGTTCGGCGGTTCCCGGGCTGGCCAGGTAGGCCACCGGGATCGAGGCGAGGAAGACCAGGGGTATGACGGCGCCCTGGATCCAGTCCCAGCGGCGGGTGGCCGGGCCGCGTGCGACCCGGTGCAGACCGGCCACTTCCGCCTGGTGCTCCATGACCTGGTGTGCGATCGACGTACCCGAGATGACCACCGCGTACACGGCAACGGCCAGTGGCAGGTCGACCTTGCCCAGCGCCTCGGTGGCGAACGGGATGAGCACCACGCCGAACATCACCACGCAGTTCAGCGCGATGATCCGCGGGCTCAGCGCGGCGAACCCGGCGATGGTTCGATGGCTGGCGCGCCAGAACGACACCACGACGACGAAGCTGATCGCGAACGCCGTCAGCGACGACCCGTTCGCCGCCCAGAGGGCCGACGGGCTCGACCAGGCCTCCGGACTGAAGTCGTCGACCGTGGTGATCAGCAGGGTCACCGCGAAGGCGAAGATGGCGTCGAAGAACGTCACCGCACGAGCGAACTCGACGCCGTCCTTGCCGTACACGCGCTGCTCGGCCACCACATCTCCCCGGATCCCGGCGACCGAGCATCGCACAGACATGTTCGGGTGTCGTCGTTGCCGGGCCGAGTCCCGGCGGCCGCGCTGATCGAAGGTTCAGCAAACCGGACAGAACGGCACCGAAAACGGGTTCTTGATCAGCGCGAGTCCCGGCGCGGGCCGTGCGACCCGCGCTGACCGGCCCACGGACGGTGGCCCCGGTTGTCGTCCCGATCCGGCTCGATGCGCAACGTCCGGCCGCTGACCCGCGCGGCACCGATCCGGCCGAGCGCGGCCGCGGACAGCTCCGCGGCGATCTCGACGGTGGAGAAGGAGTCGAAGATGTCGATGCGGCCCAGGTCCTTGCCGTTGACGCCGCCCTCGCCGGTGATGGCGCCGACGATGCCGGCCGGCCGGACCCCGTCCCGATGCCCGACGGCGATCCGGTACCGGCGGCCGAACGACGGCCGGGCCCGGCCACCGCGGTCGGCGGACCGGCCACCGCGGTCGGCGGACGACGCAGGGCGCTCGGCGGAGGCCGACCGCACCTTGGCCTTGCGGTCCCGGTCGAAGGACGCCGGTTCGGCGGCCGGCTCCGGCTCGGCACCGTCGTCACCGCAGGCCAGCGCCAGCAACGCGGCGGCCACCTGCTCGCCGGTCAGGTCGTGGCCGGCGAGCAGGTCCCGGACCATCCGGTTCGGCCGGCCGAGCCGGCCGACGTCGAGCCGGGCCAGCGCCTTGCGCAGCACCGCCGCCGCCTTGTGTTCGGTGACCTCGTCCGCCGTGGGCGGCACGATCTGTTCGAGGGTGCCGCGGGTGGCCCGCTCGATGGCGCGCAGCCGGCCCACCTCACGCGGGGTGAAGAAGGTCAGCGCGGTGCCGGTGCGCCCGGCCCGGCCGGTCCGGCCGATCCGGTGCACGTAGGCCTCCGGCTCGCCGGGCGCGTCGAAGTTGACCACCAGGTCGATCCGGTCGACGTCCAGGCCGCGGGCGGCGACGTCGGTGGCCACCAGCACGTCCAGCCGGCCGTCGCGGAGCCGCTCGATGATCTTCTCGCGTTCCTTCTGCGGCACGTCGCCGTTCATCACCGCGGCCGACACCCCACGGGCGACCAGGTCGGCGCCGACCTGGTCGCAGGCCTCCTTGGTGCGGACGAACACGATCGCCGCGTCGCCCTCGGTGACCTGCAGGAACCGGGTCAGCGCGTCGACCTTGTCGCGGAACGGCACGACCGCGTAGAGCTGCCGGACCGAGTCGACCGTTGACGACTGCCTGGCCACCGCGATGTCCACCGGGTCGGTCATGTGCCGGGCGGCGATGGCCCGGATCGGCGGCGGCATGGTGGCGGAGAACAGGGCGGTCTGCCGAGCGTCCGGGGCGTCGGACAGGATCCGGTCGACGTCCTCGGCGAAGCCCATGCGGAGCATCTCGTCGGCCTCGTCCAGCACCAGGAAGCGCAGGCCGGACAGCTGCAGGGTGCCGCGTTCCAGATGGTCGATGATGCGGCCGGGCGTGCCCACCACGACCTGGGCGCCGTCCTTCAGCGCGGCGCGCTGGGGCAGGAAGCCGGTGCCGCCGTACACCGCGACGACCGAGATCTGCGGCATCGCGGTGGCGAACGAGCCGATGGCGTCGGCCACCTGGACGGCCAGCTCCCGGGTGGGGCAGAGCACCAGGGCCTGCACGCCGGGGGTGGGGTCGATGGTGGCCAGCAGCGGCAGGCCGAACGCGGCGGTCTTGCCGGTGCCGGTCTGCGCGATCCCGGTGATGTCCCGGCCGTCCAGCAGCGCGGGAATGGCCGCCGCCTGGATGGCCGTCGGCGTGCGGAAACCCAGGTCGGCGACGGCCCGCCGCAGTTCGGCGGGCAGGCCCAGGTCGTCGAATCCGGGTGAGCCGGCCTGCACCGGACCGTCCGGTTCCTGGATCGATTCAGTATCGAGGGCGTCGGGCAGGGCAACAGCAAGCGCGGACATAGGAAACCCATCATCGTCGAGGCGGGAGGGGACGGCACCGGCCAGGTTGGCCGGCTCCGGTCGCAGTCCCGAATGATGAGAATTCCGTCGTCGGGGTCGCGCGACACACTCCAGAGAACCGGTCCATCATAGCGGACACCGGCTGACCGCCGATCGAACACGGGTCTTGGGGGGGCGGCACGTCGGCGGTCCGCGAGAGAATGTCGGCCGAGCCTGTCGAATCGGGTCGGGTCGCTCCGTCTGGGATGACAAGGCGCCACCGCGGCGCCCGGTGTGTGCCCGTCGAGGGCGGACCGTGCCCGTCGAGGGCGGATAAGGAGACCTGGGATGGCCAAGTACCTGCTGTTGATCGTCGAGGCCGAGGAGGCCTATGCCAGTGCCGGCGAAGCGGCGTTCAACGAGGTGATGCAGGCCCACAACGACTTCGCGGCGGAAGTCGCCGCGGCGGGCGCGACCCTGCTCGGCGGCGAGGCGCTGCAGCCCACGCCGACCGCCACCTACCTGCGCAAGACCCGCACCGACGACGTGCACGCGGTGGACAACCCGATGCCCGAGCTGAAGGAGGTCGTCGGCGGCTACTACCTGATCGAGGCGCCCGACGACGACGTCGCACTGGCGGTCGCCAAGCGCTGCCCGGCACCGTTCGGCCATATCGAGCTGCGGCCGATCTGGGAGTTCGGGGGCTGATCATCCAGGACCCGACGAGCACCGACACCAGCACGAGCACCGACGCCGCGTCCGGGCCGGTCGGCGGTCCGGACGCGGCCCGGCAGGTGGCGGCCCGGGCGCAGCGGGAGCTGTCCGGCCGGGTGCTGGCGGTCACCCTGCGCTCGGTCCGCGATCTGGACATCGCCGAGGAGGCCACCGCCGACGCCTTCCTGCTCGCGCTGCAGACCTGGCCCGAGCGCGGGGTGCCGGACTCGGTGGAGGCCTGGCTGGTCACCGCGGCCCGGCGGCGGGCGATCGACCGGATCCGGGCGGCGCAGGCGGCCCGGCGGGCGTTGATCCGCAGCGCCGGCGGTCTCCGGTCGGTCGAACCGGCCGATCTGAGCACCGAGGTGGGTGTGGTCGGCGACGAGGACCTGCGGCTGGTGGTGCTGTGCTGCGACCCGCGGATCGGCGAGGCCGACCAGGTCGCGCTGACCCTTCGGCTGGCCTGCGGGGTGCCGACGGCGGCCATCGCCGCCGCGCTGCTGGTCCGGGAGAGCGCCATGGCGGCCCGGCTGACCAGGGCCAAGAAGCGGTTGGCCGCGGCCGGTCCGGACCTGGACCTGCCGGACGACGCCACCGTCGATGCCCGGTTGCCGGCCGTTCGCCGGGTCGTCTACCTGGCGTTCACGCTCGGTCACACGGCCGGCGCCGGCACCGAGTTGACCGACGACGACCTGGCCGACCGGGCCCAGTACCTGGCCACCGCGCTGCGGGTGCTGCGCCCGGCCGATCCCGAGTTCACCGGGCTGCTCGCGCTGATCCTGCTCACCCGGGCGCGGGCCGCCGGCCGGCTCGACGACGACGGACGGCAGGTGCTGCTCGCCGACGTGGACCGGCGCCGCTGGGACCGGCAGCTGATCCGCCGCGGGCTGCTGCTGACCCGGGCGGCGCTGGCCGGGTCCCGGCGGCACCTCGGACCGATGACGGCGCAGGCGGCGATCGCCGCCGAGCACGCGGTGGCGCCGAGCCTGGCCGCGACCAACTGGCGCCGGGTGGTCGAGCTGTACGGGGCGCTGCTGACCGCCCAGCCGTCGCCGACCCTGGCGGTCGGCCGCTGCGTGGCCATCGCCCACCTGCACGGACCGGAGGTCGGCCTGCGGGACCTGGAGGAGGTGCTGTCGCTGGGCGGGCTGGATCGGTATCCCTACGCTCACGCCGCCCGGGCCACCCTGCTCGACCGGCTGGGCCGCCGCGACGAGGCCGGGGCCGCCTGGTCGCGGGCGGCGGACGCGGCCCGCAACGACGCCGAGCGGCAATTCTTCACCGATCGGGCCCTTGGGCTCCTGGCAGGTCCGACCCATACACGGCAGACTTGACCCTGCCGATGATCAACACTGCAGATGATCGACGAGAGGGGTTCGACGATGATCACTGCCAAGGGTGTCGCGGTGCCGGAGGACATGGCGGCGGTGCTGGAATCAGACCGGAGCGTGCTCGACGCATTCCAGGCCCTGCGGCCGGACGACCAGCGGGTGTACGTGAACTGGGTCGGTGCCGGGCACGGGCCGGACGGTCGCAAGGAGCGGCTGGCCGGGCTGGGTGAGCACGTGAAGGCCTACCAGCGGCGGCCGGCCGAGGAACACGGCTCGCCGCATCCGCTGCTGGACGTGTAACAACTGGGCGGGTGACCGTCGTCGCGTTGCCGTTGTTCCCGCTGGGCACCGTGCTCTTTCCCGGTGCCCAGTTGCCGCTGCACATCTTCGAGGTGCGGTACCGGCGGCTGGTCCAGGACCTGATCGAGCGCGCCGCCGAGCATCCCGAGTTCGGGGTCGTCGCCATCCGGGCCGGACGCGAGGTGGGCCCGCACGGGGTGCAGAGCCTGTATCCGGTCGGCTGCACGGCCGAGCTGATCGGTGTGGCACCTCATGCCGACGGCCGGTTCGACGTCGTGGCGCGGGGCGCCCGCCGGTTCCGCATCCTGGCCGTCCACCCGCCGGTCGCCGACCGGCCGGACCGGGCCGACGTGGAGTTCCTGCCCGAGTCGCGGTCGCCCGGCACCGCCGATCTGGCCGCGTCGACGGCCCGGTTGTTCCACCGGTACCGCCGGGCCGTGCTGCAGGCGCAGGGCGTCCGCCCGGACTCGCCGTTCACGCTGCCCGACGACCCGGTCGACCGCTCCTACGCGATCGCGTCCGTGATGGTGCTGGATCTCACCGATCGGCAGCGGCTGATCCAGGCGCCCACCGTCGACGACCGGCTGACGCTGCTGACCGAGCTGTTGCGCCGGGAGATCGCGACGATCCGCAGCATGTCGCTGCGCGCCGGAGAGGAACTGGCCCGCGGGACGTACTCGCCGAACTAGCGATCCTTGCTCTTACATTCCGACACAGCTCCGCGATCCCGGCGGGAACAGCCGGGTGTGGCCGCTGGTTGTCACTGAGCGTGCGCAACGAATCCTTGACGACCACCTCGTTGACGACCACTGCCGGCGTCCGGCTGTCCGTGCTCGATCTGGCCGGCGTCGGCGTCGGCACGTCCGTGAGCGAGGCCCTGGCCGCCACCAACACGCTCGCCGTGCGGGCGGACCAGTTGGGGTACCACCGGTTCTGGGTGGCCGAGCACCACGGCATGCCCGCCGTCGCGTCGTCGGCCCCGGCCGTGCTGCTGGCCCACCTGGCCGCGCACACCTCGACCATCCGGTTGGGTTCGGGTGGGGTGATGCTGCCCAACCATGCGCCGATGGTGATCGCGGAGCAGTTCGGCACCCTGGCCGCCCTGCACCCGGGGCGGATCGACCTCGGGCTCGGCCGGGCTCCGGGGTCCGACCAGCTCACCGCGTACGCGCTGCGCCGCCGGATGGACCAGACGGCCGGTTCGGACGACTTCGCCGAGCAGGTCGCCGAACTGGTGCACTTCATGCAGGCCGACTTCCCGGCCGACCACCCGTTCTCGAGAATCCGCAGCACGCCGGCGATCCCGGTGCCGCTGTACATCCTCGGCTCGTCCGACTACGGCGCCCGGCTGGCCGCAAAGCTCGGCCTGCCCTACGCGTTCGCGCACCACTTCGCCGGCGCCGGTGGCAACACCGGGGCCGCGCTGGACTTGTACCGGTCGCTGTTCCGGCCGTCCGCGGTGCTCGCCGAGCCGTACCCGATGATCGGGGTCGGTGCGCTCGCCGCGGACACCGAGGAGCAGGCCCGGTACCAGGCGCGGGCCGGAGCGTTGTCGATGCTGCTGCTGCGGTCCGGGCGGCTGCAGGAGATCCCGACGCCCGAGCAGGCCGCCGCCTACCCGTACTCGGCGGCCGAGCTGGACCTGCTGCGGGTGATGGGCAGCACGGAGGTGGTGGGCTCGGCCGAGCAGGTCGCCGCCGGGCTGGACGAGCTTGCCGCGCGGTTCGGCGTGGCCGAGATGATCATCTCCACCCGGGCCTACGGGCTGGACGCCAAGCTGCGGTCGATGGAGCTGATCGCCCAGGCCTCTGCCGGGGTGGGCGTCGCCGCCGGGAGCCGGCCCGCCTGACGCCGGGCCCGGCACCGGAGCCGGGGTGGCCGCGGCGACGGTCAGCGGCGGCGGGGTGTGCACCCTGCGTGCGGGTGGCGATGGCGTGGCGGCCGGTGCCGCTGTGGTTCGCGTTCGGCTGGGCCGGCTGTGGTGGCTGGCGGTTCGAGTGAACCAAAGACGTTCAGCCCGGCCTTGGGTGCATGTCTTTGGTTCACTCGGCCACCGGCGCCGGAGACAGCACGGCGCCGGAGATTTCACCCAACGCGAACCTGGAGGTTCACCCTGCGCCGAGGCGGGCGAGGGTGCGGCGAACCAGCGCGATGATCATGTCCGGCTCTCGGGCGATCTGCCGCGGGGTGAAGCGCAGCACCGTGTATCCCAGCTCGGTGAGCGCGTTCTGCCGCTGGTGATCGGCGTCGTGTTCGGCCGGCGTGCTGTGGTGGCGGCGCCCGTCGACCTCGACGATCAGCCGGACCTCCTCGAACAGGACGTCGGGATGACGCCGCCGGCCGCTCGCGAGCAGGACCGGCGGGTTCGCCGTCCATCCGGTGATGTCCGCCTCGCGGAACAGGCGGTGCAGCGCGCGTTCGGGTGTCGACCAGGGACTGTCACGCACGTCGCTGCGCCGGGCACGTGCCTGACCGCGCCTGCCTCGTCCGAGCTGCAGCGCGTCGTCGAGCTGGACCTGCTGCATCCCGTGCCGTAACGCGACGTCGAGTAGGTCCGGTTCGCCGAGGCGAGCCAACCGCAGGCAGGTCGCTGCCGGTGTGGTCAGCCGCAGCCGGCGGTGCCGGTCGACCTCTCGCTCGTCCACCACCGCCCGGGTCACCCGGATGCCCTTCACCGTGGACATCCGTCGTGACGGCGGCACCAGCACCTCGATCACCTCGGGCGGCCGGTCGGTGAGCTCCCACCACCAGGCCGCGGCCGAGCCGGAGATCGTCGAGTCGTCGCCGGCCCACAGCCCGGTGGCGCGGACGCGTGAGGTCGGCGTGCACGGGTCGACGTCGACGGCGTACACGCCCGGCAGCACCCGGATCCAGGCCCGGCGCCGGACGCGGCTGGACACGGTCGACTCGGCAAGCCCGGCGGCCATCGCCTGATCACGGCGGATGATCCCGTCCTGCAGGCGGAGCACCGCGTCCAGGCCCGCATGCAGGGCGAGGAGGGTGCTGTCCACGACGCCAGTTCAGCCGTCGGACCCCGCTCGTTCGAGGCCGTCGCCGAGAATGTGGATGGTTCGACGCATGTGGACACCCGCGCGAGACGAGCGGCGGCCGGGCCGAGCCGTAGGATCGGCGCGGTCATCCGTCCCCGCCCAGAGGAACTCTCACGTGCTCCGCGATCGCAATGCCGGCTCCCTGCGCCCTTCCGACGACGGCACCACCGTCACCCTCGCCGGGTGGGTGGCCCGCCGCCGGGACCACGGCGGGGTGATCTTCATCGATCTGCGGGACGCCTCGGGCGTCGCCCAGGTGGTGTTCCACTCCGGGGACGTGCTGGCCGCCGCCCATCATCTGCGCAGCGAGTACTGCGTCCGGGTGACCGGCCGGGTGGCCATCAGGCCGGCGGGCAACGAGAACCCCGAGCTGCCCACCGGCGCCATCGAGGTCGAGGCCACCGACCTGGAGGTGCTCGCCGAATCCGCGCCGCTGCCGTTCCAGATCGACGACACCGTCAGCGTCGGCGAGGAGACCCGGCTCAAGTACCGCTACCTGGACCTGCGCCGGTCCGCCCCGGCCCACGCCATCCGCCTCCGCGCCCAGGTCAGCAGGGCCGCCAGGCAGGTCCTGGACGACGCCGGGTTCGTGGAGATCGAGACGCCCACGCTCACCCGCAGCACGCCGGAGGGTGCTCGCGACTTCCTCGTGCCGGCCCGCCTGCGGCCCGGCTCCTGGTACGCCCTGCCGCAGTCCCCGCAGCTGTTCAAGCAGCTGCTAATGGTCGCCGGGATGGAGCGGTATTACCAGATCGCCCGCTGCTACCGGGACGAAGACTTCCGGGCCGACCGGCAGCCGGAGTTCACCCAGCTGGACATGGAGCTGTCGTTCGTCGACCAGGACGACGTCATCGCGATCAGCGAGCAGGTGATCGCCGCGCTGTGGCGGCTGATCGGGCACGAGATCGAGCTGCCGATCGCCCGGATGACCTACACGGACGCGATGAACCGGTACGGATCGGACAAGCCGGACCTGCGGCTCGATCTGGAGATCACCGAGCTCACCGAGTACTTCGCCGACACCCCGTTCCGGGTGTTCCAGGCGCCGTACGTCGGCGCGGTCGTGCAGAAGGGCGGCGCGAGCACCCCGCGGCGCGGGTTCGACGCCTGGCAGGAGTGGGCCAAGCAGCGCGGTGCCCGCGGCCTGGCCTACGTCACCGTCGCGGACGACGGAACGCTGGGCGGCCCGGTGGCCAAGAACATCAGCGAGGACGAGCGGGCCGGCCTGGCCAAGGTGGCCGGCGCCGAGCCGGGCGATGCCATCTTCTTCGGCGCCGGCGCGCGCAAGTCCACCCAGGAGCTGCTCGGCGCGGCCCGGCTGGAGATCGGCCGCCGCGGCGGGCTGATCGACGAGGACGCCTGGTCGTTCGTCTGGGTGGTGGATGCGCCCCTCTTCGAATTGGTCAGCGAGGCCTCTGACGGCGCTGCCGTCTCCGTCGGCGGGGCCGGCAGCACCTGGACCGCGGTGCACCACGCGTTCACCGCACCCAAGCCGGAGTGCCTGGACACGTTCGACACCGACCCCGGCTCGGCGCTGGCGTATGCGTACGACATCGTCTGCAACGGCAACGAGATCGGTGGCGGCTCGATCCGTATCCACCGCGCCGACGTGCAGGAACGGGTGTTCGCGGTGATGGGACTGTCCGAGGCGGACGCCAAGGCCAAGTTCGGCTTCCTGCTGGAGGCGTTCACCTTCGGCGCCCCGCCGCACGGCGGCATCGCGTTCGGCTGGGACCGCATCGTCATGCTGCTGTCGAAGGCGTCGTCGCTGCGGGAGGTCATCGCGTTCCCGAAGTCCGGCGGCGGCTACGACCCGCTGACCGCCGCGCCCGCGCCGATCACCCCGGAGCAGCGCAAGGAGGCCGGGGTCGACGCGGTACCGGAAAAACGGCCGGATAAAACTGCCGAAACACGTCCTGCATAGAGTGTGCCCCCAGCGGTACACCCCTCCGGCCACGCGAACTGGTCCCTGCCCCGCAGCCGGATCGATTCCCGGCGACGTGGAGAAGGGAGCAGCGTGGGCATCAAGGTGGCACTCGAGCACCGCACGACCTACCGCTTCGACCGGCTGGTCACCATTCACCCGCACGTGGTCCGGCTGCGGCCGGCGCCGCATTCGCGGACGAAGATCGAGTCCTACTCGCTGACCGTCGAGCCGGCCAACCACTTCGTGAACTGGCAGCAGGACCCGTTCGGCAACTTCATGGCCCGGCTGGTGTTCCCGGAACGGGCCCGCGAGCTGACCATCACCGTCGGCCTGGTCGCCGATCTCGCGGTGGTCAACCCGTTCGACTTCTTCATCGAGGAGGACGCCGAGCACTACGGGTTCATTTATCCGCCGGAGCTGGCCGCGGATCTGGAGCCGTACCTGCGGCCGGTCGACGAGGGCGACCCGGGCAGCGGACCCGGGCCTCTCGTCAGCGGCTGGCTGAAGGACTTTCCGATCGTAGAAAAGACGCCGATCGTCGACTTCCTGGTCCAGCTGAACAGCGCGGTGCAGCGGGACGTCGGCTACTCGGTGCGGATGGAACCGGGGGTGCAGACCCCGGACCACACGCTGGCCACCGCCATCGGGTCCTGCCGGGATTCGGCCTGGTTGCTCGTGTCACTGCTGCGGGAGCTGGGCCTGGCGGCCCGGTTCGTGTCCGGGTACCTGGTGCAGCTGACCTCCGACGTGCCGTCGCTGGACGGCCCGTCGGGCCCGGCCGCGGATTTCACCGACCTGCACGCCTGGGCCGAGGTGTACATCCCGGGCGCCGGCTGGATCGGCATGGACCCGACGTCCGGGCTGTTCGCCGGGGAGGGGCACATCCCGCTGTCCGCGACGCCGCACCCGTCGACGGCGGCGGCGATCACCGGCGCCACCGGCGTCGCCCAGACCACCCTGGAGTACTCCAACATCGTCCGCCGGGTGCACGAGGACCCGCGGGTCACCCTGCCGTACAGCGCCGAGCAGTGGGCGGCCGTGCAGGAGGTGGGCCGCCAGGTGGACCGGCGGCTGGTCGAGTCCGACGTGCGGCTGACCATGGGCGGCGAGCCGACGTTCGTGTCGATCGACGACCTGACCGCCGCCGAGTGGACGACCGCCGCCGACGGACCGCACAAGCGCGAACGCGCCGGGGTGCTCGCCGAGCGGCTGCGTGGCATCTACGCGCACGGCGGGGTCGTGCACCGCGGCCAGGGCAAGTGGTATCCGGGCGAGCCGCTGCCACGCTGGCAGATCGTGCTGCACTGGCGGGCCGACGGCGTGCCGCTGTGGTCCGATCCGTCGCTGTTCGCCGACCCCTGGGCGGCGGAGTCGACCGAGGAGGGCGCGCCGGGCTCGGCCGGGGACGCGCGGCCGGACGCCACCGTCGCCGACGCCGGACGGTTCGCCGGCGCCGTCGCCGGCTGGTTCGAGCTGCCGCGGTCGCAGGTGCGGCCCGCCTACGAGGACGCACTGGCCAAGCTGGCGGCCCAGGTCCGGATGCCGGCCGGTGAGCCGGTCACCGAGGACCTCGACGAGGACGGCCCGGAGGCCAGGGTCGAGCTGCTGGCCAAGCTGGACGCGGCGGTGACCGAGCCGACGGCGTTCGTGCTGCCGTTGCACCGGTTGCCCGCGGAGTTGCCCCTGGACCGGACCGAACCCACCGATCGGCCGCACGCCGATCCGGCGAACGCCGAGCCGCCGCACGCCGAGCCGCCCACCACCGGCTGGGCCAGCGCCGACTGGCGGCTGCGTCGCGGCCGGATCGCGCTGGTGCCAGGCGACTCCCCGGCCGGCCTGCGGCTGCCGCTGGACGCGATCTCCTGGCAGCCCCCGGAACCCCCGGTCGACCCGGACCCGCTGACCGCCCGGCCGCCGCTGCCGGCGACGCAGGCCGGCCGGCCCCGCGCCGTCGTCGTCCCGGCGGACGGCGCACCGACCACCGCGCTGGTGATCGAGGCCCGCGGCGGCCTGATCCACGTGTTCCTGCCGCCGATCCAGGAGCTCGACCCCTGGGTGGAGCTGATCGCGGCGATCGACCACGCCGCCTCCACGCTGGGCCTGCCGCTGGTGCTGGAGGGGTACCCGCCGCCGAACGACCCGCGGCTGCAGACCCTGTCGGTCACCCCGGACCCGGGCGTCATCGAGGTGAACGTGCAGCCGGTGGCCGGCTGGGACGAACAGGTCCAGCTCACGACAACGTTGTACGAGCAGGCCAGGCTCAGCCGGCTGGGCACCGAGACGTTCGCCGTCGACGGCAGCCACCGGGGTACCGGCGGCGGCAACCACATCACCGTCGGCGGTGCCAGTCCCGCCGAGTCGCCGCTGCTGCGCCGGCCGGACCTGCTGGTCTCGCTGCTCACCCACTGGCAGCGGCACCCGGCCCTGTCGTACCTGTTCTCCGGGCAGTTCATCGGCCCGACCTCGCAGGCGCCCCGGGCCGACGAGGGCCGGCCGGAGAGCCTGTACGAGCTGGAGATCGCCTTCTCCGAAGTGGAGCGGGCGATCGACCGGGCGGGCGGCCGCACGGACGGCTCGGTGGCGCCCTGGGTGGTCGACCGCGCCCTGCGGCATCTGCTCACCGACATCACCGGGAACACCCACCGGGCGGAGTTCTGCATCGACAAGCTGTACAGCCCGGACTCGGCCCGCGGCCGCCTGGGCCTGCTGGAGCTGCGCGGCTTCGAGATGCCTCCGCACGCCCAGATGGCTTTGGTGCAGGCCCTTCTCGTGCGGGCGCTGGTGTCCAGGTTCTGGGACGAGCCGCTGCGCGCCCCGCTGATCCGGCACGGCGACAACCTGCACGGGCGGTACCTGTTGCCGCACTACGTCATTGCCGACATCGCCGAGGTGGCAGCGGATCTGCGAGCGCACGGCATCGATTTCCGGACCAGCTGGCTGGACCCGTTCTTCGAGTTCCGGTTCCCCCGGCTGGGGACCGTGACGGTCGGCGGGATGGGCCTGGAGCTGCGCTGGGCCATCGAGCCCTGGCACGTGCTGGGGGAGGAGGCCGCCGCCGGCGGCACCGCCCGGTACGTCGACTCGTCGGTGGAGCGGCTGCAGGTCAGCCTGACCGGCGCAGCCGGCCTGGGGCAGGTGTGGGTGACCTGCAACGGGTACCCGGTGCCGCTGCAGCCGACCGGAGTGCCCGGGCTGATGGTGGCCGGCATCCGCTACCGGGCGTGGCAGCCGCCGAGCTCGCTGCACCCGACGATCCCCCCGGACTCGCCGCTGGTGTTCGACGTGGTGGACGCGGTGAGCGGGCTGTCCCTGGGCGGTGCGACCTACCACGTCTCGCATCCGGGCGGCCGCAGCTACGACAATCCTCCGGTGAACGCAATGGAGGCCGAGGCGCGGCGGACCCGGCGGTTCGACGCGGCCGGGCACAGCCCCGGGGAGATCGACGTCAACCAGCTTCGGGAGCGCGCGAGCCTGCTCGCCGTCGACCACACCGCGCCGGGCCTGCTCGACCTGCGCCGGGCCAGGGCCATCTGCCGGTGACGATGTCGGGTCCGGTGAACGCGTCGCGGCCCGGTCGGGTGACCGGGCCGCCCCCGCCGGCTTCCCTGGTCGAGGCGTACCTGGCGCGCAGTGGCATGTTCACCCCCGGTGTCGGCGACCCCCGCCGGTACGACGAGATGACCGGCCGGAACGGCAGCCTGCTGCCCGGCTGGTCCGAACTGGCCGCCGAGATCGACGCCGTCGGGGAGCCGGGCCTGTCCGAACTGACCGGGCAGGTGGAGCGGCTGCTGGAGGACGACGGCGTCACCTACACCCCGGTGGACACGGTGACCGGGCATCCAGACGGACCGCCGGCCGGCGCGGAGCGGTGGCGGCTGGACCCGCTGCCGCTGGTCGTCGCCGAGTCCGAATGGGCCCGCTTGGAGGCCGGGCTGATCCAGCGGTCCACCCTGTTGGACGCGGTGCTGACCGACCTCTACGCGGCCGGCCGGCTGATCGACCGCGGGCTGCTGCCGGCGGAACTGGTCTACCAGCACCCCGGCTACCTGCGGCCGGCGCACGGCATCACGATCCCGGGCGCGCACCAGCTGTTCTTCCACGCGCTGGACGTCTGCCGGGACGTCACCGGCGAGTTCCGGGCGCTGGGCGACCGCACCCAGGCGCCGTCCGGGGCCGGCTACGCGATGGCCGACCGGCGCGCGGTGTCCAAGGTGCTGCCCGACCTGTTCCGGCGGACCGCGCCGCGCGGCCTGTCCGCGTTCTTCCACACCATGCGCTCGGCGCTGGCCTCCATCGCGCCCAGCGAGGCGGAGGACCCCCGAGTGGTGGTGTTCACCCCGGGGACCCACTCGGAGACCGCGTTCGACCAGGCGATGCTGGCCTCGCTGCTGGGTGTGCCGCTGGTGGAGAGCGCCGACCTGACGATCCGCCGCGGCCGGCTGTGGATGCGCTCGATGGGCCGGTTCGAGCCGGTGGACGTGGTCGTCCGGCGGGTGGACGCGGCCTGGTCGGACCCGCTCGACCTGCGTCCGGACTCCCGACTCGGCGTCGTCGGGCTGGCCGAGGCCTGCCGCCGGGGCACGGTGAGCGTGGTCAACACGCTCGGCAGCGGCATCCTGGAGAACCCCGGGCTCATCCCTTTCCTGCCGGGCCTGGCCCGGGCGGTGCTCGGCGAGGGCCTGAAGATCGAGTCGGTGCCCACGTTCTGGTGCGGTGACGACCGCGGCCGCCGGCACGTGCTGGCCAACCTGGACCGGATGGTGCTGCGGTCCGCCGTCCGGTCGCGCTCGGAGTTCCCGGCCATGATGAGCCGCGGCCAGCTGGACACCTGGCGGGCCCGGATCGAGGCCGAGCCGGCGCAGTGGGTCGGGCAGGAGGTGGCCCCGTTCTCGGAGGCACCGATGGCGACCCCGGCGGGACTGACCGCCGGCCAGGTCAGCCTGCGGGTGTTCACCGTCGCGCACGGGTCCGGGTACGTGGCGATGCCCGGTTCCCTCGGCCGGGTGCAGAACGGCGAGCTGACCTCGGCCGGCCGCGGCCGGACCAGCGTGGCCAAGGACGTGTGGGTGCGCTCGGCCCGGGCCGACGCCCCGGAGCGGCGGGAGGGCCGGGTCTGGCTGTACGAGGGCCCGCTGGTGGCGCCGGAGCCGATCGAGTCGACCGCGTCGCCGCGCGTGCTGGAGGACATGTTCTGGCTCGGCCGGTACGCCGAACGCACCGAGGACCTGGTCCGGCTGCTGATCGCGGCCCGGTACCGGGTGGACGACTTCCGGTTCCGGCCCGAGCATCTGGGCGCCGGCTGTGTGCCGGTGTTGTTGTCGGCGGTGGCCAGGGTGTCCGGCACCAGGCAGTTCGGTCCGGCGGAGGAGCCCACCCACCGCATCCGCGAGCTGATGCTCGATGCCGCGGAGAACGGGTCGGTCGCGCAGTCGTTGGCCGGCCT
Source organism: uncultured Actinomycetes bacterium (assembly GCA_964497705.1). GTDB lineage: Bacteria > Actinomycetota > Actinomycetes > Mycobacteriales > Nakamurellaceae > Nakamurella. The sequence goes on along the minus strand of CAZCEH010000001.1, from coordinate 426,620 downwards.
GCGGGAGTCGGCCCGATCGGTGCGCGACCAGCTGTCGGGCGACACCTGGATGGTGCTGGCGGCCACCGACCGGGCGGTCGGTGAGCTGGCCGACGCGTCGCCGGACGCCGGCATGGTGCTGGCCTCCGCGCAGTCCGACGTGCTCTCCGGCATGCTCGCGCTGTCCGGCCTGATCAGCGAGAACATGATCCGCGATCCCGGCTGGTACTTCCTGGACCTGGGGCGGCGCATCGAGCGGGCCCAGCAGGTCACCGCGTTGCTGCGGGCCGCCCTGACCCGCTCGCACAGCCCGGCGACCGACTCCCTGGTGGTCGAATCGGTGCTGAACGCCAGCGAGTCGGGGGTGACCTACCGGCGCCGGTACCGGGGGCGCATCCAGGTGGCGACCACCCTCGAGCTGCTGCTGCTGGACGTGGGCAACCCGCGGTCGCTGGCCTATCAGGTGGCCGCCGCGCGGGCGGATCTGCGGGCCCTGCCCGACTCGTCCGGCACCTCCCGCCCGCAACGCCGGCTGGAGGAACTGGACGCCGTGCTGCGCCGGGTGCGTCCGGAGGACCTGGACCACACCGACGCGGACGGCCTGCGCACGGACCTGCTGACGCTGCTCGACGGGCTGTACGACGCGTTCCGCGGCATCGCCGATGCGATTGCCGTCCAACACTTCTGGCATCCCCGCCCGATGCAGTCGCTCGGTGTGGTCACGCTGGAGGAGGTGTCCGGATGACCCGCCACTATCGGATCGAGCACCGCACCGCCTACCGCTACTCGGACGAGGTGTCTACCTCGTTCGGACGCGGATACCTGCGCCCGCGGGACATCCCGGGCCGGCAGCGGTGCCTGTCGCACTCGCTGACCATCGACCCGGAGCCGTCGGACATCACGCACGACGTCGACGTCTACGGAAACCCGAACAGCTACTTCCACGTCACCGCGACGCACACCGAACTGATCGTCACCGGGCTGTCCGAGGTCGAGGTGGCCGAGCCGGCCGTCGATGCCGCGGCCACCCGGCTGCCCTGGGAACGCGCCCGGCTGACCGGATCGGACGATCGGCGCGCGGTGGAGTTCACCCTGGCCTCACCGCTGGTGCGGATGCCGGCGCAGATCCGGGAGTACGCGCGGGAGACCTTCGCCGACCGCCGCCCGATCGGCGACGCGGTGCGCGACCTCACCCACCGGATCTACTCGGAGTTCACCTACCGCCCCGGATCCACGTCGGTATCCTCCACGGTCACCGACGTGCTCCAGGCGCGGGCCGGCGTGTGCCAGGACTTCGCGCACCTGGCCGTCGCCTGCCTGCGTTCGGTCGGCCTGGCCTGCCGGTACGTGTCCGGCTACCTGGCCACCGACCCCCCGCCGGGCCGCGAGCGGGTGATCGGCGCGGACGCCAGCCACGCCTGGGCGGCGGTGCGGCTGGCCGACGGCAGCTGGCTCGGGTTCGACCCGACCAACGACGCGCTGGCCGACGAGCGTTACACCGTCGTCGCCTGGGGGCGGGACTACGACGACGTGCCGCCGTTGCGCGGGGTGATCTACACCGATGCGGAGAGCAACGAGATGGACGTGTCGGTGGACGTGGCGCCGGTTTGACCCGGACGCACAGGGTTTGACCCGGACGCACAGGGTTTGACCCGGACGCACAGCGGGGAATGTGCTTGCCGGGCGAGCACTACAGTGAATCCGCCCGACACAGGGTCACCCCGCCCTCGGCGGGCCGACGCGATCCGGACGACCGGGGAGAATCATCAATGCGCGATTTCGCCTGCCCGCACTGTGGCCAGCAGCTGGCCTTCGAGAACTCCGTTTGCCTCAACTGCGGCAACTCCCTCGGCTTCGACCTGGCCGCGCGGGACTTCGCCGTGCTGGGCGCGGACGGCGTGACGACCCAGCAACCGGCCCGCCGGATGTGCGCGAACCTGCACGTCGCCGCGTGCAACTGGCTGGTGCCCGGCGACGGCGGCCCGCTGTGCCGGTCCTGCTCGCTGACCCGGACCCGCCCGTCCGACGGCGATCCGGCGTTGCCGGCGTTCGCCGAGGCGGAGGCGGCCAAGCGGCGGCTGGTGGTCGAGCTGGTCGAGCTGGGGCTGCCGATCACCGACAGGGTCGCCGATCCGGAGCGGGGGCTGACCTTCGACCTGCTGTCCAGCACGAACGCGCCGGTCGTCACCGGCCACGACTCCGGCGTCATCACCCTGGACCTGGCCGAAGGCGACGACGTGCACCGCGAGCAGCTGCGGACCTCGATGGACGAGCCGTACCGGACGCTGCTGGGGCACTTCCGGCACGAGACCGGGCACTACTACTTCTTCGTGCTCGCCGAGACCGGCCCGGCCCGGCAGGAGTTCGAGGCCCTGTTCGGCGACCCCGACCTGGACTATCAGGCCGCGCTGGACCGGCACTATTCGCAGGGCGCGCCGGAGGGCTGGGAGGAGAACTACGTGTCCTCCTACGCCACCATGCACCCGGCCGAGGACTGGGCCGAGACGTTCGCGCACTACCTGCACATCCGGGACACCATCGACACCGCGGCGGCCTTCGGGTTCGCCCCGGCCGGCGCCGCGGCCAGCCAGCCGCTGCCCGGCGACGTCGGGTTCGACCGGATCATCGCCCTGTGGCTGCCGCTCGCGTGGTCGCTGAACATGATCAATCGTTCGATGGGGCACAAGGACCTGTACCCGTTCGTGCTGCCGCCGGCCGTGCTGGACAAGATGCGCCTGGTGCACAGGCTGGTCGCGGTGTCCGACACCCCGGCCGCGGTGAACGCCGCGGTCTGACGCCGGGCACCGGCCCGTTCGTGCCACCCCCGGCGCGGGCGGTAGCGTCGATCGGGTGAGTGAGGCGGCGGCGTGACCGACGAGCCCGGCCTGTTCGCCGTCGGCGGCGACGGCGCGGAGCGACCGGTCGGGTCCGGGCAGTCCGCTGGGCGCGCCTGGCGCCCCGACCGCGCGATCGACCGGCACGCGCCGCTGGCCGCACGGATGCGGCCGCGGACGCTGGACGAGGTCGTCGGCCAGCAGCACCTGCTGGGGCCCGGCGCCCCGTTGCGACGGCTGGTGCAGGGCGGCGCCCCGTCGTCGATGTTGCTGTACGGGCCGCCGGGCACCGGCAAGACCACGCTGGCGACGCTGGTGGCCGGGTCCACCGGACGGTATTTCGCCCAGCTGTCCGCGGTCTCGGCGGGCGTCAAGGAGGTCCGCGCGGTCATCGCGGACGCCGCCGCCCGGCTGCGCGCCACCGGTGAACAGACCGTGCTGTTCATCGACGAGGTGCACCGGTTCTCCCGCACCCAGCAGGACTCGCTGCTCGCCGCGGTCGAGGACCGCACCATCGTGCTGGTCGCCGCCACCACCGAGAACCCGTTCTTCTCGGTGGTCTCCCCGTTGCTGTCGCGGTCGCTGATCCTGCAGTTGCAGCCGTTGACGGACGCCGAGGTGGCCGAACTGATCGACCGGGCCGTGGCCGACCAGCGCGGACTGGCCGGTGCGTTCACCGTGTCGGACGAGGCGAAGGGGCACCTGGTCGCACTGGCCGGCGGTGACGCGCGGCGCGCGTTGACCGCGCTGGAAGCGGCCGCCGAGTCGGTCCGCGAACTGGACGACCGGTCGCCGGGCGAGCCCGCCGTCGAGGCCGGCCCCGGGGAGATCGACCTGGCCGCCGTCGAAAGGGCGGTCAACCGGGCGGCGGTCCGCTACGACCGATCCGGTGACCAGCACTACGACGTCACCAGCGCGTTCATCAAGTCGATCAGGGGCAGCGACGTGGACGCGGCGTTGCACTACCTGGCCCGGATGATCGAGGCGGGGGAGGACCCGCGGTTCATCGCCCGCCGGCTGATGATCCACGCCTCCGAGGACGTCGGGATGGCCGATCCGACCGCGCTGCCGGTCGCGGTGGCGGCCGCCCAGGTGGTCCAGCTGGTGGGGTTGCCGGAGGCGCGGATCGCGTTGGCGCAGGCCACCATCCACCTGGCCACCGCGCCGAAGTCGAATGCCGTCATCACCGCGATCGACGCCGCGCTGGCGGACGTGCGGGAGGGGCGGGCCGGCTCTGTGCCGGCGCCGTTGCGGGATGGCCACTACCCGGGCGCCGCGCGGCTGGGCAACGCTCAGCGCTACGTGTACCCGCACAGCCATCCCGGTGCCGTGGTCGCCCAGCAGTACCCGCCGGACGAGCTGGTCGGCCGCGACTACTACCACCCGACCGGGTACGGCGGCGAACGCGCCCTGGCCGACCGGGTGCCCAGGCTGCGCCGCACCATCCGAGGCGCCGAGCCGGGCGAGCGAACCGACACACCGACGACGTCCGGTCGCACCGACCGGGAGAAAGGTTGAAACCGGCCATGGGTGAAGGACTGATGCACGCGATCCAGATCAGCGAGAACGGTGGTCCGGAGGTGCTGCGGTACGCCGAGGTCGAGGTGCCCGAGGCCGGTCCCGGCCAGCTCGCCGTCCAGGTGGCGGCGGCCGGGGTGAACTTCATCGACATCTACCACCGGCAGGGCGTCTACCCGCTGTCGCTGCCGCGGGTGCTCGGTCTGGAGGGGGCCGGTCGAGTGATCGCCGTCGGTGCCGGGGTGACGGCGTTCGGCGTCGGCGATCGGGTGGCCTGGCTGGACGTGTTCGGCTCGTACGCGGAGGCGGTGGTCGACACGCCCGACAAGTTCATCCCGGTGCCCGACGACGTGTCCGACGAGCAGGCCGCCGGCGTGACGCTGCAGGGCTTGACCGCCCAGGCCCTGGCCACCGACGTGTACCGGATCGAGCCGGGCGACAGCGTGCTGATCCACGCCGGCGCGGGTGGCGTGGGCCTGCTGCTCACCCAGATCGCGAAGCTCAAGGGCGCCCGGGTGATCACCACGGTGTCCACGCCGGACAAGGCCGAGCTGTCCAGGGCGGCCGGGGCCGACGAAGTGGTCATCGGATACGACGACTTTCCCGCCCGGGTCAAGGATTTCACCGGCGGGGTGGGCGTCGACGCGGCCTACGACGGGGTCGGTGCGACGACGTTCGACGGATCCCTCGAGTCGATCCGGCGCCGCGGCATGATGGTCCTGTTCGGTGGCGCGAGCGGCCAGGTGCCGCCCTTCGACATCCAGCGGCTCAATCAGCGCGGCTCGCTGAAGCTGACCCGGCCGAAGATCTACGACTTCGTCGCCGATCACGACGAGATGCTCGCCAGGGCCGCCGACGTGTTCGGCTGGATCGCCGACGGACGGCTCACGGTGCGCATCGGCGGCCGCTACCCGCTGACCGACGCCGCCCGGGCGCAGGAGGACCTGGCCGGCCGGAAGACCACCGGCAAGCTGGTGCTGATCCCGTGAGCGAGGCTTGCCGAGCGAATCATCGACACCGTGGCGGTGTCCGCGGGAGGGGTGTGGAGCTTGCGAACGCCCCGAGGAGGACGCCGTCGTGAGCGAGGCTTGCCGAGCGAATCATCGACACCGTGGCGGTGTCCGCGGGAGGGGTGTGGGGCTTGCGAACGCCCCGAGGAGTGCATGGTCGATGCGAAACCCGCTGAGAGCGACCGGTTCTGGGCGTGACCGGTCCGGGCCGGCGGCTCCCGCGCTGATCCAATGCCCACTTTCAGTGCCGTTTTGTCCGGTTTGCTGAACGTTTGATCAGCGCGGCTCGCCGATGTGGCCCGGCGGCGACGAAACCCGTCACGCGGCCGGGTTCACCCCGAGGGGACGGCCCCATCGGGGCCGGCCCGCCGTTCAACGCACGAAATCCGCGCCTGAAATGTCCGGTTTGATCGTGCGTTGATCCGCGCACCGACCGTCTCGGCCAAGAGAAAGCGGCATAACGGACATGCCTAGGCACTGCGGTTCGATCAGCGCGGGGGCTTAAGCGGTTCTTCGGTGGGTCTTCAGCGGTGGGTCGGATTCTGTGTCCAGCAGCCAGTCAGGACACGCAATCCCCGCCCTTCAGGAGGACATCATGGCCACCACCTCGGTCATCACCGCCCCGGTCTCCGGGACCGCTCGCACCCTGGTCCGCCGTCTGGCGGGCATCGTCGTGGCCACCGCCGCGATGTTCATCGCGTTCGCCGCGGCCGGTTCGGCGAGCCAGGCGCACGCCGACACGGTCGCCGGCAGCACGTATTTCAGCACCACGGTGGAGTGTGGCGGTGACACGTTGGTGTTCACCAGCAACTCGGACGCCGACTACGGCAGCTACGCCAAGATCTGGGTGTGGGACAGCTACTCGCAGGAGTGGGTGACCGACGGGAACTGGGTGGAGGCTGATTACTACGCCTCGTACAACGTGGCCGATCTGAGCTTCGACCCGGGCTACTACATGGTGTACGCGCAGTACGCGCAGTGGAACGGGTACGACTTCGACTACAGCGGCGAGTACATCGACACCTACGAGCAGTACTTCACCTACGACGACCACGAGACCGAGTCGTTCTGCTACATGGGCAACGACCTGAGCACCTACTGATCCGCGAACACCCCTCACCCCAACGACGGGCAGCGCCCCGGGCCGGAATCGGCCCGGGGCGCTGTGGCATGTCCGGCGGACACGATCGACACCCAACCGGTCGATTGCTGCCGGCCGAGAGCCGGAGGAAGGACATCGACGCGGCCCGGTACCTGCCCGACCTGCTCACGGATGCGGGCATCACCATTCGGCGTCGTCCGTCGAGGTCGTCAACCGGCGACCGCGTGGCGGTCGATCGGATCACGGGAGATCGCTGCGCCGATCCTGAAGAGCAACCGCGGAATGTCTCGCACCGCCTGCCTGTCGAGTTCGCGCATGTCCTCGCCCAGATCATCCCAGTCGACCAGGTAGGGGGTCGTCATCGCCGCATGGTCCTTCGGTCCGAGTCGCCACCCGGCCCGGGTGCGTTCCGCGCACCAACGATGGTGCTCATGCACCGCCAACTGTTCCACCTCCTCGTCGGAGAATCGGAACCTCTGGTTCGGCAGAAGAGCTGCCGGGACGATGGTGCAGCCGACGAGCGACAGCTTCGTCACGATGTCGCGTGCCTGATCGCGATTGGACTCGCGCAGCGTCGATGCCAGGTGACTCCACGGCGCAAGCGCGGGATCGTCCGCACGGCTTCCCTCCTGCCTGCGTTTGGCAACGTATTCCTCGTGGATCATCTGGGCGAGGGCCTCCAGCTGACCCAGATCCGCGAGTTCGAAGGAACAACACGTGTCGATCGGGGAGAAGACATGGATCCCCGCGTGGGCAGGGTCGGTCGAATGGTCCAGCGCGGCACCGAGTCCGACTGCGCGCCGGATGATCACGACCATGGTCGCGCCCGATCGCGCGACGAGGGGACGCAGCGCCAGAGCGATGGAAACGGCCGTGGAGTCGTCCCCCGGATCGATCACGACGAGCGGTCCGGGACCGTTCGGGCGGGACGGCAGACCCTTCCAGAGCGAGCGCAGCCCGTTCAGCGCGATCGTCTCCACGCAGCCGTCGGGCGGCTCGTCGTACGGCACGGCGGCATGCCCGTCGGCGTTCGCCGGCACGGTCAGGACGGTGAGCGTACCGGCTCCCTCGCGGTCCCGGTTGCGCGCCAGCTCCGTCTGCACCCGCATCGCCAACGTGGTGATCCCGACCAGGATGAGCGGCGCTCGCCACACCCCGTCGGCACCGCGTGCGAACCGGGCGACGATGCCCTGCGCCGAATAGTCCTCGACGCTGAAGAACTCGGGGCCGGGCGACGCCGCCGTCGCGCGCCGCATGGTTTCCAGTCGCAAGAGCTCACCCAGCCGGGCGGAGCCGACGTGCCCGATGCAGCGGGCCGGCGTCGTCCCGGCCGACCCGGTCTCCTGGGAAGTTCGTTGCACGACAGTGATGTTCGCGCCGTCGTCGCCGGTCACCGCGAAGACCGCGCGAGCCCGCCTGGCGCCCGCGGACGCCAGTATCTCGGGTTCCTGCCCGTCACCGATCACGACCACCGCGCCCAGCCCGCGCGCGGCGGCAATGGTTGCGGCGTTGGGATCCCGTTCGATCGCCGCCACCCGATGACCCGCCCGGCGGCTGGACCGAACGAACGCCATCCCCTTGTCGCCCAGTCCGACGACGACGACATGACCGGACCGGAACGGTTGTCGGATCAGCGCGAACCGTTCCCGGTACAGCACCGCCAGCGCGGCCACCGCCGTCCACCCGGCGACGACGGGCAGCAGGAGCCGGGCCGTGCCGAGGGTCCAGGGCATCGGACTGGGCGGAGCTCCGCCGTATCCCAGGAGGAGGAACGTCCGATAGCCCGCGTCGGCGACGTCATATGGTGATCCGGGTTGCAGGACCTGGAGCCATCCGAGGAAGCCCAATGTCAACCCCACCGCGCCGGCGGTTGCCAGGATGATCCAGCGGAAATAGGCCCCTTGCACACCTGACAGTGACGCGGTGAGGCGTGCGACGTGCGACATCTGTCAGTTCTCCTCGAACTGGCCGACCGCGTGTTCCTGCCACCAAGCGATCACCGTGGCCGGATCGGCATCCTGGACGACGGCAGCGGTACTGTCCGCGTCATAGGCAAAGACGATCTTGAACAACGCCACTCCATTGTTGACGTTGTCGACGCACACCATTCGACCTTCATCGACCCCGCCGGCCGTCCAACGACTGTTCGTTTCCTGACCGGATTCGCAGATTCCGGTGGGTGTGCCGACGCCGGATGCCCGCAGGTCCATGTATCGATCGAGCGCGGCGCCGGACGGGAATTGATAGTAGGTGATCGGCTGGTCCATCCCGGAGTCGGCGAGAGGGCATTGCAAGGACGCGTTCACGGCAATGCCGGAGATTTGTTCGCCGGGCGGGTACCCGACGCACAGGTCGTAGTAGACGCCCTCCATCGGCAACCTCTTCCAGAGGGCCTGCTGCGCCGCGGAAAGACCGGCGGGCGGCGTGAACACGGTGGATGACGGCGTCGAGCGGACCGGCGAGGTGACGACCGGGCGACTCGGTGTCGGTGTGGTGATCGTGGAGCGGGTCGTCGTCGGCGTGGTGATCGTCGGTGTGGTGATCGTCGGTGTGGTGATCGTCGGTGTGGTGATCGTCGGGGGCGTTGTCACTGTCGTCCGTGACAGCGGGGTCGTCACCGATCCCGGCCGCTGCACCGCGGAGGAACCGGCGCCGGCGACCAGGAAGGTCGCCGCGACGGCGACAGCGGCCGTGACGGCGCCGCTGACCGCCCACAGAACACCGCGGGTGGACGGCGGCCGACCACGGTGCGCCGGCTCCGCGGCTGCCGGTTCCGCGGGCGTCGGCGACTCCGCCCCGGTCGTGGGAGGGAGCGGCCCGGACGGCCCCTGCTCCTCCGGCGGGCTCATCGCTGGGTCCTGAGCAGTGTGAACGCGGCCCCGAACGCGAGCGCGATCGTGATCAGGCCCGCGGCGACGCCCTGATCGCTGCTCTTGTTGGCCGCGGCGACGACGATTCCGACCAGCAGTCCGAGGGCGCAGGCAACGGCCAGCGCGATGGCGACCCGGCTGCCGCCGGACCGCACGCCGCCCGCCCACGCGGGGCCGGTCCGCACCAACGGCGGGGGTGGCGCCGGGAGCCCGGCCGCGTTCGGCGAGGGATCCGGCCGGGCCCGATCCCGGGTGAGCACCGACGCCGCGGCGGGAACACCCACGGGCTCGGCGGGCCGCGCGTCCCTGGCCGCGGCCTCGCGCTGCACGGTGCTCCACCAAGGCTCGTCGTCGGTGCCCGGCGTGGCGCGCGGCTCGTTGCCGGTCGGCGACTCGGCTGGCCTGGTGTGAGGGCCAGGATCGCCAGTCGGGCCGACGATCGTCCGCAGCAGTGCCTGGGCGACCGCCGGGGTGTCGCAGCATCGTTGGATAAGCGCGGACAGTCGGTCGATCTCGTCGTCGTGCAGGGCGGCCAGTTCCGTCCAGGCTTCGGTGCGGAACGGGGCGGAAAAGTCGTCCCTGAGGAAGAGAATGTTCTCGTCGGTGCTCAGCCGGGTCCACAGCGACGGACTCCTGGACAGCGCGATGAGCGCCGTGTAGATCAGCAGGCCCGAGAACGTATCCATCCACCGGCCCCACGGTCGGCCGACCAGTTGGTAGTTCGGGTGTCCGGTCTCGCCCGGTGGCGCGTCCGTGCCGAATTCGGGGATCCAGGACCCGTCGAAGTCGACCAGGCGCAGCGCCCCCGACTGATCGACCATGACGTTGCCGTGCTGCAGGTCGCCGTGTGCGAATCCGGCCGACTGGAGGCGGATCACGAGGCGCAGCCAGGCGTCGGCAAGCGCGCGCAGGGCCGCGGTGTCGCCGTTCTCGACCAGGAATCGGATGTGCTCGTCGAGTGTTCGTCCGTTGACCCAGTCCATCTGAACCATCGGCCAGCGTTGCGAGTCCACCGAGATCGCATCGTCGACCCAGGTGGGATTGGCCACGCAGTCGGTCAGCCGGTGTCCGGCGAAGTAGCGTTCCAGCGCGTCGTAGCGCGGCCGGTTGGATGCGTCGTCGCGGATGAAGAACCGCAGCGCGCGATCGATGCCGTCCACCCGGGCACGGAAGACGACCGCGGAGAACCCGGACGCAGGCATCGGAATCTGGAAGAGCGGGTGCAGCGCGAAGTCGGCCGCGCGCAGGCCGGGTGTGCTGAAGACCCGCGCCGGGGCTTGCACCGCGCGGATGTAGTCGTCGGCGCTCGGGAAGGAACTCATTGGCACACCACCAGCCAGCGTGGGTTTGAATCGTCGAGGACGATTCGGATCAGCGTCACGTCGTCGTTGTGCATGGCGTGCGACGATCGGGCGTCCCGGACGATGCGGCGGAACAGATCCGGGTGCTCGATCCCGGCGAGCACGGTCCACAGGCCGAGCGGGTCGTTGCGGCTGGCTTCGAGCATCCAATGGGCCATCGCATCGGTGGCCAGATACAGCCGATCGCCGGCTTCCAGTGGTCCGGATCGAAGGAGCAATCCCTTGCTCATGTGTGCCCGCGCGGTGGGCTGGGTCGAGATTCCATTCGGATCGAGTCCGAAGTCCGCCGGCTCGATGCGTGGAAACCGATCGATCAGGGTGTGTCCGCGGACGTGGAAGAGCACGGCGTCGCCCAGCGCCGCGGCGGACCAGGTCGGCACGCCGGGGGCGCCGTCGATCTGGCAGGCCAGGAACGTCGCGAATGACCCCTCGTCCTCGAACTTTCGCTGCTCGAAGTACGACGAGAACGATCGCGGCGCATCCTGGCGCCACCGGTCCTGCATCGCGGCGAACCAGGATTCCAGGGCCGGGCGGGTCACGGCGGGCCGGTCTCCCGGACGGTGGTCCCCGACGAAGGACCGGATCAGTTGGCGCGCCCATCGAATCGAGTCGTAGGCCTCGGTGGCACCGTCGACGACGATGCACCTCGCCGGGCGGCGGGCAGCCGGATCGCCGGAATCGTGGCCGGCCCCGTCCTCCCACTCGGTCGGGGAATTCCCTTCCTTCGCGTCGTGGAACACCACGATGTGCGGGATCAGCATCTCCGGCCTCAGCGGTCCCGCACACCGATGTGCGTGCCCATCTGCAGAAAGCTGACCAGCCTCGACATGTCGGCGTTGAACAACAGTCCACGAGCCCCCGGCGCCACGGGAATGCCCATGGAACGTGCGTTCTGCGCCATGGGCTCGGGAAGCCGGCTACTGATTCCGAAAAGGGCGGGCCCGGGGTGGGGGAGGCCCTCCGGGGTGGACGGCAGCCAGGTCGCCGGTCTGCTCTCGTCGGGTGAGACGAACGCGTTGAACACCCAGCGCCGGGCCGTCCGTCGTTGACACGCTCATCACGCGTTCCGCCCACGTCTGCAGGTTGGCGCCGCGATACGTGAGCTGGGAACACTCCCCATCGGTCACGTTCACGATCAAGGGCGGAAAGGAGGTGCGATGCTCCTTGGTCCACAGATGGACGAGGCGGCCGACGGTCTCGAACGCCTCGCACATCGGTGTCTGATAGCCGGCGACGGGCTCGACCCAGATCGGCATTCTGGAGCCGGGCCGATAGGGATCGGTCGACGGCTCCTCGACAAGCGCGAGCGGCGATCGGGCCAGCTCCTGGATCGGTACGATGCCGCGGCCCCGCAACGCGCCGCCCAGGGCCGATTCGACGCCCTGGCCACGGTCACTCGGCCGGTAGCCGTAGCCGAAGATGCCGATGTGCACGTAATCGCGGGGGGCGCCGCCGGATTCCTTGATGCATTTCACGCAGAGCTCGATCAGGATCTTGTTCAGGGCGCGGGCGACCCCCTCGGCCATGGTCATCCGTGAGCCTGCCCAGGGGCGCCGCATCGACTCGGATCGATCCAGCATGAAGACGATGCAGCCGGGCTCGGCGCGCGAGAGAAACTGTTGGTACACCGGTCTACTCCGTGGGTCTCGTCGATCTCTGCTTCCGTCGTTACTGCGGGTGGACAACGGTTCGTGGCCAGGGCGTCCCCGCCTGCCAGAACCAGCGATGGCCGCACCGGGTGCAGGCAAGGTCGAAACCCGGTGCGCGGTGGTGGACGTCGACGCGGAAGTCCCCGCATTGCGGACATTGGGCCACCTGCCGTGGTTGATCCCGGACGGCGATATTCGCCGCCGCGGGTGCGGGAGACGGGGACGGCCCCCGTGCTGCTCCGGCTCGTATACCGGCAGCACCGGCAGCACCGGCAGCACCGGCAGCACCGGCAGTACCGGCGTCCGAGGCGGATACGGCGCTGTTCCACCAGGGCGCGTCGTCGAGGGGTATGTCCAGGGTGGCCGGGATCGCCGTGCTCGTCGTGTCCAACGACGCGACCGGATCGTGCCGAGCGGGTGGAGGTGCGAACGGCGGCACGGGCGGGCCCGGCTGGAACGTGTGCGCGGCAGCTCCCGGCGGTGGGAGGCCGGCCGGACCCGGCGACGGGGACGCCGTCCTCCGGGTGAGCGGGATGAACCAGGTGATCGTGATCGCGACGACGGCGGCCAGGAACACCAGCAGCAGCTCGATGCCGACTCCCGGGCCCAGGTCGAAGACATGAAGGACGGCGACGGCCAGTGACCCTCCGGCGAGTGCGCTGATGCCGGATCCCAGCAGCGCACCCGGCCCGGAACCGGAGGCGTGGGTGCTCATGGTCGCCGCATGGTGACGTCGATCATCCGTCCGCCCGGACCGTCGATGACCAGGCACCATTGGCTCGGGTCCCTGGACTCGTGCCAGGCCTGTTCATCATCCGCCGGCCTCCACTCCGGGCTCGATGTGCACAGCTGTAGCCGGCTTCGATCGCCGACATCGAACGTCAGGGTGTCGACCGCGGCGGGCAGCAATACCCGAGGCGCGGCATCGGTGGCGTTCGTCGTGGAACCGACGACATCGGCAACGGACAACCAGATGTCGCCAGACCTCTGGCTGGAACTCGTCTCTCGTTGGTCGGACAGCTGCACGTGCACGCGCAGAGCCGATGGGTCGGTGCCTTGGCGCTGTGGATCGGCCTGGTTGCTCGAGGAATTGACGTCCGCGTTGTCACCGGTGCTCGCGGCGGCTTGAGATGGCTCGGTCCGATCCGGTTCCGATTGCGCCGGGCCAGGTGTCAAGATCACGCCCGCGACGATCAGGGCCGCGAAGGAAACCGCGGCGACGGCGGCCCACAACACGGGCAGCTGCGTCCGCGACATACTCATCACCCCTCCCATCCGGTCGCCGATGATGTTGATGGTGTGGATGCTGGCTCGGCCTGGATCGGCGGCTCAGCCTTGGCTCAGCCCGGCGATGATCGCCAAGGCCCCGATGGCTATCCCGATGATGGCCCATATCTTTGCGGTACTCGAAGCCTTTTGCGCACCGACAATATCGCCGACCCGCAGCCGGTCCGACACCTGACTGGAATAGATCAGCGCGACAATTCCGGGAACGACCGAGATCAACGCGATGATGCTCAGTGCCCAGTTCGGTGACGGCAACGACCCAGTCCGTGCGCCGCTTCCGGGGCCGACCATGTTCGGCGCCTGCTGGGGCGCGCCGAAGGGCATCTGCGATGTCGCCTGCCGGCCGGGTGGCGGGGGTGCTGACGGCTGTGGCCCGACCGTCTCCGTGTCGAAGTAGGATGGCGGCGTGGCCGGGGGTGTGTGACTCGGCGAGAAGAACTGGCCGTTGTTCGTGTTGTTCCAGGAATACGAACTCGTCGTCGACGCCGGACCCGGCGGCCGGCCGAATGACCCGAGGAATGCGGCGCTTCGCTGATCACCGTCGGCGCCGGCCGGGCCGGATTCCGGTGGGCTCGTGTTCAGCGATTCCCGGGCCTCGTCGTCGAAATACGATCTGACGCTCACCGGCTCGGGTTCGTCGGCCACCCGGTTTCCGGCCCCGTGCGAGTCCCTCTTGGCGCCATCGGCTTTCGGGTCATCGACCGGCTGCCAGGGGTTTCCCGTCGAGGCGTCGGCGGCTGCCTTGTCCTTGGCCCGGCCCCGCTGGATCTCCTCGATCTGCTGGATGCACACCTTGGCCGCCCACGGCTTGCGCATGAGCTTGTTCAGGATTCGGTCGATGTCGGAGCGGACTTCCTCGTCGTTCTCGACGACCAGAGCGTTCCGCAGTTGGTTGACCAGATCCAGTTGCTGGTGGCTGGGCATCTCGTCGGCGCTGTCGATCTGGCTGGAAATCGCCATCAGGTACTTGTACGGAATGGTGTGCTCCGGCGGGAGCGGATCGGGCAGCGGCGGAGCGGCCGCTGCCGCGGCGACGACGGCAGCCAGCACGGCAAAGCTCGTGAATGCGTCGTCCGGACGAAAAGGCTTGATCTCGACCTGTCCGAAGGGTGTCGCGGCGAGACTCGAGACGGGACCGACCTGAACGGGCACGATCGGTCGGTTCAACGACGTTGCGTACTCGAGTTCGGCCACGCAGGGTTTGGAGCCGATGGAGGCGTCGGAAAGGGCGAAGATGAAGACGTCACAGCGTCGGATGTTCTTGAGAATCTGTGTCCACCACGGTTCACCACCGCGCAGGTCCACGTCGAACCAGACATCGAGTTGCGCCGCTTCGAGTCCGAGGGCCAGGGCTTTGACCGACGCGCTGTCATCGCGGCAGTAGCTGACGAAGCAAGGCATTCGCAAGCCCCCTGGATTCCGGCCCCCGACGACCGACGAAGGCGGCACGGGCGTGTCACCAATGCTCCTTCGTGAACGAGAAAACGGTAGCAGGGCGTGTCGGTCGCCGACGAGGTATTATTTTGTGGCCGAAGTGGGCGTGCTCCATCTGAACGACGATCGGTCGAATACTCGCCCGATCGTGGTGCCCGCCTGCCGTCCTTTCACCCGCATGGGCTATCGATGAAATCTCGGGAACCAATGAGATGCCCACCCGACAATTTTGCTTAGCGCAAGAAATCACGTGCCGAGGGGTCATGCTTGCGGCGATTGGCCGACGGGTACCGCGCGGCTTTCCGTCCGGGCCGGCAAAAGGTCCGACGGTGGCGGAAGGCCACCCAGCCGCCGACCACCTTGGGCTGCCGATCGGCCGAGGACTACTGGATCTCGGACTCCGGGGGCGCGACCCGATGGACGAGGTCCGGGTTCACCGACGCCACCCCGGGGATCGACCGCAGCGTCGTGGTCACGCGCGACGCCGTGCCGGAGGGGATGGACCCGGTGATGCAGCCCATCGCCTCCAGGACGCGCTCGACGTGCATGCCACCCGCCTCGAGCGAGCGGGCGACCGAACTCATCGACCGGAGATGCGCATCATCCACGATCACCGTCACCTGCGTCATCGCACCACTGTAGGTCGATCGACGGTCCGGGCGGAACGTCCGAAAGTCCCGGGTCTTCGGTCTTCGGTCTTCGGTCGCCGGTGTTCGCTCGCCAGTCGCTGGTCGTCACTGGGGGGCCAGGGCCAGTCCACCTCCCACGTCCACCGAGGGCTGCAGCAGCCGCTGCGACTCCTGGGCGAGGGTCGCCCACAGCTCGCGACCCCGGTATCCGGTCAGTTCCGCCCACAGCGCGGCAAGCCCGGCGACGTGCGGGGTCGCCATGCTGGTGCCGCTGATCGTCTTGTACCGCGTGGGCATCGGCCAGGAGGAGTACACCTGGAACCCCGGCCCGGCCAGGTCGACCTGGCCACCGCGGATCGGCAGGCTTCGAGCCGAGAAGAACGCCAGGTCCAGGCGCTGGTCCAGGGCCCCGATGGCCATGATGAACGGGCTGTTCGCGGGGGCGCCGACGAAGCCGAAGTTGCCCACCCGGCGATCGGCGTTGTTGCCGGCCGCCGCGACGATCAGCGACCCGGCGTCCAGGGCCCGCTTGCCGACCACCGTGTACGGCGGGTGCACCTGAGCCACGTCGGCGCCCAGCGACATCGAAATGACGTGGCAGCCATGCTCGACCGCCCAGTTGATGCCGGCGATGATGCCGCCGTCGGCCCCGGAACCCTGGTTGCTGAGGACCTTTCCGACGTAGATTTCGGCGCCGTGGGCCACGCCGTAGCGTGGACCGCTGGCGGGTGCCTTCGGTCCGCAGGACGTGCCGACGCAGTGGGTGCCGTGTCCGTGCCCGTCCTGCACCTGTTCCCCGGGCACGAAGGACTGGCTGGTGATCGAGCGACCGACGAAGTCGGGGTGCTCGAGGTCGAAGCCGGTGTCCAGGACCGCGACCTTGATGCCGCTGCCGGACTGTGGCGAGGTAGCGGCCCCGGTCGCCTGCAGGCCCCAGGTGAACTGGGCGTTGTCGGCGAACGGGGGGTTGGCCGCGGCGACCGCCTGCGCGGCCGGATGGCTCGCCGCGCCCAGCCGGCCGGCCAGGTCGCTGACGCCGTCACGGTAGCCCTGGACGTAGTCGGAGCCGTCCAGCACGTGGTGGATGAGCTCCGGTGAGATGGACACGATCGCGTCGTCGCCGGTGCGGGCGGTGCGCAACGCTCCGAGCTGCGCGGGCTCGGCGGAGACCACGGCGACGCCGAGGTTGTCGAACCACACCGCGTCCGACCCTACGGTTTGCTCGAAATCAACGGCCTGGGCGGCGAAGTCGCGCGAATCCGCGACATTGCGCAGGCCCGCGGTCGAGGCCAGCACCGTCTTGGCGTCGACCCCATCGGCGAACACCACGATGTAGCGTCCGGTGGTCGGCACCAGCGGTCCGGTCGGCGGGATCATGGTCGGATCGAGAGAGTTGTCGGGTATTCCGGGAATGCTGGGTTCCATGGTCGTCGCCGCCTTCGGGTCGGTGGTTCGGGGCTTTCCAACACAGAGGCGGTCATCCGATGCTTCGGACGCCTGCACGGTCTCTTTCGTGAGAATTCGGATATTCCGGGCCGTATCACGGTCGAACCAGGACCTTGATCGCGCGGCGCTCGTCCATCGCGCGATACCCCTCGGCGATGTCGTCAAGAGGCACGGTTTCGGTGAAGATCGGCCCGGGGTCGAGGGTGCCGGCCAGCACTTCGGGCAGCAGTTCCGGCAGGTATCGGCGGGCCGGCGCCATCCCGCCGCGCACGGTCACGTTGCGGTCGAACATCTTCCAGACCGGTATGCCGTTCTTGACGTCGTGCGGCACCCCGACGTACCCGACGGTGCCGCCGGGCCGGACCAGGGACAGTGCGGTGGTCCACGACGCCGTGGTGCCCACGCATTCGCAGGCACCATCGGCCCCGATTCCGTCGGTGAGCTCCATGACCGCCGCGACCGCGTCGTCGCCCCGCGCGGCGACGACGTCGGTGGCGCCGAATTTCCGGCCGAGCTCCGCCCGGTCCGCATGGGTGGACAGCAGGATCACTCGATCGGCGCCCAGCCGGGCGGCGGCCAACACCGCGCACAGGCCGACCGCGCCGTCGCCGATCACCGCGACGGTGGCGCCCGGTCTCGCCGCGGCGGACACCGCGGCGTGATGGCCGGTTCCCATCACGTCCGACAACGACAGCAGGGCCGGAATGCGGTCGTCGTCGGGGCTCATCGGCGCGGCGACCAGCGTGCCGTCGGCCAGCGGCGCCCGTGCGAGCTGGCCCTGCGCGCCGTCCACCAGGTTGCCGTCGTGGTCCGGCCTGCCCCAGTTGGCCATCCGCACGCATGACGTCGGCCACCCGGACCGGCACGGTGGGCAGACCCCGCAGGAGCAGACGAAGGGGGCGACGACCAGGTCACCCGGCCGGACACCGGACACCTCGTCGCCGACGTCCTCGACCACGCCGACGAACTCATGCCCGATCCGGCCGGTCCGCTTGGTGAACCCGCGGTAGTGCCACAGGTCCGAGCCGCAGATGCAACTCGCGGTGATCCGGACCAGCGCATCGGTGGGGGTCAGGATGGTCGGGTCGGGCACCTGGTCGACCCGCAGATCGCCGGGTGCGTGCAGGACAGCAGCTTTCATGCCGCCCATCATGCGCGGCTGGTCCGACAGTCGCTGGTGTGGTCGGCGGCGGCGGGGAGCGACGGTGGTGGCGGCCGGAGGCGGCGGGGGTCTCGCGGTGGGCCCGCTGCGGCTGGTGGCGGTGGGGTCCGCAGTGGCGGTGAGGCTGCGGCTGCGGGTAGTCGCGGTTCTTGGGGAAGATCCGGCTGCTTGGTGCGACCGGATCTTCCCCGCGCCGGGGTCCGCAGCGGCGGTGAGGCTGCGGCCTGGGGTGGTGGAGCGGTTGGGGAGGATCCGGTTGTGTGGTGCGACCGGATCCTCCCCAGGACGGTCTGCCGCCCGAGCGAATGTTCCGCAGCCGGAACGTTCCGCGGCCGGAATGTTCCGCAGCCGAAAACGCTGCCCCGGCCAGCCGCTCCGCGATCCAGAACAACGCCGCGATCCAGAACAACGCCGCGATCCAGAACAACGCCGCGATCCAGAACGACGCCGCGATCCAGAACGGCGCGATGCAGCGCCGGTCGAGGAGAAGCGACTACTCGCTGAAGGCCTCGGTCAGCAACCACACCGTGACGTCCGGCGGCAGCATGCCGTCACGGGCCAGGTCGGCCGAGGCCATCAGCAGTTCGCCGTCCGGCATCGGCACGGGCGTTGAGCCGGTGTTCGCCGCGACGGTCAGCTCGCCGTTGGTGAAGCGCAGCACCCCCGGCCCGCCGTCCACCCAGGTCAGCGAGCCGACGGACAGCGCGAACGCCCGCCGGAACACCAGCGCCGTGCGGTACATCTCCAGCGTCGAGCCGTCCACGTCCACCTGACGATCCCGGGCCAGCTCCGCGTACTCCGGCGGCTGCGGCAGCCAGGTCGACCCGCCGGGGCCGAAGCCCAGCCCGGGCGACTCGGCCTCCCAGGGCAGCGGCACCCGGCAGCCGTCCCGGCCGGCCTCGGTGTAGCCGGACCGCCACCAGGTCGGGTCCTGCCGCAGGCCGTCGTCCAACGCGGTGTGATCCGGCAGGCCCAGCTCCTCGCCCTGGTACAGGTAGGCCGAGCCGGGCAGGGCGAGCATCAGCAGGGTCGCGGCCCGGGCCCGCCTGAGCCCGAGCGAGTGGTCGGGCTGCGGGTCATCCGCGCGAATGCCGTTCGGCCGCGGCCCGGCCGGCAGGCCAAGCCGCGAGACATGCCGCACCACATCGTGATTGGACAGCACCCAAGTGGTCGGCGCGCCCACCTCGGAGTTGGCGGCCATCGAGCGGTCGATCACCGATCGCAGATTCGCGGCGTCCCATTCGCTTTCCAGGTAGCCGAAATTGAACGCCTGATGCATCTCGTCCGGCCGCACGTACCGGGCCAGCCGGGACAGCGACGGCACCCACGCCTCGGCGCACAGGATGCGGTCGGGTGAATAGGTGTCCAGCAGGGCCCGCCAGTCCCGGTACACCTCGTGCACCCGGTCCTGGTCCCACATCGGCCCGATGTGGAAGTACCCCTCGGAATCCTCCACGTCCTGCGCGGGGGCCATGTCCGGCAGGCCCGGCGCCTTGATCAGCGAATGGGCGACGTCCACCCGGAACCCGTCGACGCCGCGGTCCAGCCAGAACCGCAACACGTCCAGGAACTCGGCCCGCACCCGCGGGTTCTCCCAGTTCCAGTCCGGCTGCTTGGTGTCGAACAGGTGCAGGTACCACTGTCCCGGGCTGCCGTCCGGGTTCGTGGTGCGGGTCCAGGCCGGCCCGCCGAAGGAGGACGGCCAGTTGTTGGGCGGGAGTTCGCCGTGCTCGCCGCGGCCGTCGCGGAACACGTACAGGTCCCGTTCCGGC
Source organism: uncultured Actinomycetes bacterium (assembly GCA_964497705.1). Taxonomy (GTDB): domain Bacteria; phylum Actinomycetota; class Actinomycetes; order Mycobacteriales; family Nakamurellaceae; genus Nakamurella. The sequence continues at coordinate 406,567 of CAZCEH010000001.1, read as the reverse complement.
GATCCGGGCGCGGCGGCCAGCGCCTGCCGGAACCAGGCGTGCTCGTCGGACGAGTGGTTGGGCACCAGGTCGACGATCACCTTCAGGCCCAGCGCGTGCGCCCGCTCCAGCATCGCGTCGAAATCCGCGAGGGTGCCGAAGACCGGATCGACGTCCCGATAGTCGGCGACGTCGTAGCCGGCGTCGGCCTGCGGGGACTTGTAGAACGGGGACAGCCAGATGGCGTCCACCCCGAGTTCCGCGAGTGCGGCCAGTCGACCTGTGATGCCCGGCAGGTCGCCGACGCCGTCGCCGTTGGAGTCCGCGAACGAGCGAGGATAGATCTGGTACACGACGGCGGTGCGACGCCAGTCGTCGCCCGGCGAGCGCCGGTCGGACGTCACGGCAGCGGCCAGCTCGGGGGTCGGTTCGTCGAAGGTCGCCATGGCTTCCTCGATCGTCATCGAAACAAACCTCTCTGCTGGTGGATGGGCCGGGAACGGTTCGGAGGGTGGACGCCGCCGACCATCCCAAGTTTATCGATTCAGAACGATGTGACGGGACTCATCGCGGGGCGGCTGGACCCAGGCCTCCCGGCGAGCCCGGATCCCCCGGCGAGCCCGGGTACCCACGCAGGAACTCGGCCAGCACCAGCGCCATGTTCTCGATCTCGCTCGGGTCGACGCTCTCGTTCGGCGCGTGGATCTGGCAGGACGGTTCGCTCACGCCGAGCAGCATGATCTCGGCGTCCGGGAACGTGTCGGCGAACACCGTGCACAGCGGGATCGAACCGCCCTGTCCCTGGGTTTCCAGGTCCCGTCCGTAGACGGCCTTCATCGCCCGGCCCATCGCGTCGAACGCCGGCCCACCGAGGCTGCCGGCGAACGGCGCGCCGATCCCGCCGGGCTCGAACGACACCCTGACGTGCCACGGCGCCGCGGCGGTCAGGTGAGCGATCAGCGCGTCCCGCGCGGAACCCGGATCGGTGCCCGGCGGCACCCGCAGGTTCAGCCGGGCCCGTGCCCGAGGCTGGATCGCCGCGGACGAGCCGACCACCGGCGGGCAGTCGATGGCCAGGATGGTCACCGTCGGGCGAGCCCACAGCATGTCGGCCACCGAGCCGTCGCCGAGCAGGTCCACCCCGTCCAGGATCTGCGCGTCCGCCCGGAACCGGTCAGCCGGATAGTCCGCGCCGCCCCAGCTGCCGGAGCAGTCCAGGCCGTCGACGGTGGTGTTGCCGGCGCCGTCGCGCAGCGTGCCCAGCATCCGCACGAGAGCGGCCAGGGCGTCCGGCGCGGGACCGCCGAACATCCCCGAATGCAGGACCGTGCGCGACGTCTCGACCGTGACGAGCAGGTCCGCGACGCCGCGCAGCGAGGTGGTCAGGGTCGGCCGGCCGACCGCGATGTTGCCGCTGTCGCAGACCAGCACGGCGTCGGCGCGCAGCAGGTCGGGATGGCGGGGGACGAAGTCCTCAAGGCCGCCGGTGCCCTGCTCCTCCGAACCCTCGCCGACGATCTTGACGGTGACCGGCAGGTCGGCGCCCTCCGGGACACCCAGCGCACGCAGGGCGGTGAGGACGACCGCGATGCTGCCCTTGTCGTCCGCGCTGCCCCGGCCGAACCAGCGGCCGTCCCGCTCGACGAGCTGCCACGGGGAGCTGTGCCAGGCCGCCTCGTCCAGCGGCGGCTGCACGTCGTGGTGGAAATACAGCAGCACGGTCGGCGAACCCGGCGGCCCGGGCCGGACGCCGGTGACCGCCTTGGAACCGTCCGCGGTGACGTGGGCCCGTACGTCGGCCAGCCCGACCTCGGTGAACGCGCCGATCAGCCAATCGACCATCTCGTCGCACCCGGCGACCGGGAACTGCGCCGCGTCGTGAACCGAGCGGAACGAGACCATCCGGGCCAGGTCGGCCCTGGCGCGGGGGATCAGCGAGCGGATTCGGGAGCGCAGGAGATCGGTGTCCACAGGCATCAGGATGCCGGGCAGGTCCCGTCCGCGTTGACCGGGACCTGGCAGAACGTGCCCGTCCACACCGCCCGCGAGCCCGCCTCGCCGACCCGGACCACCTGGAACACGGCCGCGCCGGCCAGCACGACGGCGACGATCGCCACCACCACGCCCACCCAGGGCTGCGGCGCCTGCTTGGTCCGCCGGACGATCAGCGTCGGCACGCCCCAGGCCAGCAGCGCGGCGACGAACAGCCCGATGGCGAACCACAGCATGGTGTCGCCCAACTGGACATGCTCCTCGATCAGCTCCGTCGCGTGCACGCGGGCGAGCAGCCAGTTGCCCGCGTTGGTGGTGATGGGCACCAGGATCAGCGCGGCGAGCGCGGCCAACGGGGTGATGATGCCCAGCCGGCGGCGGGCGGCCGGCCACACCGCGGCCAGCACGGTCAGCAGCGCGGCGAGCGGGATCAGGATGACGACGGCGTGCACCAGCAGGATGTGCGCGGGCAGGCCGTTGACCTCGTCGATCATGCGAAAGATCATCTCCCTTCGAGTGCGCGTGCCACCAGGAACACGAGCGGGCGTGGCGAACGGTTCGGCTCGGCGGCACGGGGCCGCCTCGCCCGGGCATGGTGGCAGCACGCCGGTTCGTGCCGGGTCGGCGGGTAACCTTCCCCACGGTGGCGCCAGGGCCGCCCGTGCCGCCCGCGAGGGCACGCCCCGACGGAAGGGAACGGCTGCGATGAGACGCGTCTACTACTTCGGTGCGGGTGTCGCGCTCGGGGTGGCCGCCACCAGGCGAACCCGGCGGGCCAAGGAGGCCGCCCGGGAGGCGCTCAAGGCCAAGCTCACCCCGTCCGCGATCGCCGCGGACATCGCCGACGCCATCGCCGAGCTGGGCAACGCGGTCGGCGCCTTCGCCTCCGACGTCCGGCAGGGCGCGATCAACCGCCGGGCCAGTTACCGGCCCTTGGTGGACAACACGACCGGCGCGGTGGCGATGGTGCCGCCGGAGGCCCTCGGGCCGGCCCCCGAGCCCGTCGAGCCCCGCGCCCCCGGCGCGCCGCCCCCGCCGCGGCACGCCCAGCCCACCGGTGCGGCGTCCCGGCCGGCGGGCCGCCCGGTGCGAAACAGCGCCTGACCCGGAAACTCAGCGAGGGAACCAAGTGCAGACCCACGAGATCCGGCGTCGCTTCCTGGACTACTTCGAGCGCACCGGTCACACCGTCGTGCCGTCGGCGTCGCTGATCAGCCAGGACGCCACCGTCTTGTTCACCATCGCCGGCATGGCGCCGTTCAAGCCCTACTTCCTCGGGCAGAGCACGCCGCCGTTCCCGCGGGCGACCAGCGTGCAGAAGTGTGTGCGCACCGCCGACATCGACAATGTCGGCATCACCACCCGGCACAACACGTTCTTCCAGATGGCCGGCAACTTCTCGTTCGGCGACTACTTCAAGGCCGGTGCCATCGAGCACGCCTGGACGCTGCTCACCGGCTCTCTCGGCGACGGCGGCTACGCCCTCGACCCGGACCGGCTGTGGGTCACCGTGTACGAGTCCGACGACGAGGCCGAGAGGCTCTGGCGGGAGATCGCCGGGCTGCCCGCCGAGCGGATCCAGCGGCGCGGGATGGCCGACAACTTCTGGTCGATGGGCGTGCCGGGCCCGTGCGGGCCGTGCTCGGAGATCTATTACGACCGCGGACCCGAGTACGGCATCGAGGGCGGTCCGATCGCCGACGAGGACCGGTACCTCGAGGTCTGGAACCTGGTGTTCATGCAGGACATGCGGGGTGAATCCACCGGATCGGGCAAGGGTGATTTCCCGATCCTCGGCCCGTTGCCGAAGCAGAACATCGACACCGGGTTGGGTGTGGAGCGCCTCGCGTTCCTGTTGCAGGGCGTGGACAACGTCTACGAGACCGACCTGCTGCGCCCGATCATCTCGACCATGGAACGGCTGTCCGGCAAGAAGTACGTCGAGCACGGCGGTGACGACCCGGACGACGTGCGGTTGCGGGTGATCGCCGACCACAGCCGCAGCGGCATGATGCTGATCGGCGACGGCGTCACTCCGGGCAACGAGGGGCGCGGCTACGTGCTGCGCCGGTTGCTGCGCCGGGCCATCCGCTCGGCCCGGCTGCTGGGCGTCACCGAGCCGGTGATGCCGACCCTGATGGCCGTGGTGCGGGACCTGATGAGCCCGTCCTACCCGGAGCTGGCGACCGACTACGAGCGGATCGAGAAGGTCGCCGCGACGGAGGAGAAGGCGTTCCTGCGCACCATCAGCTCCGGCTCCAAGCTGTTCGAGGCCGCCGCCGCGGAGCTCGCGCAGGACGGTGCCCGCAGCGTTCCCGGGTCCGTCGCGTTCACCCTGCACGACACCCAGGGCTTCCCGATCGATCTGACCTTGGAGATGGCCGCCGAGGCCGGCCTGACCGTCGACGTCGCCGAGTTCGAACGGCTGATGAAGCAGCAGAAGGAACGGGCCCGCGCCGACGCGAAGGCGCGCAAGGGCGGCTTCGCCGATCTCACCGAGTACCGCCGGCTGCTGGACCAGGGTGCCACCGAGTTCACCGGCTACTCCGAGCTGCAATCCGAGGCCCGCATCCGCGGCCTGCTGCGCGACGGCGCGCCGATCCGGGCCGCCCACGAGGGCGACGAGGTCGAGCTGGTGCTGGACCGCACCCCGCTCTACGCCGAGTCCGGCGGCCAGGACTCGGACGCGGGCACCATCGTCGGACCCGGCGGCGCCGCCGAGGTGCTGGACGTGCAGAAGGTGGACCGCAAGCTCTACGTGCACCGCATCCGGATCACCGACGGCGAGTTGACCGCCGGTGCCCAGGTGCTGGCCACCGTCGACCCGGAGTGGCGACTGGGCGCCCGGCAGGCGCACTCGGGCACGCACGTGCTGCACGCCGCGCTGCGCCAGGTGCTCGGGCCCGAGGCGCTGCAGTCCGGCTCCTACAACAAGCCCGGCTATCTGCGCCTGGACTTCGCCTGGGACCAGGCGCTGTCCGCGGCCACCCGCAGCGAGCTGGAGGAGGTCAGCAACCGGGCGGTCCGGCAGGACCTGCCGGTGCGGGTGCTGTACGGGTCCATGCAGGAGGCCCAGGCGATGGGCGCGATCGCCCTGTTCGGCGAGACCTACGACGAGACCGTGCGGATCGTGGAGATCGGCGGGCCGTGGTCGGTGGAGCTGTGCGGCGGCACCCACGTCGAGCACTCGTCGCAGATCGGGCCGCTGGCCATCACCGCGGAGTCCTCGGTGGGCTCGGGCCTGCGCCGGGTGGAGGCCGCGGTGGGCATCGAGGCGTTCCACCGGCTGGCTGCCGAACGCACCCTGGTCAGCCAGTTGGCCAGCACGCTGAAGGTGCAGCCGGCCGAGCTGCCGGGCCGCGTCGAGGCGCTGCTGGACAAGCTCAAGGCCGCGGAGAAGGAACTCGCCGGGCTGCGCGCGCAGGCGCTGGGCACCGTCGCCGACACTCTCGCGCGGGGTGCGGTGGACGTCGCCGGAGTGGCGCTGGTGGCCGGCGCGGCCCCGGACGGCACGAGCCCCGGTGACCTGCGCACTCTGGCCTCGGACGTGCGCGGGCGGCTGGGGCAGCGGCCGGGTGTCGTCGCGCTGTTCGCTCCCGCGCACGCGTCGGTGCCGTTCGCGGTCGCCGTCAATCCGGCCGGGATCGGCCGCGGGCTCGCCGCCGGCGACCTGGCCAAGGCGCTGCTGCCGGTCATCGAAGGCCGCGGGGGCGGCAAGAAGGACCTGGCGCAGGGTGCCGGCACTCGGCCGGACCGGATTCCGGAGGCCATCGACGCGCTGCGCGTCACGATGCTCGCCGCGGTCGGCTGACGGCCCAGGCAACCGTCCCGGGCCCGACACGTCCCCGTCGGCGTACACGTCGTCGTGCCGTCGGCGGCCCGATCCGGAATTGATGACCACGCATCGACATGACTGACGACATTGTCCGCAAACCGTCCGATGACGCACCCGCGAAAGGCGTGCGTCTGGGGGTCGACGTCGGTACCGTTCGCGTGGGGGTCGCACGCAGCGATCCCGCAGGCATTCTGGCGACCCCGGTGACGACCCTGACGCGGACGGAGCCGCGGAGACCGGGCGGCACGGCCGATCTCACCCCGGACCTGGTGGCGCTCCGGGATCTGGTGGCCGAATACGACGTGGTGGAAGTGGTGGTGGGCCTGCCCACGACTTTGCGCGGCATGGAGGGTTCGGCGGTGGCGGCAGCGCGTGCCTACGGACAGGCACTGGCCGCGCTGATCGAGCCCGTCCCGGTGGTCTATGTCGACGAACGGCTGACGACGGTGACCGCGGAGCGGCTGTTGCGGCAGGCCGGTGTCAAGGGGAAGGCGAGGCGTGCGGTGGTCGATCAGCTCGCCGCCGTCCGGATCCTGCAGAACCGGTTGGACCGGCTGGCATGAGCGAGCGTCAGCGAGCGAATCATCGATACCGCGCCGTCAGCCCCGGAAGGGGCGCGGAGCCTGCGAGCGCCCCACAGGGGGTGGCGGCATGCGAGCGTCAGCGAGCGAATCATCAGCACAGGTGCGGCCGCCGCGTCGGGCGCCGGAGCCTGCGAGGCGCCCCGACCGGAGCGGCCGCATGACCGATCACCTGGGGATCTTCGGCCGGGAACCGGGCGAGACCGGCGACGTGGACGTCGACGAGCTGAAGGCCGCGCTGGCCGCTCGTCCGGACCCGGACCCGCATCCGCACGAGATTCCCGCGAAGCCGGAGCGCACCCCCGCGGACCGCGCGCGGACCGCGCGCCGGCGGCATCGGACCTGGTTGGTGTTCGCCATCGTCGTGCTGCTGATCATCGTGGCCGGCCTGGTTGCCGGGTTCGTCGTGTGGCGGTCCACGAAGGACGAGGTCCCCGACTACGCCGGCACCGGCGACACCGAGGTGGTCGTCCGGATCCAGGGCGGGGACGGCATCGCGGACATCGCACAGACCCTGCAGAAGGCCGGGGTGGTCGCCTCCACCGAGGCGTTCCTGGAGCAGGCGGCCCACGACGGCGACGTCCAGGCGCTCAAGCCCGGCTACTACAAGGTCCGGCAGAACTCGTCCGCGCAGGCCGCCGCCGACGACCTGGTCGCCAGGGAGAACCGGGTCGGCCACCTGCGGTTGATCCCGGGCCGGCAGCTGTCGGACGTCACGTCCGTCAGCACCGATCCCGGCCAGCCGGCCGCCGTCGTCCCCGGCTACATCTCGGACATCGCGGCGGCCGCCTGCGTGCCGCTGAACGGGCAGCAGAACTGCTTCACCGCCGACGACCTGTGGCAGATCGCGCAGACCGCCGACCCGGCCGCCCTGGGTGTGGTGGAGTGGGCGGCGGACGGCGTGCGCGCGGCGCCCGACCCGCGCAAGCGGTTGGAGGGCGCCATCCTGCCCGGCGACTTCGACATCCCGCCCGGTTCCAGCCCTGAGCAGGCCCTCAAAGCCGTGGTCAGCGCGTCGGCGGCGATGTGGAACAGCACCGACATCATCGCCGACGCCGCGCAGCTCGGGGTGAGTCCGTACCAGGCGGCGATCATCGCCTCGATCGTGGAGCGCGAGAGCATCACCTCCGACATGCCCAAGGTGTCGCGGGTGATCTTCAACCGGCTCGCCGGCGCGATGAAGCTGGAGATGGATTCCACCGTGAACTACGCGCTGGACCGGGCCTCGATCGCCACCTCGGCGCAGGACCGGGCCAACCCGAGCCCGTGGAACACCTACTTCGCGCCCGCCCTGCCGCCGACGCCGATCTCCTCGCCCGGTCCGGACGCCATCGCCGCGGCGCTGGACCCGGCGGCCGGCTCGTGGCTGTACTTCGTCAAGATCGACAACACCGGGGCCTCCTGCTTCTCCATCACCGTGGAGCAGCACGACGCGTGCGTGGCGCAGGCGCGGGCGAACGGCGTGTTCGGGTGATTCCGGCGCGGCACCGCGCGGCGGTGCTCGGCTCACCGGTCGCGCATTCGTTGTCGCCGGCACTGCACCGGGCGGGGTACGCCGCGGCCGGCCTGGCCGACTGGGCCTACGAGCCGATCGAGTGCGACGGCGACGCGTTGCCGGAGCTGGTCCGCTCGCGCGGCCCGGAGTGGGCGGGATTCTCGGTGACCATGCCGGGCAAGTCGGCCGCCGCCGCGGTGGCCGACGAGCGCAGCCCCCGGGTGGCCGCGCTCGGGGTGGCGAACACGCTGGTCCGCCGGAACGGCGGCTGGTTCGCCGACAACACCGACGTGGACGGGCTGGTCGGCGCGTTGCGGGCGGCCGGCGCGCCGCCGATCCGCTCCGCGCTGGTGCTGGGTGGGGGCGGCACGGCCGCGGCGGTGTTGGCCGCGCTGTCCGAGCTGGGCACGGCCGAGGTGACGATCGCCGGCCGCCGGCCGTCGTCGACCGCGTCGGCGGTGGCGGTCGCGCAGACCCTGGGCCTGCCGATCCGGGTGATCGGCTGGGACGTCGAGATCGTCGGGTCGGCCGGCGACGGCGCGGACCTGGTGGTGTCCACGGTGCCCGCCGCCGGCGCTGACCACTTCGCGTCCCGGCTGCGTGCCGTGCCGGTCCTGTTCGACGTGATCTATCACCCGTGGCCGACCCCGCTGGCGGCCGGTGGGGTGCCGGGCCGGATCACCGTCACCGGGCTGGACATGCTGCTGCACCAGGCGTTCCGGCAGTTCGAGTTGATCACCGGGGTATCCGCGCCGAAGGCCGCCATGCGGGACGGGCTGCGGGCCGGTTCCGGCACGGATCTGCCGCTGCCGGTCTGAACGGACCTGCGCCCGCCCGCGGCCGGGATTGTGGACAACTCCCGGCCGATGCGGCCGGACGTGAGACCGTGCTGGGCATGCTGATCGCGACGGCACTGGGTGTGGTCGCTGGCGCGTTCGCCGGGTGGGGTGCTCGGCTGCTGCTTGGCCGGCTCCGCCGGGGCGTCACGATGCCGCCGCCACTGCTGGAGCTGGCTACGGCGATCGTCACCGGTGTCGGGATCGTGGTGGGCTGGCCGTCGCCGACGCTCGGTTTGGTGGTGTGGGCGGGCTGGCTGGCGGTCACGTTGAGCGCGGTCGACATCGTCGCGCACCGGCTGCCGGACGCGCTGACGCTGCCGGCGATGCCGGTCAGCGCGGGGCTCGTGCTGGTCACCTGGCTGGCCGCGCCGCAGTCCGGCCGGCCGCTGACCGGGCTGGTCGCGGCGGTGGTGATCGGTGGGATCTTCTGGGCGGTCGCCGTGCTGGCGCCGCGGGCGATGGGCCGGGGCGACGTCAAACTCGTCCCGTCGCTCGCGCTGATGACCGGGTACGGGTCGGTGTCGGCGGCGCTCTGGTGGTTGATCATCGCGTTCGGGCTGGGCGCGGCGGTGGCCCTGGCCGGGCTGGCGGCCCGGCGGCTGTCGCTGGGGTCGGCCATTGCGTTCGGGCCCTGCCTGCTCGCCGCGTGCTGGTTCGTGCTCGCGTTTCCGGGCCTGACAACCCTCTAGCTCAACCTGACGGTGAGAGTCTTCGGGTCGTTGGGCCCTGGCCGAAGGGTGGCCACTCGGGCAGGCTCGGGCGCATGACGACGAGCCTGCCGCTGGACCATTCGGGGATGGGTGTCCTGACCCGCGACGAGTGCTACGACCGACTCCGCCGCGCGCGGGTGGGCCGGATCGCGTTCGTCAATCAGGGGGACCCGGTGATCCTGCCGGTCAACCACGGCGTGGACGGTGAGGCGATCGTGTTCCGCACCGCGCCTGGGTCCAAGCTGCTGGCCGGTGACGCGGAGCGGCGGGTCGCGTTCGAGGTCGACGGGTTCGACGCGGACCGGCGCTCCGGTTGGAGTGTCCTGGTGCGGGGGACCGCGTTCACCGTCGATGACCAGGAGGAGGTCAAGCGGCTCAACAGGCTCGGTGTGTGGCCGTGGGCCGACCTGGTGGAACGCGCGCACTGGATCCGGATCGCGTCGTACTCGGTGACCGGCCGGCAGACGGTCCACCCGGCCCGCTGAGGCTGCGTCCGTACTACTGGGCCGGCTGGATCGGGTGCGCGTCGATCACCTGCCGACAGCCCGCGTCGTCCAGGTCGAACACGCCGGCCGCGCCGTCCAGCGGGATGACCGACACCACGATCGTGTCCGGGTAGACCTGGACCAGGTTGAACGCCCCACTCGCCCAGGTTCGTTCGCGCTCGACGGGCGCCAGCGGGTCGGTGCGGATCGCCGTCGACCCGGCCACCGCGACCGGGATCGCGCCGAGTTGGCCCGACCGGGACAGGTGATGGTGGCCGGCCAGGATCAACCGGACATCGGTGCCGGTCAGCGCCTCCTGCAGGGCCCGGCGGGACGCGACCTCCAGCGCGAAGTAGCTCAGCAACGGCGACGGCGGAGGCAGCGGGGCGTGGTGCAACACCACCACGCTGCCCTCGGGGGCGGGCTCGGCCAACTCGGTCGACAGGGCGGCCAGATGGTCGTCGGACAGCCGGCCGTGGCCGGCGCCGGGAATCGTGGAATCCAGCACGATGATCCGCAGCCCGCCGACCCGGTGGAGCTGCAGGACCGGCCCGGTGTCCGTCCGGCCGAGCAGGCTGCGATGGAACTCGGTGCGCACGTCGTGATTGCCCGTCGCGAAGATCGCCGGGCACTGCAGGGTGCCGACCGCCTCGCGTAGCCGCCGGTAGGCGTCCGGGTCGCCGGTGTCGGTGAGATCGCCGGACAGCACGACGGCGTCGAATCGCCGGCCGTCCGATTCCGCGCGTCTGAGGATGGCCATCGCGCGCTCCAGGGCGGCGTCGGCGTCCAGCACCTGGTTGTACCTGACGCCCGCGGCGGTCAGGTGACTGTCGGACAGGTGCGCGATCAGGTAGCGCGGATGCTCCGCGGCCGAGCCGTCCGGGGTTCGCCAGGTCTGCTCTGTTGTGTTCATCGGGCCCCTTCGTCGGTTGTGCCGGGCCCGTCGAGCCAGGCGGCGATGCCGGGCAGCAGGCCGGCGATGCTTTCCGCGCGCAGGACCGGATCGCCGAGTCCGGTACGGAATCGATCGATCAGGGCGGTGGTGTGCCCGGCCCTGCGAGCGGCAGCCAGCCGCGGCGTCCAGGCGTCGTCGATCACCAGCGCGGCCGGCACCCGGGACAGCAGCGCGGTCAGGGCGTTCTCGCCGATCAGCTCGGTGCGGTCCGCGAGCTTTAGCGCGTCCACGACGGGGCCGGTGGCCGGGTCGTCGGAGTCGGCGACCACCACCAGGCGTGCGCGCCCGCCGACCAGTTCCAGCAGGTCGTCGAAACCGTCCGCCGGTTCGAGGATCCAGGCGGTGCCGGCCAGGTCGCGCCGGGAGGCCAGGCGAGCGGCGAGGATGTCGCCGTCGAGGCACCCGGCCGCGGCGGCGAGCAGTTCGACCGCCCGGTAGCCGGTCGGCGGCGGCTGCGCCCAGGGTGGGTCGGGCAGCAGATCAGGCTTGTCCTCCAGTACCGCGCGCATGCCGGCAATGATCGGCCGGCCGGCCGACCCGGCGGCCGAGGCCAGATGCCGGGCGAACGCCTGCACGGCCAGGTCATCGGTGTGCACACCGCCGTGCAACGGCAGTACGACCACAGCGGCGTCGGTGCGGGGCACCGGGTTCCGCGTCCCGCCGGACGGCCGGTCGACCCGATCCACGCCGGCCAGAATAGGAGCCCGCGGGCCGCCCGGCGGTGGCGGGTGGCCCGGTCGGCGATCGGCCCGGCTACCGTGCAGGGGTGCGAGTCATCGAGGGCAGCCGCGTCGTGCCGGTCGACGTGATGCCGTGATCGGCGCGGATCGGGCGCGCCTGGTGCGGGTGTCGATGGGTGGGCTCGGCCTGCTCGGTGGGCTGCTGGCGTTCGTGGCGACGTTCCTGCCGTGGTTGACCACCGACACCGAGGACGGCGGCACGACCTCGATCACCGGGTGGGGTGGGATCACCGGGAGCAGCCAGATCGCCGGCACCAACCTCAACGACGTGCTGGACGGATCCGGCACCTACCGGCCGGGGCTGATCGGGCTGATCTTCGGCGTGATCGCCGCGGTCGCCGGGTTCGTGATCATGGTGTACCTGCCGGAGGGTCGCCGGCCGCATCGGGTGACGGCGTCGGTGCTGGCGTTGTGCGGCGTGATGTGCCTGGCCTGGGGCCTGTGGCGGGGGATCGAGCCGGGCGACGCGTCGGTGTTCGAGGCGGGGGAGACGTCGGCCGCGTTCGGGCCCTGGCTGACCATGATCGCCGGTGTGCTGATGCTGGTGCCCGCGGTGGTGATCTTCGCCGGCCGGATCGACGCGCCGGTGGCGCGGCCGGCGCGCCGGGGCATCCAGCCGGGGTGACCGGCCGGGCGGGTTGGCCTGGATCCCGTCCCGCGCTGATCCAATACCCACTTTCGGTGCCGTTTTGTCCGGTTTGCTGAACGTTGGATCAGCGCGGCCCCCCAAAGATGACCCGTGAACCTGGCTGTGGCCGGACGGCGGCGGCATCATGTTCGGCTCCGCGTCCGAGGACCGACCAGGGGCGACGGTCGCCGGGCACGTTCTGCCCCGCGCAGTCGTTCGCGTTCGCCGGGACGCGCCATCAGGTTCGACCGCACCGACCTCATGAAACCGCCCCGCCGGTCCAGCGGCCCGGTCCGGATCGAGGCTGGACCGCCCAGTCGCTGACTCGGCACGGACCTCGCGCGGGTCGGACCCCACGATCGGGGTCGGCGGTCACCTATCGACGGCCTTCCGAGGGGCTCTCGTTCACCCGGTTGACCAGCCGGCCACTCATGGAGGAAGCCGATTCCACGTTCTCGAATTCGTTACGACGGTGAATCCGTACGTGGGTTACGCGGGCAGAGTTCGGCCTGATCGGAATGTGTGGGGAATGGATCATGAGTTATCCACATTTTCGGAACTGTGGTTTCTGGTGTTGACCTTTTGATAGGTACTCTCCACCCGATCGAGCACCGGACCGGAGGGGAGGGCGAACGGGTGGGGGGCTTTCTCGGACTGATGCTGGGGCTCGGCCTGCTGCTGATCTGGCACGGGCTGTCCGCCACCGAGTCGCGTCGGCCGCACCGCCCGCCGTTCGAGCGCACCCGGGAGCAACTGATGCAGGCGGGCCTGCCCAGCATCTCGCCGGCGCAGCTGTTCGCCCTGCAGGGACTGTCTGCCGCCCTGGTGGGGGTCCTCGGCCTGGCGCTGACCCAGTCGGCAAGCGTGTCCCTGATCTTCGCGCTGTTCGCCGCGGCGGTGCCACGGCTGATCGTGTCCCGGCTGCGCCACAAGCGGCAGGCCGACCTGCGCGAGCTGTGGCCGGAGGTGGTGGACAACCTGACCTCGGGCGTGCGGGCCGGACTGTCTCTGCCGGAGGCGCTGGCCGCCGTCGGCGACCGCGGCCCGGAACAGTTGCGGGAACCGTTCCGGCAGTTCGGTGCCGATTACCGCACCACCGGCCGTTTCAACGATTCCCTGGACCGGCTGAAGGCCACCCTGGCGGATCCGGTGGGGGACCGGGTCGTCGAATCGCTCCGGGTGGCCCGAGAGGTCGGCGGCACCGATCTGGGTCGGCTGCTGTCGACCCTGTCCGGGTTCTTGCGAGATGACGCGCGCACGCGGGCCGAGCTGCTGGCCCGACAGTCGTGGTCGGTGAACGCGGCGCGGATGGCGGTTGCCGCGCCGTGGCTGGTGCTGATCCTGCTCGCGACCCAGCGGGAGACTCTCCAGGCGTATGACACCCCCACCGGCACGATCATCCTGATCGCCGGAGCGGTGCTGTCCTTCCTGGCCTATCGGATGATGATCAGGATTGGCCGGCTGCCCGAGGATCGTCGGGTGCTGCGATGAACCCGACGCTGCTCGGCGGGATTCTCGGCGCGATGGCCGCGGCCGGATTGCTGATGGCGGTCCTGGCGATCCCACCGATGCGGCGGCCGACGCTGTCCGACCGGATCGCCCCCTATCTCGCCGATTCCGGCCGTCCGTCCCGGCTGCTGACCGGCACCGCCGGGGTGACGACCACGACCCTGGGCCGGTTGACCGCACCGCTGGTGCGGGACGCGGTCCGGGTCGTCGACAAGATCATGGGTGGGCGGGGGTCGGTCGAGCGCCGCCTGGGCGCGATCGGATCACCACTGACCGTCGATCAGTTCCGGATCGAACAGGTGCTGTGGGGTTCGTTGGGTGGCGCGGTCGGCGCTGGGATCGGGTTGCTCGCGGTGATCCTCGGGCAGTCGAACCCGTTCATCCTGGTCCTGCTGATCGTGGCGTCGGCGGCCGGCGGGGTCCTCGGCCGGGACTGGTGGCTGACCCAGGCCGTCGCCAAGCAGGACGAGGCGATCGTCGCCGAGTTCCCGGTGATCGCGGAGATGCTGGCGTTGTCGGTGACCGCCGGGGAGAGCCCGATGGGTGCGATCGACCGCGTCACCAAGCTCGCCCACGGTCCGCTGGTCGGCCAACTCGCCGGTGTGCTCGCCGAAGCCCGCGCGGGAACGCCGTTCCTGTCCGCGCTGGCCCACCTGCGGGATCGGACCCGGCTCGAACCCCTCGCCCGGTTCCTGGACGGCATGTCCGTCGCGATCGAACGGGGAACTCCGCTGGCCGATGTGCTCCGCGCCCAAGCCGCCGACGTCCGGGCCCTGTCCAAACGACAGTTGTTGGAATCCGGCGGACGCAAAGAAATCGCCATGATGGTGCCGGTCGTCTTCATCGTCCTGCCTATCACCATTCTTTTCGCCTTGTATCCCGGGTTGTTGGCCATCACCACGGTGGCCCAGTGACCCGTCCACGTTCGCGCCGTTCCCTCAATCCAGGAGGCTCCGATGACACCAGCACACCGCGCGATGGACTGGTTGCACACCATCACGCTCTCTCTCGTGGCGACGATGACGCAGCGCGGCGACGACGACCGTGGGGACGAACGCGACCGTGGGGACGTCCCGGGCTGGGTGATGATCACCGTGATGACTGCCATCGTGGTCATCGCGTTGCTCGCGGTGTTCCGCGAGCAGGTGATCAACGCCGTGCAGAACGCGTTCCAGTCGGTCACCGGAGCCAGCTGACACCAGACCCGGGTCCGTCCGATCGTGGCTCCTCGGTGGCCGAGTTCTCGCTGGTGCTGGTCCTGCTGTTGATGCTGTTCCTGGCCCTGTTGTCGGTCGGGCTGTGGGCCTACGCCCGGACCGTCCTCACCTCCGCGGCCGCCGACGCCGCCCGCGAGGCGGCGAACTACGACGTCTCGGCCGCGGTGACCACCGCCCAGGTCGCCGATGAACTCGGCGACGGCCTGGTCGGCGGCACCCGGACGACGCTGACCTGCACATCCGGCATCGATGGCCTGCTGGTCACGGTCACCTGCACGATGGCCGCGCCGGGCATCGTCGGTCTGCTCGACGGGGTCATGCCCGCTATCGAGGTGACCGGGCACTCGGCGAAGGAGACAGTCGAATGACGCGCCGCGGTCGGGTCCGCAACCCCGGGGACCGCGACCGGCACCCGGACCAGAACGACGACGGTCGGGCGTTGATCGAGGTCATCTTCCTGGCCGTGCTGATCCTGATACCGACGATCTACATCCTGATCTCGATCCTGCGGATCCAGTCGGCCACCTTCGCCGTCGCCCAAGGCGCGCGCGACGCCGGACGGGTGATGGACTCCGCGCCCACCGCCGCCGCCGGGGTGGCCAGAGCCGAAGAGATCGCTCGGCTGGCCCTGGAAGACCAGCACGTCCCGACCGACAGCATGGACCTGCGGTTCGTGCCGGTCGGCGCCGACTGCGTGAACGCGCCGGAGGTCACGCCGACGCTGCAAGCCGGCCGCGTTTACGACATCTGCGTGGTCGCGGTCATCTCCTTGCCCGGCGTGCCGACGGTGGTCACCGGCAGCCGGAACACGGTCAGCGGGGTGTTCACCCTGCACGTCGGTGACTTCCGGGAAAGCCAATGAGCCGGCGATGGGGTCCGGCCGCGTCCCCGGACGAAGACGATGCCGACCGCGGCTCGATCACCCCGCTGGTGATCGGCATGCTCGTGTGCCTGCTGCTGCTCACCGCCGGAGTGACCGCCGCCGGGTCGGCGTTCCTGGCCGGCCAACGACTGCAACGGCTGTGCGACGGGGCGGTCGCTGCCGCGGTCGGCGCGGTCGACCCAGCCAGGTCCTCGGCAGCGGGTGTCCGGGTGTCCGACCCGATCGCCGCCGCCAACCAGTACCTGAAGGTCCGAGGACCCGACGTCAACGCCGTGATCGACCTCGGCGCGCAGACCATCACGGCGCAGTGCGCCAACGAGGCGCCGATTACCTTCGGCGCGCTGTTCGGCTCCCCGACCATCAGCCGAACCGTGACCTCCACCAGCCAACCGATCCGCCGGGCCAACGCGCTTGGCACCCCCACCCCGGCCAGTTCGGAAGGGACCCCGATATGACGCTGTCCACCCGATTGCGAGCGGCGTGCGCCGTCGGTGCCGTGCTGGCCCTGGCCGCGTGCACCGCGACATCCGCCGACGGGCCGACCCCCACATCGGCGTCGACCACCCCGAGTGCGTCGGTGGTGGATCCGAGCACAGCACCGCCAACCTCCCCGGCGAGCCCGACGGCCAGCGTGGCCGAGCCGTCGGCGGCAACGATGAGTTCGTTGGATCCGGCGGCGCAGGAGGCCGCGGATCGGGCGGCAATTGAGGCTCAGTGGGTGAAATTCTGGGATGCTTACGCCGCTATCGTTCGCACCCCGGATGAGCAACGCGACGGGCTCTTGGCACCGTTGGTGACGTCTCCCTTAAAAGAGAAGATAATCGAAGTAGCAAGAGAAGCCAATAGCGCGGGCAAAGATAATTATGGAACTGTGGTACACAGGATATTCTGGGAACTCCCGGTCGGCGGCCAGTCCACGGCAGCCATCGCAGATTGTCAGGATCAGGCTAATTCCGGAACGATCGATCTGGCATCTGGAAGCAAACTCACAGTGGGCGAGCCGCGTGTCAATCTCCGGGGACAACTTGTGCGGGGAAGCGATGGAGTCTGGCGTGTCCAAACGCTGGTGACGCTCGGGAGTACCGGTTGTTAGCGGCTGCCGTTCTCGTTGTTGCTCTCACCGTCCAGGCAGGTCCGTTAGCTTCTGAACCTGCCAGACAGTCTCTCGGCGTCACGGGCTCTTGTAGCACTGGGGCGGCCTTCGCGGGCGGCGACAGTCTGTTCGTGTCAGCAAGCTGCCCGGCTATTGTCCCCGAGCAACCAGACTCAATCGACTCGGAAGACGGCAGCTCGCAAGCCAATAGTTCCGATGACACACTCCCTATTCCCGTCGGAGCATCTTGTGTTTGGCGGGCGCTCGATGAGCCAGCCGATAGCGCTCGGTGGGGAGATCGGACACCCTCTGATGGATCATTTGTTGGTTTCTTCTGCGGAGCGGCAGAAGGCGATGGATCCGGAGCTGGAGGATTGATCACCGTCCAATTTGCGCCCTTCGGTCAGCCTGAAGCGCCCCCACCGCCCAATCCCGCCGTCGTTGCGCAACAGGCGATTGACCAATTGGCAGTTCCAGCTCCGGTCATGATGGTCGGTCCAGATCGCACCAAACTGGCGGTGAACTTGTGGACCTGGCTGTGGATCGACAATCCCGGCCCACTCTCGGCCACAGCGGCCGTCGGCGGCGTTTCCGTGACCGCCACGGCAACGCTCACCTCTGTCACATGGTCTCTCGGCGAACCCGCCCCCACCGGCGGCGCCTACGCCGCTGGCCCGCCGCTCACCGTCACCTGCCAGGGTACCGGCTCCCCGCCACCACCGAACTACGACTGGAAAGCCGAACCACCCTGCGGGCACAAGTTCACCTGGCGCTCGACACCCGAACGCACCGGCGGCACCGGCAGGTGGCCGATCACCGCAACCTCCAACTGGAACGTCACCTGGCAGTCGAACACGGGCGTCTCCGGCTCAGCCACACTGTCCGCAACCGGCGACGACGCCCTGGACATCGGTGAATATCGGACCGTTCTCGTCCGAGAACCCGGCGGCTGAACCGCCAACACCGCCATGTGCCGGCCGCGCCCGCATGCGACCCTCGGCCGAGCCGCCCCGCCGTTCGGCGTTCAGGCATCGAGGGTGGAAGATAAGCACGACTGGTCGTGCTTATCTTCCGTCGGAGCGTTCATTCGCGGACAAGGGTGGTGGGCCCAGCGTCCGGCGGGGTGGCGGAGGGTGTGCAGCAGACTCCGACACCGCTCCAGAATGGGGACGGTGCTCCAGTCCGGCCGGGAGCGTCGTTCACCTTCGAGGAGTGGCGTCCCCATCGGGGGAGGCTGCCGTCATCGCCGCCGCAGGTGGCGTTGCTCGCCGACGGCGTAGGCCATCCGGAGCCAGCCGGTGAACTCCTCGTTGACCTGGCCGGGGTCGGTCAGCCGGAAGCCGTGCAGCACGTTGCGCGGTGAGTAGGTCTCGATCCGGGTGAACCGCGGACTGTCGACGCGTTCGGCCAGCACCAGGTGGCCGTCCAGCCAGTGCCGGCGCGGCTGGAACGCGGCGAACGACATCCGCACGTGCAGCGCGATGCGCGTCTTCTCGGGAAGGACGGTGACCGCGCCGAAGCGTTCGACGACGGCCAGGACGGCGGTGAAGGTGGCGCGTACGAGCGGATCGCGGCCGGCGAAGTGCGATTCCAGGTCCGTCGGCGGCGCACAGGCGTGGCTTTGGTTCGAGTTGGCGAAGGTCCGCCCGCACCGCGGGCACACCCACAGCGCCGGCCCGTTCACTCGTCGGCGGCGCTGACAGCGTATCGGTCCACGGCGGCCGTCGCGGCCGGGCACCGACCCCCGGCGCGCTCACAGGCGGTCAGGTCGCACATCCGGCAGATCCACGCGCCACCGGATTTGGTGTAGACGGCGTTGCGCATCATCCGGCCCAGCATGCCGGACAGCGTGTCGAGTTCCTCAGGAGTGAACCCGTCCAGCATCGTCTCCAGCAGGTCCCGCCGGGCCGCGGCGAGCGCCGCCGCCGCCGACCGGCCCCGCTCGGTCAACGCGATGGCCCGGGATCGGCCGTCCGCCCCGGGGCCGCGAACGACCAGGCCGTCGGCCTCGAGCCGGTCGACCAGCCGGACCGCCCCCGACGCGGTCAGCCCGAGCACCTGACGGAGCCGGTCGACCGTCGGTGTGCCCAGGAACTCGGCGATCGCGGACAGCGCCGCCAGCGACGACGACGAACCCCTGGTCGGCAGGTTCGCCGCCGTCAGCATGGCGGCGGTGGCCTGGTCGGTGATGGTGCCGGCCAGCGCCCCCAGGACGTTGGCCGTGCGGTCCCGGGCGGTCAACCCAGGTCGTAGGTCAGCGTCAACGGCATGTACGGGTAGTCCGCGTGCGTGGAAGAGCTGGTCGCGCCGCCGGAGATGCCGGCGAGCCCGCCCGTGCCCGAGCCGGGCACGATCCGCGACTCGCCGCTGGCGGTGGTGCCGTCGTAGGTTCCTCGGCCCTCCAGCACGAAGCTGCCGGCACGGCCGCCGAACCGGCCGGTGACCCGCATGAGCGTCACGTACACGCTGGTGCCGTCGGCCCCGTAGTACATCAGTCCGTCCATCGCGGCGGACTCGAGCCCGTCGTCGCCGGCCGATCCCTCAAGGGTCACCGCGGCGCGGGTGACCTTACGGCCGTCCTCGAACTCGCGATAGGGCTGCTCGTCCCAGGAGCCGATCTGCAGTCGGGTATCCAGAGTCGTCATGTTCGGAGCATATGTGTGACGCACGCATATGTCGAGGGGGCTGGGTGGCGGATGGGTCAGGCCCTCGGCACGCCGTGTCGCGCCATCACATCCGCGACGTATCGGAACAGCACGGGTTTCGCCGCCTGGTCGGTGAACCGGACCTTCACGGCGCCCTTGCCGAACTGCGCCTTCGGTAGCTCCGTCTTGAGCTTCTCGATCAGGTCGAATTCCACCGAATGCACGGCGAAATGCGTTTTCGCTGCGGTGAACATGACGTAGCCCTGCTGGTAGGCGGAGCCGAACTTGAACATCGGGCGTTGCCGGAACATGAGCAGGGGCACGCTCGGGTAATGCGTCGCGGTGTCGTTGACGAACTCGGCCACCCAGGCCCGGGCCGGCTCGGGCAGCGAGTCCAGATATTCCTCGACGGTGTCCATCAGAACTGCCCTCCCGTCAGCGTGCCGGCGATCTCGTCCAGCACGGCCTCGTCGCCCGCGTACACCCCGGACGGTCGCGGCCAGCGCACCACCACGTCGGTGAACCCCAGCGCGGCGGCCCGGCCGGCGGCGTCGGTGAACGCACCCAGGCTGCTGATCGACAGCACCGGCGCGGAGTCCAGGTTGAGGTAGCGCGGCAGGTTCGACGGGTCGCGCCCGGCCGCAGCGGCGGCGTCCTCGAACGTCCGGGCCAACGCACCGACCCGCGACCACCACTGGTCGACGGTGACGTCCTGCGACTCGGGTCCGGTGGTGGCCCAACCGTCGGCCCGGGCGGCGATCCCGATGGTCCGCGGGCCGTTCCCGGCGACCACCAGCTCGATCCGCTGCCGGCTGCCGGCCGGGTTCATCTTGGCCTCGACGGCCTGGAACCACTCGCCGTGCCAGCTGGTGTCGGGCTGTCGCAGCAGCAGATCGGTGAGCGTGACGAACTCGTCAAGCCGGGTCACCCGCTGCCGTGCGGTGAGCCGCTGCTGGCCGAGCGCGGTGGCGTCCCAGCCGGTTCCGCCGGCGCCGACCGCGGCGATCAGCCGGCCGCCGGACACGTCGTCCAGCGTCATCAGGTCCTTGGCGGTGGTCACCGGGTGCCGGTAGTTCGGCGACAGCACCCAGGTGCCCAGCCGCAGCGTGCTGGTCGCCGTCGCCGCGGCGACCAGGGTGGGCAGCGTGCCGAACCACGGCTCGTCCTTCAGGTCCCGCCAGGACAGGTGGTCGTACGTCCAGCCGTGGGCGAATCCCCGGTCCTCCAACGACTTCCACCGGGCCCGCGCCTCCGGCCAGCTGAACTGGGGCAGGATGACGACGCCGACGCGCAGACCGTTGGGCACCGGCGCAGGCTACCCGCCGGTCGGGTTCGCAGCCGACGCCGGCTTGCGGTGCATGCGGTAGTGCAACACCAGGAACGGGATGCCGAACAGCGAGAACGCGTGCTCGGCGCGCAGTTGTCCGTCGCGGACGTAGACGTCGAGCCGTTCGGCGAAGCCGTGCACGGCCAGCGCGGTCAGCGAGCCGGTGTCCGGGTCGACCGCGGTCAGGTAGTGGCCGGGATGCGGCAGGTCGCTGTTGCTGGTCAGCACCAGCCCGCCGCCGGGCCGGGCCTGCGGTACCAAGGTCGCGGTGAAACTGCCCTGGGGGACCGGGAATCCGACGCTGACGTAGCCGCGGCCGGCGTGCCGGTAGGTGGTGTAGATGCCGACGTAGATGGGCTCGTCGGTGTCGGCGAAGGAGCGGATCCAGCACCGGACGGCCACGTCGTCCGAGCTGGGCAGGGTGATCGTGTCGATCCGGCTGGCCACCCCGCGTTCGATCTCCCGCTGGTTCATCGGCACGTTCGCCTGGCCCAGCGGGCGGGCCACCACCGTCCGGTACAGCAGATAGCCCGGCCGGATCCAGGTGCGCCAGCGGGGGTCGATGTCCAGCCGGAATCGGGTGGTGTGCTCATAGAACTCGCGGACCAGCGGATGCACCGCGTTCGGGTCCAGGTCAGGGCCCGCCAGGTCGTCCAGGGAGGCGACGATCCCGATGTCGGCCACGTCCGCGGTGTACCGGCCGCCCAGCTGGTCGGCCAGCCCGCGCAGATAACCGGTGCCCACGTATCCGCCGCGGGCGGCCCGGGGCACGACGAACGGCAGGTCCTCGGCCGGCACCCGCTCGGCGAGCAGGCTCACCTGGGCATCCCGGAAGATCGACGCGGACGCCGTGCGGTAGGCCAGCATCGTGGTCGCGGCGGTCACCGCGCCCGGCACCCGGCCGCGGGTCGCCAGCAGCGCGCCGACGGCCGCGCCGAGCGCCGGTCCGAACACGATCTTCTGCGGCCGCACGCCGAGCAGGCCGGCGACCGCGCCGGTGCCGGTGGCGACCGGCAGCGTGCCGGCGCCCAGCCGTTCGGCCAGCCACCCGGCCGGCGCCGCCAGCGCCGCGCTGACCGCGATCCGCTGGAACAGGGGTGGGATCTGGCCGGGCCGCTGTAGGTGTCGGGCCAGGGCCTCGGACGCGGCCAGGGCCGACGCGCCTGCGGTGGCGCCGACCAGCGCGCGGCGCAGGTCGTGGCGGCGGCCGGTCGACGCGCCGCAACGGCCGGTCGACGCGCCGCGACGGCCGGTCAGTGAGGCTCCGGCGAGCGCGCCGACCGCCGCGGCGAAGCCGATGGCTTGGCGGCGGTCGTTCGGTGAGCGCGACCGTCGAGGGCTCGGTCTGGACACCGGGCCACCGTAGCGCCGCGGCCACCGCTGGGTGCCGAGTATGTCCGGTTCGATTTCCGCGGTCACAGCGATCGAGCCGAACGAAGCCGAGCGAAGGATTGTGCCCGCTCAGCGGGCAGGATCCTTCACTCGCCGAGGCTTGCCGCCGCCTCCATCAGCATCCACCCGGACAGCTGGACGGACAGGTCGTTCTCCGGGCGGCCACGTTCCGCCGGCCCGACCGCGCGCGACCAGTCCGGCCCGAAGCGAACGGCGTCACCGTGGACGGCGGCATTCGCCCACGCCGCCTCCGCGGAGGTCCGGACCAGGTCGGCGGCCCGCTCCCGCGCCCGTCCGTCGGCGGGACCCGAACCGGGCAGCAGGACCGCCACCAGCGCCAGGTAGCGAGCGAGAATGCCAGTGAACAAACCGGAGTCGCCGCCGGCATGCCCGGCCAGCACCCCGTCGGACGACAACCGCGAGTCGACCGCGTCGACCAGCCGGCACACCCGGGCCCGATGCGCCGCGGCCGACACCGAACGCCTCGCCAGCTCGACCTCGGCACCCAGCACGACGCCCTGGTTGTAGGTGTAGATCCGCGACTCGACGCGGATGCCGTCCGGCCGGCCGGAGCCGTCCGGACGGGCACCGTCCCGGATCAGCTCGGTCGCGGAGTCCCGCAACCGGGTGTCGATCCAGTCCGCGGTGGCCACCGCGCGGTCCAGGAATCCGGTGCGGGCCAGCAGGATCGCCGCCGGGCCGTTCGCCGGGGCGTTCTTGAACTGGTCGCCGCGCCGCCAGGGGATGCCGCCGCCGAGCTCGTCGGACCAGGCGTGCAGGATCCGGTCAACCACCAGATCGACCACCGCCGGCCGGCCGATGCCCAGCAGCCGGCCCGCTCGCTCGAAAGCCAGGGCGAGCCAAGCCATGTCGTCATAGTAGGCGTTGGTCCACCGGCCCAGGTTGCGCGCCCGCAGGCCCCGTGTCGCGCGCTCGAACAGGGCTCGCCGGGCCGCGTCCGGGGCGCGCAGTTCCGCGTCCACCAGGCAGTCCAGCAGGTGTGCCTGCCACCAGTAGTTCCACGCCAGGAACAGCCGGTGGGCGGCGCCCGCGGGCCGCCGGTTGACGCCCAGCGCGACCCCCGGCAGCCCCCAGAGCCGCCGGACGTGCCCGTCCACCACCGCGCGCTCGGCCGCGGCCGCGCGCTCGGCGGCGGGCTCGGCGGCGGGCGGGCTCAGGGCCGGTCCTCGTCGTCCCACAACTGGGATCGGTCGAACCCGTCCCGCGACCGGCGGCGGCGCCCGCGGCCCGCGGGCACCGGCTCCGGTATGACCGGCACCGTGCTGTCGCCGTCCGGCTCGTCGTCCTCGTCGGTCCGCGGGTCGCGGAACTCCCGGACCACGAACACCGCCAGGCCGACCAGCGCGACCACACCGAACACCTCCCACTGCAACGCGTAGGACAGGAACGGCCCGGCGTCGGTCTGCGGCACGTCGATCGGGGTCAGCACGCCTGGGCTCGACTCGGTCAGCTGGACGAAGCCGCCGACGAACGTCTCGCCGGGCTGCGCGCCGAACGCCTCGTCGATCGTCCGCGCGCTGATCTCGGTGACCTTGACGCGTCCGCCGTCCGTCACCGGCGGCCGGTGAGCGGGATCGAGCTGGTCCTGCTGGACGCGCCCGGTGATGGTCACCTGACCGCCGGGGACGTCCGGGATCGGCACCCCGTTGCTGTCGTCCAGAAAGGACACCGAACCCCGGTCGACCAGGAGGGTTTCGCCGGTGGTCAGCCGGAACGGCAGCACCACCTCGGAGATCGGCTGCCCGGCGGCGTCCTGCCGGAGCCGGACGATCACCTGCCGGGACGGGTCGAACGTGCCGGTGGCGGTGACCACGTGCCAGGTGGCCGACTCGGCCGGCGCAGCCGTGCCGGACATCAGGTCGAGCACCGGCACCGCGGGGGCGGTCAGGGACGCGGTGATGGCCGCGTTCTGCGCGGATCGTTCCGTGTTGCGGCCGAACTGCCAGGGGGCGAGCAGGAAGAAGCAGGCACCCGCGAACGCCAGCGCGGCCAGGATCACCGCGATCCAGCCCGGCCGGAGCAGGAACGCCAACCGCCGTGCGCTGCTCGTGCTCACCCTCCGATCATCGACCCTGCCGGGTCATCGGTCCCGCTCGGCCAGCCGCCGGCGGATCTCGTCGATCACCCCGGGCATCGCCGCGACCGTCATGTCCAGCACCGCGACGAAGGCCTGGTGCGGCCCGTAGTAGGGGTCGGGTACCTCGTCGCCGTCGGCGTGCGGATCGAAGTCCCGGAGCAGATGCACCTTGCCCTGGTCCGGCCCGCTCATCAGGCGCTTGACCAGGGCGCGGTGGTCCCGGTCCGCGGCCAGCACCAGGTCGATCGACGCCAGGTCGGTCCGGGTCAGTTGGCGGGCGGTGTGCTCGGTGGGGTAGCCGGCCTCGCGCAGCACCCGGACCGACCCGCGGTGCGCGCCCGCTCCGACGTGCCAGTCGCCGGTGCCCGCGCTGGACACCCGGACCCGGTCGGCCAGCCCGGCGTCGGCGACGGCCTTGCGCAGCACCTGCTCGCCGATGGGGGAGCGGCAGATGTTGCCGGTGCAGACCACGCACACGTGGAATCTGCGGTCGGTCGGATCCGGCGCGGTGTCGACGGCGATCTGCAGGTCGGATGTCACCGGGCCATTGTCCCCCAGCGCCGTGGTCCGTCCGCCCATGCGCTTCGGCGCCGTCCCGGCGTCCGCTGCCTGACACACTGCAACCCGATGAGGAGGGCGTGATGACCCGGATCCGTGACGTGCTGGACACCCTGGAGCGGGCCTACCCGGCGTCGTTGGCCGAGAGCTGGGATACCGGCATCGGGCTGACCTGCGGCGACCCCGACGACGAGGTGACCGGCGTGCTGCTGGCCGTCGACGTCGACGAGGTGACGGTTGCCGAGACCGGGCGAACGGGCGCGCAACTGCTGCTCACCCACCACCCGCTGCTGTTCCGGCCGGTGCAGAGCGTGGCCGCCGACTCGGCCAAGGGCGGCCTGGTGCACCGGATGATCCGGTCCGGGATCGCGCACGTCGCCGCGCACACCAACGCCGACACCGCGGTCGGCGGCGTCAACGACGCCCTGGCGGCGGTGCTCGGGCTCGGTGGGACCCGACCGCTGGTGCCGCACCCGGACGGGCTGACCGGCAGCGGCCGGGTGGGCGCCCTGGCGGCGCCGGTGACGCTGGCCGGGTTCGCGGCGCTGGTCGCCGAGCGGTTGCCGGCCACGGCCGGCGGCGTGCGGGCCGCCGGCCGGCCCGACCGGCTCGTCGGCACCGTCGCCGTCTGCGGGGGCGCCGGCGACGCCTACCTGGCGGCCGCCGCCGCCTCCGGTGCCGACGTCTACCTGACCTCGGACCTGCGGCACCACGTCGTCGCCGAGTTCGTCGCCGATCTGGCCAATCCCGCCGTGCTGGACGTGGCGCACTGGTCGGGGGAATGGCCGTGGCTGCCGGTCGCCGCCGACCTGCTGCGGGCCGCGCATCCCGACCTGACCGTCACCGTGTCCGGCACCCGCACGGATCCGTGGACCGTGCACGCCGCGGCCCCGCCGGTCGGGTAGCGTCGCGACCCAGCCGAGTGTCCTGACAGGGTGGTGAGTGATGCCTGCCAAGGCCGACCCGTTCGTCCAGCGCCGGCTGCTGGACGTCGCGCGCATCGATCAGGCGGTGGCCGCCGCCGAGCACCGCCGCCGCACCCTGCCCGAGCTGACGGTCATCGCCGACGGCGCCGCCGCGGTGGAACGGCTGCGCGGCGCGCTGGTCCGCGGACAGGCGGAGATCGGCGACCTGGACCGCGCGGCCCGCAAACTGGACGCCGAGATCGACACCGTGCGCACCCGGGCCAAGCGGGACAGCGACCGCCTGGCCTCCGGGATCGGCCAGGCCAAGGACCTGGAGAACATGCAGCACGAGCTGGTGTCGCTGTCCCGCCGGCAGACCACGCTGGAGGACGAGGCGCTCGAGTTGATGGAGCGGCGCGAGGTCGCCGACGCCGAGCAGGCCCGGATCGAGGGGGAGCTGACCACCGTGCGGGCCGACGTCGCCGCGGCCGAGCGGCGGCGCGACGACGCGTTCGCCGACATCGACGACGAGCTGGCCCGGGCCGCCGCCGAACGGGCCGGCCTGATCGACGGCATGCCGGCCCACCTGATCGCCCTCTACGAGCAGATCCGGTCCCGCGGCCGGGTCGCCGCCGGCGCCCTGCACGGGTCCCGATGCGAGGCGTGCCGGATGGACCTGGACCGCAGCGCGCTCAACGACATCTGGGCGGCGGGGGTGGACGACGTGGTCCGCTGCACCGAGTGCGGCGCCATCCTGATCCGGTCGTGAGCCGAGCTGATCCGGCGGACCGGCGGCAGCCGGCCCGGACCGACCGGGTCGTGGTCCAGGCGGACGGCGGATCCCGGGGCAACCCGGGGCCGGCCGGCTACGGCGCGGTGGTGTTCGACGAGGCCGGCGCCGTGCTGGCCGAGCGGGCCGCGTCCATCGGCACCGCCACCAACAACGTCGCCGAGTACTCCGGGCTGATCGCCGGGCTGGAGGCCGCGCACGAGCTGGGTGCCGCCACGGTGACCGTGCGGATGGACTCCAAGCTCGTCGTCGAGCAGCTGTCGGGCCGCTGGAAGATCAAGCATCCGGACATGAAACCGTTGGCCGACAAGGCGTTCGCCCTGGTCGAGCGGTTCGACGCGGTCACCTTCGAATGGGTGCCGCGAGCGCGCAACAAACATGCCGACCGGCTGGCCAACGAGGCGATGGACGAGGCCGCGGCCGGCCGGGTCTGGACGGCCAAGGCGGTGGATCCACAGGTCGCGGCGTCGGCGCCGGCGCAGGACACCCGGCCGACCCGGCAGGATCCGGCGGCCGCGTTGCCGGCTCCCCGGGACGGTCAGCCGACCCGCTTCCTGATCGTCCGGCACGGCGAGACCACCTACGGTGCGCAGGCCAGGTTCACCGGGCGCGTCGACGTGCCGCTGACCGAGCGCGGGGCCCGGCAGGCCACCGCGGTCGCCCGGCGGATCGAGCCGCTGGAGCCGGCGGTGGTGCTGACCTCGCCGCTGCGGCGGTGCCGGGACACGGCCGACGCGATCACCGCCGGGACCGGGGCGTCGGTGGTCGTCGACGACCGGTTGCTGGACGGCGAGCTGGGCGAGTGGACCGGGCTGCGGGTCGACGAGATCGAACAGGGCTGGCCGGCGGAGTTCGCCGCCTGGCGGCGCGATCCGCAGGGGGCGCCGCCGGGCGGGGAGTCGTTCACCGAGATCCGGGACCGGGTCCGGCCGCTGATGACCGACGCGCTGGGCACCTATCGCGGCCACACCGTGGTGCTGGTGACGCATGCGGCGGTGGCCAAGATGATCCTGACCACCGCGCTGCAGGTCGACCCGGCGGTGGCCTACCGGCTGCGGGTGGACACCGGGTCGCTGTCCGGCCTGACGGTCGCCGCCGACGGGAGCCTGATGGTCTGGGCGGTCAACGAGACCGGGCACCTGGTCTGACGGCGGCCCGCTGTTGCCCGCACCCGGTGACGGGGCTTTTATGGGGGCCATGCATCTGCGCGGCCGCAGCCGGCGGTTCGCCGACCGGGTCGAGGCGGGACGCGCCCTCGGTGCGCTGGTCGCCGACCGGCTGGCGGACCTGGGCGCGGCGCCGGCGGTGGTGCTGGGCCTGCCCCGGGGCGGGGTGCCGGTGGCCGCCGAGGTGGCCCGCGCCCTCGACGCGCCGCTGGACGTGCTGCTGGTCCGCAAGATCGGGGTGCCGGGCCAGCCGGAGCTGGCGATGGGCGCGGTGGCCGCGATCGGCGACGTGGTGGAGGTGGTCACCAACGACGTCGTGCTGGCCCGGCTGCGGATCCCGGACGAGGCGTTCCGGGCCGTGCTGGACGAGGAGCTGGTGGAGCTGCGCCGGCGCACCGTCGCCTACCGCGGGGACCGGCCGGCACCGGACCTGGCCGGGCGGACGGTGGTCGTCGTCGACGACGGGCTGGCCACCGGATCCACCATGCGGGCCGCCGTCGCCGCCGTGCGACGCCGGGACCCCGCCGCCGTCGTGGTCGCGGTGCCGGTCGGCGCGCGGGACACCTGCGAGCGGCTGCGGTCCCAGGTCGACGAGGTGGTCTGCGCGCTGCTGCCCGACCCGTTCCACGCGGTGCACCAGGGGTACGACGACTTCCGGCAGACCACGGACGACGAGGTGCTGGCCGCGCTCGCGTACGATCGTCGCGGATGAGTCCGCCGGGTGACCGCGGCCGCCGGTCCCGGGTGTTTCCTGGGTGGTGGTCGAGGAAAGTCCGGGCTCCACAGGGCAGGGTGGTTGCTAACGGCAACCCGGCGCGAGCCGCGGGACAGTGCCACAGAGAGCAGACCGCCGGCACCCTCGGGTGACCGGTGAGGGTGAAACGGTGGTGTAAGAGACCACCAGCGCCCCGGGTGACCGGGGCGGCTCGGTAAACCCCACCCGGAGCAAGGTCGAAAAGCCGGATCCCGACCGGGATCTCGGTGCGCAGGCGTTCGAGGGCGGCCCGCCCGAGCCTGCGGGTGGACCGCTGGAGCGTGCCGGCGACGGCACGTCGAGATGGATGGTCGCCGAACGGGATCGCCGCAAGGCGCCCGGGAACAGAACCCGGCTTACAGGCGGGCTCATCCGCCTTCCCCAGGTGGGCAGTGTTTATGTCCGGCGAATTGCCTGTTGCCGCGGCGCTCCCGTCGGTGTACAACCTTCAAAAGCGAATTGCACACCGTCGTGAATTTATTCGCTCCAGGAGGAATTCGGATGAGTGCACACCGTCCAACGCGACTGCTCGGACGATTGGTGGCGATCGGCGCGGCGCTCGTCCTGACGGCGGCGCTGGCCGTGACGACCGCCGAGGCGGCCCCCGCCCGGCACGGCGGACAGGGTGGTCAGGGTGGTCAGGGCGGCCAGAGCAGCGACCTGGGCGCGAACGTCACCGTCTTCGACCCGGCGATGCCGGTGGCCGACATCCAGGCGAAGCTCGATGCCGCGCATGCCGCCCAGGTCGACAACGAGATGGGCACCGACCGCTATGCCTTCCTGTTCAAGCCCGGCACCTACGGCACCGCCGAGCAGCCGCTGCAGGTGAAGGTGGGCTACTACACCGAGATCGCGGGTCTGGGTGCTTCGCCGACCGACGTCGTGATCAACGGCAAGGTCGAGGTCTACAACCGCTGCCTCGACGGCGGCACGGGCAACTGCCTGGCACTGGTCAACTTCTGGCGCACGGTGTCGAACCTGACGATCAACGTCAACTCGGCCGGCCAGGACGGCTGCCGCTCGTCGGCCAACTTCTGGGCCGTCTCGCAGGCCGTGTCGCTGCGCCGCCTGAACATCACCGGAGCCACCCTCTCGCTGATGGACTACTGCACCGCCGGGCCGCAGTACGCGAGCGGCGGCTTCATCGCCGACTCGCGGTTGCCCGAAACCCTCAACGGCTCGCAGCAACAGTGGCTGACTCGCAACAGCGAGGTCGGCAACTGGACGAACGCGGTGTGGAACCAGGTCTTCTCCGGCGTCGTCGGCGCCCCGGACGAGGCCGCCTTCCCGAATCCGGCGTACACGACGCTCGACTCGACGCCGCTCAGCCGGGAGAAGCCCTACCTGTTCGTCGACGCCCGCGGCCGCTACCAGGTCCGCGTCCCGTCCGCGCGCACCAACAGCCGCGGCGTCTCGTGGGGCGCCGGGATGACGCCGGGTCGCACCGTGCCGCTGTCCGATTTCGTCGTGGCCAAGCCGGGTGACGACGTCAAGGCGATCAACGCCCAGCTCGCGCGGGGCAAGAACCTGCTGCTCACCCCGGGCGTGTACGACATCGCCCGCACCATCGAGGTGACGCGGCCCGACACGGTGGTCCTCGGGCTCGGCCACGCCACGCTGACCGCCGTCGGCGGTGCCACCCCGCTCGCGGTCGCCGACGTGCCGGGCGCGATCGTCGCCGGCGTGACCATCGACGCCGGGCTGCAGAAGTCGTCGGTCCTGCTCCGCGTCGGGAAGTCGCAGGGCCATCACTACGGCGGCAGCTCCCCCCGCAACCCGACCACGCTGTCGGACGTGTACTTCCGCGTCGGCGGGCCGCACGTGGGCAAGACCGACGTCGCGCTCGAGGTCAACAGCGACAACGTGCTCATCGACCACACATGGGTGTGGCGGGCGGACCACGGGGTCGAGGGCTTCACCGACACCCAGCGCTGGAACACCAACATCGGCCGGTACGGCGCGGTGATCAACGGTGACAACGTGGTCGCGACCGGCCTGTTCGTCGAGCATTTCCAGCGGTACAACACCGTCTGGAACGGCGACAAAGGAACGACGATCCTCTACCAGAACGAGCTGCCCTACGACCCGCCGACACAGGCCGACTGGATGAACGGGAGCGTCAACGGCTTCGCCGGGTACAAGGTCGGCGACCGGGTGCGGACCCACAACCTCTACGGCGCGGGCGTGTACGTGTTCAACCAGAACAACCCGAGCATCCACACCGAGAACGGGTTCGAGGTGCCGCAACGGCCGGGTGTGAAGCTGCACCACATCATGACCGTCAACCTCAGCGCCGGGACGATCGACCACGTGGTGAACGGGGTCGGCGACGCGGCCGACACGAGCAGGGTCGGCGTGCCGGTCTACGTCACGGACTACCCGGCGCCGTAGGAAACGTCGGAGGCCCGCCGACGGCACCGGCACCTCGAGCTGGCTAGCCTGACCACATGCTCGCCCGGACGATCGTGGCACCGCCGAAGGCCATCGACTTCGACGCCATCCGGACCGAGCTGGGCATCCCCGACGGGTATCCGGCGGACGCGGTCGCCCAGGCGCGGGCCGCGGCTGCGGGTAACGGGGCCCGGCCGGTCGGCGGCGGTCCGGCGGACGAGAACGTCCTCGGCGTCCCGTTCGTCACGCTCGATCCGCCCGGATCTCGTGACCTGGACCAGGCGGTGCACCTGACCAGGCGGGGCACCGGTTACCTGGTGCGCTACGCGATCGCCGACGTGGCCGGGTTCGTCCAGCCGGAAGGGCCGCTGGCGCAGGAGACCTGGCGGCGGGGCGCGACCCTGTACAGCCCCGATCGCTCGACGCCGTTGCACCCGGTGGAGCTGTCCGAGGGGGCGGCGAGCCTGCTGCCGGGAGTCCGCCGGCCGGCCGTGGTCTGGACCATCGGGCTGGACGCCGCCGGTGAGCCGGTCGAGGTGGACGTCAGCCGGGGCACCGTGGAGTCCGTCGGGCAGCTCGACTACCCGTCCGCGCAGGTCGACGCGGACGCCGGACGACTGCACCCGTCGATCGCGCTGCTTCCGGAGATCGGCGCGCTGCGGCAGCGACTCGCGCGCCGCCGTGGGGCGATCAACCTGGACATCCCGGACACCGAGGTGGTGCGCGGGCCGGCCGGGCGGTGGACCCTGGAACGCCGGGCGGTGCTGGCGATCGAACGGATGAACGCCGAGATCAGCCTGCTCACCGGGATCTGTGCGGCCAGGATCATGCTGGACGGCGGGGTCGGCCTGCTGCGTACCCTGCCGCCGCCGACCGCGGCGCAGGTGGAGCTGCTGCGCCGGGCGACCGCCGCGCTGGGCATCCCCTGGCCGGACTCGATGCCGGTCTCCGAGGTGATCGCCGGCCTGGACGGGGACCGGCCGCGGGACGCCGCGTTCCTGGAGGACGCGGTGCGCCTGCTGCGCGGCGCCGGATACACGGCGTTCGACGGCGCCCCTCCTGCGCAGTCCGAGCACGGCGGGGTGGGCGGGCCCTACGCGCACGTGACGGCGCCGCTGCGGCGGCTGGCCGACCGGTACGCCACGGAGGTGTGCCTCGCGCTGCACGCGGGCCGGCCGGTGCCGCAGTGGGCGCGGGCGGCTCTGCCCGCCCTGCCGGCGACGATGACGGCCGCGGACCGCAAGGCGTCGGAGCTCGCCAAGGCCTGCGCCGGGGCGGTCTCGGCGTTCGTCCTGCACGGGCGGGAGGGGGAGACCTTCCCGGCGACCGTGGTGCAGCTGGAGCCGCAGAAGAACCGGGCCGTCGTCATCCTGCACGAGCCGCCGGTGCGCGCGCACTGCCCGCCGGACGGGCTGGTCGAGGGGTCGGTGATCACCGTGCGGCTGGTCTCGGCCGACCCGGGGACGCACCGGTTCGTGGTGGAACCAGCCACCGTTTCCCGCTCATGGCAGGCTGCTGGCCATGGGTGACGAAACCGGCCAGAGCGACGGCTACTACTACAACATCAAGACCAAGCAGGTCGAACGGTGGGGAAAGAGCAAGGCGAAGGAGTTGCTCGGGCCGTTCGACACCGCGGACGAGGCGGCCAACGCACTGGAGATCATCCGCGAGCGGGAGGCGCGCAAGCAGGCCGAAGACGCGCAGTGGCGCAACAAGTAGGCGCGCAGGGCATGATCGTCGGGTGACTCTGGGAGCCCGGCGCCTTGCCCCCGCCCTCGTGCTGATCGGCCTGGCGCTCGCCGCCTGCTCGAACACGGTGGCCGGCGTACCGTCCATCGGCTCAGGCGGGGGCGGCTCCGCGTCGTCGGCTCCGGCGGCGTCGACCGACATCGGCCCGGTGCCGGCCGGCCTGGACCAGTTCTACACGCAGACCCTGGACTGGGGGTCCTGCGCGGACCTGGCCACCTCCGAGGACACCAAGTACTACCGGGCCCCGTCGCTGCAGTGCGCGGACCTGACCGTTCCGCTGTCCTACGACGACCCGTCCGGGCCGACGATCAGCCTGAAGGTGCTGCGGAAACCGGCGACCGATCAGGCGAACCGGCTCGGGTCGGTGATCACCAACCCGGGTGGGCCCGGCGGATCGGGTGTGGAGAACGCCGGCGTCATCGCCGCCTACGGGTTGGCCAAGGACATCAACGCCAGGCTCGACTTCGTCGGGTTCGACCCCCGCGGGGTGGGTTTCTCGACGCCGTCGATCGAGTGCCAGACCGACGCCGAACGCGACGCGACCAGGGCGACCACCGTCCGGACCCGTACCCCCGAGGAGGTGCAGGCCGCCAACGCTCTGTCCCAGCAACTCGCCGAGGGCTGCGCGTCCCTGTCCGGCGGCGCCGACGGCATCGACGGCAGCACCTTCCTGTCGACCGTCGGCACGGCCAACGTCGCCAAGGACATGGATGTCCTGCGCGCGGCCCTGGGCGACCGCCAACTGACCTACATCGGCTGGTCCTACGGCACGTCCATCGGCACCGAGTACGCACGCCAATTCCCGGAGAACGTGCGGGCCATGATCCTGGACGGGGCGATCGATCCCAACCAGGACCAGACGAGTGCCGACGTGAGCCAGTCACAGGCCTTCCAACAGGCTTTCGACGACTTCGCCGCCTGGTGCGCGACGCCCGACCAACTCGCCAAGCATCCCTGCCCGTTGGGTACGGATCCGGCGCAGGCCACCGCCACGTACCAGGCCCTGGTCCGGCCGCTGCTGGACAAGCCGCTACCGCTCACCGGCGGCCGCCGGGTGCTGACCTTCAACGACGCCGTCACCGGCACCTTCAGCCCGCTGTACAGCAGGGCGTCGTGGCCGGACCTGTCCGACGCGCTGACCGCACTGAGCAGGGGCAGCGGCAACGCGCTGATGACCCAGGCCGACGGCTACTTCGAACGGGACGCGGACGGCCACTACAGCAACCTGCAGGACGCGTTCCTGGCCATCACATGTATCGATGGCACCCGGGCCGACCCGGCGACGGACGCCCAGCTCGCCGAGAAGCGAGCGGAGGCCGCCCCGTTCATGGCCAGCGGCGACCCGCCGGCGGCCGTCACGGACCCGTGCGGATTCTGGCCGGTGCCACCGGTCCCGCTGCAACCGGTGAACGGCGTATCGGGACTGCCGACGGTGCTCGTCATCTCCACCACCCACGACCCGGCCACCCCCTACCAGTCCGGCGTGAACCTCGCCGAGGACCTCGGCGCCCGGTTGGTGACGGTGAACGGCACCAACCACACCGCCTACCTGGGCACCGGCAACTCGTGTGCGGACGACATCGGCAACGACTACCTGATCAACCTGACGCTGCCGGACGAGGGCACCACCTGCTGAGCGGGCTCAGCCCTGATCGCTCACCCCTGATCGCTCACCCACAGTCCGAGCAGGCCCCGGAAATGCGCGAGGAACCGTTCGTGCTCGTGCGGCGGGTAGGTGGCGCGCACGGTGTCCAACAGCAGCGCGTCGAACTCGGCGGAGGTGATCCAGTCGTAGACGATCTCCGGCAGGGAGCTCAGCGCGGTGGAGCAGAACTCCCGGTAGCGGTCGGCCTCGAAATACTGGTCGGCCATCAGCGCGTACCGGCCCAACTTGTCCGACCAGTTCAGCTCGGGGTCGTCGGCGACGTCGTACCAGGCCCGGGAGTTGGTGTCCACCTGCGGCTTTCGCTCGGTCACCGCGCAGAACACCGACCAGGCGATCAGTTGCGTGATGGCCCACGGGAAGTAGTAGTGCAGCGAGGTGATCGCGATGTCGGGGCAGGCGTTTGCGTAGTCGATCGGCTTGACCGAGGTGCCGGTGACCAGCGCCTCACAGGAGTTGAACTCCCAGCGGAAGAACGCGTTGATGGTCCGGGACAGGGTCAGGATCTCCATCCCGGCCTCGGGCTGCAGGAAGTTGTGCGACACCTCGTACCGGTCGTGCATCGGCTGCTCCGGGCGGAACCGCATGATCTTGGTCTCCGGGCCGATGGTCAGCGACCGGGCGAACGAGTCGTACTGCGCCGCCGCCTGCAGGTGCATCAGCATCTGTCCGGACTCGTCGTATGCCCGGTGCAGTGCGTCCTGGTCGTCGATCCGGGACACCCCGCGCCAGGCGCCGCCGTCGAACGGCTTCATGAACATCGGGTAGCCGACCCGGGCGGCCACCTCGTCCAGGTCGAACGGCAGGTTGTAGCGCTCCGCGGTGTACGCCCACTTCTCGTGGTCGACCGGGTTCTTGTAGGGCACCAGGACCGTGGTCGGGATGTCGAAGCCGAGCCGGATCATCGCGCAGTACGCGGAGTGCTTCTCCATCGCCTGGAACGTGAACGGGTTGTTCAGCAGGTAGGTGTCGTTGACCAGCGCCGCCTTCTTCAGCCACTCCCGCGGGTGGTAGTACCACCAGGCGAGCCGGTCGATCACCACGTCGTGGCGGACCGGGGAGCGCAGGTCGAACGGCTCGATGGTGATCCGCTCGGTGTCCACGTGGTGCGCCACCCCGCGGTAGGTCACCGGGTCGAGCCGCTTGGTCAACGTCTGGAACGCGGTCGGCCAGTCGTTCTCGGTGCCCAGCAACAGGCCGATCAGGTGCGTCGTCGAATCACGTCGGGGCGCGGTCATGCCGGTGATCTTCGTCGGCGTGGTGAACGCGGGCAACACCCGAACCGGGCGTGGGCCGGGCGTGGGCTCGCGCGTCGCCGGCGGCGTCGGCCCGGCGAGGCTCGCGACGTCGGCCTGGCGAGGCTCGCGACGCGATCGATTTGCCACATTCGGCCCCGGATTCGCGTCGGGAAGGGCCGAAGGTGGCAAACGGATGGGTGCGGCGGGGCCGGCGCCGGACGGGTGTGGTCGGGGCGGGCGAGCCGGCCGGGTGTGGCGGGGCCGGCGCCGGGCTCAGCCCAGCGCCGGCAGGTAGATCGCTGCCTGGGCCCGCCAGCTCGGCCAGTCGTGCGGCCACTCTGCACCCCACACGAACAGCTCGTGCGGGATCTGCTTGTCGGCTAGCACCCCGGCCAGCGCCCGGGTGGACGCGTTGGCGCCGGTGCTGTCCTCCCACATCCCGCTGCCCACCACCAGGGTGATCGCCAGCCGGGACCGCAGGTAATCCAGGTGGGCGCCGTGGACGTTCGGCAGGAACGCCATCGGGTTGGTGAAGTAGGTCTCGTCGTCGGCGGCGCCCCAGGACCGCCATTGCCAGGGGTCATAGTTGCCGGACAGGCCGACGGCCCGGCCGAACACGTGCGGATGCCGCAGCGCGAAGAGCACCGCGTGGAACGCGCCCATCGACGGCCCGGCGGTGGCGATGGGAATGTCACTGTCGTCGCGCCCACCGGTTCGTTGCCGGATGAACGGCACCACCTGCCAGATGATCCAGTCCTCGTACCGGCGATGATTGCGGGCCCGGTCGGACAGCGGCATCCAGGACGCCGACCAGGAGTCGTGGTCGAACGAGGACACGCAGAACACGGTGATCCGGCCGTCGTCGATCGCCGGCCGGACCGCGTCCAGGATGCCGTTGTTCTCGAAGTCCCAGGGCGCGCCGCCCTCGCTGGGGAACCAGAGCACCGGGCGGCCCCAGTGGCCGTGCACCGCGATCTCCGCCGACCCGCCGAGTGAGGGCGCATCCAGCCGGTGATACTCCGTGCGGGTCATGGACGTGAACCTAGCCCTAGTCGCCGAGCGTGCGAGGCCGCCATGCCTCAGCCCAGCCGGTGGGCACCGTCCCCGTCCGCGCCCCACCGGTTCACCGTCGCCGTGGTCCGGGCCAGGCTGGCGGCGTCCTCCGGGCCGCACTCGGTCTGCGCGGTCAGCGGACACCACCGGTACGGCGAGTACAGGTCCTGGTAGGACGCCACCCAGGCGACGTCGCTGGTGCTCCAGGTGCCGTCCGCGGCCTGGCTGAACTGGACCCGCACCAGCAGCCCGTCCCGGGTGCCGGTGAACTCGGTGCCCTGCGCGGCGATGTTGTTGCCCAGGCCGTAGATCGCCCACTTGCCGTTGATCTTCTCCATCGGCTGCACGACGTGCACGTGGTGGCCGTACACGAGGTCGATCGCCGGGTCGGCGAGCAGCTTCTTCGCGGCGGCCTTCTGCTGCGCGTTGGGAGTGCTGTCGTACTCGTCGCCGGCGTGCATGGCGACCACGACCAGGTCGGCGCCGGCCGCTCTGGCCGCCCGCGCCTTGGCCAGGATCGCGTCGGTGTCGATGAGGTTGGCCTGCCACGGCTCGTCCAGCGTCAGGCCGTTGAAGTCGTAGGCCACCGAGATCAGGCCCACCCGCCCGCTCGGGGTGTTGATGATCACCGGACGCCGGGAGTCGGCCTCGGTGCGGTAGGACCCGTCATGGGGAAGGCCGGCCGCGTCCAGGTCGTCCAGGGTGCGGTCGAGGCCTTCGGTGCCCTGGTCGAAGGTGTGGTTGCTGGCGGTCGTGCACGCGTCGTAACCGAGCTGCACCACCGCCGGCAGGACCTGCGGCGGGACGGAGAAGGCGGGGTAGTTGGAGAACGGCCCGTCGGCCGGCGCCAGCGGTGTCTCCAGGTGGCAGATGCCGATGTCCGCGCTCTGGATGTACGGCTGCTGGGCGGCCATCATCGGGAAGAAGTCCATCGGCCCGCCCCCGTCCTGACGCGCCTGCGCGATCAGCTCCGGGTGCAACAGCACGTCGCCGGTCATGGCCAGGGTGATGCACCGCACGCCGGGGCAGGGGTGGTTCTCGATCGGCCCGGGCACCGGTGCGGCGACCAGTTGGTCGGCCGCCGGGGTGGGGTCCGGCGCCGGCGTCGAACCCGTCGCCGACGACCCGGACGACCCGGACGGATCGGTCGGGTCGGTCGGGTCGGGTTGGTCCGAGGACGACGGCGAGACCGAGGTCAGGGTGGACGGGGGCGTCGGGCTCGACGGCGACACGGTCGGCGGCGCGAGCACGGACGGCACGGTGGAGGTCGCGCCGGCCGGTGTGAGGTCGGCGGTGGCCGCGTCCAGCCCGCCCGACGCACACGCCGCGCAGCCCAGCGCGAGCACCCCGAGCAGCACCGTCGCCACGCTCGGTCGAAGAACACGCACCTCTCGGACGGTAACGGCGCGACGTGCGACGACCGCCCAGGTCCGTCGGCGTTTCGCCGATCCGGCACCCGGATGCGTCAGCGCAGCGCGCCGACCAACTCGTCCAGGGCCGGGAACCAGGCGTCCCGCCAGCCGATCATGGTGTGCGCGTCGGGCACCGACCGGAACGTCACGGGGTAGCCCTGGGCCCGCAACGCGGCCGCCATCGCCTCGTTGTTGAACCGGTTCTCCTCGATCGCCCCACAGGTCATCAGCGTCGGCACGACGCGGGGCGTCGCGTCGACGGACCGGTCCGGGCCGGCGCCGATCTGGCGCACCGCGGCGCACACCCGGTCGAAGTAGCGATAGCCGCCTTCCTGCGGGTCCAGCGCCCGGGTGAAGAACGAGCCGGACTGCAGTGCCAGCGCGGATATCGATCCGGGGTGACGGCGCTGCAGGGTCACCATGGCGAGCGCGCCCAGGCTCGCTCCGAGCCCGACGATCGGGCCGGTCAACACCCGGGACGTCAGCGCCGGCAACACGATCTCGGCCAGATGGGCGGCGTAGTCCGGATCGGCCGAATACCACTGGTCACGCAGCCCGGGCGGGGGATCGAGCAGCGCCACCCGGATCGGGCGGCTCCGGGCGTGCGCGGCGGCCCAGGACAGCAGGCTCCCCCGGTCGGCCAGGTCGGTGCCGTCGTTGGCCACCAGCAGCGGCGCGACGGCGTCCGGGCACAGCCCCGCCGGCGACCACAGCCGGGCCGGCACGGGTTGGTCCAGCCGCCCGGCCGGGGTTTCGATGCGGGTGACCGGACCGGTGGCCGGGGTCAGCAGCCAGCCGGGCTCCCGGTACTCCGGGAAGCGGATCTCTGACTTGTCGCCGAACGGGTTGGGCACCCGCCGCGGATTGCCCGGGTCGACGGTCCAGACCGTGTCCCCGTCCCGCCGGAAGGTGAACTGGTACTCCAGCCGCCAGGCCGCCGGCCGGGGCAGCGCCAGCGTCCACACCCCGTCGGACCAGGCGAACTCGGGATCGTCGTTTCCGAGCATCCAGTCGACCTCCAGCCGGACCCCGGCCAGCTGACGGGCGGCGTCGGCGACCTGGAATCGGACACCGTCGGCATCGACGACCGGACCGACGAGGTCGGGCTCGTCGAGGTCGGGCCGCCGGTGCCGGGCAGACATCGGGACACCGTACCGGCCCCCGAACGACCCCCTGAACGACCCCCGAACGACCCTTGAACGACCCTTGAACGACCCTTGAACGACCCTTGAACGACGAGGCGGCAATCGGGCAGTAACGACCTCTACATAAGGTGTGCGTCATGGATCGCCAGCAGCAGTTCGTCCTGCGCACCCTGGAAGAGCGGGACATTCGCTTCGTCCGGCTCTGGTTCACCGATGTGCTCGGCTTCCTGAAGAACGTCGCCGTGGCTCCGGCCGAGCTCGAGGGCGCGTTCAACGAGGGCATCGGGTTCGACGGGTCGGCGATCGAGGGCTTCGCCCGGGTCTTCGAGTCCGACATGGTGGCCCGGCCGGACCCGTCCACCTTCCAGGTGCTGCCGTGGGAGGCCGACGGCGGCCGGGTGTACTCGGCGCGGATGTTCTGCGACATCACCATGCCCGACGGGTCGCCGTCCTGGGCCGATCCCCGGCACGTGCTGCGCCGGGCGATGGGCGACGCCGCGTCGCTGGGTTTCACCTGCTACGTGCATCCGGAGATCGAGTTCTTCCTGCTCAAGGACCTGCCCGACGACGGCACCCCGCCCGAGCCGGCCGACCAGGGCGGCTTCTTCGATCAGTCCTCGCACGACGCCGCCCCGCACTTTCGCCGGCGGGCCATCGAGACGCTCGAGGCGATGGGCATCTCGGTGGAGTTCAGCCACCACGAGGGCGCGCCCGGGCAGCAGGAGATCGACCTTCGCTACGCGGACGCGCTGACCATGGCCGACAACGTCATGTCGTTCCGGTACGTGGTCAAGGAGGTCGCGCTCACCCAGGGCGTGCGCGCGTCGTTCATGCCCAAGCCCTATGTGCAGTACCCCGGTTCGGCGATGCACACCCACTTCTCGCTGTTCGACGGGGAGACCAACGCCTTCCACGATCCGGACGACGAGTACCAGCTCTCGGACACCGGCAAGGCGTTCCTGGCCGGCATCCTCACCCACGGCCGGGAGATCACCGCGGTGTCCTGCCAGTGGGTGAACTCCTACAAGCGACTGGTGGTCGGCGACGAGGCGCCGACCACCGCGTCGTGGGGGACGGCGAACAGGTCGGCGCTGGTCCGGGTACCGAACTACTCGCCGGGCAAGGCGTCCAGCCAGCGGCTGGAGTTCCGGCTGCCGGACTCGGCGTGCAACCCGTACCTGATGTACACGGTGGTGATCGCCGCCGGCCTCAAGGGCATCCGGGAGGGGTACGAACTGCCGCAACCGGCCGAGGACAACGTCTGGTCGCTGTCCGAGGTGGAGCGCCGGGCGATGGGCTACCAGAAGTTGCCGACCTCGCTGGAGTCGGCGCTGGCGGTGATGGAGGGCTCGGAGCTGGTGGCCGAGGCGCTCGGCGAGCACGTCTTCGACTTCTTCCTGCGTAACAAGCGGACCGAGTGGGAGGCTTACCGGCGGCAGGTGACGCCGCAGGAGCTCAAGCGGTACCTGTCGCTGTAGGGCTCAAATCGGATGACCCGGCCGCGGCCGGCTGCCTACAGTCGGTCATGGCCCAGTTCGAGGTGTTCGACGACGCCGTCCGGTTTCGCGACGTCACCGCCGAGCTGGTCGCCCGCGACCGGGCGGGGGCGACCATGCTGTCCGGGATCCTCGACGGGCACATCACCGAGCCGTCGCCCGGCGACCGGCCGCTGCTGGCCTGTCTGACCGACGTGGACGGCCCGGCGGTGGCGGTGCTCGCCTTTGCCGGGTATCCGGTGCAGCTGCTGGTCGACCCCGAGCTGCGGGACGTGCCCGGCGCGCTGCGATCGGTGGTCGAGGGTCTGCTGGCCGCCGACGCCCCGGTGTCCGGGTTCAACGGCCGGCGCGAGCCGGTCCGCGCGCTGGTCGCCGCCTGGCGCGAACGCACAGGCGCCGAGGCGACGCCGCGGATGTGGACGCTGTACTACCGGTTGCGTGAGCTGAGCGAGCCGGCCGGGGTCGGCGGATCGGCCCGACGGCTGAACTCCGACGACCCGGCGGAGGTGGCGCTGGCGGCCGACTGGCTGACCGCCTTCGAACGGGAGACCGGGGTAGCCCGTCCTGGTCGTGCCCCGGACGGCGAATTCGTCCACCGCTCGCTGCGTCGGGGCATGGTGTTGATGCTGTGGTGCCTGGGCGGGGACCCGGTTGCGCTCGCCGGGCATTCGCCGGTTCGCGCCGGCAAGGGCGTCCGGATCGCGCCCGTCTACACCCCACCCGACCGGCGACGACAACGATTCGGGGCCGCCGTGACCGCGGCCGCGGTTCGCTCGGCACTGACCCTCGGCGCCGCCGAGGTGACCCTGTTCACCGACGAGGACTATCTGCCGTCGAACGAGCTGTACCGCTCGCTCGGGTTCGAGCCGATCGCCGAGTTCGCCGAGTTCGACGTGCCGTCATCGATCGGACCGGCCCGCAGGTGACGGATCGAGTCACGGATCGATCTGCAGCGCGCTGATCGCCAGCCGGCTCATCTGGTCGGCGAGTTCGTTGTCGGCCAGCGGCGAGTCGAACGTGCCGACGGCGTTGAGCATGCCGAACGCCCCGTGCACGGCGGTGCGCACCCGCTCCACGTCCCAGTCGGGATGCGCCTGCCCGAGCAGTGTGCGCCACCGGCGGACCAGCACCCGCTGCCGCTCGTCGAGCTGGGCGCGGTCGTCGGCGGGCAGGTGGTGCACCTCCCGGACGAACACCGCCATCAGCCGCCGGCGGCTGCATACCGCCTCGGCGTACTTGTGGATCAGTTCCCGGAGCCGGGCCGCGTCCTCGGCGGGGGAGTCGGCCCGTGCCGACACCTCGATCCGGTCGTAGGCCACCGCGTCGATCACTCGGTCGAAGACGGCGGTGAGCACCGACGCCTTGGCGCCGAAGTGCCGGTAGATCGCCGGCCCGGTGACGCCGGCGGCCGCGCCGATGTCGTCCATGCCGACGGCCGCGTACCCGCGGTCGGCGATCAACTGGGCCGCGGCGGACAGGATGGCCTCCCGGCGGGCCGCGCCCCGGGCGGACGGTGCCGTCGGTGGCACCGCCGGACGTGCGGCGCCGTCCGCCGGCGGCGGTTCACCGACCGGGACGGTGCCGCCGCTGCGCCAGTATTCGCCGTTCGCCCGGTCCAGCAGGCCGAAATCCACCAGGCCACGGCGCAGGCTGACGTAGTCGTCGTAGACGGCCATCAGCTCGCGGTTCACCTCGATCTCGGTGTACCGGACGCCCGGCACGAACCGCTGCGCGATGAGGTCGAAGACGGCCAGCTGTCGCGACTGCTTGGCCGGCAGGTTCTTCAGCCGGCCGGCCGCGTCGAAGAACCGCCGGACCACCGCATCGGCGTTCTGCGCGGCCGCGCGCTGCAGGTCGTCCACCGCGGGACCGGCTCAGTCGATCCGTTGGCCGGTCTCGACGCGTGGGCGCGGAGCGCGCCAACGGCGGATCAGGCATGCGCGGTTGAAGGCGTAGAACCCCAGGGACGAGCTGCGGGTCGACTGGCCGGAATTGTCGCCGTTGGGGAACTTGGCCCTGACCTTCTTGGACATCTGGCGGCCGAAGATGATCGAGTCGACGACGGCCGCGGCGATGGCGACCAGCAGCACGATCGGGCCGTAGGTCTGCAACGCCGGCAGGGGCATCAGCAGGATGAGGAACGACAGCACGGCGACGGGCAGCAGGATGCCCGCGATGTTGCGCCGGGAGTCCACCAGGTCGCGGACGTAGGCGCGCACCTTGCCGCGGTCGCGCGGCATCAGGTACCGCTCGTCGCCGGCCATCATCCGCTCGCGGTTGG
The DNA here is from genome assembly GCA_964497705.1 of uncultured Actinomycetes bacterium. GTDB lineage: Bacteria > Actinomycetota > Actinomycetes > Mycobacteriales > Nakamurellaceae > Nakamurella. The sequence goes on along the minus strand of CAZCEH010000001.1, from coordinate 363,563 downwards.
TGGCGGCCAGCGCGCGCCGTTCGTCCTTGCTCATCGAGGAGCGCTGCACCTTCGAGCGCTTCATCGCCTCGCGCTGGGTCTTCGGCGGCGGTGCCACCGGGCCCCGATTGCGACCCTCGGCGTCCCGGCGCTTCGGGGTGGGCCGGCCCTTCTTGCCGTCCGACCGGGCGTCGTCCAGGGACGGTTCCGGTTCAGCGACGGGTTCCTCGGCGGGTTTGCGGCGCAGGAAACTCACCGTGACAGCCTAGTCGGTGGTCGGGCCGCCACCGGTTTTTGGTCACGTCGGAGCCCGCAGATCTCCCTGGGCCGGGAACGGCGTGGCATCATCGTCAGTGCGACTACACCGCGCCGCATGATCGCGACCGCCCAGGTAGTCCTGAACACAGGGAGTAACAGATGACGGTTGCTGACACCGCCGCCGGCGTGACCAAGGCCCACGGCGTGACGCTGTCCGACGCGGCTGCCGCCAAGGCGAAGGAGCTGCTGGACCGGGACGGCACCGCCGACATGGTGCTGCGGATCGCGGTACAGCCGGGCGGCTGCTCGGGTCTGCGCTACGAGTTGTTCTTCGACGACCGGACCCTGGACGGCGACGCGCTGGTCGAGTTCGGTGGCATCGGGCTGGCCGTTGACCGGATGTCCAAGCCCTACCTGGACGGCGCGGTGATCGACTTCGTCGACACCATCGAGAAGCAGGGCTTCACCATCGACAACCCGAACGCGCAGAACTCCTGCGCCTGCGGCGACTCCTTCCACTGATCCCGACGGATCGTCCCGCGAACCCCCGGTGACCCGCCGGGGGTTTTCGGCTGTCCGGGACGCGATCACGACGCATCACCGACCGCCAGGTTCGTCTCTGCTCGAGAAACGGCTCGAAAACCGAGTCCCGATGCATTGGAGCACTCCATGCCGATCGCCGTCTGTGGATCCATCGCCACCGACCACCTGATGCACTTTCCGGGGCGGTTCGCCCAGTCCTTGCTGCCGGACCAGCTGCACCGGGTGTCGTTGTCGTTCCTGGTCGACGACCTGGTGGTGCGACGCGGCGGGGTGGCGCCCAACATCTGCTTCGGGATGGCCGTCCTCGGGTTGCACCCGGTGCTGGTGGGCGCGGCCGGGGCCGACTTCGGCGACTACCACTCGTGGCTGGACCGGCACGGAGTGGACTGCTCGAAGGTGCACCTGTGCGACGACGTGCAGACCGCCCGGTTCGTCTGCACGACCGACGAGGACATGAACCAGATCGCGTCGTTCTACGCCGGGGCGATGGCCCGGGCCCGGGAGATCGAACTCGAACCGATCGCCGCCGCGTACGGCGGGCTTGACCTGGTCGTCATCGCCGCGGACGACCCGGCGGCGATGGTGCGGCACTCGCAGGAATGCCGGGAGCGCGGGTATCGATTCGCCGCCGACCCGTCCCAGCAGTTGGCCCGGATGGAGGGGCCGGACGTGGTGACGCTGGTGCAGGGGGCCGATCTGCTGCTCACCAACGACTACGAACTGGGCCTGCTGAAGTCGAAGACCGGCTGGACCGACCGGGCGGTGCTGGACGCGGTCGGGTACCGGGTGACCACCTTGGGCTCCAAGGGTGTGGAGATCACCGCGTCCGACGGCAGCCGGCTTGCGGTCGCGGCGCTGCCGGAGAAGTCCAAGACCGATCCGACCGGCGTCGGCGACGCGTTCCGGGCCGGTTTCCTGGCCGGACGCGCGCGGGCGTTGGACTTCGAGCGGTCGGCGCAGTTGGGATCGCTGATGGCCACGCTGACCCTGGAGACGATCGGCACCCAGGAGTATCAGCTGGACACCGACGTCGCCCGGGTGCGGCTGGCCGACGCCTACGGCGAGGACGCCGCCGCCGACATCGCGGTGGCACTGGGCTGGTAAGCGCGGGTTTCGTCCGCGGTGTGCCGGCTGAGGCTGACGGTTCGCTGATCAATCCCGCGCCCAACCGGACAAACCGGACGCATGGACGCGGCTTTCGTCCGCGAAGCCGGCCGAGGCTGACGGTTCGCTGATCAATCCCGCGACCAACCGGACAAACCGGGCGCATGGACACGGCTTTCGTCCGCGAAGCCGGCTGAGGTTAATGGTTCGCTGATCAATCCCGCGCCCAACCGGACAAACCGGGCGCGCCAACGCGGAGTTGATCCGCGAAGCCGGCCGACGCCTGGGCCGACGCCTGGGCCGACGCCTGGGCCGACGCCCACGCCGACGCCGCGGCCCACGCCGAGCGCGCGTGCCCGCAACGAGCGCCGCGGCCAGCCGGCAGAGGCCGGGCTACAGCCGCACCGGGTACACCGGCTCGGGGATCTCGGGGGTGATCTGCTCGGTGACGAAGATCCCGTGCCAGATCATGAACACCAGGATCGTCCAGAGCCGCCGCGAGTGGTCGGCCTCGCCGGCCCGGTGCGCGTCCAGCATGGCCAGCACGGCGGCCGGATCCAGGTACTCGTCGGTGTGCGCCGAGGTGATGATGTCGCGAGCCCATTCGTAGGAGCCCTCGGCCAGGTAGTGCCGGATCGGCACCGGGAAGCCGAGCTTGCGCCGGTGCAGCACGTGCGGCGGCACCACCAGTTCCATCGCCCGGCGCAGGGCCAGCTTGGTGGTGCTCTTGGTGACCTTCTGGTCGGCCGGGATCGTCCGGGCCACCTCGAACACCTCGCGGTCCAGGAACGGCACCCGCAGCTCCAGCGAGTTGGCCATGGTCATCTTGTCGGCCTTGACCAGGATGTCCCCGCGCAGCCAGGTGAACAGGTCGATGTGCTGCATCCGGGCGATCGGGTCGACGTCCCTGGTCTGCGCGTAGATCGGGTCGGTGATGTCCCGGAACGAGCGGGCCGGGTCGTAGGTGCGCAGCAAGCCGCCGGACAGGTGCTCCTCGCGGAAGATCCGGGCGTTGCCGTAGTAGCGGTCCTCCAGCTCCAGCGAGCCGCGGCGAAGCATGTCCTGGCCGCGGAACCCGTCCGGCAACGCCCGGCCGACGGCCGCGAGCCCCCGACGCAGCCCGCCGGGCAGCGCGGTGATCGAGCGCAGGCTCATCGGCTCGCGGTAGATGTTGTAGCCGCCGAACAGCTCGTCCGCGCCCTCGCCGGAGAGCACCACTTTGACGTGCTTGCGGGCCTCGTTGGCCACGAAGTACAGCGGGACCAGGGCGGGGTCGGCGACCGGGTCGTCCAGGTACCAGACGATCAGCGGCAGCGTCGAGGTCAGCTCCTGCTCCGAGACGGTCCGCACGATGTGCTGGACGCCGATCGCGGCGGCCGACTCGGCGGCGACGTCAACCTCGGAGAAGCCCTGTCGCTCGAACCCGGTGGTGAAGGTGAGCAGGTCCGGGTTGTACCGCTTGGCCAGCGCCGCGATCGCGGTGGAGTCGATGCCGCCGGACAGGAACGCGCCGACGGTGACGTCCGCGCGCATGTGCTTGGCCACCGAGTCGTCCATCACGTCGGCGATGCGCTGGTAGAGGGCCGTGCGTTCGGCGTCCGAGATGGCCGGCCGGGCGGCGAAGACCGGATGGAAGTACCGCTTGGTGGCCATCGGCCGGCCCGGTCGGACGGTGACGTGGGTGCCGGATTCGATCTTGCGGATCGACGGGTCCATGGTGGCCGGCTCGGGCACGTACTGCAGCACCAGGTAGTGCTGCAGCGCGGGCACGTTCACCCGGGCCGCCCCGGTCAGCTCCCGTAACCCCTTGGCCTCCGAGGAGAACGCCACCCCGTCCGGCAGCTGTGCCACGAACAGCGGCTTGATGCCGAACGGGTCACGGGCGCCGAAGAGCACCCGGTCCCGGGTGTCCCAGATCAGGAAGGCGAACATGCCCCGCAGCCGGGCCACCGCGTCCGCGCCCCAGTGGTGGTAGGTGGCGACGATGGCCTCGCCGTCGCCTTCCGTGTTGAACGCCGTGCCGAACTCGGCCGTCAGTTCCGCCCGCAATTCCAGGTAGTTGTAGATCTCGCCGTTGAAGACCAGCGCATAGCGATCGGGGTGCTCCGGCGGGCCCCAGCGCAGCGGCTGGTGCGAGTGCTCCAGGTCGATGATGGAGAGCCGGTTGAACCCGAACACCACGTCGTCGTCGTGCCAGGTGCCGTGTTCGTCGGGTCCGCGGTGCCGGGCGCAGCGCATGCCCGCGTCCACCGCGTCGACCCGGGTGGCCGCGTGGCCCGATCCGGAGACGAAACCCATCAGTCCGCACACCGGGCCAGTATCGCCGGAGTGTGATTGCCGGTGTGTGACCGGCTCCCGCGCGCCGTGGCCGTGTTCGGGCACCGATCGGGTTCTCGACGTGCCGTAGAACTCGCAGGCCGCCCGGCCGGGTGGAACGGAATGCGGGAAGGTAATCTCCCACGTGACACGGTGCAGGGCGAGAGGAAGGACGCACGTGACACGGTCCCGCGCGGTACGGCGAATCTTCCTCGCCGGCATGCTCGGCCTGGTATCGGTGCTGGTCAGCGGTTGCTCCTGGACGGATCTGCCGACCTGGGGTTGGCCCATGGGGGTCACCCCGGAGGCCACCCGGATGCGTGAGTTCTGGCAGGGTGCGACGATCGCGGCGCTCGCCGTCGGCGCGGTGGTGTGGGGCCTGATGTTCTGGGCCTTCATCGTGTACCACAAGCGCAAGAACGGGCCGATGTACCCGAAGCAGACCAAGGAGAACCTGCCCTTGGAGCTGGTGTACACGGCGGTGCCGTTCCTGATGGTGTTCGTGCTCTTCTACTTCACGGTGACCACCGAGAACGTCGCCCTGGACAAGCAGCCGAATCCGGACGTGACGGTGGACGTCACCGCGTTCAAGTGGAACTGGGACTTCGGCTACCCGGGCACCACGGTGCCCGGCGGCGGTGAGGTGCACACGGTCGGCACCAGCCAGGAGATCCCGATCCTGGTCCTGCCGGCCAACAAGGTCATCCAGTACGACCTGCGGTCCAAGGACGTGATCCACTCCTTCTGGGTGCCCGACTTCCTGTTCAAGCGGGACGTGTTCCCGTTCCCCGAGCAGAATCAGACCGACAACTCCTTCCAGAACACCATCGAGCAGACCGGCGCCTTCGTCGGCCGCTGCGCCGAACTGTGCGGCACCTATCACAGCGCGATGAACTTCGAGGTCAGGGCCGTGCCCCAGGACGTCTACGACACGTACCTGAACCTGCGCCAGCAGGTGAACCCAGCGACGGGCGCCCCCTACACGGCGGCGGAGGCGCTGACGACGACGGGGGACCGGATTTCCTCCTGCGGTGACCTGTGCGCACCGAAGGCGACGACCACGGCCCCGTTGAACACCGACCGGACCGCCAAGGGTGCCGACGAGCCCGTGCCAGGGGGCAGCTGATGACTCACTCGACCCGGGCCGATCAGGAGCCGAAGGCCGCCAAGGGCGGCATGCGGGTGGAGACCTGGCTGTTCATCGGCCTCACCGGGTTCTTCGCCATCGCCACCATCGTGTACGCGGCGCTGGCCTCGTCGGAGGCGGTCGGCATCACCGCGCTCGCGCTGACCACCGGGCTGACGCTGATCATCGGCTCCTTCCTGCTGTTCGTCTCCCGGCGGCTGGAGGCGCCCCGCCCCGAGGATGACGACGACGCCGAGGTGGCCGACGGTGCGGGTGATCTCGGCTTCTTCTCGCCCGGCTCGTACTACCCGTTCTTCCTGGCGGCGTGCGTCGCGCTGGTCGCGGTGGCCACGGCCTACCTGCTGGTCTGGCTGATGGTGATCGGCGTCGGGTTCCTGCTGTGGGTCGTCTGCGGCCTGGTGTACGAGTACCACCGCCGGCCCGCGCACCACTGATCCCGCGAGGCTCGATCGATCCGGGTCCGGCTGTCGATCCCGTGACGGGTCACGCCCTGCTCGTCGTCGGATGATAGGGAAGGCTAAGCTTCATCGGCCGAGCCCTCCGTCGACCAGGAGCCGAATGACCGCCCACCGCCCGCTGCCCGCTGTGGTGGCGCCCACTTTCGGGAACCGCGGGCGGGTCGTCGGATTGCTCGCGGTGTCGGCCGTTTTGCTGGTCGTGGTGGCCCTGTCCATCGCGGTCGGCAGCCGATTCCTGCCGCCGGGAGACGTGCTCGACGTGCTGCTGCGACCCGACGGCTCGCAGACCGCGACGATCGTGCACGAGCTGCGGCTGCCCAGGACCGCCCTCGGCATCGCCGTCGGGTTGGCGCTGGGTATCGCCGGCGTCGTCATGCAGGCGTTGACCCGCAACCCGCTGGCCGACCCCGGACTGCTCGGGGTCAATGCGGGCGCCGCGGTGGCCGTCGTGATCGGCATCGGAGTGTTCGGCGCCGGCACGGCGGTGGCCTACCTGCCGTTCGCCTTCGCCGGCGCCGCGGCGGCGGCGATCGTGGTCTACCTGATCGGCTCCACCGGCCGCAGCGGCGCCACCCCCGTGCGGCTGGCGCTCGCCGGCGTCGCCGTCACGGCCGCGCTGAGCGCCGTCATCGACGCCGCCACCCTGCTGGATCCGGACACCTTCGACCGGTACCGGTTCTGGGCGGTGGGCTCGATCGGCGATCGCGGGCCCGAGATCCTCTGGCCGATTGTGCCGTTCATCGCCGCCGGCGCGGTGGCCGCGCTGCTGCTCGCCCGACCGCTCAACGCGCTGGCCATGGGGGAGGACACCGGCCGGGCGCTGGGCGCGCACGTCGGCCGGGTCCGGCTCGCTGCTGGTGCCGTGGTCGCGGTGCTGGCCGGCGCGGCGACCGCCGCGGCCGGGCCGATCTCCTTCGTCGGCCTGGCCGTCCCGCACGCTGCCCGGCTGCTCACCGGCCCGGACAACCGCTGGGTGCTGGCGTACACCGCGGTGCTGGCGCCCACGCTGCTGCTGGCCGCCGACGTGCTCGGCCGGGTGGTGGTGTTGCCCGGCGAGCTGAGCGTCGGCATCGTCACCGCACTGGTCGGCGGTCCGGTGTTCATCGCGCTGGTCCGGCGCCGACGGGTGCCGCAGCTGTGAGCACGCTGCTGGTCGAGCCGGGCCTGCCGGCCAACCGGCGGGTGGTCCGGATCGGTCACCTGAGCATTCCGTTCCGGCCGCGCCCGGTGCTGGCGACCCTCCTGATCGCGGTGGTCGCAGCGGCGGTGGCCGTGCTCTCGACCTTCCTCGGCGACTTCGCGCTGCCCCCGGACCGGGTGCTGGACTCGCTGCTGGGCCGGGGCACCGCGGGCGTCGACTTCATCGTGCTCGACCTGCGGCTGGCCCGGGCCGTGTGCGCGGCGGCGGTCGGCGCCGCGCTGGGCGCGGCCGGCGCGGCGTTCCAGTCGCTGACCCGCAACCCGCTGGGCAGCCCGGACATCATCGGGTTCACCAGCGGAGCCGCCACCGGCGCCCTGTTGCAGATCCTGGTGTTCGGTGGCGGATCGACGGCCGTCGCCGCCGGTGCGCTGGTCGGCGGCCTGGTATCCGCGCTGCTGGTGTACGGGCTGTCGGCCGGTCGGGGAGCGGTGGGCTACCGGCTGGTGCTGGTCGGCATCGGGCTCAACGCGGTGCTCTGGGCGGTGAACTGGTACCTGCGGTTGACCGCCCGGCTCGAGGACGCGATGAGCGCCCAGGTCTGGCTGATCGGCTCGCTGAACGGCCGGAGCTGGGCGCAGACCTGGCCGATGCTCATCACCGTGCTGGTGCTCGGCCCGCTGCTGGCCGTCGTCGGCCGGCCGCTCGGCCTGCTGGAGATGGGCGACGACGCGGCCAGGGGCCTGGGCGTGCGCGCGGAGCGGACCCGGCTGCTGACCGTGCTGCTGGCGGTCGGGCTGACCGCCGTCGCGGTGGCCACCGCCGGTCCGATCGCCTTCGTCGCGTTGGCCGCCCCGCAGCTGGCCCGGCGGCTCACCGCCTCGACCGCGGTCGGCGTGCTGCCGGCCGCCCTGATGGGCGCCGCGTTGCTGGCCGCCGGCGACCTGGTCGCGCAGCGGCTGTTCGCGCCGACCCAGTTGCCGGTCGGTGTCGTCACCGGCGCGCTGGGCGGCAGCTACCTGGTCTGGCTGCTGGTCACCGAATGGCGACGGGGGCGGGGATGAGCGCCCGGTTGCGGGTGCAGGGCGCGACCCTCGCCTACGACAACCGGGTCATCTCGAAAGACCTCACCGTCCCGGTACCGGACGGGGGGTTCACCGTCATCGTCGGGCCCAACGCCTGCGGCAAGTCCACCCTGCTGCGGGCGATGGCGCGGATGCTCACGCCGACGGCCGGTGCGGTGATCCTGGACGGCAGGCAGATCGGCTCGTACCCGTCGAAGGAGGTGGCCCGCCGGCTCGGGCTGCTCCCGCAGACCTCGATCGCGCCGGACGGCATCACCGTCGCCGACCTGGTGGCCCGCGGCCGGTACCCGCACCAGCGGCTGTTGCGGCAGTGGAGCCGAACCGACGAGCGGGTGGTGGCCGAGGCGCTGGCCGCCACCAACGTGCTCGACCTGGCCGACCGGCCGGTCGACGAGCTGTCCGGCGGTCAGCGGCAGCGGGTGTGGCTGGCGATGGTGCTGGCGCAGCAGACGTCCGTGCTGCTGCTGGACGAGCCGACCACCTTCCTGGACATCGCCCACCAGATCGAGATGCTCGACCTGTGCGCGGACCTGCACGAGCAGCAGGGTCGCACGCTGGTCGCGGTGCTGCACGACCTGAACCACGCCTGCCGCTACGCGACCCACCTGATCGCGATGCGGGACGGCGCGGTGGTGGCCGCGGGGCCGCCCGCCGCGGTGGTGACCGCCGACCTGGTGGCGGACGTGTTCGGGTTGGCCTGCCGGGTCATCGAGGACCCGGAGACGGGGACACCGATGATCGTGCCGCGGGCCCGGCAGCGGGCCCGCAGCACGCACTGACCGGATCAGGGCTGCGAGCGGGCCTCGACTTCGTCCCGCTTCATCTCCTCGATCTCCTCGTCGGCGTAGTGCAACTCGCCGGTGGTGTCCACGGGCCGGAAGGTGCCCGGAACGGCGGCGCCGGCGGACCCGAGCTGGTTCATCTTCTTCGGCACGGCGGCGCCCTGGTAGGCCAGCGGGACCGGGTGGCCGTGGTCGTCCACCGGGCCGAGCGGCTGGTGGATCTCGATGAACTCCCCGTTGGGCAGCCGGCGGATGATGCCGGTCTCGATGCCGTGCTCCAGCACGGCCCGGTCGGAGTGCTGCAGACCCAGGCACAACCGGTAGGTGACCACGTAGGCGATGACCGGCCCGATGATCGACAGCACCCGGCCGACCCAGGTCATCACGTTCAGCGAGATGTCCAGCTTGAAGGCGAACAGGTCGTTCGCGCCGTTGATCAAGTTGACCAGGTAGAAGGTGATGAAGGCGACGCCCAGGGCGGTGCGCACCGGCACGTCGCGCGGCCGCTGCAGGATGTTGTGGATGGCGTCGTCCTTGGTGAAGGCCTTCTCGATGAGCGGGTAGGCGATCACCAGGATCATCAGCACGGTGGCGGCCAGGATGGACGGGAAGAACACCGCCGGGATCATGTAGTGGCCGAACAGGTTCCGCACCTCCCAGTTGGGCCAGATGCGGACCATGCCGTCCAGGAAGCCCATGTAGAAGTCCGGCTGGACGCCGGCCGACACCTGGGACGGGTTGTACGGGCCGAGGTTCCAGATCGGGTTGATCTGGAAGATGCCGGCCATGATGGCGATGACGCCGAACACGATGCCGAAGAAGCCGCCGCCCTTGGAGGCGAACTTGGGCAGGATCCGGATGCCGATGACGTTGTTCTCGGTCGCCTTGGGCGCGGCGAAGTGGGTGTGCTTCTGGAACCACACCAGCGCCACGTGCACCGCGATCAACGCCAGGATGATGCCGGGTATCAGCAGGATGTGCAGCGAGTAGAAGCGCGGAATGATGATCTCGCCGGGGTAGTCGCCGCCGAACACCGCCCAGTGCATCCAGGTGCCGATCACCGGGATGGACAGGATGAACGCGCTCACCGCGCGCAGACCGGTGCCGGAGAGCAGGTCGTCCGGCAGCGAGTAGCCCAGGAAGCCCTCGGCCATGCCCAGGATGAGCAGCAGCGCACCGATGATCCAGTTCACCTCGCGCGGCTTGCGGAACGCGCCGGTGAAGAAGATGCGCATCATGTGCAGCATCATCGAGAACAGGAAGATCAGCGCCGCCCAGTGATGGATCTGCCGGACCAGCAGGCCGCCGCGCACCTCGAACGAGATGTCCAGGGTCGACGCGTAGGCCATCGACATCGGCACGCCGCGCAGCTTCTCGTACACGCCCTGGTAGACGGTCTCGGCCATGGACGGGTCGAAGAACAACGTCAGGTACACGCCCGAGAGCAGCAGCACCAGGAAGGAGTACAGCGCGGCCTCACCCAGCATGAACGACCAGTGGCTGGGGAAGACCTTGTTCAGCTGCGTGCGCAGCGGACGGGCGCCGTGGTAGCGGATGTCGGCGTTGTCCAGCGCCTTCTGCAGCTGCGATTCGCCGGCAGCGGCCTTGCGGGGAGTGGTCAATCTACTCATCCCGTTGCCTCCTTGGGCTCCGAGTACCACGCCGGGTACTTTCCGTTCTCCCAGAAGCCCGGCCCGACCGCCTCGACGAAGTCCTTGGCGGCGACGAAGTAGCCCTCGTCGTCCAGCTCGATGGGCAGCTGGGGCAACGGGCGGGTGGCGGGACCGAAGACCGGGAACATGCCTTCGTAGAGGTTGAACTGCGACTGGTGGCAGGGGCACAGCACGCGGCCGGTCTGCTGCTCGTACAGCGACACCGGGCAGCCGACGTGCGTGCAGATCTTGGAGTACGCGTAGTAGTCGCCGAACTGGAAGCCCTGCTGGCCGTCCCGGATCCGGATGACCGTGTCGGACCGGACCCGGAAGAGCATGACCGCGGCGTCGGAGGCCTTGGCGCCGCCGGGCACACCGGGGAAGACGGTCGCCATCGAACCGGCCTCCAGGTCCTCCGGGCGGACCGGGGTGCCGTCGATCTGGGTCAGCCGCACCTTGGTGCCGTCCGCCAGCGGTGCCCACGGGGTGACCCAGAGCGGGGAGTCGGGCCCCTCCGCCCACGGGTTCTTGATCAGCGCGCCGAGGATCGGGACCGCGGCCACCAGGCCCAGCCCGCCGGCGGCCAGGGCCAGCGAGCCCTTGATCATGCCGCGCCGCTTGAGGCCGGCCTTGTCGACGGTGTCCATCACCTGGGCGGCCAGGGTCTGCCGATCGAACTCGGCGGACATGCCGATGTGCCGCTGCTGGATCGCCACTTCGTGGGCGAAGATCTTGCGGGCCAGCTGGACCACGCCGATGCCGAAGGCGAGGATGGCGCCGCCGAAGGTCAACCCGATGATCGGCGTGTAGAGGGCGTAAGCGAGCTGACCGTCGTCGTATGCCGGCACGTACTCGTGCGGCCACCAGATGAAGGCCACCGCGAACAGCAGCCCGAGCAGGCCGGCGAGCAGGAACCAGGCAGCCACCCGGCGCTCGTTGCGCTTGTCCATGGGCGACCCGGGGACCGCGACCGGACCGTACTCGTCGAGCTCGACGTGATCGGCGGCCAGGCCTGCGGTGGCCTTCTCTTCCCGGGACATGCGCGCCAGGTCGGCCTCGCTCGGGACCGCGTGCTGGTCCGTCGTCATGCCGCCACCTTCCCGGGGCGCCTCGCAAGCTCGGCCGCCCCGTCAAGGGCGCCGGAATGACCGTGTTGATTGTTCGCTCGGCGAGCCTCGCTCATCAGGCCCTCGCCCCCATCCACAAGGTGGCCGCCACGATGGCGCCCATGCCGACCAGGAACGCGATCAGACCCTCCGGCGCCGGCCCGAAACCGCCCAGCGGCAGCCCGCCCGGATCGATCGTCGCCTTGTTGTTCTGGATGAACGCGACGATCGCGGCCTTCTCCTGCGGGGTCAGCTGGCCGTCACCGAACTTGGGCATGTTCTCCGGGCCGGAGAGCAGGGCGCCCCAGATCTGCTCGTCGGTGGCCGGGTCGAGGTTGGGCGCGTACTTGCCCTGGGACAGCGCGCCCCCCTGGCCGGTGAAGTTGTGGCAGGACGCGCAGTTCAGACGGAACAGCTCGCCGCCCATCGCGACCTGCGAGTCGTCCCGCAGCCCGGAGGTCGGAATCTCCGGCCCGCCGCCGTTGGCCTGGATGTACGCGGCCAGGTCGTCGATCTCCTCGGGCGTGAAGAACGGCTCCTTGCGCGGCATCTGCGCCTGGTTCTCGGTGGCCGGCATGCGGCCGGTGGACAGCTGGAAGTAGGCCGCCGCCTGGCCGACACCGACCAGCGACGGGCCGCGGTCGAGCACACCCTGCAGATTCGCCCCGTGGCAGGTGATGCAGGAGGTCTGGTAGAGCTCCTGGCCGCGCTGGACCTGGGCGGCGTCGACGTTGGCCGCCTCCGCGACGTTGGCCGGCTTGGTCGCCGCCGAGAAAGCCAGCGCCATCGCGGTGAGACCGAACAGCAGCGCCAGCATGCCGGTGATTCGGCGCATCGCCTTGGTTCGACGGCCGGGCAGGCCGCGGCGGCCGCTCGGACGCCGTCCGAACCGGCGTGGCGGCCGTGCGGCCGGCGGTGTGTCGTTGACCGACATTCTGGTGGACACCTCATGCTCGTTTTGGCGGCGGCTTGACGAGTTGGTTCTGCAGGTCCTGTCCGGTACTGCCGTTTGTTCTAAGTACTGTAGAAGCAGTCGGGGCGGATCCGCTGCTTGTTCATCGGATGATGTAGATCGTGGTGAACAGGCCGATCCAGACGATGTCCACGAAGTGCCAGTAATAGGACACGACGATCGCGCTGGTGGCCTGCGCCGGGGTGAACTTGGAGAGTTTGGTCTTGCCGATCAGCAGGACGAACGCGATGAGCCCGCCGATGACGTGCAACCCGTGGAAGCCGGTCGTCAGATAGAAGACGGTGCCGTACGGCGACGACGACAGCGTGGTGTCGTGGTGGGTGACCAGCGTGTGGTACTCGTTCGCCTGACCGAGCACGAAGATCAGGCCCATGATCAGGCTGATGATGTACCAGCGGCGCAGCGCGAAGACGTCCCCGCGCTCGGCGGCGAACACGCCCCACTGGCAGGTGAACGACGAGGCGACCAGGATGATCGTGAAGACCAGCGCGTAGGAGATGTTCAGCTCGGTCGGCGGCGGCGGCCACTCGCCCTCGGTCTGCGCTCGGACGGTGAAGTAGACGCCGAACAGGCCGGCAAAGAACATCAACTCGCTGGCCAGCCAGACGATCACGCCGACGCTGACCATGTTCGGACGGTTCAGTGTGTGCACACGTGCGCTGAACGCGGATGGCCCGGCCGGGCTGGTCGCTGTCGTCACACGAGGATTATGGACTGCCCCCGGCGATCATGCCGTTGGGGGCCACCGTGCGGCGGGTCGCCGTCGGTTCGGGCGGGTCCCGGGGCCGTGGCGGGGTGGGCACTAGCATCTACCGGGTGAGCAATCCCGTGCTGCTGGTCTACAGCAACCGTGCGGAGGTCCGGGAGCGGATCATCACCGCGATCGGCCGCCGGCCGGCCCCCGACGTCGGGCGCGTGGACTACCTGGAATGTTCGGCCGTGCACGAGGTGATGACCGCCACCCAGGGCGGGCAGGCGGACGTGCTGATCCTGGACGGCGAGGCGCAGCCCACCGGCGGCATCGGGGTCAGCCGGCAGATCCATCAGGAGGCGCGGGTGATCCCGCCGGTGATCCTGGTGGTCCGCCGCGCCGACGACCGGTGGCTGGCCACCTGGGCGGGGGCGGACGAGATCCTCGTCTACCCGCTGGACCCGGTGACCGCGGCCGAATGCGTGGCCGGCGTGCTGCGCCGGCGGGCCGGCGGGGCGGTTCCCGCGGTCACCCAGACCCGGTGAGCGCACCGGACGCGTCCGGCCCCACCTGGTCGGCGCTGCTGTCGCGATTGCTCGCCGGGGAGAACCTGGGCCGGTCGGACACCGAGTGGGTGATGGACCGGGTGATGTCCGGCGACTCGACGGACGCCCAGCTGGCCGGCTTCACGGTGGCGTTGCGGGCGAAGGGCGAGACGCCGGACGAGGTGACCGGGCTGGTCTCGGCGATGCTGGCGCACGCGGTCCGGGTCGACGTGCCGGTGCGGGCGGTGGACATCGTCGGGACCGGCGGCGACCGGGCGAACACGGTGAACATCTCCACCATGGCCGCCGTCGTGGTCGCCGGGGCGGGGGCGACCGTGGTCAAGCACGGCAACCGGGCGGCGACCAGCAAGTGCGGGGCCGCCGACCTGCTGGAGGGCCTGGGCGTGGCGATCTCGCTGCCGGCCGCCGCGGTCGCCCGCACCGCGCGCGAGATCGGCATCGGGTTCTGCTTCGCGCCGGTGTACCACCCGTCGTTCCGGCACGCCGGGTCGGTGCGCCGGGAGCTGGGGGTGCCGACCGTCTTCAACTTCCTCGGCCCGCTGACCAACCCGGCGCAACCGGTGGCCGGCGCGATCGGCTGCGGCAACCCGCTGATGGCGCCGGTGATGGCGCGGGTGTTCGCCGAACGGGGCGGTGACGTGTTGCTGTTCCGCGGCGACGACGGGCTCGACGAGCTGACCACCACCACCACGTCCACGGTGTGGGAGGTGCGCGACGGCACGGTCCGCCAGCTGAGCGTGGATCCTGCCGACCTGGGCATCCCGCCGGCACGGCCGGCCGACCTGCGCGGCGGCGACGTCGCGACCAACGTCCGGGTGGCACGGGAGGTGTTCGCCGGCGGCCCGTCCGCGGTGCGGGACGCGGTGGTGCTCAACGCGGCCGCCGGGTTGGCGGCCCACGCCGGGTTCACCGGCGATCTGACCGCCGATCTGGCCGCGGGCCTGCGCCGCGCCGAGCAGGCTCTGGACTCCGGCGCCGCCGCACGGGTGCTCGACCGCTGGGTGGAACTGGGCCGGGAGTTGGCGGCCGCGACGGCCTGATCGGCCCCGTTGCGGTTGTCGGCCGAGGCTCAGGCGGCCAGGGCGGCCCGGTCGACGCCGGTGCGGTGGCCGGCGACGGCGGCCACGGTGGCCGGGCCGACCGACTCGGTGATCGCGCAGGCCCGCACCGCCACCCGCAGCGAGTCCAGCAGGTCCGGCACCCCGGCCGGATCGCCCACGTGGGCCAGCCGGATCCGGACGCCACCCGCCGGGTCGTCGGCCAGGTCCGTGATCGCGGTCTCCGGCAGCCGGCCCGACCACCGCCGCCAGCCGGCCAGCACGTCCGCGGCGTCGTCCGCGGCGAAGGTCAGCTCGGCGACGGTCAGCGCCGGGTGCCGGACCAATTCGAGGGTCATCGCGACGATCAGGCCGGCGGCGGTCTGTCCCTGGCGGAGCGCCCGGAAGTCGGGGCTGTCCGGGCCGACCAGGAGCCGCTCGCCGGTCGCGGTGACCACCTCGAAGGAACGGATGCGATCCGCCGCGAACGCGAACACCGTCCCCCGGGGGCCCAGCCCGGCCGACTGCGGGCCGCGCCGTGCGGTGGCGGACAGCGCGGTCAGCCCGAACGGCTCGGCCGCGTCGAGGACCTGCCGCCAGCTGGCGCCGATGCCGACGGTGGCGGTGCGCCGGTCGGCGTCCACTCGCACCGCGGCGAGCAGCCGGGTGACCACCAGGATCGTCCGCTCGGCGGCGATCCGGGTGGGTCGCCCGGTGACCTGGGCGATCACCCGGCGGCCGTGCCGACCCGCGAGGACGACCGTGCGGCCGACGTCCGCGGCGTCCGCCGCGACGACCACCAGTTCCGGCGCGACGCCCGTCGCGCCGAAGGCGGCGGCCGCGAAGCTGGGCTCGTCCGGGGTGACGACGTCGCCGTGGATCGACGCGCGCACGGTCGCGGCCAGGTCGGTGGTGCTCAGCGGGCCTGCGGTGATCATGTCGGACTCCGATGGGTCGGGCTCTTGGTGACCCGTTCATCTGATCGGCGACCGCTTAAGGCTCACTGAAGGTCGGCTGTAGCCGGCTTGAATCAGGCTTGCATGCCGATCGAGAACGCGTCGTCGGCGTCCCGGCTGGAGTATTCGCGGAAGGCGATGTGGGTGATGGTGCGCAGCACTCCGGGGACCTTGGAGATGTGCCCGGGCACCAGGTCGGCGATCGCCTCGTGCGAACTGGTCCGCACCACCGCCACCACGTCGACGTCGCCGGCGCAGGAATAGACCTGGTCGACGCCCGGCAGGTCGGCGATCTCCTGGGCCGCCTCCGGAATCCGGTCTGCCTCGATGTCGATGAGCACGATTGCCGTCACCATTGGCCGATGCTATGACGCCTCAGCTGCCGGTGAGGTCGCAGGTGCCGGCCAGGCACCTGGTCCGGGCCCGGTGAATCGTCCTGCGCACCGCCTGCAGCTCGGCGATGCGCCGATCGACGCGCTCGAGCGCGACGTCCAGGCGCCATCGCTGGCTCTCGCAGGTCGCGCCGCCGGCGTCGTGCGCCCGCAACGCGTCGACGATCTCGTCGAGCGTCAGGCCGACACCCTGCAGCCGGCGGGCCAGCAGGATGCGATCGACGACCTCGCCGGAGTAGTCGCGGTAGCCGGAGGGTCGTCGCCTCGGCTCCGGCAGCACGCCGCGCCGTTCGTAGAACCGGATCGTGTCGATCGTGACGCCGGCGGCCGCGGCGACCTCGCCGATCTTCACCGAAAACTCTTGACTCTGGACATGACTCCAGAGTTTACGGTCATCGCATGACGACATCGACCGACCGGTTCGACCACGCCCTGTACGACTCGGCGAAGCCGATCGTCTGCACGATCGGAGCCGCCGAGCTCCCCGGCCACCTCGCCCTGCTCGAGCGGATGCGAGCCGCCCTGGAGTCCGTGGAACGGACGCCGTACGGCGTCGTGCTCACCCTGCCCGGCACCGACGGCAACGTGGCCGACCTCCGCCGGTTCGCCGTGGACGAGAAGCGGTGCTGCGAGTTCTGGGGCTTCGAGGTGACCGAGCGGCCGAAGGCCAGGTTGCGCTGGGACGCCCCGCCCGAGCTCGCCGGCTACATGGACCGGCTGGTCGAGTACTTCGAAGGACGGGCGCCGATCGGCAACCTGTTCTCCGGGTTCTGAATCGGCCGGCGTCACCGACCCGGCCGTCGGTGATCCCGGGTGCCGCGGGCGACGTCGGCGGCCTTCATGAACGATCGCCACCGGCCGGCCGCGGCGGCCGGGCTCGACCAGGCCGCCGTGCTGCGCACCAGCCGGCTGCCCGGGCGCTCGATCCAGCGCAGCAGGGTGCCGGTCTCCTCGGCGGACGCCGCGGGCAGCGGACCGGTGCCGGGCCGCACGGTCTCCGCCGAGGCCACCATCGCGTCCACCACCAGCATCGGGTCGACCCCCCGACGGGCGTGTCCGGCCGCGGCGAACCGCCCGTACCGGATCACCGTGAGCTCCCATCCGCCGCCTTCGTCGGGGCGGGCCACCACCAGCTCCCGGATCGCGGCCAGCGCACCGAGCCGTTGCCGCCGGTCGACGGCCGCGGCCAACGCGGACAGCCGGTCCCGGGTGACCGCCGCCTGGTCGAACCGCCCGTCCGCGGACAGGCCGAACAGCCGGTCCCGCAGCGCCCGGAGCACCTCGTCCGACCGGCCGTCGACCAGGGCGGCGATCCGGTCCACCAGGCCGGCGTAGGCCGGCTCGTCCTGGCGGCCGGCGCACGGGGCGCCGCAGCGGCCGAGTTCGGCGA
The DNA here is from genome assembly GCA_964497705.1 of uncultured Actinomycetes bacterium. Taxonomy (GTDB): domain Bacteria; phylum Actinomycetota; class Actinomycetes; order Mycobacteriales; family Nakamurellaceae; genus Nakamurella. Next base: position 345,990 of record CAZCEH010000001.1, on the reverse strand, counting down.
GCACACAGGGACTGCCGTCCGGATGACGTCGCCGGATCCTGGTCGTGCACTGGCGGATCGGCACCACGTCCTGCAGCGCCTCGACCGCCACCTGCGCGGCGACCCGGTTGTGGAACGGTCCCAGGCAGGCCGATGTGCCCTGCGGCGGGCGCCGCACGACGGACAGCCGGGGGAACGGCTCGTCGGTCAGGGTCACCCAGCACACCCCGCCGGGCCGGCGGGATCGGCGGTTGTACGGCGGCTGGTGCGCGGCGATCAGCCGCTGCTCGCGGACGTGCGCCTCCAGCGCGTGCGCGCACTCCACGTGGTCCACCCGTTGCGCCAGGGCGACCATCTGGTTGATCCGGGACCGCGTCTGGGCCGCGGAGAAGTAGGAGCGCACCCGCTGCCGCAGGTTGCCGGAGGTGCCGACGTACAGCACCTCCTCGTGCGGCCCGCGGAACAGGTAGACGCCGGGCGCGTCGGGCAGCCGGTCGGCCATCCACCGCTTGCGCCGCCGCTGCGGCGCGACGTCCCGGGTCGCGTCCTGCAGCTCGGACAGGCTGTGCACGCCGAGCGAGCCGAGCCGTTCGAACAGGGCGTGCAGCACGTCGACGGTGGCCCGCGCGTCGGTGAGCGCCCGGTGATCGGGCATGGTTCGGGCGCGCAGCAGCCGGGCCAGCGCGGACAACCGGACGCTGGGCGCCTCGGCACGGGGCAACACCGCGCGGGCCAGCCGCACCGTGTCCACCACGGCGGGGCCGGGCCACGGAAGCTGTTGCCTGGTGCACGCCGCCCGCAGGAACCCGACGTCGAATCGAGCGTTGTGCGCGACCAGCACCGAGCCGCGCATGAACTCGAGGAACATCGGCAGCACCGACTCGATCCGCGGGGCGTCGAAGGCCATCGCGTCGGTGATCCCGGTGAGCATGGTGATCTGCGGCGGGATGCTGCGGCCCGGATCGACGAGGGTGGCGAACTCGCCGAGCACCTGCCCGCCGCGTACCTTGACGGCGCCGATCTCGGTGATCGCGTCGGTCGCCGCGGACCCGCCGGTCGTCTCCAGGTCCACCACCACGAACGTGACGTCGTAGAGGGGCTCGCCGAGCTCGTCGAAACTGCGTTGGCCGCCGACCGCCGGGGTCACCACCGGGTCCCGAGGGACGCTCGGCGGCCGATCCCGGGTGACCCGATCGTGCGACGGCAGCGGCATGCGCCGACCGTAGGACGTCAGTACGACACCCGGGCCGGGCGACGCGCGACGGGGCGGTGCGGATGCCCGGGGGGCGGCGCGGCCGGGACGGCGGGCGGTGCCAGGATGGCGGAGTGACTGGGTTCCGGACGTTGGCGGAACTGCCGGCCAGCGTCCGGGCCCAGATCGTCGGCTGGGCGGCCGACGTGGTGGGCGAGGCCGCGCCGCGGGACCTGACGCCGACGCTGCAGAAGGTGGCCAGGTTCGCTCCGGCCAAGCGGGCCAGGCGAGCCGGCCCGGTGCTGGCGGATGCGGTGCAGCACGACGAGATGTTCCGCGCCATGGTGGCCGAGCACGCCCGGCAGGTCGCCGACGCGGACGACCGGACCGCGGTGGACACGGCGGCGGCCCGGGCGGTGCTGCTCCGGTCGCCGGACGCCGACGAGCTGCTGGCCAGGGCCGCCGCCGCGCAGGACCGGACGCAGACCCGCGCCCGGGTCGCCGAGCTGGAGCATGAGCTCCGGGCGGTGACCGCTCGGCTGGCCCGGGCGCAGCAGCAGGTGCCCGCGATCCAGTCGCCGGACGACGAGGCCGAGCGGCTCAAGAGGCGGCTGCGTGAGCAGGGCACCCGGCTGCGCGAGCTGCAGGACCGGCTGGCGGCCGAACGGGCCACGGCGGCGGCCGAACGGGAGGCGCTGACCGCCGAGCTGGACCGCGTCCGGGCGGAGGCGCAGGCCTGGCAGCAGCGGGCGCAGGCCGCGGCGGACCGGGCCGACGCCGCCACGCAGAACGTGCGCCGGCTGCGGGAGTCCGTCGACGACCGACGGGCCGCCGACGACCGGCGGCTCGACCTGCTGCTGGGCGTGCTGGAGTCGGCGGCGGCCGGCTTGCGTCGCGAGTGGAACCTGATCGGCGGCGGGCCCGCCCCCGCCGACACGGTGCCGATGACCGGCCAGGCGCGGTCGGCGGAGCTGCGCACCACCGACCCGGCCCGGTTGGCGTCGTGGGCCGGCTTGCCCGGCGCCCACCTGATCGTCGACGGGTACAACGTGACGAAGACCGGTTTCCCCGAGTTGGCGCTGGCCGACCAGCGGGACCGCCTGGTCCGGCAGCTCGCCGCGTTCGCCGCCCGCACGTCCGCGGAGGTGACCGTGGTGTTCGACGGTGCCGCGGTGACCACCACCCGGCCGTTCGCCCGGGGCGTGCGCGTCCTGTTCTCCCCGCCGGGCGTGTCGGCCGACGACGTCATCGCCGACCTGGTGCGGGTCGAGCCGAGCGGGCGGCCGGTGGTGGTGGTCAGCTCGGACCGCCGGGTGGCCGACCACGCGGTGAGCACCGGCGCGCGGGCCGTGCCGTCGGCGGTGCTGCTCGCGGCGATGGGCGGATGACTCCGAGCATGACGCCGCCGGACTGCCTGCTGTGCCGGCCCGCCGATGCCGACCGGTTCTTCGGCCGGACCCGGGTGTGGGGCGACCGGCTGTGGCGACTGTCGGTCGTCGGGCACGGCCCGGTGGTCGGGTTCGCCCACCTGGAGCCGGTGCGGCACATTCCGCACGTCACGGACCTGGCCGGGCCGGAGGCCGATTCCTTCGGCGCGACGCTGGCCAGGGTGACCGCCGCGCTGCAGGCGGTGACCGGCGCGGAGCTGGTGTACGGCTACGTGTTCGGTGAGCGGGTCGCCCACTTCCACGTGAACCTCGCCCCGCATCGCGAGGGCGACGCGTTGCGCGGCGGCCCGGCCATGCTCGCGCCCGGCGCCGCCGACGCCTCCGCGGACGACCACCGGGCCGCGATCGCGGCGATCACGGCCCGGCTGGCCTGACCGCCGAGGGTCCCGGCTGATCGCCAACAGGGGTCCTGATCGCCAACAGGGGGTCAATGTCGGAGGTCGCCTCTACCGTGCGCAGCGAACGACGGACCGGACGAAACGTGGACGAACGGAGCGCTGTCATGCACGTCGATTGCGATCACTGCGCGGTGAAGGGAGCCGCCTGCAGCGGCTGCGTGGTCACCGTCCTGCTGGGCTCGACACCGGACGGCATCGAGTGGGACGAGACCGAGCGGGCGGCGATCGGCGCCCTCGCCGGATCCGGGCTGGTCCCGCCGCTGCGGCTGGTCCCCGTCATCCGACCGGGTCATCGCGCGGCAGGGTGATGGCGGGATGTCCAGGACGCCGCGCCGGTCACCCCGTGTGATGGTGGTCTCAGTTCGATCACAACCCTCGACCGGGCCTCCGGCGAGGATATCCGTGCAGGTCAGAGACGTGTCACGGGGCTGTGGCCGATGCGCTTGCATGGGCTTTTCCACAACTTCGCACCCTCGACTGGACTCTTCCGGGTCGGTCTCGTAACCTGTCCGAGACCTTCGGTCGTGTCCACCAATCGGGTGGTCCCGGAGGTCCCGCCGAATCGGCAATCCGTGCCCGTGCACGCGTGCGTCGAACCGGGGAACCAGGTTTGTCATGGGGTGAATCCCCTGGTCGAGCGCGTGTGGCTGCAGGCTGCCCGCGACCGGCAGGGGTAGGGCTAACTTCCTGGCCCGAATCCGTCAGCTAACCCGGTAGGCGGCGAGGAGGAAGGTACGCCTGCTGTGGCGACCCTGCGTGCCCGGCCGCGCCCGGCCATGACCCACAGTCTTCGTCGCCGGACCCGCGGCGTCGCCATCGGGGCCATCGCGATGCTGTCCGCGAGCCTGTTGTGGACCGGCTCGGCGATGGCCACCCCGGACAATCCGGCCAGTGCGGATGAGGCCCAGCAGGCCTATCTGGACAGCTCGCGGCGCGCCGAGGCGCTGAACGAGGAGGTCCTGGTCGCTCAGGACAAGGAGGCCGCCGCGACGGCCGCGGCCACCGCCGCCGGCGAGCAGGTCACCGCGACCGCGACCGCCGCCGACGCCGCCCGGACGCAGGCCGCGCAGGCCGACGAGGCGGCCGCTGCATACCAGGCCAAGGTCAACGCCTTCGCCAACGCCAGCTTCCGCGGCGCCCGGCTGGACGGCATGTCCGTCCTGCTGACCGCGGGCTCGGCCGAGGACTTCCTGGACCAGGCCACCTCGCTGGACCGGGTGGCCGCGGACACCCAGCAGACCCTGGACGAGGCCATCGCCGCCCGGGACGCCGCGGCCCAGGCCAAGGCGCAGGCCGACGCAGCCGCGGCCGCCGCCACCCAGGCCAAGGCCGACGCGGACGCCGCCCAGGCGAGCGCGCAGCAGGCCACCGCCGACGTCACCGCCCGCAAGACCGACCTGGACGCGGAGGCGGCGCGTGACAAGGCGCTCTACGACTCGCTGTCCGAGCAGGAGCGGCAGGCCGCGGCCGCCGCCCAGGAGCAGGCGAACACGGCGGTGAACGCCGCCGCGGCCACCGACCCCGGCGCGGATCCCGCCGACGCGGCGCCGCAGGCGGCCAGCCGCTCGGAGAACCGGGCGGACACGGCGCCGGCGGCCAACTCCGCGTCCGCGTCCCAGCCCGAATCCGATCCCGCACCCAGCGCGCCGGCCGGCAGCTCCGCGGCCGCGATCGCGGTGGCCGCCGCCCTGTCTAAGGAGGGCGCGGCCTATGTCTACGGCGCGGCGGGCCCGAACGCCTTCGACTGCTCCGGCCTGACCTCCTGGGCGTGGGCGCAGGCGGGTGTCTCCATCCCGCGGACCTCCAGCGGGCAGGCGTCGCTGCCGTCCGTTCCGCTCAGCCAGTTGCAGCCGGGTGACCTGGTCACCTATTACTCCCCGGTGTCGCACGTGGCCATGTACATCGGCAACGGACAGGTCATCCACGCCTCGACCGAGTCGCGCCCGGTGTACATCACCACGGTGAACGGCGCCGGCCCGAACCCGACGGGACACCGCGTCACCGGATGATCGGCGGTGCGTGCGGGATAGGCTCGGCATCGTCCCGAGTCGATCCCCGGCCCGGGGCAGGCGGTACCGGCGTCGGGTCGTCCGCACTCCGGCCGGATCGGTCAGAAGGGGCCTGGTGCACCGCTCGTGCGGCGAACGCTGTTGGTGACCAACGACTTTCCGCCTCGCGCCGGTGGCATCCAGTCCTACGTGATGGCTCTGGCGCACCGCCTGCCGGCGCGGTCCCTGGTCGTCTACGCGCCTTCCTGGCCGGGTGCGGCGGAATTCGATGCGCGGCAACCCTTTCCGGTGTACCGGCATCCGGGATCGCTGATGTTGCCCGGCGAACCGGTTCGGCGCCGGGCCGCCGAGCTGATCCGTGAGCACCGGATCGGAGCCCTGTGGTACGGCGCCGCGGCCCCGCTCGCGCTGCTCACCCCGGCGCTGCGCGGCGAAGGCATCGTCCGCACCGTGGCCAGCACGCACGGGCACGAGGTGGGGTGGTCGATGCTGCCGGGCGCCCGGCGGGCCCTGCACCGGATCGGCCGCACCAACGACGTGCTCACCTTCGTCAGCCGCTATGCGCGCCGGCGGATCTCGGCCGCGCTCGGGCCGATGGCGGCGCTGGAGTACCTGCCGCCCGGGGTCCGCACCGATGTCTACCGCCCGGACCCGCAGGCCCGCCGGGCGGTCCGCGAGCGCTACCGGTTGGGTGACGCCCCGCTGGTGCTGTCGGTGTCCCGGCTGGTCGCCCGCAAGGGACAGGACGCGCTGATCCGTTCAGTCGCCCGGATCCGCGCCCTGGTGCCCGGCGTGCGGGTGCTCATCGTCGGGGACGGCCCCGACCGGCCGCGGCTGGAGGCGTTGATCGCCCGGTTCGGGCTCGCCGGCCAGGTGCGGCTCACCGGATCCGTGCCGTGGGCCGAGCTGCCCGCGCACTACGCCGCCGCGGACGTGTTCGCCATGCCCTGCCGCACCCGCGGGTTCGGGCTGGACGTGGAGGGTCTGGGGCTGGTGTTCCTGGAGGCGTCGGCGAGCGGCCTGCCGGTGGTCGCCGGGCGATCCGGGGGTGCGCCGGAGACGGTTCAGCCGGGCCGGACGGGGCTGGTGGTCGACGGCCGGGACGTCCCGGAGCTCGCGACCGCGGTGTCCGGCCTGCTCGCCGATCCCGGCCGGGCCGCGGCCCTGGGTGCGCACGGCCGGCAATGGGTCACCCGGGCGTGGAACTGGGACGCCTCGGCGACGCGATTGGCCGAGTTGCTCTCGACCTGATCGCCCGGTCACCACCCGGTCGAGTGGCCGGCTTGCCCACCATTAGGGTGATGTCGATCACAAATGGTGCGCGAATTCGCTGGAAGATAACGTTGTCCGTCCGGATTGAGAGTTTCGTCATGCTCGAATGGATTGCGCCCGTTCGTGCTGTCTCGTAATCTGTTCGTGACCTCGGGCAGCGGTCGCCGATCGGGCACCCCCCAGGGTCACCGCCTTATCGATGCGTTCGCATCGAGCCGGGGACCCACGTTCCCCCGGGGTGAATCCCTAGCGCGACGGTCGTTCGCCCGCGCGCCGGGGTAGGGCTCCTTCCTGGCCCGAACCCGTCAGCTAACTCGGTCGGCGGCAAGGAAGAAGGGCTTGCCGTAACCGTGACGCTCGATCGTCGGTACCCCCTGCGCCGCGCGCCGGGTGCCATCGCCGGCCCCGTCCGCAGACCCACCTCCGGTCCGCCCGGACACGTCGCCCGTACCCCGCGCCGCGCCCGGGTGTACCGCCTGGCCGGCGGCATCGCGGTGGCCTGCGCGGTGCTGTCGGTCGTCACCGCGGTGCCCGCCGTCACCGCGCCGCCGGCGGCCGCCGACGCGGCGGTGCCGCAACCGGACGCCGCGCCGGACGTCCCACCCGCTCCGGCAGTGGCCGCCCCGGCGGTGGCTGCCCCTGCGGTGGCCGTCCCGGCGACCGCCGACGAGGCCAAGCAGGCCTGGCTGGACGCGGCCCGCCGCTCCGAGTCCTTCAACGAGCAGGTGCTGGCCGCGCAAGGCGCCGTCGACGCGGCCAAGGCCAAGTCCGACGCCGCCGCCGCCGACCTGGCGGCGGCGACCGATCGCACGTCGGCCGAACGGCAGAAGGTCGCGGCCGCGGACGCGGTCGTCGCGCAGTACCAGGCCAAGGTGGACAACTTCGCGAACGCCAGTTTCCGCGGGGCGCGGCTGGACGACCTGACCGTGCTGCTCACCGCCGACGGCCCGGAGGACTACCTGGACCAGGCCAGCTCCCTGGGTCGTATCGCCGCCGATCAGCAGGACACGCTCAGCGGCGCGCTGGCCGCCCGGCAGACGGCCGAGGACGCCCGGGCCGCCGCGCAGGCGGCCGAGAACCAGGCCAAGACCGCCAAGCTCGCGGCCGACCAGGCCACCGCGGACGCGCAGGCGGCGCGGGACGCCCTGGACGCCGGCAAGGCCCAGTTGGACGGCGAGATCGCCGTCTACCAGCTGGCGTTCGCGCAGCTGTCGACGGCCGACATCACCGCGGCGGTGGCCGGCCAGGAGGCGGCCAACCTGGACACCGCCTCGATCGTCCGGCAGGCCCAACAGGCCGCCCAGCGGGATCGAGCCGGGCTGGCCTCCGACGCCGCCCCGGTCGACCAGACCGGTCCCGAGTTCGCCGCCTGGGCCGCCACGCACGCGCCGAGCGTGCAGGCAGGCATCGCCGTGGAGGCGGCCCTGTCCCGGCAGGGCCTGCCCTACGTATGGGGCGCGGTCGGCCCGGACAGCTTCGACTGCTCCGGCCTGATGCTGTGGGCCTGGCAGCAGGCAGGCATCGAGATCCCCCGCAACAGCGCCGCCCAGGCGGGCCTGCGGGAGGTCCCGCTCGACCAGCTGCAGCCCGGTGACCTGGTCACTTACTACTCACCGGTCAGCCATGTCGGCATGTACGTCGGCAACGGCAAGGTGCTGCACGCGTCGATGCCCGGGGTGCCGATCAAGGTCGTCGACCTGGCCGCCGCCGGTCCGAATCCGACCGGCCACGCGGTCAACCGCTGACCGGACGCCAGCCTGTCGGACGCTGGCCTGTCGGACGCTGACCTAGGGTTGGCCGGTGCGCCTGACGTTCGTCTCCGACGTGCACGGCAACGTCGCCGCGCTCCGCGAGGTGGCCCGGCAGGCGGAGCAGCTCGTCGTGCTGGGCGATCTGATCGACTATGTCGACTACCACGACGCGTCCGGCGGCATCCTGGGCCGGATCTTCGGCGCGCGGCGCGTCCAACCGTTCCTCGATCTGCGGCTGGCCGGCGACTTCCAGGCGCTGCGGCGGGTCAACGACGATCTGTGGGACAGCATCGCGGACCCGCTGGGCACGCTGTCCGACGTGGTCGCGGCCCTGTACCGGGATGTCGTCGCGGCCGTCGGCCCGGACACCCTGCTGACCCTGGGCAACGTCGACGTGGCCGAGCTGTGGACCGAGGTGGTCGGCGGCCGGTTGCCCTACCTGGACGGCGACATCGTCCAGGTCGCCGGCCGGCGGTTGGGTTTCGTGGCCGGCGGGGCCAGCCGCCGGTCGGCTGGCGGTTTCGGGCCGACGCCGGTCTGGCGGCCCTTCGTCCGCCGGCAGCAGGACTATCGCGCGGCCGTCGCCGCACTCGGTCCGGTCGACATCCTGTGCTCGCACGTCCCGCCGGGGATCCCGCTGCTGCGCTACGACGTGGTGCCCGGTCGGTTGGAGATGTTCGGTCCGGGCCTGGTGGAGGCGATCGACGAGCATCGCCCGGAGCTCGCCGTGTACGGCCACGTGCACCAGCCGATCGCCCGCCGGCTGCGGCGGGGGCGCACCGAGTGCGTGAACGTCGGGCATTTCCGGCGCTTCCCGACGCCGTTCGAGGTGTGGCTGCGGTGACCTGCGGTGAGCGGGTCCGACGAGGCCGGGACCACAGTCTCGAATCCGGCCATCTGCAGCCGAACGGCACCGACCTCGGTAGCCTTCCATGCATGGCCACTCCCTCCTCGCAGTCGATCACGGTGACTGCCGAACCCGCGGCGATCATGGACGTGATCGCCGACTTCGACGCCTACCCCGAGTGGACCGGCGCCGTGAAGAGCGTCCAGGTCACCGTCCCGGGCGAGGACGGGCGCGCCAAGCAGGTGAAGTTCAGCATGGATGCGGGTCTGCTCAAGGACACCTACGAGCTGGCCTACACCTGGGACGAGGACGGGATGGGGGTCTCCTGGACGCTGGTGTCCGGGCAGCTGCAGAAGGCTCAGCAGGGCTCCTACCGGCTCCGGACCACCCCCAAGGGCACCGAGGTGACCTACACGCTGGCGGTCGACCTGGCCGTTCCGATGATCGGCGTGCTGCGGCGCAAGGCCGAGCGGGTGATCCTGGACACGGCGTTGAAGGAGCTGAAAAAGCGGGTCGAAGCCGGATGAGGATCGCCCTGCACACCGGCAAGGGCGGCGTCGGCAAGACCACCATCTCGGCGGCCACCGCGGTGGCCTGTGCGGCGGGTGGCGCACGCACCCTGCTGGTGTCCACCGACCCGGCCCACTCCATCGCCGACGTCCTGGGCACCCCGGTGCACGGGGAGCCGACGCAGGTGGCCGGTGTCGCCCGGCTCTGGGCCGCGCAGGTCGACACCCGGGGCCGGTTCGAGGAGAACTGGGCGCACATCCGCAACTATCTCGTCGGGGTGCTGTCCGCGCGGGGCATGGCCGAGGTGCAGGCCGAGGAGCTGACCGTGCTGCCCGGCGCGGAGGAGATCGTCGCCCTGTTGGAGTTGCGCCGGCTGGCCGCCTCCGGCTGGTTCGACGCGATCGTGGTGGACTGCGCGCCGACCGGCGAGACGCTGCGCCTGCTGGCCCTGCCGGAGACCATCGGCTTCTACGCCCAGCGGCTGCTCGGCGCGCCCCAGCGGGTGCTGCGCAGCATCGCCGCCTCGCTGTCCGGGTTGCCCGGCGCGCCGAACGCCACCGTCCGGGACGCGGTGGGGGAGTTGCTGTCCGAGCTGATGGCGGCCCGGGCGCTGCTGGCCGATCCGGCGGTCACCGGGGTGCGCCTGGTGCTGACCCCGGAACGCCTGGTGGTCGCCGAGGCCCGCCGGCTGTTCACCGCCCTGTCGCTGCACGGCTTCCGGGTGGAGGCGGTCACCGTCAACCGGCTGCTGCCCAGCGGGGTCGGCGGCGAGTTCCTGCGCCGCCAACGGGAGGGGCAGCAGGAGGCGATGACCCAGGTCGAGGAGTCGTTCCAGGGCCTGCCGATCCGCTGCGTGCTGCAGCGGCCCGAGGAGCCGATCGGCATCGAGCAGCTGGCCGACCTGGCCGACACGGTCTTCGGCTCCGCCGACCCGCTCGCCATGGCCGGCTCCGGGCCGGCCATCGAGGTCAGCGGATCCGACGGCTGGTACCAGCTCTCGGTGCCGCTGCCGCTGGTGCAACGCGGGGACATCGCGCTATCCCGGTCCGGCCCGGATTTGGTGGTGACCGCCGGCGACGTGCGGCGGCGGATCGCGCTGCCCTCGGTGCTGCAGCGGTGCACCACCGAAGGGGCGAGCTTCTCCGATGGCCGGCTGGTCGTCGACTTCGCTGCCGACCCGGCATTGTGGCCGGCCGGGCTGACCGCTGGCATGTCCGGCGCGGCGCTGGCCGGTGCCGGGTGACGGGCGACGGCCCGGGCCGCAACGGTGCCGCTGGCACGCCGGCGGTGGGGCCGCTGGCGGTCGAGGCGGCGCTGCTGCTGGATGTGGTGGCCGACCGGCTGGCGGCGATGAAGCCCGGCCGGCCCGATCCGGCCGGCGACGACGGGACCGGGGCGGCCGCGGACCGGCCGGCGGGCAACGGGCAGGCGGGATCCGTCCCGGGTGGCCGGCCGCTGGGTCCGGACGGCCGGTGCCCGGAATGCGGTGCGGTCCCCGGGGCGTCGTGCACCGCGTGCCCGCTCTGCCGGTTCCTGGCGATGCTGCGCGGCGAGCGGCCGGAGACCACCGCCAAGCTGGTCGACGGTGCGCTGCTGATCGTCCGGGCGCTGCGGTCGATGATCCCGGAGGCGCCCGAGCCGGCCGCCCCCGGTGCCGGCGCGCCGACCGGGCCCGACGGACCGCCGCCGCCCCCACCCGCCCGGCACGGGTTCGAGCGGATCGACATCCTGTGAGCGGCACCGGCGGGGCGACCATCGGCATCGACATCGGCGGCACGTCGGTGCGCGCGGCGGTGCTGGACGCGGCCGGGACCATCGTCGCGTCACTGCGCGACGGCACCCCACGCACGGAACGCGACACCGAGGACCTGCTGGTCACGCTGGTCACCAAACTGGCGGCCACCCAACAGGTGTCGGCGGTCGGTCTGGCCGTGGCGGGCTTCGTCAGCCGGGATCGCCGGCGGGTGATGTTCGCCCCGCACCTGGCCTGGCGGGACGCGCCGGTGCCGCAGCGGATCTCCGCCCGGGTGGGTCTGCCGGTGGTGATGGACCACGACGTGAACTCCGCCGCCTGGGCCGAGTACCGCCGCGGCGTGTCGGCGGGTTCGTCGATCGCGTTGCTGATCGCCCTCGGTACCGGGATCGGCGCCGGCCTGGTCGTCGACGGGCAGATCTACCGCGGCGCCCATGGCGTCGCCCCGGAACTCGGCCACCTCACGGTGGTCCCGGACGGGCGGCCGTGCCCGTGCGGCAAGCACGGCTGCTGGGAGCGCTACTGCTCGGGCACCGCGCTGGCCCAGATCGCCCAGTTGCGGATGACCGACCAGGACGCGCCGGTCCTGCGCCGGTTGTCCGGGGACGACCCGGCCGCGGTCACCGGCACCATGGTCGCGGTGGCGGCCACCGAGGGCGACCCGGTGGCGCTCGGCGCGATGGACGAGCTCGGCCACTGGTTGGCGGTCGGGTTGTCCCTGGTCACCGACGTGCTCGACCCCGAGGTGATCGTGATCGGCGGTGGGGTGTCCGCGGCGGCCGGCATGTTCCTGCCGGTGGCGGTGTCCGAGTTCGCCGGCTCGATCACCGGGGCCGGGCATCGACCGCTGCCGCGGGTGGAGCTGGCCCGGTTCGGCGATCGGGCCGGCATCATCGGCGCCGGGCTGCTGGCCGCCGAGGCGGTCCGGGCGGGCTGACCGCGCTCAGACCACCGCGCCGTCGTCCCCACCGGTGCCGCCGGGGCCGCGTCGCCGCCAGATGCCGGTCAGCAACAGCACCGCGCCGCCGACGATCAGCAGCACGGCCAGGACCATGGCCAGATCGGGCCCCACCGCCAGGATGCCGGGCCGGGCCAGCAGCAGGATGCCGAGCATGATCATCAGCACTGACCCGACGGTGCGCAGCCGGGGGCGGGGCAGCGGCGGCGGATCGGGCGGGGTGAAGTGTTCCTGGTCGGCGTCCCGGTCCGCCTGGGCCTGCGCCTCGCTCGCCGCGAACGCCGCAACCTCGGCGGCGCGTTCCAGCCGGCGCAGCTCCCGCCGGCGAGCCCGCTCGGCGGCCGCGTCGGACTGCTGATCCGGGGTGGCGTCGGTCGGCGGGGCGGTGCCGGACGGGTGCCGGCGCACACTGTCGGTGATCATCCCGGACACGATGTCGGCGAACGCGGCGTCGATGTCGTCGTCGCTGGCCTTGCTCCGCCACGAGCGGTCCCGCGGCTCGTCGGATCCGATCGGGGCGGGACCGCCGGTGGGCTCGGTGGGGCCACCCGTCTCCACCCGGTCGGGCCGTTCGTCGTCTCCGGGGGCCACGGTCACGGCAGGCTCGCGGTGACCTTCTCGATGAATTCCACGGACGAGGTGAAGATCAGCTCGGCGTCGTGGTCCAGGGTGGCCACGTGGTAGCTGCGGGTCAGTTCGATGTCGGTGACGTCGGTCGAGCCGATCTCGGACCGGACCACCCGGGCGTTCACCGGCTCCACGGTGTGGTCGACGGTGGAATGCAGCAGCAGCACCGGCGCGGTCACCTTCGGCAGGTCCCGGCGGACCACCGGCCACGCCCGGGACAGTGAGTAGGCCGCCTTGGTGGGGATGTACCGGTAGCCCGGCTCGGTGACGCCGGGCCTGGCGATGTCCCCGATGATGCCCGGATAGGCCGGCAGCACCCGGTGCATCCAGGGCAGCAGCCACTTGGCGTCCCACCGCTGGGTCAGCACGGACGGGTTGACCAGCACGATGCCGGCCATCGCGTCCGGATACAGTTCGGCCAGCCGCAGGGTGAGCGTGCCGCCCATGGACAGGCCGCAGACGACCACCGCCCGGCAGGTCGCCGTCAGCTCCTGGAACTCCCGGGTGACCTCGGAAAGCCAGTCGTCGAAGGTGGTCCGGTTGGCGTCCTGCCACCGGGTGCCGTGGCCGGGCAGCAGGGGCAGCCGCACCGAGTAGCCGGCGTCCGCCAGGTGGTCGGCCCACGGCCGCATGGACCCCGGGGCGCCGGGGAAGCCGTGGCACAGCAGCACGCCGACGTCGGATCCGTCGTGCCGGAACGGCGCGAAGTCCGGGTCCGATATGCCCTGCGTCATCCGTGCTCCCGCCGAACGTGCTCTGTTGACCGGGTCCTGCCGACCCTGGCCCTGCCGCATGTGTCCTGTCGAAACGGCGCTCACCGTCAATCATGCCCGCCGGAGCCGGGAACGCGCTTGCCCGATCGGCTGTTTCCGGCCCTCACCGGCTTTCATCGGCTTTCATCGGCTTTCATCGGCTTTCATCGGCTCTCATCGGCACCGACTTGCGGGGCGGCGTACGGTTGTCCGGAGTCCGATTCCGGTGGTGGAGGGGCCTGCGCGCGTGGTCTACAAGCTCATGAAGTACGTGTTCCTGGGGCCGTTGCTCCGGTTGCTGTTCCCCTGCACGGTGATCGGCGCCGAGTACATCCCGGCGGAGGGCGGCGCGATCCTCGCGGGCAATCACGTGTCGGTGGCCGACTCCTTCTTCACGCCGCTGCACATCAAGCGCCGGGTGACCTACCTGGCCAAGAGCGAGTACTTCACCGAGAAGGGCGTCAAGGGCACCCTCAAGCGCTGGTTCTTCAGCGGCGTCGGCCAGGTGCCGATCGACCGCAGCGGCGCATCCGCCGCGCGAGCCGCCCTGGACACCGGGATCCGGCTGCTCAGGGAGGGCCACATCCTGGGCATCTACCCCGAGGGCACCCGGTCACCGGACGCCAAGTTGTACAAGGGCAAGACCGGCGTGGCCCGGATGGCCCTCGAGGCCAACGTGCCGGTCATCCCGGTGGTGATGATCGGCACCGAGAGGGTCAACCCCATCGGTTCGAAGATCTGGCGACCGGGCCGGATCAAGATGGTCATCGGGCGGCCGCTGGACTTCTCCCGCTACGAGGGCATGGCAGGCGACCGGTTCGTCGAGCGGTCGATGACCGACGAGATCATGTATCGGCTGATGGAGCTGTCCGGGCAGCAGTACGTGGACGTGTACGCGGCCAAGGTCAAGGAGGACATGGCCGCGGCGGAGTCCAAGGCGACGAACGCGCCGGCCGTGCCCAAGGAGGGCCGCGGGCCGGGCACGGTGACCCGGCTGCCGGGCACGAAGGCCGGCTGAGCCGCACTTGTCCGTCCCGATCCGGGTGGGCCCGGTGGCCCGCTACTTCTACGACTGCGAGTTCATCGAGGACGGACGCACCATCGAGTTGGTCTCGATCGGCGTCATCGCGCAGGACGGCCGCGAGTTCTACGCCGTCTCCACCGAGTTCGACCCCGCGCGGGCCAGCGCCTGGGTGCGTGGGCACGTCCTGGCCAAACTGCCGCCGCCGGCCGACCCCGCCTGGCGGTCCAGGACGGCGATCCGGGACGACCTGCACGCGTTCCTGACCGCGCCGGGACTCCCGGTCGAGCTGTGGGCCTGGTTCGCCGCCTACGACCACGTGGTGTTCGCCCAGCTCTGGGGGGCCATGCCCGACCTGCCCCGGGACCTGCCCCGGCTCACCCGCGAGGTGCGCCAGCACTGGGAGGCGGCCGGGTGTCCGGCGATCCCGGCCCCCGGCACCGACCGGCACGACGCGCTGGCCGACGCCCGGCTGGCGTTCGCCCGCTGGCAGGTCGCGCAGGACGTGCTGACCGGGCTGCGCACCACCGGCCCGGGTCCGCGCCGGCAGCCGTAGACGGCTGCGGTGGCCGATCCCGCCGACGTCTAGGCTGTTCCGAGTGAACTGGACGATCGACATCCCGGCGGACATCCTGCCGAGCCTGCCGCCGCTGCCGTCGGACCTGCGGAGCAGGCTGGACGACGCGCTCGCCCGGCCGGCGGCGCAGCAGCCGGAATGGCCGGACCTCGAGCAGGTGCTCGCGGTCCGCGCGGTGCTCGAGGCCGTGCCGCCGGTGACGGTGCCCGGCGAGGTGGACAAGCTGGCCGACCAGCTGGCCGCGGTGGCCAGGGGCGAGGCGTTCCTGCTGCAGGGCGGCGACTGCGCCGAGACCTATGTCGACAACACCGAGCCGCACATCCGCGGGAACATCCGCACTCTGCTGCAGATGGCGGTCGTGCTGACCTACGGCGCCTCCCTGCCGGTGGTCAAGGTCGCCCGGATCGCCGGCCAGTACGCCAAACCGCGCTCGTCCCCGATCGACGCCCTCGGCCTGCCGTCCTACCGCGGCGACATCATCAACTCGCTGGCCACCACCCCCGAGGCCCGCGTCCCGGACCCGTCCCGGATGGTCCGCGCCTACGCCAACTCGTCCGCGGCGATGAACCTGGTCCGCGCTGTCACCGCGACCGGGATGGGCGACCTGGCCCGCGTACACGAGTGGAACCAGGAGTTCGTGCTGACCTCCCGGGCCGGGGAGCGGTACGAGCGGGTGGCCATGGAGATCGACCGGGCCATGCGGTTCATGACCGCGTGCGGGGTCACCTCGCACTCGCTGCACCAGGTGGACATCTACTCCTCGCACGAGGCGCTGCTGCTGGACTACGAGCGGGCCATGCTGCGGCTGGACACCAGTCACGACGAGCCCCGGCTGTACGACCTGTCCGGGCACTTCCTGTGGGTCGGCGAGCGGACCCGGCAGCTGGACGGCGCGCACGTCGCGTTCGCGCAGCTGCTGTCCAACCCGATCGGGCTGAAGATCGGCCCGGGCACGAGCCCGGAGGCGGCGGTCGAGTACGTCGAGCGGCTGGATCCGCGCAACCAGCCCGGCCGGCTCACCCTCATCTCGCGGATGAGCAACACCAAGATCCGGGACGTGCTGCCGCCGATCATCGAGAAGGTGCAGGCGTCCGGCCATCAGGTCATCTGGCAGTGCGACCCCATGCACGGCAACACCCACGAGTCGCCGACCGGCTACAAGACCCGGCACTTCGACCGGATCGTGGACGAGGTGCAGGGCTTTTTCGAGGTGCACAACGAACTGGGCACCCATCCCGGCGGCATCCACGTGGAGCTGACCGGCGAGGACGTCACCGAGTGCCTCGGTGGTGCGCAGGAGATCTCCGACGACGACCTGGCCGGCCGGTACGAGACGGCCTGCGATCCGCGGCTGAACACGCAGCAGTCCCTCGAACTGGCCTTCCTGGTCGCGGAGATGCTGCGCGGCTGACCGGGTCCGGGTCAGCTGAGCACATAGACGCCGACCGTGCCGCCGGGGGCGACCCGCCCGCCGACGGCGGGCGACTGCCGCCACACGGTTCCGTCGTCACCGCCGAAGAACGATGTCACGTCGATCCGCAGGCCGAGGTCGTCCAACTTCTTCCGTGCGTCCTTGACCTGCAGGCCGGTCACGTCCGGTACCGGCACCGCGTTCGAGGGCACCAGGAACACCGTCGCGCCGGTTCGGTCCACCCGGGTGCCCGGGGCGGGGTCGGTGCGCAGGATGTCGCCGGCGTCGACGTTCGGGTCGAAGGCCGGATCGCCGACGCTGACCGAGAATCCGGCGTCGCGCATGGCGGCGGCCGCGTCCTTGGTCGGCGTGCCGCGCACGTCGGGCACGGTGATCGAGTCGGCGACGGTGAGGCTGACGGCGCTGCCCCGGGCGGCGGTGCTGCCGACGGTCGGGTCGGTGCGCAGCACGACCCCGGGATCGGCCCTCGCGTCGAACGTGCTGGTCACCGTGCCGATGGTGAAACCGGCGTCGGTGAGCGACTTTTCGGCGTCCTGCTGGGACTTACCGATGACCGGCGGGACGACGATCGGGCGGGGACCTGCGGACAGGATCAGTGTGACGTTCGCGTTCACCGGCAGTTCGGCACCGGCGGCCGGGTCGGTGCGCAGGACGGCCCCGACCGGCACGCTGTCGTCGAACTCCTGGCCGGTGCCGGTGACGGCGGTCAGGTCGGAATTCCGGATGGCGGCGGTCGCGGTGGCGATGTCGGTGCCGGCCTTGATGTCGGGCACCGTGGGACGGCCGGCCGAGACGACGAGCCGGACCTCTGATCCGCGCAGCTGCTCGACGCCGGCGTCCGGGTCGGTGTCGACCACCTGCCCGGCCGGCACGGTATCCGAGTGTCCGGTCGTCGGCCTGGGTACCAGCCCGGCCTCCCGGATGGCTGCCTCGGCCTGCGACTGGGTCAGGCCCGCGGTGGCAGGTGTGGCCGCCCACCGTCCGCCCAGCCACCAGCCGCCGGCCGCGGAGATCAGGCCGAGCAGCAGCACCACGATCAGGGCGACGAGCCAACGGCGGCGCCGCCGTTGCCGCACCGCCCGGGTCGGGTCGACGGGCGGGGCGGGGCGGGTCTGCACGGTGGTCGGCGGCGTGCCGGGGACCGAGCCGGCCGGGTCGGTGCCGAGCATCCGGGTGCCGGTGGGCCCCGGATGCGGGTCCCTGCGGTCGGCCACCGCCGTCGGCGGATGCGGGTCGATCGGCACCGGTACCGGCGGTGCGGCCACCGAACGGCGGTCCCGGGGAACCGGAACCAACACGGCGGGCACACCCAGGGCGGCCCGGACGTCCCGCAGCTCGGCCAGGAAGGCCGCCGCGTCTCGCGGCCGGCCGGCCGGGTCGCGGGCAGTGGCCGCCACGATCAGCTCGTCGAGCGGCTCCGGCACCCCGGTGGCCCGGGTCGAGGGCGCCGGGACGTCCGAGTGCACGTGCTGGTAGGCCACCGACATCGGGTTGTCGCCCTCGAAAGGAGGTCGGCCGGTGAGCATCTCGAAGGCGACGATGCCCGCCGCGTACACGTCGGTGCGCGCGTCGCTGGCCCCGGTGGCGACCTGCTCGGGGGACAGGTAGGCGACCGTGCCCAGGATGACGTCGCCGGTCGCCACGGTCTGCGAGCCGACCGCGCGGACCAGACCGAAGTCGGCGATCTTCACCGCCCCGCGGGCCGAGATCAGCACGTTCTCCGGCTTGACGTCGCGGTGCACCAGCCCGCTCGCGTGGGCGGCGGCCAGCGCGTCGAGCAGCGGATCCAGGATGGCCATGACGACCGGAACGGGCAGTGGGCCGCGCTCACGGATCAGATCGCGCAGCGTGCCGCCGTCCACCAGCTCCATGACCAGGAAGACCAGGTCGCCGTCTTGGCCCTGGTCGTACACGGCGACCACACCCGGGTGCCCGAGGGACGCGGCCAGCCGGGCCTCCCGCTCGAACCGGCTCAGGAAGGCCGGATCGGCCACGTACTGCTGGCTCATCACCTTGATCGCGACCGGGCGGTCCAGCCGGGTGTCCACCCCGCGGTAGACCGTGGACATGCCGCCGCGGGCGATCATCGCGCCGAGCCGGTACCGACCGTCGAGCAGAGTACCGCTCGCCAGGCCGGTAAAGACGTCCACGACGGTCGATTATCCCCGCCGGCGTCGGCTATCCGTGGACTGTCCGAATCGTCCGGAGTGCGCGCGGGCCCGACGTCCGGTTGGGCGGGTTGCGGAGTATCGGCTCGTGCCAGGCCGGCGCAAGTTCCGCGGTCGCGCTCGGGTGGGTTCAGCTTCAGCGGGTCGGGCGCGCTGCGGAGCATCGGCTCGTGCCAGGCCGGCGCAAGTTCCGCGGCCGTCGGAGGTTCCGCGGTTGCGCTCTACGCGTGGCCAGCCGCTGCGGGTCCGCCGAAGCTGCGGAGTATCGGCTCGTGTCAGGCCGGTGCAAGTTCCGCGGCCGTCGGAGGTTCCGCGGTTGCGCTCTACGCGTGGCCAGCCG
>CAZCEH010000001.1:281687-326856 GCA_964497705.1 uncultured Actinomycetes bacterium | reverse complement strand
CCGCCGAAGCTGCGGAGTATCGGCTCGTGTCAGGCCGGTGCAAGTTCCGCGGCCGCCGGAAGTTCCGCAGCCACGCTCGGTGCGGGTCGGCCCCAAGCCCCGCCGTGGCGTCGCGCAGTCCGGCCCCCACTTGAAAGGGCTTCAGACCAGAGGAATGTCCAGGATCGACGCGATCGTGCGCACCACTCCGTTGTCGTTGTTGGACGGCGCCACGAACTTGGCTCGCTCCCGCAGCAGCGGATGCGCGTTGTGCATGGCGAACGCGTAGTGCGCGGTGTCCATCATTTCCAGGTCGTTGAGGAAGTCGCCGAACACCATGGTCTGCGCGGGCGTGATGCCGAACGCGTCCTGCAGTGCGCTGATCGCGTGGCCCTTGTTCGCGGTGGGGGTGTTCACGTCCAACCAGTGTTCGCCGGACAGCGTGACCTTGTGCGAGCCGGCGAACTGCGACAGGGCGGGCAGGGTGCTGTGCTCGGCCGAGTCGAAGTCGTAGACGGCGATCTTGAGTACGTCGTCGTCGATCACCTCGACCAGGTCGTCGACCACCTGCAGCCGCGCGTAGTAACGGTCCACCTGCTCGAGGAAGGCGGGATCGGACCGCTCGATGTACGCCGAGTGCTTGCCGCACACGACGACACCGGCGTCGACGCCGTCGGTCGCGGCCGCGCGCAGCACGCGGACCAGCCGCAGGGCGTCCGCCCGCTGCAGGCAGTCGGAGCTGACCTCCTGGCCCCGGCGCATCACCAGCGAGCCGTTCTCGGCGATGAACACCATCTCGTCGGCGATGTCGGAGAACTCCCGCAGCAATGTGTAGTACTGGCGGCCGCTGGCCGGGGAGAACAGGATGCCCCGCCGGTGCAGCTCCTCGATGAGTGGCCAGAAATGCTCGTGCAACTGTTTCTCGTCGTCCAGCAGGGTGCCGTCCATGTCGGCGACGATCAGCCGGATGTCCGGAGTCGGGTTGAAGACGGGGATCGGCACGGTATCGGGTTCCGCGGGGGGCAAGGGTCCGTATCCTTCGGCGTTTGTTCACTGATTGTGTGTCACGAGGACGGTCACGATGACGCCCTGGTTGCCGCGATGTGACACAGCTCAGCCTGCGACGCTCGACGCAGGCGCCGCGCACCGCGATGAATGTTCGTTATGCGATTCGGTGTCCGCTCACGCTACCCTGAACGAGTGTTCGTCACCCGTTTGCGCATTAGTGTGATGATCCACTCTGATGAGTTCGACGAATGTGACTCCCTGTGACTAAGCAGGAGGACCCGTGAACGGTGACGCGGCCACGACTCCACCGACGGCCACGACTCCACCGACGAGCGCGATCAGGTCGAAGAGGCAGTGGGGCTCCGATACCAGGGACAAGCCGCTTCCGCCGGTCGCCCCGCCGGCCAGCGATGGCCTCATCGCCGTCGGCCGGATCGCGATCTCCTTCACCGTCGTCGCCTGGCTCGCCTACGTGTTCGCGTACTTCATCACCGGCATCATCAACAGCTCGTACCAGAACCACATCGACTTCCTGGTGGAGACGATCGTCTACGTCGGGATCACCTCGGTCCTGGCGCTGTCGGCCCTTCTCTACCTGGTGGCCCGGCAGGGGGCGCTCTACCGGAGCCGGGCGCACCGGCGGGTGCCGCGGGCCGTCATCGACAGCTTCTTCGACACCACCCTGCCCACCATGACCGTCCTGGTGCCGTCCTACCGCGAGGAGATCGCGGTGGTGCGCAAGACCCTGCTGTCCGCCGCGCTGCAGGAGTATCCGTTCCTGCGGGTGGTGCTGCTGCTGGACGACCCGCCGAACCCGACCTCGGCCGCCCACAAGGCGCTGCTGGAGGGTGCCCGTCGGTTGCCGGCGGAGCTGACCGAATGGCTGGCGGAGCCGCGTGAGCGGTTCGCCGACACCCTCGAACAGTTCGAGATGTCGGAGCTCGAGGACCCGGAACCCGAGCAGGTGCTGGCCCAGATGCGGGCGCTGGCCACGGAGTTCACCTGGGCGGCGGACTGGCTGCGGATGCGGATGGGCGAGGAGGTCGTCGAGGACCACGTCGACAAGTTCTTCGTCGAGCAGGTGCTCGGCGCCCTAGCCGACGACTTCGCATCGGTCAGCCAGGCGCTGACCCAGGCCGCCGACGAAGAGAGCGATCTTCCGCGGGCGCGGATGCTGCAGCTGCACCGGCGGCTGGCCTGGACCTTCCGCGGTGAGGTGACCTGGTTCGAGCGCAAGCTCTACTCCTCGCTGTCGCAGGAATCGAACAAGGCGATGAACCTCAACAGCTACATCGGGCTGATGGGGCACAGCTTCGAGGTCAAGGAGACGCCGCAGGGACAGGTGCTGTCGGCGGCCGGCGCGTCCGGATCGCTGGTGATCCCCGACGCCGACTACATCCTCACCCTGGACGCGGACAGCATCGTCCTGCCGGAGTACTGCCTGCGCCTGGTCTACGTGATGTCGCAACCCGAGAACGCGAAGATGGCCGTCATCCAGACGCCGTACTCGGCCTTTCCCGGTTCGCCCACCCGGATGGAACGGCTGTCCGGCGCGACCACCGACCTGCAGCACATCGTGCACCAGGGAATGAGCTACTACGGGGCCACCTTCTGGGTCGGTGCGAACGCCGTCATCCGTAAGCGCGCGCTCGACGACATCGTCGAGATCGAGCACCAGGGCGGGTTCGAGATCCGCCGCTACGTGATGGACCGCACCGTCATCGAGGACACCGAGTCCAGCGTCGACCTGGCGATCCACGGCTGGTGGCTGCTGAACTACCCGGAGCGGCTGAGCTACTCGGCGACCCCGCCGGACTTCGGCTCGCTGTGCATCCAGCGACGGCGATGGGCCAACGGCGGGCTGATCATCCTGCCCAAGCTGTGGACCCTGCGCCGGGCCCGGCTCAAGCGGGCGCAGAACAGCCGGGCCATCGAGACCCTTTTGCGGATCAACTATCTCGCCTCGACCTGCTGGAGCAGCGTGGCCCTGGTGCTGCTGCTGGTCTACCCGTTCAACAACCGGCTGCTCAGCCCGCTCGTGCTGCTCGCCGCGCTGCCGTACTTCGCCGCGATGTCGTCGGACCTGCGGCGCTGCGGCTACAAGCGGATGGACATCTTCCGCGTCTACGGATTCAACCTCATCCTGCTGCCGGTCAACCTGGCCGGCGTGATCAAGTCGATCCAGCAGGCGATCACCGGCCGTCGGATCCCGTTCGCCAGAACGCCGAAGGTCGCCAACCGGACGGCCACCCCGCTGATGTTCGCGTTCACGCCCTTCCTGATCATCGGCTGGTCGGTCTGGACGGCCTGGCGGGGGTTCGAGAACCAGTTCTGGGGCAACTTCGTGTTCGGCGCGTTCAACGCCGCCACGGCGACCTATGCGCTCGTCGCGCTGGTGGGGGTGCGGTTCGCCCTGATCGACGTGTGGCTCGGCTTCATCGAGCGCCTCTACGTGTCCGACAAGCCGCGCGAGATCGTCAAGGTGCGTCGCCGCCGGGCGGCGCCCGAGCCCGTGCCGCCGAGTTGGCGGGAGGTGCTGTACCGGGGAGCCGCGGCCACGGCCACCGGCGAGCACGTCTCCGAGAGCGCCGGGATGTTCCGCATCCTCGCCGAAGTGCCGGAGGCGCCCGTGCTGTACGGCCGTCGGGCGACCGACCGGATGCCCCAGGGCTACGGGCGGCGGGCGACCGACCGGGTCGACGGCGCCGGCCGGCGGGAGGGCGACCAGGTCAGCTACGGCCGCCGGGCGAGCGACCAGGTCAGCTACGGGCGGCGAGAGAGTGATCGGGCCGACGGCGCCGGGCGCCGGGAGAGCGACCAGGCCGGTTACGGACGGCGGGAGAGCGACCAGGTCAACCACGGGCGCAGGGCGACCGATCGGGACGGCGGGGGACGGGCGGGCGATCAGCCGTGAACGAGGGCGACCTGATCGACGCCGAGGCGACCGAGGCGCTGCCCGCCGACGACGACGGGCGGCACCTGTCCTGGCTGCGCGTCTTCCTGGTCATCGCGATCGTCGCGGCCGCCGCCGGCGGAATCTGGTACTACCTGCGACAGCAGGAGGAGGCGGCGAGCGCGGCGGTCGGCCCGGCGTCCTGGTTCGCGCCGTACGTCGACGTCACGTCGACCCCGCCGTACGCCTTCGAGGATGTCACCGACCAGACGCACTCGTCCGCGGTGCTGGCCTTCGTGGTCAGCGCGCCCGCCGCTCCGTGCGAGCCCAGTTGGGGCGGGGTCTACTCGATGTCCGCGGCGGCCGATCAACTCGATCTGGACCGGCGGGTCGCCCGGCTTCGCCAGCTCGGTGGAGCCGTGACCGTCTCCTTCGGGGGGGCCGCGAACTCCGAGCTGGCCATCGGCTGCACCGATCCCGCGGCCCTGACGGGCGCCTATGCGTCCGTCGTCGACCGCTACCAGATGACGGAGATCGATCTGGACATCGAAGGGCAGGCGTCGATGGCGCCTGATGTCAACCAGCGGCGCGCGCAGGCCATCGCGGCCCTGGTTCAGCGGCAGCAGGCGGCGGGCAAGGCCCTGAGCGTCTGGCTGACGCTGCCGGTGGCCTCGACCGGCCTGACCGACCAGGGCCAGGCCGTGCTCACCTCGATGCTCGCCGCCGGCGTCCGGCCGGCCGGCGTCAACGCGATGACGATGGACTACGGCGAGCCGCTCCCCGATGGCCGGACCATGGCCGATCAGGGCCGGCTGGCTCTCACCGCGCTGCAGGCGCAGATCCGCGACGCCTACTCGGCGGCCGACATCGACCTGTCCGCCGCGCAGGCCTGGGGCCTGGTCGGAGCCACCCCGATGATCGGCCAGAACGACGTTCCGGCCGAGGTGTTCACCCTCGACGACGCCGCGCAGATGCTGGCCTTCGCCCAGCAGCAGAAGCTGGGCCGGCTCTCGATGTGGTCGGCCAATCGCGATCAGTCCTGCGGGCCGAACTACCCGGACGTGAAGGTGGTGTCCGACGTCTGCTCCGGAATCGCGCAGGAGCCGGGCGCGTTCGCCGCGATCTTCGGGCAGTTCGGCGCCGGGCAGGCGCCCCGGACGACCGCGTCCGCCGGCCCGACGTCATCGACCACCGCGTCGACGGCGACGGCGGCGTCGACCGGGGTCAGCTCCACCGAGATCGTGGACGATCCGGCGACCTCGCCCTACCAGATCTGGAACCCGAACCAGGGTTACCCGAAGGGCACCAAGGTCGTCTGGCACAAGAACGTCTACCAGGCCAAGTGGTACTCCCAGGGCGACCGGCCGGACGTGCCGGTGGCCACCGCCGATCAGACGCCCTGGACGCTGATCGGGCCCGTGCTGCCGGGTGACACCCCGGCGCCGACGCCCACGCTGCCGGCCGGCACATATCCGGAATGGAGTCCCACCGACGTCTACGTCGCGGGCAGCCGGGTGCTGCACGACGGCATCGGTTGGCAGGCCAGGTTCTGGACGCAGGGCGACGTGCCCGGCGCGATTCCCACCAGCCCGGACGACCTCTCGCCGTGGCAGCTGATCACCGGACCGTCCTGAGACGCTCCAGCGATCGAGCGTGCGGAAGGTGCCGTGATGGACGCGCCGCAACGGCACCGCCTGCACACTCGATGCACGGCTGGGTTGGTCAGCTGGTCTGAATGCGCACAGCAGGATCGATCTTGCGCATCTCGTCGGCGACGGCCTGCATGTAGGGCTTGATGAAGCGGGCGTCCGATGTGGAGCCCAGCAGACCCGCGATCCCTGATCGTCCGGAGGTCGTCAACGCCATCGAACACTGGGTTCTCGTGCCCGACGAGCCGGTCACCTCGAAGGAAACCTCGGATCCGACCGCGGTGTCGGCCTCCTGTGACGAGGTCGCGGACATGATCCCAGCCATCGTGCCAAGCCCTTTCCGGCCCCCGTACACGGCACTGGCCGAACTGCCTCCGCTGCTGACGTCCCATTTGGCCTTGTTGATCAGGCCGCCCTTGCCGGTGAAGGCGCGCACGAAGGCAGCGATACAGTCCTTCGGTGGTGCCGAGACCTCGTAGTGCCACGTGCGCTTGTGGTCGAGCAATCCCACGGGACATGTTCCTTCCGGATAGCGGGACGCCTGATCGCGGCTCGGAGAAATCCACACGTGCCCGACGGCCGGCCCGGCGGTGACCGTCACCGCTGACAACGAAGGACACCACATGGCCGGGCCGGCTTCACCATAGCCGGCCAGATTGTCCAGGAACTGTCACTTGTGCGCCCGGCCGCGGGTCGAGAGTCTGGAGACCTCGCCCGCCGCGGTAGGCACCGCCCCACGCGTCGGTGATCTGGAATTGACGATCGGGCAACGACGAGGGAGACGCGGGTGAGTGGCCCGAAGGGATACAGCTACACTGTCAGCTCCCAGGAACTTCAACGCACGCAAGCGATCTCGTCGGCGCGGTCGCAATGTGCAGCGTTATGGCAGCAGCTGTCCGCGGATGTGGCACAGGTGCGAGCGATCGGCGGGACCGTCACCGGGCTCGATCGTCCGCCCTCGATCGCAGACTCTGCATCGGCTACCCAGGCCCGCGCCATCGCCGCCGAATTCGAGCGGCGCGCGCAAACGGTTCGCGCGCAGTGCCGGCGGGCCCGGTCGGCGGCCGTGGCGCGCAGCTTTGCGGCACATCTCCCACCCAGCGTGGCCGCAACGATCGACATCGTCTGGCGGTCGGATGCTTCCGGCAGCCGCCCGGCATCGCGCCGTTCGGCGCACGACGAAACGGCCGGCCAGCAGGCGGCCGATCAACGGGCCACCTCGACCGAGGTACGGATGGTCAGCGGTCGTCTGCTCGCCGGGCTGGCCGAGGTGCTGGACGAGGCGCGGCGGACCGCGTGGGTGCGCACGGTGACAGAGCTGACAGGCTCCCCCCGGATGACGACGGCGACGTTGCGCCGCCTACGGGACGTGGAGCAGGAAGTCGGCGAGTTCCTGGTCGAGCAGGCGCGAAAGCTGCAACTGCGGGCCGAAGCCGATCAGATCGCATTGTCCATCGCTGACCTGGAAACACCTGCGGCGCGACGGGCGCTGGCCGAACTGAACGATGTCGACGACCGCAGTCAGTTGCGGCACGCGGCTGACCTGGCCCGGGTCGCCCGCGAGCAATATCTGGCGGAAATGGAGAGGGAGTTCGTCGTCGAGCAGACCGCACAGGCCCTGCGGGAACTGGGCTATCGAGTCGACCAGGGCTTCCGCACGGCCGCCCTGGACGGGCAATTCGTCGTTGCGACCACCGACGAATTGCCCGGACATGGCCTACAGCTGAAGTTTCCGGCGTCAGGCCGCCGGGTCCTGACCAACGCCGTCGCCGTCGTCGAGGACACCACGTCGGAGCAGGATGTCCAGGCCGAGGAGGTGACCTGTGCACACCTCGACCTGATGCAGAGCCGAGTTGCACGAACCGGCGTGTCGTTGATCCGCGTACACACGAAGCCGCCCGGCGCGGTTCCGATTGAACGGAGAACTGACGCCGCTCGCCCAAGGTCGGCCGCGCACAAGGACGGTCGGGATCGGCCCGCACAACAACGGCGGCGTGAGCGGTGACGGTGGACAGCGGTGCGGGTCAGGCCCGGTCACGTGACTTCCCGGGTTGGCTCGCGTACCTGGACTCGGTCCTGCCTGTCACCTCGGTCTTCATCCTGCACGGCAATATCCGGGACCTGCACCTGCTACCGGCAGCTGACGGCGCGGGGACCTTTCAGCGCACTCCTGCGGCGCTGCGCGAGGTGTTCGCCCGCAGCGGGATGCCCAACATGGTGTACTTCTCGCCGCTGCACGGGTTGGCGATCCAACCCGGCTCCGACGAGACGGTGGTTCGCCGGGTGCTCGGACCGTATGCGGCAGCTCTTGGTTCCACACCGGCCTTCGCCGACATCGCAGACATCGTGCGGCGGGTCGCCGATCATCGGGACGATCCGTGCGCGTTGGCCGTCGACTACCTGTCGCAGGTGGTTGCCCGCGGACCGGGGGAGGACCCGCCTGCTGACGACCCACGGCCGCTCTACCTGGCAATCCTGCGGATCGCGCACGAGGCGGTCGCACACCCGCGGCGTGGCGGGCCGCGGTCACCATTGCGCAACCCCGTCGTCGTCATCGTCGACCGCCCCAACGACCTGCCGGCCTGGCTGCTAACCGGAGACGGGATCCGGCAGGCCCCGGTTCCGGTGCCGGACCTGCACACGCGGGCTCGATCGGTGAACGTGCTTGCCCCCGCGCTGTTCCAGGGTGAAGATGCCGCGCTCAGCGAGGACGAACGCGTCGAGATCGCCAAGCGGTTTACCGATGCCACCCACGGGTTGACGCTGCGCTCGATGGTGTCCATCATCCAGTTGCGATCCGACGCGGCCATCCCGGCGCGCCAGATCCAGGACGCGGTCCGACGATTCCGGGTCGGCATCGTGCGTGACCCGTGGCGCAATGACGAGTTGCACCGGCGCATCGCGCAGGGCCAGCCCGCACTCGAGAGGCGGGTCAAGGGCCAGCCGCGCGCCGTCCGGCATGCACTGGACATCCTCGTGCGCTCGGTGAGCGGCATGACGGCGGCACATCGGGGCGAGCGCGGTGACGGCCCACGCGGCGTCATGTTCTTCGCCGGGCCGACCGGCGTCGGCAAGACCGAACTGGCCAAGGCTATCGCCGAGTTGCTGTTCGGCGACGAGTCGGCGTTCGTCCGTTTCGACATGAGCGAGTTCGCCGATGCCGAGTCCGACGCGCGGCTGATCGGCTCCCCGCCGGGCTACGTGAACCACGACGCCGGTGGTGAGCTCACCAATGCCGTTCGTGACCAGCCGTTCTCGGTGCTGCTGTTCGACGAGATCGAGAAGGCGGACCGCCGTGTGCTGGACAAGTTCCTGCAGATCCTCAGTGACGGCCGCTTGACCGACGGATCGGGCGACACCGTGTTCTTCAGTGAGGCGCTGATCGTGTTCACCTCGAATCTCGGGATCGGTGAGCCGGGCACCACGGCGGACGCCAACGCGGCCGATGCCGCCGGGTACGAGCGCAATGTTCAAGACGCCATCCGCGATGCGTTCACCCGGCGCTTGAACCGGCCCGAACTGCTTGGCCGGATCGGCGACAACATTGTCGTCTTCGACCACCTCACCCGGCCGGTCGCGCGGGCCATCGCGGACGGCTACGTCTCCAACGTCCTGGCCAGGGTGCTCCGAGAGCAACGGATCACGCTGACGCTGCCCGATCCGGTCCGCGTGGACGTGGTCGATCGGGCAGTCGCGGATCTGAGTCTGGGCGCCCGCGGCGTCGGCAACAACCTGGAGACCGCTTTCGTGAACCCGGTCGCGCGGGCGGTCTTCGACCTGAACGCCGGAGACGTGCGCACCATCGACACTGTTTCCGAGGATACCCGCGGCATCGTCACCGTTGAACTGTCATGACCGAGCGAGCGCTGTTGATCAACCGGATCATCGCCCCGGTGACCGCACTCGGCCCTGGAGTCCGGGTCGGGGTCTGGGTGCAGGGTTGCACCATTGGATGCGCAGGCTGTGCCTCCACGGACACCTGGTCGTCCGACGGGGGGACCCTGATGTCGGTCGAATCGGCGGCCGAACAGGTTGTCGGAGTGGCCGGTCAGACGGGTGCCACCGGCCTCACGATCAGCGGCGGCGAGCCGTTCCAGCAGGCGGAAGCCGTTGCCGAGCTGGTCGAGTTGTCGCGCAGCCGATGGCCGGGTAGCGATCCGATGGACGCGCTGGTCTTCACCGGCTACACCGCCCGCGCCGCTCGACGCCGCTCAGCGAGACTGTGGCGGGTTGCGGACCTTATCGTCGCCGGGCCCTACCGGCGCGACAGACCTGCCCGTCATCCGTTGCTCGCCAGCAGCAACCAATCGATCGAGCAGCGTACCGACTTGGGCGCGCAGCGGCTGGCGACCATGGTGAGTAGCCGCCGGATCCAGGTCGCGGCGCAGGGCCGGGACCTCGTCATTGTCGGGCTTCCCGATCCCGGCGACCTCGATCGGCTGCGCGAGGCCCTCGAACGCCGCGGGGTTCACCTCGGATCGGTCAGTTGGCAGGAGCAACAGACGTGAAGCAGGCCATCCTGGAACATCATTGCGGCGCACGCATCGAGGCGGGCGCCGCCTGGTGTTTTGAATGCAACTCGGAGGTGGTGTTTGCCAGCACCGGCGTCGACACCTCGGGCCGACCTGCCGAACGTCCGGCTCCGGTGGACGCACCATCATCTGCCGGAGTGCGACCCTGCACCGAAGACTGTGCCGGCTGTGGTCGTCCGCTGGAGACCGGCGCAACCAGCTGCGAGTTCTGTGGCGTTGGGGCCGCACCGGCAAGGGTCAGCCTGCCGGGCGGCCTTACCCTTGCCATCGGACCCGACGACCTGTTCCTCGGCCGATTGTCCGATGACGACAGGGTCGGCGAGGCCCTGGATGTGGACGAGGTGTCCCGCCGGCACGCCAGCCTCTCCTTCGATGGCACTGCCGTCTGGCTGGAGGACCTCGGATCCACCAATGGAACCTGGCTCGCCGGACGCCGGCTGGCCACCAGGGTCCGGCTACCGTCCGGCGACGTGGAGATCGGCCTGGGCCGCCGGCTGACGGTGACCGTCCACGTGCCATAGCAGCCGCGCTCATCCGACATAGCCCACACGAGTATGAGGGGACACCCAGCGATGGCCGAGGGTGACACCGGCACCGGCGACCTGGCCAGACCGACATCACGGGAGAGGACCGACGACGGAACCGGCCGGATCAGTTTCGAGCGGCGAAGCCGAGCGACATCCCGCGAGAGTTCTGGCACTCAACCTGATGAGACCCAGGTTCGGAGAATAAGTTTCGACAGGCGGGACCGGCCGACTCGCGGGGATCGGTCGACCAATGCAGATGGGCGTGCGCGAGCCACCTCCGCCGAAGGTCTTCCGACCGGCGGCGGTCGGGGGCGCAGCACCTCTCGCGACAGGGCAGCCCAGCCGGCGGGTCGCCCCGGCGGGCTCAAGCGCCGGTACAACCCACCCCCCGCGATGACCAGCAAGTACGACTATCTCGGCGATATCGGCGGCGGGGCGCAGGCGGGGATTCTGCTGTGTACCGAACGGGCCACCGGCGAGACGGTCGCCGTCAAGTTCTATGTCGGTGACAGCGAGATCGTGGATCCCCGGGTTCAACGGTCCCTGGAGGACGGCAACCCACGATTCGTCGTGCCGTCCCGGCTGGAAAGCGGTGACGGCGAGCAGTGGGAGGTGATGGAGTACTTCCCGTTGGGATCCTTGCACGACATCCTTGTCCGCCGAAATGGCGAGCCGCTGGGCGCCCGGTTCGCACGGAGGTTCGTCGAGAGGATGGCGGGGTCCCTGGAGTATCTGCGCGGCCTGGACATCGTCCACCGGGACCTCAAGCCGGCCAACGTCCTGGTGCGGAGCGAACAACCGCTGGACGTCGTCATCGGTGACTTCGGAGTGTCGATCAAGACTCGCGCAACCGCGGTCGCCTCGGTGCGCGGCACCTGGGCATACGCGCCGCCGGAAGCGTCCTACACCAAGGTCACTTTCCGCGGCGACTGGTGGTCGCTCGGCATGATGACGTTTGAGTTGCTCACCGGACACCATGTGCTGGCCGACCCGGTCACCGGGCTGCTGCCCAACGACCACCGGACCCGTCAACTCGTCGGTGACGGTGAGTTCGAGCTGATGGCAGTCAGCGACCCGCGGTGGCATCTGCTGTTGTCAGGCCTGCTCACTCACAAGCCTGCAGACCGGTGGACGGGAAAGCAGGTCCGCGACTGGCTGGCCGGCGATTCACCGCTGGTCAAGCGGCCGGTGCCGGCCGATTCGACCGGTCCGGCGTACACGGCACGAACCGCGCGGCTCAAGCCGTTCCCGGTAGGGGACCGGACCTACACCGATCCGGCCGAACTGATCCTGGCGATGGCGCGGGAGTGGCCCATCGGCGTCGAGAAGGTTCGGGACGAGCCCGACGCACTTCGCGAGCTCCTGGTTGGCGCTGGAGTCGACCCGAACACCGTGCGCAACTGCCTGTCCCGTACGTCGCCGGAGCTCAGGTTGATCGCTCTGCAATGCTCTCTCCTGCCGGACAGGCCTCCTCTGTTCCACGGGCGAGAGCTCGACGGTCGGCGGTTGACCGAGGCGGCCGACCTCGCGCAGAAGGGTGACGTCGCGGCCGCGGAGTGGATCGGCGACCTGCGGAACCGACGGGTGCTCGGCGAA
Organism: uncultured Actinomycetes bacterium; assembly: GCA_964497705.1. Lineage (GTDB taxonomy): Bacteria > Actinomycetota > Actinomycetes > Mycobacteriales > Nakamurellaceae > Nakamurella. Next base: position 314,672 of record CAZCEH010000001.1, on the reverse strand, counting down.
CTCAGTCGCTTCGTCGAGAACGGTGACGACCTGGCGCGGGCCGACGACCGGCTCGCCCGTTGGTGGCGTGATGTCGACCGCTGGTCGTCACAATTGGGGTCGAATCCGGACATATCCGAGCAGCTGGCACCGTTGCAGGCCCGGTGGGCTGGTCAGCTGCTGGCCGCGGCGCTGGACGACACGGCGGCAGTCGAGTTGCGACGCACCTGCGCCCGCGTCCGGGCCGAGCCCGGAGACGTCCCCGCCTGGGCCGAACCACTGGCCCAGGCGGCCGCCGAGGTCGAGAGCAGCGGGTCGGCCGGCCTGGGCATCGCCGCTGTCGCGGCTGCGGTGCTCGGACCCGCCCGGGATCTGGAACGCGGTCGACTGGCGGCCGAGGAACAAGCGCAGCGGGACCAGGTCCGGTCCGCTCAACGCGAACTGGCCCAAACGCGACGTGCCGCGGCCGGAGGCCGGTTCCGGGGTCGCCTGCTGGCGGTGCCGCTGTACGCGGCGGTCGCCGGGTTGGTATCCGCGCTGCCGGGCGAATCCAGTCTGCAGGGGATCGTCAGCAGCGAACGGCTCTGGCCGGCGGCGGCGGTGGCGGCGGCCAGCGTGCTCGCGCTGTCGGCCGGCGTCTACGCCTGGGAGGCGTACGTCAAGCCCGTTCAGCTCGCAGCCAGGCCCAGCCTGCTCGTCGCCGGCATCATCGGATCAGTCGCGCTCTGGTGCGCCGCCGCGCTGGACTGGTTGTCGCCGTACGGCTTTCCGGCGACGCCGGTCGCTTGGTGGGTCGTCCCGCCGGTCGTCTGCGGCGTCTGGTTCGTCATCGCCGTCGGGTTGGCCAATCTCACCGGTCCGACGGTCACCTCGCCGGTCCAGGCGCGCGAGGCCGAACGGAGCTGGCGAGCCCCGCAGGCCCCTAGAGCAGTGCAACGGCTGGCCGGTGTCCTGGTCCTGACAGTGTTCCTGGCCGGTGCCGTGGTGATCGCCCAGGCGATCGGAGTGCTGGCTCTCGCGACCGGGCAAGCGGCGTCGCCACTCGCCGGTGTCGACGTACCCGACTGGGCACTGACCACCGTCGCTCGTATCGACCAATACCTGCCGAATCTGCCGTTACCGAGCGAGGCGGGCGCTCGCCTGGTGGCATCCACCGCGATCTTCCTGTTCGGCATGATCATGGCTCGGTTGTACCGGGACCTCAGTCGAATCGGCACCGCCTGGGCCGTGCTCGGGGTACTGGCGGCGATCGTGCTCGATCTACTGTTGGTAGGCACCCCGGGTGACCTGATCCAGGGCGCGACCGTGATCGTGTACATCGCGATGGTCATCGGGATCGTCCTGGTCGGGATATGGATCCTGATCTCGATGATGGCCGGATGAACGGCCGAGAAGGGTGCCGTTATCTGGATGTTTCGGCGCGTAGCGAGCAGGGACCGGTGCGTGCCGAAAACCAGGATGCACCGGTCGTCGACGGGTGGGTCAGCTGCGCTCCGACCGGCGATCTGAGCCGGCGGCAGATCCCGTTGAACCGCGGATACACCTGCGCGGTGGTGGACGGGATGGGTGGGCATGTCGGCGGCGGAGTCGCCGCCTGGTTGGTGGCACGGCACCTTGCGAGTGGTCTTGGTGCGGTTCGAACATCCGACGCCGCAGATGAATTCGCCGTACTCGGGCACGAACTCGTTGGCGCGGCAGGTGTTGGTCTGGGTATGCCGGAGATGGGTGCCGCGTTCGCGGCACTGACCGTGGACGAGATCGGATTCCGCGTGACCAACGTCGGCGACTGCCGGGTGTACCGGCTCGGTGACGGCCGGCTCACCCTGCTGACCGTCGACGACGTCGGCCCTAGCCGCACGGACCCGGAACGGGAGGTGTTGACCCAGTCTCTCGGCGGCGGAGGCCGGTACCGCGTTGACGCGCACTGGTTCGACTCGCCGTGGCCGCCCGACGGCGGGAACAGGTTCCTCCTGGCCACCGATGGGCTGGCGGTGCTCGACTCACCGAAGATCGCCAGCCTAGCGAGCACCGGATCGGCGGAACACGCCACCTCAGCGTTAGTCGACGAGGTGCTGCAGATCGGCGCACCGGACAACGTGACCGTCATCATATTGGACGTGCACGCGGTCGTAGATCAGACCGGAGATGTCCGGAATGTCTTGGACTGACGTCGTACTGGTGTTTGTGTGTCTGGTCGGAATCATGATGTTCTTGCTCGGCGCAATGCGATATCCCAGCCGGGCCAGGAAGACCGCCAGGGGAGTCGGCTCTTACGGGTTCCCGGAGAACGGCGGCCGGCTGGCGGGTGGGATCGTCTCGACCCTGGCGGTCGGTTCGGTGCTCGACCCGTTCTCGGCCGGTTCGGCGAGCGGGGCGGTGCTGGCGGCCTTGGTCGGCTGCCTGGCAGCCGCTCTGCCCGAGAAGTGGCTCAATCCGACGTTCGGACTGATCGGGATATTCGGGCTTCTTGGCACGATGTTCGGGTTCGCGACCGATGCCGCCTGCACCGACGAGGCGCTGCAGGGCCGTCTGAGTGTGCTCGTGATGCTTGCGATCTCGGCCCTGATCGGGGCCGTCGTGGCGGCCTTGCGTGGTCGACTGCGGTCGGCCGAACCTTTGGCCCTGTTTGCCACGCTGGACATCCTGATCTTCCTTGAGGAGCCGCTCGGTGTGTCGCTGTTCGGGCAGGGGTGGGTGGCGACAGTGATTCCGCTGCTGGTAGCGGGACTTCTCGGATACGGCGGTGCCGCCATGCCGGGCCTGGTCATCGGCCTGGGTGCAGTCGGCGTCGGGTTCGCCACCGTCCTGGTGAGTGCCGGCTACGGCACCATGTGCTCGGTCGGACCCGACTTCGCGGGCCTGACCATGCTGATCCTGTTCGCGGTCGGGTTCGCAGTGACTCGCGCTGTGGTGGGCCGCCTGAGCTGACCAGGTGGCGTGGCCAGTGGCACGCAAGGGTGCGAGGGCTACACCACCGGCGGTCTTCACCGGTGGTGTAGCCCTGGCTCAGGCACCAGCTCTAGCGGCCTTCGTCCTGCTCGCCATCGATCGGAGGGGCTACTATGAGCATCTTCCGTGGGAGCAGTTGTGCCGCGAGGTGGCAATCCGATGCACGATCGCTTCGTTGCATGCGGGACACCTACCGTTGGTGTTATTAACTTTGCCTTGACACGCGCAGGCCATGACACACGATCCTTTCCGTGAACATTTCCCGACTATCGGGTCGGAGTGGTAGTTGGAGAGCTCTCAGCCGTCCCGCCTTGGGTCAGCGGCCGCTTGTCTTTGGCTGACCTTTTGACCGGGTCGCACTTTCAATTGCGCGTTGGGCCGCCTCTCGTGAACGCTTGTCGGCTTGACTCTTGGCGGCCGAAGGTGACGGCTTGACATGTTGAACGATAGCTGGCGGAACTCGAGGCGCATCGTACGGCATCAGGACTCTCCTAGGGCTTGTCGGGACCAATGATGTTGAGGTCACCAGCATGTCATGCAACGCCAACGCCGGGCACTGACAGAATCATGACAATTTCGCTCCGGTGTACGGGGGTTTCACCAGACTCCCGAGCGCTACGCGAATCCGATCTGGTCCAGCCACGTCGCCACTGGACGGGCTTGGCGATGACGCTCTGGCATGCCGAGAAGTTTTTGCGTGGCGATAGTCTCGTACGGTTCCAGGGCGACACCCCACGGCATGCCGACCAGCGGTGGCAATCCGACGGGCAGCTTAGGATCGCCGGCGAGCAAGGCCGCACCGGCCGACCAGGGCGCATCCCAGGTGATCGCGACACCGTCACCGACAGGCGCGGCCATGTCGACCGGGAGCACGGGATGCGCCTGATCGACGGCATCGGGAGCGGACGCCGCGGTCGGCACCGTCGCGTTGGCCCGGAGGCGCTCCAGGACTTCTGCCGTCAGCCGGGGGTCATCGAGCTCGGCAAGCATCTCCAGGACTCGATGATGGATCATGGACCAGATCTCGCGCATCCGATCCCGATCTGCCGGCGAAGCGGTGGCTGCCCGGAGGATGTCGGTGACCAGCAGCGCCGGAGCCGCGAGATCAAAGGCTCCCCGCCAGGCGCCGATCCTGGTCAGGGCCGCTGCCGCGACCAGATCGGCGCGCGCGGCATAGCTGACGTGACCCTGCCGACCGAACGATGCCGACGCCGCGGACGCGTGGCGCAACGCCTCCTCCGGATCGGTCAGAATCACTACCACGGCCAGATTGAGCCGGGCGAACGCGGACGCCGCGGTGTCAGAACGATCTAGACCGTCCAGGATCTCGATGGCCGACCGGTGGGCCACGGCTGCGGGACCGAACTGACCCTTTAAGGTGGCGATTCCACCGACGACGGTCAAGGCCTGGGCACGGATCGTCGGGTAGGTGCCACTCTCGGTGGTCGCGAGCACCGCTTGAAGGTGCTGGGTGGCCAGGTCGTGTCGACCGGACTGCGCGTGAACCGACGCCAACAGACTCCGCGCCTCGAGCTCGAACTGCTGCAGGCCGTGCCTCGCGAAGAAGACCAGGGCACGGTCGGCCAGAAGGGCTGCTCGGTCATACCGCTGGAGACCGTATTCAAACCCGGCCAGGCCGAGCAGTTCATGGGCCTCGTCGCGGGTGCCCGGATCGCGGACTTCGCGGTACCGCGCCTGAATCGGTTGCATATCATCCGGGCCGCCGAGCGCGACCAGGTTCCAGTCGCATCGGGCAGCGTCGTTCGGCAGATTTGCCCTCAGGTAAAGGTCGCGGGCCTCAGTCAGATAGTTCCGTGCCCCGACGGTATCCCGGGACTCGGCGAGCCTGGAGGCGCGCTCGGCGTTCAGCCCGGCCAGGCTCGTCCAATCCTCTTCGTCGGTCAGGACGCTCGCGGCCTGGTCCCAAAGTTGGCCGGCGTCGGCAATCTGTCCGACGCGATACAGCACGCCAGCCTCGATCATGGAACAGCACGCCGCCCGCCGACGGTCGTGATCGTCGAGATACTCGGCACGCAACGCCCGAACATCGTCGAGCGACGCCAGACTCGGCTTGAGTTCGGCGGTGAGCGCCAAAGCATGGTAGCGCGCGTTGCGGGCGGTGTCCGCGTTGCGTGCGGTCACGAGCGCCTGGTCCGCGGCTTTTCGGGCCGGCCCGGTCAGCCCCTGCGATCGGTAGACCTGGCTCAGTCGCGACCAGGCCGGGCTCGTCGCATCGCCGACCGGATCGAGATCCACGCACCGTAGCCACTGCTCAAGTGCCCCGGCTTCGTCACCCATCCGTTCCAGGGTGTTCCCCAGGTCGTGGCACCAGACCGCAGCGTGGCCCGGGTCGTCCGACTGAAGCGCGAATTCGATGGCCAGTCGGTACATTCGCACGGCCTGACCATGATCGCCGTTCTCCAGATAGCAGAGGGCGGCCAAACCGCAGTAGTTGGCCGCGTCTCCGAGTGCCGGATAGGGTTCGAGCGCGGCGAGTTCGGCTGCGACCTCGCAGAAGCCGGCGGCCCGAGGCAATTCACCGTCCTCGTAATCGATCTCGGCCGCGTCGACCAGCGCCTGGGCCGCTGCTTCCCACTCTGCCAGGGCAAGAAACGAGCGTCGGGAGATTGCGAGCAGTTCCCGGGCACGAGCGTGATCGCCGGTACGGGCAGTGAGGACACCATCGATACGGTCGACTTCGGCGACGAACGCCGCATCGCCCGCATCGGCGGCGGCCGCACGCAGCCGGGGAAGGCGGGCCCGGCTCACCAGCGCGTCGTCGGCACCCAAAGAGGCGCCGATCCGGTGGATCACCTCCGCATAGTTGGCATAGTCCTCCTCCGGTTCGATCCGGCCGCGACTACCCGGACTTGGCGGGTCGTCCCAGCTCATCGCGCCCCTCGATGGTCAAGTGGTGCGCGCTGGTAACTCACCGGCGCTGCCCAGATCAGCGGCGCGGAGGCCGGGCCGGGGTCGCGCCGCCACGCATCGAGCCGGCCCAGCTGCCATTGTCGCAGCGTGCTGACGGGGTCGGCTGAGTCGTGGGCAGCATCGACAGCCAGTGCCAGGTCGGTGGTGGGGGTGCCGTTGCCGGCCGTGTGGTCGGCCGGCAGCACCCACCGAGTGGACGTCACGAGCCGCGCGCCGGCGTGCACCGCGGCCTGCACCAAACCCATCTGTTCGAACAGGTGAGTGTCGTTGCTGTGGCAGGACATCAGGCCAACCACGGGTGGGGCAGGCCAGCGAGCTGGATCGCGAATCCACTGGGCGGCGGTGAAGGGCCGGAACGGACCACCATCGGCTGGGTCAGCTAGCACCAACCCAGCACTTGCCGGCGCCTGGGGTAGGCCACTGAGCGCATGCCCGAGGAACAGCATTCGCTCGGGCAGGCGCTGCAGGGCCTGGGCCAGAACGTCTTTGGTGACCGGCTCGAACGACTCAGCGGCGTTCAGGAGCTGTCCCCGACCGTCGTCGCGGGAGAACCAGCGCTCATCGATGCCGTGGTCGCGATAGATGGGTGCCGGCACCCCGTGTGCGTAGACACCGCCCCGCGCTGCGGCCGCCCGTGCGGATGGACCCGGATCGATCACCCGCAGCACACCTGTCGCCGGTGTTCGCGCAGGCACAACCGCGCCGACCCCGGCGGCAGCACTCAACCCGGCCCGGACGCGAGCCACCTCCAGTAGCCGCAGGCCGCTGCCTGGGTCGACGACCAGCAGCTCGAACGGGACCTGGGACAACGTCGGGCCCGGCGCTATCACGACCGTTTCCGACGGTTGCGGGTTCGGATCCTTGTCGATGCCGGCGCATAGCTCGTCGACCAGCGCCGGCGGCAACAGGAGTTGGCCGAGACCGGCGGCCAGGTCGAACTCGTCGGCGGGAGTGGCCAGGGCGCCGCGCCAGGCACGGTGGACGGCGTTCACGCGGTCCGGCCCGGCCATTTCGTCCGGCGGATCCTCGGGCATCGTGCGGACCAGCGCGGCTTCCAGGCGACGCATCGGGCCGGAGAGACGGTCGGCGCCCACCGACCCGTGCACGGGCTCGGCAACGGGCCCGGAACCGTCCGGGCCCAATAGCCGATACGTCAACCACCACCGGATTCCGTCAGCCGTCGGCCAGTAGCCGAGCCACCAGACGCGATGCGAGGCAGCGCCTTTCCTGGAGCCATCGTCAGCGCGCACGTCGCATGGCCCGGAACGGGTCAGGGATCCCACTGAAGCCCGTAACTCAGGCCCTGGACCAGTCCGCCGAACGAAGCGGACGCCTCGCCCACGCTGTCCAGGTGGACCGGTTCGTCCGTCGGCAGATGCTCGTCCACCCGGCGTGGCGGCAATCCGGAGATACGCCAGATGGCCCGCGGTTCGGCGTCGGGAGAGAATTTTACCCGGACGTCGAACCGGTCGCAGCGTCGCAGCGGCTCCATCACGTACATCGGATTGAAAGCCGAGCGTCGCGGGCCGGTGAATTCGACCGAGTACTGGTGGCGGTCGCCACTCATCAGGGGCGCCGCGAACCGGATGAGAAACGCGGCGTAGGTGTTGGTCTGGACGATCTTCTCGACGATCTCGCCACCGAAGGCGACCGCTGCGCGCACCTGCGCGGGTGGCTCGGTGCTCAGATACGGTGGGAGCGTCAACTGCGCAGTGACCTCGTCGAGGTCATCCACGAGTGCGCGAATGGTGCGGGTTTCGCAGAGCACCGGCGGGTCGAGGTCCATGCGCAGGATGGCGTCGAGTTCGACGGTGTGCCAGTCGGGATCGGGCGCGCTGCCTGCCTCCCAACGGATCAGCAGCTTTTCGGACAGCAGTCGAAAGCCTGGCTGCAAGCGTCGATGCGCGGTTCGTTCGTGGTCGCGATCCATCTGTGTAGCGGCCCATTTCATTCGTTGATGCAGGAACCGTTCCTGTGAATGTGGGGCCAGCGCCAGCGCCGCGCCGACGGCAGGACGATATTCGTCAGGCAGCTGCAGGGTGAGTTCGGTGAGCCGGTCGATCAGCTTCTGCCTGACGACGGCCTCGCCGTCGCCGCCCCGGACGCCACAGAGCTCCCTGATTGCCGGGCTCGATCGCCTCGGCGCGTCGTCGGCGAGCACGCCGTGGCCGCGGCGCAACTCCATCAGGTCGTTGATCAGTTCGTCCACCGTCGGGACCTGCGCCATCGGCATCTCCACCTCCCCAGTGCGATGAGCGTGCCATACCGCGGTGCCGCGGGACCAGTGACAGATCAATGACAGAACAGCCGCCAGAACAGCCGCCGGAACGGCTGGCAGGACTGCCGACGACTTGGCCATGTGGCCGGTACCGAATATGTCGCCAACCGACCGGGAGCGGACCGGGGAGTGGAACACCCGGACGCCCTGGAGGAGGTGATGGGGATGGTGTCGCACAGCATCGAGCAGCTCCTGAAGCTGCTGCTTCAGCTGATCGGCTGAGGGTGCGGCCGGCCCGTCGTCAGAGCCGACGACGGGCCGGCCTACACCAGGCCGAGCAGCTGCCCCTCGGCGAGCGAGAGCGCGCCCGCGGGGTCCGCCCATACCGGTTCGGTTCCCGGATCGGTACGTCGCGCGGCAGTCCGTCGGGCCGCTGGTAAGCCCAGGTTCCGCTGGCACCGAGCCAGCGCCCCCAAAACGACATCTCGATCGCGGGCAGCCGTTGCCGCGTTCGTCGCCGCGTGGTCGGCAAGCCATTCGGTCCAGTCGCCGGCGGCGGACCGCCACAGCACCGGTGCCTGGCCAGGGGATGCGGACATGGCCAGCCGCATCGCGCCATAGGCGCGCGCGGCGCACCGAAGCGCCGCCGCCTGCCGCTGCGCGTCCGATCCGCGCAGCGGAGCCACCGTCGCGGACGCCGAGAACACGTCGACCCGGTCCCCGTCGGACAGCGCGTCGACCGGGACGATCCCACGGTAGGACGTCGTTGGCGCGTCCAGTCGAAGCGGGGTCACCGCGATCGGGTCGGCGCCGTCCGCCGGCAGAATCCTTGCAAACAGTGGGACCTCGTCAGCTCCAGGGGTCGCCGACACGCTGACGGCCAGGCCGTGACCCTCGGCGTCGCCGACGCGAATGGTGCCCTCGCGGGTGTCCAGGACGCCGCGCGGCACCAGCCGCCAGTCGACCGAGAAACGCCGCTCGATGGCGCTCGCCGGTGTCCACGACCCACCCCAGTCGATGGCTGCGGCCGCGGACTCGAACAAGGCGAGCAGAGTGGTGTCGATGTCACCGCCGGCGGCGATCGCGGCGCCGGCCGAGCGGGCGGCGGCGGCCAATCGGATCAACGTCCGGGCCTGCTCCTCATCCGGCGATCCCGAACCCAGCAGTGTGCCGGCCACCAGGTAGGCGGCCTTGGCGAGCCCAGCCGAGGGTTGAACCGATCCATCGGTCAGCTCCGTGGCCAGCTCGAGGACAGCCGGCATGGCGGCCCGGCAACGGACGTGTACCTCGGCTGCGACGGTGGCGCCGGGGAAGGCACGAACCGCCGAGGCAATCTCCGCATCCAGCAACCCCTGAGGCAGGGGCAGCGGGCTGCAGTCCTCCAACCACAACAACAGGCCGAGCCGACCGATGTCCCGGGCGACCTGGGTCGGTCGCACGGTCGCCGCCGCGTCTGGCACCCGACTGGCGGCACTGATGGCGGCGAACGCGCCATGGCCCAGCAGCTCGTCCAGGAACCAACCGGACTCGGAGACGTCGGCACAGGTCACCCTGACGAACCGGGCTGGATCCAGCGGATCGACCCACACCTGGACCGCGTCGACCACTCCGACCGGCTGGACCCCTAGCACCGAATCAGGGCCGGCGTCGATGATCGTGCCCTCGAGCTCGTCTCGGTAAACCCGGACGCGGATCCCGGTTTCGTCGGCGGGTCCGGTCATGTCCTGCCTCCACGGTTGGGCAGGCGGCCGAGGTCGACCAGCATGGTCGTGATGGCGGCCAGCAGCCGTTCGCTGGCCCGTTGCCGAGCTCGGGCGACGGCGAGATCAGATCGCGGCGTGCCGGCATCGGGCACCGACCTCGGATTGCCGACGTGGTCGCCCCGGACGATCACGAAACGGTGCAACGCCTGGCGCAACAGCAGGTCGGTTCCCCGCAGCACGGAGGTGTCCGAACCATCGTTCCGCCAGTCGGTGTCGAGCCAGTCGCGGAACATCTGCAATTCGGCGATGCGCCGGCTCATCGCGACGCCGACCCTGCTGTGCCGGGTGGCGAGCCATCGGCTTGTCACCGTGGCCAGGATGTCGGACGCGCCGACGCCGACGTTGAACAACTCGACGACCTCCGGGTCGAGACCGTCCGGCAGCGATCCAGAGTCGATCGAATCCTGCGGTTCCGGCTCGGACCGGTCGTCGATCAAGGGCCGACCGGAGTGATACCGCCTCATGGTCGTCGACGCTTCCCGGCGCATTTGCTTGGTGGTCACGGCGTGCCACTGCGTCGGCGTGGTGTTCCGGAGCGAGCCGGTGCCGAGTTGGTCATCCTTCAGCAGGCGTTGGTAGATCTTGTGACGATAGCGGGCGACGGTCAGCTCACACAGCCGCTCGACCCCCACCTCACCGAACCGCCCGGCCCGGTTCCACGGGCCGTCGCCGAAGAACCCGCGGAGCCGAATCCCGCAGGTGTCGACGGGGGCCAGTGCCAACGCGACATCGACCGGGACGGCGAACTGGCTGCTGCGAGCGCCTTCGAACGCGATGTCGGCGACCGGTCCCGGCCACCCGTCGCCGTCCACGGGACTGCGGGCACCTGCGTCGGCATGCAACAGCGCCGCGCCTCGCGCGCGATCCAGCGTGTGCGGCGCCGGATCCGACCGGATCAGGTGACGGAGTGCGGGGACCGGATCGGGCTCGGCGTGCCTGGCCACCTCGCCTCGCAGCTTGGCCGCAGACCAACGGGACTCGGCGAACAGCACGGCCAGGAACCAGCGTGCGCGAAGGGCGCTGTCACACAGCCCACTGGGGAAGGTGGCCCGTCGGACCTCCAGGGCCACTGCCCGGGCGACCTCGGGCCCTTCGGCCGGTGTGCGCAGCGCGCCGCGCAATGCGTCGGGCACCGGCCGGGCGTCGACCGGTCCTGACGGGTCCAGCATCAACCGAAGATGTCGCAGCGGGTCGCGTCCCCACCATTCGGGTGACCAGATGTCGGCTGAGGCGGCGTCGGGCTGGGGCTTCAGACATAGCTCCGGGATGTCGGTGCGCAGGTAGCCGCAGGTCACCCATGCGTCCTTGACCGCACGGTCCTGTCCTGCCCGTTCGGTGAGCTCCGCGAGAAGAACTGGCCAGGAGGGTGTTTCGGTCAGAGCGGCGACCCGGACCAGCAGGCGGAATTTGTCGGTGAGCTGGCCGATCGTGCGCTCGACATCCGGATCGGCGGACCGGTCGCTTGCTCGGGAGCGCATCCGAGACAGCTGCTCGTCGATGATCGCACCGATCGCGTCATGTGCGTCGTTCGACGATCGATTCTCATCGCTGCGAAGGTCCCGACGCAGTGATTCGGCCTCCGTCAACAGTGCTTGCACGATTGCATGCCTGCGGTCTGTGCGGCGCGAGGACCGTTCCAGCCACAGCTGGTCCAACAGGTGACGGAACCAAGCGACGTCTTCCTGAGTCTGCAGGGCGGTATTCGGTGAGACGGCGGGTCGCCGCCCGTCGTCGTCGAAATCAAGCCGCTCCGGCTCCAGGACCAGCCATTCGAGGTAGAGCAGTTCACGAGCTTGCCTGGTCAGCTCATCGAACACCCCGTTCGGCAGGCGGCGGTGTGCCATGTCGACATGATCCAGGAGCCAGCCGACCTCGATCTCGCCGATGAGCCCGCCGTAGGCCGCAGGCCGGTCCTCGCCGTCCGGCCCGGACTCGGGTCCCGGCGCGGGTTCGAAGGACCGTCTATCCAGCACTGTGCCTCCTTCGGACCGCCACGGATCGCAACGGGACCGGCACGGATTGTCCAATCCAACCCTGGAGCGGCACGGATCGGTACCGACACGCGAGAATGTCCACTTTCTGTCACTCCCGTTTGGTGACCGCAACTGTCAGGCTTGGCCGGTCGGCATGCTCCGGGCTGCCGCCCGGAGGAAGGTGCAGGGCTCGCGTGGATGATCACCTGGCTCCCGCCAAGGAGGGCCTCAACGATATCCGGTCGCTGTGCTCACAACTGGGGCTGAAGTACGTGGACCTGGAGCCGACGTTCGTGGGTGTGGGCATCGCGGTCGGTTTCGAGCAGGACCAGTACGTCGTGCTGTCCATTATGGGTGGCCGCAGCGCGAACCACTTGATGATCACCAGCGGCATCCTGAACGACATCGTCCGCGATCGGCTGGCCGCGCTGGACATCGCCAACAGCCTGTGCCGGGGCAATCCGAGCTTTCCGGTCTTCCTGCACGACGCCGACGCCGGGTGGTCGCTGATGATCCAGCAGATGCACCCGCTCCCGGTGGTACTTGCAGTTCCGGAGTTCTTCGAATCGTGCGTCCACGCAATGCCACAGGTCACCATCGGGCACCGGCGGACCATCGCCGAGAGGACCGGCCTGGGTGGTCGACCGTGGCTGTGGACCGAGGACGACCGATCGAACCTGCTGTTCCGAAGCATGATGTGAGGCCTTCACACACCGATCGAACTGGAGAACCGACGTGCCACTGTTCGGAAAGCGCAAGGCGGAACCGCAGTATGTGCCGGAGCCCCCGCCGCAGCTCGGCCCGGCGGATCTCGCCGATGCGTCGAGGTTGATGGACACCTGGGACGCCAGTCTGGGCAACAGCAACGCGACCTGGGAATGCATCGAGATGATCGCTCGCCGCGGCGGATTCCGCGGCGACGTGCAGACCATGCAGGAGATTGTCCGCGGCGCCGACGCCGGGGACGTCATCCAGCGCCCCTGGCGCTGGTGGCGACAGGCGGCGGTGCTGGCGAACCAGACCGGTGACGACCGCCTCGCCGGCCGGATATTCTTGTTCACCCATCTTTTCGTGCTCAGCATGCTGCCCAAGATGAGCGCCGCCAACCAAATGGATACCGGACTCGGTGAGCCGTCGACGGGTGCTTACCACGACATCGCCCGGGTCGCTGTGCAGTCTTTGGCGCGACTGGCGCCGTCCTTGCTGATCCACGACACCGCGACCGGCAAGGTCGACGTGCACAGTGCGCTCCGGATGGCCGAGGAGGTTTCCGGCGTACAGGCCGAGCATCCCTAGCCGGCCTCCGAACCGGCGTAGCGCTTCCGTGCAGCGGGAGCCGACGATTTCAACAGTTGCTGACCGACGTTCGACGCTCGGTCAGACTCCGTCATTCGCGTAGAAAGTTCAGATCAGCACATGGCGATCGACTACACGCGCCGCGGCCCACGCCCTTCGTCGGCCGCGGGGCCGAGACCGGCTGGGTCGCCGCCGCCACCTCCTGCGCCGGCAACGCTGCCGCCTCCGCCGGAGGCTTCGGCCCCCACAGGACGGCACGAGAGCTCGATGGACGGGTCGATGTCCCTTATCCGGGCGTCGTACGGCCGGCTCGGCGAGCTCGCCTCGATCATGGCCGCCGACCTCAAGACGTGCGAGAACATCTTGCGGTTGCTGCCCGCGGCGGTCCAGGGTACATGGCCCGACCTGACGGTGTCGGTCAACGAAGCCTCGGCGAATCGCGGGAAGGCGCAGAAGCGGATCGAGGCCACCCGCGATCAGTTGCTGTCGGCCTACCGGACAAAGATGTCACGCGATCTGAACCAGGTCACTCAAGTCACCGAGACTTCGGAGACTCTGGTCGGTCCGGATAGATGGGTTGAGTTGACCAACTCGTTCATCACCCAGATCGAACAGGCGAAAGTATCGGTCTGGCGGGCAAGCAAGGCCGACGAAACGCGGATGGTCTTCGGTCGTCTGGCCGCGCGTCAATTGTCGACTTACAAGGCGGTGAAGGAAGGTATTACCGACCAGTACGCGCTTCGAATCGCGAATCTTTACGCCGATGCCCACAACAGCATGGTCGAGCGAGGACTTCTCGCGGCGCAGGCGGCAGCGCAGTCCTGCACCGGCGCACTGGGAGACTTCTTGGCGGAGGTGCCAGGTATAGCCCCTGTGTGGTCGGGGGTGTCGGGCCTGGAGCAGGGCTTCGCCACGGGAGTCGCGCCGGTCAGCGCCATCGTGGGGGTCATGCGGCCGGCGACGGTGCGAATGACCACTGCTTACACCGCACCGGTACGGATCAGATCAGCGATGCGCCGTCCGGGGGGGTCGAACGTCGAAACATCAGGGCGCCGGGACATTTCTGTCTCGCTTCCGCCGACCTGCCCGCGCATTCCCGTCATGGTCGACTTCGACGCCGATGGGGGTTTGATCGTCAATGATCCCGGGATCGTCAAGGGTGTGGTCATCGACCTGCTATCCGTGTTGCCGCCCGGCCGGGTCAAGGTCGAGGCGGTGGATCCGGTCGGCCTCGGTCGATCGCTCGACTTCCTGTATCCGCTCGGCGAGGCCGGGCAGAAGGTATACGGCGAGCGCGTGCGCACCACGGCACAGAACGCGGCCGACCTCCTGCTGGAGCTGGAGAGCCATGTCGCCTTTGTGAATCAGCGGTACCTCGGTGGCGAGTACGAATCGCTGACCGAGTACAACATGGCTGCCGGCGAGGTCGCCGAACCGTACCGGATCGTCCTGCTGTACGACTTTCCACATGCCTTCACCCGCGATGGTCAGAGTTGGGACGAGGAAAGTCTGCGCCGCCTGCAGACGCTGACCCGGGTCGGGCGCCGGGCCGGGGTCTTCTTTCTGATCGTGAGCTCCGATCGGGCGGTGAGCCAGCGGCTGCCCGATCTACCACTGATGTTTGGTGGCCTGGTCGACCGCAAAGTCGTCGGCGGGCTGGGCTTTCCGACGTCCGGGAGCGCCACCGACAATGTGAAGTCGGTCCTCATGGATTGGGAGTTCGCGCCGCTACCGCCGCCGGATCAAGTCACCATGGGACACCTGCTGACCCATGTGGAGCGGGGCTTGAACAGCGCCGAGGATGTGCGGGTGTCAGCCTCGATGGTGGCCCGATTGGCGGCCACCGGGGCGAGCCGCGACGCCCAGCGTGGCACCCGGGCCGCCGAGGTGGTGGCCGACCCCGACGACCCGTCGACCTGGTGGCAGTCGCAGTCGGAGGACGGGGTGACGGCCCGGTTCGGTCGGAGTGGCGCTCGTGGTGTCGCTTCCATCACGTTCAGTTCGCAGTCGAATTCGGCGTTGCTCGGCGGACGTACCGGTTCGGGGAAGTCCTACCTCATTCATTCGATCATCTTGAACCTGGCACTGCAGTATTCGCCGGAGGAGCTCGAACTCTACCTGATCGACTTCAAGGAAGGCGTCGAGTTCAAGCAGTATGCCGAATATCGTCTGCCACATGCTCGTGTCGTGGCCATTGAAAGCAAGCGGGAATTCGGAATCAGTGTTTTGGAGAGCCTTGATCAAGAGATCGCCCGTCGCGGTGCACTCTTTCGATCAACCGGTGGCGATCAGATGGACCTGGCCAGCTACCGGCGGGCGTCGGGTGAGCGGCTACCGCGGATCGCGTTGGTCATCGACGAGTTCCACATGCTGTTCGAACGCGACGACCGGCTGGGTCAGCGCGCTGCCGAGCTCCTGGACCGAGTGATCCGACAGGGCCGTGCCTTCGGTGTGCACACGATCCTGGCGTCTCAGTCGTTGGCCGGTGGAGCCCAGTACATACGGACCGCGCTGAATCAGATCGCCTGCCGGCTTGTGCTGGCCAGTTCCGAGGCGGACAGCAGAATGCTGCTGGCGGACGACAACGCCGACGCCCAATTGCTCAGCAAGCCGGGCGAGGGGATCTTCAATCCACGAGGCGGCTTGAAGGAGGCGAACACCCGCTTCCAGACCACGTTCTGGCCCGCGGAGCATCGTGCGGCGGTCCTTGCTGGCTTGGCCGGACGCGCTGCCGCGGACGGCTGGACGCGCCGGCCGGTGGTCTTCGAGGGCAATGCGCCGGCGCTGGTGTCCGAGGTGTCGCTGCAGACCTTCCGGCAGTGCGATCGGCATGGTGATCTGCGTCTGCCGGTCGGCGCACCGATGTCGCTGTCGTCCCCCGTCACCGCGGACCTCCGGCGGGTTCCGGGCGCGAACCTCCTGCTGGTCGCCGAGGATGGCGACCTCGCGCTGGAACTGTTCATTGCATCCTTGCTGGCCGGTGATGTCGGGGTGGACCTCGTCGAACTGGCCGGCGACGTCCGCCAGGGAACCGACGAAGCCAACGTGGTGGCCGAACTCGGCGCTCGAATGCACCATCGCCGGGTCCTGGTACCGCTGCTGTCCGAGTTGGCCGACCTGGTGCAGGAGCGCCACGCGCTGTCGGACTACAAAGCGGCCGGGCGGGTGCTGATCCTCTCCGGGATCCATCGGGCCCGTGAACTCGATCCGGACTCGTACGACGAGACGTCCCCGGCGGCACTGCTGCAGCGTGTGCTGCGGGACGGGCCGGAGGTGGGGATCCACGTCGTTGGCTGGGTGGATCGCAAGGCGTCGCTCATGCGTAGGCTGAGCCGGGACGTCCTGCGGGAGTTCGCGGTACGCGTCGTCGGCCCGATGAATGCCGAGGATTCCCGGGAGTTGATCGACTCCGACCTGGCGTCCACGGTAGGCCCGACCCAGTTCGTGGTCGACGACCTGGACCGGGCCACCACGGTCGTGGCACGGCGGTTCGCGGCTCCACCGACGCAGTGGCTGCGCAGCATCGAGACCGGCGACCAGGAGCGAACCGGATGAGCCGAGCTCAGGTCGATCCGGTGGCGATGGGGCTGCTCGCATCCGGACTGCGACGCTACGTCACCGAGGCGGAGCGGGCGACCGCCGAAGCCCGACGCTGCGAGACCCAGGTCTCGTCCGAAATCCATGCCGAGATCGGCCATCGCCGCGCCCGACTGGCGAATGCGGAGGGTGCTCTGTCGCGCTGCCTGCAGATCCCCGAGGCCAATTGCTCGGCTGCCGCCGCAGCGGTGCGGCAGGCCCAGGAACGACTGCAGGCGGCCCAGCAGGCCAGTCGGATCCTCAATGAAGCCGGTGCGACCTTCGCCTTCGCCAGCAGCCGCTTCGGCCGGGTGACCGGCACCCTTGTCCGAGATTCGCTGACGATCTTGGGAGTGGCGGAGGGCGATCTGGCGACCTACCTCAACCAGTCGGGCATCAGCCGGTCGAGTTCGGTCGGCGAGTCCGGCGGTTCATCCGGCGGCAGGCCAATCGGAGCAGGTGGGACGGATTCGTCCGCGACCAGGCCGGCAGGCTTCCCGGAGGACATGGAGCTGATCCCGATCGACCTGATCGATGACGGTGAACACGCCGTGCAGGGACCGGAAGACTTCGGCAAGGGCTATTCCCCGGAGGATCTGCGCTGGGGCTTCGAGGCGCTCAACGACGTAGTGCTTCCGGCCATTCGTCGGGGCAAGGGGATCGACTACTTCCGCGAACGGGATCAGGTGGAGGGACTGCTCGGAACCCGAAGTTACGCAATGACCTACGACGGCTTCTTCGTGCGCGACCAGGCACCGGTGGTCAGCAGGCTGCCCAACGGGCGCTATCTGATGGACGGAAACGGCAGGCACCGGCTCTGGGTGGCCCGAACCAGCGGCGCACCCGCGCTGCCGGCGAGAGTGGAGGGCTGATGGGGCGTCTCGCGCCGGCGATGCAGGCGCTGTCGCTGGCCGGCCGTATCCGAACCCAGGCGCAGCACAGCGCGGGCATCTTGTGGCGCGATGCCGTGCATCAGCGGCTCACTCACCGCAACCTCGAGCCGCTCGACGTCGAGGAACGCCGGTTCCTCGTCGCAATACAGGAATATGATGCCGCGATCTCGCGGGCAATCAACACACTTGGATCCTGATCGGCGCATCGTGATATGGAGCAGGTAGATGGGCAGTGGAGTCAACACCGATCCGGCCGCGCTCAGGTCGTTGCGCGCCGAAGTACAGCGAGCACAAGTCTCGATCAGCGAGGCCACCTCGCGGCTGCGTTCGGCCTTGAAACGGACGAAGTGGGATGACGCCGTTCGCAACCGGTTCGAGTCCGAACTGGATCAAGCATTGCGCGCATTCTCCCGATTCGACGCGGAGGCCAACACATTGAAGGCGACTCTGGATCGCAAGGCCCGCGAACTCGACAACTACCTGTCCCGCTGATGGCCATCAACTACGAACACCCGCAACGGCAACGGCAACGGCCGGCGGCGGAGGTAGCCGCGACGGTGCCAGAAGGCTGGCACGCCGATCCGGACGGCGTGCACCAGTACCGCTACCACGACGGCCGCGACTGGACGGCGCACGTCGCGAACGACGGCAACGTGACCCAGAGTCCGCGGGTGCCAACCAAGATCCCCAGACTGCCTATCACGTTGTCGGGTCGTCGGGCCACGCTGGCTGGTGGAAACGACGCGGCCACGGACAACGCTCCGATTCGCGATCAGGCGTGGGTGGACAGGCTGATCGTCGACTACGTCGAGGTCTGCCGGGACATGATGGGCGCCTTGGAGAGTGCGCTGAAGGTGGCGAACGACGTGGTCGGTGCGCGCCGGATGACGACAGTTCGACCACAGCATGAGATATCCATCAGGAACTTCGCCAGACTTTCCGAGCAACGGGAAGAGGAGTGGCGACCGCTCATGATGACCACCAGAGACCTGCAGGCGCGAGCCAGGCGTATCGGCCAGGAGTTGGTCGACACCCTCAAGCCCGAGTTCGAGGGCCTGGATCCGGACGTGTATGTGTTCACCAGGGTGCCCGCGGACGTGGACATGCTGGGTGCTGCAGTCGAGTTCCTCCGCATCGACCTCTCGCCCTCGTCGGCCGAACGATTCGTCGAGAACATCGGTGTGGCCAACGACCGGGTCGCCAACTCTCCCGGGTACGGTGAGCCGGGATACGAAGGATTGCTGTATTCGGCGCACCCATACCTTCCCGTTGCTGGTTCACGCGCCGACGACAAGCAGAACAAGGCGCTGTTTCTGGTCAGGGCACTGGCCTCGCTGACCGACCGATCGGCCATCGGCTCGCCGTTCGGTGAAGGCGCCGGGCTCGAGGTCGCACGCGCCATTGCGCGGAGTTGCATGGATGGTCGCGACGAGATGCGCACCGCCGGCGTCCGCATCGCGGTCAGCCTGCTGACCGCGGATTCGGTCAGTCCACAGGACGTGGACAAGGTCATGGGCATGGCATCGATCGACCGGGCCGGGCTCACGACAGAACAGGCCCGGTCGGCGCGAGATCTTGGCGGAGCTGCGGTCACGTTCCTGGGCCAGTTGAACAAGGACGGCGAGAACATATGGGAACTGTGGAAGACCAATGACGAGGTCGCGGAGGAGTTCCTCTGCTGGCTCGCAGTGGCGTGGGGTCGTTTGGAGACCCTGGGAAAGGTGAGCTCCGGCTGAACAGGGCACCGATACCCGGAGCGGTTCGCGGCGTAAATCCTGCCTGCACCCCCCACGAATACACTCGGCGTCCAAAGCGATCCGGCGTCGCTCGGGTGAGGACGGGCCCGGCCGGACTGCCGGGCGTCGACCTGGCAGGCTTGGCCCGTGACCACCGAGCCGACCGTGACCACCGAACCCACCTGGGTGTCCGTCCCCGACATCGCCAGCAGTCTCGGCCAGCCGGTGACCAGGGTGCACCAGCTGATCCGTGACGGTCAGCTCGTGGCCCTGCGGCAGGATGGGATCTTGCGCATCCCGGCGGAGTTCGTCGCCGACGGGCTGGTCGTCAAGGGGCTGCCGGCGACGGTGACCCTTCTGCGGGACAACGGCTATCGCGACGACGAGATCGTCGGCTGGCTGTTCGAGGCGGACCCGACGCTGCCCGGCAGCCCGATGGACGCGCTGCGCGACAACCGCGGTCGCGAGGTGCACCGGCGGGCCCAGGTAGCCGGGTTCTGAATATCGGGACCTTAGACCTATGGTCAGACCATAAGGAGATCCCTAGCGTGGATGGTGACCGATTGGATCACCACGCAGGGAGACATCATGGTTGCGCCCACCGTCCTTCGTCCGGACGACATCATCCCGGGCGACCGAACCGAGAGCGCCGTCGAACCGAAACCGGCGGATGACGGGCCCGATCGTCCGGGCGAGATCGACGCGCTGGTCGCCCGCGCGCTGACCGCGCTCGAGGCCTATGCCGACTACGACCAGGCCACGATCGACTACATCGTCAAGAAGGCGGCCGTCGCCGCGCTGGATCAGCACGGCCAGTTGGCGCAGGCCGCCGTGGCCGAGACCGGCCGCGGGGTGTTCGAGGACAAGGCGGTCAAGAACATCTTCGCCTGCGAGCATGTCACCAACTCGATGAAGTACCTGCGCACGGTGGGCGTCATCAGCACCGACGAGATCACCGGCATCACCGAGATCGCCGAGCCGGTCGGCGTCGTCGCGGGCATCACGCCGGTCACCAACCCGACGTCGACCACCATCTTCAAGAGCCTGCTGGCGCTCAAGACCCGCAACCCGATCGTCTTCGGCTTCCACCCGGCCGCCCAGCAGTGCTCGGCGCAGGCCGCTCAGGTGGTCCGGGACGCGGCGATCGCCGCCGGCGCTCCGGAGAACTGCATCCAGTGGATCGAGCACCCGTCCATCGAGGCGACCGGTGCACTGATGAACCACCCCGACGTCGCGACCATCCTGGCCACCGGCGGCAATGCGATGGTCAAGGCGGCCTATTCATGTGGAAAGCCGGCGCTGGGTGTCGGGGCCGGGAACGTGCCCGCCTTCATCGAACGCAGCGCCAACCTGTCGCGCGCGGTCAACGACGTGGTCGCGTCCAAGAGCTTCGACAATGGCATGATCTGCGCGTCCGAGCAGGCCGTCATCCTGGACGAGCCGATCTACGAGCAGGCGATGGCGCAGTTCGCCCGGCTGCACGCCTACCGGGTCGACGCGGAGGAGAAGGCGCTGCTGGAGGAGTTCCTGTTCGGCGTCCGCGCCGACGGAACCGCCTGCAGCGGGGCCAGGCTCAACGCCAAGGCGGTCGGGCAGAGTCCACAGTGGATCGCCCGGAACGCCGGTTTCGAGGTGCCGGAGGAGACGTCGATCATCCTGGTCGAGGTGCCGTTCGTCGGTCCGGGCCAGCCGTTGACCCGGGAGAAGCTGTGCCCGGTGCTTGCGGTGCTCGCCGCGCGCGACGCCGAGCACGGCATCGAGCTGGCCGAGCAGATGGTCGAGTTGGACGGCCTCGGGCACAGCGCCGCCATCCACACCGGTGACGAGGCCCTCGCCGTGGAGTTCGGCCGCCGGGTGAAAGCCGTTCGGATCATTCGGGACTCGCCGACCTCGATGGGCGGCATCGGTGACGTGTACAACGCGCTGGTGCCCTCGCTGACCCTGTCCTGCGGCTCGTACGGGCACAACTCGCTGTCCGGCAACGTCTCGGCGATCAACCTGGTGAACATCAAGCGGGTCGCCCGGCGCAACAACAACCTGCAGTGGTTCAAGGTGCCGGCCAAGACCTACTTCGAACCGAACGCCATCCGCTACCTGATCGACATGCCCGACGTGCACCGGGTCACCATCGTCACCGACGCCACGATGACCAAGCTCGGCTTCGCCGACAAGATCATCGACGTGCTGCGCCGCCGGCAGAACGCCGTCTCACTGCAGATCATCGACGGCATCGAACCCGAACCGAGCGTGCAAACCGTGTACAAGGGCGCCGATCTGATGCGGGACTTCCGGCCCGACACCATCATCGCGCTCGGCGGCGGCTCGCCGATGGACGCGGCCAAGGTGATGTGGCTGCTCTACGAGCACCCGGACACCGTGTTCGCCGACCTGAAGGAGAAGTTCTTCGACGTCCGCAAGCGGGCCTTCCGCTTCCCGCGGCTCGGTTCGCTGGCCAAGCTGGTATGCGTGCCGACCACGTCCGGGACCGGCGCCGAGGTCACGCCTTTCGCGGTGATCACCGACCCGACCAACGGCAAGAAGTACCCGCTGGCCGACTACGCGCTGACCCCGACGGTGGCGATCATCGACCCGGTGCTGACCGGCAAGATGCCGGCCTCGCTGGCCGCGGACTCCGGATTCGACGCGCTCACCCACGCCACCGAGGCGTTCGTGTCCGTCTACGCCAACGACTTCACCGACGGCATGGCGTTGCACGCCATCCGGCTGATCTTCGCGAACCTGGTCACGTCGGTGAACGGCGACCCGAAGGACCCGGCGACCATCAAGGCCCGGGAGAAGATGCACAACGCCGGCACCATCGCCGGCATGGCCTTCGGCAACGCGTTCCTGGGCATCGTGCACGCGATGGCGCACACCATCGGCGCGCGCTATCACCTGGTGCACGGGCGGACCAACGCGACCCTGCTGCCGCACGTCATCCGCTACAACGGCACCGTGCCGACCAAGCTGACCAGCTGGCCCAAGTACGAAAGCTACGTCGCCCCTGAGCGTTTCCAGCAGATCGCGGCCATGCTCGGGCTGCCGGCCTCGACACCCGCCGAGGGTGTGGAGTCCTACGCCACGGCCGTCGAGCAGTTGCGCGCCATGGTCGGCATCCCGGCGTCGTTCCAGGCGCAGGGTGTGGACGAGCAGGCATTCGTCGGCGAACTGGATCAGCTCGCCATGGCTGCCTACCGCGACCAGTGCGCGCCGGCCAACCCGCGGATGCCGATGCTGGCGGACATGAAGGTGCTGATGGCGGCCGCCTACTACGGCGTCGGGTACCAGCAGGCCAAGGCGCGAGTGACGGCCGTCGCCGCAGGCTGACCACTCGAATTCAGGACTTTGGTCCGTAGCCACGGGCCACGGGTCATCCTATGGTCAAACCAAAAGATGAGGAGCTGACCATGACCGCCGTACCCACCGCCCCGACCACCTCCATCCAGAACGACGCCTGGTCCGGCTTCGTGTCCGGACCCTGGATCGAGGGCATCGACGTACGGGACTTCATCCAGCGCAACTACACCCCCTACACCGGCGACGACAGCTTCCTGACCGGTCCGACCGCCCGAACCAGCACGATCTGGCAGACCCTGGCCGGCATGTTCCCCGAGGAACGGGCCAGGGGGATCTTCGATGTCGATGCGTCGACTCCGTCGACGATCACCTCGCACGCGCCGGGCTACATCGACAAGGACAACGAGATCATCGTCGGCCTGCAGACCGACGCCCCGCTCAAGCGCGCGATCATGCCCAACGGCGGGTACCGAATGGTCGAGGACGCGCTGAAAACCTATGGCTACGAGCCGGACCCGATCGTCAAGAAGATCTTCACCACCTACCGCAAGACGCACAACCAGGGCGTCTTCGACGTCTACCCGCCGGATGTGCGGGCGGCTCGTCGATCGCACATCATCACCGGCCTGCCGGACGCCTACGGCCGCGGCCGGATCATCGGCGACTACCGGCGGGTACCGCTGTACGGCGTCGAGGCGCTGATCGCGGCCAAGCAGGTGGACCGGGCCGAGCTGGACGCGCGGGCCTCCGTCGAGGACGTGATCCGCGACCGCGAGGAGAACACCGAACAGATCCGCGCCCTGCAGGAGCTGGTGCAGATGGCGGCGAGCTACGGCTTCGACGTCAGCCGGCCGGCGGCCACCGCCAAGGAGGCCATCCAGTGGCTGTACCTGGCCTATCTGGCGGCGGTGAAGGAGCAGAACGGTGCCGCCATGTCGCTGGGCCGCACCGCCACCTTCCTGGACGTCTACCTGCAGCGCGACCTGGACGCCGGCCTGATCACCGAGTCCGACGCCCAGGAGATGATCGACGACCTGGTCATCAAGCTGCGCATCGTCCGGTTCCTGCGCACCCCCGAGTACGACGCGCTGTTCTCCGGCGACCCGACCTGGGTCACCGAGACCATCGGCGGCATCGGCCAGGACGGCCGGCCGCTGGTCACCCGCAACTCGTTCCGGATGCTGCAGACGTTGTACAACCTGGGCCCGGCGCCCGAGCCGAACCTGACCGTGCTGTGGAGCGACGAGCTGCCGCGGGGCTTCAAGGAGTTCTGCGCGAAGGTCTCTATCGACACCTCGGCCATCCAGTACGAGTCGGATGACCTGGTCCGGTGCAACTGGGGCGACGACGCCGCGATCGCCTGCTGCGTATCGGCGATGCGGGTCGGCAAGCAAATGCAGTTCTTCGGCGCCCGAGTCAACCTGGCCAAGGCCCTGCTGTACGCGATCAACGGTGGCCGGGACGAGATCTCGGGCGATCAGGTCGCCCCGGCGACCGGGTTGATGGCGACGCCGGTGGCCGGCGACACCCTGGTCTACGAGGACGTGGCGGCCCGGTTCGACACGATGCTGGACTGGCTGGCCGCCACCTACGTCAACGCGTTGAACTGCGTGCACTACATGCACGACAAGTACGCCTACGAGCGGCTGGAGATGGCTCTGCACGACAAGACCATCCTGCGCACGCTGGCCTGCGGCATCGCCGGTCTGTCGGTGGTCGCCGACTCGCTGTCGGCGATCAAGTACGCCAAGGTGCACCCGGTTCGCGACGAGAGCGGCCTGATCACCGACTATCTCGTCGACGGCGAGTTCCCGACGTTCGGCAACGACGACGACCGGGTCGATCAGATCGCCGTCGACGTGGTGCGCGAGTTCATGCGCAAGGTCCGCCGGCAGCCCAGCTACCGCGGCGCGGTGCACACCCAGTCGGTGCTGACCATCACCTCGAACGTGGTGTACGGCAAGGCCACCGGCAACACCCCGGACGGCCGGCGCAAGGGCGAGCCGTTCGCCCCGGGCGCCAACCCGATGAACGGGCGGGACCGGCACGGCATGCTGACCAGCGCGCTGTCGGTGGCCAAGCTGCCGTACGACGAGGCGCAGGACGGCATCTCGCTGACCTCGACCGTGGTGCCGAGCAGCCTGGGGCGGACCAAGAACGAGCAGGTGGCCAACCTGGTCGGGCTGCTGGACGCGTACATGGTGTCGCACGGCTTCCACATGAACGTCAACGTGCTCAACCGGGAGACCCTCGAGGACGCCATGGTGCATCCGGAGAACTACCCGCAGCTGACCATCCGGGTCTCCGGATACGCGGTCAACTTCGTCCGGCTGACCCGGGAACAGCAGCTGGACGTGCTGTCCCGGACGTTCCACGGAGCTCTGTGAGCCATGACCGTGGCGTTGGGATCGCCGGCGGTCGGTCGCCGGCCCGCCGGTCGGCACCATGACCAGGGCCGGGACGCCCGGTTGGCCGCGGTGCGGGCGGGCACCCTGGGCAGCGTGCACTCCTGGGAGCTGGTCACCGCGGTCGACGGTCCGGGCACCCGGCTGACCTACTTCCTGTCCGGCTGCGCGCTGCGCTGCCAGTACTGCCAGAACCCGGACACCTGGCGGCTGCCGGACGGGGTGCCGACCACCATCGAGGAGGTCAAGGCCCGGATCCTCCGGTATGCCCCGGTGCTGAAGGCCACCCACGGCGGGCTGACCGTCTCCGGGGGAGAGCCCCTGCTGCAGACCGCGTTCCTGGGCCGGATGCTGGCCTACGCCAAGGAACTCGGTCTACACACGGCAGTGGACACGTCCGGCTTCCTCGGGGCGCGGGCATCCGATGCCCTGCTGGACGATGTGGATCTCGTGCTGCTCGACGTGAAATCCGGTCTGCCGGAGACGTACAAGCGGGTGACCGGACGGGAGCTGGCACCGACCCTGGCGTTCGGGCGCCGGCTGGCCGACCGGGGCACCACGATGTGGATCAGGTACGTGCTGGTGCCCGAGCTGACCGACGCCGTGGACAACGTGGACGCGGTCGCCGACTACGTCGCCGAACTGGCACAGCGCGCGCCCGGGGTGATCGAGCGGGTCGAGGTGCTGCCGTTCCACCAGATGGGCCGGGACAAGTGGCACCAGTTGGGGATCAGCTACCCGCTGGAGGACACCCAGCCACCGTCGCCGGAACTGGTAGAGCGGGTGCGCGGGCAGTTCCGGGCACGCGGCCTCACCGTGTACTGAGCCGGACCCGCATGTCGTGCAGTGTGAGCAGGACCTGGCGGTCGTCGACGGCGAAGGCGACCGAGACGACCAGCCGGCCGTCGACGCCCGCGGCCGGCACGCGGTCCGCGGCGATCCAGTCCGCCAGCTCGGTGCGCCAGGTCCGCGACGACCCCGGGGACAGGGTGATCTCCCGCAGCTCCGGCGCCTCGTCGCTGGCGAACTTGCGGGCCGGCCGCGACAACCGGTCGCCGTGCTGGTCGGTGGCCTCCACCAGCAGCAACGCGGTGACGTCGGCGTTCACCGTGAGGGTGACCGCCCGCTGAGTCGGGTTGGCGATCTCGACGGCGACGGCCGACACGGCCTCGTCGTCGCCCCGCTCCAGGCGCAGTGTCGCGGTCAGGCCGGAGTCGTCGTCGGTCGCGGTGAGCACCCGGTCGGGCTCGTCGGTCATCGCTGGCACCTCCGGGTCAGGGTGAGCACTTCAGGGTGGTCCGGCGGGCGTCGATCGTGGTGATCATCGGATCCACCACGCCGTGCTCGATGGTGATGAACGGCGCCATGGGGGAGTGCGCCGCGGTCGCATTGTTGGCGGCCACGTCCGCCGCGTTGAGCTTGGCCTTGGCCGTCGTGTACGCCGGCAGCGCCTTGATCGCGGTCCTGGCCGCGGCCGCGTCGGCGGCCGAGGCGGCCGGCACGCTGAGCGCCTCGACCGAGGTCTTGAACGTGGCGAACGCGGGGTTGAGCTTGTTGCGGTACTGGGTGATGTGCAGGTCCTCGTGCGCCTGCACCGCGGACAGCATGTACCAGCCCGAGTGCGCCTTCTGGTCGGCCACTTCGTC
The DNA here is from genome assembly GCA_964497705.1 of uncultured Actinomycetes bacterium. Taxonomy (GTDB): domain Bacteria; phylum Actinomycetota; class Actinomycetes; order Mycobacteriales; family Nakamurellaceae; genus Nakamurella. The sequence goes on along the minus strand of CAZCEH010000001.1, from coordinate 288,010 downwards.
GAGGCTTTTCTTCATCCGGTTCAGGGTGGCGCAGTTCGAGCCGGCCACCTTCGCCGCGGTCACCTCCTTGACCCCCGGGAGCAGCCGGACCCCTTGGTGCGCCTGCTGTTCGGCCTTGGACACCACGCATTTCCAGCTGCCGCCGGAGGAGTAGGCGGTGATGTCGACGACGACGTCGTCCTCGGTGGTCACGCCCCAGCCGCCCGGCGCCTTGTCCTTGAGCGTGGGCAGGTAGTTGATTCCCGCGACGCTCGGCGGCGGTGGCGCCGGCGGTGGGGGTGGGCCGGGCTGGCGCTGCAGCCCGTCGATCGACGCCCTCTGGACCGCGCGCTTGTCCGTCGCCTGTTTCTCGGCGGCCTCGCCCTCGGATTCCTGCTTGAACGGCTCGTCCTCGCCCTCGATGCCCTTGGCCGCGATCCGCCTGACCAGGCCGGTCACCGCGGCGTTGCCGGCGCTGCGTTGCAGCGCGGAGAGCTGCCCGGCCGACGGCGCCGGTCCCGCGCCCGCCGGCAGACTCGTGCGCTCGCCGTCGACGGCGTGCTCGTCGACGGCGTCCCAGTGGCCAGGTCGGCGGCGCTCGACCGGCCGCAGATCCGCGACCTTCATGGTTGTCCATGGTCCGCTCTCGGAGCGGCTTCGTGTCCGATTCGGGCGAATTTTGCCTGAATCTTGCCTGAAGTTTGCCGGAAGTCTGCCTGATCGGGCAGTGCGGTCTCTCAGCCGCTCCTCCGGCGATGGCTGCGCGGCTGCGGGCCGCCGACCAGTGCTTCGATCCCGTCGATGATGCGGTCGAGCCCGAACTCGTAGGCGCTGTCGCGGTTCTCGCCTGCCGCCGACTCGGCCAGCGCCCGGCTGGCCAGCGGGAACCGGTCGGCCCGCGATTCGAGCACGCCGGCCAGCAGGTCGCCGATGGTCTGCTCCGGGTGCGCGCCGGCCTCCTGCTGCACGATGCCCCGGACGTGCGAACCGACCAGCACCAGGGTGTCCAGCCGCTGCGTGGCGGACAGCGGAAGGTGCTCCACGGCGGCCAGGCCCGCCTCCAGCCAGCCGAGCTCGACCGGGCCGAAGAGCCGTCCGCCGGCTGCGGCCTGCGCCAGCCAGCGATGCCGGGCGAACACGGCTCGCATCGCGTCGGCCCACCCGCGGAGCCGTGCCGGCCAGTCGCCCGCCAGGACGGGGGCGGCGCCGAGGGCGGCTTCGATCATCAGCGCGACGAGCTCGGCGCGACCCGGCACGTAGCGGTAGAGCGCCATCTTGGTCAGCCCGACGTCGTCGGCCACCCGCTGCATGGAGGCCGCCTCCAGCCCCTCGGCATCGGCCAGCAGCACGGCGGCGGCGACGATCGTCGCCAGATCCACTCGCCGACGGGGACCACGGCGGGCCACCGTCGGCGGCGCCCACAGCAGGTCGGCCAGGCGGATCTCCGCCATGTCACATCCTCCCTCTCGCCCTCTTGCCAAACTGTGTCTACCAGACACTATTATGTGTCGGGTAGACACAGTTTCCCGAACATCGAGGAGTGGACATGAGGGTGCTGATCTCGGGTGCGAGCATCGCCGGACCGGCCACCGCGTTCTGGCTGGCCGCTCAGGGCCATCGGGTGACGGTGGTGGAGCAGGCGGCGTCGGTGCGCCCGGGCGGCCAGGCCGTCGATTTCAAGGGCACCACGCACCGCACCGTGCTGGAGCGGATGGACTGCTGGGAGGACGTCGAGCGGATCCGCACCGCCCCGACCGACCAGCACGTCGTCGACGCGGACGGCCGGCTGCGGGCCGTGATCCCGGGCGAGTTCATTGGCGGCGACCTGGAGGTGCTTCGCGGCGATCTCGGACGCCTGCTGTACGAGCGGACCAAGGATCGGGTCGACTACCTGTTCGGTGATCGGATCGAGACGATGGCCGAACGGGCGGACGGCGTCGACGTGCAGTTCCGCGGTGGCGGGCGCGACCGGTTCGATCTGGTGGTCGGCGCGGACGGCATCCACTCCGCGGTGCGCCGGCTGGCCTTCGGGCCCGAGACCGACTACGTCCGCCACCTGGGCTACTACTACGCGGTCGCCGGTGGGGACGGCGGTGCTGCCGAGGCGCCCTCGGCCGGTGGGCGGGCCATCGGCTACTGGTTCAACGAGCCGGGCCGGCTGGCCGCGATCGGCGGCCCGAAGGCGCCGGACCTGTACGTCTTCGCCGCCGACCAGCTGAACTACGACCGCGGCGACGTCCAGCAGCAGAAGCAGATCGTCGCCCGGACGTACGCCGGCGCCGGCTGGCGGGTCCCGGAGATGCTCGACCGCCTCGCCGGGCAGACCGAGTTCTACCTGGACGGCATCAGCCGGGTTCGGATGGACGGCTACAGCCGGGGTCGGGTCGTCCTGGTCGGCGACTCGGCGTACGGCAATACGCTGGGCGGCTTCGGCACCGGGCTGGCGATCGTCGGCGCATACGTGTTGGCCGGCGAGTTGACCGCGGCCGGCGGCGACCACGGGCGGGCGTTCGAGCGCTACGACACGCTCATGCACCGGTACGCCAAGGCCGCCCGCTCCGTCAACGCCGGGCCGTTCCTCGCCCCACCCAGCCGGCTGCGGCTGCGGCTGCGCAACCTGACGTTCACCAACCGGCTCGCCTACCGGATGATGCTGCGGATGACCGACACCTTCGCGACGGACATCGACCTGCCGACCTACCCGGGCCTGGCGCGGTTGTGACGCCCGGTGACGTGACGGCCGTTCACCGGACTCGGGCGGTGGCCGCCGCGGCCAGCTCGACCAGCCGGTCCCGCACCGGTTCGGGAACCGCCGGCCCACCCCGGGCATCCACACCGTCCAGCGCGGCCAACCCGGAGCGGACGAGCCCGGCGATCCGCCTCTCCACCACCTCGACCGCCCCGGTAGCCCGGATCAGCGCGGCCAGCCGGTCCGGGTCGGCCGCCGGCCGGCCGACCCCGGCGTCGAGTTCGGCCAGCTCCGCCGGACGTGCGGCGAGCGCCGCCCGGGCGGTCGCCAGCAACACGGTGCGCTTGCCCTCGGCCAGGTCGTCGCCGGCCGGCTTGCCGGTGACCGCGGGGTCACCGAATACCCCGAGCAGGTCGTCCCGCAGCTGGAACGCCACCCCGACGTCGGCGCCGTACTGCCGCAGCGCCGCGACGGTCGCGGGGCCCGCGCCGGCCAGCGCCGCACCCAGGTGCAGCGGTCGCTCGACGGTGTAGGCGGCGGTCTTGTACCGGTTGACCCGCAGCGCGTCCCGTTCCTGGGTCGCCGGGTCCACGGCGGCCGACGCGCTCACTCGCAGGTCCAGCAGCTGGCCGGCCAGCACCTCGGTCCGCATCGCCTGCCACACCGGGGCCGCCCGGTCGACCGCCGTCCCGTCGACCCGCGCCAGCGCGGCCGCGCCGGCCAGGAACAGGTCGTCCGCCCAGGCCAGGGCGAGGTCGCCGAGCAGGATCGCCGCGGACATCCCGTAGTGCTCGGCGTCGCCGGCCAGGCCTGCCCCGGCATGCAGCTCGGCCGCGGCCCGGTGGGTCGCCGGCCGCCCCCGCCGGCGCTCCGACCGGTCGATGACGTCGTCGTGCACCAGCGCGCAGGCCTGCAGCAGCTCCAGCGCGGCAGCCACCCGAAGCACCGCGTCCACCGGCGCGCCGTGGGCGGCGCCGCGGCCGGCCAGCCAGCCGCACCACAGGAACTCCGGCCGCAGCCGCTTCCCGCCGTCGGTCACGAACCGCACGAGTAGGTCCGCGACGTCCGCCAGCCGGGCGTCCACGGCCAGCACCAGGGCGCGCCGGCGGTCCAGTTCGCCGGTGATGACCTGGTGTAGGCGGTCGGCGTCGATCACCGGACCAGTGTGCGGCAGACCGGTTCACCCCTTCGTGATCGGCCCCCGATAGGCTCGATCGATGCCGACGGTTCCCGACAGACTGGCCACGCCGGGGCCGCATTTCTCCGTCGAGTTCATGCCGCCGCGCAGCGAGGCGGACGTGGACGTGCTGTGGCGCTCGGTCCGTCGGCTCGAGCCGTTGCGCCCGGCCTTCGTGTCCGTCACCTACGGCGCCGGCGGATCGCGCCGGGAACGCACGATCCGGATCACCCAGCGCATCGCGGAGGAGACCACCCTGTTGCCGGTGGCCCATCTGACGGCGGTCGGTCATTCGGTCACCGAGCTCCGTCAGGTGATCGGCTCCTATGCCGCGGTCGGCGTGTCCAACATCCTGGCGCTGCGCGGCGACCCGCCGGGCGACCCGAACGGCGAGTGGGTCGCCCACCCGCAGGGTCTGGAGTACACCAGTCAACTGGTCACGCTGGCCCGGTCGCTGGGCAGCTTCTGCGTCGGCGTCGCCGCGTACCCGGACATGCACCCCCGTTCGCCCGACCTGGACTCGGACACCAGGTTCCTGGTGGACAAGATCAACGCGGGCGCCGACTACGTCATCACCCAGATGCTCTTCGCCGCCGACGACTACCTGCGGCTGCGGGACCGGATGGGCCGGGCCGGCGCCGACGTGCCGGTGCTGCCCGGCATCATGCCGATCACCTCGCACGCCCGGCTGATGCGCATCCACGAGCTGTCCGGGCAGCGCGTGCCGGCCGATCTGGCCGACGACCTGTACCGGGTGCGGGACGATCCGGAGGCGGGCCGGGCGATCGGCATGGAGCACGCCGTCCGGATGAGCGAGCGGCTGCTCGCCGAGGGCGCCCCGTGCCTGCACTTCTATACCTTCAACCGGTCGAAGGCGACCATCGACGTGCTGATCGCGCTCGGCATGACGCCGGCGATCCGCCGGTAGCCGATGAACCTGGACAGCCCGGAGGCAGTCTTCGGGATCGCGTCGCTGGTCCTGCTGCTCGCCCTGGTCGCCGTCCGGCTGTCCCGCCGGCTGGGCACCCCCTCGCTGCTGCTGTACCTGGCCATCGGCCTGGTGCTGGGCATCGACACCCTGGGCATCGACCTCACGAACACCCTGCTCACGGAGGAGCTCGGGTTCGTCGCGCTGGTGTTCATCCTGGCCGAGGGTGGCCTGACCACCCGGTGGGAGAACGTGCGGCCGGCGTTGGGGCTGGGCATCTCGCTGGCCACCATCTCGGTGGTGGTGTCGATCGCGGTGGCCGGGGCGGGGGTCTTCCTGCTGATGGGCTTCGACTGGCGCACCTCGCTGCTGTGGGGTGCGGTGCTGTCCAGTACCGACGCGGCCGCGGTGTTCTCGGTGCTGCGCGGGGTCGGCGTCAAGCCTCGGCTGTCCGCCGCGCTGGAGCTGGAATCGGGCCTGAACGACGCGCCGGTGGTGATCGCGGTCGTCCTGCTGGCCGGCACCTCGGAGATCAGCTGGGTGGATCCGCTGCTGGTGGTCTACGAGTTGGTCGCGGGGGCGCTGATCGGCGCGACGATCGGCTTCGGCGGGGCCTGGCTGATGCGCCGGGAGGCGCTGCCGGCCGCCGGCCTGTACCCGCTGGCCACCATCGCGCTGATCGGCGGCGCGTATGCGGTCGGCGTGTTCGCGCACGCCTCCGGCTTCCTGGCCACCTACGTGGCCGCGGTGGTGCTGGGCAACTCGCGGGTGCCGCACCGGTCGGCCACGCTGTCCTTCGCCGAGGGTCTTGGCTGGCTGGCGCAGATCGGCCTGTTCGTCATGCTCGGCCTGTACGTCGATCCGACCGGCCTGCCCGCGGCCCTGATCCCGGGCATTCTCATCGGGCTGATCGTGCTGTTGGTCGCCCGCCCCGCCTCGGTGGTAGCGGCGGCGCTGCCCTTCCGGCTGCCCTGGCGGGAACAGGCGTTCCTGTCCTGGTCGGGCCTGCGCGGGGCGGTGCCGATCGTGCTGGCCATGATCCCGGTGATGAACGGAGTGGAGCACTCCCTGCTGCTGCTGGACGTGATCGTGGTGGTGGTGGTCACCTACACGCTCCTGCAGGGCACCACCCTGCCGATGGTGGCGCGCTGGCTCGGCGTCGTCCAGCAGGGTCAGGCGATCGAGGTCCAGCTGGAGGCCGCGCCGCTGGACGAGATGAACGCGCACGTGCTGCAGGTCACCATCCCGCCGAAATCGCGGATGCACGGTGTCTACATCTCGCAGTTGCGGCTCCCGGTGCCGGCCACCATCTCGCTGCTCATGCGGGACGGCGAGCCGGTGCACCTGAACCCGAACATCCGGCTGCAGTCCGGCGACCAGCTGCTCATCGTGACCCCGGAACGGGTCAGGGCGGCCACCGAGCGACGGTTGCGGGCGGTCGGCCGGGGCGGTGCGCTGGCCACCTGGTTCGGCGACCGCGGCGATCGGTCGGACGACTGAGCGAGCCTCGGCGAGCGAGCGATCGACACTGAGCGAGCTCTGGGACAATG
>CAZCEH010000001.1:159135-281587 GCA_964497705.1 uncultured Actinomycetes bacterium | reverse complement strand
ACTGAGCGAGCCTCGGCGAGCGAGCGATCGACACTGAGCGAGCTCTGGGACAATGGGCGGGTGACCGACCAGCCCGAGGACGCACCGGAGCCCGAACCCGAGGCGAGCCCGCCGGCCAAGCCGCGGCGGGTGTTGCTGCTGGCGCTGGTCGCCGCCGCGGTGGTGGTCCTCGACCTGATCACCAAGATCGTCATCGTGGCCACGGTGCAGCCCGGCGTGCCGGTCCGGCTGCTGGGCGGCCTGGTGTACCTGTCGCTGATCCGCAATCCCGGCGCCGCGTTCTCCATGGCGACCGGCATGACGTGGTTGCTGGCGCTGATCGCCATCGGGGTCGTCGTGGTGATCATCCGGATGGCGCCGCGGCTGCGGTCCACTCCGTGGGCGGTCTCGCTGGGCCTGGTGCTCGGCGGGGCGATCGGCAACCTCGTCGACCGGATCTTCCGGTCACCGGGATTCCTGCAGGGCCATGTGGTGGACTTCGTGTCGGTGTTCGGCCCGAACGCCGAGTACTTCCCGGTCTTCAACGTGGCCGACTCGGCGATCACCATCGGCGGCATCAGTCTGGTCGTCACCGCGCTGCTGGGCATCGATTTCGACGGCACCCGCACCCGCTCGCGCCGGGCCGAGAGTGCGTGACGTCCGGCGGCTGCCCGTGCCCGACGGGTTGGCCGGCATGCGGCTGGATGCCGGGCTGTCCCGACTGTTGGGCCTGAGCCGGACCACCGTGGCCGACCTGATCGACGCCGGCGACGTGTTGGTCGACGGGGTGCCGGCGCCCCGGTCCAGCCGGCTGTCGGCGCACAGCTGGCTGGAGATCACCCTGCCCGAACCGGACCGGCCGCCCGCCGTGGTGCCGGAGACGGTCGAGGGTTTGACGGTGCTGTACCGGGACGCGGACATCGTGGTGGTGGACAAGCCCGTCGGGGTGGCCGCGCACCCCAGCCCCGGCTGGACGGGGCCGACGGTGCTCGGTGCGCTGGCCGGCCTGGGGATCGCGGTCAGCACGTCCGGGGCCGCGGAACGGCAGGGCATCGTGCACCGGCTGGACGTGGGCACCACCGGGGTGATGGTGGTCGCGCTGTCCGAGCGTGCCTACACCGCGCTGAAGGCGGCGTTCAAGCAGCGCACGGTGGAGAAGGTCTACCACGCGTTGGTCCAGGGCCACCCGGACCCGAGCGCCGGCACCATCGACGCGCCCATCGGCCGGCACCCGACGGCCGACTGGAAGTTCGCCGTGGTGGCCGGCGGCCGGGACAGCGTCACCCATTACGCCACCCTGGAGGCGTTCCCGGCGGCCAGCCTGCTCGAGGTGCACCTGGAGACCGGCCGCACGCACCAGATCCGGGTGCACTTCGCCGCGATCCGGCATCCCTGCGTGGGTGACCGCAGCTACGGCGCCGATCCGACCCTGGCCGATCGGCTGGGCCTGCACCGGCAGTGGCTGCACGCCCGTTCCTTGGGCTTCGCCCATCCCGACGACGGGCGGTGGGTGGAGTTCACCAGTCCCTACCCGGCCGACCTGGCGCACGCGCTGGAGGTGCTCACCGAGCCCCAGATCACGACCCGGACCGGGCGAAGACCGCCCCAGCGGTCCGAATGATGATCTTGATGTCCAGCCACAGCGTCCAGTTCTCCACGTAGTAGTTGTCGAAGCGGGCGCGCTCGGCGATGGAGGTGTCGCCGCGCAGTCCGTGGATCTGCGCCCATCCGGTCAGCCCGCACGGGACCCGGTGCCGGGCCCAGTACCGCGGGTAGGTCTGCCGGAACTGGTCGACGAAGTGCGGGCGCTCGGGCCGCGGGCCGACGATGCTCATCTCGCCGCGCAGGATGTTGATCAACTGGGGGAGCTCGTCCAGCGACGACTTGCGCAGCACGCGGCCGACCGGGCCGAGCCGGTCGTCGTTGGAGATGTTCCAGTTCGTGGCCGATTCGGTCTCGTCAACCGGACGAAGCGACCGGAACTTGAGCAATCGGAAGTTCCGGCCGTCGATGCCCACCCGAACCTGCTTGAACAGGACGCCCGGACCACCCTCGACGCGGACCGCCGCCGCGATCAGTGCCATGACCGGAGCGAGCAGCAGCAGTGCCGTGCCGGCGGCGACCACGTCGAGCAGCCGCTTGACCCGCCAGGCAACGGACCGGTGCGCGCCTCGGCGCAAACGGGTGAGCGGGATGCCCCAGATGTAGTCCATATCGGTGCTGACGTGGTGCACTTCGAAAAGTCTTGGCAAGATGAAGATCTCACAGTTCATCCGATCGCATTGCCGGATCACGTCGATCATGTGGTCCTCCGGCGCGGTGGAGAAGGCGATGATCACCGTGCGAACGCCGGTCAGTCGAAGAACTTTCGGAAGCTCGGCGATGTGCCCCAGGATCGGGAAATCGTAGTCGCCCAGCCTGCTGAGCGGGTCGGAGTCCACGAAGCCGAGCGGGGCCAGCCCGTACTCCGGATGCTCCCGCAGGGTCCGGCCGACCGCCTGGCCGACCAGGCCGGCGCCGACCACGACCGTCCGGTGCGCGATGCCGTGTCGTCGAAGCCATCTGATGAGCAGGTAGGCAAGAGATCTCGCGATCGTGACGATCACCACAGCCAGTGCGGCGAAGAGCAGTGCCGAACCCTGATACTCCTGATCGGCCGGTTGATCGAGCAGGCCGAGGATGATCGACGACAACGCCACCGTGCCCAGCAGGGCCAGGCAGACCCTGGGCAGATCGTCCAGGGCCGACAGGGTCAGCCGCGACCGGTACAGGCCGGCCAGCGCGAAGATGCCGATGCAGATCGCGAAGGTCACCAGTGATCGCGGAGAAAGCTGCTCCAGCAACGCTTTTGCCAGAAGCAGGGCGAGGGCGTCGGCGGTCAGGACGACCGGCCAACTGCCCTGGCCGAGCAGTTCGACCGGGATCGGAAAGCGCCGGCGCGCCGCCCGGGCGGCGTGCTCGGCCAGCGCTTCGACCGGGAGTGGTTCTCCTGTCCAGGATGTGGCGTTCGAGGTCGAATCGACGGGCGACTCCAGGTCGAACCGGAGCCAGTGCCGCGCGTCCGGAGCTGGGTCGATCGTGATGCCTTTGTGCCCGATGTCGTTTTTCTCAGCCACTCATTGCCCCCTTTGAGTTGATGGCTCTCCGTTAGTCCTATGGACCCGGAAGTCTGAGATGTCGGTTCTCCGTGGAACCGAAGTGGCGCAACGCTAACACTTCGTCACCACAATCTTGTCAAGTCGCGCTGAATGGGTGGCACCAACGTGTCGGGAGCCGTATGCTCCTGACACGACGGCGGCGCAAGGGGGCGATTCGTCGAGGGGCGGTATCTGGGCCGCCGGGGAAAACGACAGTTCGCCGTTTCGGATGTGTGGCCGCGCATGTCTCGCGTGGCGCTCAAGCGGCTGACAAGGGGAGGATCATGCGCATCTTGGTGACGGGCAACGAGGGCTATCTCGGCTGCCTGCTGGGCCCCGAACTGGCCCGTCGAGGCCACGAGGTGGCCGGCGTCGACACCGGTTTCTTCAAGTCCGGCTGGCTGTATCGAGGAACTGACCGCACGATAACTACTTTCGACCAGGATGTCCGAAAGGTCGTGCTGGAGCAGCTTGTCGGCTATGACGCGGTCGTGCACATGGCCGAACTGTCCAACGACCCGCTGGGCGACCTGCTCGGCGACGTGACCTACCAGGTCAACCACCAGGGCACCGTCCGGCTGGCGACGCTCGCGAAAGCGGCTGGTGTCCAACGGTTCATCCACATGTCGTCGTGCAGCGTGTATGGGGTCGCCGACGGTGTCGTCGACGAGACCTCGCCGATCGACCCGCAGACGGCCTACGCGGACTGCAAGGCGTTGGTCGAGCGAGATGTGTCGGATCTGGCCGATGATTCCTTTTCGCCCACTTTCCTGCGCAATGCCACCGCATTCGGCGCATCGCCCCGAATGCGCTTCGACATCGTGCTGAACAATCTGGCCGGCCTGGCGTTCACCACCGGACGGATTTCGATGACGTCCGACGGAACGCCGTGGCGGCCGCTGGTGCACGCCATGGACATCGGGAAGGCGATTCGGTGTGCGCTGGAGGCGCCGCGGGAGATCGTGCACGACGAGATCTTCAATGTTGGCAGCAACGACCAGAACTACCGGGTCCGGGAGATCGCCGAACGGGTGGCCGAGGCGTTTCCTGGCTGCCTGACCGAATTCGGCTCACCGGGTCCGGACAATCGGAGCTATCGCGTCAATTTCGACAAGATCCACGGTCAGCTCCCCGGATTCAGCTGCGACTGGGACGCGTCCCGCGGCGCCGAGCAACTGGCCCGGGTGTTCCGGTCGATCGACCTGGACACCGACGTCTTCACCGGCCGCGGGCACACCCGGCTCAAGCAACTGGAGTACCTATTGCGAACCAAACAGATTGACGCAGAACTTTTTTGGACGGCTACCTGATGAGATTCCTCCGTACGCCCATCGACGCGGTGGCGATCCTGGAGTTGGACGAGCATCGTGACCACCGCGGTTTCTTCGCCAGGAGCTTCTGCCAGGACGAGTTCGTGGCCAACGGCCTGCTGCCGGATGTGTTGCAGTGCAACATTTCTTACAACCATGTGGCTGGAACGTTGCGGGGCATGCACTTCCAGCTGGCGCCGGCGACGGAGGCCAAGCTGGTGCGGTGCATCGCCGGTGCCGTCGTGGACATCATCGTCGACCTGCGTCCGGACTCGGCGACCTACCGGGAGCATGTCTCGGTGGAGCTCAGCGCCGCCAACCGTCGTGCCCTGTACGTGCCGCCGATGTTCGCGCACGGTTATCAGACGCTGGTCGACGACACCGAGGTCCTGTACCAGGTGAGTGAACGTTACACACCCGGCATGGAGCGAGGTCTTCGTTACGACGACCCGGTGCTGGCGCTGACCTGGCCGCTGCCGGTGACGGCCATCAGCGACAAGGACGCGAGCTGGCCGCTGCTCGAGCCCGCGGGGGCACCGGCGTGATCGTGGTCGACAAGGTGCTCGCCCGGAGGCAGGAACGCGGTGTTCCGATCCGGGTGGGGATGATCGGTGCTGGCTTCATGGGTCGTGGGGTGGCCAGACAGATCATCCGGTACACGCCGGGTATGACTCTGGCAGCCGTCTCCAACCGGAACCTGGCCGGTGCGCGTCGCGCGTACCGGGAGGCCGGTGTCGAGGACGTCAGGGTCGCGACCGGCGTGTCCGCGGTGTCCACCGCGGTGGCCGACGGCCACCCGGTGGTCACTGAGGACGCGCTGGCGGTCTGTGCCGCGGACGGCATCGACGTCATTTGCGACGTGACCGGTGCCGTCGACTTCGGAGCCGCGGTCACCTTGGCCGCCTTCGAGGCCGGCAAGCCGGTGGTCACGATGAACGCCGAGCTGGACGGCACGATCGGGCCGCTGCTGGCCAGGCGCGCCGCCGCGGCCGGCCTGGTGTTCAGCGGGGTCGACGGCGATCAGCCCGGGGTGGAGATCAACCTGCACCGGTTCGTGGCCGGGCTCGGGCTGACGCCGCTGGTCATGGGGAACATCAAGGGCCTGCAGGACCGGTTCCGCACACCCACCACCCAGGCCGGCTTCGCGGCGAAGTGGGGGCAGGACCCGCACATGGTCACCAGTTTCGCCGATGGCACCAAGGTGTCGTTCGAGCAGGCGATCGTGGCCAACGCGACCGGCATGTCGGTCGAGCGGCGGGGCATGCGCGGCGCCGACCACACCGGTCACGTGGACGACCTGACCGCCGCGTACGACGTCGACCGGCTGATGGACCTGGGCGGTGTGGTCGACTACGTCGTCGGCGCCAAGCCCGGTCCCGGCGTCTTCTGCCTGGCCACGATCGACGATCCCGTGCAGGCCCACTATCTGGACCTGTACAAGCTCGGCGGTGGGCCGCTCTACAGCTTCTACACGCCCTACCACCTGTGCCATTTCGAGGTGCCGACGAGCCTGGCCCGGGCGGTCGCCTTCGGGGACGCGGCCATCGCCGCCGCCGGCCGACCCATGGTCGAGGTGGTGGCCACTGCCAAGACGGACCTGGCGCCCGGCACGGTCATCGACGACCTGGGTGGATATCTGACCTACGGCGAGGCGGAGCGGGCCGACGTCACGGCTGCCGAACGGCTGCTGCCGATGGGCGTCGCGGCCGGCTGCACCCTGGTTCGGCCGGTGGCCAGGGACGCCACGCTGACCTACGACGACGTCGTGCTCCCTCAGGGCCGATTGATCGACAAGCTGCGGGACGAGCAGGCGGCGGTCTTCGGATGAGCGTCACATTGAGCTCGCCGGCGCCGGATCCGGCCGTGCCCGAACCGATTCCGGTGTCCTACGAGGTCGTCCTGGTGACCTATCACAGCCGGGACCAGCTGGCCGGGCTGCTGGCCCGCGCGCGGCCGACCCAGCCGGTCGCGGTGGTCGACAACTCCTCCGGCGCCGACGGGGTGGCGCAGGTGGTGGACGCGCTGCCCGGCGGACGGTGGCTCGACGGCCGCAACAGCGGCTTCGCCCGGGCGGCGAACCTGGGCGCCCGCACCAGCACGGCCGAGTTCGTGGTGTTCGCCAATCCCGACAGTCGCCCCACCGAGGCCGACTGGGCGGCGCTGGTGACCCAATTGCGGGACCAGCCCGATCTCGTCGCGGTCGGCGCATGCACGACCGGCGCCGACGGATCGATCGAGCTGGGCGTCGGGGGCTGGGATCCCACCCCGGTCCGGACGCTGATACACGCGCTCGGCCTGCATCGGCTGGCCCGGACGGCCGGCGTGTTCGCCAAGCCCGCCGTCGGTGAACCGCTCGACGTGGAGTGGGTGTCCGGCGCGAGCATGGCCGTCCGCCGCCGGGAGTTCCTGGCACTGGGCGGATTCGACGAGCGCTACTTCGTCTACAACGAGGACATGGCGTTCGGGCGGGCCGTCCGGCGGGCGGGCGGCCGGCTGGCCCTGCGCACGGATGTGCTGGTGCCCCACGCCACCGCGACCTCCGGCGGCGGTGGCACCGCGATGCCGCAGCAGCGGGGCGCCTCGATGGCGGCCTACCTGCACGACCACCACCCGGCCGCGGTGGCGCGCTTCATGCGGGTCGCGTTCGCCGCCGGCATGGTGCCGCGGATCGCCGTGGCGATCGCCCGCGGCCGGTGGTCGCGGGCGAGCCAGCACTGGGCCTACGTCCGCGGCATCGCCACCCACCGTTCGCCCTTCCAGGCCGAAAACCGTTAGCCGGGTCCAGATCCGATGACGGTATCGAACCCAACCGGCAGACCAACCGGCGGACTCGGGCGGCTGGCCGGCCGGGTCGGCTGGACCGTCGTCGACCAGGGCCTGTCCGCCGCCTCCAACGTCCTGCTGGCCGTGCTGGTCGCCCGGGCGGTGGACGCACCGGCCTTCGGCGCGTTCTCCGTCGCGTTCCTGATCTACTCGATCGTCGTCGCGGTCAACCGCGCGTTGGTCGGCCAGCCGCTGCAGATCACCTTCGCCGCCGAGGGACCCCGGCAGTTCCGATCGGCGGTCCGGTCGGCGCTGGGCGCGACCGTTCTGGTCGGCATCGCGACCGGCCTGCTCGCCGCGCTGGCGGGTCTGGGCATCGGTGGCCAGACCGGCCAGGCGCTGGTCGCGCTCGGCGTGAGCCTGCCGGGTCTGGTGGCCCAGGACATCTGCCGCATGGCGTTTTTCGCCGCCGGCCGGCCGGCCCGGGCGGCGGCGATCGACGGGTTCTGGACCGCGGTGATGCTCGGCGGCCTGACCCTGGGCAGCACCGCCGGCGTCGGGGTCTGGTTGCCCGTGCTGGTCTGGGGTGGCAGTGGGCTGCTGGCGGCCCTGCTCGGCCTGCTGCTGCTCGGCAGCCTGCCCCGACTGCGGGGCTCGGCGAGGTGGCTGCTGGCGCAGCGGCGGCTGACCGGCTACCTGCTCGCCGAGTACGTGCTCGGCCAGGGGCTGGCGCAGTGGGGAATCCTGCTGGTCGGGATATGGGGGACGGCCGCGGGTGTCGGCGCCCTGCGCGCCGCGCAGGTGTTGCTCGGTCCGATGAACATCCTGGGGGCGGCCGCCTTCATGTTCGCCGTTCCCGAGGTGGCTCGGCGGACCGGGATGTCCGCCGCCGGGCGACGGACCTTCGCGCTGGCGGTCTCGGGAGCGTTGGGCGGCCTCGCGGTGCTGTACGGATCGATGCTGCTGATCCTGCCGGACGCCTGGGGCGACCGGCTGCTGGGCGACTCGTGGGCCGGCGCTCAGTCGGTGCTGCTGCCGACCGGCCTGCTCACCGTCGCCGCGGCGGCCGCGACGGGCCCGGTCACCGTGCTGTACGGGTTGGGACGCGCCCGAGTGACGCTGGGGGTCAACCTCGTCCGGGCCCCCTTGCTGATCGTCGGGCTGATGGTGGCGATCCCGCGGTGGGACGCCGTCGGCGCGGCCTGGGCGCTGGCCGCGGTCGAGGCGCTGCTGCTGCCGATCTGGTTCCTGCGGCTGCGGCGAGAACTCACCGGCGGCCAGCCGTACGCCGGTCCGCCCCGTCCGAGAACCCTGCTCCATCAATGAATCTGCCGTACTCGTGAAAGGAGAACGAACCGATGACGAACACCCTGACCATGACCAGGCCGCCGGCCGATGAACAGCTGCGGACCGATCCACCGGTCGCCGACATTCCGGTGATGATCCTCTGCGGCGGCATGGGTACCCGGCTGCGCGAGGCCAGCGAGAAGCTGCCCAAGCCGCTGGTGGACATCGGCGGCAAACCCATCCTTTGGCACATCATGAAAACCTATGAGGCGCACGGCTTCCGCCGATTCATCCTGTGCCTGGGCTACAAGAGCGAACTGATCAAGCACTACTTCCTGGACCTTCGGGAGCAGGTCAACGACTTCAGCCTGGATCTGGCGGGCGACCATCAGCCGCGGTTCCTGACCGATTCCCGGGACGCCGGATGGGAGGTGACGTTCGCCGAGACCGGCCTGCAGACCGGGACCGGCGGGCGGATCCGCCGGGCGCTGCGATACGTGGACACCGACGTCTTCGCGTTGACCTACGGGGACGGCATCGGCGACGTGAACCTGACCGCGCAGCTGCGGCAGCATCGCGAGTCCGGTCTGCTGGCCACCGTCACCGGGGTCCACCCGACCAGTCGTTTCGGTGAGATCCACGTGAACGACGAGGGTACCCAGGTCGTCGAGTTCAACGAGAAGCCGACCCTGGCCACGGGCTGGGTCAGCGGCGGATTCTTCCTGTTCCAGCGGGCATTCGCCGAGCGCTACCTGGACGACTCGGCCGATCTGCTGCTGGAGCAGGCGCCGCTGCAGGAGGTGGCCAGGAACGGCCAATTGGGAATCTTCGGTCACCAGGGTTTCTGGGCCGGCATGGACACCTTCCGGGACTGGACGGAGCTGAACCGTCGCTGGGACGCCGGAGACGCTCCGTGGAAGGTCTGGAAGGACTGATGTCGTCGGGTTCTCATCGCTGGATCGTCGTCGCCGACTCGGAGTTCCTGCCCGCCCGCGACGGCGGCCAGCGCGAACAGCTCGGCCTCGTCGACACCGCTCGGCGCGCCGGTGCCGTTGCGGCGCTGATCATCCCGGCCCGCGCGGATCTGGACCCGGGGCCGTACCGGGAGCTGGTCGGCGATGCCAGCGTGCTTCCGGTCCGGCGGCGGCTGTCGCCGCTGATGCTGCTGCACCCCAGGCACCCGTACGTCGTGGCCTCCCGGCCGACGCCGCCCGGCCTGTCCAGGCGGTTGCGGGCGCTGGTGCCCCGCGCCACCGGCGTCTTCGTGCTGTCCTACAAGTCACACGGGATCGGCGACCGGCTCGCCACCGACCTGCGCCTGCCGATGGTCGTCCGCCAGCACAACCGGGAGTCGGAGTACCACCGGAGCCTGGCCGACGGTCTGGCCGGCCCGCGCAAGCTGGTGATGCGCTGGGAGACCGCCCGCATCGTGCGTGACGAGGCGAGGTTCGACCGGTCGCCGCTGGTCACCGCCTTCGCCGACATCGCGGCGCAGGACGCCGAGCGTCGGCGCGCCGCGGGTGCCCGGAATGTGCTGCACGTGCCGCCGTTCGGGTTCCGCCGCGACGGTTCGGACGAGGCCGCGGCGCTTCCCGGACGAGCGGCGCGCACCGGGCCGCCGCGGGTGGTGTTCCTCGGTGCGCTGGACGTGGTGACCAACACCGTGGGTCTGGACTGGTTCGTCGGCGGGGTATGGCCGCGGATCCGGGCGGCGCTGCCGGACGCGGTCTTCGACGTCGTCGGTGCCCGTCCGTCGGCCGCGCTGCGGGCCAGGCTGGAATCCGTTCCCGGCGGTCGGATCCACGCGGACGTGCCGGCGGTCGAGCCGTATCTCGAGCGTGCCTGGGTCACCGTGAACCCGGCCGTGACGGGTTCGGGCGTCAACATCAAGCTGGTCGACTACCTGCAGGCCGGCCGCCCGACGGTGAGCACGTCGCTGGCCATCAGGGGACTGGCCCTGCGCGCCGGCGTCGACCTGGAGATCCGTGACGACGCGGCCGGATTCGCGCAGGCGGTGACCCGGCTGCTGACCGATCGGGAGTCGGCGGACGCGATGGCCGCGAGCGGTCGCGCGGCGATCGGCCGGCTGATCGATCCCGACCGCAACCTCACCCAGATCACCGAGGCCTTCGAGCAGGTTCGTGCCCCCAGAGAGCGAGACGTCCCACATGACCACCAGTGAGCAGAGCACCCGGCGAACCGTCCGGATGCGACCCGGCCGGCACGCACCGCCCCCGAACCGAGAGCTGCCGTCCCCCCACCGAGAGCTGCCGCCCTTCGGGCTGATCATGGCTCGGCCGCTGATCCTGCTGGTGGCCGCGCTGCTCGGGGCCGTCTGTGGGTTCGCCCTGGCCGGCGGCGCCGGCTACCAGGCGCAGGCGATGCTGCAGTTCACCACACAGAGCCAGGACAGCCTGGCGGTCAAGCAGACCGGCCAGACCCTGGCCCGCCGGGTACTGGCCGCCGACGTCGTCACCGCCGCGGAGAACGCCGCCGGCGTGCCGGCCGGCAGCTTCGCCGGCCACGTCACGGCGGATTGGCAGCAGGACACCAACCTGGTCGAGGTGAGCGCGGCGGGAACGAGCCCCGAGGCGGCGATGTCCGCCGCGAACGCCCTTGCCGCCTCGGTCGTCCAGGTCACCGAGTCACAGGTGCAGGCGGAACTGGATCAGGCGCATGCGGACTCGTCCGATCTGCTGGGCACCGGAAGTCTGCCGTCGCGGGCCGCCGAGGACGCCCGGCAGGCGCAGGTGGGGTTGTCACTGGCCAACCGGCAGGACACCATAGCCGCGCGATCGGGATCGGTCGGCGTGCTCGATCCGGCGAGCACGGCCACGCCGGCCGGGATCACCGCTCCGATGGGCACGCTCATAGGGCTGGTGGGCGGCCTGCTGGTGGGCGGCCTGGTCGCGATCCTGCTCGGCGTCCGTGGCCTGCGGATCCGCAGTATCCGCTCGTTGCGAACGCTGTTTCCGACGTACCGGATCAACAGCGCCGCCGAAGCCGCCCGGCTCGTCGGCGAGATCCTCGAGTCAGGTCGGCAATGCATCGCGGTGGTCTGCCCGCCCGGCACCACGGACGACGGTCTGGACCTCGCGGAGGACCTGGCCGCCTTCGCCGGTGCGCACGGTCACTCCGTTCGCAGCATCGGTCTGGTCGGCGACCGGACGATGGCGCTGGCCACCGTGGCCCGGGACGTGCGAACCGACGTGTCCGCTGTGTTGGGGGCCGACGTCATGGTCGCGGTGGTGGAGACCGGGTCCGACGCCGCCCACCTGCTGGAGGGCCAGTCCGATTTCGCCGCCGTGGTGGTCGCCCGGCGCCGGAGCACCCCGGTCGCGGCGGCCGCGGCGGCGATGGAGGCCTTCGACCGGGCCATGCCCAGCCTGGTCCTGACCAGGTGAACCCCACCCCGGCACAGCGACGCGTCGCCGGCTGGCTCGCCGGCCTCTTCGGTCTGCTCGTCGTCCTGCAGCGATTCTCGGTTCCGGGGATGACCAACGTCTCGATACTGGTGCCGGTCGTCATCGTCTGGACGGTCCTGGCCGGCCGGGCCCGCGTGCTGGAGGTCGATCGCACCAGATTGTGCTGGTGGTCGGCCTTCGCCGCGGCGAGCGGGTTCGGCATGCTCGTCCAGCAGCGACTGGTCGACCATGCGGTCATCAGCGTCACCGCATGGCTGTTGATCGTCGTGGTCTGGCTTCCGTTCACGATGCGGGCCGTCGACCGGAGCATCCCGACGTACCTGTGCCTGTTGCGGAAGGTCAGCTGGATCTCGGCCGCGTTGGCAGCGCTCGCGGTGATCATGGTCGGGCTGCAGCTGGTCGGGGTGGCTTACCGGGACTACGTCGCCCAGCTCGTGCCGCCGGACCTGCAGCTCGAGGGGTTCGTGATCAGCTATCCGATCACCTGGGGCTCACCGATCTACAAGGCGAACGCCTGGAT
This sequence comes from uncultured Actinomycetes bacterium, assembly GCA_964497705.1. Taxonomy (GTDB): domain Bacteria; phylum Actinomycetota; class Actinomycetes; order Mycobacteriales; family Nakamurellaceae; genus Nakamurella. The sequence continues at coordinate 269,166 of CAZCEH010000001.1, read as the reverse complement.
CGGCTTGGAGCCCTCGTTCGTGTCGGCGCAGATCGGTGTCGGGCTGCTGGCGGCGATCTTCGTCCAGGCGCGGCTGTGGGTGGTGCTCCTGCAAGTCCTCGGGCTGATCGCCACGGTGGCGGGATCCGGGATCGTGATCGTCCTGGTCGGCCTGCTGGTCATCCTGATGTACCGGTCGAGGGTGCTGTTGCTGCGCTACGGGGTCGTCGCCGCACTCGCGGTCGTCGCCAGCCTGTTCACGCCGTTCGGGGCTCTGCTGCTGGGTCGTTCCACCGAATTCCAGGGAGACGACACGTCCACCTCGTTGCGGGCGTTGCAGCCGTACGGCACCCTCTTTCCCCGGTGGGTGGCGGACCCGCTCGGCATGCTGGTCGGGTACGGTCCCGGCTCCTCCCAGCGGGTCGTGGATGCCACCAACGTCCTCGGGTTGCTGGTGCCGACGCCGGCGAAGGTGTTCTTCGAATACGGGCTGGTGGCCGGCTTCGTGCTGGCCGCGTTCCTGTTCGTGTGCTACTGGGGCGGACCGAGCCGGACATTCGCGGTGACCCTGCTGGTGTCGCTCTGGGCGCTGCAACCGGGCTCGACGACCCTGGCCATCACCCTCCCGCTGCTGGTGCTGGTCACCGCGTTCGCACCCCGCGGCGGACCGCCGCTGGAAACGGTCGACCTGTCGCGATCCGCCCCCGTGGCGCCCGAACGTGAACGAAACCGATGGAAGGAAAGCGACGATGACGCAACAACCCCCGGCATCGACCGATCCGCTCGTGTCGGTGCTCATGCCGGTCAGGAATGAGGAACGGCACATCGAACGGGCGGTGCGGTCAGTGCTCACCCAGGGTGTGCCGATGGAGGTGCTGATCGTGGACGGGATGTCGACCGACCGCACCCGGGAGGTGGTGGCGGGCATCGGCGATCCGCGGATCCGGATCGTGGACAACCCGCGGCGGATCATCCCGGCGGCGCTGAATCTCGGTTTGGCCCAGGCAGGTGGACGTTTCGTGGCCCGGGTGGACGGCCACATGACGATCGGCCCTGGGTACTTCCGGACCGCCCTGGCCGAGCTGCGGGATCCGGAGGTGGCCGCGGTCGGCGGGATCAGGATCGCCCGGGCCGCCTCTCCGACGGGCCGGGCCATCGCCTGCGCGCTGGGCAGTCCGTTCGGCGTCGGCAACTCCGTCAACCACTACGCCTCGACACCGCAGGACACCGACCACGCCTCGATCGGCGTGTACCGGACCGATGTCGCGCGCTCGGTGCGCGGCTGGGACGAGAATCTTCTGGTCAACGAGGATGTCGATTTCGATCACCGGATCCTTCGGCAGGGCATGCGCATCCGGTTCAACCCGGACATGCAGATCTTCTGGCAGGTTCGCGAGAGCCTGCCGGCCTTCGCCCGTCAGTACCGGCGATACGGCCGCGGCAAGGCCGGAATGGTTCGCAAGAACGGGTTTTCCGCCGTACGGGCCCGACACCTGGCGGCGCCGGCGCTGGTCGGCGCCCTCGGCGCCGCGTCGGTCGCGGCGTCGGTCGGTCATCGCCGGCTGGCGCTGTCCACGACCGCTCCCTATCTGGCCGGGTTGGCGTTCGCCGCGGTCCGCACCGCGGCGGCGCAGTCCAGGACCGACCGGCCCGGCGTCGGCCGACTCGCCGCCGCCTTCGCGACGATGCACGTGACCTGGGGTGTCGGATTTCTGGAAGGTCTGGTGCTGCGCCGCTCGCCGGCGCCATCGACCGCGCCCGATCGACGGCGGGGGTGAGATCAACGTCCGGCCAGGTCGACTCCCACCGTTCGGGTCCATTCATAGTCCGCGGCAGCCTCGATCGACGACTCCCAGATGAAGGCGCCCAACAGGTCGGGGAATTGCTCGAGGGCACGCGCCCAGGTCGTGCCGGTCAGCTCGACCGGACTGCTGTAGGTGGGCGTGTTGCACATGAATCCGAGCACCTGCTTGGCCGCTGGGACGCCGCCATCCGCGGCGATGCGAATCTTCCGGAGGGCGTCGGGCACCAGGCGGTCATCGGTCGCTTCGACGTAGTCGTAGAGCATGTGCGCGAAGAAGTCGTACGAATCACCGAGTTCGGACGCCAACGACAGCCAGCGTGCGGTGTGCTCACCGTAGAGGGAGGCCGTGATGCCCACGATGAAGTCCGGACCGAACCGCGCCTTCAGGGATCGGGCGACCCGGACCACCGCATCCTGGGTCCAGGCGCTGCCCGACGGTTCGAGATCCAGGTCGACACCGGTGAATCCGAACGTGTCGACCAGCGACCCGATCGACGCGCAGAAGTCGTCGGCCTGCCGGTCGTCGGTCACCGTGATCCCGCCGTCGTGCTGGCCGCCGACGCCGATCAGCACCGGCCGCCCGCGATCGACCACACTCGTTATCTGCGCGGCCATCTCCGGCGCGGAGATCCGGTTGGGTGACCAGCGCAGGCGCGCGGTCCCCGGCTCGTCGGACTGCGCCATGGCGACGACCAGCATGCTCACCGTGTTCAGCACGTCGGGAGGAAGCTCGCCGATGGACGGGGCCCGCCAGTCGAACATCCACATCGACACGACACGGTCCGGCAGCGCCGGGAAGCGGTTCGGCGCAGGGCTTTCCGGTTCAGGCGGAGAGTCGGCGGCCGGGTCCGAGCAGGCGGTCAGCCAGCCGGTCGCCGCGGCGCCGGCGAGGGCGCCCAGAACCAGGGCCTGGCGTCTGCTCACCGACCGGACCCCGATGGCGGGACGGATCATGCGCGCTCAATCCACGGTCTCATGCCCCCAGGCTACCCCGAACATGCTGCCGGGCTTGATGATCCGCGCCTGGAGGGGATCCGCGTGACCGAGCGCGACAACATCCGCCAGCTACCGCGACTGTCGTCCCTCGACGGCCTGCGAACGCTCGCCGTGGTGCTGACCTCGCTCGTGCACCTGGTGCCCGGGGTCGTCCCGGGAGGCTTCCTCGGCGTCGACATCTTCTTCGTGCTCAGCGGTTTCCTGATCACCAGCCTGCTGCTGGGCGAGTTCTCGCGGGCCGGCCGGATCGATGTGCGCCGGTTCTACCTTCGACGAGCACGACGCCTGTTGCCCGCGGTGCTGCTGCTGATGGCGGTCTTCACCGTCGTCTCGATCGTGATCGCCCGGTCTCGACACGATCTCGTCGTCGCCGGCGTCGTGGACATCGGCATCCTGACCTACACGGCGAACTGGGCGCCGGTCGTCGCCCACCACCCGCCGTGGGAGGTGGACCACATCTGGTCGCTGTCGGTCGAGGAGCAGTTCTACCTGCTCTGGCCGCTGCTGTTGATCCTCGCGCTCCGGCACGCCCGCCGGGTGACGATCATGGTCGCCACCGGTGCGGCCGCGCTGGTGTCGATGGCGGCGCAGGGGGCGTCCTTCCTGGTCGTGCATTCCACCGAGCTGAGCTATCTGGCCAGCCCGCTGCACGCGCACGGGATCCTGCTCGGGTCGCTGCTGGGGCAGCTCTACGTCTGGCGTCGCGCGGAGGGCGCGATGACATGGCTCGCGTCGTCGGTCTGGCCGATCGCGGTTGCCCTGGCCGTCATCCTGGCCCTCGCGGTCACCCTGAGCGTGGACGGGACACCCACCTACGTCGGCGGAATGGCGGTCGCCGTGGTCGCGGCGGGTGTGCTCGTCGCGAGCCTGGTCGCCCGTGACACCCTGGGCCGGACCGGCAATCCGGTCAGCCGGCTGCTGCGTTCCCGGCCGATGGTCGCCCTGGGGAAGCGCTCGTATTCGATCTACCTCTGGCAGAACTTCCTGGCCTGGGCGCTGACGCCCTGGTTCGCCGGCTCGTGGTGGTGGATTCCGGTGAACGCCGTCGTCACGCTGGTCGTGGCCGAGATGTCCTACCGCGTCGTCGAACGGCGCGTCCTGCGGCGGCGGCCACGCCCCGAGGCCACGGCCGGCCGGCACCGCGCCGCGAAGGGTTCGGCCGCGGGGTAGACCACGGCGTGGCCGGTGCCGGGGTCAGCGGGCCGGCTCGCTCGCGATCGCGGCCGCCCGCCAATCGGTGCCGGGCGCGAGGACCGCGTTCTCCAGGTGGCAGGCAAGATTCGGATCGGCCGCGTAGAGCAGGTGGGGCTGGCGGCGCCTGGTCAGCGCGCGGAGCTCGAAGGCCAGCCGGAACGGCGAGAGCACGCAGTTGGCCGCGAACCCGCGGATTCCGGTGCGGAAGCGGGTGGCCGGCCGGTCGAGAAAGATCTCCGACGGGCTGTAGGGAAAGGCTCCCTGACAGACCATGAGGATCTCGTGGTCCAGGAAGCGCTCCGGGTAGGGGATCATCCCCTGCCGAATGATGCCCAGATCGTCGCGCAGGGCGCCGAGACGGACGCCGTGGGTGCTGGCCGTGCTCGGCACGTTGACCCAGCGGTGACCGTCGACCACCCGGTCCGGCGCCGGATGCCAGCCCCAGGGCGGGGTCCCGTCCGCGTCCGCGGTCGGGTTCCGGGGTGTGGCGGCGTAGAGGGCGAAATAGCCGGCCGCCGGCAGCGCGGACACCGCGGATCCGAGGGCGACGAACGCGTGGGGCAGATGAAGGTAGTCGTCCTCGCAGAAGTAGACGACGTCGTCGTCGGGCCACCCCAGGCGGTCCGGCAGCCGCAGGGCGGACCGGAAGCTGCCGCGGAGACCGACCGGCCCGCCGGGTATGTCGATGACCCGACCGTGGCGGGCGGCCAGGTTCCGCCAGCCTTCCGGAAGCGGCCCGTCCGCAAGGACGATGGGCTCGATGTCGGCCGCCTGCGCGGCCAAGAGGAAGGACGACAGGCAGGTCGCCTTGTCGAAGTAGTCCGGACGATCCTTCTTGTTCTGCCCGCCGTACAGCCGGTAGATCAGTCTGAGTGCCATGCCTGCCCCTGCTCCGGATCGATGGTCGAATAGTCCGGATATGACGAGTGATTCGAGCTCGTGGCGATCATTTTAGGCCATGGGGAACACTTCTCGGACCAGCGGGCGACGGCGGACGTCGTGGACTGGACAGGCAAGTAGTTGCTTGCCTATTGTGACGTGATGTGGCCGAGTCATCCGGATCCGACGCGCTGTTCCGGGCGCTGGCCGACGCCACCCGGCGGATCGTGCTGGACGAGCTCGCCGAGCGGGACGGTCAGTCGCTGTTCGAGATCTGCGCCCGGCTGGCCATGCGGCACGGCATCGGCTCGTCCCGGCAGGCCATCTCGCAACACCTGGCGCTGCTGGAGCAGGCCGGTCTGGTCCGCGCCGAGAAGGTCGGCCGCACCAAGCTGCACCACCTGAGCACCGACCCGCTGTGCGAGATCGCGCGGCGCTGGCCCCCGCCCGATTGACCATCGAAAGGACCCATGATGCTGCGGATCAACGTCACCAGCGTGCTCGTCGACGACCAGGACAAGGCGTTGGCCTTCTACACCGACAAGCTCGGCTTCACGGCCAAGACCGACGTGCCGGTCGGCGGCGGCGCGCGCTGGCTGACCGTCGTGGACGGCCACTGCGACGTGGAACTGCTGCTGGAGCCGGACGCGCATCCCGCCGCGAAGGCGTTCAAGGCGGCGCTGGTGGCCGACGGCATCCCGCTGACCTCGTTCGCCGTGGCGGACGTGCGGGCCGCCTACGACGAGCTGACCGGGCGCGGCGTCGTGTTCACCCAGCCGCCCACCGCGATGGGCCCGGTGACGACCGCGATCCTGGACGACACCTGCGGTAACCTCATCCAGATCGCCGCCATGGGATGAGGCAGGCGGAGCCGTCCGCCGGTCGCGCGCCGTGCCACCGTCGGCGCCCCCCGGTAGGTTCCCCAGCATGACCTATACCGTCCCGGCACCCCTTCGTCAGCGACCGGCCTTCCAGGCCCTGCAGCAGCACTTCGAGAAGCTGCGCGAGACCACCCTGACCGAGTTGTTCGCCGCCGACGCCGAGCGCGGCAGCAGCCTGTCGCTCGAGGTCGATGGCATCTACTTCGACTATTCCAAGCACCGGGTCACGGCCGAGACGATCGACCTGCTGGTGGAGTTGGCCGAGGAGTCCGACCTGGCCGGGCTGCGCGCCGCGATGTTCGGCGGCGAGCACATCAACATCACCGAGGACCGGGCGGTGCTGCACGTCGCGCTGCGCGCCCCGGCGGGCGAGGTGATCACCACCGCTGGTGACGATGGGGTCGCCGACGTCGTTCCCGATGTGCACGAGGTGCTCGGCCGGATGGGTTCGTTCGCGAACCGGATCCGGTCGGGGGAGTGGACCGGGCACACCGGCAAGCCGATCCGCAACATCGTGAACATCGGCATCGGCGGCAGCGACCTGGGACCGGTGATGGCCTACGAGGCGCTGCGCCACTACACCGATCGCGGCCTGACGTTCCGGTTCGTGTCCAACGTCGACGGCACCGACTTCGCGGAGAAGACCCACGACCTGGACCCGGCGCAGACGCTGTTCATCGTCTCGTCCAAGACGTTCACCACCCTGGAGACGATGACCAACGCGCACACCGCGCGGGAGTGGTCGCTGGCCGCGCTGGGTGACGAGGCGGCGGTGGCCAAGCACTTCGTCGCGGTGTCCACCAACGCCGATGCGGTCGGTGCCTTCGGCATCGACACCGACAACATGTTCGGCTTCTGGAATTGGGTCGGCGGCCGTTACTCCATGGAGTCGGCCATCGGGCTGTCCACCATGATCGCCGTCGGCCCGGAGAACTACGCCCAGCTGCTGGCCGGCTCGCACGCCGTGGACGAGCACTTCCGGTCAGCCCCGCTGCGCGAGAACCTACCGGTGCTGATGGGCCTGCTCACCTTCTGGTACACCGAGTTCTTCGGCGCGCAGACCCAGGCGGTGCTGCCCTACGACCAGTACCTGCTGCGCTTCCCGGCCTACCTGCAGCAGCTGACCATGGAGTCCAACGGCAAGTACGTCACCCTCGGCGGGGTCAAGGTCGACTACAGCACCTGCCCGGTGTACTGGGGCGAGCCAGGCACCAACGGCCAGCACTCCTTCTACCAGCTCATCCACCAGGGCACCCTGCTCATCCCGGTGGACTTCGTCGCGTTCGCGCACTCGTTGAACCCGCTGGGCGACCACCACGACTACCTGACCTCCAACGTGTTCGCGCAGGGTGAGGCGCTGGCCTTCGGCAAGACCGCCGACCAGGTCCGGGCCGAGGGCGTCGCGGAGAACCTGGTGCCGTTCAAGGTGTTCGAGGGCAACCGGCCCTCCTCGACGTTCCTGATCGAGCGGCTCACGCCCTACGTGCTCGGCCAGCTGATCGCCCTGTACGAGCACAGCGTGTTCACCCAGGGCGCCGTGTGGTCGATCGGGTCGTTCGACCAGTGGGGCGTCGAGCTGGGCAAGCAACTGGCCCAGCGGGTGACCCCCGAGCTCCAGGCCGGCGACGAACCCGAGCTGAACCACGACAGCTCCACCAATGAACTGATCCGCCGGTACCGCGCGGCCCGATCGACGGTTGGGTAGCGTTTTCGCCGTGACCGCCGCAGCCCGCAAGCCCGCGTCCACCAAGACCCCCGCAAAGACGGCCACCGCGAAGGCATCGGCCGTCAAGCCGGCCGACGCCAAGCCGGCACGGGCGCCCCGCGCGCCCCGGAAGCCGGCGCCGCCGGCCCGCAAGGCGCCACCGACGGTCGGCTCCCGGCCGCTCGGCCGGATCCCGGTGGCCGACGTCTTCCCGATCGTCGACGACGGCAACCGGCCGTCGAAGTCCGTGGTGGGCGAGGAGTTCGACGTCACCGCGACCGTCTACCGGGAGGGGCACGACGCGGTCAACGCCAACGTTGTCCTGACCGATCCGACCGGGGCGACCACCGTGTTGCCGATGACCTGCGTCAACCCGGGCCTGGACCACTGGACGGTGACGGTCAGCGCGCCGGCCACGGGCCTGTGGTCCTACCGGGTGGAGGGCTGGTCCGACCCGTACGGCACCTGGCACCACGATGCCACGATCAAGATCGCCGCGGACGTGGACACCGAGGTCATGCTCGAGGAGGGCGCCCGGGTCCTGGAACGGGCCCTCGCCCAGGTCGAGCGCACCCCCGAGCAGGCCGCGGTCCTGCATGACGCGATCTGGAAGTTGCGCGACGTCTCGCACTCGCCCGGAAACCGGCTGCGCGGCGGCGTGTCCACCGCCGTCGAGCAGGAGATGGCGGCCCGGCCGCTGCGCGACTACGTGTCCGCCAGCCCGGACTACCCGTGGCTGGTCGAGCGGGAACGCGCGCTCTACGGGGCCTGGTACGAGTTCTTCCCCCGATCCGAGGGCTGCTGGTTCGACGAGTCCACCGGTCTGTGGCACAGCGGCACCTTCGCCACCGCCGCCGAACGGCTGCCGGCCGTCGCCCAGATGGGCTTCGACGTCATCTATCTGACGCCGATCCACCCGATCGGCCGGATCAATCGCAAGGGCCCGAACAACACCCTGATCGTCGACGAGCACGACCCCGGCTCGCCGTACGCGATCGGCGCGGCCGAGGGCGGGCACGACGCCATTCACCCGGAACTGGGCACCTTCGACGACTTCGACGCGTTCGTCGCCCGCGCCCGTGAACTGGGCCTGGAGGTGGCGATGGACATCGCGCTGCAGTGCGCGCCGGACCACCCGTGGGTGAAGGACCACCCCGAGTGGTTCACCACCCGCAACGACGGCACGATCGCCTACGCGGAGAACCCGCCGAAGAAGTACCAGGACATCTATCCACTGAACTTCGACAACGACCCGCAGGGCATCTACGCGGAGATCCGCCGGGTCGTCCAGGTGTGGCTGGATCATGGCGTGCGGATCTTCCGGGTGGACAACCCGCACACCAAGCCGGTGGAGTTCTGGGAGTGGCTGATCGGCGACGTCGCCATCGACTACCCCGAGACCATCTGGCTGGCCGAGGCATTCACCCGCCCGGCGATGATGCACGGGCTGGGCAAGATCGGCTTCCAGCAGTCCTACACCTACTACGCGTGGCGCAACGAGAAGTGGGACCTGGAGAGCTACTGCCAGGAACTGGCCCGGGACTCCGCGCACTACATGCGGCCGAGCTTCTGGCCGACCACGCACGACATCCTCACCCCGTACATGACCCATGGCGGGCCGGCCGCCTGGAAGCTGCGGGCGGCGCTGGCCGCCACCCTGGTGCCCACCTACGGCATCTACGCCGGCTACGAGCTGATGGAGTCCGAGCCGCGGCCGGGCGCGCAGGAGCAGATCGACAACGAGAAGTACGAGTTCAAGAACCGGCACTGGGAGGACTACGAGCAGTACGGGTCCAAGGCCGGCCAGTCCATCGGCTGGTGGCTGGCGCTGATCAACCGGATCCGCCGCGAACACCCGACCCTGCACTGGCTGCGGAACCTACGGTTCCACAACGCGGAGAACTCCCACGTGATGGTCTTCTCCAAGCGCCGGATCCTGCCCGACGGCCGGGACGACACGATCATCGTGGTGGCCAACCTGGATCCCCACCACAACCAGGCGTCCTGGTTCCACCTGAACATGCCCGAACTGGGCCTGCACTGGGACGACTCGTTCCCCGTGCACGACCTGGTCACCGGCGCGACCTGGCACTGGTCCCAGCACAACTGGAGCTGGCTGGGACCGGAGAACGAGCCGGTGCACATCGTGCAGGTCGGGAGATACTGACCGGACCTGTCCTGTGAAGGACCTGTCCTGTCAAAGGCGAAGGGGACATTGATGAGCAACCGTCCAACGTTCGAGATCGACACCCGCCAGTTGCGTGGCGGGATCGTGCTGGCCTGCGTCGGCGCGGTGATCTGGATGATCGGCTTCGTGCTGTCCGCGACCGCCTTCGGCCGGGCGGTCCGGAACTGGGTGGCGCAACTGGAGGAGTCGCCGTCGGAGATCGCTCGCCGGCGGCTGCACCAGGCCAAGGTCGCGGCCGTCGCGGGCTCGAAGGCGTGGCGCGAGGAGCAAAGCCACTAGCCGGGGCCGATACTGGCCTCATGACCGAGTACTCGTCCGGCACCGCGCCGCAGAAGAAGGGCGGTGGACTGTCCGGCCGGGCAGTCGGCGGCCTGATCATCGCCGCGCTGGTGATCGTCTTCATCGTGATCAACCGGGATCCGGCCAACGTCTCCTTCCTGTTCTTCAGCGTCACCATGTCGCTGTGGATCGCGCTGGCCATCGCCGCCGCGGGCGGGCTCATCGCGGGGTTCCTGATCGGGCGCAAGAAGTACAAGCCCTGACGCGTGGCCGCCGACCGGATCGCCGTGCTGTTCGTGCACGGCGTGGGTATTCGTGAGCCCGACTATGCCCGGACCGCGATCGCCGAGCTGCGCAAGCAGTTCCGGGCGGCGACCAACCAGCCGAACGCCGACGACGACCTGGTCATCGAGTCCGCGTACTGGGCGCCCGCGGTGATCGAGCGGGAGGACCGGCTGTCCGAGCGGGCGGTCCCCGGCTTCGCCTCGGGCTGGTTCAGCGCGATGAACAAGCTGACCCAGCGGGTGGCGACCGGCTCGACGCTGTCCCTGGTGCCGCTGGCCCTGTCCGGCCTGGTGCGGCACGTCCCCGGCATCCCGCGGATCCACTGGCCGACGCTGCGCTGGGCGGTGACCAACTTCGTCGGCGACGTGGTCGCCTACCAGGTCTCCCCGCACAGCCGCGAGGTCTACGACGCGGTGCACGATCGGGTGCGGGAGGCCCTCGCCCGGCTGGCCCAGCAGGCCCCGGACGCGCCGCTGTTCGTCGTCGCGCACAGCCTGGGCAGCGTCATCGCCGCCGACCACTTCTACGACCTGGGCAAGGGCCGGCGCCAGGCGGGCACGCCGCTGGAGAGCGGGCGGACGCTGACCGGCTTCTATACTCTCGGCAGCCCGATCGCGCTGTGGACCCAGCGGGACGGTGACTTCGCCCGGCCGCTGCAGATCCCGGCGCGCACCAGCCCGGACCCGGTGCGCGCGGCGGCCGCCGAATGGATCAACTTCTACGACGCCGACGACGTGCTCGCCTTCCCGCTCAAGGGTCTGTCGCCGGAGTGGGATCAGGCGGTCGACGAGGACCGGTCGGTGTCCGTCGGCACCCTGCTCATCGGGATGTCGCCGGTGTCGCACGTCGCCTACTGGAACGACGTGGCCGTCATCCGGCCGATCGCCAACAGCCTCGCCTGGTTGTGGAACGCCGAGCGTGACCCATCGAGGACCTAATACCCTGTCATCGCGGATTCGGGTTGAGCCACACTGTCGCTTGATCGTCATCGACGCCGATCCAGACCGGTCCAGGGGAAGGAAGGCGACGGTGGACGTCCAGGAGCTGCAGCGCAGGCTCGAGGCCGTGGAGACGGCGGTGGCGGGCAACCGGGGGACCGAGCGCCGGCTCGCCTTCGAGTTGGACCGGCTGGCCGAGCACATGATCGGCGAAACCGCGCCCGAGCTGCAGCGATACAAGCAGCGCATCCAGACGCTGATCATCCAGTTGGCGCCCAACGGGCACGCCGTCGACCAGGTCGAGGTCTACATCGAGACCTATTGTCACCACCGGTGAGACACGGCCGCGCGACGCGCGCGGGCACCGTCCGACCCCCGTGCTAAGAACTAGGACGTGAGCGACTCCTTCGTCCATCTGCACGTGCACACCGAGTACTCCATGCTCGACGGCGCTGCCCGGCTGGGGGAGCTGTTCGCCCGGACCGCCGAGCTGGGCATGCCCGCGCTCGCCATGACCGATCACGGCAACGTGTTCGGCGCGCACGACTTCTACCGGCAGGCCAAGGCGGCCGGGGTGAACCCGATCATCGGGATGGAGGCCTACCTCACCCCGAACACCTCCCGGTTCGACAAGACCCGGGTCCGCTGGGCCGACGGTGGCGACGACGACGTCTCCGGCGCCGGCGCCTACACCCATATGACCCTGCTCTCGGAGAGCACCGAGGGCATGCACAACCTGTTCCGGCTGGCCTCGCGATCGTCCATCGAGGGCTTCTTCTACAAGCCGCGGGCCGACCGGGAGCTGCTGGCCGAGTACGCCAAGGGACTGATCGGCACCACCGGGTGCCCGTCCGGCGAGGTGCAGACCTGGCTGCGGATCGGCAACTACGAAAAGGCGCGCGCCAGCGCCGCCGAATTCCGGGACATCCTCGGCGTCGACAACTATTTCTTGGAGCTGATGGATCACGGCCTGTCCATCGAGACCCGGGTCCGCGACGGTCTGATCCGGCTGGCCCGCGACCTGAGGCTGCCGATGGTGGCCACCAACGACCTGCACTACACCAACAAGGAGGACGCCGGCGCGCACGAGGCGCTGCTGTGCGTGCAGTCCGGCAAGACCCTGGACGACCCGAACCGGTTCAAGTTCGACGCGCAGGACTTCTACCTGAAGTCGCCGGCCGAGATGCGCGCGCTCTGGGCCGACAAATACGACCTGCGCGAGGCCTGCGACAACACGCTGCTGATCGCGCAGCGCTGCTCGGTCGCGTTCGACGAATCGTCCTCCTACATGCCCAGGTTCCCGGTGCCCGAGGGGGAGACCGAGCAGACCTGGTTCGTCAAGGAGGTCGAGAAGGGCCTCGCCATCCGGTTCCCGGACGGTATCCCGCCCGAGGTGCGCAAGCAGGCCGACTACGAGGTCGGCGTCATCACCGCGATGAACTTCCCCGGCTACTTCCTGGTGGTCGCCGACTTCATCAACTGGGCCAAGGACCACGGCATCCGGGTCGGCCCGGGCCGCGGGTCGGGCGCGGGGTCGATGGTCGCCTACGCGATGCGGATCACCGACCTCAACCCGTTGGTGCACGGGCTGATCTTCGAGCGGTTCCTGAACCCGGACCGGGTGTCCATGCCCGACTTCGACGTGGACTTCGACGAACGCCGGCGCGGCGACGTGATCCGGTACGTCACCGAGCGCTACGGCGACGACCGGGTCGCGCAGATCGTCACCTACGGCACCATCAAGGCCAAGCAGGCGGTCAAGGACTCCGCCCGGGTTCTGGGCATGCCGTTCTCCGTCGGCGACCGGATCACCAAGGTGATGCCGCCGCCGGTGATGGGCAAGGACGTGCCGCTGTCGAAGATCTTCGAGCCGTCGGACGCCCGATACGCCGAGGGCGCGGAGTTCCGCGGCCTGGTCGACACCGACCCGGACGTGCGCAAGGTGGTCGACACCGCCCGCGGGCTGGAGGGCCTCAAGCGGCAGTGGGGTGTGCACGCGGCCGGCGTGATCATGTCGTCGGCGCCGCTGCTGAACCTGATCCCGATCATGAAACGGGAGCAGGACGGCGCGATCATCACCCAGTTCGACTACCCGACCTGCGAAAAGCTCGGCCTCATCAAGATGGACTTCCTGGGGCTGCGCAACCTGACCATCCTGGACGACGCGGTCGCCAACATCCACGCCAACCGCGGCGTCGACCTGGTCCTGGAGGACCTGCCGCTGGACGACCAGCCCGCCTACGAGCTGCTGTCCCGCGGCGACACCCTGGGCGTGTTCCAGCTCGACGGCGGCCCCATGCGGGCGCTGCTGCGGTCGATGCGGCCGGACAACTTCGAGGACATCTCCGCGGTCATCGCCCTGTATCGGCCGGGCCCGATGGGGGCCAACTCTCACAACGAGTACGCGGACCGCAAGACGGGCCGCAAGCCGGTGGTGCCGATCCATGAGGAACTTGCACAAGCACTGGCGCCCTTACTGGGCGACACCTACGGGCTGATCGTCTACCAGGAGCAGGTGATGGCGATCGCCCAGCACCTGGCCGGCTACACCCTGGGCGCCGCCGACCTGCTGCGCCGGGCGATGGGCAAGAAGAAGAAGGCCGAGCTGGACGCCCAGTACGAGACCTTCTCCTCCGGGATGGCGAACCGGGGTTACGGCGCGAACGCGATCAAGACGTTGTGGGACATCCTGGTCCCGTTCTCGGACTACGCGTTCAACAAGGCGCACTCGGCCGCGTACGGGATGCTGTCCTACTGGACGGCCTACCTGAAGGCCAACTATCCGGCCGAGTACATGGCGGCGCTGCTCACCTCGGTCGGCGACGACAAGGACAAGATGGCCATCTACCTGGCCGAATGCCGCACCATGGGGATCAAGGTGCTGCCGCCGGACGTCAACGCGTCCGTGCAGAACTTCGCCCCGGTCGGCACCGACATCCGGTTCGGCCTGTCCGCCGTGCGCAACGTCGGCACCGGCGTGGTCGCCTCGATCGTGGCCTGCCGCAAGGACAAGGGCGCCTACACCGACTTCTACGACTTCCTGGACAAGGTCGACGCCACCGCCTGCAACAAGAAGGTCGTCGAGTCGCTGATCAAGGCCGGCGCGTTCGACTCGATGGGGCACCCGCGCAAGGGCCTGCTGATGGACCACGTGCGGGCCGTCGACGAGGTGCTCGGGTTGAAGAAGGCCGAGGCGATCGGCCAGTTCGATCTGTTCGGTGAGATGACCCAGGAGGAGAAGGGCGACACGTTCCGTGGCAACGTCCCGGACACCGAGTGGGACACCAAGCTGCGACTGGGTTTCGAGCGGGAGATGCTGGGGCTGTACGTGTCCGGGCACCCGCTGGCCGGGGTCGAGCACATCCTGTCGGCGCAGTCGGACGCGTCCATCCCGGACATCCTGGACGGCACCATCCCGGACCGGGGCATGGTCACCGTGGGTGGCATCCTGACCAACCTGCAGCGGCGGCTGACCAAGAAGGGCGACCCGTGGGCCTCCGCGACCCTGGAGGACCTGGCCGGCGGGGTGGAGGTGGCGTTCTTCCCGAAGGTCTACGCCGAGTGCGCGATGCTGCTGGCCGAGGACGCGATCGTGCTGGTCAAGGCCCGGGTGGCGCGGTCGGAGGACCGGCTGTCGCTGCATGCCCAGTCGGTGGTGGTGCCCGACCTGTCCCAGGACCCGGGTAAGGGGCCGGTGCAGCTGTCCATCGCGGCGCAGCGCTGCACCCCGCCGGTGGTGGACCGGCTCAAGGACGTGCTGCAGGCGCACCCGGGCACCACCGCGGTGCACCTGCGGCTGCTCAACGGGTCCCGCTGCACCACGCTGAGGCTGGACGACGGGCTGCGGGTGACCCGGACATCGGCACTGATCGGCGACCTGAAGGCGCTGCTGGGCGCCGACTGCATCGCCTCGTGAGGCGCGGCGGAACGCTCATCCTGGTGGTCTGCGCGGTGGTCGGGGTGCTGCAGGGCCTGATCTGGGCGTTCCTGGCGCCTGGCGTGCCGTACAAGGTGCTGGCCGACGGCCGGTACGGCGCCCTGCCGACGACCACCAGCTACCACTTCGTCAGCCTCGCCCTGTTCTGCTGGCTGGGCATCGTCGTCGGGGTGTTGACGGCGATCGGCGCCTGGCGGATCCGGGCGACCCGGGGGTGGCGGATGCTGCTCACGCTGATCGGCGGATCGTTCGCCGGGGCGCTGATCGCCTGGGGGCTGGGCATTCTCGTCGCACCCGGCACCGACCCGGCGTCCGTCGGGGCGACTGTTGGGCCTACCGCGGCGGATTCCATCGTGACCGCGCCGCCGACCACCGGCACCATCCTGGCCGTGCTCGCGCAGCCGGCGGTCGCCGCCCTGGTCTCCACGTTCCTGGTCGCCTGGAACGGGCGGCCGGATCTGGGAGTGCCTAGCCTCCCGCCTGCGCTCCTGGCGGACGGAACGCCGCGAACGGATCCGTGACCCGGTACTCGCCGACGCTGAAGCGGTACATGGCCGCCGGCCGCCCGCCGGTCGGACCCGTGGGAGCGGTCGACCCGGTCGGCTCGAGCATCCGCCGGCGGGTCAGGATGCGCTGCAGGTTGGTGACGTCCACGTCATGGCTCAGCGCCGCGGCGTAGATCCGGCCCAACTCGGCCAGGGTGAAGCTGACCGGGGCCAGCGCGAAGGCGATGTTCGTGTAGGACAGCTTGGCCCGCAGCCGCTGCAACGCCCGGTCCGCGATGACCGCGTGGTCGAACGCCATCTCCGGCAGCGCGTCGACCGGGTGCCAGGCGGTGTCCGCGGGCAGCGTCGGATGCGCGTCCATCGGCACGAGGCCGAGGAAACCCGTTGCCACCATGCGGATGTCCGGCATCCGGACGGGATCGGAGAACACCCCGGTCTGCTCCAGGTGGGTCACCTGCCGCAGGTCGACCTTCTCCGCCAACTGTCGGCGGGCGGAAGCGTCGACGTCCTCGTTGTCCCAGACCACGCCGCCCGGCAGGGCCCATTTGCCGGCGTCCGGCTCCTTGGCCCGCCGCCACAGCAGCAGTTGGAGCTGCGGACCCGGGCCGTGATTCCCAGGGCCGCGATGGACGGTGAACACGGCGGCCAGCACCTCGAGCAGGCTGGCGCTTTTGCGGCCCGTCGGTGAGCCCGGCCCGGCGGGAAGCATGTTGCCGATTGTAAGTCGATAACCCACCTGCTAGACTCAGGGCGTTTTCGATCAGTAGTCGAAAACCTGGCAACAGGTGGAGGACCACATGACAGCGACCTTGGCCACCGCACCGACTGCGGGTCTCGCGGCCGACTGGGCCGAACGGGTTCGTGCGCTCGCCGAGCGGCGCAACGCCGTCATCCTGGCGCACAACTACCAGGTGCCCGAGATTCAGGACATCGCTCATCACGTGGGCGACTCGCTGGCCCTGTCCCGGATCGCGGCGACCGCCCCGCAGGAGACCATCGTGTTCTGCGGCGTGCATTTCATGGCGGAAACCGCCAAGATCCTCTCCCCGGACAAGACCGTGCTCATTCCGGACGCGGACGCCGGCTGCTCGCTGGCCGATTCGATCACCGCCGACCAGTTGCGGGAGTGGAAGGCGGCCAACCCGGGCGCGGTCGTCGTCTCCTACGTGAACACCACCGCCGAGGTGAAGGCGGAGACCGACATCTGCTGCACCTCCTCCAACGCGGTCGAGGTCGTCAGGTCCATTCCCGAGGACACGCCGGTCCTGTTCGGTCCCGACCAGTTCCTCGGCGCGCACGTGCGGCGGATCCTGGGCCGGGACAACATCCAGGTGTGGGGCGGTGAGTGTCACGTGCACGCCGGCATCAACGGCGGCCAGCTCGCCGCGCAAGCGAAGTCCCATCCCGATGCCGACCTGTACATCCACCCGGAGTGCGGCTGCGCGACCAGCGCGCTGTACCTGGCCACCGCCGGCGCGGTGTCGGCCGACCGGGTGAAGATCCTGTCCACCGGCGAGATGGTGGACGCCGCGCGGGTCGGCCGGTCCCGGCAGGTGCTGGTGGCCACCGAGATCGGCATGATCCACCAGTTGCGCCGGGCGGCTCCGGGGGTCGACTTCCTGGCCGTCAACGACCGGGCGTCCTGCAAGTACATGAAGATGATCACCCCGGCCAAGCTGCTGCGGTCCCTGGAGGACATGCGCGACGAGGTCGTCGTCGATCCCGACGTCGCCGCCCGGGCGCGCGGCGCCGTCGAGCGGATGATCGCCATCGGGATGAGCGGGGGCGGCGAGTGAACATCTCGGCCGCCGGTGCCCTGCTGCCGGACTGGGAGGCGACCACCGACGTGGTGGTCGTCGGCACCGGCGTCGCCGGGCTGACCTGTGCGCTGGGCCTGACCGGGCCGCGGGTGCTGGTGGTCACCAAGGGAGCGCCCGACGAGGCGAACACCTCGTGGGCGCAGGGCGGGGTCGCCGTCGTCCGTGACGAGCGCGACCCCGGCGACAGTGTGGCCGCCCACGTGCGGGACACCCTGGTCGCCGGGGCGGGTCTGAGCGATCCGTCGGCGGTGGAGCTGATCCTGTCGGCCGGCCCGGGCGCGGTCGCCCGGCTGATCGCGCGCGGCGCACTGTTCGACGCCGGCCCGGGCGGGCTGCTGCGCACCCGGGAGGGCGGGCACACCGCCGACCGGGTCATCCACGCCGGCGGGGACGCCACCGGCGCCGAGATCGAGCGTGCCCTGCTCGCCGCCGTCGGTCGACCGGCGGGGCTGCCCGCCGTGCTGGCCGACCACGTCGCGTTGGACGTCGTGCTGGACGGTGCCGGCCGGGCCCGCGGCCTGTCCGTGCTCGCCCCCGACGGTCGGGTCGGGCTGATCCGAGCCGGCGCGGTCGTGCTGGCGACCGGCGGCGCCGGGCATCTGTACGCGGCCACCACCAATCCCGGCGTGGCCACCGCCGACGGCCTGGCCATGGCGCTGCGCGCCGGGGCGGCGCTGGCCGACGTCGAGTTCATGCAGTTCCACCCGACCGTGCTGTGGACCGGCCCGGGCGACCTCGGGCACCGGGCCCTGGTCACCGAGGCGGTCCGCGGCGAGGGCGCCGTGCTCGTCGACGCCGCGGGCGAGCGGGTCATGCGTGGCGTGCACCCGCTGGAGGACCTCGCGCCGCGGGACGTGGTGTCGCTGGCCATCACCCGCCGGCTGGCGTCGGCGCCCGCCGGGGTGACCGACCACGTCTACCTGGACGCCACGACGATCGCACCGGAGGTGTTCCACCGCCGGTTCCCGACCGTGTCCGCGGCCTGTGCGGCCGCCGGGGTCGACCCGACCCGGCAGCCGATCCCGGTTGCGCCGGCCGCGCACTACCACTGCGGCGGCGTGTGGACCGATCTGGACGGCCGCACCACGGTGCCCGGCCTGCTGGCCGTCGGCGAGGTTGCGCGGACCGGGCTGCACGGGGCCAACCGGCTCGCGTCGAATTCCCTGCTCGAGGGCCTGGTGATGGGCGAGCGGGCGGCCGCGGCGGTGCGCGGGGACGTTTCCGCGGAAACGTCCCGGCCCGCCGAACTCGTCCTCACCCCGCCGCCGACCGCCGATCCGGCCGGTCGGGTCGAGCTGCAGGCGACCATGAGCAGCTCCGCCGGGATCGGCCGCGACCTGCCCGGGCTGCTGGCCGCGCAGTCGGCGGTCGCCTCGCTTGGCGACGTTTCCGGTGGTATCGGGGGAGAAACGGTCGACCGGGCGTCGGTGGAGGCGGCGAACCTGGCGCTGGCCGCCGGCGCGCTGCTGGCCGCCGCCGAGGTCCGCACCGAGTCCAGGGGCTGCCACGTGCGGACCGATCACCCGGAGCGGGTGGTCGAGTGGGAACGGCCGGTGCTGGTGCGGTCCCGCGACGAGCAGATCGAGGTGCTGGAACCGGCGGCGGTCCGATGATCGACGCCGCGATCCGGGCCGTCGTCGACCGGGCGCTGGCCGAGGACCTGGCCGACGGTCCGGACATCACCACCCTGGCGACCGTGCCGGACGGTCAGCAGGCCACGGCCCGGCTCACCCCGCGGCAGGCCGGTGTGCTCGCCGGTGGACCGATCGCCGCTCGCGTCTTCGCCACCGTCATCGGCCCGGACGTGGTCGTGGAGCAACTCGTCGCGGACGGCGATCGGCTGGTGCCCGGGGAGCCGGCCCTGATCGTCCGGGGTCCGACCGCGGGATTGCTGACCGCCGAGCGGACCGCGCTGAACCTGCTCACCCACCTGTCCGGGATCGCCTCGCTCACCCGGACGTGGGTGGACGCGGTGGCCGGCACGTCTGCCCGGATCCGGGACACCCGCAAAACCCTGCCCGGACTGCGCGCCCTGGAGAAGTACGCGGTCCGGTGCGGCGGCGGAGTCAACCACCGGATGAGCCTGGGCGACGCGGCCCTGATCAAGGACAACCACGTCGCCGCGGCCGGATCGGTCACCGCGGCCATCAAGGCGGTCCGCGCGCGCGACCCGGACATCACCCTCGAGGTCGAGGTCGACACCATCGACCAGTTCGACGAGGCGATCGGCGCCGGCGCGGAACTGGTGCTGCTGGACAACTTCTCGCTCGCCGACACCGAGGAGGCGGTCCGCCGGGCCCGCGCCCTGCCACGCTATGTGCACCTCGAGGCGTCCGGCGGGCTGACCCTTTCCCGCGCGCGTGCGGTCGCGGAGACCGGGGTGGACTACCTGGCGGTCGGCGCGCTCACCCACTCCGCGCCGGCCCTGGACATCGGTCTGGACCTGGTCGGCTGACACCCTAGGCTTGATCCCATGCTCCAACGGATCGACCTGCGCGCCGGGCTGCCCCCCGCGCTCGGCGACGTGCTGCCCCGGGCCGCCGTCGACATCGGGGCCGCGACCGCCAGCGTCGCGCCGATCATCGACGACGTCCGGCATCGCGGTGCCGAGGCGGTCCTGGACGCGGGCGAACGGTTCGACGGCGTGCGTCCGGCCTCGCTCCGGGTTCCGGCGCAGGTGATCGAGGATGCCGCGGGCGCGATCGACGGGCCGGTGCGGGACGCGCTGGTGGAGTCCATCGCGCGGGCCCGGGCCGGGCACACCGCCCAGCTCCCGGCGGAAACGGTCACGGAACTGGCGACCGGGGGCGTCGTGCGGCAGCGCTGGGTGCCGGTGCGCCGGGTCGGTCTGTACGTGCCGGGCGGCCGAGCGTTGTACCCGTCCAGCGTGGTGATGAACGTGGTGCCCGCGCAGGTCGCGGGCGTCGACGCCATCGCCGTCACCTCCCCCCCGCAGAAGGACAACGACGGCTGGCCGGACCGCAACGTGCTGGCGGCCTGCGCGCTGCTGGGCGTCGACGAGGTGTACGCGGCGGGCGGCGCGCAGGGTATCGCCATGCTCGCATTAGGCGCCGACGGCGTCGGACCGGTGGACGTGATCACCGGGCCGGGCAACGTGTACGTCACCGCCGCCAAGCGGCTGCTGCGCGGCGTCGTCGGCATCGACTCGGAGGCGGGCCCCACGGAAATCGCGGTGATCGCGGACGACTCGGCGGACCCCGAGTTCGTCGCCGCCGACCTGATCTCGCAGGCCGAGCACGACCCGCTGGCCGCGTCCGTGCTGATCACGACGTCGGTCGAGCTGGCCGACGCAGTTGATCAGGCACTGCTGCCGCGCGTGTCCGTGACCAAGCACACCGAGCGGATCACGCAGGCGCTGACCGGGCCGCAGTCCGGCGTCGTGCTGGTCGCCTCGCTGGACGACGCCCTTGCGGTGGCCGACGCCTACGCCGCCGAGCACCTGGAGATCCAGACGTCCGACGCCGGGGCGGTGGCGGCGCGGGTGCGCAATGCCGGCGCGGTCTTCGTCGGGTCGTACTCGCCGGTGTCGTTGGGCGACTACTGCGCCGGGTCCAACCACGTGCTGCCGACCGGCGGGTCGGCCCGGTTCTCCGCCGGCCTGGCCGCCACCACGTTCCTGCGGCAGCAGCAGGTCATCGACTATTCGGCCGACGCGTTGCGTGAGGTCGCGCCGCATGTCGCCGCGTTGTCGGCGGCCGAGGACCTGCCCGCGCACGGCGAGGCGGTCGCGGCACGGTTCAGCGCATGAACGAGGTCACCCTGGCCGACCTGCCGCTGCGCGAGGACCTGGTCGGCAAGTCTCCCTACGGCGCCCCGCAGTTGGACGTGCCGGTGCGGGTGAACACCAACGAGAACCCGTATCCGCCGTCGGACGCCTTGGTCGCCGACCTGGCCGCGTCGGTCGCGGCGGCCGCCGTCGAGCTGAACCGGTACCCGGATCGGGACGCCGTCGCGCTGCGGACCTCGCTCGCGGACTACCTGTCCCGGTCCACCGGGGTGCCGCTGACCGGCGCGAACGTGTGGGCGGCCAACGGCTCCAACGAGATCCTGCTGCAGCTGCTGCAGGCGTTCGCCGGGCCGGGCCGGGCGGCGCTGGGGTTCGAGCCGTCCTACTCGATGCACCCGATCATCGCGTCGGGCACCCGCACCACCTGGCTGTCCTGTCCGCGCCGCGCCGACTTCGCCGTCGACACGTCCGTCGCCGTCGAGCTGGTCGCCGACCGCAAGCCGGACGTGCTGTTCGTCACCAGCCCGAACAATCCGACCGGGGGATCGCTGTCGCTGGACGACGTGGCTCGGCTCGCCGAGGTGACCCCTGGCATCGTGGTGGTGGACGAGGCGTACGCGGAGTTCTCCGCCCGGCCGTCCGCGATCGAGCTCATCGAGACGTTTCCGCAGAAACTCGTCGTCGTCCGGACCATGTCCAAGGCGTTCGCGTTCGCCGGCGGCCGGCTGGGGTACCTGGCCGCCGCGCCCGCCGTCATCGACGCGTTGCTGCTGGTCCGGCTGCCGTATCACCTGTCGACGCTCACCCAGGCCGCCGCGCTGGCCGCGTTGCGGCACGCCGACGACACGCTGGCCTCCGTCGCGCACCTGGTGGCGGAACGAAACAGGGTGGCCGCGGCGCTGACCGAGCTGGGCCTGCGGGTGATCGAATCGGATGCCAACTTCCTGCTGTTCGGCGAGTTCGCCGACGCCAAGGCGACTTGGCAGCAGTACCTGGACACCGGGGTGCTGGTGCGGGACGTGGGCATCCCCGGATACCTGCGGGCCACCATCGGCACCGACGCCGAGAACGACGTGCTGGTCAAGGCGACCCGATCGCTGAAGGAGAACGGATGAGCCGGCGGGCGCGCATCGAGCGCACCACGAGCGAGTCGACCGTGCTGGTCGACCTGGACCTGGACGGCACCGGGCAGGTGGAGATCTCCACCGGGGTGCGGTTCTACGACCACATGCTCACCGCGTTCGGCGTGCACGGCAGCTTCGACCTGACCGTCCGGTCCGTCGGCGACGTGGACATCGACGCCCACCACACGGTCGAGGACACCGCGATCGTGCTGGGCCAGGCGATCGGGCAGGCGGTGGGTGACAAGAAGGGCATCCGCCGGTTCGGCGACGCGTTCGTGCCGATGGACGAGACGCTGGCGCACGCCGCGATCGACCTGTCCGGCCGGCCGTACAGCGTGCACGCCGGCGAGCCGGAGAACGTGACCGGTTTCGTGGTCGGCAACAACTATCCGGTGGTCCTCAACCGGCACGTGTTCGACTCGCTCGCCTTCCACGCCAGGATGAACCTGCACGTCCGCGTGCTCTACGGGCGCGATCCCCACCACATCTGCGAGGCGCAGTACAAGGCCGTCGCCCGGGCGCTGCGGCAGGCGGTGGAACCGGACCCGCGGGTGCCAGGCATCCCGTCCACCAAGGGCGTGCTGTGACGGTTCTGGTCCCGATCCTGCTGATCGGGTTGGGTGGCTTCCTGCTCGGTGGAGTGCTCGCGCTGTGGCGCAAGTCGGTGCCGGCGGCGGTCCTGTTGGGCGTGTTCTGCGTGGCGTGCATCATCGGTGGCGTGCTCTGGCTGATGCAATGAAAGACCTCGTGGTGCTCGACTACGGCTCGGGCAATCTCGCGTCCGCGGAGCGGGCCCTGCGCCGCACCGGCGCCTGCGTGACGGTCACCTCCGATTTCGATGCCGCGTTGAACGCCGACGGCCTGGTGGTGCCGGGCGTCGGCGCCTATGAGGCGTGCATGCAGGGGCTGACCGCGGTCCGCGGGCAGCGGATCATCGGCCGGCGGCTGGCCGGCAACCGGCCCGTGCTCGGCATCTGCGTGGGCATGCAGATCCTGTTCGAGCGGGGCGTCGAGCACGGTGTGGAGACGTCCGGGGTCGGGGAGTGGCCGGGCACGGTGGAGCGGCTGCAGGCGCCGATCGTGCCGCACATGGGCTGGAACACGGTGGTTCCGGGCGCCGGGTCGGTGCTGTTCGAAGGACTCGACCCGGACACCCGCTTCTACTTCGTGCATTCCTACGCCGTTCGTCGGTGGGAACTCGAGGTGTCCCGGCCCTTTGTTCCCCCCGTGGTGACCTGGGCCGAGCACGGCGGTGACCGGTTCGTCGCCGCGGTCGAGAACGGGCCGCTCTCGGCCACCCAGTTCCACCCGGAGAAGTCGGGCGACGCCGGCGCCGAGGTGTTGCGGCGCTGGGTGGCCGCCATCTAACATCGAACACGTGTTCGATGGCTCGGCCGTGCTGCCGATGGCTGCCCCATTGGCGGCGGCGCTGCCCCGGGGTGGTCTTGCTCGCGGGTCGGTGGTCAGCGTGCTCGGCCAGGGAGCGACCAGCCTGTTGTTCAGCCTGCTCGCCGGACCCGGCGCAGCGGCGGGGCACTGGGCGGCGCTTGTCGGGATGCCCGGTCTCGGGCTGCGTGCGGCCGCCGAACTGGGCGTGGACCTCGACCGGGTGGTGCTGATTCCCGACCCCGGGCCGGATGTGCTGCAGGTGGTGTCGATCCTGATCGACGGGGTGGACATGGTCGCCGTGTCGTTGCCCTCGTCCGCTCGGCCGTCGCCGTCCCGGCAGCGGGTGATCTCCGGCCGGCTCCGGCAGCGTGGCGCCGTGCTGTTGGTCGCCGGCCCGTGGCCGGGCGCCGAGCTGGTGTTGACCGCTCGATGGGCCGGGTGTCAGGGGCTGGATCGGGGGCACGGCCGGCTGCGGGACCGGGAGCTGGTGGTGCAGGTCGGAGGCCGGCGGGCGGCCGGTCGGGGCTCTGTGGTGGAGCTGCTGCTGCGAGCCGACCGGGCCGCGGTGCGGATCGAGCCGGCGGTTCCGGTCATTGTTCCGGCCGCGGTCCCGGTTGCCAGGGTGTCCTGACCGGCCGGACGTCTCCACGGAAACGTCATTGCATCATAAAAGCCACAATTCAGGCACTGTCGGACCCTCTGGTTAGCGTGTGGACACCCGTTCGGGACGGGGCTCGATGATCGGAGGCGTGGCATGACGGATCTGGCGGAAGACCTGACGGACGCGGAACTGACGGCGATGTGGCAGAGCCGACCGCATCGCAATCCGTTCGCCGGTTCGCCGCCCGAGCCGGCCGAGTCCCCGTTCGACGCACCCGCGAACCCTCAACCTCAACCTGACCTTGATGAACCGAGGAGCCATTTGAGGTGCTGGAGGGGCGGATCACGTCGATGGCGGCGCGGCTTGCCGCGCAGACGCGGGAGTGGTTGCGGTTGGTGGCCGAGTTCGACCGGCGTAAGGGGTGGGTGCAGTGGGGGATGAAGTCGATGGCGCACTGGTTGTCGTGGTCGTGCTCGGTGGGGCCGGGGGCAGCGCGGGAGTACGTCCGGGTGGCCAGAGCCCTGACCGGGTTGCCGCTGGTGGGTGAGGCGTTCGCGCAGGGCCGGTTGTCGTACTCGAAGGTGCGGGCGGTGACCCGGGTGGCGGACCGGGTGGACGAGCAGACGCTGGTGGAGCAGGCCGCCACGCATTCGGCGGCGCAGTTGGAGAAGGTGGTCCGCGGGTACCGCAAGTCCGAACGGGCCGACCAGGATCCGCAGCAGCGGCGCAAGGCCCGCTGGTTCTACGACGACGACGGGATGCTGGTGCTGTCCGCCCGGCTGGCCGCGGAGGAGGGTGCGCTGCTGGTCGCGGCGTTGGAGCAGGCGCGGACCGGGGAGCTGGAACCGGCCGGGTGTCCCGACGCGGCCGACGAACCGGCGCAGCTGCCCTCCGATGTGGACGCCCTGGTCGCGTTGGCGCGGATCGCGCAGGCCGCCGGACCGGTCGACTCGTCCGGCGATGACCGGCATCTGGTGGTGGTGCACACCGATGCGCAGGTGCTGGCCGCAGATCAGGAGCCCGGACCGGAGGCGGGGTGCCGGATCGAGCACGGCCCCGGGCTGACCGCCGCGGCGGCGCGGCGGCTGGCCTGTGACGCGGCGCTGGTCGCCTGGGTGTCGTCCGCGACCAGACCGGGCGAGCAGCTGAAACTGGGTCGCAAGACCCGCAAGATCTCGGCGGCGTTGCGGCGGGCATTGCGGTTCCGGGACGGGGGCTGCCAGTTCCCCGGCTGCCCCCGCAAGCGGTTCCTGGACGCGCACCACGTCACCCATTGGGTCGACGGCGGACCCACCGACCTGGGCAACCTGCTCCTGCCCTGCCAGCGGCACCACCGGGCGGTCCACGACGACGGGTTCACCCTGCACCCGGTACCCGACCGGCCCGGCCGGTGGGTGTTCCACCGACCCGACGGCACCCCGGTCCCCACCGTCCCGGAGCCACCCACACCCGAACCCGCTTCCGCGGAAACGCCCGCGGACACCACCACCGACTACGACCCGGACAGCCTGCGCCCCCACCAGCACGGCGAACCGTTCAGCCTCCGCGACTCCGTCGACGTCCTCTGCCGCAACCCGGTGCCATGACCAGGACCATCGTCGTCTGGTGCCCGGATTGGACGGCGGTCGCCGCCGCCCGGCAGGTGAATCGGCCGGCCAGCGATCCGGTCGCGGTGTTCCACGCGAACCGGGTGCAGGCGTGCACCGCCGCCGCCCGGGCCGAGGGGGTGCAGGTGCGCCAACGCCGAAGGGACGCCCAGGCGCGCTGTCCGGAGCTGCTGATCGCCACCGTCGACCCGGACCGTGACGCGCGGATGTTCGAGCCGGTCGCCGCGGCGGTGGAATCCCTGGTGCCCGGGGTGGAGATACTCCGCTGTGGGGTGGTGGCCTGCCCGGCACGTGGCCCCGCCCGCTACTTCGGGTCGGAGGCTGCCGCCGCGGAGCGGATCGTGGACGCGGTCGAGGCGCTGGACGTCGAATGCTGCATCGGGGTGGCCGACGACCTGGAGGTGGCCGTGCTGGCCGCGCATCGGACGGCCATCGTCCCACCCGGAGAGTCGGCGAGCTTCTGCGCGCCGCTGCCGATCACCGACCTGTCCCGGGACCCGGCGATCTGCCCGCCCGAGCGGGCCGCGCTGACCGACCTGCTGATCCGGCTCGGCATCAGCACCGCCGGTGCGTTCGCGGCGCTCCCGCCGGACAAGGTGGCCACCCGGTTCGGCGCGGACGGGGTGCGCGCGCACCGGCTCGCCCTCGGCCGTCCCGAACGGGGCCTGTCCCGCCGGCAGATCCCGCAGGAGCTGTCCGTCGAGCAGGAATGTGACCCGCCGCTGGACCGGGTGGACACCGCCGCGTTCGCCGCCCGTGCGCTGGCGCAGCGCTTCCATGCCCGGCTCGCGGACGCCGGCCTGGCCTGCACCCGGCTCATCATCACCGCCACCACCGACCGGGGCGGCGCCCTGTCCCGCACCTGGCGATGTGTCGCGCCGTTGACTGCTACCGCCACCGCGGACCGGCTGCGCTGGCAGCTCGATGGCTGGCTCACCCACCGGGGACAACCCGGCGCGATCACCCGGCTCACCCTGGAACCGGTCGAAGCGGTCGGCTCCGGCCACATCCAATACGGCCTATGGGGTTTCGACGGGCAGGACGACCAACGAGCCGCCTGGGCCTTCGCCCGGGTGCAGGGTTTGCTCGGCCCGGAATCGGTGCTGTCCCCGGTGCTCGCCGGCGGCCGGAGCGCGCACGACCAGGTCGAGCTGGTGCCGTGGGGCGACGAGCGGACCAGCCCACGCGACCCCACCGCGCCGTGGCCGGGATCGATCCCGGCGCCCTCACCGGCCCGGGTGAGCGCCGAGGCGATCAACCTGCTGGACCAGACCGGCGCGCCGGTGCGGCTCACCGACCGTGGGTTGCTCACCGGCGCGCCGTCGTGGCTGAACACCAGGCGCATCCAGGCCTGGGCCGGGCCATGGCTGCTGGACGAGCGCTGGTGGGCCGGCGCTGGAACCACCGGCAAGGGGACCCTCGGCGTGCGACTGCAGGTCGTCATCGACGACGGCGACGCGTTGCTGGTCCGTTCGACCGGCGCCGGTTGGCGGGTCGAGGGGGTGTACGACTGATGGGCTGGCACAACCCGAATGTGTCGTGGAGCGAGTTGGAACGCGCCCTGTCCGGCCGCGGCCAGCTGCAGGCCATCGAGCAATGGCCGCACCACCACCCCGACCCCCAGAATCCCCCGAAGCCGCCACCCGAGCCGCCGCCGATCACCACGCCGTACGCCGAGTTGCACTGCCACTCCGCATTCAGCTTCCTGGACGGCGCGTCCACCCCGGAACAGCTGGCCGCCGAGGCGGTCCGGCTCGGCCTGAACGCGCTGGCGATCACCGACCACGACGGCCTGTACGGCATCGTCCGGTTCAACGAGGCGGCCCGAGAGCGCGGGCTGGCCACCCTGTTCGGCGCGGAGCTGTCCATCGGCCTGCCCGAACCGCAGCTGGGCGTTCCGGACCCGGTCGGCGAGCACCTGCTGGTGCTGGCCCGCGGGCAGCAGGGCTACCACCGGCTGTCCCGGCAGATCAGCCGCGCACAGCTGGCCGGCAAGGCGAAGGGTCGCCCGGTGTACGACCTGGACGAGCTGGCGAACGCGGCCGACGACACCTGGTTGATCCTCACCGGCTGCCGCAAGGGCAGCGTCCGGCGCGCGCTCGACCGGCACGGCCCGGACGGTGCCCGCACCGAGATCACCAAGCTGACGGACCGGTTCGGCCGCCACAACGTCGTCGTCGAGCTGACCACGAGCCTGCTGCCCACCGACGACGAGGACAACGACGCCCTCGCCGCACTCGCGCACGAGCTGGGTCTGCCGGTGGTGGCCACCACCGGTGCGCACTACGCCACCCCCGCCGACGGCCGGATCGCCGCCGCCCTGGCCGCGGTCCGCGCCCGGCGCAGCCTGGACGAGGCTGACCCGTACCTGCCGGCCGGGCCCGGCGCGCACCTGCGGTCCGGCGCGGAGATGGCGCAACTGTTCGCCCGGTATCCGACCGCGGTGTCCGCCGCCGCCGCCCTCGGTCGGGAGTGCGCGTTCGACCTGCACCTGGTCGCGCCGAACCTGCCGCCTTATGATGTGCCGCCCGGTCAGGACGAGAACTCCCACCTGCGCCAGCTCACCCTGGCCGGAGCCGCCCAGAGATACGGCCCGCCGGAACAAAGGCCCGAGGCCTACGCGCAGATCGAGAAGGAACTGGCGATCATCGCCGGGCTGAACTTTCCCGGCTACTTCCTGATCGTCCACGACATCGTCGACTTCTGCCGGCGCACCGACATCAGGTGCCAGGGCCGGGGTTCGGCGGCCAACTCGGCGGTCTGCTACGCGCTGGGCATCACCGCGGTCGACGCCGTGCGCTACGAGTTGCTGTTCGAACGATTCCTGGCCCAGGAGCGGGACGGCCCGCCGGACATCGACGTGGACATCGAGTCCGGCCGGCGGGAGGAGGTCATCCAGTACGTCTACGACAAGTACGGCAGGGACAAGGCCGCGCAGGTCGCCAACGTCAACACCTACCGGCCGCGGATGGCGGTGCGGGACATGGCCAAGGCGTTGGGTTACTCGCAGGGCCAGCAGGACGCCTATTCCAAGCAGCTGGACGGTTGGACGCCGCTGGCCGGCCAGGAAAGTGGCATTCCGGGCGACGTTTTCGACCTGGCCAGGAAGATCCAGGACTACCCGAGACACCTGAGCATCCATTCCGGCGGCATGGTGATCTGCGACCGGCCGGTCGCCGAGGTGTGTCCGGTGGAGTGGGCGCGGATGGCGAACCGGTCCGTCCTGCAGTGGGACAAGGACGACTGCGCGACCATGGGCCTGGTCAAGTTCGACCTGCTGGGCCTGGGCATGCTCTCGGCGCTGCACTACGCGGTCGACCTGGTCCGCGAGCACGAGGGCGTCGACGTCGACCTCGCCAAGCTCGACCTGGAGGAGCCGGCGGTCTACGAGATGCTGCAGCAGGCGGACTCGGTGGGCGTGTTCCAGGTGGAGTCCCGGGCGCAGATGGCCACCCTGCCCCGGCTGAAACCGAAAAGGTTCTACGACCTGGTGATCGAGGTCGCGCTGATCCGCCCCGGCCCGATCCAGGGCAACTCGGTGCATCCGTTCATCCGCCGTCACAACGGGCAGGAGCCGATCACCTACGACCACCCGGCGATGGAGAATGCGCTGGCCAAAACCAAGGGCATCCCGCTGTTCCAGGAGCAGCTGATGCAGTTGGCGGTGGACGTCGCCGGGTTCGGCGCCAGCGAGGCCGACCAGCTGCGCCGGGCGATGGGGGCCAAGCGGTCGACCGACAGAATGGAGAAACTCAAGTCGCGGCTGTACGAGGGGATGCGCAAGAAATGCGGC
Source organism: uncultured Actinomycetes bacterium (assembly GCA_964497705.1). GTDB lineage: Bacteria > Actinomycetota > Actinomycetes > Mycobacteriales > Nakamurellaceae > Nakamurella. Next base: position 239,513 of record CAZCEH010000001.1, on the reverse strand, counting down.
ATCGAGGGGGAGATCGCCGACCGCATCTACGAGCGGCTGCTGGCGTTCGCCAACTTCGGGTTCGCCGAGTCGCACGCGTTGTCGTTCGCAGCCCTGGTCTTCCACTCCGCCTGGCTCAAGCTGCATCATCCGGCGGCGTTCTGCGCCGCCCTGCTGCGCGCTCAGCCGATGGGCTTCTACTCGCCGCAGTCGCTGGTCGCCGACGCCCGCCGGCACGGGGTGGTGGTTCGCCGGCCCGACATCAACGCCTCCAACTCGCACGCCGACCTGGAACCAGGGCCGAACGACAAGCCCGCGGTCAGATTGGGCCTGGACGAGGTCCGCACCATCGGCGACGAGCTCGCCCAGAAGATCGTCACGAAAAGGCCACCGGGCGGTTACCGCAGCCTGGACCAGCTCACCCGCGCCGTCACCATGACCGCGCAGCAGGTCGAGGCGCTGGCCACCGCCGGCGCGCTGGACGCGCTCGCCGGCACGAGACGAGAGGCGTTGTGGGCGGCCGGCGCCGCGGCGGGGGACCGGGCCGGCACCCTGGACCTGCCCGAGCCGGAGGCGCCGGCGCTGCCCGGGATGAGCGACATCGAGCTGACCGTCGCCGACATCTGGGCCACCGGCATCTCCCCCGAGTCGTACCCGACCGAGTTCTCCCGGGAGCAGCTCGACCGGTGGGGGGTGAAGACCGCGACCGATCTGAAGCAAACGCAGCACGGGACGAGGGTGCTGGTCGCCGGGGTGGTCACTCACCGGCAACGCCCGGCCACCGCGTCCGGCGTCATCTTCGTCAACCTGGAGGACGAGACCGGGATGCTCAACGTGATCTGCTCGGTCGGCCTGTGGGCGAAGTACAAGACCGTCGCCCGCGGCGCGCCGGCGCTGCTGGTCCGCGGCGTGGTGGAACGTGACGGGGGAGCGATCTCGGTGGTCGCCGACCGGATCGCCCGGGTGAACCTGATCGCCGCGACCCCCTCCCGCGACTTCCGTTGAACCGCCTCTGGCACGATCAGCGGAATGAGCGAGGTGTTCGAGAAGGCGGCGGTGTCGCTCATCCTGGCCGACTTCGCGGTCGCCGACCAGCTGGGCAAGCTGCAGATGGTCGGCGGCGGGCTGCAGCTCATCGGCCGTGACCACGGCACCGGCGTGTCGGCCGCGTTCGCGCTGGTGGTCGGCCTGACGTTCCCGCCGGAGCTGTTCAACGAGCAGTACGCCTTCGAGGTGGTGCTGGAGGACACCGTCGGAGCGCCGCTGGAGCTGGCGGAGTCGGCCGCGGTGCCCGGCAGCCGGGTGATGCGGTTCGGGCAGACCCTGCAGATCGAGGAGCCCAACTTCCGCGGCAGCGGGGTGCCCCGGCGATCCCTGCCCACCCGGTCCCACGTGGTGCTCTACTTCAACACCGGGCTGCCGTTGCCGCCGGGCCGGGTGCTGGTCTGGCGCGCCCGCATCGACGGCGAATCCAAGCCGGACTGGACCGTGCCGTTCTTCGTGCCCGCACCGCCGCCCGCTCCCGTGCTTGGCTGAACCCATGCGCCTTGCCACCTGGAACATCAACTCGATCCGCGCCCGTCACGACCGCGTGCTGGCCTGGCTCGGCCGCAGCGACGTGGACGTCCTGGCCATCCAGGAGACCAAGATCGACGACGCGAGGTTCCCGACCGACTCGTTCAAGGCGCTGGGCTATCGGGTCGCCCACCACGGCACGAACCAGTGGAACGGGGTGGCCATCGCCTCCCGGGTCGGCCTGGACGACGTGCAGATCGGAGTGCCCGGCCTACCACCGTTCGGCGACGAGGCGGTGGCCGAGGCGAGGTCGATCGGCGCGGTCTGCGCCGGCGTACGGGTGTGGAGCCTGTACGTGCCCAACGGCCGCGCCGTCGGCGACCCGCACTACGACTACAAGCTGCACTGGCTGGCGGTGCTGCGTGACTACGCCGCCAAACAGCTGGCCAACGAGCCGCACGCGCAGATCGCGCTGTGCGGCGACTTCAACATCGCGCCCAGCGACGACGACATCTGGAGCGTCGAGTACTACCGGGGCTCCACGCACGTCACCGGGCCGGAACGGCAGGCCTTCAGCAACCTGACCGACGCCGGGTTCACCGACGTGGTCCGCCCCTTCCACCCAGGCCCCGGCGTCTACACCTATTGGGACTACACCAGGCTGAGCTTCCAGAAGCGGCGCGGCATGCGGATCGATTTCGCGCTGGCCAGCCCGGCGCTGGCGGCGCGCGTCGTCGACGCCCGGATCGACCGGGAGGAGCGCAAGGGCAAGCTGCCCTCGGACCATGCCCCGGTGATCGTCGACCTGCAGGACCTGTGATGGTCCGGGTTCTGGTGCTCGAGCACGACCCGGCCGACCCGGTGCAGCGGCTGGGGGAGTGGCTCGCCGAGGCCGGGGCCGAGCTGGTGGTCTGCCGCCCGCACGCCGCCGACCCGATCCCGGAAGCCGGCTTCGACGCGCTGGTCTGCATGGGCGGCCGGATGAGCGCGACCGACGACGCCGCCACCGCTTGGCTGCCGGCCACGAAACGCCTGCTGCGGAAGGCGATCGCCGACGGCACGCCCACCCTGGGGGTCTGCCTGGGCGCGCAGCTGCTGGCGGTCGCCGGCGGCGGGACCGTGCGCAACGGCGAGCGGGGCCCGGAGATCGGCGCCTACCTGGCCGCCAAGCGGGACGCCGCCCGGCACGACCCGCTGTTCGCGGACCTGCCCATGACGCCGGACGTGATGCAGTGCCACGAGGACGAGGTCAGCGTGCTGCCACCCGACGCGACGCTGCTGCTGTCCTCGACCGGCTACCCGCACCAGGCGTGGCGGCAGGGCCGGGCGGCCTGGGCGGTGCAGTTCCACCCGGAGGCCACCGCGGCCACGGTGCGGGAATGGGCGCGCGATCACGGTGTCACCGACGGGCCGCGGCTGGGCGCGATGCTGGACGACGCCGACGAGGCGGCGACCCGGGTGTGGCGGGACGTCGCGCACCGGTTCGTCGCGCTGGCGTCGACGCCGGTGTCGACATGAGCCGCCCCGCGCTGCGCACGCCGGCCTGGTACGGCCTGCCGGACACCGAGCGCGTCCGGGCGGACCTGGACCTGCTCGATCTGTGGGGCGCCGACGGGCCGGTGACGGCCAACGAGGGCGTCCTGGCCGCCGTTTCCCGGGCCGGCCGCCCGGAGCTGGCCGTGTACGGGCTCGCCCGGCTGTTCGAGTCGGCCGACGACACCGGGCAGCTGCTGGAGGCCCTGCGCGGGCGCCCCCGGTTCCGCGGCCGGCTGCTCGGCGTGCTCGGCGGGTCCACCGTGCTCTCCGAACACCTGGCCGCCTGGCCGGAGGACTGGCGCCGGCTGCTGCCCGAGATGCCGGCCGAGGAACTGGTGCCCGCCCAGGAGATGCAGCGGGTGCTCTGCGACGCGCTGGGGATCGATCCGGACGCGCCGCGGTGCGTCGGCACCGACGGCGCCCGGGCCACCGTCACCGGGGCCAAGGCGATCACCGCGCTGCGCCGCGCCTACCGCTCCCAGCTGTTGATCATCGCCGCGCACGACCTGGCGCCCGCGGTCGAGCCGTCGCTGCCGACCACGGCGCTGCCCGCGGTCTGCCATGCCCTGTCCGCGCTGGCCGACGCGACCCTGCAGGCCGGGCTGGCCGTCGCGGCCGCCGAGCTGCCCACTCAGGCGGTGCCCTGCCGGCTCGGCGTCATCGCGATGGGCAAGTGCGGGGCCAAGGAGCTGAACTATCTGTCCGACGTGGACGTCATGTTCATCGCCGACGGCGACGACACCGCGCTGGCCGTCGCCAACCAACTCGCCAGCCGGATGATGCGCATCTGCGGCGCGGCCGCCTGGGAGGTCGACGCCGCGCTGCGCCCGGAGGGCAAGGCCGGCGCCCTGGTCCGCACACCCGCCGCCTTCACCAGCTACTACGAGCGGTGGGCGCACACCTGGGAGTTCCAGGCGCTGCTCAAGGCCCGGCCGGCGGCCGGCGACCCGGAGCTGGGCCAGGTGTTCATGGACATCACCCGGCCCGGCGTGTGGTCGGCCGCGAGCCGCGACTCGTTCGTCGACGACGTGCAGGCGATGCGCCGGCGGGTCGAGGACAACATCCCGGACAACCTGCGTGACCGGGAGCTCAAGCTGGGCGTCGGCGGCCTGCGGGACGTCGAGTTCGCGGTCCAGCTGCTGCAGCTGGTGCACGGCCGGTCCGACCCGGACCTGCGGCTGCCCGGCACCCTGATGGGCCTGCGCTCGCTGATCCGCGGCGGCTACGTGGGCCGCAGCGACGGCGCGGAGATGGCCGCGGCCTACACGTTCCTGCGGCGCGCCGAGCACCGGCTGCAGCTGCAACGGTTGCGGCGCACCCACCTGCTGCCCGACGACGGGTCGGACATGGAGTGGCTGGCGCGCGCCGACGGCTACCTGGCCACCGGGACGTCCAGCGCCGCCGAGGTCTTCGTCGCCGAGCGGCAGCGGCACGCGGCCACCGTCCGCCGGCTGCACGAGAAGCTGTTCTACCGGCCGCTGCTGCACGCGGTGGCCGCGGTCGAGGTGGACGAGTCCCGGCTGAGCCCGGAGGCGGCGCGGGAACGGCTGGCCGCCCTCGGGTTCCTGCGGCCGGACGCGGCGCTGCGGCACCTGGCCGCGCTCACCCAGGGGGTCAGTCGCCGCGCCGCGATCCAGCGGCACCTGCTGCCGGTGCTGCTGGACTACTTCTCCACCAGCCCCGACCCCGACGCCGGCCTGCTGGCCTACCGGCAGGTGTCCGAAGCCCTCGCCGACACCCCCTGGTACCTGCGCCTGCTGCGGGACGAGGGCTCGGTGGCCAGCCGGCTCGCGGGGCTGCTCGGCGGCTCCCGGCTGGTCGCCGACCTGCTGCCGAGGGCGCCGGAGGTGCTCCGGCTGCTGGTCGACGACCAGGCCCTGCTGGCCCCGGAGCCGGAGACGGTGGCCAGCACCCTGATGGCCCGCTCCAACCGGGCCGGGTCGGCGCAGGAGGCGGTGGACGTCGCCCGCTCCGCGCGCCGGCACGAGATGCTGCGGCTGGCCTGCGGCGACATGCTCGGCCTGATCTCGGTGACGAACATCGCGCGCGGCCTGAGCAGCGTCGCCGAGACCACCATCCAGGCCGCTTACCAGGCGGCGGTGAAGCAGATCAGCAGGGACCGGGGCGGGTTCCGGGCGCGGTTCGCGGTGATCGGCATGGGCCGGCTCGGCGGGGGCGAACTGGGCTACTCCTCCGACGCCGACGTGATGTTCGTGATGCAGACCCTGCCCGGCGAGGACGAGTCGGCGGCCCGGGCGGACGCGCACGCGGTGGCCGACCTGATGGCCCGGCTGCTGGGCCGGCCGTCGCCGGACCCCCCGCTGGAGATCGACGCGAACCTGCGCCCGGAGGGCCGCAACGGTCCGCTGGTGCGGCCCCTGGAGGGTTACCAGGCGTACTGGGCCAGGACCGCGGTCGGCTGGGAACGGCAGGCGTTGCTGCGGGCCAGGCCGATCGCCGGAGATGCCGAACTCGGCCGCGCGTTCGTCGTGGCCGCCGACGGGTTCCGCTACCCGGAGGGCGGCCTGTCCGGCCGCGATGTGGTGGAGATCAGGCGGATCAAGGCCCGGGTGGACGCCGAACGGCTGCCCCGCACCGCCGACCGGACCACCCACACCAAGCTGGGCCGCGGCGGCCTGGCCGACGTCGAATGGACCATCCAGCTGCTGCAGTTGCAGCACGCCTGGGAGGTGCCCGACCTGCGCACCCCGCGGACGCTGCCGGCCATCGCCGCCGCGGCCGCCGCCGGCCTGATCGGCGACGAGGACGCCGAGGCCCTGACCAACGGCTGGCTGGTCGCCTCCCGCACCCGCAACGCGATCATGCTGGTCCGCGGCAAACCCGGCGACCAGATCCCGCGGCAGGGCCGGGAACTCGCCGCCATCGCCCGGGCCTGCGGGTATCGGGCCGGCGGCGACCCCGGCGAGTTCGTCGACGACTACCGGCGGGCCACCCGGCGGGCCCGCAAGGTGGTGGACCGGGTCTTCGACAGCGGTTAATCCCACAGGGTTGATTCTGCGAGGATGGCCGCGTGCCTGCCTGGATCTGGATCGTCATCGCCGTTGTCGTCGTGGTCGCCCTCGCGCTGGTCGTCGGAACCGTCCGCGCCCGCAGCCGCCGCATCTCCCTGAAGGACGCGCCGCCCACGCAGGTCACCACCACCGAGGGGCCGCCCGCGAAGGGCGGATACCGGGCCGGCGGGTCGATCTCGTTCTCCTCGGGGACCGTGACCGACGAGGAGCCCCTGGTCGGCGAGGAGTCCCTGGTCGGCGAGGAGTCCCTGATCGGCGAGGGGCCCCTGATCGGCGAGGACACCGCCGTCCCGCGGGACTCGCCGAGCCGCAACATCATTGAGGTGCCGCTGCCCGAAGAGACGGTCACCGTGCCGGACACGGTGCCGGACGAGCTCGTCGTCGAGGAGATCGCGCCCACCGCCGGCCGGCTGTCCCGGCTGCGCGGCCGGCTGTCCCGGTCGCAGAACGCGTTCGGTCGCTCGTTGCTGGGGCTGCTGGGCGCCGGCACCCTCGACGAGGACTCCTGGACGGACGTCGAGGACACCCTGCTGATGGCCGACCTGGGGGCGGCCGCCGCCGCCGAGATCACCGAGAAGCTGCGCGCCGAGGTCGCCGCGCACGGCATCACCGACGCGGCCGCCGCGCGGGCGCTGCTGCGCAAGGTGCTGATCGATGCGGTCGACCCGTCCATGGACCGGTCGGTGCGGGCGCTGCCGCACGACGGCCGCCCGTCGGTGCTGCTGATCGTCGGCGTCAACGGCACCGGCAAGACCACCACCACCGGCAAGCTGGCCCGGGTGCTGGTCGCCGACGGCCGGCACGTGGTGCTCGGCGCGGCCGACACCTTCCGGGCCGCGGCCGCGGATCAGCTGCAGACCTGGGGCGAACGCGCCGGCGCGGCGGTGGTGCGGGCCGGCGCCGGCACCGACCCGGCCTCGGTGGCCTTCGACGCGGTCAAGCGGGGCATCGCCGACGGCGCGGACGCGGTGCTCATCGACACCGCCGGCCGGCTGCACACCAAGACCGGCCTGATGGACGAGCTGGGCAAGGTCAAGCGGGTGGTCGAAAAGCAAGCGGAAGTAGACGAGATACTGCTGGTGCTGGACGCCACCACCGGGCAGAACGGACTGGTCCAGGCGACCGTGTTCGCCGAGGTCGTGGACATCACCGGGATCGTGCTGACCAAGCTGGACGGGACCGCCAAGGGCGGCATCGTGGTCGCCGTGCAGCGCACCCTGAACGTGCCGGTCAAGCTGGTCGGCCTGGGCGAGGGCCCGGACGACCTGGCGCCGTTCGAGCCGGCCGCCTTCGTGGACGCGTTGCTGGGCGATTGAACAGTCCGTCACGGTGCGTCACACGCTGTCGACAGAAGCGAAACATCACTGAAACACATTCGGAGCCGAGTTCACAGGGCCGAAACGTCCGGGAGCCCCCGGGGAAATAGTCGAGCGCGAATCTGGCCCAGTCAGAGGGCCAACGACTCGAGCTCGTCCATGAGTCGCCGCATCGGCCCTGCCCATCCCGATCCAAGGGCCTTGGAGGCTTGATGGACATCAATGCCGGCGATACCGCCTGGCTTTTGGCCAGCAGCGCGCTCGTGCTGCTGATGACGCCTGGTTTGGCCTTCTTCTACGGAGGCCTGACCAGGGCGAAGAGCACCCTGAACATGATGATGATGTCGTTCGTGACGATCTTCATCGTCAGCATCCTGTGGGCGCTGTACGGCTTCAACCTGGCGTTCGGCGACTCGAGTTCGAACGGCTTCTGGGGTCACCTGAGCTGGGACGGCCTGGCCGCCGCCGCCCAGGCAACCTTCGGGGCCGAGGGCGACTCCGTTCCGATGATCGTGTTCGCGGCGTTCCAGCTGATGTTCGCGATCATCACTCCGGCCCTGATCTCCGGGTCGATCGCGGACCGGACCAAGTTCCTGTCGTGGTCGATCTTCATCACGATCTGGACGACCATCGTCTACTTCCCGGTGGCGCACTGGGTCTTCGACTTCGGTACCGACGGCAGCGGCGGCGGCTGGCTCGCCAGCTGGGGCGTGGAGGACTTCGCCGGTGGTACCGCGGTGCACATCAACGCCGGTGCCGCCGCCCTGGCCCTGTGCCTGGTGCTGGGCAAGCGGGTCGGCTTCCGCAAGGATCCGATGCGTCCGCACAACGTGCCGTTCGTCCTGCTCGGCGCCGGCCTCCTGTGGTTCGGCTGGTTCGGTTTCAACGCCGGTTCGGCGCTGGCCGCCAGCAACCTCGCCGGTATCGCGTTCATGAACACCCAGCTGGCCACCGCGGCCGCGCTGGGCGCCTGGCTGATCGTGGAAAGGGTCCGGGACGGTCGGCCGACCAGCGTCGGCGCCGCGTCGGGCGCGGTCGCGGGCCTGGTCGCGATCACCCCCGCCTGTGCGTTCCTGACACCGCTCGGCTCGATCCTGCTGGGCCTGCTGGCCGGTGCCGTCTGCGCGCTGGCCGTCGGCCTGAAGTACAAGATCGGCTACGACGACGCGCTCGACGTGGTCGGTGTCCACCTGGTCGGCGGCGTCCTGGGCTGCCTGTTCCTGGGCTTCTTCTCGACCAGTGAGCTGAACTCGGCGGCCACCGACGGCCTGTTCTACGGCGGCGGCGCGACCCTGCTGGGCAAGCAGGCGGTCGCCGCGGCCAGCGTGCTCGCCTATTCGTTCGTCGTGGCCTTCGTCCTGGGCTGGATCATCAACAAGACCATCGGGTTCCGCATCAGCGAGGACGCCGAGATCGAGGGCGTCGACATCAACGAACACTCGGAGACCGCCTACGAGTTCGACACCCAGGCAGGCGCCGGAACGATTCCGTCCGGACACCTCACCACCGGCGCACACCACAAGGAGATGCAGGCATGAAGCTGGTCACCGCCGTCATCAAGCCGTTCAAGCTCGACGAGGTGCGTGCAGCGCTGCTTGCCTTCGGAGTTCAGGGCATGACCGTCTCGGAGTCCTCGGGCTACGGCCGCCAGCGCGGTCACACCGAGGTGTACCGGGGCGCGGAGTACACCGTCGAACTGCTGCCCAAGGTGCGCCTGGAGATCCTCGTCGACGACGAGGACGCCGACGACGTGACCGACGTCATCGTCCGGGCCGCCCGCACCGGCAAGATCGGCGACGGCAAGGTCTGGTCCATCCCGGTCGAGTCGGTGGTGCGGGTGCGCACCGGCGAACGCGGTCAGGAAGCGCTGTAGTCCGATGCGGAATTCGCCTGTGGGGATGGCGGGCGGTTTCGCGGAGCTGCGAGCCCAATTGCTGAGCCGGACCGGGTTGCCCGGTCCGGCTCGGCGCAAGGCGCTCGCCCGGCTGACCGACGGCTGGCTCGGTGAGCTGGCGCAGGAGGCGGGCGTCAACGTCGGCGGCGTGGCCCTGGTGGCGGTCGGTGGCTACGGCCGCGGCGAGCTCTCGCCGTACTCCGACCTGGATCTGGTGCTGCTGCACTCGACCGAGACCCCGGCCTCGTACGCCGGCATGCTGGCCGAGCGGCTGTGGTACCCGATCTGGGATTCCAAGATCAGACTCGACCATTCGGTGCGCAGCGTGGGCGGAGCCCGGCAGGTCGCGCGGACCGATCTGCCGGCCATGCTCGGCATGCTCGACCTGCGGCACATCGCCGGCGACCCGGACCTGGCCGCGACGCTGCACCGGCGGGTGCTCGCCGACTGGCGGTCCGACGCCAAGAACCGGCTGGCGGACCTGCTGGCCTCCTGCCGGGAGCGCGCGGAACGCTCCGGCCAGCTGGCGTTCGCGACCACCCCGGACCTGAAGGAGTCCCGCGGCGGGCTGCGCGACCTGGTGGTGATGCGCGCGGTGGCCGCCTCCTGGGTGGCCGACTGCCCGCACCAGGGACTCGAGGAGGCCCGCTCCGCCCTGCTGGACGTCCGGGACGTGATGCAGACCGTCGCCGGCCGAGCCACCGACCGGCTGCAGCTGCAGGACCAGGACGCGGTCGCCGGGCTGCTCGGCCTGGACGACCGGGACGCCCTGCTCAAGCACGTCGCCGGCATCGCCCGGACCGTCGACCACGCCAGCGACCTGACCTGGCACCGGGTGGACCGGGCGCTGTCCCGGCCGCAGGGCGCGATCACCGACCTGGGCGGCCGGCTGACCCGGCGCATCGAACGCACTCCGCTCGCCGACGGCATCGTCGAGCAGGAGGGCGAGGCCGTGCTGGCCCGCACGGTGAACCCGGCGCACGACCCGACGCTGGCGGTCCGCGCCGCGGCGGCCGCCGCGCAGGCGGGCCTGCCGGTGTCCCCGGCCACCGTGCTGCGGCTGGCCCGGACCTGCCCGCCGCTGCCGGACCCGTGGCCGCCGGTGGCGCTGGACGCGTTCCTGACCCTGCTCGGCGCCGGCGAGTCGATGATCGCCGCCTGGGAGGACCTGGACCAGGCCGGGCTGATCTCGGCGCTGCTGCCCGGCTGGGAACGGTTGCGTTCGCTGCCGCAGCGGGACCCGATCCACATCTACACCGTCGACCGGCACCTGATGCAGACCGCGGTGAACGCGTCCGGCCTGGTCCGCCGGGTGTCCCGGCCCGACCTGCTGCTGCTCGCGGCGATCCTGCACGACATCGGCAAGGGCCCGCTCGAGGACGAACGCGATCATGCCGACCACGCCGCGACCGGCGCCGAGCTGTGCGTCCCGTGGCTGCGCCGGATGGGCGTGCCGGACGCGGACGTCTCCGTGGTGGCCACCTTGATCCGGCATCACCTGCTGCTGGGCGACTCGGCCACCCGCCGCGACCCGGACGACCCGGCCACCATCGACGCGGTCGTCGCCGCGGTCGGCGAAGGGCAGACCCTGGAGCTGCTCGCCGCGCTCACCGAGGCAGACGCCCGGGCCGCCGGCCCGATGGCCTGGACCACCTGGCGGGCCGGGCAGATCCGGAATCTGGTGACGCGGGTCCGGCGGGCGCTGGACGGCGAGCGCCCGGCCGAGCCGCCGGCGATGACCCAGGTGGAACGGGAACTGATCGCCTCGGGCGCGGTCGGCACGGTCAACATGATCATCGAGCAGATCCCGGCCGCGCTGCGGGTGACCATCTGCGCACCCGACCGGCCCGGCCTGCTCGCCGCGTCGGCCGCGGTGCTGACCATGCACCGGCTCACGGTGCGCTCGGCGGCCATCCGCACGGTCGGCGAGACCGCCCTGCAGACGTGGATCGCCGCCCCCCAGTTCGGCGACGCGCCGGCCGCGGCGACGCTGCGCACGGACCTGGTGCGCGCCCTGGACGGCAGCCTGGACGTGGCCGCCCGGCTGGCCCGGCGGACCGCACCGCCGCGACGGGGCCCGGTGGTTCCCCCCGAGGTGCGGGTGATCGACAGCGCGTCCCAGGCCTCGACCGTCCTCGAGGTGCGCGCGCACGACCTGCCCGGCCTGCTGTACAAGGTGTCCGCGGTGCTGACCGACGCCGGGCTCAGCGTGGTCGGCGCCCGGGTGGACACGCTGGGCGCGGACGCCGTCGACGTGTTCTACGTGCAGACCCCCGACGGCGCCCCGCTGCCGGCCGCGCGGGCCCGGCAGGTGGCCGACGAGGTGGCCGAGGCGCTCGTCTGACCGGACCGGTCGACCGGACCGATAGGATTTCCGGGTGTTCGAAACGTTGTCCGACCGGCTCGCCTCGGTCTTCACCAATCTGCGCGGCAAGGGCCGGCTGACCCCGGCCGACATCGACCGGACGTGCCGGGAGATCCGCATCGCCCTGCTCGAGGCGGACGTGGCGCTGCCGGTGGTGCGGGCGTTCATCGCCCGGATCAAGGAGCGGGCCACCGGGGTGGTGGTCTCCGCCGCGCTGAATCCGGCCCAGCAGGTCATCAAGATCGTCAACGAGGAGCTCATCGCCATCCTCGGCGGCGAGACCCGGCGGCTGACCTACGCCAAGACCCCGCCGACCGTGATCATGCTGGCCGGCCTGCAGGGCGCCGGCAAGACCACCCTCGCGGGCAAGCTCGCCCTCTGGCTGCGCAACCAGGGGCACACGCCGCTGCTGGTCGCCTCCGACCTGCAGCGGCCCAACGCGGTCACCCAGCTGCAGATCGTCGGCGAGCAGGCCGGCGTGTCGGTGTTCGCGCCGGAGCCGGGCAACGGGGTCGGCGACCCGGTCGCGGTCGCCCGGGACGGCGTCGAGCACGCCAGGGTGCGGCTGCACGACGTGGTGATCGTGGACACCGCCGGCCGGCTGGGCGTGGACGCCGAGATGATGCAGCAGGCGGTCGACATCCGGGACGCGGTGCGGCCCCAGGAGATCCTGTTCGTCGTCGACGCGATGATCGGGCAGGACGCGGTCACCACCGCCGAGGCGTTCCGGGACGGCGTCGGCTTCAACGGCGTGGTGCTGACCAAGCTGGACGGCGACGCCCGGGGTGGCGCCGCGCTGTCGGTGCGGCACGTCACCGGGCAGCCGATCATGTTCGCCTCGACCGGCGAGAAGCTGGCCGACTTCGACGTCTTCCACCCCGACCGGATGGCGTCCCGGATCCTGGGCATGGGCGACATGCTCACCCTGATCGAGCAGGCGGAGCAACACTTCGAGGCCGAGCAGGCCGAGGAGATGGCCGCCAAGATGGCGGGCAACGAGTTCACCCTCGAGGACTTCCTGCAGCAGATGATGATGATCCGCAAGATGGGTCCCATCGGCGGCCTGCTGGGGATGCTGCCGGGCGCCGGGCAGATGAAGGAGGCGCTGGCTAACGTCGACGACCGGGACATCGACCGCACCGCCGCGATCATCCAGTCCATGACGCCGCAGGAGCGACACGACCCGAAGATCATCAACGCGTCCCGCCGGCAACGCATCGCCAAGGGCTCGGGATCCACGGTCGCCCAGGTGAACGCGCTGGTGGACCGGTTCTTCGAGGCCCGCAAGATGATGTCCTCGATGGCCGGCAAGTTCGGCTTCCCGGGCGGCCGCCCGTCCAACCGCAAGGTCGCCAAGGGCCGTAAGAAGTCCGGCAAGCGGACCACCGGGCGCGGGCCGACGCCGCCGAAGGTGAAGGGCATGCCGGGCGGGTTCCCCGCGCTCCCCCCGGGGCTGGGCGGGAGGGATCCGGGTCTTGACTCGTTCCCCGGCGACTTCGACCCGACCAAGATCAAGTTCCCCAAGCAGTGAGCCGCCCATGACGGACCTGCGGGTCGTCGGCGTCGACCCCAGCACGGGAGAGCCGGTGGACCTGGCGGTCTCCGGCGGCCGGATCGTCGACGGCCCGGCGGCGCGGGCCGCGACCGTGCGCGGGTTCGTGCTGCCCGGCTTCGTCGACGCGCACTGCCACGTCGGATACTCGCCCGCCGGCGCCGCCACCCTCGAGGAGGCCCAGGAGCAGGCCAGGACCAACCTGCGGGCGGGCGCCCTGGCGTTGCGGGACTGCGGGTCCCCGGTGGACACCCGCGAGCTGGTCGACCGGGACGACCTGCCGATCCTGATCCGGGCCGGCCGGCACATCGCGTTCGTCAAGCGGTACATCCGCGGCCTGGGCGTCGATCTGGATGACCCGGCGGAGCTGCCCGCCGAGGTGGCCCGGCAGGTCGCCCAGGGCAGCGGGCAGTGGGTCAAGATCGTCGGCGACTGGATCGACCGGACCGTCGGTGACCTGGCCCCGCTGTGGCCGGACGATGTGCTGGCGCAGGCGGTCGCCGTGGCGCACGCGGCCGGCTGCCGGGTGACCACCCACGTGTTCGGCGAGGACGCGCTGCCCGGGCTGCTCGCCGCCGGGGTGGACTGCATCGAGCACGGCACCGGGCTCACCGACGACACCATCGCGGCGGCGGCGCGGCAGGGCACCCACCTGGTGCCGACGCTGATCAACATCGAGAACTTCCCGGCGTTCGCCGAGCAGGCGCACCGTTTCCCCGCCTACGCCGCGCACATGCGTGAGCTGCACCGGCGCAACCATGAGATGGTGCGGGCCGCCGTCGAGGCGGGCATCGCCGTGCACGCCGGCACCGACGCCGGCGGGTACGTCGAGCACGGGCACATCGCCGACGAGGTGATCGCGATGGGCGAGGTGCTGGGCATGCGGCGAGCGCTGGCCGCCGCGTCGCACGAGGCGCGGGCCTGGCTGCGGGTGCCCGGCACCGAGGTGGGCGCACCGGCCGACCTGGTGGTCTATTCCGACGACCCCGTTGCGGACCCGACCGTGTTGCGCCGGCCCGCGGTGATCGTCCGGGCCGGCCATCGACTATGATGGCTCGGTCACGGTCGCCGTCCGGCCCCTCTCACCGGTCGCGGCCGCCATTGGTGTGTTCGGACCGTTGCCCCCACGCGGACCTGATCGCGCCCCCCGTGAAGACCGCAAGGAGCATCGCACCACCGTGGCAGTCAAGATCAAACTCGCTCGTTTCGGCAAGATCCGCGAGCCGCACTACCGCATCGTCGTCGCCGACGCCCGTACCCGTCGCAGCGGCCGGACCATCGAGAACATCGGCCGGTACCAGCCGAAGTCCGAGCCCAGCGTCATCGAGATCGACTCCGAGCGGGTGCAGTACTGGCTCGGCGTCGGCGCGCAGCCGACCGAGCCGGTGCTCGGCCTGCTGAAGGTGACCGGCGACTGGCAGAAGTTCAAGGGCCTGCCGGGCGCCGAGGGCACCCTGCGGCCACAGCCGGTCAAGACCGACAAGCGGGCCCTGTACGAGGCCGCGATCGCCGCGATCGGCGCCGACGAGGGCAACGCGGCGACCACCCCGCGCAAGCGTGCCGCCAAGCCGGCCGCCGAGGAAGCGGCCCCCGCCCCGGCCGCGGACGAGAGCGCCGACGCGTCGTGAGCGTGCTCGAGGACGCCCTGGAGCACCTGGTCCGGGGCATCGTCGACCACGATGACGACGTCAGCGTCGAGATGACCACCGGCCGGCGCGGCCGCACCCTGCAGATCCGGGTCCACCCGGACGACCTGGGCAAGGTCATCGGCCGCGGCGGGCGCACCGCCACCGCCCTGCGCACCGTGATGACCGCCATCGGCGGCCGCGGGATCAGGGTCGACGTCGTCGACACCGATCGGTAGCTGCTGGCTCCGATGGATGTCGTGGTGGTCGGCCGCGTCGGCCGGCCGCACGGCCTGCGCGGCGAGGTGACGATCGCGGTGAGCACCGACGACCCGGACGACCGGTTCGCGCCCGGCGCCGTGCTCGGCACCGATCCCGCCGACCGGGGGCCGCTGACGGTGGCCGCCCGGCGGCGGGTCGGCGGCTTGCTGCTGATCCGGTTCGCGGGCGTCGACGACCGGGACACCGCCGAGGCGCTGCGCGGCACCCTGCTGAACGTTTCCGCGGGAACGCTGCCGGACCCCGGCGACCCCGACGAGTTCTACGACCACCAGTTGATCGGGCTGCGGGTTCAGGACCCGGCCGGCCGCGAGCTGGGCACGGTGGTGCAGGTGTGGCATCCGCCCGCCGCCCCGGTGCTGCTGGTGCGCCGGCCGGACGGGTCGGACGAGGCGGTGCCGTTCGTGCGCGCGCTGGTGCCGACCGTCGACCTGGCCGGGGGACTGCTGGTGGTCGAGCCGCCGGACGGGATGTTCGCCTGACATGCGGCTGGACATCGTCACCATCTTCCCCGGGTACCTGGCGCCGCTGCGGGAGTCGCTGCTGGGCAGGGCCGTCGCCGACGGCCTGGTCGAACTGGCGGTGCACGACCTGCGGGACTGGACCACCGACCGGCACCGCACGGTGGACGACGCCCCCTACGGGGGCGGCCCGGGCATGGTGATGAAGCCCGACGTGTGGGGCCGGGCGCTGGACGACATCGCCACACCCGGGTGCACGCTGATCGTGCCCACCCCGGCCGGGCGCCGGTTCACCCAGCCGGTGGCCGCGGAGCTGGCGCGGCGGACGCACCTGGTGTTCGCCTGCGGCCGCTACGAGGGCATCGACCAGCGGGTGGTCAGCGACGCGGCCACCCGGATGCCGGTGCTGGAGCTGACCATCGGCGACTACGTGCTGGCCGGCGGCGAGGTCGCCGCGATGGTGATCGTGGAGGCCGTCACCCGGCTGCTGCCCGGGGTACTGGGCAACCCGGACTCGGTCGCCGACGACTCCTTCACCGGTGAGCTGTCCGAGTTGGTGGAGGCGCCGTCCTACACCCGGCCCCCGGTGTACCGGGGGCTGCCCGTGCCGGCGGTGCTGACCAGCGGCGACCACGCCGCGGTGGCCGCCTACCGGCGCGAGGAATCGCGCCGCCGTACCGCGCAGAACCGCCCCGACCTGCTGATTCAATGATCGGGTACCCGCTCTGGCACAATGGGGCGGTTGCCCTGACGACTTGTGATTGAGGATTTCCATGAACACCTTGGACGAACTGGACGCCGCCTCCCTGCGGTCGGACATCCCGGACTTCCGGCCCGGCGACACGGTCAAGGTCCACGTCAAGGTCATCGAGGGCAACCGCTCCCGGATCCAGGTCTTCGCCGGCCACGTCATCCGCCGGCAGGGTGGCGGCGTGCGGGAGACCTTCACCGTCCGCAAGATCAGCTTCGGGGTGGGCGTGGAGCGCACCTTCCCGGTGCACTCGCCCAACCTGGACAAGATCGAGCTGGTCACCCGCGGCGACGTCCGCCGGGCCAAGCTCTACTACCTGCGTGACCTACGCGGCAAGGCCGCCAAGATCAAGGAAAAGCGCGAGGGCCGCTGACCGTTCGCGGTGTCGGACTCAACGGACTCCGAGATCGAGGAGCCGGCGGAACAGCCAGACAAGCCGGAGAAGCCGCCGAAGCGCAGGCGGCCGTTCTGGGTCGAGCTGCCGATCCTGATCGTCATCGCGTTCGCGCTGACCTTCCTCATCCAGACCTTCATCGCGAAGGTCTACTACGTGCCGTCCGGGTCGATGGAGACCACGCTGCACGGCGCCACCTCCGGCGGCGACCGGATCCTGGCCAACAAGATCGTCTACGACTTCGGCGACCCGCAGCCCGGTGACGTCATCGTCTTCTCCGGGCCGCCGACCTGGGCGCCGGAGGCCCGGATCCCCGGCCCGTCCAACTGGTTCGGCCAGGTCATGCAGTCGCTCGGCTCGGTCGTCGGGATCGCCCCGCCGAACGAGAAGGACTACGTCAAGCGGGTGATCGCAACCGGCGGGCAGACGGTGATGTGTTGCGACAGCGCCGGCAACGTGGTGGTCGACGGGCATTCGCTGGACGAGCCGTACATCTACGAGCCGATCCAGTTCATCCCCGGTCAGCTGGACTGCACCACCACCCAGATGTCCCGGCGCTGCTTCGGCCCGGTGACCGTGCCCGACGGCCAGCTGTGGGTGATGGGCGACCACCGATCGGACTCGGCCGACTCGTCCTACCAGTGTCAGGGGCTGCCCGCGGGCAGCGGCGCCCAGTGCCAGGGACCCATCCCGGTGGACAACGTGATCGGCAAGGCGGTCTTCATCGTCATGCCGCCGTCCCGATGGGGAACCATCCCGTCACCCGATCTGGACGCCGGGTGGTGACCGTCCGCCGCCCGCACCTGCGGGTCGAGAAGCAGCTCATGCGGGACGGGGTGATCCGGCTCGCGGCGATGGACGAGGTCGGCCGGGGCGCCCTGGCCGGCCCGGTCACCGTCGGGGTGGTCGTGGTGACCGCCGGGATCGGCCGGGTGCCGGCCGGGCTGGCCGACTCCAAGCTGCTCACCCCGGAGGCGCGGCGCCAGCTCGTCGCACCGATCCGCCGCTGGGTCGCCGACTACGCGGTCGGCCACGCCAGCGCCGCCGAGATCGACGCCATCGGCATCATCGCCGCGCTGCGCACCGCCGGCCGCCGGGCCCTGGCCGCGCTGTCCGGGCCGGTGGACGCGGTGCTGCTGGACGGCAACCACAACTACTTGCGGGAGACCGCGGAGGAGACCTGCACGCCGCTCGTGCACGTACGGATCAAGGCGGACCTGACCTGCGCCGCGGTCGCCGGCGCGAGCGTGCTGGCCAAGACCGAGCGGGACGCGATCCTGACCGAGCTGTCGCCGAGCTACCCGGTGTACGGCTTCGCGGACAACAAGGGCTACGGCACCCCGGAACACGTCGCCGCGCTGCGTGAGCACGGCCCGTCGGCGGTGCACCGGCGCAGCTGGCGGCTGCCGTGTGCGGAGCAGCTGGTCGAGGGGATGATGTTCTCGTGAGTGAGGCTGGCCGATGAGTGCCGAGGATCTCGAGCAGTACGAGACCGAGATGGAGCTGCAGCTCTACCGCGAGTACCGCGACATCGTGGGCCAGTTCTCCTACGTGGTGGAGACCGAGCGCCGCTTCTACCTGTGCAACGCGGTGGACCTGCAGGTGCGCAACCCCGACGGTGACATGTACTTCGAGCTGCGGATGTCCGACGCCTGGGTGTGGGACATGTACCGGCCGGCCCGGTTCGTCAAGAACGTCCGGGTGGTCACCTTCAAGGACGTCAACGTCGAGGAGTTGGACAAGCCGGACCTGCGGCTGCCCGAGGACACCCAGTTCTAGCCGTGTACGACGTTCCGGCGCTGCGGGCGCACTTTCCCGCCCTGGACCACGGCATCGCCTACTTCGACGGGCCGGGCGGCTCGCAGGTGCCGGATGTCGTCGCCGGCGCGGTGGCGACCACCCTGACCGCGGGCGTGTCCAACCGTGGCCGGGTCACCGCCGCCGAACGGGTCGCCGACGACACGGTGCTGGGTGCCCGGTCGGCGATGGCCGATCTGCTCGGCGCCGACCCGGGCGGCATCGTCTTCGGTCGCAGCATGACCGCGTTGACCTTCGAGCTCTCGCGGGCGCTCGCGGCCAGCTGGGCGCCCGGTGACGAGGTGGTGGTGACCCGGCTGGACCACGACGCGAACATCCGGCCGTGGCTGATCGCCGCGCAGCGGGCCGGGGTCACGGTCCGCTGGGCCGAGTTCGACCCGGTGACCGCGGAACTGCCGGTCGACGCGGTCACCTCGGTGCTCTCGGAGCGGACCCGGCTGGTGGGCGTCACGGCTGCGTCGAACCTGCTCGGCACCCGGCCGGACGTGACGGCCATCACGCACGCCGCGCATGCCGCCGGGGCGCTGGCCTACGTGGACGGTGTGCACGCCGCCGCGCACGTGCCCCTGGACATCGCGGAGCTGGGCGCGGACCTGCTGGTCTGCTCGCCGTACAAGTTCCTCGGCCCGCACTGCGGGGTGCTGGCCGGCCGGGTGGAGCTGTTGGCGTCGCTGCGGCCGGACAAGCTGCTGCCGTCCACCGACGACGTGCCCGAGCGGTTCGAGCTGGGCACCCTGCCGTACGAGCTGCTGGCCGGCACCACCGCCGCGGTGGACTTCCTCGCCTCCCTGGCCGGGCAGGCGCATCGGGTCGCCGGCGACCGCCGGCAGCAGGTGATCGCCGCGATGACGGCGGTGGACGAGCACGAGGGACGGCTGCGCCGGCGGATCGAGCAGGGGCTGGCCGACCTGCCGGGAGTCCGGATCCACTCCCGCGCGGCGCGGCGCACGCCCACCCTGCTGCTGACGTTCACCCGGCACGAGCCGCAGCAGGCGTACCGGTTCCTGGCCGAACGGGGCGTCAACGCGCCGGCCGGCTCGTTCTACGCCGTCGAGGCGTCCCGATTCCTCGGCCTGGGTGACGAAGGCGGCCTCCGGCTGGGCCTGGCGCCCTATTCCGACGACGCCGATGTGGACCGGCTGCTCGCCGCACTGGCAGAGTTCCTCTCGTGAGCATCGACCCAACCCGGATCGACATCGAGTTCGACCCGCTGCGCCAACACATGGTCGGGGTGTCCGCGCACGGGCTGATGCCCTTCGACGTGCCGTTCATCAGCGAGATCACCGACAACCTGTGGCTGGGCGGATGCGAGGACGGGCTCGTGCTGCCGGGGTTCATCGGCCATCTGGTGTCGCTGTATCCGTGGGAGCGGTACACGGTGAACCACGAGCTGGACTCCACGCTCGAGGTGCGCATGTACGACTCGACCGACCAGGCGTTCGACCAGGTCGATGCGATCGCGTCCTGGGTCAACGCCTGCCGGCAGACGGCGCCCACCCTGGTGCACTGCCAGGCGGGGTTGAACCGGTCCAGCCTGGTCGCGGCCCGGGCGCTGGTGCTCGGCGGGATGACGGCCGACCTGGCGATCGCGCTGATCCGGGAGAAGCGCTCGGCGGCCTGCCTGTCGAACCCCTCGTTCGAGAGGTGGCTGCGCGAGTTCTGACCGGTCGACGGGGCGATCAGTACAGCTTGCCGGTCAGGACGGCCGCGTAGATGCCCTGGCCGATCTTGTTCGGGTGCAGGGCGCCGCGGTAACCCTCGGGGGTCGGGGCGCCGGGCCCCGCCGGACGGAAGAAGGCGGTTGCGAGGCCGCAGATGTCCAGACCGCGGAACTTCGGTGCGGCGTTGGCGTAGGTGAAGCCGTAGCGGGCCGCCGCCGTCGCCAGTTCGGTGTTGACCGCGTCCGCGAACTGTTGGGCCACTTCGGGTTCACCGGCGGTGATCAGTCCGGAGCAGAAGGGGCCGATACGAGTGCCCGGGGTCGGTAGGGGATCGCCGTAGTCCACCACGATGACCCTGGTGCGGGGACCGACCTTGCCCTTGATGGCGGTGAAGAGCGGCGGAATGGTCTGCGCCGCGACCGTCGGGACGGCGGCCAGGATGCCGTTCACGGTGGCGCCGTTCGGTCCGTTGAGACTGCAGTCCTGGGTCAGGCAGTAGCCGGCCAGCAGGCCGAATCCGGCGTCGTTGCCGAATGCCTGCACCGTGACGACGTCGGTGTCGGCGGTGATCGCGCCCAACTGGGTGGCCAGGACGTCGGTCGTCTTGGCTCCCTGGCAGGCCACGAAAGCCTGGAGGGTCACCAGCCGGAACCGGGCCAGCAACTCGCCGTAGGCATCCGACTTCGACCGGTCGCACTCTCCGTCGTCGGGCTGGTAGGGCGTGTTCCCGGTGCCGGCGGCGAACGAGTCGCCGAGGACCACCAGGTTCGGCGGCCGGTGTCCCGTGGTACCCGCCGCGGCGACCCCGGCGCCGGCCACCACCGACGCGGCCACCATGACAACGACAACGGTCAGCTTGGCGAGCAGCGAGCGCATCACGGCACGTCAGCCTGCTCGCCGACGTCCGATTTGTCCATCGGCCGAACGGGCGCCGTTCCACCCGAAGGGGTGAGGCGCCCGTCCGGGCCGTCGACACCGATCAGCCGAGGCTGGACTCGCCGAAGCCGGTGGCCTGACCGTTGCCGTCCGCGGCCGCGGCCCCGACCAGCACCGCGCCGCCGTCGCCGCTCACGTCACCGGTGGGTTCGAGATCCGCCGCCTGACCGGTGATCTGGCCCTCGGCCAGCACCAGTCCGCCGATGCCGTCGGGATCGCCGTCGGCGGCCGCGGTCACCCGCGCCGCAACCGGCAGCACCAGCCCACCGAACCCGCCGAGCCCGTCGTCCTCGGGCGCGCCGAGCGCCGCGAGCGGCGTGCCGGGCACGGTGGTGTCGGCGACCATTCCGAACAGCCCGCCCGCCCCGGAGCCATCCGACGCCTCGTCCACCGCGGCCGCCGGGATGCCGGCCACCGACAGCGCCGCGTCGGCCGTGGCGGGCACCGAGAACTCGAAGTCGATCAGCCGAAGACCCTGCGCGGCAAGCTGTTCCCACTTGGCGCGGAAGTTCTCCCAGGTCGCGTTGCCCCACAGGTAGTAGCCGTCGTTGCCGGCCAGGAACACCCCGGTGTACCGGCTGTCGCCGCCGATCTGCTTGACGTCCATGTCGATCAGTCGCAGGCCCTGCCCGGACCATTCCCGCCATTTGGCCACGAAACCGTCCCACGACGCGTTCGCCCACAGGCCGTAACCCTGGTTGCCGGGCAGCCAGACCCCCGAATAGGTGACCGAGTTGCCGACCTGGTGCACCTGCACGTCCACCAGTCGCAGGCCCTGTCCGGCCCATTCGGTCCACTTGGCCTTGAAGGAGTCCCAGTTGGCGTTGACCCACAGGCCGTAGCCGCCGGTGCCGGGCAGCCAGACACCCGAGTACAGGGTCTGGTTGCCGACCTGCCGGATGTGCAGGTCGACCAGTCGCAGGCCCTGTCCGGCCCACTCGGTCCACTTGGCCTTGAAGGAGTCCCAGTTCGCGTTGACCCACAAGCCGTAGCCGCCGGTGCCGGGCAGCCAGACACCGGAATAGCGGGCCTCGTTGCCGACCTGCCGGACCTCCAGGTCGACCAGTCGCAGGCCCTGTCCGGCCCATTCGGTCCACTTGGCCTTGAAGGAGTCCCAGTTCGCGTTGACCCACAGCCCGTAACCGCCGGTGCCACCGCGCCACACGCCGTGGTAGCCGCTTTCGAAGAAGCGCCGGTACATGTTCGAGATGGTCAGCCGGTCACCGAAACTCAGGGCGGTGCGCTGGCCGATGGTGACTCCCGACCGGAGGACCTCGATGGTCACCTTGCCGCCGCCGAAAGCGGTGGACGGATAGTGCATGATCGAGCCGTAGTCGTACTCGTAGTAGTCGACATATCCGTCGCAGAATTTGTCGAAGTTCGATTCCATGCCGGCCTGGATGTTCTCGTAATGGATCTTGACGAAACCGTCCCGGTCGCACCGGCTCTGCTCGTGCAGGATGCCCAGGGAATGCAGCGACTCGTGCACCACGGTACCCATCGTGGCGCCATTGGAAATCCTGATCGTCTGCTCGCCGCCGCGCATGCCGATGGGCGAGGAGCTGAAGTCGGCATCCCCGTTGGACACGTATCGCACATAGTTCGCGTGGGTGGTCCGCGGGACGAATCGAATGCCGGTGTTGGCGTGCAGGTGCGCGATCGCGTCGGTCACCCTGGCCTGGTTGGGCAGCCCGCCGTCGATGACGAACGGGACCACGCCGTTCGGCCACAGGAAGGCCGAATCGGCCGGCAGCCCGATGCCCTGGATCGTCTCGCTCGGGCCGGCGGCCCGCGCCAGGACCTGTGCGGTGTGCCGTTCCACCTCGGCGACCGTGCCCATGTCGATGCAGCCCTGGAAGATCGCCCGGTCACCGACCACGGAGAACTTCACCGGTACATCGGTGAAGCCGGGACCGGACAGGTACCCGGACCGCACGTCGGCACTGGCCGCCATCTCGTCGCCGGCGACGACGCCGTCGTTGTTCGTCAAGGCCCACCCCTTTCACCGACCACGACTCGTTCGTGGCGTTGGAACTCAGACGGGCGAGGGTCTGCTCCAGATACAGCCGCTTCACAGGGTGGGACGTTTCGGGCTCGTTGCCGGTCGTGTCCGTGGTCATTCCGGGGTGCCGCGGCCGGTATTCTGGATGCGTCCGTTCCCGCGCCTTCGGGCGCCCGACGCATCCGATGGAAGCACAGTGGCAATCCGCATACAGAAGAAGTCCGCGACCACCAGCAAGGTGATGTTCGTTCTCCCCGACGGCATTCATCCGGGCGCGGTCTCCGCCGTCGGCACGTTCAACGATTGGCAGCCGGGGGTGCACAAGCTGGTCAAGCGCAGCAACGGCACCCGCAGCGTGAGCGTGGAAGTTCCTGCGGGACAAGATATCTGCTTCCGGTACCTGGGTGACGGCGGTGTGTGGTTCGACGACCCGGACGCCGACGTGGTCACCGCCGAAGGGACCTTCGTCCGCGTCTGAGGCACCGCCTCGAGTTGTCCACATGCCCGAAGTTGTCCACATTCACGAATGAGCGGTGACGCCGATCCGGTCCGACGGCGCACAGTGGGCCGGTGGCTGCGAAAGACGAACTCGGGCGTCGAGGCGAAGAACTGGCGGTCCGCCACCTGGAGAAGTCCGGGCTGACGGTGCTGGACCGCAACTGGCGTTGCACCGAAGGCGAGTTGGACATCGTCGCCACCGACCGCAGCGCGTCCACCGTCGTGTTCTGCGAGGTCAAGACGCGCAGCGGGGAGGGATTCGGCACCCCGTTCGAGGCGGTGACCCAGGGCAAGCGGCGCAAGCTGCGGCGGTTGGGGTTGCTCTGGTTGTCGGAGAACCGTGTCAGGACCTATCCGGTCGTGCGGTTCGACGTCATCGGAGTGCTCTGGCGACCCGGTGAGACGCCCTCCGTCGAGCACCGTGTGCAGGCGTTCTGATGACGTTGGCGCGCACCTGGGCGGTCGGGCTCACCGGCCTGGTCGGCCAGTTGGTGACGGTGGAGGCCGACCTGTCCGCGGGTCTGCCGGGCACCGCGGTCATCGGCTTGCCCGACCCGGCGATCACCCAATCCCGGGATCGGATCCGGGCCGCGGTGCTCAACTCCGGGCACAAGTGGCCGGACCGCCGGATCACCCTCGCGCTGTCCCCGGCCGGTATCCGCAAGAGCGGCGCCGGGTACGACATCGCCTTGGCCGTCGCGGTTCTGGCCGCGGCAGGGGTGATTCCGCCGGCCGCCGCCGGGGACACCGTGCTGATCGGCGAGCTCGGGCTGGACGGCGCGATGCGACCCGTGCGGGGCGTGCTGCCCGCGCTGCTGGCCGCCCGGGCTGCCGGCCGGACCCGGGCCGTCGTGCCGCTGGCCAACCTCTCGGAGGCCGCGCTGGCCACCGGGATGACCGTGTGGGGCGCACCCGGTCTGGCCGACCTGATTGCCAGCCTGAACGGCGAGAACCATGGTCTGATCAAGGGTGTGGCCACCGAACGGGCGGCACCCGCCGAGCTGCCCGACCTTTCGGACGTGCTCGGACAACCGGAGGCGCGGCTGGCCCTGGAGATCGCCGCGGCCGGCGGGCACCACCTGGCGATGATCGGCCCGCCCGGCGCCGGGAAGACCATGCTGGCCGCCCGGCTGCCCGGCGTGCTGCCGCCATTGGAGGACGAGCAGGCCCTCGAGGTGACCGCGGTGCACTCGATCGCCGGCCTGCTGGACGAGGGCACGCCGCTGATCACCCGGCCCCCGTTCGTCGACCCGCACCACACCGCGTCGCAGGCCGCGATCATCGGCGGCGGCTCGACCCACATCCGGCCCGGCAGCGTCAGTCTCGCGCACAGCGGGGTGTTGTTCCTGGACGAGGCGCCGGAATTCAAGCGGTCCGTGCTGGACGCGCTGCGGCAGCCGTTGGAGGACGGGGCGGTGCTGTTGGCCCGGGCCACCGGGGCGGTGCGGTTCCCGGCCCGGTTCCAGCTGGTGCTGGCGGCGAACCCGTGCCCGTGCGCGGCGGCCAAGGACGTCGACTGCCGGTGCGGGTCCACCGAACGGCGGTCCTACCTGGGCAAGCTGTCCGGCCCGCTGATGGACCGCATCGACATCCGCGTCGACCTGCCGGCTTTGCCGCCGTCGATCCTCACATCGACGGTGGAACAAGGAGAATCGAGTGCGGCGGTGGCCGAGCGGGTGTTGCTGGCGCGGAAGCGGGCGGCGCATCGGTGGCGGGACACGCCGTGGCAGTGCACCGCGCAGGTGCCGGGTTCGGTGGTGCGGCGGACCTGGACGCCCGATCGGGGGCAGACCGAGTTGTTGGACCGCGCGGTGCGGACGGGCCGGCTGACCGGACGGGGATACGACCGGGTGTTGCGGCTGTCGCTGACGGTGGCGGATCTGGCGGGCCGGGATCGACCCTCGACCGCGGATGTGGCGTCCGCGTTGGCGCTGCGCTGCGCGGAGACACCGTGAGCTCCGACGAAGAGCAGATCGCGCTGGCCGGGTTGCTCCGGGTGTGCGAGCCACCGTGTGCGGTGCTGGCGCGCTTCGTCGGGGAGCAGGGCGCGGAGGCGGCATGGCGGGCGGTGCTGGCGCGGCGGGCGCCCCGGGCGGTGCTCTCGGCGACCGCGGCGCGGGCGGACGGGGTGGATCCGGCGACGCTGGTGGCGCGGGCGCGGGCCGACCTGGCGACGGCGGCCCGGGCGGGCGCCCGGCTGGTGGGACCGCAGGACGCGGAGTGGCCGGGGTCGGCGGTCGGATCGTTCGCCGGTGCGCTGGCGCGTGGCGTGCGCGGGGCCGGGCCGCCGCTCGCGCTGTACGTGCGGGGGCGGCCGCTGGCCGGGCTGCCGGACCGGGCGGTCACCGTGGTGGGCTCCCGGGCGAGCAGCCCGTACGGGACCCGGGTGGCGGGGGAGGTGGCCTACGAGTTGGCCCGGGCCGGGATGTCGGTGGTGTCCGGGGCGGCGTTCGGGATCGACACGGCGGCGCACCGGGCGGCGTTGCAGGTGATGCGGTCGGTGGATCCTGCGTCGGCGGCCGCGGCGCGGTCGGTGACCGTGGCGGTGCTGGCCTGTGGCATCGACCGGGCCTATCCGGAGGCCAACCGGGAGCTGCTGGAGCTCATCGCGCGGTTCGGCACCGTGGTCAGCGAGTACCCGCCGGGGACGGTCCCGGCGCGGCACCGGTTCCTGGTGCGGAACCGGTTGATCGCCGCGTTCGGCGCCGGCACGGTCGTGGTCGAGGCGGGCCGGCGGTCGGGGACGTTGTCCACCGCGGCCGCCGCCGAGCAGCTGGGCCGACAGGTGATGGCGGTGCCCGGGCCGGTGACCTCGGCGATGTCGGTGGGCTGTCACCTGCTGCTGGCGGACCGGTTCGCGCAGCTGGTGACGAACGCCGACGACGTGCTTGCCGTGCTGGGGCAGTCCGGCGGACCGCCGGCCGCGGCGGCGGACGGGGCCGCCCCGGGAGGCGATCCGCGGCATCCGACCGACGGCCTGGAACCGGAGGCGGCCCGGGTGTACGACGCGCTGCCGGCCAGGGGCTCGTCGTCGGTGCGGGATCTGGTCACCGAGTCCGGGTTGCCGGTGGCGGCCGTGCTGGGCTCGCTGGCAACGTTGCAGCTGCACGGGCTGGCCGACCAGGACGGCCCGCTGTGGCGGCGGATCAGGTCCGATCCGGAGCACCGTCGATGAGTTCTGCGTGCCGACCCTGTCTACCCCGACGTCGCCCTGCCTGTGGTCTCCGGTCGATGCCCGGCCGAAGCGGCACCCGCGACAACAGCTTTCGCATTGCGCGCCGACGATGTGGCGGTCGATGCCAGACCGCCGTCGGCGACGGTGGTCGCCTTGCCCGGCAGCAGCAGCGAGAACGCCGCGCCGACCGCGGCGAAGCCGACCGCCCACCAGAACGCCTGCTGGAACGCGCCGGCCGCCTGCTCCGGCGTCTGCGCGGTGGCCGCCGCGCCCTCCAGGATGACGGTCAGCACGGCGGCGCCGAAGGAGCCGCCGATCTGGGTCGCGATGCGGCTGATGATCGAGGCGTCCGGCACCTCGGTGCGGGCAAGACCCCGGAAGGCCAGCGCCATCAACGGGATCGTCACCGCGCCGAGGCCGAATCCGCGCACCAGCAACGCAGCCATCAACCAGACGTAGTCGGTCGTGCCGCCGGCGTAGGCGAACGGCAGGGTGCCCAGGCCGGTGATCGCGAAGCCGCCGACCGCGAGCCACCGTGCGCTTCCCCGGTCGGAGAGCTTGCCGGCGATCGAACGGCTGGCCAGCGTGCCGAGCCCCTGCGGGATGAGCAGCAGGCCCGCCTGCAGCGCGGTCAGCCCGCGCAGTTGCTGAAAGTACAGCGGCAGCAGCAGCATCGCCCCGTACAGGCACAGCCCGCACAGGAACAACAGCAGCGACGAGGACGCCAGCGGCCAGTGCCGCAGCAGCAGCACGTCGACCAGCGCGCGACCGCGCCGCCGCAGTGCCCACAGCACGAACGCCACCAGCAGGCCGAAGCCGGCGACGAGCGGCGCGAGCACGTCAAGGCGGCCGAATCCGCCTGCCTTGCTCACGTTCGACAGCCCGTAGAGCACGCCGACCAGCCCCGGCGCCATCATCGCCAGGCCGACGACGTCGAGAGGGGCGCGTTCGGTCGGGCCGTCCTTGGGCAGGATGCGCCACGCCAGCACGAGCCCGACGACGCAGAACGGCACGTTCACCCAGAACAGCCAGGACCAGTGCAGGTGGCCCAGGATCAGGCCGCCGAGCACCGGGCCGAGGATCGGCCCGAGCACGGTCGGCAGGCTGATCACCGAGATGATCGTGCCGATGCCCCTGCCGCCCGCGGCCTGCATGACCAGCGTCGACATCAGGGGCAGCATGATGCCGCCGCCGACGCCCTGCACCGCGCGAAACGCGATCAGGCTCGGCGCGTTCCAGGCCAGGCTGGACAGCACGGAGCCGAGCAGGAAGATCGTGAGCGCCAGCATCCACAGCCGCTTGCTGCCCAGCCGCTTCTGCGCCCAGCCGGCCAGCGGGACGGTGACCGCGAGGGCGAGCAGGTAGCCGGTGCTGACCCACTGGATCGTGGACACCGTGGTGTCCAGGTCGACCGCCAGCGTGGGCAGGGCGACGGCCACGATGGTCGTGTCGAACACGACGGCGAGGGCGCCGACGAGAACGGCCCAGACCGTGCGCCAGACGGCCGGGTCGATCTTGGTGGGGGAGGCGGTGGTCATCGTACTCCTTAGAAACACTATGTATCTTATTTACGACGATACGCCGGCCATGTAAGGAACGCAATGTCTCTTAAGAGCGATGATGGTCCGGTCCTCCGGCGCCGGCGCGGTGCGGCACTCGAGGAGGCGCTACTGGACGCCGCCTGGCAGGAGCTCATCGACAAGGGCTACGACGACTTCACGATCGAGGCGGTCGCCGAGCGCGCGCAGACCAGCCGCGCGGTCATCTACCGGCGCTGGGCCGCGAAGCCCGAGCTGGCGCGCGCGGCCATCGTGCACGGATGGAAGCAGGAGCGGACCGAGGTGCCCGACACCGGCAGCGTGCGCGAGGACCTGATCGAGCTGCTGCGCCGCGCGAACCGCTCACGTGCCCCGTTCGGCATCGCGCTCGCCGTCCGGATGGGCGGGTACTTCTCCGAGACCGGATCGAGCATCGCCGACCTGCGCGGGACGGTGATGGCCGGCGCCGGGTCCGCGCTCGACACGATCTTCGCCCGCGGCGTCGAGCGGGGCGAGATCGATCCGGCGAAGCTCACGCCGCGGGTCGCCGCGGTGCCGTTCGACCTCTACCGGGCCGAGCTGCTGATGACCCTCAAACCGGTGCCCGACGAGGTGACCGAGTCCATCGTCGACGAGGTCTTCCTGCCGCTGGTGCGCCCAACGGGCTGAGCGGTGATTCAGGCGGAGACGGCCGGGATTACGCTCGGTCCGGCGTGGCACTCCCGCCCGACTCTATCCGGACGGGACGATTCGCTCGTACACGGCGACGAAGGGATGTGCGGCATGCGACGAGTCGTCGCGATCGCCAACGGCAAGGGCGGCGTCGGCAAGACCACCCTCACCGCCGGCATGGCCGGCCAGATGGCCCAGACCGGCGCGCGTCTGCTGGTGCTCGATACCGATCCGCAGGCCAACCTCGCCCGCGACCTGGGCTACGCCGCCGGCGACGGCAGCAACCTGTCACTGGCCATCACCCACGGACTTCCGCTCGAGGTCACCCGGTCGGTCCGCGATCGGCTGGACGTCGTCCCCGGCGGCCCGGCGCTGTGGGACGTCCCACCCGCGTACACCGCTCGAGGCGCCCGCGGAGCCACCCTGCCCGGCCTCAAGCCGGCCCTGGACAAGGTCGGGCCCGAGGATGGCACCGACTACGACGTGGTGCTGGTCGACACACCGCCCGGCGAACCGATCCTGCAGGAGCTGGTGTTCGCCGCCGCCGACTTCCTGATCATTCCCACCCGCTCCGACGAGGCCAGCCTGGACGGCCTGGTCGTCGTCGCCCAGCGGTTCGCCGCCGCCCGCGCCGTCAACCCTGGGCTGACCCTGCTCGGCGTCGTGCTGTTCGGTGTCCGGGCGGGCAGCACCCGCATGATTGCCCGGGTCCGCGGCGCGCTCGCGGAGACTCTGGGCGACGCCGCGCCCGTCTTCGCCACCTCGATCCGCTACCTGGAGAGTGCTGCCGTCGACATGCGCAGCCGCGGTCTGCTGCCGCACGAGCTGGCCCAGGTCCATCGCACCGACACCCGCAAGCGACTGTCCCGGCTCCGCGCCGGAACATCGGCCGACACCACCGACAGCCTGCTCAGCCGGGACACCTCGGCCGCCGGCCTGGCTGCCGACTACGCCGCCCTGGCCGACGAGGTGCTCGCCGCCATCAAGGCCCACGGAGGCGGCAAGCGGCGACTGGGGGTGGCGGTATGAGCCGGCCGAACCTGGAGGGGCTGTTCACCGGGAGCGCCCCCACCGAGCCACCGATGACCTGGCTGAACGGGAAGCCGACCGCACTCGAACCGCCGTCGCCGCCACCCGCCGCACCGGCGGCCGGCCAGCAGCCGGAGCCGGCTGGCCTGTTCGACCCGGTGGCGATCGCCGAACGGTACTTCGCGCTGATGCAGTCGCTGCTCGACGTGCAACGCGAGTTCGGCATGCGCCTGGCGCGGCAGATCGCCGCCGCGCTGCCCACCGACCGGTTGCGGCGCTGACGGGTGCGCTGACGGAAAGATCGCCGACCGAGATTTCCGCGGAACCGTGCGCGAGGAATGTACGTATCCCCTGGTGGAGTGCTCCTGGAATGCAACAGGATGTTCCACCCGCTACCACCGGCCGATGCCCGACCGAACAGGGGCGGAACATCTCGCCTCCCGCCCCCGCCCGGGGAGTCGGCGGCCGATGCCCGGACGCCGTGGGGTGAGCGCAGAGGCGAGCGGAGTGCGGGCCTGCGTGATGCACCACGTCGGCCCGCACGCGCACCTCGGCGCGCCTGCGCCGCCGGTGCCCCGGCCGGGGCGACACTGACAGCCACACGTGAAGATCGAGCACCAGGAGCCAGCCGCTGGCGACCGGTGACCGACGCCCGGCCACCGCAGCGGGGACGTTTCACTCGTTGCTCAGCCACCATGAGCAGACGGCCGATGCCAGGTCGCCGATGACGACAGCGGGCCGCTCGATCAGCCGAGAGTCGGCCCGGAAGTGGGACGATGTCGACCGTGCGCCGGTCCACCGCAGAATGCCGGGCCGGGTTGCCCGCGCCGCTGATCGCGGCGCTCGAGTCGTACCAGCTGTTCCTGGCCGCCGAACGCAACAGGTCCGCGGCCACCGTCACCGCCTATCTCGCCGATGTCGTGTCCCTGCTCGACCACCTGGGCCGGCTGACCGGGCAGCGGCCGGCGGAGCTGACCGACCTGACCCTGCCGGTGCTGCGCAGCTGGCTCGCCCGCCAACGATCCACTGGCGCGGCGCGGTCGTCGATGGCCCGGCGGGCCGCCGCGGCCCGCTCCTTCTGCGCATGGGCGCACCGCACCGGCCGGCTGCCGAGCGACGTCGGCGCCCGGCTCACCGCCCCCCGCCCGGACCGGACGCTGCCGGCGGTGCTGCGCGCGGACCAGGCGCAGCGAATGCTGGACCGGCCGGCCGCCGGCGAACCGGACACGCCCGGCGACCCGGCCGATCGCGCCGTCGCGCTGCGCGACCAGGCGATCGTCGAGTTGCTCTACGCCTCCGGCATCCGGGTGTCCGAGCTGACCGGCCTCGATCTGGACGCGGTCGACCGGCATCGGCGGGTGATCCGGGTGCTGGGCAAGGGCGACAAGCAGCGGACCGTCCCGTTCGGCCGGCCCGCCGACCTGGCCCTGGGCGACTGGCTGGCCGACGGACGCCCGACGCTGGCCGGCGAGGATTCCGGCCAGGCGGTCTTCCTCGGCCGTCGCGGGCGCCGGATCGACCAGCGCGCGGTGCGCACCCTGGTGCATCACCGCACGGCCGCGGTGGACGGCGCTGCGGAGATCGCGCCGCACGGCCTGCGGCACACCGCCGCCACCCATCTGCTGGAGGGCGGCGCCGACCTGCGGACCGTGCAGGAGCTGCTCGGCCACGCCAGCCTGGCCACCACCCAGATCTACACCCACGTGTCGACCGAGCGGCTCGCCGCCGTGTACCGGCAGGCGCATCCGCGGGCCTGACCGTCATCGCCCGTCCCACGGCCACAGCCGCACCGGCCACGGCCGCAGCAGCGCCAGCGGGTCGAGGTAGCTGCCGTCCGGCAGCCGGGCGCCCCAGTGCAGGCAACTCGCCGGCGCGCAGCCGGCGTGCCCGGCCTGCAGCGTGCCGATCGGCTGGCCGGCGCCCACCGTGGACGCCACCTCGACCATGGGCGTGACCGGCTCGTAGGTCGTGCGCAGGCCGCCGTCGTGCTCGATCGAGATCACCCCACGGCCGGCCAGGTCCCCGGCGAACACCACCCGCCCGGCGCCTGCGGCCGCCACCACCGCGCCGGCGTCGGCGGCCAGGTCGACGCCGCGATGCCCCGCGCCGTACCGGGTCGGCGGCGGCGCGAACGGGGTGAGCACCACCGGGGGCGGCGGCAACGGCAGCACGAACCCGGTCCCGGTGGCCGTCGACGCGGCGGCGCGCGGTGGCGCGGCCGCGACCACCGCGGGCGTGGCCGCGAGCAGCAGCGCGAGCAGCAGTGGCGTGATGCGACGTGCCAAGCCCGGACTCATCAGCCGACCATGACCCACACCGACCGTCGTCGTGCGGCTGATCGCCCCACTGTGGATGGAATTCGGACATGTGCATAAACCGGGCGTCTCCGCGGAGACGTCAACGATATATCGAATGCCCGAATTGTCGATATCGCGGTGACGGATCAGGGCCGGAGGACCGCGCGGCACACGAGAGGATCGTGGATCGAGTAACCTGGTTCGGCAGCCCGCCACCGGTGGGCTGACTTCGCACGCCTTGCTGCCACCGGGACGAACCACCCATCCCACCGGCCCGCGGCGCACCGAGGTCCCCGTCTCCGGCCCAGGTCGGAGCGAGGGCGGCGCGTCCGGAAGGCGTCAGGGCCACGGGTCACCCGACCCGCGGCGACAACCGAACAGTAGGAAGGACGGCCGATGGCTGTCGTCACCATGCGCCAGATGCTGGACGCAGGTGTCCACTTCGGACACCAGACCCGGCGCTGGAACCCGAAGATGAAGCGGTTCATCTTCACCGAGCGCAACGGCATCTACATCATCGACCTGCAGCAGACGCTGCAGTACGTGGACCGGGCGTTCGAGTTCGTCAAGGAGACCGTCGCCCACGGCGGCACGATCCTGTTCGTCGGCACCAAGCGGCAGGCCCAGGAGGCCATCGCCGATCAGGCCACCCGGGTCAACATGCCGTATGTCAACCAGCGCTGGCTGGGCGGCATGCTCACCAACTTCTCCACGGTGCACAAGCGGCTGCAGCGGCTCAAGGACCTCGAGGCGATGGAGACCTCCGGCGAGTTCGAGGGGCGCACCAAGAAGGAGGTGCTGCTGCTCACCCGGGAGAAGGAGAAGCTGGCCAAGACCCTGGGCGGCATCCGGGACATGGCCAAGGTTCCGTCCGCGGTGTGGGTGGTGGACACCAAGAAGGAGCACATCGCCGTCGGCGAGGCGCGCAAGCTGAACATCCCGGTGGTCGCGGTGCTGGATACCAACTGCGACCCGGACGAGGTCGACTACCCGGTGCCGGGCAACGACGACGCGATCCGGTCCGCAGCCCTGTTGACCAAGGTGATCGCCGAGGCGGTCGCCGCGGGCCTGATCCAGCGCAGCGGTGGCGGCGCGGCCGGTGACGCCCAGGAGGAGCCGCTGGCCGAGTGGGAGCGCGAGCTGCTGGCCGCCGGCGAGGAGCAGGCGCCCGTCGTCGAGGCCGAGGCGCCGGCGACCGCGGAGGCCTGAGCCTCTCCAGCACTCGTCACCAGAGACCATCACCATCGATCGTCAGTTCACCGACAGGGACTGACAGTAAGGAATACCGCCGACATGGCAATCAGCGCGGCCGACGTCAAGCGGCTCCGGGAGCTCACCGGCGCCGGCATGATGGACTGCAAGCGGGCTCTGGAGGAGTCCGACGGCGACTTCGACAAGGCTGTCGAGTACCTGCGCATCAAGGGTGCGAAGGACATCGGCAAGCGGGCGGAGCGCACCACCGCGAACGGCCTGGTGGCCGCGGCCGGCGGGGCGCTGGCCGAGCTCGACTGCGAGACCGACTTCGTCGCCAAGAACGCCGAGTTCCAGGAGCTGGCCGAGCGGATCGTGAACGTGGTCGCCCAGCAGGACGCAGGCACCAGTGTCGACGCCGTGCTGGCCGCGCCGCTGGGCGCCGGCACGGTCGCCGACGAGATCAACGCGCTGTCCGCGAAGATCGGCGAGAAGCTGGAGCTGCGCCGGGTCGTCAAGTACGACGGGGCGACCACCGTCTACCTGCACAAGCGGTCCGCGGACCTGCCCCCGGCCATCGGGGTGCTGGTCGAGTACACCGGTTCGTCGGAGGAGGCGGCGGAGGCCGCGCGCGGCGCCGCCATGCAGGTTGCCTCGCTCAAGGCCCGGTTCGTCTCCCGCGACGACGTGCCGGCCGAGGTGGTCGACAACGAGCGCCGCATCGCCGAGGCGACCGCCCGCGAGGAGGGCAAGCCGGAGGCGGCCCTGGCCAAGATCACCGAGGGCCGGCTGAACGGGTTCTTCAAGGAGGCCGTGCTCGCCGAGCAGGCCTCGGTGCTGGACTCGAAGAAGACCGTCGGCGCGCTGCTGGCCGCGGCCGGTGTCACCGTCACCGCGTTCAGTCGCTTCGAGGTCGGCACCGCCTGATGCCGCAGGTGCACCCGCGGCGACCGTTCCGCCGGGTCGTCCTCAAGCTGGGCGGCGAGATGTTCGGCGGCGGGGAGGTCGGGGTCGATCCCGACGTCGTCTCCACCGTCGCCGAGCAGATCGCCGACGTCGTCGCCGACGGGATCCAGGTCGCCGTCGTCATCGGCGGCGGCAACTTCTTCCGCGGCGCGCAACTGCACGAACGCGGCATGGACCGGGCCCGCGCCGACTACATGGGCATGCTCGGCACGGTGATGAACTGCCTGGCCCTGCAGGACTTCCTGGAACGCGAGCACCAGCTGGACACCCGGGTGCAGACCGCGATCACCATGGGTCAGGTGGCCGAGCCGTACATCCCGCGCCGCGCCGAACGGCACCTGGAGAAGGGCCGGGTGGTCATCTTCGGCGCCGGCGTGGGCATGCCGTACTTCTCCACCGACACCACGGCCGCCCAGCGGGCGCTGGAGATCGGTGCCGAGGTGGTGCTGATGGCCAAGGCCGTCGACGGTGTCTACGACGCGGACCCCCGGGTCGTCCCGGACGCCACCATGTTCCACGAGATCACCCATCGCGAGGTGCTCGAGCGGGGACTTCAGGTGGCCGACGCCACCGCGTTCAGCCTGTGCATGGACAACGACATGCCGATCATCGTGTTCAACCTGCTGGTGGACGGCAACATCGGCAAAGCTGTGCGTGGGGCGACCATCGGCACCTTGGTGTACACGCCACCCCGCCAGGACACCACCCAGCCGGAAGGGTACGGCGAATGATCGACGAGGAACTCTTCGACGCCGAGGAGAAGATGGAGAAGGCGGTGAGCGTCGCCAAGGAGGACCTGGCGACGCTGCGCACCGGCCGGGCGAACCCCAACATGTTCGGTCGCATTCACGTCGACTACTACGGAGCGCCCACCCCGATCACCCAGATGGCCACCATCAACGTGCCCGAGGCCCGGATGGCCGTCATCAAGCCCTACGACGCCAGCCAGCTGCACGCGGTGGAGAAGGCGATCCGGGACTCGGACCTGGGGGTCAACCCGACCACCGACGGCATCGTCATCCGGGTGGTGTTCCCGCAGCTCACCGAGCAGCGCCGGCGCGAGCTGGGCAAGACGGCGCGGGCCAAGGGGGAGGACGCCAAGGTGTCCATCCGCAACATCCGGCGCAAGTGCACGCACGTGCTGGACAAGCTGGTCAAGGACGGCGAGGTCGGCGAGGACGAGGTCACCCGCGCGGAGAAGGAGCTGCAGCAGATCACCGACCGGTACACCGGTCAGGTGGACGAGCTGGTCAAGCACAAGGAAGCCGAGCTGCTCGAAGTCTGATGGCAGCCAAGAGTGCCGGCCGCAATCTGCCGATGGCGATCGGGGTCGGGGTCGGACTCGGTGCCGTCGCACTACTGAGCCTGCTGACCTACCGCGTCACCTTCCTGATCGTCATCGCCGCCGCCGTCTCGGTGTCGGTGTGGGAGCTGCAGGGCACCCTGGCCAAGGCCAGGGGGATCCGGATCACCTGGATCCCGGTCGCCGCCGGCGCGGTCGCCACCGCGTGCCTGGCCTGGCCGTACGGGCCGGCGGCACTGGGCATCGGGCTGGCCGCGACCACGCTGGCCTGCATGGTGTGGCGGTTTCCCGGCGGCGCCGACGGCTACCTGGCCGACCTGTCGGCGTCGGTGTTCGTCACCGTCTACGTCGGGCTGTTCGCCGGCTTCGCCACCCTGATGCTGGTGCCCGACAACGGCGCCCAGCGCATCCTGACCTTCCTGATCCTGGTGGTGGCCAACGACGTCGGCGGCTACGCGGCCGGCGTACTGGCCGGCCGGCACCCGATGGCGCCGACGATCTCGCCGAAGAAGTCGTGGGAGGGCTTCGGCGGCTCGGTGGCCGCGTGCATGCTGGCCGGCGCGCTGTGCCTGTGGCTGATGCTGGACGGACTCTGGTGGCACGGCGTGCTGGTCGGCGCGGCGATCGCGGTGACCGCCACCATCGGCGACCTGACCGAGTCGTTGATCAAGCGGGACCTGGGTGTCAAGGACATGGGCACCCTGCTGCCCGGCCACGGCGGGCTGATGGACCGGATGGACTCGCTGCTGCCGTCGGCCGTCGTCACCTGGGCTCTGTTGACCGTGCTGGCATGATCGGGCCCGTGGCCCCGCCCCTGGTGTTGTTGCACGCCTTCCCGCTCGACTCACGGATGTTCGACGGGATTCGGCCCGCGGTCGCCGCTCGTACCCGGCTGCTCACCCCCGACCTGCGTGGCTTCGGCACCGGCGCGCCGCTGGGCGACGCGGCGCCCGACCTGACCGTGTTCGCCGACGACGTGCTGGCCGGGCTCGACGCGGCCGGCATCGAGCGGGCGATCGTCGGCGGGGTCTCGATGGGTGGCTACATCGCGCTGAACCTGTTGCGCCGGCACCCCGATCGGGTGGCCGGCCTGGTGCTGGCCGACACCCGCGGAGGCGCCGACGACGACGCCGCCCGGGAGCGCCGCCGAGGGGTAGCCGAGCGCGCCGACCGGGGCGACATCGCCGCCGGACCGGACGCGGTCGCGCCGCTGGTCGCCGACACCGTCTCCGGTCTCGCCCGGGCGAACCTCGCCGCGATCGCCGGCGCGGTGCCGGCGGCAAGCATCGCCTGGGGGCAGCGGGCGATGGCGGCCCGGCCCGACTCCACGGCGGTGCTCGCCGGAGCCGCCGTCCCGGTCCTGGTGCTGGTGGGGGAGCGGGACGCGGTCACCCCGCCGGCGGTGGCCCGGGAGATGGCGGCGACGGCGCCGGAGGCCGAACTGGTCGAGTTGCCCGGCGTCGGCCACCTGTCACCGGCGGAAGACCCGGCCGGATTCGCCGACGCGTTGATCGGCTGGCTCAGCCGCCGGTTCTGACCACCGGCCCGCCGGCACCGACTGTCGGACGCCTGTGGCAGGGTGGGTGACATGGGGAACCCGAGTACATCCAGTCACGGACCATCACTGTCCGCAGCGCTGCCCGCCTATCCGGGGCAGCAGGAGCTGGCCGCGGCGACTCCCGGCCAGGCACTGGTGTTGCGAGGGCTGACCAAGGCGTTCGGGCCGCGGGTCGCGGTCGACCACATCGACCTCGACGTGCCGGTCGGCTCGTTCTTCGGGTTGGTCGGCCCGAACGGGGCGGGCAAGACGACCACCTTGTCGATGGTCACCGGGCTGCTGCGGCCGGACGCCGGCCGGGTGCTGGTCGCCGGCGTCGACGTCTGGTCCGACCCGACCGCCGCCAAGGCGAGAATGGGCGTGCTGCCGGACGGGCTGCGGCTGTTCGAGCGGCTGTCCGGACCGGAGCTGCTGAGCTACCTCGGCCGGCTCCGGGGCATGCCGTTGGACGTCGTCAGGCAGCGTTCGGCCGATCTGATCCGCGTCCTGGACCTGCAGGACGCCGGCAACAAACTGGTCGCCGACTACTCGACCGGCATGCGCAAGAAGATCACCCTGGCCGCCGCGTTGCTGCACTCGCCGTCGGTGCTGCTGCTGGACGAACCGCTCGAGGCGGTCGATCCGGTGTCCGCCCGGATCATCCGCACCGTGCTGAACCAGTACACGCACGCCGGCGGCACCGTGGTGTTCTCCTCGCACGTGATGGCCCTTGTCGAAGGCCTGTGCTCGCACGTCGCGGTGATGGCGGCCGGCCGGATCATCGCCGCCGGCGAACTCGCCCAGGTGCGCGGCGGGGCGGCCAGCCTGGACGACGCGTTCATGCATCTGGTCGGCGCCTCGGATGTGCAGGAGGGGGGTCTGTCGTGGTTGGGGTCTTCGCCGGCCTGAAATGGCATCTGGTCACCAGCCGGATCCGGGCCGCCAACGGGGCCAAGAAGGTCTGGATGGGCATCGGCTTCGCCCTCGCGCTGGTGTTGCTCGCCCTGGTCGCGTTCGGGCTGGGGTCGCTGCGCGCATTGCCGTCGGACGCGGCCCCGGTCATGGTCACCGTGCTCACCCTGCAGGCGGTCGGCTGGGTGGTCACCCCGCTGGTGGCGTTCGGGGTGGACGAGACGGTCGACCCGCAGCGGTTCGCCCTGCTGCCGATCCGTCCGCAGACCTTGCAGGTCGGGCTCCTGGCCACCGCCCTGATCGGCTACTTCCCGGTCGCCAACATGATCGTGCTGCTCGGCGTGGCGGCGGCGCTGAGCATCCCGTGGTCACTGCTGCCCGTGTCGTTGGCCTGCGTGATCGTGCAGATGCTGCTGTGCGTCGTGCTGTCCCGCGCGGCCTCGACCTCGATGTCCGCGCTGATGAGCAGCCGCCGCGGCCGCGACCTGGGGATGGCCGTCGGCCTGGGCATCTTCCTGCTGTATATGGCGTTCGTCGTCTTCGTGAACTCGCCCGGCGATCGCTCCGGCGACGGCCAGGCCATCCGGTCCGGCGTGTTCGCGGTCGCCGAGGTGCTGCAGTGGACGCCGCCCGGCGCCTTGGCCACCCTGCCCGGGTTCGTGGCGACCGGTCAGTGGGGTCGGGCGGCGGTGGCGGCGGTGATCGCGCTCGGTGCCCTGGCTCTGGCCTGGTGGTGGTGGGGCAACGCACTGCGGGGCAGCCTGACCACCGTGCCGTCGTCGACCGAGGGATCCTCGCCGTCACACGGCGCCGACGACACCGCGGTCGCGATCGGCGTCGGCGGGACGATGAAGGTGGTCGCCGGCCGGGACCGGGTGCTGGCCTGGCGCGACCCGATGCGGCGGATGCCCTGGCTGATGGTGCTGGTGCTGACCGTGGCCTGGCCGTTCGTGGTGGTGCGGGGACAGGGGGCGGTGTTCGCGGTGGCGCTGGGTGCGCTGTTGTGCGGGGCCCAGGCCGGCAACCAGTACGGCGTCGAGGGCTCCGGGTTGTGGCTGCACCTGCAGACGATCACCGACCGGACCCGCGCGCGCGGCGAGGTGTGGGGGCACGCGATCGTCGCGCTGGTGCCGGGGGTGGTGATCGTGCTGGTCGGCGTCGCGGTGCAGGCGGTCGTGCATCAGGACTACGGCCATGTCCCCGCCGCGCTGGGTGGCTGCCTGGGCGCGCTGCTGGGTGCGGTGGCGGTGTCGTGTTACCTGTCGGCGGTGGTGCCGTACGCGCAGCCGCAGAGTCGCAAGTCGGCGTTCGCGTCCAGCGTGCCCGGCCAGAAGGGCCGGTCGTTCGTGGCCAGCTTCGGCTTCCTGCTCGGTGGGCTCGCGGTGGCTCTCCCGGCGATCGTCTGCATCGTGCTGTCGTTGCTGGTCGACCCGGTGTGGGGCTGGGTGGCGTTGGTCGTCGGGCCGGTGACCGGCGCCATCGCGCTGGCCATCGCGGTCCGGCTGGCCGCCGACCGGTTCCTGGCGACCGGGCCGGAGATCTTCGAGCTCGTGCGGGTCGGGGATCGGGTCTGACAGCAAGG
Organism: uncultured Actinomycetes bacterium; assembly: GCA_964497705.1. Taxonomy (GTDB): domain Bacteria; phylum Actinomycetota; class Actinomycetes; order Mycobacteriales; family Nakamurellaceae; genus Nakamurella. The sequence goes on along the minus strand of CAZCEH010000001.1, from coordinate 199,697 downwards.
GACGTCGTGCGACGTCGGGGATCACGCCGGCGCGGCCGAACCGGCCGGGGTGACCACCAACCACAGGCCGCCGAACTCGTTGGCGTTGTGACAGGTGACCTCGCCCGGACCCTCGTGCGCGTAGTAGTAGAGCGGATGACCGCCGTAGGTGACCTGGGTGGTTCCGTCCGTGCGGGTGGTCGTGCCCAGCAGCGAGGAGTCCACCTGGCCGGCGGGCGACGCGGACCCGGTGGTGAGCACCGGAGGCCATGCGGCGGCGCACTCCCCGTAGCAGTCGGCGGTGCCAGAGGTCTCCTTGTCGAACAGGTAGATCGCCTGGTGGTTGCCGTCGAACAGGATCGTGCCGAAGTCGCTCGCACCGGTGGTGATCGTGGTGCCGGCCGGCGACGGGGCGCCCGTCATGGACCCGGTCATCATCGACTCGGTCATGTGGTCGGTCATCATCGGCTGCGTGGTCATGGACTCGGTCATGTGGTCGGTCATCTGATCGGCCATCGATGCCGCGGTCGTCGCCGCGGTCGACGAGCTGCTGGCGCTCGTGCCGGTGGACGTGCCACAGGCCGAGACGGCGAGGAGAACGGAGCCGAGCAAGGGAAGTACAAGTCGTCGCATGGCCATGAACCTAGGTCCACGCACCGGCGCCGAACGCGGTGACGGGCCGTCCGTCACAGGTCCGTAAGCCTCCGGTCAGACGCGCGCCAGAACTATCTGCCCATCGCGCGGTCGGCCAGGGCCCGCAGGCCGGTGCGCTGCGGCGGGACCGCTCCACTCCGATCGTCGTCGGAGGCCTCCACCCGGGGGAAGGTGTCGGTGTCCGACTCCGTCAGTTCCCGATTCAACGGCTCGACCGCACCCAGGTTGGCCTCGAGCGCGTTGAGCTTGTCGTCGGTGGATTCCGCCTCCGACGAGGACTGCCCGGCCGGCGGCTGATCCTGCACCGGTTGTTCGGCGCGCAGCGAGTCGACGGTGACCTCGTCCCACGGCCCCGGTTCCTGGTCGTACGTCGACGGCAGGCCGGTCGGGCGCTCGTCGGGGTCGGCCGGGAAGTCGGCGGTCACCGATCGGGTCGCCTCGGCCGCCGGAGGATCCAGCAGCGCCGGACCGGACGCCGCCAGCTTGTCCACCTCGCTCAGGTGCGCGCGCAGCGAGGCGAGCTGGTCGAGCACGTGGCCGCGCAGCGAGGTCAGCTCGCGCACCGCCTGGTCCGCGTCGGCGACCCGCTGATGCGCCTGGGCCGCGGCGCGCCGCACCAACTCCGCGGAGTGCGCGGTCGCCTCGGCGAGCAGTCGCTCAGACTCGGCGGTGGCGTCGGCGATCCGCTGCTTGGCGTCGGCGACCGACAGTTCCTCCCGCTCGGTCAGCCGCTGGTGTGCCTCCGCGCGCCGGGAGCTGATCGCGATCTCGAAATCCTCCTCGACCGCGGCGCGGCGAGCGGCGCTCTCCGAGTCCAGCCGCTCACGCTCGGCCTTGGACGTCGCGGTCAGGGTCTCGGCCTCCTCCCGCGCCGAGGTGAGGGTCTGGGTGGCCTCGGTGCGCGCGGAGGTGAGGGTCTGCTCGGACTCGGTCCGGGCGGCGGTCAGGGTGGCCAGGGCCTCCTCCCGGGCCGCGGTCAGCGTGGCGCGGGACTCCGTCGCCGCCTCGCCGACCAGCCGCTCCGCCTCGGCGGTGGCGGACGCGAGCGCGGCCTGCGACTCCTGCTGGGCGCTGGACCGGGTCTGCTCGGCCTCCGCGGTGGCCTCGGCCAGCAGATCCCGGACCTGGTCGGCCAGCTGCCGGCGAGTGCGTTCCCGCTCCAGGTCGAAGGCCTCGCGTTCGGCGGCGGCCACGGCGGTCGCCTCGGCCGCCGCGCCGCGGATCTTGTCGGCGTCGGCGTTGGCCCGGGCCCTGATCTCGGCGGCTTCCTCCTCGGCCAGCCGGATCATCCGCTGCATGCGGTTGGACAGGCCGGTCATCGAGACCGGTTCCCTGGCCATGTTGTCCAGCTGGGCGCGGAGGTTGTCGACGTCCGCCTGGGCAGCTTCCAGCTGCGCCGAGACCTCCGACAGCCGTTGGTTGGTGGCATCGCTGTTCGCGGTGGCGATGCGCAGGTCGTACTCGAGTCGCTCCAGATGCGCGGTCACCTGGTCAGGGGCGAAGCCGCGCCGAACGAGGTCAAAAGGAATCTGGGCCGGCAGCCACTCGTTCGTGCTCATCGCACCATCGTTCCACTCGGTGCCGCCGACTCCGCGGACGCAACGCCGGGACCGTCGTGCTCGGGATGATGTCCTGCCGCCGGCTCCACCAACTCGACGAGAACCCCGCCGGCGTCCTTGGGATGCAGGAAATTGATCGACGAGCCTGCCGTGCCGCGCCGGGGCTCGTCGTACAACGTCCGGATGCCGGCCGAGCGGGCCTGGTCGGCGGCCGACCGGACGTCCTCGACGCGCAGGGCGAGTTGCTGCAAACCCGGGCCGTTGCGCTCCAGGAACTTCGCGATGGTCGAATCCGGTCCCAGCGGAGCCAGCAGTTGTACCTGGGTGTCGCCCGGGCCCGTGCCGAAGGCGATCATCGCCTCCTCGACGCCCTGCGCCTGGTTGGTCTCCCGGTGCGCGAGCCGGCCACCGAGAGTGCCGGTGTAGAAGGCGATCGCCGCGTCCAGATCCGGGACGGCGACGCCGACATGATCGATCGCGGACGTCTGCAGGGTCATGCCATACCGTAGCTCCATGCCTGAGGGGGCCGGAGGTACCGCTGCCGCTGGTGTCGGCCCGGCCGACCCCGCGCCGGGGACACCGGCCGGGCAGCTGGTCGAGCGGGCCGCGAGCGGCTCGGTCCGTGCGCTGGCCAGGCTGATCAGCCTGGTCGAGGCCGGCGGCGCGCCGGCGGCCGCGGTGTCCGCCGCGCTGATCGGCCGGGCCAGGGCGGCCACGGTGCTGGGCGTGACCGGCCCGCCCGGTGTGGGCAAGTCCACTCTGGTCACCGCCCTGATCGGCCGGTACCGGGCCCGCGGAGCCCGGGTGGCGGTGCTCGCCGTCGACCCGTCCAGCCCGTTCTCGGGCGGCGCGCTGCTCGGCGACCGGGTACGGATGGGCGGGCACAGCACCGACCCGGGCGTGTTCATCCGCTCGATGTCCAGCCGGGGCGAGCTCGGCGGCCTGTCCGCGGCCACCGCCGGCGCCGCCGATCTGCTGTCGGCGATCGGCTTCGACGTCGTCATCGTGGAGACCGTCGGGGTCGGCCAGAACGAGGTCGCGGTGCTCCGGCTCGCCGACACCGTGCTGCTGGTGCTCGCGCCCGGGCTCGGCGACGGCATCCAGGCGGCCAAGGCCGGCATCCTGGAGATCGCCGACGTGCTGGTGGTGAACAAGGCGGACCGGGAGGGCGTGCCGACCACGGTCCGGGATCTCAAGGCGATGATCGCCCTTGGCCGGTCCGGGCGGGCGCAGGCCGCGGACTGGCGGGTGCCGGTGCTCACCACCGTGGCCACCGAGATCGCCGACCACCCCGGACTGGACGAGCTGGTCGAGGCCATCGACGCGCACCAGGACCACATCGCCCGCCGGGAGCCGGCCGGCCGGCGCGGGATCCGCCGGGCCGAGGCCGCGGTCGAAGCGGTGGTGCTGCAGCGGTTGCAGGAGTCCCTGCACTCGCCCGGCGGGCACGCCTGCCTGGCACGGGCCGCCGCCCGGGTCGCCGCCGGAGCGCAGGACGCGCACACCGCGGCGGCGGCCGTGCTGTCCGAACTGGCGGAGCTGGCCGCCCAGGAGTCGTTCGCACCGGCCGCTCGGTAGCGTGGGGCCGATGGGGGAGACGATCACCGCCACCGACGTGGTCAAGAGGTACGGGTCGGTCACCGCCGTCGACGGGGTGTCGTTGTCGGTGGCCGACGGCGAGTTCTTCGGCATCCTCGGCCCGAACGGTGCCGGCAAGACGACCCTGGTCGAGATGATGGAGGGCCTGCGCCAGCCCGACTCCGGCACCATCACCGTGCTCGGCGAGCCGGTCTGGCCGCGGAACACCGCACTGCTCACCCGGGTCGGCGTCCAGCTGCAGGGCACGTCGTTCTTCGAACGGCTCACCGCCAGGGAGCAGCTGGCGACCTTCGGCTCGCTGTACGGCGCCCCGGCGTCACGGATCGACGAGATGCTCGAGATGGTGGGGCTGACCGACAAGGCGTCCACCCGGGCCGAGAAGCTCTCCGGCGGCCAGGCCCAGCGGCTGTCCATCGCCTGCGCGCTGGTCCACGACCCGGACGTGGTGTTCCTGGACGAGCCGTCCGCGGCGCTGGACCCGCAGGCCCGGCGCAACCTGTGGGACGTGCTGCGGGCGATCAACGAGCGTGGCAAGACCGTCGTGCTGACCACCCACTACATGGACGAGGCCGAGATGCTCTGCGACCGGGTGGCGATCATGGATGCGGGCAAGGTCCTGCAGCTGGGGGCGCCGGCCGAACTCGTCCGCGGGCTGGACGCGCCGGTGCGGATCTCCGTGGAGGCGAGCGCGCTGAAGCCGGACCACGCCCTGACGCTCGACGGCGCCGAAGCCGTCACCGCGGACGGCGTGTCCACCGTGATCAGCACCCGGCGCCCGGCGCCGGTGCTGCAGGCGTTGGCGGGCATGGACGCGCTGGCCGGCCTGCAGGTGCGCGGGGCGACTCTGGAGGACGTGTTCCTGCAGCTCACCGGACGGGAGTACCGCGCATGACGATCAGCGATACCGTCCGCGAACCGGTGCCGGCCGGCCGGTCCCGGGGCTTCACCAGCCTGTCCACGGCGATGTTCAAGAGCTTCTACCGGGACTGGCTGTCGGTCGGCTTCTCCGTGTTCTTCCCGCTGTTCTTCATCATCATCTTCGGCACGATCTTCTCGGGTGGCTCGTCCACCGCGCCCACCGTGATCCAGGTCGGGCCGGTGCCGGTCATCGACCAGCTGCCGGCCGATGCGCGGGCCGCGCTGGACGAGGCCGTCACCATCACGCCGGGCAGCACGCTGGACGCGGCCCTCGACGAGGTGCGCAAGGGCGACGCGGGCGGCGCGATCGAGCAGCAGGGCGACACCCTGGTCGTGCACTACTCGTCCGCCGACCAGGTCACCGCGGCGTCCGTGCAGGGCATCTTCAACGCCTTCGTCAACCAGGCGAACATCAGCGCCTCCGGGGTGCCCCCGACGTACACACTGCAGACCCAGCAGGTCGAGGACGAATCGCTCAAGCCCATCCAGTTCATCGCGCCCGGCATGATCGCCTACGGCATCGCGGTGGGCGCGGTGTTCGGCGCGGCCATGACGCTGATCACCTGGCGGCAAAAGCAGCTGCTGCGCCGGCTGCGGCTGGCACCGGTGTCCACCTCGACCGTCGTCACCTCACGAGTGGTGGTGTCGCTGGTAGTCGCGCTGGTGCAGCTGGCGTTGTTCGTCGGCATCTCGGTGCTGCCGTTCCTGGGGCTGAAGCTCTCCGGCGCCTGGTACATGGCGGTGCCGCTGGTGGTCGCCGGCACGCTGGCGTTCCTGGCGATCGGCCTGTTCGTCGGGGCGGTGGCCAAGACCCAGGAGGGCGGCAGCGGCCTGGCCAACCTGATCACCCTGCCGATGGCGTTCCTGTCCGGGGCGTTCATCCCGCTGGAGGCGGCGCCGGCCTGGCTGTCCACCATCGGCAAGTTCCTGCCGCTGACCTACCTGGTGGAAGGCCTGAAGGACGTCATGGTGCGTGGTGAGGGACCGCAGGCGGCGTTGCTGCCGATCGGCATCCTGCTGGCGTTCGCGGCGGTGGTCACGCTCATTGCGACCCGGTTCTTCCGCTGGGACGCCACCTGAGGCCGGCGGCCCTGCCGGTTCTGCTGGTGCTGGTGCTGGTTCGCTCGTGCTGGTGCTGGTTCGCTGATCAAAACCGCGCCGATTCGGGCAAACCGGGCGCGCAAGCGCGGGTTTGGTCCGCGAAGCGGTGCGCAGCCAGGCCGGAGCGGTGCGCAGCCAGGAGGTTCAGGCGAAGTCGCCGGCGGCCTGCCGGACCTTGGTCAGCAGCACGCTGAGCTGCTCCAGCTCGCGATCGTCCAGCCCGACGAATCCGAAGTCCGCGGTGGTCACCGCCTCCGTCGCCGCGGTCAGCCGTTCCCGGCCGGCGTCGGTCAGCTCGACCAGGGTCGTCCGGCGGTCGCTGGGGTGTGGCAGGCGGCGAGCCAGGCCGTCGGCCTCCAGCCGGTCGACGATGTTGGTGATCGAGGTCGGGTGCAGCTGCAACCGCTCACCCATCATCCGCATGGGCAGCGACCCGCGCTTGGAGAACGACAGCAGCACCAGCGCCTCGTACCGGGCGAAGGAGAGCCCGTGCGGCTTGAGCCGATCGTCGACCGAGGCCTGCAGGATCTGCTGCACGCGCATCACATTGGTGACGGCGGACATCGCGGTGCTCGGCCCGATCCGTTCGGACCACGTCTGGGCCGCCCTGGCGATGGGGTCGAAGGGCAGTGCCGGGGCCGTGACGTTGGTGCTCATGGCTTGCAACCGTAGCAACCTGTGGGTCGCGCCGAATGGTAGGCCTTCCGACTATCGGATATCCTGTCATTATGAGTGAGGACCAGGCGCCGACGGGCGCCGACGGGGCGATTGCCGGTGGGCGGGAACGGTGGGCCCGTCGGTTCGCGGCGGCCGTCGACGCCGGCCGGGTGCGGGACGCGGACTACACGACGCTGTCCGGCATGAGCGTCGATCCGGTCTACGGGCCGGCCCCGGGCGACGTCGTCCAGGATTTCGAGCGGATCGGTTGGCCGGGCGAGTACCCGTTCACCCGCGGCCTGCACGCCACCGGATACCGCGGCAAGCCGTGGACGATCCGCCAGTTCGCCGGGTTCGGCAACGCGGTCGACACCAACCGCCGGTACAAGATGATCCTCGCCGAGGGCGGGCACGGGTTGTCGGTGGCCTTCGACATGCCCACCCTGATGGGTCGCGATTCGGACGATCCCCGCTCGCTCGGTGAGGTCGGGCACTGCGGGGTGGCGATCGATTCCGCCTCCGACATGGACGTGCTGTTCGACGGGATCGACCTCGGCGACGTCACCACCTCGATGACGATCTCCGGTCCGGCGGTGCCGGTGTTCTGCATGTACCTGGTGGCGGCGGAGAGGCAAGGCGCGGCAGCCGAAAAGCTCAACGGCACCCTACAGACGGACATCTTCAAGGAGTACATCGCGCAGAAGGAGTGGATCTTCCCGCCGGAGCCGCACCTGCGGCTCATCGGCGATCTGATGGAGTTCTGCACCCAATGGATGCCGGACTACAAGCCGCTGTCGGTGTCCGGCTACCACATCCGGGAGGCCGGGTCGACGGCCGCGCAGGAACTGGCGTACACCCTGGCCGATGGCTTCGGCTACGTCGAGCTGGGCCTGTCCCGAGGGCTGGCCGTCAATTCGTTCGCACCGGGGCTGAGCTTCTTCTTCGACGCGCACATCGACTTCTTCGAGGAGATCGCCAAGTTCCGTGCCGCTCGACGGATCTGGGCCCGTTGGATGCGAGACGTCTACGGAGCGACCGATCCTCGGGCGCAGTGGCTGCGTTTCCACACGCAGACCGCCGGGGTGTCGTTGACCGCGCAGCAGCCGGACAACAACGTCACCAGGACCGCGGTGGAGGCGCTGGCCGCGGTGCTGGGTGGGACGAACTCGTTGCACACCAATGCGTTGGACGAGGTGCTGGCGCTGCCCACCGAGCGGTCGGCGCAGATCGCGATGCGCACCCAACAGGTGATCATGAACGAGACCGGCGTGATCAACGTGGCCGATCCGTTGGGCGGCAGTTGGTACGTGGAGGCGTTGACCGACCGGATGGAGGCCGAGGCGGAGCGGATCTTCACCCGCATCAAGGATCTGGCCGCGCTGGCGGTGCCGTCGGGCCGGTATCCGGTCGGCGAGATGACCAGCGGCATCCTGCGTGGGATCGAGGACGGGTACTTCACCGGGGAGATCGCCGACGCCGCCTTCGCCTACTCCAATGCCGTCGAGAAGGGCGACAAGAAGATCGTCGGGGTGAACACGCTGACCGGTGGTGTCGGCGAGGACCTGAAGATCCTGCGCATCCCGGCCGAGGTCGAGCAGCAGCAGAACGCGATGCTCGCCCGGCGGCGAACCGCGCGCGACGGCGCCGCCGTGCGGGCGGCGGTGGACCGGCTGGTCGCGGTGGCGCGGGGATCGGAGAACATGGTGCCGGCCATGCTCGACGCCGTCCGCGCCGAGGCCACGTTGAGTGAGATCTGCGACGCCCTGCGCGCCGAATGGGGGGTCTACACCGAGCCGGCCCGGATTTGACCGGACCGGCCGAGCGCGCCGGACCCGGTCGCCACGCGCGCGTCTCCGGCGATCAATAGGGTGGTTTCGCGCGTCGTTCGTATCGGCCGGGTGCCGTCCGCCCTCAGGTGAACCCGTGAGAATCCTATTCAGCAGCTGGCCCGGCTACGGTCACCTTCTGCCGATGGTGCCGATGGCCCGTGCCGCCGTCCGTGACGGCCATGAAGTGCGCGTCGTCTCCGGCTCGGACATCACCGCGCTGATCGAGCGCCACGGACTGGCCGCCGGGATCGCCGGCGGCACCCTGGCGCAGGCCTATGCGGCTGCTGCCGAGGCGAACCGCAGCACCGGGCTCGCCGAGACCTTCGGGGCGATGGACCCGCAGCAAGCGATCAAGGCGGCGGCCCGCACTTTCTTCGGCGCCGCCGCCGTGCCACGAACACGGGACCTGCTCGAGTTGATCGACCGGTGGCGCCCCGATCTCATCGTGCACGACACCCTCGAGTTGGCGGCACCCACGGTCGCGCAGATCGCCGGCATCCCGCACGCATTGCACTCCTACGGCCCGCTGGTGCCCGACCAGGGTGGATTCGCGACGGCCATCGGTGCCGCCCTGCGCGACGCCGGGTTGCCCGATCCCATTCCCGGCGTGATCGCCGCGCCCTATCTGGACGTCTGCCCCCGCGGCCTCCAGCCCGAAGGAACGGCCCCCTGGCAGGACGTCATCCCGGTGCGCCCGTCGGCGGGGGACATTCCGGCCGGTGAGTCCCTGCCGGCGGGATTCGCCGATCTGCCGCATGACACCACCCTGTATCTGACGCTCGGGACCGTCACCAACGAGGCCCCTGCGGTCATCCGAGCCGTCCTGGACGCGTGCGCGCTGCGTCCGATCAACGTCGTGGTGACGACCGGCCCCGGAGCGGACACCCGGTCGATCGGTGCCGACCGCCCCTGGGTGCTCGCCGTGCCCTACCTCTCGCAGGCTCTCGTGTTGCCTCATTGCGCGGCCGTGGTGTCGCACTGCGGGGCGGGCACGATGTTCGGGGCACTGTCCTTCGGGCTCCCGCAGCTGTGCCTGCCGCAGGGCACCGATCAGCCGTCCAACGCGGCCGCGGTCGGACGGGCCGGTGCCGGCGTGGTGCTCACCCCCGATCGGGTCACCGTCGACTCCGTGGCGACCGCGCTGGAGCAGGTGCTCGACGGTCCCGACGTGCGTGCGGCGGCGACGCGGCTGCAGGCCGAGATCGCCGGCATGCCAACTCCGGCCGACGCGCTGAAGCTGCTGATCCGGCGGATCGCGACCTAGCCGGATTCCCGGTCCAGCCGGGCCAGGAAGCTCAGCGTGCGGGCGAAGGCCAGTTCCGCGGCCGCCGCGTCGTATTCGGCGGGCAGCGACCGGTCGGTGAACAGGTGGCCTTTGCCCGGGTAGCTCAAGTAGGCCTCGCAGGTGCTGCCGGAGGCGTGGACCGCCTCGACGAACGGTGTGATCCCCTCGTCGGAGCGGAACGGGTCGCCGACGGTGTAGTGCAGTTGCGCCGGGGTGTCGGCCGGCCAGGCCGGAACGCCGAGCAGTGCGAGCGGTAACGCGCCCGAGAACTGCACCGACGCAACGACTCCGCCCGACCGGCCGCCGCGCGCGGCGGTCACGTATTCGGCCATGCCGGCACCGTTGGAGAACCCCGCCGCGACGATCGGGCCGGGCTCGTCGGCGATCGCCGCCAGGGCGGACCGCATCAGTTCCTGCGGGAATCCGAGGTCCGCGGCGAATCGGCCGGCCTCGTCGTAGTCGTCGAAGTGCCGGCTCCCGGTACTGGTCGAGTACTGGTCGACGACCAGCACCTCGTGGCCGGCCTCGCGGAGGGTTTCGGCGGCGTCGGTGATGCCTTGCCGGACGCCGAGGACGGAGTGGAAGAGCGCGATTCGAGTCATGTGCGGAGTGTGGCAGCGAGGTCTGACACTGCGGGTCCGAGTGCCGCGGCGCGGGCCGGCCGACCTGCCTGCCTGCGCCTCACGATCCGAAAGCCACACCGACCACGGTCGCCACGAGATTGGCCAACGCGATGAACGCGCCGACGAGCCCGGCAACCCGGGCGGGTCCGCCGAGGGGTTGGCCGCCGCGGGTCAGGCCGGCGCACCAGGCGGCGCAGGCGCCGAACAGCCCTGGTGCACCTGACCAGAAGAACAGCACGGTCAGCAGCGCGAGGGCGGCGAAGACGATCGCGCCGATGCGTGCCCGCGCCGGATCCCGGACGAGCCAGCTGCCCCCGATCACCCCGAGCAGCAGGGCCGCCGTACCGACGATGCCGATGCTCAGCATTGAGTCGTAGGCGCCTTGGGGCTCGGTCGGATCGATGTCGGTCGTCAGGATCAGGACGAGGAAGACGGCGATCGGGCCGAGCACGCAGATCGCGTACACGCCGCCGATCAGCACCCGGGCGGGTGGCAGCGCAAAGGTTCTGGGTGTGGCGGTGGTGGACATGGCTGCCTCCAAGGCTGTCGCGGCTGGCGCCGCGGGCCGGACCGTCCGGCCTGCCATCACGGTCGCCCGGCCGTTGTCCCGCCCACCAGATCCGGCCCGGAACCGGTTGTCCCAGCCTGTCCCGGTCACCGTCCCGCCGCCATCCCGGGACATCCCGCCGTGTCCCGGATCGTCCCGATTCGCGGCCGTGCTGTACGTGTCGCCGCCGGCTGCGTCATCCTGATCAGGTGGCCGTGAGCGGCACCGAGGTTCGAGGCTCGGGCATCCCCAGCGGGGTCGCGGTCGCCGGCTGCCTGTTCGCGGTCCTGCTGGCGCTCATCCTGATCGCGGCCAACGGGCCGGCGCCGGCCGCCGCGGCGATGGTGGAGCTGACCGTGGGCGCGGTGCTCGCCCTGGCCGGTGGCATCGTGCTGGACCATCGACCGGCCGGTCACCTGGGGCGCGCGTTCGTCGCGCTCTCCTTCCTGGTGCTGCTGGGTGCGATCTGGTCGTTCGTGACGTCCGGCCGGAGCCCGGCGGACGGCGGGCCGGAGTTGACGAGCGAACTCGCCGTGCTCGGGTTGGTCGGCTTCGTCCTGGCTGTGCCGCTGTCGGTTCGACCGCCGGGTATGTCACCGACTTCGCTGATGAGGGGCTGGGCCGGCGCCGGTGTCGCCGCCGTGGGGGCGGTGCTGCTGACCTGGTTCCGAGTGGACTCACCGGCCCGTAACGCGGCCGGCTGGGCGCTGTGCGCGGCGGGCTCGGCGATCGTCTGGGCGACGGTCGCGCGGAGCGGGTGGCGTGCCCACCGCACCGATCGGCGCCGGGTCGGCTGGACGCTCGCACTGACCGGCGCCGTGGTTGCCGTCCTGGCGGCCTCGGCGACCTGGTTCGATGCCGAGCGGGCCGCCTCCCTCACCGGGCTGGCGGCGATCGTGGCGGTGGTCCTGCTCGCCCGTCTGGAGTTCGTGACCGGCCTTCGACCCTTCGACGAGGTGGCGCTCGATCTGGCCCTGGCGCTGGGGGTCGTCGTGACGGCCGGTGGCATCGGCCTGCTGGTCGGGTTCGCCTCCAGGTGGACGGGGCTGCTGAACCAGGCGACCTGGACGGCGTACGGCGCCGTGGTCGCGGTGGCCGTCGCGGCGCCCGCGGCCGTCGCCCTGCGACGCGGCGTGCTGGCCGCCCGTTACGGCCGGGGCGTCATCGCCCCCGATGCGCTCGCCGAGATCACCGCCGATCTGCGCGCCCAGGGCGACCCGCGGGAGCTGCTGGACAAGGCCGCCGGCATCGTCGCCTCGGCGAGCCGCAGCCGGCGGGCCAGGATCGTCCTGGGACCCGACGAACCCGACCTGCCCGACGGCTGGTCGCTCTACCCGTTGATGGTCGGGTCCGACCGGGTGGGCTCCCTCGTGGTCGCCTTCCGCGGGCTGGACGGTCCGGAGGACCGGCAGCGGCGGGCGATCGTCGGGTTGCTGCCGACCGTCGCGCTGGTGGCCAGGGCGGTGAGCCTGGCCGTCGAGGCCGAACTCGCCCGCCGCGACGTCGCCCGGGAACGCGCGGAGGAGCAGCGCCGGATCCTGCGAGATCTGCACGACGGTCTCGGCCCGACGCTGGCCGGAATGAGCATGCGGGTCCGGGCCGCGCTGCGCACCGAACCTCCGGCCGAGTATCGAGGGCTGCTCGACGACCTGGCCGACGAACTCGCCGCGGTGCGGGCGGAGCTGCGCGGCGTGGTCGCGGGCCTGACCCCGTCGGCCCTTGATCACGACGACCTGGCCACCGCGCTGCGCAGGCTCGTCGACACCTTCCGTGCCTCCGCGACGGTCGCGGTCGACCTGACGATCACCGACCTGGACGACACCGCGATATCGCGGGACGCGCAGGTCACCGTGTATCGCTGCGTGGCCGAGGGCCTGACCAATGCGCTGCGGCATGCCGCGCCGACCGCGGTCCGGGTGCGGGTGGGTCAGTCCGACGGCCGGCTCACGGTCGAGCTGACCGACGACGGAACCGGGGTCGGACCGGTCGTCCCCGGTGTCGGCCTGTCGTCGCTTGCCCACCGGGCCGCGGCGTGCGGCGGCAGCCTGGACGTGGAACGCGTCGACGGCGGCGGCACCCGGCTGCGCATGCGGCTGCCCGTCGGCAGACCGAATGCCGGGGAGGCGGTTGCATGATCGGGGTCGTCGTCGTCGACGACCATCCGGTGGTGCTGACCGGCCTGACCGCGCTGATCGAGTCCGATCCGCTGCTCGCAGTGGTCGGGTCCGCCCGCTCGGCGTCGGATGCCCGCGCGCTGGCGATCGACCCCGGACCCGACGTCGCCGTCCTTGATCTCCAGTTGCCGGACGGCGACGGGATCAACCTGGGCCTGGCCCTCAAACAGCGCTGGCCCACCCTGCGGGTGCTGATCCTGACGATGCACGCCGATGACGCCACGGTCGTCCGCAGCCTGGCCGGCGGCATGGATGGGTACCTGCTCAAGGACGCCGATCCGGAGGACGTGCTGGCCGCCGTCCACTCGGTGGCCGGTGGATCGATGGTCATCGGCCGGGGCGCCAGCGCCGCGGTGGTCGCCGCCGCGTCCAGCGCCCCGCGGACCGGCGCACTGGCCGGCCTCGATTCGCGGGACCTGGAGATTCTCGAGCTGATGGTCGCCGGGCTGCCGGTGTCCGGGATCGCCGGCCGGCTCTACCTGGCGCCCAAGACCATCCGCAACCGGATGTCCGAGTTGCTCGGCAAGCTGGGCGTCGCCAGCCGTGAGGAAGCCATCGCGCTGGGACGGGCCGGCGGACTGGGACGATGAGATCCCATGGAGCTCCGGACGCCGGCGGTTGGAACGCGCACGGGTCGCCATCGTAGCCACGCTGCGGACCATGTGAAGATGAAGCCATGAGCCGTCCCAACCCCCGGCAGCAGCAGGCCGCGGCGATGAGCGCCGCGTTCGCCGGAGCCGTCGACCTGTCCGCGCTCAAGAATCGCGCCACCGCACCCACAGCCGGCCAGGGTGCGGGCGCCGGGCCCGGTGCGGCCGGGCCCGCGGGCGGCATTCCGGCCCCGGGGGAACCGGCGGGCCAGCAGGCGTCTCCCTACGTCGTCGACGTCGACGAGGCCACGTTCGGCAGCCTGGTGCAGGCGTCGGCGCAGTTGCCGGTCGTCATCAACTTCGAGGCATCCTGGGCGGAGCCCAGCCTGACCCTGTCGGCCACCCTGAGCAAGCTGGCCGCCGCCGGTGGCGGCACGTGGATCCTCGGCCGGGTCGATGTGGACGCCAACCCGCGCATCGCCCAGGCCCTTCAGGTGCAGTCGCTGCCGTTGGCGGTCGTCCTGGTCCAGGGCCAGCCGGCCGCCGAGGTTCCCGCCGGGGCGTCCGAACCCCAACTGCGGCAATGGATTTCGTCGCTGCTGGACCAGCTGAGAGCTCATCTGCCGGCGATCGCGCAGGCTGAGGCGGCGCTGGCGGCCGAGGGTGGCGGGGAGCCGGAACCCGAGCCGGAGGATCCGCGGTTCGTCGAGGCGGAGGAGGCTCTCGCCCGGGGCGACTACGCCGCGGCCGAGTCGGCCTACCAGCAGATCCTGGCCGTCGAGCCGGCCAACGCGGAGGCCAAGGCGGCGCTCGCGCAGACCGGGCTGCTGGCCCGGGTGGACGCGCTGCCGCCGGACGTGGTCGCCCGGGCCGACGCCGCACCGGATGACGTCGCCCTGCAGAAGAGCGCCGCCGACGCGCAACTCGCCGCCGGCGACGCCGAAGGTGCCTTCGGGCGTCTGGTCGACGCCGTGCGCCGGACCTCCGGCGACGACCGCACCGCCGTCAGAGAGCACATGGTGGAACTGTTCTCGTTGTTCGCGCCGGACGATCCCCAGGTGATCAAGGCTCGCCGGGCGTTGGCCGCCGCCCTGTACTGAGCGGCGTCAGCCGCAGGCGGCCCGCCCGCCGTGGAACCCGTCCGCGTACCCGGCGAGCTCGTCGAAACCCGCACCGGGCCGCGACCGGATCAGATCGAGCGCCTCGTCGGCGTCGCCGGCCCACGAGCCCAACTCGCCCGGCGGCACCGAACCGAACACCGACGCGGCCCATGCGCCGGTGAAACACGCCGCGCCGGAATCCGTTCCGAACAGTTCCCGGCCGGTGGCCAGCGCCACCGCGGCACCGGCGGCGAACTGGCCCAACGGACCCGCCCGATCCAGATCCGCCTGCTCCGGCGCGGCGGCCGCCGAGCCGGACGCTGAGCCGGTGGTGCCGAGCGCGCCGCCGGGCGGCGCGCCACCGGCCCAGGCGGGGGAGTTCAGCAACTGCGTCACCGACGCGAAGGCCGCGTCCACCGCCGCCGACGTCGAATCGAAACGGGGCGCGGCGGTGGGCGACGCGGTGATCACGCCCGGCCGGCCCAGCGTCAAGGACAGGTCGTCGGTGGTCATCGCCCAGCAGGACATGCCGCCGTCGCGGAACCCGCGCAGCACCGACGAGAGCCGGTCCAGCCCCAGCCCGTGTGCGGCCGCGTCCGTCGGTGACACGGTCGGCTGGTCGCGAAAGTCCAGCAGCGGCGCCACCGCTCGGACCAGCGACGCCGCGGGGACGTGCACCTGCCCGGCGTCGGCGGACGAGGCGTGCGCCAGGAACGCACCGGCCGCGCAGTCGGCCTGCGCCTCGATCAGGATCGCCGGGTACCGGTCCGGATCGGCCTTCCGATCGGCCAAGGTCGGGCCGGCCCTGGCCTGCACCGCATGACCGAACTCGTGCGCGAACGCGGTCGCCAGGCCCGCACTGCCGTAGGACCCGAGCAGCACCGGCACCAGGGCGGACGAGTCGAACACGATCCCGTCCTGCACCGGACAGTAGAACGCGTTCCCGGCGATCTGGGTCGGGTCGGTGATGCACAGCGCGCCGCCCGATGGCCCGGACGGGCCCGACGAGCCCTGCCCATCCAGCCCGTCCATCGACACGAACCCGCCCCCGAGCGGCGTCAGGCCGGGACGTCCGGCCGCGGACAGCTGCCCCGACCAGAAGTCCGTCAGGTCGGCGAACACCGCGGCGACGACGAGGTCGCCGTCGGCCGAGCTCTGGAACGGATCGAGGGCGCCGGTCGAACCGGCGGGCGCGCCGAACGAGCCCACGACCCGGATCTGCTCGCCGACGTCGACGTCGATCCGCTCGGCGGCCAGCGGCGAGCCGGTGACGCCGACCGCACCGGCATACCCGATCACCAGCACGGTCGACAACGCCATCACCAGTCCGGCGGCCAGCAGCGCGGCCCACCGGCCGGATCGCGGGCGGGCGCCGCCTACCCGTCCGATTCCGGCACCAGCCACAACGCGCCGAGCGGCGGAACCGTGATCGTCGCCGACGCCGGCTGCCCGTGCGAGGCATGCTCGGTCGCCATCACGGCGCCCATGTTGCCGGCCCCCGACCCGCCGTACAGCTCGGAATCGGTGTTCACCGCCTCCTTCCACACCCCGGCGAACGGCAGGCCGATCCGGTACCCGCTGTGCGGCATCGGGGCGAAGTTCAGGATGCAGGCGACGACCGACCCGTCGCTGCCCCAGCGCAGGTAGGCCAGGACGTTGCCCTCCCGGTCGTTCGCGTCCAGCCAGGTGAACCCGCTCGGGGTGAAGTCCTGGGTGTACAGCGCCGGGTGCGACCTGTAGAACCGGTTCAGATCACCGACCAGCGTGCGGATCCCGCTGTGCAGCGGATAGTCCTTGAGCTGCCACGGCAGCTGGATGGCCTGATTCCATTCCCAGGGGTTGCCCAGCTCCTGGCCCATGAACAGCAGCTGCTTGCCCGGATGCGCCCACATGTGCGCCAGGAAGGTGCGCAGGGTGGCCGCCTTCTGCCACTCGTCGCCGGGGATCTTCGACCAGAGCGATCCCTTGCCGTGCACCACCTCGTCGTGCGAGATCGGCAGCACGAACTGCTCGGAGAAGGCGTACATCAGCGAGAAGGTCATCTCGTTGTGATGCCACGACCGGTAGATCGGGTCCCGCGAGATGTAGCCGAGGCTGTCGTGCATCCAGCCCATGTTCCACTTCAGGTGGAAACCGAGGCCGCCCAGGTGGGTCGGCCGGGTGACGCCGGGCCACGCGGTCGACTCCTCGGCGATCATCAGCCCGCCCGGCACCCGCTTGCCGACGGTGGCGTTCGTCTCCTGCAGGAAGGCCACGGCGTCGAGGTTCTCGTTGCCGCCGTAGATGTTCGGCAGCCACTGGCCGTCCTCGCGGGAGTAGTCCAGGTAGAGCATCGAGGCGACCGCGTCCACCCGCAGCCCGTCGACGTGGAACTGCTCGAACCAGTACAGCGCGTTGGCCACCAGGAAGTTGCGCACCTCCCGCCGGCCGAAGTCGAACACGAAGGTGCCCCAGTCCGGCTGCTCGCCGCGCCGCGGGTCGGCGTGCTCGTACAGGGACGTGCCGTCGAACCGGCCGAGCGCCCACTCGTCCTTCGGGAAGTGCGCCGGCACCCAGTCCATGATCACGCCGACGCCGGCCTGGTGCAGCCGGTCGATCAGGTAGCGCAGGTCGTCGGGGGAGCCGAAGCGGGAGTCGGGCGCGTAGTAGGAGGTCACCTGGTAGCCCCAGGACGGCGCGAACGGGTGGCCGGCCAGCGGCAGGAACTCCACGTGCGTGAAGCCCGTATCGGTCAGCTCCTCGATCAGTGCGTCGGCCATCTCCCGGTAGCCGATGCCCATCCGCCACGACCCGGCGTGCACCTCGTAGATGGAGATCGGGCTGTTCAGCTGGTCGATCTCGCCGCGGCGGGTGATCCACTCGTCGTCGGTCCAGTCGTACCGGGACACCGTCACCATCGACGCGGTGGCCGGCGGCACCTCGATCGCGAACGCGAATGGGTCGGCCTTCTCCCGCCACACCCCGTCCTTGCCGAGGATCTGGTACTTGTACCGGGTGCCCTCGCCGATGCCGGGGACGAACAGCTCCCACACCCCGGACGAACCGAGCGAGCGCATCGGCGTGCCGGCCCCGCTCCAGTGGTCGAAGTCGCCGGTCACCCGCACGCCCCGGGCGTTGGGCGCCCACACGGCGAACGACGTTCCGGTCACCGGCCCGCCGGGCGTGTCGTAGCTGCGCACGTGCGCGCCCATCGCCTCCCAGAGGTTCTCGTGCCGCCCCTCGCCGATCAGGTGCAGGTCGATCTCGCCGAGCGTCGGCAACCAGCGGTAGGGGTCGTCCACCTCGTACACCGCGCCCGGCCCGTAGTCGACCCGGATCCGGTAGTCGGTCACCGGACCGTCGATCACCGCGGCGAAGACCCCGCCGTGGACGTGCTCGAACGGGGTCTCGACGCCTTCGTGCAGCAGGGTGACGTTCTTGGCGTGGTGCCGCAGTGTGCGGATCACCGTGTGTCCGTCGCCCCTCGGGTGCGCCCCCAGGATGCCGTGCGGGTTGTGGGTGTCGCCGCCGATCAGCTTCTCGTACTCGTCCGTGCTCGGCTCCGGGGCCGGCGTCGGGGCGGCCGGTGCGGGGTCCACCGAGGCGGTCGCCGTCGGCTCGTCCGGGGCCAGCGGCGTGCTGACCGAGCCGCCCTCGACCGGTGACTGCGCGGGCGACGCGGCCTTCTTGCGCGGGGCGCGCTTGGCGGCCGGCTTGTCCTCGGCCTTGGCCGAGACCTTGACCGAGTCCTTGGCAGGGTCCTTGACGGCGGCGGCCTTCGGCGCCGCCTTGCGGGTGGTCCTGGCGGCCTTGGGCGCCGCGTCGTCGGCCGGCCCGGTGGCCGGCTTGGCGGCGCTGGTCCGGCGAGGACGAGTGGTCTTGGCCGGGGTGGCCGGCGCATCACCCGCCGCCGTCGCCGCGCCCGGGTCCGGGGTCTTGTTGGTGGTCACGCGCTACCTCCGGGGTTGATGAGTGCGGCAACGGCCTGCAGCGGAATGACTTCCCACTGGGGCCGGTGTCCATGTTCGTAGACAACTTCGTAGATCGCTTTGTCGAGCTCGAACGCCCGCAACAGGCTGTCCGCCCGCCGCGGGTCGGTGCCGGCCGCCGCGGCGTAGCCGTCGCAGAACGAGCGGCGATTACGGGCGGCCCATTCGGCGGCCCGGTACCGGTGCTGCGCGTCCGTGTACGGGCTCACCGTCTGGCCGCGGGCGGCGTAGTCGAACGAGCGCAGCATCCCGGCGATGTCCTTGAGGGGACTGTGCATGCCCCGGCGGACCGCCAGCGACCTGATCGGCTCGCCCTCGAAGTCGATGATCTTCCATCCGTCGAGGGTGCGCAGCACCTGCCCCAGGTGCAGGTCACCGTGGATCCGCTGGAGGTTCAGGCCCGCCGCGTGGTCGCCGGCCCGGTCGAAGGCCGACCGGATCGCCGCCCGGTGCTCGGCCAGCGACGGCACCAGCTCGGCCGCCGCGTCCGCCTCCGCCCGCATGGTGGCCAGGATCGCGGCCAGCTGGTCGCCGGTGGCCACCGTGGTGCCGAACGCCCGCCGCAGGTCGGCGTGCACCGCGGCCACCGCCTCGCCCAGCCGGTACGCCTCGGCGGCGAAGTCGCCGCCGACCTCGTCGGCCCGCAGGTCGCCCTCGCTCATCAGGTCCCGCACGCTGGCGGTGGCCATCGCCCAGCCGTCGGCGCTGTTCGCGAAGAACTCGGTGAGCAGCGCCA
The DNA here is from genome assembly GCA_964497705.1 of uncultured Actinomycetes bacterium. Classification (GTDB taxonomy): domain Bacteria; phylum Actinomycetota; class Actinomycetes; order Mycobacteriales; family Nakamurellaceae; genus Nakamurella. Next base: position 180,378 of record CAZCEH010000001.1, on the reverse strand, counting down.
TCGTGGTGTGGTTGCCGTCCGTGTCGGCCGGGCCGTCGGTGTCGGCCGGGTCGGCTCCCTCGGCATCGATGGCGCCGACGAGTTCGCCGAACGGCTGCGCGATGTGCGATGAACCGACCGCGTGCAGGGCGCGGTGTATCTCGGCGTCCGGATTGGGCCCGGGATCCAGCCGCCGGAACACCTTCAGGATCGACGAGTGCCCGTAGACGATCGAGGTGTTGGACTGCTCCGCGCCGATGATCAGGCCCTGCGCGCCGGTGTCGATGACGGCGTCGGACTCGCGGACGGCGCGCAGCCCACCGCCGAAGTCCCGGCCCTCGTCGATGGCCCGCAGCAGCAGACCGGTGACGTGGATGTCGGCGAGCGCGTCGTAGGCGGTGCGCCCGTCGACGACGCCGATCGCCGCGTGCGCCACCTGCTCGGGCACGTGCCAGGTCCAGCCGATCCACAACTGGTAGAGGTGCATGCCGGTGGCCGTGGACACCGCCAGCAGGACCTGTTCGACGTCGGCGTCGTGCAGGCCCCGCGCGACGGTGGTGCGCCGGACGATTCGGTAGGCCCCGACTGGCAGCTGCTGACCCTTGGCGGCGAACCATCGTTGCGTCGGCAGATGCTCGGCCAGCAGCGTGATCAGCTGGTCGTCGGTCGCCCCCACCGGATCGACGTGCTCGACCATGCTCAGCTCACCTGGCCTTCGCCGGTGATGTCGAACCAGTAGAAGCCGTGTCCGGGCAGCGTCAGCAGGTAGGGCAATTGTCCGATCCGGGGGAATCTGGTGCCGCCCGTCAGCTCGACGGGTTCGGCACCGAAATGGTCCCGCAGGTCCAACTCGACCGGCTGCGGGAAGCGGGACAGGTTGTTCACGCACAGCACGGTGTGCGCCCGGCCCTGCAGCCCGCCGGTGTCGCCGTCGAAATGCAGGGTGTAGGACAGCACCGACGGGTTGGAGCCGCCGAGGTCGGTGAAGTCGCCGACCGCGAACGCGGCGTACCGTTTGCGGATCTCGATCATGCGCCGGGTCCAGTGCAGCAGTGACGAGGTCGAGTTCATCTGCGCCTCGACGTTGACCGTCTGGTACCCGTAGATCGGATCCATGATCGCCGGCAGGTACAGCCGGGCCGGATCGCACCGGGAGAAGCCGGCGTTGCGGTCCGGCGACCACTGCATCGGGGTGCGCACCCCGTCCCGGTCACCGAGCCAGATGTTGTCGCCCATGCCGATCTCGTCGCCGTAGTACAGGACCGGCGAGCCGGGCAGGGACAGCAGCATGGCGGTGAACAGCTCCTGCTGGTTGGTGTCGTTCTCCAGCAGGGTGGACAGCCGCCGCCGGATGCCGATGTTGGCCTTCATCCGTGGGTCCTTGGCGTACTCGGCCCACATGTAGTCGCGGTCCTCGTCGCTGACCATCTCCAGGGTCAGCTCGTCGTGATTGCGCAGGAAGATGCCCCACTGCCCGCTCTCCGGGATGGCCGGCGTCTGCCCCAGGATCTCCGAGATGGGGAACCGCTGCTCACGCCGGGCGGCCATGAAAATGCGTGGCATCAAAGGAAAGTGGAAGCACATGTGGCACTCGTCGCCGCCGACGGCCGGATCGCCGAAGTAGTCGACGACGTCGGCGGGCCACTGGTTCGCCTCGGCCAGCAGCACCGCGTTGGGGTACTCGGTCTCGATCACCTTGCGGCAGCGCTTGAGGAACTCGTGGGTCTCCGGCAGGTTCTCCCCGTTCGTGCCCTCCCGCACGTACAGGTAGGGCACCGCGTCCAGCCGGAATCCGTCGATGCCCAGGTCCAGCCAGAACCGCAGGATGTCGATCAACTCGTCGCCGACGGCCGGATTGTCGTAGTTCAGATCGGGCTGGTGGGAAAAGAAGCGGTGCCAGAAGTACTGCTTGCGGATCGGGTCGAACGTCCAGTTGCTCGGCTCGGTGTCCACGAAGATGATCCGGGCGTCGGGATAGCCGGTGTCGTCGTCGGCCCACACGTAGTAGTCGCCGTAGGGGCCCTCCGGGTGGTGCCGGGACTCCTGGAACCAGGGGTGCTGGTCGGACGTGTGGTTCATCACCAGGTCGGTGATCACCCGGATGCCCCGCTCGTGCGCGGCGTCCAGCAGCGCGACGAAGTCCTCGACCGTGCCGAACTCCGGCAGCACCTTGCGGTAGTCGCTGATGTCGTAGCCGCCGTCGCGCAGCGGCGAGTCGTAGAACGGCGGCAGCCACAGGCAGTCCACGCCCAGCCAGGCCAGATAGTCCAGCTTGTCGATCAGCCCGCGCAGATCGCCGGTGCCGTCGCCGTTGGAGTCCGCGAACGCGCGGACCAGCACCTCGTAGAAGACGGCCCGCTTGTACCACTGGCGGTCCTGCTCGCTGCCGGCGATGGGTCGCGCCGAGCCGAAGCGAGCCGCATCGATGTCGCCCGGTCGGTCCGCCACGCGGCCAACCTACCGGTCCCACCGACCCGGCGCAGGGCAGGTGCCGGGGTCGGATCTGATGTTGAATACGAGCCGTGAAGGCATTGCGTCGATTCACGGTCCGGCCCCAGTTGCCCCCGCCGCTGCAGCCCCTCGGGCCGCTGATCCGGAACCTGCGGTGGGCCTGGCATCCGCCGAGCCAGGACCTGTTCGCCGACATCGACCGGACCCTGTGGGCCCGGTTCGAAGGGGACCCGGTCAAGCTGCTCGGCGCGGTGACCGTGGCGCGGCTGGAGGAGCTGGCCGCCGACGAGGCGTTCGTCACCCGGATGCACGGCCTGGCCGCCGATCTCGACCATTACCTGACCGATCCCCGCTGGTACCAGCAGCAAACGGCGGCCGGCGCCGACTATCCGGCTGCCATCGCCTACTTCTCGATGGAGTTCGGCGTCACCGAGGCGCTGCCGAACTACTCCGGCGGCCTGGGCATCCTGGCCGGCGACCACCTCAAGTCGGCCTCCGATCTCGGGGTGCCGATCATCGGCGTCGGGCTGCTCTACCGGTACGGGTACTTCTGGCAGTCGCTGTCGCCGGACGGCTGGCAGCAGGAGCACTATCCCGCGCACGACCCGCAGGGCCTGCCCATCGAACGGGTGCTCGGGCCGGACGGTGCGCAACTGGCGGTGACGGTGCCGATGCCGGGGGATCGGCAGCTGACCGCGCGGATCTGGTGCGCCCAGGTCGGCCGGGTGCCGTTGCTGCTGCTGGACGCGGACAACGAGGACAACGACGAGAACCTGCGGGCCACCACGGATCGGCTCTACGGCGGCGACCAGGACCACCGGATCAAGCAGGAGATGCTGCTGGGCATCGGCGGGGTCCGGGCGGTGAACGCCTTCGCCGCGGCCATCGGGCACCCGCGGCCCGAGGTGTTCCACATGAACGAGGGGCACGCCGGATTCCTCGGCCTGGAACGCATCCGCTCGCTGATCGCCGACCACGCGCTGACCTTCGCGGAGGCGCTGTCCGCGGTCCGCGCCGGCACCGTGTTCACCACGCACACCCCGGTGCCGGCCGGCATCGACCGGTTCCCGGTCGACCTGGTCCGGCACTACCTGGACGGCGGAGCGGACGGGCGGTCCCGGCTGCTGCCCGGACTGGGCGTGGACGAGGTGCTCGCGCTGGGCGGCGAGGACGATCCCGGCCGGTTCAACATGGCGCACATGGGCCTGCGGCTGGCGCAGCGGGCCAACGGGGTGGCCAAGCTGCACGGCGCGGTGTCCCGCAACATGTTCGCCGGCCTGTACCCGGGTTTCGAGCCAGACGAGGTGCCCATCGGATCGGTGACCAACGGGGTGCACCTGCCCACCTGGGCGGCCCGTGAGATGTACGACGTGGCCGGCGACATGGCCGACTGGCACGACCTGGCGTCGGCGCAGACCTGGCCGTCCGCCGACAAGGTGTCCAGCGAGCGGCTGTGGCACCTGCGCAACACCCTGCGCGGCCGGTTGGTGGAGATGGCCCGGGCCGTCGCCCGCAAGTCCCAGTTGCAGCGCGGCGCCACCGTCGCCGAGCTGGAATGGACCGAGTCGATCCTGGACCCGGACGTGCTGACCATCGGGTTCGCCCGCCGGGTGTCCACCTACAAGCGGCTGACCCTGATGTTGCGGGACCCGGACCGGCTGCGCTCGATCCTGCTGGATCCGCAGCGGCCGGTGCAGATCGTGGTGGCCGGCAAGGCGCATCCGGCCGACGACGGCGGCAAGCGGTACATGCAGGAGATGGTGCGGTTCACCGACGAGAAGTCCATCCGGCACCGCATCGTGTTCCTGCCGGACTACGACATGGGCATGGCCGCGGTGCTGTGCGCCGGCGCCGACGTCTGGCTGAACAACCCGATCCGGCCCCAGGAGGCGTCCGGCACGTCCGGCATGAAGGCGGCGCTGAACGGCGCGCTGAACCTGTCCATCTCCGACGGCTGGTGGGACGAGCTGTACGACGGGCACGACGGGTGGACGATCCCCACCGCGGACGGTGTCGGCGACGAGCGGCGGCGGGACGACCTGGAGGCGGCCGCCCTGTACGACCTGATCGAGAAGCGGGTGGCGCCGCTGTTCTACCGGCGCACCGCGGCCGGCCTGCCCGAGGGCTGGGTGGACACCGTGCGACACACCCTGGCCTACCTGGGCCCGCGGGTGCAGGCCACCCGGATGGTCCGCGACTACGTCACCGGCTACTACGCGCCGGCCGCCGCCGCGTCCCGGGCGGTGACCGGCGACCTGACCGTGGCCAAGGCGCTGGCCGCGTGGAAGGAGACGGTGCGCGAGGCGTGGCCGAACGTGCGGGTGCTCAACGTGGACACCTCCGGGATCGGCACCGAACCGTCGGTCGGCAATCTGCTGACGGTCCGGGCCCAGTGCACGCTGGGCGGGCTGACTCCGCCGGACGTGACCGTGCAGGCGGTCATCGGCCGGGTCGACGCCACCGAACAGCTGCATGACATCGATGTGGTGGAAATGGTTTTCGTCGACGCCGTGGACCTTGCCGGGACCGTGGCCGGCGGCCCCGACGGCGCCGGGCCGGTGTACCGGTACGAGGTGACGCTGACGCTGGCCCGGTCCGGTCCGATCGGCTACACCGTGCGGATCCTGCCGCGGCACGACCTGCTCGCCTCGCCGGCCGAGCTCGGACTGGTGACCACCGCCTGACCGGCCGGTGTCTCGGCCGGCGCGCCGGTCGGTGGGTCGGGCCGGCGCGCCGGCCCGCGCGTCAGGCGGTCGGGCGCCGGGCGTGCAGCAACCACACCGTCCGGCCCGGCATCAGGATCCCGGCGCCACCCGGGATCTCGCTCGTCGAGGCGGGTGCCCCGGTGGGCCGGTCGGTGTCCAGCACCGGCACGTACGAGGTGCTGTACGGCATGCCCGGCAGGGTGAGCGCGATCGGATCGGCGCCGGCATGCAGCACCAGCAGCCAAGATCGGTCCGAAAGTGGTTGGCCGGCAACGGTATGGCCGCGGACGTCGTGCCCGTTGATCCACATGCCGATCGTCTGCCGACCCTCGTCGAACCAGTCGTGGTCGGACATCGGCTCACCGGACGTGTTGAACCACACCAGATCCGGCAAACCGTCACCGCCGCCCGGAGCCCGGCCCTCGAAGAACTCGCCCTGCCGAAGAGCCGGCGCGTCCTGTCTGATGGCCAGGGTCCGCCGGCAGAAGGCGAGCATGTTCCGCGCCTCGGCAGAGTCCAGACGCCAGTCCAGCCAACTGATCTCGTTGTCCTGGCAGTAGGCGTTGTTGTTGCCGCCCTGAGTGCGCCACAACTCGTCGCCCATGGCGATCATCGGCGTGCCGGTGGACAGCAGCAGGCTGGCGGCCAGGTTGCGGGCGGTGCGGGCGCGCAGCGCGATCACCTTCGGGTCGGCGGTCGGCCCCTCGATCCCGTGGTTCCAGGACCGGTTGTGATCGCTGCCGTCCCGGTTGTTCTCGCCGTTGGCCTCGTTGTGCTTGTGGTTGTAGGACACCAGGTCCCGCAGCGTGAAGCCGTCGTGGGCGCTGATGAAGTTGACCGAGGCCCAGGGCCGGCGGGTCGGCGCGTAGAGGTCGGAGGACCCGGAAAGGCGGTAGCCCAGGTCGCGCACACCCGGGACGCCCCGCCAGAAGTCGCGATTGGTGTCGCGGAACCGGTCGTTCCACTCGGACCAGTTCGGGCCGAACCGGCCGACCGCGTAGCCCTCCCCGGTGGCGTCCCAGGGCTCGGCGATGAGCTTGCGGGTGGACAGCACCGGGTCGGCCGCGATCGCCGACAGCAGCGCCGACCCGGCGTCGAACGGGCCGCCGTCCGGCCGCGCGTGCACCGACGCCAGATCGAACCGGAACCCGTCCACGCCAAGGCTTTCCACCCAGTAGCGGAGGGAGTCGGTGACCAGCCTGATGACCGGGAGGGGTCGGGCGTTGACCGTGTTGCCGGTGCCGGTGAGGTCCTGCCCGTCGGGCAGGTAGTACGACTCCGGGGCCAGCCCGCGGGTCGACAGGTCGACCGACAGGCCGGGTCCGCCCTCGCAGGTGTGGTTGTAGACCACGTCCAGCACCACCTCGATGCCCGCCGCGTGCAGCGTGTCGACCATCGTGACGAACTCGGCGATCTCCTGCCCGGGCACGGCCGCGTAGTCCGGGTGCGGGGCGAAGTACCCGAGCGTGGAGTAGCCCCAGTAGTTGCGGCGGTGGGTGGCCCGTAGCGAAGGCTCGGCGGCGCTGGCCTGCACCGGCAGCAACTCCAGGGTGGTGACGTGCAACTGCTGCAGGTGCTCGATCACCGCCGGGTGGCACACGCCCAGGAACGTCCCGCGCAACTCCGGCGGCACCGCCGGGTGCCGCATCGTCAGGCCCTTGACGTGGCACTCGTACACGACGGTCTGCTCCCACGGCACCCAGGGCCGCAGCGAGTTGGACCGCAGCCCGGGTACCGCGCCGTCCACCACGATCCCCGCAGGCACCTTGCCGGACGTCTCGACGCCGTACGATGCCGCCGCCACCAGGTCGTAGTCGGTGCCGGTGACCCGCCGGGCGTACGGGTCCAGCAGCAGCTTGGCCGGGTCCCGGGCGGGCACCCGGAACCCGTACACCTGGCCGGGCCCGATATCCGGCACGAAGATGTGCCAAATGCCGTGCGTGCGCTCGTTCATGGTGATCGTGCGCACGGTGACGGACGGATCCGCCGGATCCTGCAGGCACAGCTGCACATCCGTGATCCCGGGCGTGCCGTCGGCGACGACGGCGAAGTTCGTGCCGCTCGGGTAGACGGTCGCACCCAGCGGGTAAGGCGAACCGGGATACGGGGACGAACCCTTCCGGGGCGCCGCCTGCGGGTCGGTCTCGCCGGGTCGGACGCGCTTGCGCCGCCGGCCCTTGGCAGGTTTGGCGTCACGGCTCTGGCGCAGCATGCCGATCATTGTCACCGACCGTCCTGCCGCGAATGAAATCGCCGGTACGCAAGAATGACGCGCGTGAGCCCCAGCGAAGCATCCAGACAACCGGTGTCCGTCCTGCCCGGGCCCGATTCCGTGCTGCACATGACGGAAGTCACCGTCCGGCGCAGCCCGGCGGTACTGCTCGACGCGGTGTACTGGAACGTCGACGTGGACGAGCGCTGGGTCATCCTCGGCCCGAACGGAGCCGGCAAGACCACGCTGCTGCAGATCGCGGCCGGGCTGATGTTCCCGACCACCGGACGCGTGCACATCCTCGGCGAGCGGCTGGGCGCCGTCGACCTGGCCGAGCTCCGACCCCGGATCGGGCTCTCCTCGGCGGCGCTGGCCGGCCGGGTGCCGCCGGCGGAGCGGGTGCTGGACGTGGTCGTCTCGGCCGGTTACGGGGTGGTCGGCCGGTGGCGCGAACGGTACGACGAGATGGACTTCGACCGGGCCCGCGGGTTGCTGGACGCGATGGGGGTGGCCGCGCTGGCCGACCGCACGTACGGGACGCTGTCCGAGGGCGAACGCAAGCGGGTGCTGGCCGCCCGGGCGCTGATGGCCGACCCCGAGTTGCTGCTGCTCGACGAACCGGCCGCCGGGCTGGACCTGGGCGGGCGGGAGGACCTGCTGGCCCGGCTGGCCCGGCTGGCCGTCGATCCGTACGCGCCGACCACCGTGCTGGTCACCCACCACGTCGAGGAGATCCCGCCCGCCTTCAGCCACGTGCTGTTGCTGCGCGAGGGACGGGTGGTCACCGCCGGGCCGCTCGCCGACACCCTCACCGCCGACGCGCTGTCCGAGACCTTCGACATGAAGCTGACCCTGGAGACCCGCGGGGAGCGGTACTTCGCCTACGCCTCCGGCTGAGCCGCCTGGGGTCCGGTCGCCCGGGTTGCGCCGCCTGGGGTGCGTTGCGTGGGCACAGGAAGCGCGCGAGAGGTGGCGAAGCCCATGGCCTACCGGTTCGACCTGGACGACGTCCGCTTCCTGACCGGCCCGGCCGGGGCCGAGGCGCTGGCCGCGGCGAACGCGCTGGAGTTGACCGACGCGTCGCTGCTCGCCGACCTGACCCGTATCCGGGCGGTCGCCGGGGATCGGGCCGGCGCGGTGGTGGAGACGGTGCGGCTACGCCGGCGCGCGGTCGCCAAACTGGGTCCGGCCGCGCAGCGCTGGCTGTTCACCGACGAGGCGCTGCAGCAGGCCACGCCGTCGCCGGTCGCCGAGCACCGGGCCCGTCGGCTCGCCGGGGTCGGCGTGCACGACCTCACCTGCTCGATCGGCGCCGACCTGGTCACGCTGGCCGCCGGACCGGCCGTTGCGGTGGGGTCCGACCTGGACCCGGTGCGGGTGCTGATGGCCCGCCACAACCTCACGGAAAGCGGTGTGCCGCCGAGAGTCGCGGTGGCCGACGCGCTCACCCGCACCACCCGAGGCCTGCTCGGCTACGCGGACCCGGCCCGGCGGGACGGCACCGGCCGCCGGATCACCTCGGCCTCCACCGTCCCGTCGATCGCCGACCTGGACGCCGCGCACGCCGACCGGCCGCCGGTGCTCCGGGTGCCGCCGGGCATCGACTACGACGCGCTGGCGCGTCCCGGCGAGGTGGAGTTGGTGTCCCTGGACGCAGTGGCCCGCGAGGCGGTGCTCTGGCCGCCGGAGCTGGCCGGGCCGGCGCGCCGGGCCACCGTGCTCGGCGCGGCTGGGTCCTGGCAGCTGACCAGCGACGATCCCGACGACGTCGAGGCCGGCGGTGATCATCCGGGGGATTACCTGATCGACCCGGATCCGGCGGTGGTGAGGGCACATCTGGTCCGCCAGTACGCCGCCAGGTACGGCCTGCGACTGCTCGACCCGCACCTTGCCTACCTGACCGGACCGGCGATTCCGCCCGGCATCCGCGGCTTCCGCATCCTGGACCGGGCCCCGTACGCCGAACGCACGGTCGCCGGGTGGGCCCGGCGGGACCGGATCGGCACCCTGGAGATCAAGCAGCGCGGCACCCCGATCGTGCCCGACGAACTCCGCAAACGGCTGCGACCCGCGCTGACCGGCCCCACCCGGAAGGCCGCCACCCTGGTCGTCGCCCGGATCGGCCGGCGGCCCACCGCGTTCTGGTGCCGGGCGGTCGACCCGACGCCGGCTTGACCCGACGCCGGCACGTCGCCGCTCGCCGTAAGGTTCTGTGCCGTGACTTTCGAACTCCTCCCCGCCGTCGACGTCGCCGACGGCCAGGCCGTGCGCCTGGTCCAGGGCCGGGCCGGCAGCGAAACCCGTTACGGCGCACCGCTGGACGCCGCCCTCGCCTGGCAGTCGGACGGCGCCGAGTGGATCCATCTGGTGGACCTGGACGCCGCGTTCGGCCGCGGCTCCAACGCCGCGCTGCTGGCCGAGGTGGTCGGCAAGCTGGACATCAGGGTCGAGATGTCCGGCGGCATCCGCGACGACGAGTCCCTGGGGGCGGCGCTGGCCACCGGCTGCGCCCGGGTGAACATCGGCACCGCCGCCCTGGAGAAGCCGGATTGGTGCGCGTCCGCGATCGCCCGGTACGGGGACCGGGTCGCGGTCGGCCTGGACGTGCGCGGCAGCACGCTGGCCGCCCGCGGCTGGACCCAGGACGGCGGCGACCTGTGGGAGGCGCTCATCCGGCTCGACGCGCAGGGCTGCGCGCGGTACGTCGTCACCGACGTCACCAAGGACGGCACCCTGCGCGGTCCCAACCTTGACCTGCTGCGCCGGGTGTGCGCAGCCACGAAGGCGCCGGTCGTCGCGTCCGGCGGGGTGTCCTCGCTGGACGACCTGGTCGCGTTGGCCGACCTGGCGCCGATCGGCGTGGAGGGCGCGATCGTCGGCAAGGCCCTCTACGCGGGAGCGTTCACGTTGCCGCAGGCGCTTGCCGCCGTGGCCGACCCAGCCGCCGGCTGACGTGCCCGGTATCGGTGACCGGCGCGGATCCGGCGGGCCCTACGAGGACCGGTTCGGCTACTCCAGGGTGGTGCGGATCGGGCCACTGGCGGTGACCGCCGGCTGCACGGCCGTCGTCGACGGGTCGGTGCGGGCCGTCGACGACGCCGCCGAGCAGGCCAGGATCGCACTGCGCACGGCGCTGGCCGCCCTCGCCGAGGTCGGCGTGCGGGCCGACCAGGTGATCAACACCAGGCTGTCGATCGTCGACCGGTCGGACGCGGACGCGGTCGGCAGGGCGCATCGCGACGTGCTCGGTGACGTCCGGCCGGCCGCGACGATGACGGTGGTCGCCGGACTGATCGACCCGGCGATGTTGGTGGAGGTCGAGCTGACCGCCTGGACCGGTTGACCCGGTCGGCTCAGCGCATCCCGTACGAGACCCGGAACACGCCCAGCGGGCCGGGCACGGTCATGCTCCAACCGATCCGGAACGCCGCGTCCACCATCTCGAACGCCAGCGCGAACGGATCCGGGAACGCGGCCGGCCGCGCCGGCTGCCACTGGGGAGCCTGCCGGCGCTGCAGGTCGTGCACCTTGGCCAGCACGGTGAGCGCCGCCTCGTCGCCCTGCTCCGCCCAGGCGTGCACCACCCGAAGCTTCACCGAATTGACCATGGTCTCGTCGTCCGCGTCCGGCGGGATCCGGAAGGTCTCGCCGCCCTGCCGGATCCAGTACTGCCCGCCGGCCTCGTGCACCTGCACGGCGGACCGGGCGGCGGGATGCGTCCCGTCGACGCCGACCAGCAGGACCGTGCCCAGGCCGGGCCGATAGTCGACCGTGCACGGCACGTGGTCGGCGCGCAGGCGCCGGTGGATATCGCCGAGTCGTCCGGACATGCCCCCAGAGTAGGTGGGAATCGCCTGGGAATCAGGACGGCGGCCGGCCACCGGCCCCGTCCGGCGCGTCGAGCCCGGGCCCGTCCGGGCAGGTGGCCGGGTGCGCGGGGCTACGTAGGCTGACGGTCATGTCCGTCGCTGTCCGTGTCATCCCGTGCTTGGACGTCTCCGAGGGACGTGTCGTCAAGGGCGTCAATTTCGTCGATCTCGTCGACGCCGGCGACCCCGTCGAGCTCGCCCACCGGTACGACGAGGAGGGCGCCGACGAGCTCACCTTCCTGGACATCACCGCGACCAGCGACAACCGCCGCTACGCCTACGACATGATCCGGCGCACCGCCGAGCAGGTGTTCATCCCGCTGACCGTCGGCGGGGGTGTGCGCACCGTCGAGGACATCGACGCCCTGCTGCGGGCCGGCGCGGACAAGGTGTCGGTGAACTCCGCGGCGGTGGCACGTCCGGAGTTCCTCGCCGAGGCGGCCAACCGGTTCGGCTCGCAGTGCGTGGTCATCGCCGTCGACGCCCGCCGGGTCCGCGACCGCGCCGGCGTGGCCTGCCCCTCCGGGTACGAGGTCACCACGCACGGCGGCCGCCGAGGCACCGGCATCGACGCCGTCCGGTGGGTCCGGCAGGCCGAGCAGGCCGGCGCCGGGGAGATCCTGCTCACCTCGATGGACGCCGACGGCACCAAGAACGGCTTCGACACCGACATGCTCACCGCCATCCGGGCCGCGGTCGGCGTGCCGCTGATCGCATCCGGCGGGGCCGGGGCCCTGGAGCACTTCCCCGAGGCCGTGGGGGCGGGCGCCGACGCGGTGCTCGCCGCGTCCGTCTTCCACTTCGGCGAACTGCGCATCGACGCGGTCAAGGCACAGCTGGCCGGGGCCGGGTATCCGGTCCGGCGGACCCTGCGGGCGGCGTCGTGACGGCGACGGAGCCGGCCGACCCGGTGGTCGGGGTGAGGTTCGACGACGACGGCCTGGTGTGCGCGGTGGTGCAGCAGTACGACACCAGGGAGGTGCTGATGGTGGCCTGGATGGACGCCGAGGCGCTGCGCCGCACCGTGTCGACCGGGGCCGGGACGTACTGGTCCCGATCCCGGCAGGAGTACTGGGTCAAGGGCGCCACCTCCGGGCACACCCAGCGGGTCGTCCAGGTCCGCCGGGACTGCGACGGCGACACCCTGCTGGTGCTGGTGGACCAGACCGATGGGGCCTGCCACACCGGCGACCGCAGCTGCTTCGACGCCGGGCTGATCGCCGATCTCGGCTGACGCGCTACCGGATCCGATCCGCTACCGGATCCGATCCGCTACCGGATCCGATCCGCTACCTGGGTCAGCCGGCCAGCCTGCCCAGCCGGCGCGCCACCTCGACCAGCAGGGGGTGCGGCATCGCCAGATTGACCCGCAGGAAGCCGGGCGTGCCGCAGCGGGCGCCGTCGACGCCGTCGACCCCTACCCGGTCGGCCACCGTGGCCGGGTCGGCCGGCACCCCGCGCAGGTCCAGCCAGCACAGGTAGGTGCCCTCGAGCGGGAACAGCCGTGCCGCCGGCAGCCGGCGGGCCAGTTCCGCGGCGAACAGGTCGCGGCCGGCCGCCAGATGGTCCACGACCTGCGCGAGGTGCGCCGCGCCGTGGGTGTAGGCGGCGACCGTGGCCACCGCGCCGAGTGGGGTGACGCCGCCACCGTGCTGGGTGTACGGGTCCAGCGTCCGCCAGGCCGCCCGGGCCGCGTCCGAGGTGAGAATCAGCTGCCCGCACCCCAGGCCGGGGATGTTCCATCCCTTGGACGCGGAGGTGCCGCCGATCGTGTGGCCCGCGGTCCGGCCGGACAGGCTCGCGTAGGGCCGGTGCCGGAACCCCGGCATGGTCAGCGGCGCGTGGATCTCGTCGGCGAAGACCGTCGCGCCCGCGTCCTCGACGACCTCGGCCAGAGCCAGCAACTCGGCCTCGGTGAACACCCGTCCCGTCGGGTTGTGCGGGTTGGTCAGCACGAACACCGCACCCGGACGCAACGCGGCGGCGATCGCCGGCAGGTCGAACTCGTAACGGCTGTCCGCGATCCGCATCGGCACCGTGACCAGCCGGCGGCGGGCCACCGCCGGCACGGTGAGGAACGGCATGTACGCCGGTATCGGCAACACGACCGGAGCCCGCGGGTCGGTCAGGTGCTCGAGCACGAGGCGGAATCCGGTGACCACCGAACCGACCGGGTGCACGTCGGCGGGGTCGACCGTCCAGCCGTAGCGGATCTGCCAGCGGGCCGACGCCTCGGCCACCTGGGCCAGCAGTGCCGATGGCAGGTAGCCGGTCAGTCCGCGGTCGATCGCCTCGTGCAGCGCCTCGACGATCGCCGGGGCCAAGGGCTGATCCATCTCGGCCACTCCGGCGCCGATCGCGCCCGGCGGCACCGATGTCCACTTCAGGCTGCCCCGCGCCCGCAGGTCGTCGATGGTCAGCGCGTCGGTACGGGCGGCGACCTCCGGGCTCCGGTTCACGGGCACACCGTACGGCGGGCGGGTGGATCGGGTGATGCGTCGGGCGCGGTGGATCGGCCGGCGTGCCAGCGGCCGATTCTCCGCGGTTCGCTCCGGCCGGGCCGCGGCACGAGTCGACCCGGTTCGAGCCGGCGGCGGGCACCGGCAGAATGAGCCGCATGTCCGTGACCACCTCCGCGACGTCCCCGGCTCCGGTGCGCGCGGCCGCCCCGGGACTCGGCGAGATCAGCCCCACCCGGGAGGAGTTCCGTGAGCTGGCCCGCGACCGCCGGGTGATCCCGGTGACGCGCCGGCTGCTCGCCGACGCGATCACCCCGGTCGGCCTGTACGCCACCCTTTGCGGCGACCGGCCCGGCACGTTCTTGCTGGAGTCGGCGGAGAACGGGCGCTCCTGGTCCAGGTGGTCGTTCGTCGGGACCGCGGCGCCCGCGGTGCTGACCGAGCGTGACGGCGAGGCGCTGTGGCTGGGCACCCCGCCGGTAGGACTGCCGGCCGGCGGCGACCCGCTGCGGGTACTCGCCGAGTCCCTGCGGTTTCTGCACACCGAGCCGCTGGCCGACCTGCCGCCGCTGACCGGCGGCATGGTCGGCTACCTCGGCTACGACGTGGTGCGGCGGTGGGAGCGCATCGATTCCGGATCGGGCACCGGCGGCCGATCGGCGGCCGATCCGGCGATCCCCGAGCTGGTGATGATGCTGGCCACCGACCTGGCCGCGCTCGACCATCACAGCGGCACGGTCACCCTGATCGCGAACGCCGTCAACTGGGACGGCACCGACGAGCGGGTCGACGAGACCTACGACGACGCGGTCCGCCGGCTGCACCGGATGAGCCGGCGGCTGGCCGAGCCGCGATCGCTGCCGGCGGCGCACTTCACCGCACGAACCCCTGACGTCACCCGTCGGATGACCTCGGCCGACTACCGGGCCAAGGTCGACGTCGCGAAGGAGCACATCCGCGCCGGCGACGCGTTCCAGATCGTGCTGTCCCAGCGCTTCGACGTGCCCACCGACGCCGAGCCGCTGGAGATCTACCGGGTGCTGCGGGCGACCAACCCCAGCCCGTACATGTACCTGCTGCGGCTGCCCACCCCGGACGGCGAGCCGATCGCCGTCGTCGGGTCGTCCCCGGAGGCGCTGGTCACCGTCCGGGACGGGCTGGTCACCATGCACCCGATCGCCGGCACTCGCCCCCGCGGGCACACCGAGGAGGACGACGTCCTGCTGGCCAAGGACCTGCTGGCGGACGAGAAGGAACGCAGCGAGCACGTCATGCTGGTCGACCTGGGCCGCAACGACCTCGGCCGGGTCTGTGCGCCGGGCACGGTCAAAGTGGTCGATTTCTTCACCATTGAGCGGTACAGCCACGTCATGCACATCGTGTCGACGGTCACCGGCCAGCTCGCCCCCGATCGCACGGCATACGACGCGCTCGCCGCCTGCTTCCCGGCGGGCACGCTGTCCGGCGCGCCCAAGCCGCGGGCGATGCAGATCATCGACGAGCTCGAACCGTTGCGCCGCGGGGTGTACGGGGGAGTGGTCGGCTACCTGGACTTCGCCGGCGACGCGGACACCGCGATCACCATCCGTACCGCCCTGGTGGCCGGCGGCACCGCCTACGTGCAGGCCGGCGCCGGCGTGGTGGCCGACTCCGTGCCGGAGAACGAGGACGCCGAGTGCCGGAACAAGGCGGCCGCGGTGATCGCGGCGGTCGGCGCCGCCTCGACCATGCGGCCGGTCGGGGACTGAGCCGGTGGGTCGGGGTTCGGGTGCGGCGGTCGGCGTCGTGGGGAACTTCCGGTCGTGTGGAGCGGCCGGATGTTCCCCGGGCCGGGCCGGGCCGGGCTGGGTCGCTCGCGGCGCAGTCGCTCCCCGGTGCTCCCGGTGCTCCCGGCGGCCTGCGAAACTTCGGCAGGTGTGGGGCGGGTGGATGTTCCGCGACGTGCATCGGGTCGAGGTTTCGGGTGCGGCCGGGGTGGGCTGCGGAGCATCGGCGGGTGTGGGACGAGCGGATGTTCCGCGGTGCGCTTGGGATCGAGCTTTCAGGTGCGGCCCGTGCCCGCTGCGGAGCATCGGCGGGTGTGGGACGAGCGGATGTTCCGCGCCTCGGGTGGGGTCGTGGTTCGGGTGCGGCGGTCGGCGTCGTGGGGAACTTCCGGTCGTGTGGAGCGGCTGGATGTTCCCCGGGTCGGGCTGGGTCGCTCGCGGCGCAGTCGCTCCCCGGTGCTCCCGGCGGCCTGCGAAACTTCGGCAGGTGTGGGCGGGTGGATGTTCCGCAGGTGCAGTGGGGCGAGCGGGGAATCGCCTCGGCGGCCGCGGGATGCGCTGATGGCTGACAAACGCCGGCCCGGGTCATGACGGACGGTCAACATGAGCCCGCCACAACGAATGGCGAACCCAACCGGTCCATGACGAATGGGCAACCCAACCGATCCATGACGAGCGGCGAGCGCCTGGGCAGGGCGAACGGCGAGCCCGACCCCTCGCCGGAGTCCGCGCCTCATTCGACCGCGCCCGGTTCGCCCGCCCCTGGTTCGCTCGTGCCCGCGCCAGGTTCGCCCGCGCCCGCGCCAGAACCCCGCCCCCGCAGCACCGCCGCCCGCCGGCCGGTGGTGCTGGCCGCGCTCGTCCTGCTCGGGGCGGCCGCGTGCGCGGCCGGGTCGGCGATGGCCTGGTGGACCGCCGACTACCTGGACCCGCTGACCGGCCCGCTCACGCTGACGGCGTCCGGCGCGGACTGCTGTCCGGAGCTGGTGCCGGTGGCGCTGGTCGCGCTGGCCGGGTTCGGCGCCACTCTGGCCACGCAGGGCTGGCTCCGCCGGCTGGTTGGTGTCGTGCTGCTGGCCGGCGGGCTGCTGGTGGCCGTCCGCTCGGTGACGGCGATGACCGCGGTGCCGGCCACGCTGCCGGCCGGGCTGGTTCGGCCGGCCGATCCGGTGGGCCCGGCGCAGTTGCACCCGGCGGGCCCGATCCTGGCCGTCGCCGGCGGCTTGCTGATCGCCGTCGCGGGCGTGCTGGTGACGGGCGGCCTGGGGGCATACCGGCGACTGGGCGCACGCTACGACGCTCCGTCGAAAGCAGCACCGCCAGCGACACCCTCAACGACACCAGCACCCACAACACCGCCAGCACCCACGACACCGCCAGCGACACCAGCAACGACATCAGCGACGACATCAACCCACACGGCACCGGGACCAAGACCCACACACCCGGACACAGCCACAGACATAGCGTCATCCGGTCCCGGGTCAACCGACCCCGGCGACTGGTGGAAGGCTCTGGACGCCGGGACGGATCCCACCGACCCGACCGTGTCCGACGGGCCTGATGAGGGCGGCTACCATGAGCCAAGCGAACGCGCTACATGACGACGAGCGGCGCGAGTGTGATGTTGATGGCAGCTTCGAGATGACGGTGCAGCCCGTTGATGCGGTGTCAGCCCAGGTAGCAAATCCCGACAAGGAGACCTTCGAGTGAACGTGCTGGACGGGATCCTGGCGGGAGTCCGGGAGGATCTCGCCGCGCGCGAGGCGCAGGTCCCACTGGCCGACGTCAAGGCCATGGCGCGCACCGCACCCGCACCGCGCCCGGTCCTGCCGGCCCTGCTCGAACCGGGGGTGGGCGTGATCGCCGAGGTCAAGCGGGCCAGTCCGTCCCGCGGCGCGCTCGCCACCATCGCCGACCCGGCCGCCCTGGCGCGCACCTATGCCGAGGCCGGTGCCCGGGCCATCTCGGTGCTCACCGAGCAGCGCCGGTTCAACGGCTCGCTGGCCGATCTGGACGCGGTGCGGGCCGAGGTGGACATCCCGGTGCTGCGCAAGGACTTCGTGGTCAGCCCGTACCAGGTGCACGAGGCGCGCGCGCACGGCGCCGACCTGGTGCTGCTGATCGTCGCCGCCCTCGAACAGAACGTGCTGCTGGGCCTGCTCGAGCGGGTGGAGTCGCTCGGCATGACTGCCCTGGTCGAGGTGCACACCGAGGCGGAGGCAGATCGGGCGCTGGCCGCCGGCGCCAAGGTGATCGGCGTCAACGCGCGCGACCTGACCACGTTGTCCGTCGACCGGGACGTGTTCGCCCGGATCGCGCCCGGTCTACCCTCGGACGTGGTCACCGTGGCCGAGTCCGGAGTACGGGGGCCGTCGGACCTGCTGGCCTATGCCGGCGCCGGCGCGGACGCCGTGCTGGTCGGTGAGGGCCTGGTCACCAGCGGTGACCCGCGGGCGGCGCTGGCCGACCTGGTGACCGCCGGCTCGCACCCGTCCTGCCCCCGGCCGGCCCGCTGAGCCGAGTCGGCCGAGCAACGCCGTCTGGAGATTCGAAAGTGACTCTGCCCGCGCAAGCGGCCGTCGATCTGCCACGCCCGTCCGACGGGCTCACCGGCACCGAGCACGACCCCGATGAACGCGGCTACTTCGGCACGATGGGCGGCCGCTGGCTGCCGGAGGCGCTGGTCGGCGCGTTGGACGAGGTCGCCGACTCCTACCGCAAGGCCCGCCGGGACCCGGATTTCCTGGCCCGGCTGGACGACCTGGCGATCAACTACGCCGGCCGGCCGAGCCCGCTGACCGACGCTCCGCGGCTGACCGCCGAGGTCGGCGGGGCGCGCATCCTGCTCAAGCGCGAGGACCTCAACCACACCGGCAGCCACAAGATCAACAACGTGCTCGGCCAGGCGCTGCTGGCCCAGCGGATGGGCAAGACCCGGCTGATCGCGGAGACCGGCGCCGGCCAGCACGGGGTGGCCACCGCGACCGCGGCGGCACTGCTCGGCCTGGAGTGCTGCATCTACATGGGCCGGGTGGACACGCAGCGGCAGGCGCTGAACGTGGCCCGGATGCGGCTGCTGGGCGCCCAGGTGGTCGCCGTCGACGCCGGTTCGGCCACCCTCAAGGACGCCATCAACGAGGCGTTCCGGGACTGGGTGGCCACCGTCGAGCACACCTTCTACCTGTTCGGCACCGTCGCCGGGCCGCATCCGTTCCCGGTGATCGTCCGCGACTTCCAGCGCATCATCGGCCTGGAGGCCCGCGCCCAGATGCTGGAGCGTACCGGCCGGTTGCCCGACGCGATCGCCGCCTGCGTGGGCGGCGGATCCAACGCGATGGGCATCTTCCACGCCTTCCTGGACGACCCGGGCGTGCGCCTGGTCGGCCTGGAGGCCGGCGGTGACGGCATCGAGACCGGCCGGCACGCCGCCACCATCAGCGGGGGCACGGTGGGCGTGCTGCACGGCGCCCGTTCCTACCTCCTGCAGGACGAGGACGGGCAGATCATCGAGTCGCACTCGATCAGCGCCGGCCTGGACTACCCGGGCGTCGGGCCCGAACACTCGCATCTGGCCGAGATCGGTCGGGCCGAGTACCGGGCGGTCACCGACAGCCAGGCCATGGACGCGTTCGCGCTGCTGGCCCGCACCGAGGGCATCATCCCGGCCATCGAGTCCGCGCACGCGGTGGCCGGCGCGGTCGACCTGGCCCGGGAGATCGGCCCGGACGGCCTCGTGCTGATCAACGTCTCCGGTCGGGGGGACAAGGACATGGAGACCGCGATGCGCTGGTTCAAACTTGCCGAGCCGACCGGAGCCGTCACATGACGATCCTCGACGACATGTTCACCGACCTGCGCGCCCAGCACCGGGCCGCGCTGGTCGGCTACCTGCCCGCCGGCTACCCGGACCTGGCCACGTCCAAGGACCTGTACGCGGCGATCCTGGACGGCGGCGGCGACCTGGTCGAGGTGGGCCTGCCGTTCTCCGACCCGGTGCTGGACGGCCCGGTGATCCAGCACGCCGCCCAGCAGGCGTTGGCCGGCGGCTTCCGGGTGCGGGACATCTTCGAGATCGTCGAGTCGGTCGCCGTCCGCGGCGGCCGGGCGGTGGTGATGACCTATTTCAACCCGGTGCTGGCCTACGGGGTGGACGCGTTCGCCCGGGACCTGGCCGCAGCCGGCGGGGCCGGCGTGATCACCCCGGACCTGATCGTCGACGAGGCCGACGAGTGGCTGGCCGCCGTGCACGCCCACGACATCGACCCGATCTTCCTGGTCGCGCCCTCCTCCCCGGCGGAGCGGATCGCGCTGACCGCCGCCGCCGGCGGCGGGTTCCTGTACGCGGCGTCCGTGATGGGGGTGACCGGCGCCCGCGACCGGGTGTCCACCGGCACGGCCGACCTGGTCGCGCGCTGCCGCGCGGTCACCGACCTGCCGATCGGGGTGGGCCTGGGCGTGCGCACCGGCGAGCAGGCGCGAGAGATCGCCGAGTACGCGGACGCGGTCATCGTCGGATCGGCGTTCGTCAGCGCCGCCGGACAGGCCGGCACTCAGGGCGTCGGCGAGCTGGCCCGCGAGCTGGCCGGCGGTGTGCTGGCCGCCGGCCGGACGGGCCGCGCCGATCAAAGAACCGTTCTCACGCCCGATCTGTCCGGATCGGTGACCACATGATCAGCGCGGCAGCCACGCAGCTGGCCGGCATCCCGTCGCCGCCACAAGGCGTCTGGTACGTCGGGCCGATCGCGATCCGTGCCTACGCGATCTTCATCATCATCGGCATCGTCGTCGCCGTCTGGATGGGCAACAAGCGGTTCGTCGCCCGCGGCGGCCGGCCCGGCCGGGTCACCGACATCGCGATCTTCGCCGTCCCCTTCGGCATCGTCGGCGGCCGGCTCTACCACGTCATCACCGACAACCAGCTGTACTTCGGCGAGGGCCGCAACCCCTGGAACGCCTTCGCCATCTGGAACGGCGGCCTGGGCATCTGGGGGGCCATCGCGCTGGGAGCGGTGGGCGCCTGGCTGGGCTGCCGTTACTACAAGGTCCCGCTGACCGCGTTCGCCGATGCGGTGGCGCCCGGTATCGCCGTCGCGCAGGCCATCGGCCGCCTCGGCAACTACTTCAACCAGGAGCTGTTCGGGGCGCCGACGTCGATGCCCTGGGGCCTGGAGGTCTTCGTCCGCACCCCCGGCGGGGTGGCCGGGGCGGTGCCGGCGAACGGCAACTGCGAGTTCCCCACCGAGTACGTCAAGGCGACGCCCGAGGTGCTCTGCGGCACCTACCAGCCGACGTTCCTGTACGAGATGCTGTGGTGCCTGGGCGTCGCCGCGCTGGTCGTCTGGGCGGACAAGCGGTACCGCCTGGGCGGCGGGCGGG
This sequence comes from uncultured Actinomycetes bacterium, assembly GCA_964497705.1. Taxonomy (GTDB): domain Bacteria; phylum Actinomycetota; class Actinomycetes; order Mycobacteriales; family Nakamurellaceae; genus Nakamurella. The sequence continues at coordinate 159,558 of CAZCEH010000001.1, read as the reverse complement.
CGTTCGCGCTGTACGTGGCCGGCTACACGCTGGGCCGCACTTGGATCGAGATGCTGCGCGTCGATCCGGCCAACCATTTCCTGGGGCTGCGGATCAACGTGTTCACGTCGGTCCTGGTGTTCCTGGGCGCCGTGCTGTTCCTGTACCTGCGGCGGAACGTCCCGCGAGAGGATCCGGCCGTGGTGCGTGGGCCGGACCGCAAGGGGGACCGGGCCGCCGAACCGGACGGCACGCCGGATCAGGATCCGCCGGACCCGGCGGCTCCGCCCGCGACCGCCGACCGGGGAGCGACCGCCGAACCTCGGGGGGCCGTCGCCGAGCGTCCGGCCGAGCCGGGCCCCGGCGCGGACTGACCGCACACCGCGACGCCGCACACCGCGACGCCGCACACCGCGACGCCGCACACCGCGACGCCGCACACCG
>CAZCEH010000001.1:55945-159035 GCA_964497705.1 uncultured Actinomycetes bacterium | reverse complement strand
CACACCGCGACGCGCGTGGCGGGCAGTCGGGCGACCGGGACCCACCCGAGGCGAATGAGCGCGCGGATTCGATTACCGACAGATGGGACCGGTGCGGTAGCTTTGGTTCCCACTGGGCCATCGTCGTCCCGGTGTCCCCGTGATCAGGACGTGTGCGTGGACAACGGTGGCGACCGGCGGCGACCCCGCCCTATTCTTCCGGCATCGCGCACGGGCCCGGTGGCTGGATTCCCCGCCGCAGACGGCCCCGGTCCGTGCCCGATCGGAGTGTTCGCCGCAGCCTGATCGGAGCCGTGCTCCCCGTGCACCACCCCAGCGCACCACCGCAGCGCCGCGACCCAGCAGCACCGGTTTCCAGCCACCACGCCGTGCCGGCTCCCGCCGACGCGGTCGCTCTGCCGACGACGGGAGGTCTGCCGTGCAGTTCTCGGCAACACCCGCCCCCCAGGGGCTGTACGACCCGCAGTACGAGCACGACGCCTGCGGTGTCGCTGCGGTCGCGGACATCAAGGGCCGACGCAGTCACTCGATCGTCAGCAGCGGCGTCACCGCGCTGATCAACCTGGACCACCGGGGCGCCGCCGGCGCGGACCCGGCGGTCGGCGACGGCGCCGGCATCCTGATCCAGGTCCCGGACGAGTTGCTGCGGGCCGACACCGACTTCCCGCTGCCGGTCAGCCCCGACCCCCGGCACGGTCAGGCCTACGCGGTCGGGATGGCCTTCCTGCCGGTCGACCCGACCGAGCGGGCCCGGGCCAAGGCGATCGTCAACCGGGTGCTGGGCGGGGAGAACCTGACCCTGCTGGGCTGGCGGACCGTGCCCACCGACCCGGTCGGCGCCGGCGTCGGGCAGATGGCCCTGGACGTCATGCCGGCGTTCGAGCAGCTGTTCATCGCCGGTCCGGCCGGTGAGGACGGCACCCTGCCGCACGGCCTTGAGCTGGACCGGATGGTGTACCCGGCCCGCAAGCGCATCGAGCACGAGAGTCAGGCGGCCGGCGGCGGCAGTGCCGATTCGGGTGTCTACTTCACCTCGATGTCCAGCCGGACCATCGTCTACAAGGGCATGCTCACCACCGAGCAGCTGCCGGCGTTCTACCCGGACATCACCGACCACCGCACGATCAGCGCGATCGCCATCGTGCACTCCCGGTTCTCCACCAACACCTTCCCGGCGTGGCCGCTGGCCCACCCGTTCCGCTACCTGGCGCACAACGGCGAGATCAACACCGTGCGCGGCAACCGGAACCGGATGCGGGCCCGGGAGGCGATGCTGTCCTCCGCGCTGATCCCCGGCGACCTGTCCCGGGCGTTCCCGATCGTCACCCCGGGGGCGGCGTCTGACTCGGCGTCGCTGGACGAGGTGCTGGAACTGCTGCACCTGGCCGGCCGGAGCCTGCCGCACGCGGTGATGATGATGATCCCGGAGGCGTGGGAGAACAACGCCACGATGGACCCGCAGGTCCGCGGGTTCGCCGAGTTCCACGCCTCGCTGATCGAGCCGTGGGACGGGCCGGCCTGTGTGACCTTCACTGACGGCACGCTGCTCGGCGCGGTGCTTGACCGCAACGGCCTGCGGCCCGGTCGATGGTGGCTGACCAGCGACGACACGGTGGTGCTGGCCTCGGAGGCCGGGGTGCTGCCGATCCCGCCGGAGAAGGTCATCGAGCGCGGCCGGCTACAGCCGGGCCGGATGTTCCTGGTGGACACCGACCAGGGCAAGATCCTCAACGACACGGACGTGAAGACCGGGCTGGCCGCCGAGCACCCCTACCGCGACTGGGTGCACGCCGGCCTGATGCGGCTCACCGAGCTGCCGCCGCGCGAGCACGTCACCGTCTCGCACCGCAGTGTGCTGGCCCGCCAGCGGATCTTCGGCTACACCGAGGAGGAGCTGCGGGTCATCATCGCGCCGATGGCCGCCGCCGGCGCCGAGGGCATCGGGTCGATGGGCACCGACACTCCGGAAGCGGTGCTCTCGCAGCGGCCGCGGCTGGTCTTCGACTACTTCACCCAGCTGTTCGCGCAGGTCACCAACCCGCCGCTGGACGCCATCCGGGAGGCCGTGGTCACCTCGCTGTCCTCGGTCATCGGCCCGGAGGCCAACCTGCTCGAACCCGGACCCTGGTCCTGCCGGCAGTTGGTGCTGCCGTTCCCGGTGCTGGACAACGACGACCTGGCCAAGCTGATGGGGATGAACGCCGACGGCAACCTGCCCGGCTTCGCCTCGGCCACCATCTCCGGCCTGTACGACGTGCACGGCGGCGGCAATGCCCTGGCCGAGGCGATCGAGCGATGTCGCCTGGAGACCGACGAGGCGATCGCCCGCGGCGCCCGGGTGATCATGCTGTCCGACCGGCACTCCACGGCCGACAAGGCACCGATCCCGTCGCTGCTGCTGACGTCGGCGGTGCACCAGCACCTGGTCCGGCAGAAGTCCCGGACCAAGGTGGCGTTGGTCGTCGAGTCCGGTGACGCCCGAGAGGTCCACCACGTCGCGCTGCTGCTCGGCTACGGAGCCGGCGCGGTCAACCCGTACCTGGCGATCGAGACCGCCGAGGACCTGTCCCGGCGCGGCCAGCTCGGCGACGTCACCCCGGAGAAGGCGGTCAGGAACACCGTCTACGCCCTCGGCAAGGGCGTGCTCAAGGTGATGAGCAAGATGGGCATCTCCACCGTCGGCTCCTACCGGGCCGCCCAGGTGTTCGCGGTGTTCGGGCTCAACCAGGACCTGCTCGACGAGTACTTCACCGGTAGCACCACCCGCACCGGTGGCAGCGCGCTGGACACCATCGCCACCGATGTGGCGCGTCGGCACGCGTTGGCCTTCGTGCCGAACCCGCAAACCCTCGAGCACCGGGGCCTGGAGATCGGCGGCCAGTACCAGTGGCGCCGTGAGGGCGAGATCCACCTGTTCAACCCGGAAACGGTGTACCTGCTGCAGCATTCCACCCGCAGCAAGCAGCAGAAGATCTTCCGCCGCTACACCGAGACGGTGGACAAGCTGAGCAAGCAGGGGGCCACCCTGCGCGGCCTGTTCGAGCTGCGCACGGCCGACGCCACCCCGGTGCCGCTGGACGAGGTGGAGCCGGCCACCGAGATCGTCAAGCGGTTCGTCACCGGCGCCATGTCCTACGGATCGATCTCCATCGAGGCGCACCAGACGCTGGCCATCGCGATGAACCGGCTCGGCGGCCGGTCCAACACCGGCGAGGGAGGCGAAGACGTCGACAGGCTGCTCGACCCGGTGCGCCGGTCGGCGATCAAGCAGGTCGCGTCCGGGCGGTTCGGGGTGACCAGCGCGTACCTGGTGAACGCCGCGGAGATCCAGATCAAGATGGCCCAGGGCGCCAAGCCCGGTGAGGGTGGCCAGCTGCCCGGCAGCAAGGTCTACCCGTGGATCGCCGCGACCCGGCACGCGACCGCCGGCGTCGGCCTGATCTCGCCGCCGCCGCACCACGACATCTACTCGATCGAGGACCTCAAGCAGCTCATCCACGATCTGCGCAACGCCAACCCGGCCGCGGATGTCTCGGTCAAGCTGGTGTCCGAGCCCGGCGTCGGCACGGTCGCCGCCGGTGTCACCAAGGCGCACGCCGACAAGGTGATCGTCGCCGGGTACGACGGCGGAACCGGCGCGGCGCCGCTCACCTCGCTCAAGCACGCCGGCCAGCCGTGGGAACTGGGCATCGCGGAGACCCAGCAGACGCTGCGCATCAACCAGCTGCGCGAGCAGGTGCGGGTGCAGGTGGACGGCGGCCTGCGGACCCCGCGGGATGTCGTCGTCGCCATGCTGCTGGGCGCCGAGGAGTTCGGTTTCTCCACCGCGCCGCTGGTGGTCGCCGGCTGCGTGATGATGCGGGTGTGCCACCTGGACACCTGCCCGGTGGGCATCGCCACCCAGAACCCGGCGCTGCGTGACCGCTACACCGGGACCCCGGAGTTCGTCGAGACGTTCTTCCTGTACCTGGCCGAGATGATCCGGGAATACCTGGCAGCGCTGGGTTTCCGGTCGGTGCGGGAGGCCGTCGGGCATGCCGAGCTGCTGGACGTCTCCGCCGCGGTCGAGCACCACCGGGCCCGTGGCCTCGACCTGACGCCGCTGCTGGAGATCCCCGAGGTGCCCAGCGACTACTCGTGCACCAACCCGGCCCGGCACGACCTGTCCAAGACCTTGGACGCCGAGCTGATCCGGCAGGCCGCGCCCGCCCTGCAGGACGCCCGCGGGGTGCGCATCGACCTGCCCATCCGCAACGTCGACCGCACCGCCGGCACCATGCTCGGCTCCGAGGTCACCCGGGTGTTCGGTCCGGAGGGGCTGCCCGACCACACGATCGAGGTCAACCTGACCGGCACGGCCGGCCAGTCGCTCGGTGCGTTCCTGCCTCGCGGGGTGTCCATCGACCTGCTCGGGGACGCCAACGACTACGTCGGCAAGGGCCTGTCCGGTGGCCGGATCGTGGTCCGGCCGGACGAGAACTCGCCGTCGCAGGCGCCCGGGGTGAAGACCCAGGTGATCGCCGGCAACACCATCGGCTACGGCGCCACCGCCGGGGAGATGTACCTGCGTGGCCGGGTGGGCGAGCGGTTCGCCGTCCGCAACTCCGGCGCGTTGATGGTGGTCGAGGGCACCGGCGACCACGCCTGCGAGTACATGACCGGCGGCCGGGTGATCATCTTGGGCCGGACCGGGCGCAACGTCGGAGCCGGGATGAGCGGCGGCATCGCCTATCTGCTCGACCCGGAGCCGGCCAAGGTCAACCCGGAACTGGTCGACCTGGAGTCTCTGGACACCGACGAGGTGGCCTGGCTCGGCGAGATCATCGGGTCGCACGCCAAGCTCACCGGATCCCGGATCGCCGCGGCCCTGCTGGCCGACTGGCCGATCGCGGCGGTCCGCTTCTCCCGGGTGATGCCCCGCGACTACCGGCGGGTGCTGGCGTTGCGGGCGGAGGCCGCAGCCCTCGGTGTGGACGCCGACGAAATGATCATGGAGGCCAGCCATGGCTGACCCGAGCGGGTTCCTCAAGCATCGGCGCGGCGGTCCGGCCCGGCGGCCGATCCCGCTGCGGTTGCGGGACTGGGGCGAGGTCTACGAACCGTTCGACGAGCAGGCCACCCGCAACCAGGCCACCCGGTGCATGGACTGCGGGATCCCGTTCTGCCACCAGGGCTGCCCGCTGGGCAACCTGATCCCGGAGTGGAACGACCTGGTGCGCACCGGCAAGTGGGCCGAGGCGTCCGACCGGCTGCACGCCACCAACAACTTCCCCGAGTTCACCGGCCGGCTGTGCCCGGCGCCGTGCGAGGGTGCCTGCGTGCTCGGCATCGCGGACGACCCGGTGTCCATCAAGCTGGTGGAGCAGGAGATCGCCGACCACGCGATCGCCGAGGGCTACGGGCTGGAGCCGCGGCCGGCCGAGCTGTCCACCGGACGGACCGTCGCGGTGATCGGCTCCGGGCCGGCGGGCCTGGCCGCCGCGCAGCAGCTGGCGCGGGCGGGGCACGCGGTCACCGTGTTCGAGCGGGACCGGCGGATCGGCGGCCTGATGCGCTACGGCATCCCCGAGTTCAAGATGTCCCGGGAGGTGCTGGATCGGCGCCTGGACCAGTTGGCCGCGGAGGGGGTGCGGTTCGTCACCGACTGCGCCGTCGGCGGTGACCGCGACGGCGACCTGACCGTGGAGAAGCTCCAGGAGGACTTCGACGCGGTGGTCATCTGCACCGGATCGACCGTGCCCCGCGAGCTCTCCGTGGACGGCCGGGACCTGGACGGCGTGCACCTGGCCATGCCGTACCTGATCCAGCAGAACGAGGTGTGCGAGGGCACTCGGGAGCGGGTCGACGTCAGCGCCGAGGGCAAGCGGGTGGTGATCATCGGCGGCGGGGACACCGGCGCCGACTGCTACGGCACGGCCCTGCGGCAGGACGCCGCGTCGGTGACGCAGCTGGACATCCACGTGATGCCGCCGGCGACCCGGGACCCGTCCACCCCGTGGCCGACCTATCCGCTGATGCTGCGCATCTCGGCCGCACACGAGGAGGGCGGCGAGCGGATCTTCGGCGTCAACTCCACGTCGATCGAGGGCCGCGACGGCCGGGTGACCGGCCTGAACCTGGTGGAGGGCAAGCGGATCCCCGGCGGCTTCATCCCGACCGAGGGCACCGAGTACCACATCGACGCGGACATGATCCTGATCGCGCTCGGCTTCGCCGGCCCGGAACGCCCGGGTCTGCTCGACGAGCTCGGGGTCGAGATCTCCGCGCGCGGCACGATCGTCCGGGACGAGAACTACATGACCTCGGTGCCCGGCGTCTTCGTCGCCGGCGACGCCGGCCGCGGCCAGTCGCTGATCGTCTGGGCGATCGCCGAGGGCCGGTCGGCGGCCGCCGGCGTGGACGCCTATCTGGCCGGCAAGACCTTCCTGCCCGACCCGCTCGAGCCCACCGCGGTGGCGCTGCGGTAGCGGTCCGGTGAACGGCCTTCGTCGTTCCGCCAACGTTGTCGGCAAGGTCCGTTCGTGGGACAGATCTCACATCATGATCATGTGACCCCGCTTTCTGCATCGGTTCAGAACTCCGCTAGGGTGAGGCTCATGACCCGTCGCGCAAAGATCGTGTGCACTCTCGGACCGGCCACCTCCTCGGAGGAGGCGATCGCTGCCTTGTTGGATGCCGGGATGAACGTGGCCCGGATGAATTTCTCGCATGGGGATCACGCCGACCACGAGGTGGTCTACGGGCGGTTGCGGGAGGCGGCCCGGGCGTCGGGCCAGGCGCTGGCGATCATGGCCGACCTGCAGGGACCGAAGATCCGGCTTGGTCGGTTCGCCGACGGCCCGCACGAGTGGAACACCGGCGATCAGGTGACGATCACGGTGCAGGACGTGGTGGGCTCGCGGGAGCGGGTGTCGACCACGTACAAGGGGTTGGCCCGGGACGCTCGGCCGGGGGATCGGCTGCTGATCGACGACGGCAAGGTGGGGCTGGTCGTCACCCAGGTCGACGGCGACGACGTGCGGTGTTCGGTGACCGAGGGTGGTCCGGTGTCGAACAACAAGGGCATTTCGCTGCCCGGGATGAACGTCTCGGTGCCGGCGCTGTCCGAGAAGGACATCGCCGATCTGAAGTTCGCCCTGTCGCTGGGGGTCGACGTGATCGCGTTGTCGTTCGTGCGATCGCCGAACGATGTCGATCTGGTGCGCAACGTGATGGACGAGGTGGGTGCCGAGCGGCGGCCGGTGATCGCGAAGCTGGAGAAGCCGGAGGCGGTCGCGAATCTGGAAGCGATCGTGCGGGCGTTCGACGGGATCATGGTGGCCCGCGGCGATCTGGGTGTGGAGCTGCCGCTGCAGCAGGTGCCGTTGGTGCAGAAGCGGGCGGTGCAGGTGGCGCGGGAGAACGCGCGGCCGGTGATCGTGGCGACCCAGATGCTGGATTCGATGATCGAGCATTCCCGGCCGACCCGGGCGGAGGCCTCGGACGTGGCGAACGCGATCCTGGACGGCGCGGACGCGGTGATGCTCTCGGGCGAGACGTCGGTGGGCAAGTTTCCGATCATCGCGGTCAAGACGATGGGCCGGATCATCGAGGCGGTGGAGGCCGAGTCGGTCAGCGCGCCGCCGTTGACGCACACCCCGCGGACCCGTGGTGGTGTGCTGTCCTTCGCCGCTCGCGACATCGCCGAGCGGATCGACGCGAAGGCGCTGATCGCGTTCACCTTCACCGGGGACACCGTGCGTCGGATGGCCCGGCTGCACACCGGACTGCCGGTGCTGGCCTTCACGCCGAAGGAGGAGGTCCGCAACCAGCTGGCCCTCACCTGGGGCGTGCGGACGTTTGTCACACCGGAGGTGGACACCACCGACGAGATGGTCGAGCAGGTCGACCAGGCGATCCTGGACATCCCGGGCTACGAGTCCGGCGACACCGTGGTCATCGTGGCCGGCGCGCCGCCCAACACCTCCGGCTCCACCAACCTGATCAGGGTGCACCGGCTGAGCCACAAAGACTGATGGCGATCTTCGGGCACCGCGGCCACGGCGGGACGGACGGCGAGCCCGCCGTTCCCGCCGCCGAGCTGCCGGAGCCCACGGACCGGACACAGCCGGGCGCCGGCGACCGGGCGATGCTGGACACCGACGGCGTTCCCCGCGGTCAGGCCGTGGTGGATGCCCTGGTGCGGCTACTGGATCTGGAGCGCATCGAGGACAACCTGTACCGGGGGGTGTCCCCGGAGCTCTCGCCGGTGCGGGTGTTCGGCGGGCAGGTGGCCGCGCAGGCGCTGACCGCCGCCGGCCGGACGGTGCCCAGCGAGCGGCGGGTGCACTCGCTGCACGCCTACTTCCTGCGGCCCGGCAACCCGCGGCAACCGATCGTCTACCAGGTGGACCGGGCCCGGGACGGGCTGTCCTTCACCACCCGGCGGGTGGTGGCGATCCAGCACGGCAAGCCGATCTTCACCATGTCCGCGTCGTTCCAGGTGGACGAGCCCGGGGTGGACCATGCGGAGGCCATGCCGTCCGTCCCGCCACCCGAGTCGCTGCCGACGTACGCGGAACGCATCGCGCCGTTCAAGGACCGGATCGCGGTGTGGGGCCAGATCCCGCGGCCGTTCGACGTCCGCTACATCGACGACCCGCCGTGGGAGTCCCGGCTGACCGGCCCGCAGATCGGGGCGCACAGCCGGGTGTGGTTCCGCACCGACGGCACCCTGCCGGACGACGACCTGCTGCACGTGTGCCTGCTGGCGTACCTGTCCGACCTGACGCTGCTGTACTCGGTTCTCAAGACGCACGCGCTGTCCTTCGAGTTCGACAACATCCAGGTGGCCTCGCTCGACCACGCGATGTGGTTCCACCGGCCGTTCCGGGTCGACGAGTGGCTGCTCTACGACACCGTGTCGCCCAGCGCCTCCGGTGCCCGCGGCCTGGGCGCCGGCCACTTCTACTCCAGCGACGGGCGCATGCTGGCCACCGTGGTCCAGGAGGGCCTGGTCCGACTGCGGTGACCGGACCGGCGACCCGGGCGTCGGCCACCCCGGCCCCGACGTCGACCCCGGCCCTCAAGGAGTGGGGCGCGGTCGCGCACGCGCTGTTGCAGGGCCGGCAGACGGTGCTGCTGCGTAAGGGCGGCATCCACGAGAAGCGTTTCACCCTCAGGGAATCGGAGTTCCTGCTGTACCCGACGGTGGCGCACAGCCACGCCGAGTCCACCCGCCCCGAGCATGCCGACCTGCTGCCGCTGGGCGCCGCCGATGTCCTGGTCGACGCGGTGGTGCTGCGGGCGATGGTGTCCGTCGTCCAGGCCATCGAGGTGGTCCGTCCGGAGCGGATCGGCGAGCTGGAACCGTTCCACATCTGGACCACCCAGTCCGTTCGGTCCAACCGGATCGACTTCCGTCCCCGACACCGGCTGGCCGCCATCGTGGTGGCCGTCCGGCCGCTGCCGATGCCGCTGACCGTGCCGGTGCTCCCGGAGTATGCCGGCTGCCGCAGCTGGGTCGATCTGCCGGTTGACCCGACCGGTCCGGGCCACGGCCGGCCGGCGCGGTCGACCGAGGATCTCCTGGATGTTGCCGCGCGGGTGCGATCCGCGGTCGGCTGACCGCGGATCCGGGTCGCCGACGATCAGGGCGGTCAGTAGCGTTACCGGCGCACGGTTTCGGGGTACTGAACCGAGCGGAATCTGCGAACCGTGGGGGTTCGGAGACGAATCATCGATGGGAGTTTCGATGGGCCTGAGCGACGAGGACATCACCACCGGCGGTCCGGCGGTCGAGGGTCCGGCGGACGGCGGCGCGAGCGGCGTGCCCGGGGTGCACGACGGTGGCGCCGATGGCGGCGCCGATGGCGGCGCTGACGGTGGCGCTGATGGCGGTGCGGACAGTGGGGCCGAGGGTCCGGCGGACGGCGGCGCGAGCGGCGTGCCCGGGGTACACGACGGCGGTGCCGATGGTGGTGCTGATGGCGGTGCCGATGGTGGTGCTGACGGCGGTGCCGATGGTGGTGCTGACGGCGGCGCCGACTGATGCCAGGCGCCGACCGCGCGGGGGCGTCCGGCCTGGCCGGGCGCCCTTCGCGGCACTCACCTGCGCCGGCCCTTCAGCGGTGCGTCGGGATCCCGATTGACGAGTTCGCGCAACGGTTCTGGGCCGGTCGACCACTGTTGACCAAGGCGACCGAGCTGCCCGGCGGGTTCGCCGATCTGTTCACCGCGGGCGCCGTCGACGAGCTGGTCTCCGAGCGCGGCCTGCGCACTCCGTTCCTGCGGATGGCCAAGGACGGGTCGGTGCTCAACCCGGCGACGTTCACCCGCGGCGGGGGAGCGGGCGCGACGATCACCGACCAGGTCGCCGACGACAAGGTCCTGGGTCAGCTGGCCGGCGGCGCGACGCTGGTCCTGCAGGCGCTGCACCGCACCTGGCCGCCGCTGGTCCGGTTCGGCAGCGCCCTGGCGGCCGAACTCGGCCATCCGATCCAGATCAACGCGTACATCACGCCGCCGCAGAATCAGGGTTTCGCCGCCCACTACGACACCCACGACGTCTTCGTCCTGCAGATCGCCGGAACCAAACACTGGCGGATCCACGAACCGGTGCTGCCGGACCCGCTGCCGCACCAGACCTGGGACGGCCGGCGTCGGCAGGTGCAGGCGCGGGCCGCCGAGCAACCGCTGATCGACACGCTGCTCCGGCCGGGCGATGCGCTGTACCTGCCCCGCGGCTACCTGCATTCCGCGGTGGCGCAGGGCGAGCTGTCCATTCACCTGACCATCGGGGTGCACCCGCTCACCGGCTACGACCTGGCCCGCGAACTCATCGCGGCGGCCGAGGGTGATCGCGAATTGCGCCGCTCGCTGCCGCTGGGTGTCGACGTCACCGACATCGATGCGATGACCGGTCATCTGCGCCAGGCCGCCGCCCGGCTGTCGGCGCGGCTCGCCGAGGCCGGAATCGGCGATCATCAGGCCGTCGCCCGGCGGATCGGCCGGCAACAGGTCGGGCAGACCCGGCCGGCGCCCATCGCGCCGCTGGCCCAGTTGGCGGCCATCACCCACCTGCAGCTCCGGACCGCGTTGACCCTGCGCCCCGGACTGCGGCCCCGGCTGCGTCGGCAGGGTGATCACTCGGTGCTCGACCTGCTCGACTCGACCGTCAGCTGGCCGGAGCAGGCGCACGCCGCGTTGTTGGTCGTGCTTTCCGGCAAGGCGTTCACACCCGACGTGCTACCCAACCTGGACCCGCAGGAGCAGCTCGTGGTGGCCCGACGGCTGCTCCGGGAGGGCGTGGTCGTCGCCGTCGACGAGGGAGCCGAGCCGCAGGACGCCGGGATGGCGACCGCCGACGGTGACTGACCCGGACGACGACCGATTCGACCGCTGTTCGGTGCAGGCCGCGCTGCGGGGTGACCCGATGGTCGGCAGCGCCTTCCCGGCGTCCCGGCTGCTGTTGGTCGAGCAGCCGGGCCCGTGGGGACGGGCGGGACTGCTGGCGTCCCGGTTCGACACTGCCGTCGCCCACCGGCTGGTCGCGCGTCTGGAGCGGATCGGTATCCGGGTGGTGGCCATCCGGCGGCCCGGACGACACCTGCCGGCCGGTCCGCGCCGCTGGGCGGCCGTGGACTGCCGGCCGGACCGCGAAAGCATGCAGTGGGGGACGTTCGTCGACGACCACGAGCTACTGACGCTGGATGTGCCGGCCTTGCTGGACCGGAACCCGGTGCCGGCGGCATCCGACCAGCACTACCTGATCTGCGCTCACGGCACCCACGACCCGTGCTGCGCGATCCGGGGCCGGCCGGTGGCCGCCGCGTTCGACGCACATCGCCCGGGTCGGGTGTGGGAGTGCAGCCACGTCGGCGGCGACCGCTTCGCCGCCAACCTGCTGGTGCTGCCGTCCGGGCTGCTCTACGGCCGGGTGCGGCCGGAGCAGGCCTCGGAGTTCATCGAGGTCACCGACGCCGGCGCCGTCGACGCGGCCGCCCTGCGGGGCCGGGTCGGCTTCACCTCCGTGGAACAAGCGGCGATGGCATTGGCCCACCAGGCATTTCCGGCGCTGGGCTGGCGTGACGTGCGGGTTCGCGCCGTCGACCGGACCGACCCGCACCGGATCCTGGTCACCCTGTCCGTGGCCGGCGCCGACACGCCGGTGGCGGTTGCCGTGCACCGGGCGGAGCCGCACTGGTTGACCTGCCAGGCAGGTGCGCCGGGCCAGGCAGTCGTCTACGAGCCGAGCCTGCTCGGCGAATGAGCGGGTCCGGCCGCCGCAGGTCTCGTGGGCTCGAGCCGGTGCCGGTGCCGGTGCTGGTGCTGGTGCTGCTGGTGCTCGTGTCGCCGGGCCGGTGCTGGTGGGTGCTCGTGTCGCCGGTGCTGGTGCTGGTGGTGCTTGGGGAAGATCAGGTCGTCTGGAGCGACCGGATGTTCCCCGCGCATGTGCGGCGGGCGCTGGCTCTGAGGCGGTGCGGGGCCGCGGACCACCCGGCTCCTCGGAGCGCCTGCGGACCATCCGGCTCCTCGGAGCGCCTGCGGAACATCCGGCGCCTCGGCGCCCCCGGAGAGCTCGGCGCCAACCGCGGTCATTGTTCCGCGGGGAGCGGATCGGCTGCGGTGTAGGACGCGAGAAGCGCGAGCTTGTCGGCGCTCTCGCTGCCCGGGTCGGGGTGGTAGATGGCGAGGATGAGCGTGTGGGCGCTGTCCCCGACGATGAGCTTCTCGCGGTTGAGGGTGAGCTCGCCGACGAGGGGGTGGTCGATGGTGATGGGCCAGTTCTGCCGGGCCTGGACGTCCTGCTGCGCCCACAGGGTCCGAAACCGGTCGCTGGTGAGCGAGAGCTCACCGACCAGGTCGATGAAGCGCGTGTCGCTCGTGTCGGTACCGACGGAGCGGCGAAAGCCGGCGACCAGCCGGGCGGTGGTGTCCTCCCAGTCGGGGTAGAGGGCCCGTTCGTCGGGGTCGAGAAACACGGCGCGAAGCCGGTTCTCGCCCGCCGTGAGTCGGGGCGAGAGGGCGGTGGCGAGCGGGTTGGCGGCGAGGACGTCGAGGTAGCGGCCCTCGACGAACGCGGGCAGGTGGAGCGATGTCAGGAGCTTGCCGATGCCGTCCGGGACGGTTTCGCGTCTCGGTCGTCTCCGCGAGCGCGTCGCGGATTGCCCGCCGAGGGACAGCAGGTACGCGGTGCCGGTGGGGTCGAGGCCGTACACCTGAGCGAGGGCTTCGAGAATCTGCGGGGAGGGGTGCCGGTCTCGGCCCTGCTCGAGGCGAAGGTAGTAGTCGGCGCTGATCCCGGCCAGCAGCGCCACCTCAGAACGGCGAAGTCCGGGCACGCGGCGATTCGTCCCGCCCGGCAGGCCGACCTGGTCGGGGCGCACGCGTGCGCGTTGCGCGCGGAGGTAGTCGCCGAGCATGTTCTGCCTGGAAGCCATGCCCGCACCGTAGAGCGTCGACGCACGCCTGGTCGTGGTCCCGCGGGGACCACTGTCACGGGGGAGTACCCATGCCGCCAGGTTCAGGACCAGCATCGAAGGCAGGCCGCGAGCCACGCCGGGTCATCGGTACCCGCGTTGGCGTCACCAGTACCGCGGCAGTCGTGCACGAACGAAGGAGAACGAACATGAGCGGGTTGGCTGTCGTCACGGGGGCGTCGTCGGGGATCGGCCGCGAGTACGCGCGCCGTCTGGCGTCGCGCGGCGTGGACCTGATTGCCGTCGGTCGTCGACAGGAGCGTCTTGACGAGCTCGCAACGGAGTTCGCGGACGTGACGGTGCAGACCGTGGTCGCGGACCTCGCAACGCCGGAGGGCATCGAGACGGTGATCGCCGTGGTCGGCGGTCAGCCGGTGACGATGCTGATCAACAATGCCGGCGTCGCGCACTACAAGGCGTTCGTCGAACTGCCGGAGGAGGAAGCCGCGGAGCTGGTCGGTGTCAAGGTGCTCGCACCGACACTGCTGACCAACGCCATCGCGCCGGGCATGGTCGAGCGTGGTGCCGGGCAGATCGTCAACGTCGCGGGGATGATCGCGTTCAGCGGCCCGGCGACCCTGGAGCAGGTGCCGTTGCGCCGCGCCGTCTACGCCTCGAGCCTCGCCTACGCGCTCGCCCTGTCGCAGACCCTGCACGCGGAGCTGTCTCCGAGCGGCATCCACGTGCAGGTGCTGCTCCCCGGCGTCGTCGCGACCGAGTTCCACGAACGGCAGGGCATGGATCTCAGCGCCGTACCCCGGATGAGCGCCGCCGACGTCGTCACCGCGAGTCTTCGCGGTATCGAGCTCGGGGAAACCGTCACTGCCCCGGGCGTCGAGCGGGCCGAGCTGCTGAACGATGTGTTCACCGCGGATCTGGCCGCATTCGGCGCGCAGTCGCCCCAGCTGGCCACCCGTTACCGGTCCTGAGTCGTGTCCGGCAGGACCGTCGGCCCGAGAAAGAACACGTTGATGACAGCACAACGCCCTGACGCCGTCGAGGACACGGCGGCACGGATCAGGGTGGGATTCGTCGGTCTCGGCGACCAAGGCCTGCCGATGGCGACCGCGATCGCCGAGCACGGCTTCGACCTGCACGTCTGGGCCCGCCGCCCGGCATCCCTCACCCCGTTGGCGAGGACGCCGCATGTCGCGCACGACAGCGTCACATCCCTCGCCGCCGCCGTCGACCTGGTCGCGCTGTGCGTCAGCACCGACGACGACGTGCTTCGCATCGTCGGGGACGACGTGCTGCCGACCCTTCGGCCGGGCGGCATCGTGGTCAATCACGGCACGGGCACTCCCGAGAACGCCAGACGGCTCGCCGACCTCTGCGCGGCGTCCGGCGTCGAGGTGATCGACGCCCCCGTGAGTGGTGGTCGTCCGGCGGCCGAGGCACGGACCCTGACCGTCTTCGCGGGCGGTCCCGCCACCGCCGTCGCCGCCGCGATGCCCGTCTTCGGTTCGTTCGCGACACACGTCGTGCACCTCGGGACGACCGGAGCCGGCCAGATGGCGAAGTTGTTCAACAACGCCCTCCTGATGCTGAACCAGGCAGCCATCGCCGACATCCTCGAACTCGCCGCGCGGGCCGGACTGCATGCTCCCGACCTCGTCGACGCGCTCCGGCTCGGGTCCGCCGACAGCCGCGCCCTCCGCCTGATGAACACGATGGTCGTCCCCGACACCGTCGCCCACCTCGCCGGCGTCGAAGCGCTCGACATGGAGCTGTTCGACCGGGCCATGCGCGACGCCGGCGTCCAGGCGAGGGCCACCACGGCCCGTGGTCTCTCGGGTGCTCGGCGGCTTCCCGCCGTCATCGAACTGCTCAACTCGTCGTGATCACCGCGTTCGTCGTCTCCGGCGCGCCAGCCGCTTCGTCGGACGATCCGGCCGCGCCGGGCCCATCGGGATCGGCCTGCTCCGCGGCGGAGCCGGCCCGCTGCTGAACCTTCGCCTCGACGCAGGTCCGGAACGGACCGGGCCTGGTCGCCGGCCTCGACCAGGCCGAGCGAGCGACCATGTGACGTGCGGGCCACGCGGCTCGTCGCGGGGCAGCCCTGACCACCCGATGAACCGTCACGACAGCAAGGAGGAAACGATGCTCACCGTCCTTCCGATCAGGTACGTCGCCGACGTCGACGCCACCCGTGCCTTCTACGCGAACCTCGGCCTGCACCCCGACCCCGCCGCAACCCTCGCCGTGTGGGCGCAACTGAATGCCGACGCCGGTGCGCTGGGCATCCACGACGCCGCCGCGTCCAAGGGCCGCCCTCCGGGCACGGTCGAGCTCGGCTTCAGCACGGACGAGAGACTCGAGGACGTCGCCGCCCGCCTCACCGCGCACGGGTACGAACCGCGGATCGTGGAGGAGGACTTCGGCCGCAGCGTCCGCGTCACCGACCCCGACGGCATCGTCATCCAGATCCAGGAAATCGACATCGAGACCGCCCGCCGCTCGCAAGACGCTCTGCAGCGCTGACGGCGCGCCCCGCCCGGGACGGTGGTTGCGGAACATCCGCTTGCTCCACACCAGCGGATGTTCCGCGGGTGTGCGCCGGGTTGGGGCTGCAGGCGGCGTCAGCGGTGCTGGGGAAGATCCGGCCGTCTGGCGCGACCGGAACTTCCCCGGGCTGCTGCTTCTGGGTCCGGCCGGCGCCGCTTGTGTCCAGCCGCGGAACATCCGCTTGCTCCACACCAGCGGATGTTCCGCGGGTGTGCGCCGGGCCGGAAGGGCGAAGGTGAGAACCCTGCGCGTGGCGGTGTGCCCCCGGTGAGACTCGAACTCACACTGTGCGGGATTTGAATCCGCTTCCTCTGCCAATTGGGATACGGGGGCAGGGCCCCGGCGCGCGGGGCAGCATCATCGTAGTCATCCCGTCGGCGACGCCGAGCACGGTGGACGTCTGACAACGATGTCGGTTGTCCACCGTAAAGCGCTGCTCGTCACAGTCCTAGCGCCTGCTTGGTTAGCACACCGGTCACACGGTGCCGATAGTCTGACGCCCGGACCGGCAACCGATCGGGGGTCGTCGGCAACGTACGGGAGGTGGCCGATGACCGCACCGAAGAGGGTGCTCATCGCCGAGGACGAGGCACTGATCAGGCTCGACCTGTCGGAGATGCTGGCCGAAGAGGGTTTCGAGGTCGTCGGGCAGGCGGTGGACGGCGAACAGGCCGTGGCCCTGGCCACGGAGTTGCGCCCGGACCTGGTGATCATGGACGTGAAGATGCCCAAGAAGGACGGCATCGACGCGGCGGCGGACATCGTGGGGGAGCAGATCGCGCCGGTGGTCATCCTGACCGCCTTCTCCCAGCGGGAGCTCATCGAGCGGGCCCGGGACGCCGGGGCCATGGCGTACCTGGTCAAGCCGTTCTCCAAGAGCGACCTGCTGCCGGCCATCGAGCTCGCGGTGGCTCGCTACGCGGAGACGACCGCGCTGCGCAAGGAGGTGGCGGACATCAGCCAGCGGCTGGAGGCGCGCAAGATCATCGACCGTGCCAAGGGCCTGCTGATGACCCACCAGAAGATGACCGAGCCGGAGGCCTTCCGCTGGATTCAGCGGACGGCGATGGACCGGCGGACATCCATGCAGGCCGTGGCGAACGCGGTGCTCGAGGGTCTGTCGGCCAAGAGCTGAGCGACCCGGCGCCGATGACGGTGTGTCGGTTCGCCACGAGCAGTCACCGCCATTTGCGCCGTCGCCGTGCCGCAGAGTTCACAGTATCCGCACAGTTGGACCGCGCCCGGGGGGCTCGTCTGAGCCGAGCGGGGCATGACACCTTGTCGCTTTGATTACCCGGTGTGACCCGCTTGGGCGTTTCTTGTGAACCACGCGTCGCATTTTGGTTACGAGGGCCCTGTGATGCGGTGCACTCAGCCATCCGTGGGATAAGTTCCCCGCGTGTCGGCGACGTCGACACGCATGGGCACAGCCGGATTGCGACCGGTGAACAGAAACTTCGGAGGTGGCACGTGCATCGACGTTCGGTGCGAACCGCCGTCGTCGGGTTGGCCGCGGTGGCGGCACTGACGTTGGCAGCATGTGGATCGAAGTCGGCGGACAGCGGTACCACGACCAGCGCGGCGACCGGTTCGGCGGGGGCGTCGGGCAGTGCGGCGGCCGGAGGCGGTGGGGAGCTGTCGATCCAACCGCTGAAGCAGATTACGCCCGAGGGCAAGGACTATTCGGCAAGCGCTGGTGGCCAGGCCGTCATGCCGGCCGGCAACGGCCAGGCAAAGTGCGCATCGGGCACGGCGGTCGCCTTTGCCGGCGCCCTGACCGGGCCGAACGCCGCTCTGGGGATCAACATCCGCAACGGCGCAAAGTTGGCGATCGACGAGTTCAACAAGGCGAACGCCGGCTGCCAACTGACGCTCAAGGAATTCGACACCGAGGGCGACGGACAGAAAGCCACCCAGGTGGCGCCCCAGATCGTGGGCGACCCCTCGATCATCGGGTTGCTCGGGCCTGCCTTCTCCACCGAGACGAAGGCGACCGGTGGGATCTTCTTCCAGGCCGGGCTGCTCTCGGTCACCGCGTCGGCGACCAACCCCGGACTGACCCAGAACGGATGGACCAACTTCTTCCGTGGACTGGGCAATGACAACTCCCAGGGCGGCGCGACTGCCAACTGGATGACCGGGCAGCAGGGCTACCAGAAGGTTTGCGTGGTCCAGGACAACACCGACTACGGCGTTGGTCTGGCCAACGTGGTCGGGGAGACGCTGGGCGCGGCGGCCGACGGCAACTGCGCAGTGAAGGTCAAGACCGGCGACAAGGACTTCGCCGCTGGCATCCAGTTGATCAAGGGTGAATCGCCGGACGCGGTCTATTACTCCGGTTACTACTCCGAGGCCGCGCCGTTCGTGCAGCAGCTGCGCGATGCCGGGGTCACCGCCACCTTCATCTCTGGTGACGGCACGAATGACCCGCAGTTCGTCTCCCAGGCGGGTGAGGCCTCCAAGGGCGCGATCCTGACCTGCCCGTGCGGCCCGGCACCCGATGCCTTCGCGACCACTTACCAGGCGGCGTTCAACATCGCACCCGGTGTGTACTCGGTCGACGCCTATGACCTGGCGACCATCATGGTCACCGGGATTTCGGAGGGTAAGGTCACCGATCGGGCCAGCATGATCGACTTCTTCAAGACCTATGACGGGGTCGGCCTGGCCAAGACCTACAAGTGGGACTCCAGCGGAGAACTCGCGACGGCGAACCCCTGGTTGTACGAAGTCAAGTAGTTCCGGACACCCGACGATGGCGACCGGAGGCCCGGCGACTAGCCGGTCTCCGGTCGCCATTTGCTTGCCGAGCATTCACGCTGTCCTAGTCCCGTGTCGCCACCCGCCGACCGGCACTGAAGGAGCCCGATGACAAGTACCTTCGTCGCGCTGGCCGAGCCCCTCGCGGCCGCTCCCATCAACTTCAACGTCAACGCCTTGGCAGCCAACTTCTGGCAGCTGACGATCGACGGACTGGCTTACGGATCGATCTATGCCTTGGTGGCGGTCGGTTACACATTGGTGTATGGCGTCCTGCGCCTGATCAACTTTGCGCACTCCGAGATCTTCATGCTCGGCATGTTCGGCCAGTACGTGATGCTGCTGCTGCTCGGCTTCACGCCGAGCGGCAACGTCTATGACGAAGGCACGGCCCTGACGATCGTGTATCTTGGCATCGCGATGCTCGGTGGGATGGCAGTGTCAGGTGGAGCGGCCGTCGGACTCGAACGACTTGCCTACCGGCCACTGCGCAAACGGAACGCGCCGTCGCTGGTCTTCCTGATCACCGCTATCGGTGCGTCCTTCGTCATTCAGGAATTCGTGCATTACATCCTCCCCCAGTTGACGAATGGCGAACTGGGTGGGGTGAACGCGGAGCAGCCGATCCGGCTGGTCGCGCCTGAGACACAGTTCACGCTGTTCGGTGCGACAGTCACCAACATCACGCTGATCATCATCGCGTCGGCCATCGTGCTAGCAGTCGCGACAGATATGTTCGTCAATCAGACAAAGTTCGGTCGGGGGATTCGGGCCGTCGCCCAAGACCCGACCACCGCCACCCTGATGGGTGTTTCCCGCGAGCGCGTGATCATGCTGACGTTCCTCATCGGTGGTGTTCTCGCCGGCGCGGCCGCGTTGCTGTACACACTGCGGGTGCCGAACGGGATCATTTACAACGGCGGCTTCATTCTCGGCATCAAGGCGTTCTGCGCGGCCGTGCTCGGCGGTATCGGAAATCTGCGCGGTGCTCTGCTCGGCGGCCTGATCCTCGGTGTGATGGAAAACTACGGGCAGGTCCTGTTCGGTACCGGCTGGCGGGACGTGGTTGCGTTCGTCTTGCTGGTGCTGATCCTGATGTTCCGGCCGACAGGCATCCTCGGCGAATCGCTGGGGAGGGCGCGGGTATGACGAGCAACCCGTCCTTCGACGCCCGCCCCAAGGCTGGGGTCGGCGATTCGTTCCGTAGTTGGTGGAACGCACAGTCCAGGCCCATGCAATGGCTGTTCGGCCTGCCGTTCATCATCTTGATCGCATTGCTGCCGATCCTGAACGTCCCGGTGCTGACGACGGTCGGCACGAATTTCGGCAGCGTGATGGCGCAGTTCGGCATGTACGCGCTGATCGCCATCGGGTTGAACGTCGTGGTCGGCCAGGCCGGCCTGCTGGACCTCGGTTACGTCGGCTTCTACGCGGTCGGCGCGTACACGGTCGCCCTGTTGACCAGCCCGGACAGCCCCTGGAATCAGACCGGTCCCGGCGGCTGGTTGTCCACGCAGTGGGCCTGGCTTGCCTGCCTTCCCATCGCCATGGCGATCACCGCGATCTCGGGCCTCATACTGGGCTCCCCCACCCTGCGACTCCGCGGTGACTACCTGGCCATCGTCACGCTTGGGTTCGGCGAGATCGTCCGGTTGCTTGCCGACAATCTGGAGGAGATCACCGGAGGCGGCCGTGGTCTCTCCCAGATCGCCTATCCCCGGTTCGGCACCACCGACCAGTTCCCGCTGGGCGTCTTCTCCGCCGGGAACGTCGGCAAGACCCTCAATTCTGGGGTCTGGTGGTACTGGGTCTCGATCGTCCTGATCATCATCGCGCTGCTGTTCGTCGGGAACCTCGAGCGGTCGCGGGTCGGCCGAGCGTGGGTGGCCATCCGTGAGGACGAGGACGTGGCGGAGATCATGGGCGTGCCCACCTTCAAGTTCAAACTGTGGGCGTTTGTGATCGGCGCCGCGATCGGCGGCATGTCCGGAGCGCTCTATGCCGGTCAGGTGCAGTTCGTGTCGCCCACCAACTTCAACGTGGTGAACTCGGTGCTGTTCCTGTGCGCCGTGGTGCTCGGCGGACAGGGCAACAAGCTCGGCGTCATTCTTGGTGCGTTCATCATCGTGTACCTGCCGAACTTCTTCCTCGGCCGAACCGAAATCCTCGGCATCCCGATCGACGGCGACTCGATCGCCGAGTACAAGTACTTCTTCTTCGGTCTGGCGCTGATGGTGTTGATGATCTTCCGCCCGCAGGGCTTGCTACCGGTTCGCCAGAAGCTGCTGACCTACGGCCGGGAGCTGTATGTCGCGGCGCGGCGGCGGCAACATGACGAGGCGACCCCGACGCCGGCGGAGGTGACCAAATGACCAGCGGGTCCCCGCATGACCCGGGCGGGATCGAAGCCGGCGCCGAGGTCGGCGAGGAGTACCGGTCGAGCTCGGAGCACGCCTTCGAGGAGCCGGTCGGTCCGATGATCCTGGACGAGGCGGTCGAGGTCGACGTCGCCGATGTCCATCCGGAACTGGCCGATCCGGAGGTCGTCGCCGAGATCGTCGCGCCGACCCGGGAGATCGAGACCGAGGTCGGCGAGCCGCTGGTCGAGTTGGAGGGGGTCACCGTCAAGTTCGGCGGCCTGACCGCCCTGGACTCGGTGACGTTCACCATCCGGCGCGGGGAGATCCTCGGCCTGATCGGGCCGAACGGGGCGGGCAAGACCACCTGCTTCAACGCGATGACGGGGGTGTACCGGCCGACGTCGGGCACCGTGACGTTCGACGGCCAGATCATGGCCAAGCTCAAGCGGAACCAGATCACCCGGCTGGGCATCGCCCGCACGTTCCAGAACGTGCGGCTGTTCGGCGAGATGACCGCGCTGGAGAACGTCGTGGTCGGTACCGACGCCCGGCACCGGACCTCCGTCCCGGGCGCCACGTTCCGGCTGCCGCGGCACCGGCACGAGGAACGCGACGCGATCGACCGTGGTCTGGCGCTGCTGGAGTTCGTCGGCATCGGCGCCCGAGCCACCGAGAAGGCCCGCAACCTGCCCTACGGCGACCAGCGACGACTCGAGATCGCCCGGGCGCTGGCCACCGAGCCGAAGCTGCTGTGCCTGGACGAGCCGGCCGCCGGCTTCAACCCGGCCGAGAAGGTCGCGCTGATGGACCTGATCCGCAAGATCCGCTCCGACGGATACACCGTGCTGCTCATCGAGCACGACATGCGCTTGGTGATGGGTGTCACCGACCGGATCGTGGTGCTGGAGTTCGGCAAGAAGATCGCCGAGGGCGTGCCGGCGGAGATCCGCGACAACCCGGCGGTCATCGCCGCCTACCTGGGGGTGCCCGACGATGCCTCTGCTTGAGATCAAGGACATGACGGTCGCCTACGGGCGGATCGAGGCGCTGCACGGCATCTCGCTGTCGGTGGAGCAGGGTGAGCTGGTCACCCTGATCGGCGCGAACGGCGCCGGCAAGACCACCACCATGCGGGCGATCTCCGGTGTCCGGCCGCTGTCGAAGGGGTCGATCGTCTTCGACGGCCAGGACATCACCAAGATGAAGGCGTACAAGCGGGTGATCGCCGGCATCGTGCAGTCTCCCGAGGGCCGCGGCGTGTTCCCGGGGATGACCGTCCAGGAGAACCTGGACATGGGCCACTACGGGCGAAAGTTCGAGTCCAAGACCGAGTATCAGGAAACGCTGGACCGGGTGTTCGAGCTGTTCCCGCGGCTGGGTGAGCGGCGCAGCCAGGTCGGCGGCACCATGTCCGGCGGCGAGCAGCAGATGGTGGCCATCGGCCGAGCCCTGATGGGCCGCCCGCGGGTGCTGCTGCTGGACGAGCCGTCGATGGGCCTGGCGCCCATGGTGATCCAGCAGATCTTCAAGATCATCTCGGAGATCAACGCGCAGGGCACCACGATCCTGCTGGTCGAGCAGAACGCCCAGCAGGCGCTGTCCCGGTCGCATCGCGCCTACATCCTGGAGACCGGCGAGGTGGTCAAGTCCGGGCCCGGACCCGAGCTGCTCGCGGATCCGGCGATCAAGGAGGCGTACCTGGGCGTGGCGTGAGCCCGGGGCGCGACGGATCCAGTCAGAGCGGTAACGAGCCGATCCGTTTGCCGGTTTCGGCCCTTCCCGGGCACGCATCAGGGCCGAAACCGGCAAACGGATCGCATAGGGGGCCGTGTGCCGGTGTGCGCGCCGATTCGGCAGCTGCTCGACGCCGGCGAGGAATCCTGAGGAACCCGAAGGGAATCCCGGCCGCCCGGGACACCGGGCTCTGCCGCCGGGACCGATCCGGCCGCACGCTGAGAACCATGACCACAGCCATCAGCACCGCACCCGTCGGCCGGCACTACACCTGGTCCGGCGTCGCCTGTCTCGTCGTCGGGTCACTGGCCGTCTTCGTCCAGTGGCTGATCACCCCGGTCGACGCGACGCTGTCGACGCCGGAACTGATCGCCCATGTCGCGGACCACCCCACGGCGATGGCCTGGGCGCTGGCGCTCGACGTGCCGATCCTGCTGGTCTTCCCGGCGATCCTGTACGTCGCTCACCTGGCCCGGGCGAGCACGTCGCTGTTCGCGGGCATCGCGACGGCGATCTGCTTCCTCCCGATGCTCGGCGGTGTGCTGCTGCTCGGCGTCGACGCGCTGGTGTTCGAGGCGGCGGCGCAGCCCGATCCCGCCGGGGCCGCGGCGCTGGTCGATGCCTTCGTCCACAACGCCTTCGTCGGCGGCCTGACGACCGTCTACCTGGTCAGTCACGTCGTCGGCTTCATTCTGATGGCGATCGCGTTGTGGCGGGTCCGTGCGGTGTCGCTGTGGGCCTGCGTCGCCCTCGCGGCCTGGCCGGTCGTCGAAATGGGCGGGTATGCCTTGGGCGGCAAGGCGATCGCCGCGGTGGGTTACGCCCTGCTGGTTGCCGCCTATGCGGCGTGCGCGGTCGCCCTGGTCCGCGAGCGGCGCCCGGCGACAAATCTGGCACATCCGACCACGGACGCTCTCGCGGCGACGTGACCGGCGCGGGAGAATCGGACGTCATGGAGCGGGTCGCGGTGGCGTGCGGTCGCGCCGGCATCGGCATCGCGGTGGCCGGCGCGGTCGCCGCGGTGCTGACCGCCGCCATCGCGCACGACGACCCGTTCGTGATTCTCCTCGCCGCCCTGGCCGTCGCCGTGCTGTCGGTGTCGGTGGCCGGAGCGGCGGCGGTGCGCACCGCCCCGCGCAACGCGGTGAGCTGGATCCTGCTGGCGGCCGGGGCCGCGCTGCCGGTCGCCCTCGCGGCGTACTCCTACGGCCGGGCCGTGTACGACGACGGCCACGATCTGCCCTTCGCCCGGTTGGCCGGTTGGCTCGACGGCTGGCCGTGGGTGCCGGCCACCATGCTGGTCGCCACCGTCGGCATCCTGCTCTTCCCGGACGGCCGCCTGCCCTCCCCGCGGTGGCGGCCGCTGCTGGTGGTCGAGCTGGTCGTGGCCGCGTTGCTGCTGATCGCCACCATGTTCGGCGGCCACCTGCTCGACTGGTCGACCGTCGGCAATCCAACCGGGTTGCCCGGGGAGGCCGGACAGGTCGCCGACGGCCTGCTGCTGACGATCGCGCTGGTCGCGCCGACGTCGACGCTCTCCGCGGTCGCGCTGACCCGGCGGTACCGGTCGACCGCCGACCCCGTTGCCCGTGATCGGCTGCGCAGCGTGCTGCCGGCCGCATGGCTGATCGTTGCGTCGTGGTGGGGCTGCATCCTCGTCGGCGCCTTCGGCGGCGACACGATCAACCTGATCCCCGCCGAGTCGGTCGGCATTCTCGCGCTGGGCGTCGGCTGCTGGGTGGCGATCCGCCGGTACGGGCTGTTCGACGCCCGGCTCACCGTCCGTCGCGGCCTCGTGTACGGCGCGCTCACCGTCCTGGTCGCCCTCGTCTACGTCGCGGTCGCCGCCCTGCTGACCGCGTTCGGCGCGGGCCTGCTGGCCGCGCCCATCGCCGTCGCGGTCGGCGTCCTGGCCGCCCTACCGATGCGAGACCGGTTGCAGCGGGCCGCCAATCGACTGGTCTTCGGGTTACGGGACGATCCGTTCGCCACCTTCGTCCGGCTCGGCGACGATCTGGAGAACGCGGCGGCCGCCGACGAGGTGCTGCCCGCCGCGGCGAGTTCCGTGCGCGAGACGCTCAAGCTCCGCCGCGTCGAGATCCGATCCGCCGACGGCGAACTGCTCGCGGTGGCCGGCTCGCCCGGCGGCGGACCCGCTGACGCATCCACCGTGGAAGTGCCGCTGGTCTACACGGGGGAACGGGTCGGCACCCTGATCGCCCAGCCGTCGGACGACGACGGACCGCTCGCAACCGCCGCCCGCGAGCTGCTGGCCGGGATCGCCCGCCCGGTCGCAGCGGCCACCCGCGCGACGGCGCTCGGTCGCGACCTGATCGCGTCCCGCGAACGGCTGATCGCCGCGACCGAGGAGGAGCGGCGCCGGCTGCGCCGCGATCTGCACGACGGTCTCGGACCGACGCTGAGCAGCGCCGTCCTCGCGGCCGGCCGGGCCAGGGCGCTGCTCGGTCGCGATCCCGACCTCGCCACCGACCAGCTCGAGCAGCTCACTGCCCAGCTCCAGCAGGCGGTCGCCGACGTCCGGCGCCTGGTCTACGGTCTGCGGCCACCCGCACTGGACGAGCTGGGTCTGGTCGGCGCGCTCGGCGAACAGGCCCGGGCCCTCGGCCCGATCCGGGTCAGCGGTCCCCGCGAGCCGGTCACCTTGGGTGCGGCGGTCGAGGTGGCCGCCTACCGGATCGCGATGGAGGCGATGACGAATGCCGCCAGGCACGCGCACTCCCGCGAGGTGACCGTCGACGTGTCGATCGACCGGGTGGGGGACGACTGCCTGCGGCTCGAGATCGCCGACGACGGCATCGGTTTGCCGGACGAGTACCGGGCCGGGGTCGGCATCGCGTCGATGCGGGAGCGCGCCGCCGAGCTCGGCGGGCAGTGCACCGTCGAGCGGCGGGCGCCGAAGGGCACGTTGGTCCGGGCCGTGGTTCCGCTGGGCTCTCCGTGAGCGCCGCCGACGTGCCGGTGCGGGTGGTGATCGTCGACGACCACCCGATGTTCCGGGCCGGGCTCCGCACCCTCGTCGAGGAATCGGACCGGCTGGAACTGGTGGGGGAGGCCGGCGACGGCGCGGACGCGCTGGCCGTGTGCCGTCGTGAGAAGCCCGATGTGGTGTTGATGGACGTCCGGATGCCCGGCGCCAGCGGGGTGGAGGTCACCCGCGAACTCACCGGCAGCGTGCCGGGAATCGGAGTGCTGATGCTGACGATGCTGGAGGACGACACCACGGTCTTCGCCGCGATGCGGGCCGGAGCGCGCGGCTACATCCTCAAGGGTTCCGCCCCGGACGAGATCGTGCGGGCGATCGAGGCGGTCGCCGCGGGCGAGGCGATTTTCGGGGCCGCGCTGGCGACCCGGATGAGCCACTTCTTCACCGCCGGCCGCAGCGGTGAGCCGCACCCGTTCCCCGAGCTGACCACCCGCGAGCGGGACGTGCTCGAGCGGATCGCCGCCGGGGAGGCCAACGCGCTCATCGCCGGCCACCTCGGCCTGAGCGAGAAGTCCGTGCGCAACAACGTGTCGGCCATCCTGGCCAAGCTCCTGGTCGCCGACCGGGCGCAGGCGATCGCCAAGGCCAGGGACGCCGGGATCGGATCGTCATGGCACTGACCGACCGCGGCAGCCGCCGCGGAAGCTCATTGGTGATGATCGCCGTCGCCACGATCCTCGCCGTCGAGACGGGCTGCTCGTCGCCGACCGCGACACCCACCGACGCGCCGGTCTCGCCATCGCCGTCCCGGACAACCCAGGAATGGCCCGTCGCGATGGCCGCGATGGGGCATTCGGGGCTGACCGGCTTCGACAGCGGTTCCGGAGCGCGCGACGAACCCGCCAATTCCTGGGCGACCGGCACCAATCCGGCCGTCGACAGCGTCTACCTGCGCCTGGTCGCCGCGAATCCGGCGGCCGAGGGGAACGGGCGGAATTTCGCGGTCAGTGGTTCGAACGTCGACAGCCTGCCGTTCCAAGTGAACCTGATCAAGGACATGGATCCGAAGCCCGAGCTGATCCTGATCCAGTCGATCGACAACGACATGCAGTGCGACGGCACCGATGACGCCAACCTCCCCGTCTATCGCGACAAGCTCACGCAGGTCCTGGACACCCTGACGTCGGTCGCGCCGGACGCGGACATCCTGTTCGTCTCCCAGCCGGTCGATGTGCAGCACTATTCGGACACGATCATGGCCATCGACCCGACGCATCTCGCCGGGACCGGGCCGTGCGACGTCGTCGATCCGACGACCCTGCAGCTCGTGCCGGGCAAGGTGGACGGCCTGCAAGCTCTGGTCGACGAGTACTTCGACGCGATCGTGCAGGTCTGTGCCAGCTACCCCAGGTGCCGGACCGATGACGGCGCGATGCAACGGATGGATCTCGATCCCGGCGATCTGGCGCCCGACATGAACCATTTCTCGGTCACCGGCCAGGCGAAGATGGCGGCCATCGCGTGGTCAGTGCTGTACCCGGGCCGGTGATCTCAGCTCACGGAACGCCGCCCGACTGCGTCCGGTGACGGCCAGCAGGATGTCCGCGGCCGGCAGCCGGGTCACCTCGGGGCCGTCGCCCAACACCAGATCCGTGTCGGTCGCCTCGAGTCGGCGGCCGGTCAGGTCGACGCCGAAGAAGGCCAGCTGTCGCTCGCCCGCCGAGCCCAGCACGAGCCGGATCCGGTCGGCCGGTGGGCGGGGAAGGCCCAGCGGTTCGGTGATGTCCAGGCCGTGGATGACGTCGTGGCTCAGCGCCCCGGCCTGGCCGCCACCGGGCGGCTGCCAGGGGTGCTCGATGTTGTTCCGCAGGCAGGCGAGCAGGTCGGCGTCGGACACCCGCGCGGTGTCCTGCCGGGCCAGTTCGTCCGCGAACGCATTGAAATCGCCGTGATGGGCCGCGATCCCGGCCAGCACGGAGTCGCCGGTGTGCCGGTAGGGCATCGTCATGTGGGCCAGCACCTCGCGAACCCGCCAGCCCTCGCACAGCGAGCCGGCGCCCCACTGATCGGGGTCGAGGTCGGTGAGGATCGCGGCCAGGCGAGTGCGTTCGGCGACGGTCTCCCGGGCGAGCGGGTCGTTCGGGTCGTTCGGGTCGAGCATGGTTCGTCCTTCCGGTTCGGGATGTCGTACCGGATACGACCGTGGTCGGCGCAATTCACCGGTCCGGGACGAGAATCTCCGGGAGACCGAACTCGGCGAACCGCGGCGCGCTGCCCAGGAAGGTCACCGTGTGGCCGATCCGCAGGTCCCGGGTCTCCACCAGAACCAGCGCGAACGGGCGCAGCACCCCGTGGTCGTCGGGGCGGTACTGGCCGAACCCGGCGGACCCGCTGATCGCGGTCGGCGCCAGCCGGGCTCCCTCGCAGCCGCCGGCCGCGATGAGCGCCGCGATCCGCGGGCCGCCCCGCACCCACCGGTGAACGGCGGCATCGACGTGATCGCGTCCTCGCGGAGGACGGCGGTCAACGCGTCGACGTCATGTGCCTCGAACGCGGCGACGTAGCGCTCCAGCAGGTCCCGTTGCGCCGGGTCGGCGGGATCGTACGGGTCGGCCGGTGACGGCCGGTGCCGCCGCAGGGTCTCCCGGGCGCGCTGCAGCGCGCTGTGCACGGCGGTGGTCGAGGTGTCCAGCAGCGCGGCGGTCTCGGCGGCGGAGAAGTGCAGCACGTCGCGCAGGATGAGGGTGGCCCGCTGCCGCGGGGCCAGGTGCTGCAGCGCGGCGACGAACGCCAGCCGCACCGATTCCCGCTGTTCCGCCAGTTTGGCCGGGTCGGTGGCGGCCAGCAGCCGGGAGTCCGGCATCGGCTCGACGAACCGGTCGGGCGGGAGCGGAGCGCCCAGTGTCGAGCCGTCCACCGAGGCCGGGCCCAGGTCCATCGACAGCGCCCGTCGCCGGGCCCCGCGCAGCAGATCCAGGCAGACGTTGGTGGCGATCCGGAACACCCAGGTGCGCAACGACCCCCGGTTCGGATCGAACCGGTCGATGTGCTGATGCGCGCGCAGGATCGCCTCCTGCGCGGCGTCGTCGGAGTCCGCGGTGGCGCCGAGCACCCGGTACGCATAGGCGGTCAACGGACGGCGCAACGACTCCAGTTCGGTCAGCAGGTCGATGTCGGTGACGGTCACAGCTTCATGATCGCCGAGATCATTGGCCGGATCATCGCCGGGATCATCGGCCGGATCAGCCCACGGCGAGAACCGAGAAGATGTTGCCGGCCGGGTCGGTGAACCAGGCGATGTCCGGCCCGTTGCCGCGCATGACGCCGTCGTCGTCCTGCGGCATGCCGTCGTACCGCTCGAAGACGACACCGCGACCGGCCAAGTCCCGGACCGCGGCACCGACATCGGCGACCGGGAAGTTCAGCACGGTGAACGAGGCCGGGACGTGGTCCGGTTTGGGGTAGACGAGCACACTCGTGCCCCCGCCGAGGTGCAAGGTGAGCAGGCCGCCCATGTCGGTGTTCTGCTCCACCCGTAGCCCGAGGACGTCCGCGTAGAAGCGCCTCGCGGCCTCGATATCGGGTACGGCGAAGCCGCTGAATGCCTGGCTGTCGGTCAGCATGTGATGTCCCTTCGTCACCGGTGTCGACTGGGTGGCGGTCTGGAACTCATCGCCGGTGCCGCAGGTAGCTCGTGATCACGGGGGTGCGCCCGGGTGTACCGGCTGGTGCTCTCTCCCTCTCCCCCGGGATTTGATCATGAGGCTCATGCCGCGACACGCCGACGACACGCCGAAATCCGCGGCCTGAGCCTCATGATCAAATCCGGGGGAGCGCGCCCCGTTCGCCGAGCATGCCTCGAAGCTGGTTCGTCATTCGTTCCGGCGTGCGGTACACGTCGGTCGCGGTCACGTAGACGATCGTCCAGCCCGCGGCGAGGAGTTCGGCGTGGCGCCGCCGGTCCCGGTCGAGCGAACCGTCGCCGCTGTGGAAATCCTGACCGTCGTACTCGAGTCCGACCCGGGCGCGGCGCCATCCGTGATCGAGGTAGCGCTCCACGCCCGACGGCAATCGCACGACGACCTGCAATTCCGGCTCGGGGAGGCCTGCCTCGATCACGCGCTGCCGGGTCCTTGACTCCATCGGCGACTCGGCGAGTGGATTGGCGGCCGGGAGTAGATCGCGCACCTTGACCACACCCCGGAGTCCCGCGGCGCGGTCCATGGCACCGGCGAGGTGATCGGGAGTGACGCCGGCCCGCAGCGCCGCGTCCAGGACGGCGAGGACGTCAATGCGGCGGCCACCCGCTGCGAGGGCGACGGCAGATTCGGCGGCGTCGGTCGATCGGAGGCCGTCCACACGGCACAGCGGCGCGCGGCGAATCAGCTGATGGATGACGATGTCCGGCCCGGCGGGAAGGGACCGGCCGTCCATGGTGGCAACGTGAAGGCGGTTGTCCCCGACCACGCCGAATCCGTGTAGTTCGGCAGCGGTCGAGTAGCAGGCGATGAGGGGTTCGCCGAATCTTGCCTGGGCTCTGAGCATGCGACTGCGCGCATCGTCGGAGCAGTCCGCGAGTCGGTAGAACCGGTGTGATTCTCGAACGATCTGCCCGTCCTGCAACCATTGCAGGAACTGGCGCCGGCCGACCACCGCACGGGCCTGTTTCGCGCAGAACCCACCGCCCTGTTCCCTGACACCGGGCAGGTCCCACGGATTCATCGGCTCAGGCTGGTGGACTCCCAGGCGTCGGTGGGAACGAACGCCGAAAATGTGGACAACTTACGACATGTGGACAGCTTCCCGCCTGGCCTTTGTGCCCTGCGCCTGCCCTCCTGCGGGCCCCTTCCTTGGAGTTGATCATGAGGCTTAGGCCGCGACACGCCGGCGACACGCCGAAATCTGCGACCTGAACCTCATGATCAACTTCGGGCACGAGCGGCGGTATGTACATCCAGGTGGCTGTGTTCTGTACACTTGGGGTGTGGAGGTCTCCGTGACGGCGCTTCGGGCCGAGCTGGCGGCGTGGCTGGACAGGGTCCGCGGTGGCGAGGAAGTGGTCGTGACTGAGCGAGGGACTCCCGTCGCCCGGCTGACGCCGATCGGATCGCGTTCGCTGATCGAGTCGCTGACCGAGCGGGGGATGTTGTCCAAACCGCATGGCCCGCGGCCGGTCGCGCGAGATGCCGCGCGCGTTCACGCGGCCGGGCAGGTCTCGGTTTACGTGAGCGATCACCGAGGCTGAGGTTGGCGACCGTCTACTTCGACAGCAGCGCCTTCGTCAAGCTGCTGGTCGAGGAAGAGGGCAGCGACCTGGCCGCCGAGCTCTGGGACAGATGCGACTCACCGGTTTCCAGTCGACTTGCCTACCCCGAGGTGCGGGCGGCGATCGCTGCCGCGGCGCGCGATCACCGCCTGGACGCCGTTGCGGAACGTGCGACTGTCCGAAACTGGGAGCAATTCTGGGCGGCAGTCCGTCTCGTCGAGTTCACCGAGGCCGTCAGCGTTCATGCCGGGATGCTGGCCGGGCAGCATCGCCTGCGCGGAGCGGATGCCGTGCACCTCGCGTCAGCGCTCGTGTTCGGCGCGACAGGAGTCGTTGCGGTATGGGATGCGAGGCTGGCATCTGCCGTGCGGGACCTTGGCCTGGTGGCTGTCCCGTGAGCCGGCCGTCCTGAGGCGGCCGGGCGTGTGCATGCCCGCTCGCGGACTCCGCCTCGTCAGGGAAGAGTCACGCAGATTGTGGCGGTGGAAACCGGACAATATGGAGGCGCTGGCGAGAAGGTTCGTCCAGAGCGGCATCGCCAGGAGACGACGGAGGCGGCGTGCCGTCGGGACGTCGCGCCGGTCCGGCGCCGGAACCCCTGGGGTAGGTCACGCAGGCTGGACGTCCCTGCGGGTGAACCGGTCGATGCCGATCCAGGTCAGCGCGAGAGCGACCAGCGTCATGATCACCAAGGGGGTCCAGGCCATCGGCTCGAGCGGCTGGTATGGCGTCGCGGACAGTGGCAACAGGTCGAGGAACCAGTGCGGCAGGCGGAACACCTCACCGAACATGGTGATGAACCACATCGCGGCCATGACGCCCCACGCGATCGGAATCGCCACCCGAGGCAGGTAGCCCCAGAGCAGGACGGCGAGCCCGACGAAGACCATGACCGCGGGCCAGTACGCCAATGCGGCCATCGCGAGCCGCCCACCCTGCGAGGAGTCGTGGATGGAGGCGCCGTACACCGCACCGATCAGGAATCCGCCGAGGGTGAGCAACACCGCCGACCACACGACCGGGATGAGCAGCCGCTGCAGGCTCCACCGCCGGCGGGACAACGCGCCGGCCAACTGTGGCTCGATGATCCCGGACGCCTCATCGGACCGCAGCGACACCGTGGTCTGCAGGGCGAAGATGACGGTGATCAGCGCCATCATGCCGACCAGCAGGGCCAGCAGGGCGGCGACACCGGTCCCACGCAGCAGATCTTCCGCGCCCGGGCCGGCGTCGGCCAGTAGGTCGGTCATGGCCTGGACGACCGAGCCCATGAGCAGCGCGCCGAGCACGATGGCGATGGTCCAGCCGATGATCGGGTTGCGCTGCAGCCGCAGCGCCAGCCCGAGCGGCGTGCCGTAGCGGGCCGGCGCCCCGGCCTTCCCGGGACGCTGCGGCACGAGCCCCGCCCCGAAGTCGCGTCGAGCCTCGAGCTGGGCGGCCACCGCGAGCAGGACCGCGGCGAGCGCCAGGAGGAGCAGGAACGGCCACCACCGGTTGCCCCCATAGGGCTGCATCTGCTGGCCCCAGCCGATCGGGGAGAGCCAGGTCAGCGCGCCGTTGCCCATGTCCCCGATCATGCGCAGCACGTAGAACACGATGATGACGCTCGAACCGAGCGAATTGGCGCCGCGCGAGGTCGACGACACCTGCCCGGCGACCGCGCCGACACCCAGACCTACCAGCCCGATGCCCGTCACCGACGCCCCGAGGATCAGCGACCCGGCCACACCCGTCCCGGCTGGGTCGAGCGATCCACCGATCGACACCACCGTCAGGAGCAGGCCGACCACCACGCACAACGCGCCGGTGACCAGCCACGACGCCATCGAATACGCGTGGACGCCGAGGACCCGCGAGCGCAGCAGCTCGGTGCGACCCGCCTCCTCGTCGGCCCGGCCGTTGCGGGTGACGAGGAAGACCACGCCGATCGCCAGGGCGAGCACGATCGTCATCCACCCCTTGGTCCAGACCGCGCCGCCCATGGTGTTCGCCGCGGGCGAGAGCCCGGTGAGTGCCTTGATGCCGGGGGTGTTGGACAGCACCGCGAAGTCGTCAAGCGACTGCTGGGTGGGGAACACCGTCTTGTAGTAGCTGACGATGTACTGATACATCCCGACGAGCGCGACCACCCAGACGATCAGCCGCACCCGGTTGCGGCGCAGGACCAGGCGAACCATCGTGCCCAGACCCCGGTAGCCCTCGGCCGGTGGTCGTCGCCCGACCGGTCGTGCGGCCTGCGCGGCTGGGGCCGCAGGGGGTGCCTGCCCGGCGGCGGTCACTTTCCGCTCCCGGCGGACAGGGCGGCCAGCTCGTCGCCGTAGTGGCGCAGGAACAGTTCCTCGAGCGAGGGCGGGTTCGCGACGAGCGAGCGTGGGCGACGCGCCGCGACGGCGGCGAGCACACCGGGAAGTTCGGCCTCGTCGACCGCGAACGTCACCTGCCCGTCGGAGGTCCCGAAGTCGTGCACGCCGGGCAGCGTGGCCAGATCGTCCGCACCCTGGTCGAGGGTCACCGTCACCTGGATGCGGGTCAAGTGCCGCAGCTGAGCCATGGTGCCCGACTCGACGGTGACGCCGTCTCGGATGATGGCCACCCGGTCGGCGAGCTTCTCGACCTCGGCGAAGATGTGGCTGGACAGCAGCACCGACCGGCCCTGGGCCTTCACCTCGCGGATCGACTCGGTGAAGGCGGTCTCCATGATCGGGTCGAGGCCGCTGGTCGGCTCGTCGAGCAGCAGCAGCTGCGCATCCGAGGCCAGCGCCGCGACGAGCGCGACCTTCTGCCGGTTGCCCTTGGAGTAGGTGCGGGCCTTCTTCGTCGGGTCCAGTTCGAAGCGCTCGAGCATCACTTGCTTGCGGTGCGGGTCGAGCGGGCCGGACAGGCGGCACAGGATGTCGATCGCCTCACCGCCGGTGAGGTTCGGCCAGAGCGTGACGTCCCCGGGCACGTACGCGATATGTCTGTGTAGTCGTACCGCGTCGGACCACGGGTCACCGCCGAGCATCCAGGCGCGGCCGCCGTCGGCCTTGAGCAGGCCGAGCAGGATGCGGATCGCCGTCGTCTTGCCGGCGCCGTTGGGGCCCAGGAAGCCGGTGACCTGACCGGCGGGGACTTGTAGGTCCAGGCCGCGCAATGCGTGGACTCGGCCGAAAGACTTCGTGAGTCCTTCGATTTCGACGGCCATCTGGATGGACATGCTGGTTCCTTGACGAGAGTTGATCGGGGGAGTCGAGTGTCGGGCGCCGTCAGGCAATACTGGGGCGCGGACCAGCGGAAACGTCCGGCGAAGCCTCGAGGTAGCGCAGGTAGTCATCGAGCGTGCCGCGGTCGGCGAGAAGGCCTTCCGTGTACAGCTCGAGGGTGGGCAGGATCTGGTTCTGCCGGCTGTCGCTCATCGATGCCACGAAGGCCTCGGGCGAGGGGTCGGGGGTGGTGAGGAACTGGATGAGCATTGCGCCCATCGTCTGGTAGGCCAGGTACCGGGTCCGGGCTTCCTCGTCCCGCGACGGTCGCACGATCCCGGCCGCCACACTGTCCGCCATGATCTCGCGGGCGCTGTCGATCAAGTGCTCGAGAAACTCCAGCGCGGGACGCCCACCGGCGTGGATGGCCCGGAGCATGTACACCGTCATCTGCGCTGCCGGGCCCGGCTCGGCGAGGTGCTTGAACAGATATCCGCTCGGGTCGGCGACGCTGCCGGACTTCAGCGCCCGGTACCTGCGCAGCACCTCGGTGTCGCATTCGGCGCGCAGCACCTCCTTCGAGCCGAAGTGATGCGTGATCAGACCAGGCGAGACCCCCGCGCGTGCGGCGATCGCGCGGAACGAGGCATCGAAGCCCTGCTCTGCGAAACACCCGATCGCGGCGTCACGGATCTTGGCCCGCGCGGTGAGATCCGATGCCGGACGGTCGTCCGGCGCGGCTGCTATACGCATGACCAAGAGGCTATACGCGTGACTAGCACCTTGCAAGGGATTCGAGGCGGTTCGCTTCGGCGCTCTTGCAGCGGCTGCGCGGACCTGGTCGTTGTCCGCTCCCGTCGCAACTGATGCACGCTGTGCCGTGCAGGCGGAGGCGAAGTCGTGCCGCAGGTGGTAGGGCCGTGGCCTCGCCATTGAGGGGACGGGCAGCTCACGTTACCGGCGGCACATGCCATCGAGCCGGGTGTTCGGACGGCGGCCAGCTAAATTGGCGCTCTTCATCGAGGCCAGGACGACAGTCTTTGCTGCCTGCCGTACACGACCGGACGGCCGTGATTGACGGCCTCATAATCGATTGACCTTGTCACCGAAAAATGACGTGAACTCACAGACGCGTATGAGAGTGTCGCGGCCCGCACATCGGTGTGTCTGCTGCACGGTCGCCTGAGCATTGCGTTCCGCGGAACTCGAGTTCTACGACGTCGGCCGACCAAGGTGGGTCGGCCCGCCGGTCACCGCGCCAGATCCCGCAGCATCACCGTGAGCCGCGCCGAGCAGATCCGCCGGCGGGCCTCGTCGCTGATCACGATGTCGAAGGTGCAGATCGTCCGGCCGACGTGGATCGGGGTGGAGACGCCGGTGACGATGCCGTCGACCGCCGACCGATGGTGCGTGCAGTTCAGGTCGATGCCCAGCGGCGCCCTTCCGCCGCCGACCAGCGAACCGTGATAAGAGCCCAGCGTCTCGGCCAGCGCCGCGCTGGCCCCCCCGTGCAGCAGGCCGAACGGCTGCCGGTTCCCGGTCACCGGCATGGTCGCGACCACGCGCTCCCGGCTGAACTCGATGACCTCGATGCCCAGCCGCTCCTCCAGTTCGCCGCGCATGCCGCGGAGGATCTCCAGTATCCGCGCCGGGTCACCCGGCTCGGGCAGAGCGGCCAGGGCACGGGCTCCGGCGGGTCCGGGGAAGTCAGTCATCAACGCTCCAAGGGGACTGTCGGACCCTGAATCTAGACTCGCCCCCGTGACCACGACGACGACAGGTCTGCCCGACACCCCTGCCACCGACAGCGCGACCCAGGAGCGAGTGCTGCTGTTGATGGACGGTCACTCGCTGGCGTACCGGGCGTTCTTCGCGCTGCCGCCGGAGAACTTCTCCACGACCACCGGGCAGACCACGAACGCCGTCTACGGCTTCACCTCGATGCTGATCAACCTGTTGCGTGACGAGCAGCCGACGCACGTGGCCGTCGCGTTCGACCTGTCCCGGCAGACCTGGCGTCGTGACGAATACGTCGAGTACAAGGCCAACCGCAGCACCTCCCCGTCGGAGTTCAGCGGCCAGGTCGACCTGATCAAGGAAGTTCTCACCGCGATGCGGATCCCGTATCTGACCGCGGAGAACTACGAGGCCGACGACATCATCGCCACGCTGACCGCCCGGGCGGTTGCCGAGGGCCTGAGTGTCCGCATCTGCACCGGCGATCGCGATGCGCTGCAACTGGTCTCGGACGAGGTGACGCTCCTGTACCTGCAACGTGGGGTGTCCGAGATGGCCCGCTTTACGCCGGACGCGGTGCAGGCCAAGTACGGGTTGACCCCGCTGCAGTATCCGGATTTCGCCGCGCTGCGGGGCGATCCTTCGGACAACTTGCCCGGCATCCCGGGCGTGGGAGAGAAGACGGCGACCAAGTGGATTCGCGAGTTCGGCAGCCTGGCGGCGTTGGTGGACCGGGTCGACGAGGTGCGCGGCAAAGCAGGCGATGCGCTGCGTGAGGCGTTGCCGCATGTGCTCACCAACCGGCGACTGACCGAGCTGATCCGGGAGGTGCCGATCGACGCCGATCCGGCCACCGACCTGGTCAAGCTGCCCTACGACCGGGAGGCCGTGCACCGCATCTTCGACAACCTGCAGTTCCGGGTGCTGCGTGAACGTCTGCTGGAGTACTTCGAGCAGGCCGACGAGACCAGCACCGAGGGCTTCGAGGTGGCCGGCGCGCGGCTCGCGCCGGGCACCGTCCGCGGGTGGCTGGCCGATCACGGCGGCGGCCGGGTCGGACTCGTGGTGCGCGGCACCTGGGCACCCGGCGGCGGCGACGTGCACACCTTGGCGTTCGCGGCGGCCGACGGGGCGGCCGCCGTGGTCGACGTCGTCGGCGCCGATCCCGACGACGAGGCCGCGCTGGCCGCCTGGTTCGCCGACCCGGCCCCGACGAAGGTCGGCCACGACCTCAAACCGGCCATCAACGCGCTCGCCGAGCGCGGTTGGCCGGTCGACGGGGTCGCCTGCGACACCGCACTCGCGGCCTACCTGGCGTTGCCCGGGCAGCGCACCTTCGACCTGGGCGATCTCGTCCAGCGCTACCTGCACCGGACCCTCGACCCCGA
Source organism: uncultured Actinomycetes bacterium (assembly GCA_964497705.1). GTDB lineage: Bacteria > Actinomycetota > Actinomycetes > Mycobacteriales > Nakamurellaceae > Nakamurella. The sequence continues at coordinate 121,699 of CAZCEH010000001.1, read as the reverse complement.
GCACAGCACCAATGCCGGCCAGCAACTCGCCCTGATCCCCGTGGCCGGGGAGACCAGCCAGGCCGAGCAGGACAGCCGGGACATGGTCAAGGCGCGAGCGATCATCGACCTGGCCGACGCGCTCGAGGCCCATTTGGACTCGCTGGGCCAGAAGTCGCTGCTGGCCGACATCGAGCTGCCGGTGATGACCGTGCTCGGTCAGATGGAGCGCGACGGCATCGCGGTCGACGTCGACTACCTGGACGACCTGCAGTCCACCTTCGCCGCCGAGGTGGAGAGCGCCGCGAAGGCCTGCTACGCCGAAATCGGCCGCGAGGTGAATCTGGGCTCGCCCAAGCAGCTGCAGGTGGTGCTGTTCGATGAACTCGGCATGCCCAAGACCAAGCGCACCAAGACCGGCTACACCACCGACGCCGACGCCCTGGCCAGCCTGCACGAACAGACCGGACACCCCTTCCTCACCCACCTGCTGCGGCATCGTGACGTCACCCGGCTCAAGGTCACCGTCGAAGGGCTGCGCAAGTCCGTCGGTGACGACGGACGCATCCACACCACCTTCCAGCAGACCGTCGCCGCTACCGGAAGGCTGTCCAGCACCGAGCCGAACCTGCAGAACATCCCGATCCGCACCGACGAAGGCCGGCTGATCCGCCGCGCCTTCGTGCCCGGCCCGCACGCCGACCTGCTGCTGACCGCCGACTACTCGCAGATCGAGATGCGCATCATGGCAACGCTTTCCGAGGACGAGGGGCTGATCGAGGCGTTCCGCTCCGGCGAGGACCTGCACACCTTCGTAGCGATGAAGGCATTCGGGCTGCCGGCCGGGGAAGTGACCCCGGAGTTGCGTCGCCGGATCAAGGCGATGTCCTACGGGCTGGCCTACGGGTTGTCCGCGTACGGGCTCTCGGGCCAGCTGAAGATCTCGGTGGAGGAGGCCAGGCAACAGATGGAGGCCTACTTCGCCCGATTCGGCGGAGTTCGGGACTACCTGCGGAACACCGTGGCCCAGGCCCGGAAGGACGGCTACACCGAGACGGTGTTCGGCCGGCGTCGGTACGTGCCGGAGCTGAACAGCGACAACCGGCAGAAGCGGGAGATGGCCGAGCGGATCGCTTTGAACGCGCCGATCCAGGGCAGCGCCGCCGATGTCATCAAGGTCGCCATGGTGAACGTGCAGCGGCGCATCCAGCGCGAGGGTCTCCGGTCGAAGATGCTGCTGCAGGTGCACGACGAGCTGGTGTGCGAGGTGGTCGCGGACGAGTTGGACGCCATGACGACGTTGCTGAAGCAGGAGATGGGCGGTGCCTACCCGCTGGCGGTGCCGCTGGAGGTGTCGGTCGGGTCGGGGGTGAACTGGGACGCTGCCGCGCACTGAAACCTCGGGCTGCGCCGGGTGGCGTGGCGGTGGCTCGTAGGTGGGTTGAGGGTGCGATCGGTCGCGGTGGGGCTGCGCTCCTGGTGCTGGTGACCCGTTGGTGCCGCTGACCCCTGGTGACGGTGACCTCGGATGCTGGTGTCACCTCGGAGTCGGCTTGACGCACCCGTTGGTCGGGCCCGTTCCGGGGCGTCGGCACGCCGTCGAGATCAAACTCCCTTACGCTCCGTGGCGACAGTCGGCGGTGATCTACCGGGAGTGATGGACGGCCATGAACAACAACACCTATGACCTGTCCACCTGGGGCATCGGCGCGATCGTCGGGGTCAGCTTGGTCGGCCTGGTGATCTGGCTGGTCTTCCTCATCGCCTACATCAAGATCATCAGTAAGGCCGGCTACTCGGGCTGGTGGGTGCTGATCATGTTCGTGCCGATTGTGAACGTGATCATGCTGCTGATCTTCGCCTACAAGGAATGGCCGATCCAGCGGGAGCTGAGGGAGTTGCGCGGGTGGGCGAACCAGATCCAGCGCGGGCCCGGACCGCAACAGTTCGGCGGTGGCCAGCACGGCCAGCAGGGGTATGGCGGACAGCCGCCGTACCGGCCGTAGATCGTCCGAGGGATCCTTCGGTCATCCGGGTCGCAGGTCGAGGCGTCTCGCGGAGCTTTGGCTTGTGTGTGACCGGCGGATGTTCCGCGGCTGGGCGTGGGCGGTTGTGCTTGGCTGGGGCGGCGCTGAGTGCGGAGCTTTGGCTTGTGTGTGACCGGTGGATGTTCCGCGGCTCGGCTCGGCTGGCGCCGGCCGGCTCGGCTCGGCGCGGGGCAGCGCCGGTTGGGTGGGTGCGGAACTTCGGGTTGCGTGGGGTGGGGGATGTCCCGCGGCTGGCCGCAAGATGCCGCGTGATGCGTGATGCGTGATGCGACAGCGAGACGTGATCAGCCAAGCCGGCTGACGAAGATCGCCGTCCCCGGGAAGTATTCGCCCCGCAGCGGCGACCACTGACCCCATTCCTGGTCGAAGCCTTCCGGCCATTCCGGCTCGATCACGTCCTGCACGACGAACCCGGCCGCCACCAGCTCACGGATCCGGTCGCCCATCGTCCGATGGTGCTCGACGTAGGCGGGCACGTCGTGGGCGTCGACCTCGACGTAGGGCGAGCGGTCGAAATACGACTGGATCACGGTGAACCCGGCCGAACCTGGGTCGTCGGGGAAGATCCAGCGCATCGGATGGTTCACCGCGAACACCCAGCGTCCGCCGGGCCGCAGCACCCTGGCCACCTCTCGCATCGCCCCGGCCGAATCGGCCACGAACGGGATCGCGCCGAACGCGGAGAAGGCGATGTCGAACGACCGTGACGCGAACGGCAGCTCGCACGCGTCCGCCTGCACCAGCGGCACCTCGATGCCGGAGCGGGCGGCGCCGGCGCGGGCGTGCGCCAGCATGCCGGCCGACAGGTCGAACGCGACGACCTGCGCCCCGCGTGAGCGCAGGTACCGCGCACATGGCGCCGACCCGCAGCCCACCTCCAGCACCCGCCGGCCGCGCACCTCACCGAGCAGCCGGACGTCGGACTCCCGCAGGTTCTCCGGGCACCACACCAGGTCGGCGTCGCCGAGGAAGTCCCCGTGCTCGCGGTGGTAGCTGTCGGCGTCCGCGTCCCACCAGCGGCGATTCGCCGCGCGACTGACCGCCTGGTCGGCGCCGCGCACTCGCGGCCTGGTCGGTCCGAGCGACACCGATCCACCGGGACCACCGTCGGTCGCCGAACCGGACATCGACTCGGCCGGCGAGCCGTCCGACGATCCGGACAACGACTCCGCCGGCGACCCTGACATCGACCCGGACAGTGGGCCGTCCGGCGGGCCGGTGAAGGGCGACGGCTCGGTCACCGCGCTATCGTGCCATCAGCGATCGAACGCGCCGGCGGCCGACCAGCGACAGGTGCGTGGGGATTTACCCGTACGGCTGGTCATGGCGTAGGCTTGCTGCTGCGTTGTGGGTCTGTGCTGTCTCAGAATGGAGCAGACCGCACTCGTCAGGTCTTCACCGAAAGCATCGCCTTGCAGTCGTGGGTCACTCCCGGGGGCGTGGTTCCAGGTCGCCCGGACGAATCGGACCCGCCGCGTGCCGCCACCCCACAGATCCGGTGCGACCGACCCGGGCCGCGCACGGATCCCGACAACACCCCGTCCGGAGCACCCCACCACATGTCCACCCCTACCGTCACCGCCCCGCAGGTCGCCATCAACGACATCGGGTCGGCTGAGGACTTCCTCGCCGCCATCGACTCCACGATCAAGTACTTCAACGATGGCGACATCGTCGAGGGCACCATCGTCAAGGTCGACCGCGATGAGGTCCTGCTCGACATCGGCTACAAGACCGAGGGTGTCATTCCCTCGCGCGAGCTGTCCATCAAGCACGACGTCGACCCCAGCGAGGTCGTCGAGATCGGCGAGCACGTCGAGGCCCTGGTTCTCCAGAAGGAGGACAAGGAAGGCCGCCTCATCCTGTCCAAGAAGCGCGCCCAGTACGAGCGCGCCTGGGGCACGATCGAGAAGATCAAGGAGGAGGACGGCGTGGTCTCCGGCACCGTCATCGAGGTCGTCAAGGGCGGCCTGATCCTGGACATCGGGCTGCGCGGCTTCCTGCCCGCGTCCCTGGTGGAGATGCGCCGCGTCCGCGACCTGCAGCCGTACGTGGGCCGGCAGTTGGACGCCAAGATCATCGAACTGGACAAGAACCGCAACAACGTGGTGCTCTCCCGCCGGCAGTGGCTGGAGCAGACCCAGTCCGAGGTGCGCAGCGAGTTCCTCAACCAGCTGGGCAAGGGCCAGGTCCGCAAGGGCGTCGTGTCCTCGATCGTCAACTTCGGCGCGTTCGTCGACCTGGGCGGCGTGGACGGCCTGGTGCACGTCTCCGAGCTGTCCTGGAAGCACATCGACCATCCCAGCGAGGTCGTCGAGGTCGGCCAGGAGGTCACCGTCGAGGTCCTGGACGTCGACATGGACCGCGAGCGAGTCTCGCTGTCGCTCAAGGCGACCCAGGAGGATCCGTGGCGGCACTTCGCCCGGACCCACGCCATCGGCCAGGTCGTCCCGGGCAAGGTCACCAAGTTGGTGCCGTTCGGCGCGTTCGTCCGGGTCTACGACGGCATCGAGGGACTGGTGCACATCTCCGAGCTGGCCGGCCGGCACGTGGAGATCCCCGAGCAGGTGGTGACCGTCGACGACGAGATCTTCGTCCGGGTCATCGACATCGACCTGGAGCGGCGCCGCATCTCGCTCTCGCTCAAGCAGGCCAACGAGGGCATTACCGCCGACACCGAGTTCGACGAGGTCCGGGCCCAGTACGGCGTGGTCGACCACTACGACGAGCAGGGCAACTTCGTGCCGCCGGAGGGCTTCGACGTCGAGACCGGCGAGTGGCTGGAGGGCTTCGACACCCAGCGGGAGGCGTGGGAGAAGCAGTACGCCGACGCCCACGCGGTCTACGAGTCGCACCTCAAGCAGATTGCGGCCGCACAGGCGGCGGACGCCGAGTCGGCCGAGCCGAGCAACTACTCCTCCGACACCTCCGGGTCCGCCGACGCGCAGGCGCCGGCCGGCTCGCTGGTCAACGACGAGCAGCTCGCCGCGCTGCGGGAGCGGCTGGCCGGCAGCTGAGCCGCACGTCACAGGTACTTCCCGTGGGGCCGTCACCGTCCGGTGGCGGCCCCTCGCCTTTGCCGTGCCCGCTGACCTGGGCGGACGTGGGCTGACACGCCGGTGAAGTCGGTGTTGGCCCTGCCGGGCTGGACCGGGGCGGACCGTTACGGTGGGATCATGCGACGTCACTTCGTGCTGGCCGCCGCCCTGACCGGGGTGCTGGCGGTTTCGGCCTGCGCATCCGACACCGGCACCCGCCGGACCGTCACCGCCGTGGTCACGGTGTCCAGCGGAGCGCCCTCCGGTTCGGACCAGGCAGCGCCGAGCGGCGAGCCGAGTGGGGAGCCGAGCGCGTCCGGCGACGCAAGCGCCTCGGCGTCGCCCGGCCCCGAGTCCTCCGCGGCCGCGTCGTCGAGCCCCGCGGTGACGGCGGCGCCCATCGTCACCGGGATCGATCCGCTCAAGGTCGACTGCGGCGCGATCATCAGCGCCGACGACGTCAAGAAGTACCTGAACGCCGACATCCCGAACGACCGGCTCAAGGTGAACGTCGCGGAGGTGAACGCCGACGTCGGCCAGACCGGTTCGGTGCGCTGCCTGTACGGCCTGTCCGCCGACAAGAAGTCCGGGCAGGTGACCATCCGGCTCACCGCCTACACGGACCCGGCGGCGGCCCAGAAGCAGGTCGGCGTGACGGTGCAGAACGAGACCGACAACGGTGGCCAGATCAGCCAGACCACGGTGAACGGCTACCCGGCGACCATCGCGCTGCGGGACGGCGGCCTGATCGTCATGGACTACGACAACTGGACCCTGGCCATCGCCGCGCCCTCGACGGTGGACGCGGCGACGCTGACCACCGGCCTGCCGCAGTTGGCGGGGGCCGCGCTGACCCGCATCGTCAAGAGCTGACGGCCGCAGCGATCAGCCGGCGACGGGCGCCGGGACGACCGGGGCCCGGCCGCGGCGCCCGGCGGCACGATGATGCCGACCCGGCCGCAGCCAGTGGCTCAGCCAGCTCCGGTAGGCCACGGCGATCAGCGACGTCACCGGAACCAGTCCGGGCCGGCCCAGCCGATGCCGCCCACCGTCCTGTGCGACCGTCGCTGGACGGGTCAACGTGATCGTCACGGCGGACTCCTTCGGTGATCGGGCGGCATGAACCGACGCTGACGGTACGTGCAGGTCCGGGCGACGTACGGTAGCCGGACGCGCGTGTCGGGGGCGTCTTGAACGGCCGGAACGCCGGGTGCGAGAGGATCGCGCAATGATCGCGATCGCGGTGACCGGGGGAATCGGATCCGGCAAGTCCACGGTGTCGGCCGTGCTGCGCGAGCACGGCGCCGTGGTCGCCGATTCCGACCGACTCGCTCGGGAAGTGGTCGCGCCGGGCAGCCCGGGTCTGCTGGCGGTCAGCCGGGTGTTCGGGCCGACCATCCTGACCGCCGAGGGAGCCCTCGACCGGGCCGCGTTGGCCGCCGTGGTGTTCGCCGACCCGTCGGCCCGGCAACGGCTGGAGGGCATCACCCACCCGCTCGTGCGCGGCCGGTTCGACGAGATCCGCCGGGCCGCGCCGGCCGACGCGATCGTGGTGAACGACATCCCGTTGCTGACCACTCTGCCGGTCGCCGCGTCGTTCCACCTGGTGATCGGGGTCCGGGCGGACACCGAGGTGCGGGTGGCGCGGTTGATCGGGCGCGGGCTGTCCGAGCCGGACGCGCGGGCCCGGATCGCCGCCCAGATCACCGACGAGCAGCGCGCCCCACTATGTGACGTCGTGCTGGACAACAACGGTGCCCCGGCGCGGTTGGCCGCCGACGTCGATGCCCTGTGGACGCGGCGGCTGGTGCCGTTCGACCGCAATGTCCGGGCCGGCACCCGGGCCGCTCGGGGCGCCCCGGTGCTGGTCGAGCCGCGCGCCGAGTGGACCACCGACGCCCGCCGCCTCGCCGCGCGGATCGCGGCCGCGGCCGGCGGAGCGCGAGTGGATCACGTCGGCTCGACGGCGGTGCCCGGGATGCCGGCCAAGGACGTCATCGACCTGCAGCTGACGGTCGACTCCCTGGCCCGGGCCGACGCGATAGCCGATGCCCTGAGCGCGGCGGGATTCCCGGCGGTGGCCGGCCACGCACAGGACACCCCGCACCCGGCGGCGAGCGACCCAGCCGGGTGGGCCAAGCGGTTCCATGCGAACGCCGACCCCGACCGGGGGGTCAACCTCCACATGAGGGTGATGGATTCGCCGAACTGGCGTTGGGCTTTGCTGGCGCGGGACTGGCTGACCGGGGACCCGGCGGCCTTCGCCGAGTACAGCCGGCTGAAGGCCTCGTTGGCCGCACGGTTCGCGACCGACCCGAATACCGAGCGGTACGCGGCGGCCAAGGAGCCCTGGTTCGCCGCCAGCTATCAGCGGGCGCAGCGGTGGGCCCTGGACACCGGCTGGCGACCTGCGGGAACGGGCACTGTCGGACCCTCCGCGTAGCCTTTTTCACGTGGCATTCGCAACCGAACACCCCGTCATCGCCGTCTCGGAACACCGTCCGGTCGGTGACATCCCGCGCACGTCGGGCCGGTTCGAGGTGGTCAGCGACTACCGGCCGTCCGGAGACCAGCCGCAGGCCATCGAGGAACTCGACAAACGGCTGCGGGCCGGGGAGAAGGACGTCGTGCTGCTCGGCGCCACCGGCACCGGCAAGTCGGCGACCACCGCCTGGCTGATCGAGCAGGTCCAGCGGCCCACCCTGGTCATGGCCCCGAACAAGACCCTGGCCGCGCAGCTGGCCAACGAGCTGCGGGAGCTGTTCCCGCACAACGCGGTCGAGTATTTCGTGTCCTACTACGACTACTACCAGCCGGAGGCGTACGTCCCGCAGACGGACACCTACATCGAGAAGGACTCCTCGATCAACAACGACGTCGAGCGGCTGCGGCACTCGGCGACGATGTCGCTGCTGTCCCGGCGGGACGTGATCGTGGTCGCCTCGGTGTCCTGCATCTACGGCCTGGGCACCCCGCAGTCGTACCTGGACCGGTCGCTGCCGGTGGCGATCGGCGACGAGATCGACCGGGACACCCTGCTGCGGGCGCTGGTGGAGATCCAGTACTCCCGCAACGACGTCTCGTTCACCCGCGGTTCGTTCCGGGTCCGCGGGGACACGGTCGAGATCATTCCCGCCTACGAGGAGCTGGCGGTCCGCATCGAGTTCTTCGGCGACGAGGTGGAGCGGCTGTACTACCTGCACCCGCTGACCGGCGACGTGGTCCGGGAGGTGGACTCGCTGCGGATCTTCCCGGCCACCCACTACGTGGCCGGCCCGGAGCGGATGGCCAAGGCCATCGCCGGGATCGAGCAGGAACTGGCGGAGCGACTGGCCGAGCTGGAGACGCAGGGCAAGATGCTGGAGGCGCAGCGGTTGCGCATGCGCACCAACTACGACGTCGAGATGATGCGCCAGGTCGGCTTCTGCTCCGGGATCGAGAACTACTCCCGGCACATCGACGGCCGTCCCGCCGGGTCCGCGCCGGCGACCCTGATCGACTACTTCCCCGAGGACTTCCTGCTGGTCATCGACGAGTCGCACGTGACCGTGCCGCAGATCGGCGCGATGTACGAGGGGGACTCGTCCCGCAAGCGGGTGCTGGTGGAGCACGGGTTCCGACTGCCGTCCGCGCTGGACAACCGCCCGCTGACCTGGGAGGAGTTCGCCGGCCGGATCGGGCAGACGGTATACCTGTCCGCCACGCCGGGGTCGTACGAACTCGGCGTGACCCAGGGTGAGGTGGTCGAGCAGGTCATCCGGCCGACCGGTCTGGTCGACCCGGAGGTGGTGGTCAAGCCCACCCGGGGTCAGATCGACGATCTGATCGAGGAGATCCAGCTGCGCACCGAGCGAAACGAGCGGGTCCTGGTCACCACGCTGACCAAGAAGATGTCCGAGGACCTCACCGACTACCTGCTCGAACTGGGCATCCGGGTGCGCTACCTGCATTCCGAGGTGGACACCCTGCGCCGGGTGGAGCTGCTGCGCGAGCTGCGGCTGGGCGAGTTCGACGTGCTGGTCGGCATCAACCTGCTCCGGGAGGGCCTGGACCTGCCGGAGGTGTCGCTGGTCGCGATCCTCGATGCCGACAAGGAGGGGTTCCTGCGCTCGGAGACCTCGCTGATCCAGACCATCGGCCGGGCGGCGCGCAACGTCAACGGCCAGGTGCACATGTACGCGGACAAGATCACCCCGTCGATGGAGCGGGCCATCGACGAGACGAACCGGCGCCGGGCCAAGCAGCAGGAGTACAACCGGGCCAACGGGATCGACCCGGCGCCGCTGCGCAAGAAGATCAACGACATCCTGGAGCGGGTGTACGCGGAGGCCGACGCCTCGCTGGACGCGGGCTCGGCGTTGCCGATGGGCGGCTCGGGCCGCAGCCAGTCCCGCGGCCGGCGCGCCCAGGGCGAGCCGAAGGTCAAGACGTCCGGCGTGTACGCCGGGCACAACACCGCCGGCATGGCCCGCAGCGAACTGGCCGACCTGGTGCAGCAGCTGACCGAGCAGATGCTGGCCGCCGCGCGGGACCTGAAGTTCGAACTGGCCGGCCGGCTACGGGACGAGATCACCGAACTCAAGCGGGAGATCAGGGACATGGACGCGGCGGGCGTGACCCGGCCGAAGCTGCACGCGGTGAAGTGACCTTGGACTCTGGCCCGGCCCGCCCGGGACCGGTGAGCTGGCGTTCATGACCGTGTCGCGTCCATATTCGGTGATCGACCGGGCCAGCCCGGGGGACCGGGCGTTCCTGGCGATGTCCTACGCCCCGATCCCGCCGCAGTTCGGGGTGGTGCTGCTGCTCGACCAAGCCGACGACCTCGACCTCGACCTCGCCACCGTCCGCCGGCTGGTCGACTGGCGGATCCGCCCGGTCCGCCGGCTGCGCCAACGACTGGTGCACGTGCCGATCGGTTGCGGCGGCCCGATCTGGATCGACGACGCCGACTTCGACGTCGAGCACCACGTCAGCGAAGTGCGCTGCCGGCCGCCGGGGAACGAAACGGCGGTCCTGGAGACGGTGACGGCGCTGGTGACCCGACCATTGCCCCGGGATGCGCCGCTCTGGTCGGCGGCGTTGATCACCGGACTGGCCGAGCATCGGGTCGGCCTGGTGATCGTCCTGCACCACGTACTCGCCGACGGTGTGGGTGGGCTCGCTGTGCTGCGCGCGCTCGCCGACACTGACACATTCGCCACCGGCGGTGAGCGCGGCACGGCGGGTGGCCAAGCTCCGTTTCCGCAACCGCGGCCCTCGGTCGCCGCGCTCGCCCATGATGCGTTCGACCGGCGGTGGCGCGGATTGCGGCACATCGGGGTCTGGTGGCGGGACTTGGTCGCCTCGATGACCGCCGGCGGCGGGCTGCGGCCGGCTCGCGCGCAGCCGTGCTCGCTGCTGGTCGGCACCGGGACGTCGGCCCGGGCCGTATCCGCCCAGGTCGAGCGGGAACGGCTCCGCGCCGCGGCGCACGGCTGCGGGGCGACCGTCAACGACGCCGTCCTGGTGGCGGTGGCCGGTGCCCTCGACCGGGTGCTGCACGCCCGCGGCGAGCATGTCGACCGCTTCGCCGTCGTGGTGCCGGTCTCCGGGCGCGGTTCAACCGGAGATGGGGCGTTGGGGAACATGGTTGCTCCACTGCTGGTCTCCGTCCCGACCACCGGCGACCCGCCGACTCGGCTGCTCGACGTGACCACCCAGATCCACCGTCAGCGCGCGGCGGCCACGGGACCACCACCGATCGCGGTGCTCGGCGGGTTCTTCCGGCCGTTCGCGGCGCTCGGCGGATACCGCTGGTACATGCGGCATCAGCACCGGGTTCACACGCTGGTCAGCCACGTGCGCGGCCCCGCCGAGCCGGTCACGATCGCCGGTCACCCGGTGCGCCGGATCATCCCGGTCAGCGTCGGCGAGGCCGGCAATATGACCGTCGCGTTCGACGTGCTGTCCTACTCCGGCGAGCTGACCGTGACGGCGGTCGTCGACGCCGAACACTTCACGGACGAGAAGATCCTGATCGACGGCCTCCGCGATGAACTCGACGAGATCATGCGAGTCGAACCGGCGCCCGGCGCTCCCGCGGTCTGGTTGGCTGACCAGGCCCGGTGACCGCGAGGCTCCGCCGGCATTTGCCGGTACGCCGCACCCCGTTCCGTCCGGCGAACGAACGTGAGGGCCTCGGTGGCCACATACCGGCGGGTGAGCGGGCCGTAGGCCAGGACGTGATCGTCCAGGTGGCCGGTGGCAGCTTCGGTTGCCGCACTCGGTAGCGGGCGCCCTCCGCAGGGGGCCGGGCGGGATCGAGCGGCTTGACCGACCGCATCGTCGAGCACCACAACGGCCAGTCGGGCAGGTCGGACAGCACCCGCCAGCACTCCTGGACGCCGGCCGCCGTCCATGCGGATTGCGGTGGATCGCCACAGTCCTCCCAGGTGGTCGAGGTTGCCCTCCTAGCTGCTCCTAACTGGTGATGTCCTTGCGCCGGAAGTGCAGCACCGCGATCGTGCCGAACACCACCGCGTACGCCAGGCTCAGAAAGCCGCCCCGGACCATGTCGTCCCAGCGGACCGGATCGACCAGGGCGCCGGTCCAGGCGAACGCGTACTTGGTGGGCAGGTAGTTGCGCAGGTCGCCGAGTGCGTCGATCTGGTTGAGGATCTGCGACAGGATCGAGATCAGCACGGCCCCGCCCACCGCGCCGAGCGGCGCGTCGGTGAGCACCGACAGCAGCAATGCCAGGCCCGCCACCCAGGTCAACTGGATCGCGACGTAGCCGACGATCAGCGCGATCCGCAGCAGGCCCTGGGCGAACGAGAACTGTTCGCCGACCGGGGTGGACAGCGTGTTCCAGCCGTAGGCGAACCCGCCCACGATCAGCGCGCTGGCCGGCAGGATCAGCAGCGCGAACAGCGACAGCAGCCCGGCCACCAGCACCTTCTGCCGGATCAGCCGGATCCGGGGAACCGGCATCGCCAGCAGGTAGCGCAGCGACGACCAGGACGCTTCGGACGCGACGGTGTCGCCGAAGAACAGCGAGATCACCACGATGAGCAGAAAGCTCGCCGAGAAGAACAGCGAGACCAGCGCGAAGTTGATCGACCCGGAGGTCGCCAGGTCGACCAGACTGACCGCGCCCCGGGCGCCGGAGTTGCTGCCGAAGGCGAACGAGATCACCAGGATGATCGGCAGCACCGCCATGAAGCCCAGGGCGTACTGGGTGCGCCGGCGGCGCAGTTGGCGGCTGAGCTCCACCCCGACCCGCAGGGTCCGGTTCGCGCTGAACCCGACCGGGGTGCCGTCCGGGCTGACCGGCACCGTGTCGTGCACGGTCTGCATCACCGCCACCGCGGTGTCGGCCGAGTGGTCCTGGTGCACGGGGCTCATGCCGGCCCTCCCTGATGCGAGCTACCGACCGGCGTGCGTTCGGCCGCCTGCGCCGGCGGACTGCCGTCGCCTCCACCACCCGGGCCGGCCAGCGGATGGTCGGTGGGGGAGCCGGCCGCGCCCGAGGCGTCGACCATGGCGAGGAAGACGTCCTCCAGCCGGTTCCGGGGCGCCGCCGAACTCACCGCGACGCCCGCCGCCACCAACGCCGACACCGCCTGCGCGGCCGGCACCCGGCCCAGATCCGCCTGCACGCCGCCCTCCGTCCGCTCGATGTCCGACGCCAGGGTGCGCAGCACGCGTTCGGCCGCGTCCGGGTCGTCGACCCCGAACACCATTTCCCCGGACGTCGACACCAGGTCGGCCACCGTGCCGGCGGCGATGGTCCGGCCCAGGTGCACGACCACCACGTGCGTACAGGTCTGCTCCACCTCGGACAACAGATGGCTGGACACCAGCACGGTGCGGCCGGTCGCCGCGTACCGGCGCAGCACCTCGCGCATCGCGTGGATCTGCGGCGGGTCCAGCCCGTTGGTGGGCTCGTCCATCAGCAGCAGCTCGGGCAGCCCGAGCATCGCCTGCGCGATGGCCAGCCGCTGCCGCATGCCCTGCGAGTAGGTGCGCACCTTCCGGTCGATCGCCTTGCCCAGGTTGGCGATCTCCATCGCCTCGGCCAGGTGCGCGTCCGACGCCGGTCGGCCGGTGGCCTTCCAGTACAAGTCCAGGTTGGCCCGGCCGGACAGGTGCGGCAGGAACCCCGAGCCCTCCACGAAGCTGCCGATCCGGGACAGGATCGGGGAACCCGGTTTCACCCGGTGGCCGAACACCCTGATCTCACCCGCGGTTGGCGTGATCAGCCCCATCACCATGCGCAGCGTGGTGGTCTTGCCGGCCCCGTTCGGCCCGAGCAGGCCGAGCACCTGACCGGCCTCCACCCGGAAGCTGACGTCGGTGACCGCCCGGACGCCGCCGGGGTAGGACTTGCCCAACCCGGAGATCGCCAGCGGCACGTCGACCAGCGCCGGGTCCACGTCCGTCCGCCGGGACCGGACCCGGCCGCCCAGGATCAGGGCCGACGCCAGGACGAGCGCCAGCACGATCAGCCCGACCAGCTGGAACACCGGGATGTCTGGACCGGACACCCGCTCGCCGCCGACCTCGGGCGCGTTCACGCCGGAGACCGACAGCCCGGCCGAGCCGCCGGCGTCGTCGTCGGCCAGCGCGATCCGGTAGGCGGCCGGCGCGGTCGGGCCGGCGTAGGCCTGGTCGGTGGTGGCGACGTCGACCTCGATCGTGGACCCCACTTCCACCTGCAACGCCGCGGCCGGCAGGTTGATCGTCACCGGCACCGCAGATCCGTCCGCCGGCAGGTCGGTCAACCGGATCGGGGCCACCGCGCCGCCGACCAGCGTCCGGGTGCCGCCGGGGGAGACCTTGGAGATCGACCCGTACAGCACCGCGCCGTCGTCGCCGCTGCCGGTGTCACCGGCCGCCGGCGCGACGGTCCCCGGCACGGGCAGTCGACCGACCGACACGGTGACCCGCGGCGTCCCGGCGATGACCGTCAGCGTGTCGAACGGTGCGGACGCGAACCGGGCGGTCTGACCGGGCAGCCCCCCGGTGAACGTGGACAGGGCCGTGGAGGCCAGACCGGACAGGCCGGGCAGGCTGGAGATGGACGCGGGCGTCGCCCCCGGCGGGTTGACCACGTACTGCGCGCCGCCGCTCAGCGAGATCGACGTCCGGTTGGTGGTCGAACCGGGCGCCAGGCCCGGGTACGCAGCCACTTCCAGGGTGCGGCTGCGCGCGGTTCCGGTGTCGCTGATCGGACCGTCCACGGTGTATCGGAAGGCGTTCGACGGCGCCGGGCCGGTCCCGGCCAGGTAGTACTCGAACCATCCGGTGATCCGGGCCTCGGTCGCCGCGTCCGGCGTGCTGCCGCCGTCGTGACCGCCGTTGTACCAGGTGACGGCGACCGTGGTGCCGTTCGCGGCGATGGCGCGGGCGTTCGCGTCCGCCTCGCTGAGCGGGAACAGGGTGTCCTTCTCGCCTTGCACGAGCAGCGTCGGAGCGGTGATGGTGCCGACCACCGCCTTGGGACTGGACCGCTCCAGCAGCGCGGACAGCTCCGGGCCGATCCGGCCGGTCTGCGCGGCCTGCGCGTAGCTGGTGCACAGCTGCACCATCATCCGCCCGCAGCTGCCGGCCAGGGCGGCGGCCGCCTCCTGCGGTGTGACGGCGCCGGGGGACGCCGCCCCCGAGTCGGGACCGGGCGCGGCCGACGAGGTGCCGGATCCGGTGCCGCGGCGGACGAAGTTGCTGTCCCCGGTGTCGCCCTGGGCGATGCCCGACGCGGACAGCGCCGCGCCGGTGGTCACCGACGCCATCAGGGTTGACGTCCAGAACTTCTTGAACACCCCGTCGGCCACGCCCTGCGCGGCGGCCGGGGTGGCCGCGGCGAGGTCGTCCGCGGTGGTCTGCGCGTTCGGGAACAGCGACTGGGCCAGGTCGTTCCAGGTGATCAGCGGGACCGCCGCGTCGACCCGCCGGTCCGTGCCGGCCAGCATCAGGGACAGCGCGCCGCCGTAGGAGCCGCCGGTGACGCCGACCCGCGGGTCACCGGGGCCGTCGAGCTGCACCTCGGGCTGCTGGGCGAGCCAGTCGACGATCGCCCGCGCGTCGGGGATCTCGTAGTCGAGGGAGTCCAGGGCGATCTGGCCGGTGGAGGCGCCGAACCCGCGCGCGGAGTAGGCCAGCACGACGAAGCCGTCGCGGGCGAACTGCAGGGCGTCGTCCGCGACGGAGTTCTTCGAGCCGCCGAAGCCGTGGGCGAGGATGATCGCCGGCGCCGGTGTGCGCTGCGGCAGGTACAGCGTCGAGTCCAGCTGCACGGGGGCGTCCACGCCCGGTCCGCCCGGTGCGGTGATCGTGACGTCCCGGCTGGCCACCGGCGCCGGGCCCGGCTTGGGCCAGGCGACCCAGACGAGCGCGGCGACGAGCAGCGCGACCAGGACGACGGCGGTGATCTTGCGTTGCCGGGTGCCGACCAGCCGGGCGAGGCGGACCTTCACCGGACGTGATCCACGGGCGGCGCGTCAGGGGTGGCCCGGTCGGTCATCCCACCAGGGTGCCAGAGGCCACCGACAGCGGTGCCCGATCGGCCCGAACTCTCAGGTTCGCGCGGCCGCCGGCGCATCGGGCGGGTCGTCGCGGGTGCTGCGCAGCTGGTCGAGGTGGCCGGTGGCGACGTCCAGCCGCTGGTCCAGCAGCGCCTCCTCCAGGTCCAGCCCGTACTCGATCTCCCGCATGACCTCCTCGGAGATGCGTCCGGAGTTGCGCATGCCGACGAAGACGTCCCGCTCGATGTTCATCATGTCGCGGTTCCAGTCGGCCAGCCGGGTCAGCCTGGTCCGTCCCGTCTCGGTGGCCGACTGCGGGCGGCCGTCGGCCAGCGTGCGCCAGTCCCTGGTCTCCACCCACAGCCGCATCCGGCGGGCCCGGTCCGCCGGGACACCGTCGTCGGCGATCTGTTTCTCCACCGCGGCCGCGATCGCCCGGTTGGCCTCGTCCCGGGCTGCCGTCCGCTCGGCGTCGATCTCGGCCGCCGGGTCGCCCGGGAAGCGCAGCCGCTTGATGACCGTTGGCAGCGTCAGCCCCTGCACGACCAGGGTGCCCAGGATGACCGCGATCGTGCAGGTGAGCAGCAGCGACCGGTACGGGGTGTCCAGCGGCAGGGTCTGCGCGGCGGCCAGCGACACCACCCCCCGCATGCCCGCCCAGGACACCGCGGCCAGCGGCCGCCAGTCGTCGAAGGCGGCCGGCCGGCGCAGCAGCCGGCCCAGGTAGTTCAGCGCGAAGATCCAGACCGGCCGGACCAGGATGACGGTCAGCAGGATCGCGCCGGAGATCACCAGCACCGGCCGGCGCCCGATGTCCGGGGCCGTGACGATGGCCCACAGCTGCAGGCCGATCAGCGCGAACACGGTGCCCTCCAGCACGTACTGGACGGTGCTCCAGGTGGCGGTCAGGGTCAGCCGGACCTGCGGCTTGAGGTCGTAGGGGGCGCGGTAGCCCAGCACCAGGCCGGCCACCACCACGGCCAGGATGCCGGAGGCCTCCACCGCCTCGCCCAGTTGGTCGGCCACGAACGGCGCGACCAGGGACAGCGCGGTCGTGGCCAGCGTCGAGCCGGTGTGCCGCCTGGACCAGGACAGGGCGAGGCCGACGAGCCCGCCGACCAGGATGCCGCCGACGGTCGCCCAGGCGAACTCGAGCACCGCCTCGCCCCAGGACATCGAACCCACCGCGAGCCCGACCAGGGCCACCCGCAGCAACACCAGGGAGGTCGCGTCGTTGAACAGGGACTCGCCCTCGAGCACCGTGACGACCCGCCGGGGCAGGCCGGCCCGGCGGGCGACGGCGATCGCGGCGACCGCGTCGGGCGGGGCGACGATCGCGCCAAGGGCCAGGGCCGCGGCGAACGGAATGCCCGGGATCAGCAGGTAGGCGACGGCGGCGACCGCGAAGGTGGTGATCAGCACCATGCCGACGGCCAGTTGCGTGATCGAGCGCAGCAGCCGGCGGAACGCCACCACCGACGCCTCGGACGCGGCGGCGAACAACAGGGGCGGGATCAGCACGGTGAGCACGATCTCCGGGGAGACCTCGACCGCGGGCATCCGGGGGATGAACGACACCGCGACGCCGGCCACCAGCAACAGAACCGGGGCGGGCAACCCGATCCGGCCGGCCAGGCCGTTGATGGCGACCACGCCGATGACCAGGAAGATGAGCGGTTCGAGTGGCGGCATGTGGTTGGCCTCCGCGGTGGGTACGGGGGGAACGGGGTCGGTCCGTCGGACCTTCGCCCTACCATGGGGCATTGTTGGCCTCGGGGGCGTCCGTTGTCCTGGCGCGGTGCCCCGTCGGTTTCGTGTTCGTCCAGCCGAAGGAGCAATTGTCGATGACCGACCTCGATCTTGGATCCGGCTCGGGATCGCCGGGTGGAGCATCCGGGGGCGCCTCCGGTGGAGCGCTCGTCCTCGCCCCGCCGGCCCCGGTGCAGGTGGTCGAACCGGCTCAGGCGGCCGGCGCGATCGCGGTGCCCGACCCGCGGAAGGCCGAGCTGCAGACCCGGGCCAGTTCGTTCGCCATCGAGCTGGCCGGAATGGACGTGCGGTCGCCGGAATTCGCCAAGAAGATCGAGGCGATCACCGCGCTCGGCGACCGGGAGATGCGGGAGTCGGCCAACGTGTCCAGCCGGATGCTCGACCGGCCGGCCGCCGTGCTGCAGGGCAGTAAGGGCGGCAGCAGCGGCGACGCGCAGACCCGGGTCGCCAAGACGCTGTCCGACCTGCGGGTGACGATCACCGAGCTGGATCCGAACCGGGCCGACCTGACCGGCATCAAGAAGGTGCTCAAGTGGATCCCCGGCGGCGACAAGATCGACCGGTACTTCGCCAAGTACCAGTCGGCGCAGAGCCACCTGGACGCCATCGTCCGGGCGCTCGCGTCGGGACAGGACGAGCTGCGCAAGGACAACGGCGCCATCGAGGTCGAGAAGGCCAACATGTGGACGCTGATGGGCAAGCTCACCGAGTACAACGAACTGGCCACCGCGCTGGACGTGGCGGTGGAGGATCAGGTCCGCATCCTGGAGTCCCAGGGTCGCACCGAGGACGCGAACACCCTGCGGTCGGACGCGTTGTTCCCGATCCGGCAGCGCAAGCAGGACATCATGACGCAGATGGCGGTCGCGGTGCAGGGCTACATGGCTCTCGACCTGGTCCGCAAGAACAACTCCGAGCTGATTCGCGGGGTGGACCGCGCGCAGACCACCACGATCGCGGCGCTGCGCACCGCGGTGATCGTGTCCCAGGCGCTGGCCCGGCAGAAGCTGGTGCTCGACCAGATCACCGGCCTGAACGCGGCCACCGGCGACCTGATCGCCCGCACCTCCGAGCAGCTGAAGATCCAGGGCGCCCAGATCCACGAGCAGGCGGCCAGTGCCACGGTGTCGGTGGAGAAGTTGCAGCAGGCGTTCGACAACGTGTTCCAGGCGATGGACGCGGTCGACACGTTCCGCGCCCAGGCGGTGGACAGCATGGCTCAGACGGTGAACGCGTTGCAGGGCCAGATCGACCGCGCGCAGCCGTACCTGGAACGAGTCCGGCGCGGTGAACTCAACGCCGGCTCCTGATCGGGACATCGACCCACCGTGGTGATGAACTGGCTGTTCGGTCGGGAGGAGGAACGCCGACCGTCCGACCCGATCCTGCGCCCACCCCCTCCCGAGGAGGACAGCCCGCAGGCGTTGGCGGCGTTGCGGTTCCAGGCCAACCGGTTCATCAACGCGTCGGCCGGGCAGTTGCCGGTGCAGGCGGTGGTGACGGCCCGCCGGGTCACCGACGTGATCGACACCGTGCTGTTCACCACCCGCGACCGGGACCTGGACATCCACGCCCGGGTGTCGATCAACGGCATCCTGCGCGACTACCTGCCGACCACGCTGCGGGCCTACCTGGCGCTGGATCCGGCCGTGCGCGACCGTCCGGGCCGGGGCGGGATCAATCCCACCGCGGCGTTGGTCGAGCAGCTGGACTTCCTGCTGTCCTCGGCCTCCGAGGTGCTGGCCGCCGTGCAGAACGACGACGCCAACGCCCTCGTCGCGCAGGGCAACTTCCTGCGCACCAAGTTCGGTCAATCGGAGCTGGACCTGTAGATGGCACCTTCGCTGCGGCGCGGCGCGAACGTCGCCCTCACCCAGGAGATCCCGTCGCTCACCGGTGTGGTGCTCGGCGTGCGCTGGAACGCCGGCTCGGAGCAGGCGCTGTCCGACAACCTGGTGGCCGCCACCATCCTGTGCGACCGGGACAGCCGGGCCCCCTCGGATCGGTACTTCGTGTTCTTCAACCAGCTGTCCTCCCCGGAGGAGTCGGTCACCCGGCGCACCGAACTGCTCGGCGACGACCGGGAGCAGATCGAGGTCGACCTGGCCGACGTGCCACCGGAGATTGCCCGGATCGTGGTCGCCCTGTACGTCAACGACGGCCCGGGCGCCCGGCGCACCCTCGGTCAGCTCCGGGACTGCTCGATCCGGGTGCTCGACCTGGCCGGCGGGCAGGAGTTGGTGCACTCGGAGAACCTCGCGCCGGGGCTGCGCTCGGAGACCGCGATCCTGCTGGGCGAGCTGTACCGGCACACCAGCGGATGGAAGTTCAAGGTGATCGGCCAGGGCTACGACAACGGGATCGCCGGCATCGCCGCCGACTACGGCGTGCCGCTGTGAGCGCGGTGACCGGGTCGGCGCGATGAGCCTTGACCCGCGTGCGCCTGGACGCGCCCCCGCGCGTGCCGACCTGTCCTGGCTGCGGCACCGGTCGCGGGCGGCCGTTCCCGCGTCGGGTGGCTCCGCATCGGCCGTTCCCGCCTCGGGCGGGTCCGCGCTGGCCGACTTCGTGGCCGGCCGGACCACGGCGCGCCGGCCGGCCGAAGCGCCTCGGGTTCCGCCGCCGACCACTCCGCCGCCGACGAGCCGGCCGCCGACGAGCCCACCCCGGTCGAGCCCACAACGGCCGATGACGCCCCAACCGACCCCGCCGGCCGCACTGCCGGACCTGTCCACATCCCTGGACCTGTCGGCCCCGAGCAGCGCGGCGGCAGCCCCGCCAGCATCGGTCCCACCAGAATCGGCCCCACCATCATCGGCGCCACCATCGGGATCGCTCGACCTGTTCGGCCCGGCACCGGCACCGGCACCGGGTCCACCGCCCCCGTCCGGCTCGACCTCGCTGGACCTGGGTGCCCCCGCGACGCCCCCGCCCCGGCCGGCACCGCCCACCGTGGATACCTCGCTCGATCTGGGCGGCACACCGCCCCGGCAGTCCACCCCCGCGGCCCCGCCGGCGATGCGGCGGCCAGCCAGCACCTGGCGGGAGCCGCGGATCACGCCCGGTGTGCCGATCACCCTGAACCGGCGCCGGCCGACCGTCACGTTGACCCGGGTGCAGTCCGGGGTCGGCACCCTCACCTTCGAGGCCGTGGTCACCGCCGCGGCCGGCGACCTGCGCCTGGGCTGCGCCTACCAGCTGCGGTCGGGCCGGGCGTCCACCGTGCAGCACCATGCCGGCCGCCGCTACGCGCCGCCGGGGGAGACCCGCCGCCCGATCATCGTGGCGAACCGGCAGCAGTACGAGCGCATCGCCGTCGACCTGCGGCAGGTCACCGACCTCGAGCGGTTCGTCGTCTACGCCTTCGCCGGGAACGGTCAGCCGCTGCAGTGGGGCGGCACGCTGATCGCCACCACCTTCGGCGGCGACCGGATCGAGATGCCGATCGACCTTGCCCCGGCGCCGGCCGTCGCCGTGCTGGCATCGGCCTACAACCTCCGCGGTGAGCTGGTCATCCGCGCGGAGATGGACCTGATCGGCACCACCGTCCAAGAGGCATGCCGGGGCTACGGCTTCGACCGGATCAGCTGGGTGGACCAGACGACCCCGATCGAATGACGCCCGGCGGGACCCTGCGGTGCCGGCGACCAGGTCGGTAGGGTGAGCGCGGGGAAGATTCCCGATCGCGCGAGGCGGTCGCGGCGAATCGAGCGAGGAGTGGCGTCGATCATGGGCGTGAGCTTGAGCAAGGGTGGCAATGTCAGCCTGACGAAGGCGGCGCCGAACCTGACGGCGATCGCCGTCGGCCTGGGCTGGGACGTCCGCTCGACCGCCGGCGACGACTTCGACCTGGACGCCAGCGCGCTGGCCCTCGGCGACACCCACAAGAT
This sequence comes from uncultured Actinomycetes bacterium, assembly GCA_964497705.1. Taxonomy (GTDB): domain Bacteria; phylum Actinomycetota; class Actinomycetes; order Mycobacteriales; family Nakamurellaceae; genus Nakamurella. Next base: position 100,472 of record CAZCEH010000001.1, on the reverse strand, counting down.
CCTCTCGGACGACTGGTTCGTCTTCTTCAACAACCTGCGCTCGCCCGACGGGTCCATCGAGCACCAGGGCGACAACCTGACCGGCGAGGGCGAAGGTGACGACGAGGTCATCAACATCGACCTGAAAAACGTTCCGCCGCAGGCTGCTTCCATCGTCATCACGGTGTCGATCTACGACGCGGAGAGCCGCCGGCAATCCTTCGGGCAGGTCCGTAACGCCTACATCCGGGTCGTCAACCTGGCCAACGACGTCGAGCTCGCTCGGTACGACCTGACCGAGGACGCCTCCGTGGAGACCGCGATGGTGTTCGGCGAGGTCTACCGCTACAACGGCGAGTGGAAGTTCCGTGCGATCGGCCAGGGCTACGCGAGCGGTCTCGCCGGAATCGCCAAAGACTTCGGCGTCAACGTCGGCTGACCGCCGGCTCGCCAGTAGGGTCGGACGGGCCGCCGGCCGGTGTCCGGCGTCATCAGCGCACCGAAGTCATCAGCGCACCGAAGGAGCTGTGGATGGGCATCAGTCTGGTCAAGGGCGGGAACCTCTCGCTGACCAAGGCCGCGCCGGGTCTGTCGAAGATCATGGTCGGGCTGGGCTGGGACGCCCGGACCACCACCGGAGACAAGTTCGACCTGGACGCCAGTGCCCTCGGCTGCGCCGAGAACGGCGTCGTGATCTCCAACGACTACTTCATCTTCTTCAACCAGAAGCGCTCGCCGGAGGGTGCGATCGAGCATCTGGGCGACAACCGCACCGGCGAGGGTGCCGGCGACGACGAGGTGGTGGCGATCGACCTGAACGCCGCGCCGGCGAACCTGGACAAGGTCGTCTTCGTGACGTCCATCTACGACGCGGAGACCAGCGGAATCACCTTCGGCCAGGTCCGCAATGCCTACATCCGGGTGGTGAACTCCGCCGACAACAGCGAGCTGGCCCGGTACGACCTGTCCGAGGACGCCTCCGTGGAGACCGCGATGGTGTTCGGTGAGCTGTATCGGCACGGGGCCGAATGGAAGTTCCGGGCCATCGGCCAGGGCTACTCCAGCGGGCTGGCCGGCATCGCCAAGGATTACGGCGTCAACCTCTGAGTCTCACCGGCTCGATCTCATCGGCTCGATCTCACCGCGACGAAGGGCAGCAGACGTGGGTGTCAACCTGACCAAGGGCCAGACCGTCAGCCTGGTCAAGCAGGGCGGCGGTGCCCTGTCCCAGGTACGGATGGGCCTGGGCTGGGACGCGATCAAGAAGAAGGGCATGTTCGGCGGGACCAAACAGGTCTCGGTCGACCTGGACGCGTCGGCGCTGCTGTTCGCCGCCGACAAGCGCGTGCTGGACGTCGTCTACTACGGCAACCTGCGGTCGGCGGACAACTCGCTGATGCACACCGGCGACAACCTGACCGGCCAGGGCGAGGGCGACGACGAATCGATCATGGTCGACCTGCCGCGGGTGTCGCCGCAGGTGACGCACATCGTGTTCGTCGTCAGCTCCTACAGCGGGCAGAACTTCTCCCAGATCGAGAACGCCTACGCCCGGGTGGTCGACTCGGCCGACCGCGACAAGGAACTGGTGCGGTACGAACTGTCCGGGTCGGGCACCCACACGGCGATCGTGATGGCCCGGGTGTCCCGGCAGGGCAACGGCTGGTCGTTCACCGCGATCGGCACGCCGGGCAACGCCCGGACCGCCGACCAGCTGATTCCGCTGGCGGCGCAGACCTTCTGAGCCCGGTCACGCGATCGGCCGCTGCGGGCCCCCGACGTCGATTGGTGACCTTGGTCCCTACCCGACCCTGCCGACAACCCGGACAATCCGAGTTGTCGGAATCGATGCCGCGGGTGCGGACGGGGTGGGGAATGGCCATGAGTACGAGTACCTGGTTCAGTTCGATGTTCTCCAGCGAGACCGGTAACGGTGACGTGGTCTCGGCGTCGACGATGAATGTCACGAAGATCGTGTCGATCTTCGTCGGCGGATTCGCCGCCATCACTCAGGGCTTGAACTCGATCGACGTGGTGATGCTCGATTCGAACCAGATGTTGGTGGTCTGGCTGACCGTCGCCACTCTCATCGTGCTGTTGGCCATCGCCGACATGGTCTGCCGTTCCTACGTCACGGCAAAGCTGTACACGGCGGGCGAAGCCCAGCTGACGGCCATGGGTCTGCCCAAGGTCAGGGTGGATGAATCCGACGGCAGCGAGGCGCACCGGGACGCCACGCTCATCGGCATCCTGCCGTCGGGCGGGACGACTCCGTTGGCTCATGTGCGTCTCGACGGGACCAAGGATCAATACGTCGAACTGAGCCGGGTACACGCCAATTCGAACTGATGACGAGCCATGGTCACCGCGCCCTGCCCATGCCACGGTTGTCGGGACGGTCGGCACTCGAACGGCAAGATCTGCCGCTGGTGTGAGGGAAAGGGCTACGTCGCCGACACCGACTGGCCCAAGCCCTGCTGGGAAGGCCACTATTCGGGCGACCTGCCTCCGGTCCACCGACGCCGTGGCCGACACGTGCCGAGGTCCGGATCGTCCCCGCACACCGGTTCGACCCCGCACGCTGCCAGGCCGGCCCGGCCGGTCCCGGTGCCTGGTGGCTTTGACGAGCGCGGGCGCCTGGGTGGGCTGCTGGCCGGACGATGGCTGGTCAGGGTCGAGTCGGCGGGCGGGGTCGATCTGCAGGACGCGTTCGTGACCTATGTTCCGCATGGTGCATCGCGGTATCGCGTGGTGTCCAGGGGCAGCGGCGGCTGGGCCGACGGAACCTGGACGCCTCTCAACGGATCGCAGATCTCCGTCGACGCCAGGCTGGGGTGGGCCGGGATGGGCACCGTGCCGTTCCGTCCGACCATCACCTTCGAGGTCGTCGGCGACGGATCGCTGCGCGCCACGGCGGACGGAGTGCGAATGACCTGGGTGCGCCAGGCGTGAGCTACTTGCGGCCGGCCTGCCAGTTCATGCCCCACCCGTAGGCGCGGTCCAGCGCCATCTGGCCGCCCTGGACGTACTTGACCTCACGCTGGAACACCAGCTCACCCCCGGACTCGACCAGCTGGGCCACCGCGCACATCCGGGCCGCGTCGTCCGAATCGTCCAGGCGTACCTCGAACGACTGCCCGTTCGCCGAGGTCAGGGTGACCACCCCGTCCACCGCGGCCCAGTTCGGGGCGCCCTCGTAGATCATCGCGAAGATCAGCACCCGGCGGAACCGGCCCGGCGCGCCGAGGTTGATGGACATGTTCTCGCCACCGGCGACGCTGCCGGTGCGGTCGTCGCCGTCGAGTTGGATCCAGGGCGGCGCGGTGAGCGAGCCGAACGCGTTGCCGAGCGCCTGCACCACGCCCTTGCGCCCGTCACCCAGCTCGTACAGGCAGCCCAGGTCCAGGTCCACCCCGGCCGGCGTGGCCGCGGCCGCGGCACCCTTGAGCTTGGCGAAGAAACCTCCACCCGACGGTGGCGACGGTGGTGCGCCGGTCGACCAGTTCAGGTTGACCCGGGCGGTGCCGCCGACGGCGCCGGACTTGGTGAGCGAGACCTTGGGCGCGCCCTTGGTCAGGATCACCCGGCTGCCCTGCGCCGGCGGAGCCGCGGGCTGCGGTCGTTTCGTGTAGTCGATGGCCATCGTGGGCAGCGACATCCTTTCGGTCGGTCGGTCGGATCAGGCGTGGACGGTGCCCACTTCCTCACCGTGGGCGCGCAGCCGGCTGTTGCGCCGGATGCTGCTGACCAACGCGGCACCGATGAAGGCGACGCCCAGCAGGCCGGTGATGAACTCGCTGATGTGCACGCCGATGGAGATGAACAGGATGATCGCCAGCGCGCCGATCGCCCAGTGCGCTCCGTGCTCCAGGTAGATGTACTCGGACAGGGTGCCCTTGCGGACCAGGTACACGGTCAGCGACCGGACGAACATGGCGCCGATCAGCCCGAGGCCCAGCGCGATGATGATCGGGTCGGAGGTGATGGCGAACGCGCCGATGACGCCGTCGAAGGAGAACGAGGCGTCCAGCACCTCCAGGTACAGGAACAGGAAGAAGCCCGCCTTGCCGGCCGCCTTGACGAGTGCGGTGTTCCGGCCGGTAGCCGACGGCTCGCGGTCCACGTTGGTCTCCGGGTCGCCGTCCGCGCCCTCCCCGACGTGCTCGGCGTTCTCGAAGAACGCCCCGAGCCCGTTGACCGCGAGGTACACCACCAGGCCGGTCAACCCGGCGAACAGCACGGTCTCGGCATCTTCGGCCAGCGTCTCCGAGGTCACCAGCAGGATCAGGCAGGCGACCAGGATGGCCATCGAGTCCAACCGGCCGGCCTTGGCCAGCGGCCGTTCCAGCCAGGTCAGCCAGTGGTGTTCCTTCTCCTCGAACAGCCAGTTCAGGAACAGCATCAGCAGGAACATGCCGCCGAACGCGGCGATGATCGGGTGCGCGTCGGTCAGCAGGGTCTGGTAGCTGGGCGAGCCGTCCGGGAAGTACGCGGCGCCGTCGGCGGGCGGGTTCATCGCCAGTTGGAAGGCCTCGACCGGCGGCAGCCCGGCGGCGAAGTAGACGATCAACAACGGCAGCAGAAGCCGCATACCGAACACCGCGATCACCACGCCCACGGTGAGGAACATCTTCTGCCAGAACTCGCTCATCCGTTCGAGAATGGTGGCGTTGATCACCGCGTTGTCGAAGGACAGCGATACCTCGAGAATGCCCAGAATGGCGGCCAGCACCACGGCCGACCAACTGCCGTAGATGAACGCCACCACCAGCGACAGGGCGGTGACGATATAGGACCACAGGAAGATCTTGAGGTGCACGGAGGCCTTTCCCGACTCAGATGTTGACTCCGAAATCGCGGGCGATACCCGCCAGGCCAGAAGCGTAGCCCTGGCCGATGGCCCGGAACTTCCACTCGGCGCCGTTGCGATAGAGCTCACCGAAGACCATGGCCGTCTCCGTCGACGCGTCCTCGGACAGGTCGTAACGGGCGAGCTCGGCACCGTTGGACTGGTCGACGACGCGGATGAAGGCGTTACGGACCTGGCCGAACGTCTGGCCGCGGGCGTCGGCGTCGTAGATGGACACCGGGAACACGATCGAGTCGACGGTGGTCGGGACCGCGGACAGGTCGACGTCGATCACCTCGTCGTCGCCTTCGCCCTCGCCGGTGAGGTTGTCGCCCTGGTGCACGATGGAGCCGTCCGGCGAGGTCTTGTTGTTGAAGAAGACGAAATACTCGTCGGCGACCACCCGGTGATCGGGACGAAGGCCCAGCGCGCTCGCGTCCAGGTCGAAATCGGTCCCGGTGGTCGACCGGACGTCCCAGCCCAGGCCCACGGATACCGCCTTGAGGCCGGGCGCGGCTTTCGTCAGCGAGACGTTGCCGCCCTTGGTCAGGCTCACACCCATGACGTTTCCCCTTCATTTGTCCGATCGGGCCGCTTTGCCGGATCGTCTGTTCGCTCCGTGTTCACCGGGGACGCCCCCCGCGGCCAAGTACTCTGCCCAGCAGGGGAGCCCGGTGCGCACGTTCGCGCATCTGTGGGAACCCTATCGAGCGAAGCGGCTCTGCCTGTGGCCATCCGTTGACCGAACTTCCCGACCCGACCCAGAGTTCCCGCCGGCACCGTGGCGACCGCCGGCCGCCCCCGACAGGAGGACGATGCGTCACTTCGACCAGTTGGCCGATGAGGTTCGCCGCGTGGTGTTCCACGCCGAGCCGGGGACGTTCGACCGGAGCAGCGAGCGGTCGGTGCTCGCCCACGCGCTGGGCGCCACCCTGTACGTGCCGGCGACCCGGTCGGATCTGGCCCGGACGGTGCGCCGGCGGGCCGACCGCGGCGCCCGCTCGATGGTCATCGACCTGGAGGACGCGATCACCGACCCGTCCGTCGACGCCGCCGTCACCGCCACCGGTGACGTGCTCGCCGAGCTGGCGGAGGACCCGCCGGAGAGCCTGCTGTTCGTCCGGGTCCGATCCGCCGCGCACATCCGGGAGCTGGCGCTGGTGCTCGGCCACGGCCAGGCGATCGTCAGCGGGTTCGTGCTGCCCAAGTTCTCCACTAAGACCGGCGAGGAGTACCTGCAGGCCGTCGCCGAGGTGGACGCCCGGTCGGCGCACCCGGTCTACGCGATGCCGGTGTTGGAGACCCGGGAGGTGCTGTACCGGGAGACCCGGGAGGCGGAGCTGGTCGGCATCCGGGAGCTGCTGGACCGGTACCGGGCGCAGGTGCTGTCCGTGCGGATCGGCGCGACCGACCTGTGCGGCCTGTTCGGCATCCGGCGGGACCGCGACCTGAGCATCTATGACGTCGGCGTGGCGGCCGACCTGATCACCCAGGTGGTCAACCAGCTCGGCCGGACCGACGGCACCGGGTTCGCGATCACCGGGCCGGTGTGGGAGTACTTCGCCAACCACGAACGGATCCTGCGGCCGCAGCTGCGGCAGACGCCGTTCGAGGAGCGGCATGCCGACGACCTGCGGCGCCGGCTGATGAGCCGCGACCTGGACGGGTTGATGCGGGAGACGATCCTGGACCGGGCGAACGGGCTGACCGGCAAGTCGGTGATCCACCCGTCGCACATCGCGCCGGTGCACGCCCTGTCCGTGGTGCCGCACGAGGAGTACCGGGACGCGCTGGACATCGTCGAACCCGAGGCCGCCGAGGGCGGCGTGCGGGCCTCCGAGTACCGCAACAAGATGAACGAGATGCGCCCGCACCGGATCTGGGCCGAGCGGACCATGTTGCGCGCCAAGGTGTTCGGTGCGGCGGCCGAGCACATCTCGCACATCGACATCCTCAACGCGTTGCAGGGGGCGGGGTGACCGCGGGCCTGGCCGGGCCGGCGTCACCGGCGATCGAGCGGTACGGCATCACGGTGACCGACCGGTCGTCGCCGGTGGGCCTGACCATGGGCGACCTGACCCGGATCGCGCTGCGCCGCAACCCCAAACGGGCCCAGTTGCTGGTGTCCACCGTGCTGGGCAAGCACCTGCCGGTGGACCCGCGGGTGGCGGCCGGCGCCGGGCGGCTGCTCGGCGCGCTGGTCGCCCGGTGCCTGGCCGACGACCGGTCGCCGGTGCCGGCGGCCTGGTGCGACGCGGCGGCGGCGAGCCTGCGCGGGGTCGACCCGGGCCGGCTGCTCGAATGGCTGCCACCCCGATCACCCGCGGAGCCGGACGTGCTGACCCTCGGCTTCGCCGAGACCGCGACCTCGCTCGGCCACCTGGTCGCCGACCAGCTCGGTTCGGCGTACCTGCACTCCACCCGCCGGCCCGATGGCGATGTGCCGGTCGCCGCCGAGTTCGTCGAGCCGCACTCGCACGCCACCGGTCACCTGCTGCGGCCGGGTCCCGCCGTGCCGCTGGCCAGCGACGGGCCGCTGGTGTTGGTGGACGACGAGCTGTCCACCGGCCGGACCGCGTTGAACGTGATCGAGGCGGTGCACGCGGCGCACCCGCGGTCGCGGTACGTGCTGGCCGGGCTGGTGGACGTGCGTCCGGCCGAGGCGGACGCGATGCGGGCGCGGGTGGCCGCCCGGTTGGGGTGCCGGATCGATGTGGTCGCGCTGGTCGGCGGTGGGGTCGAGGTGCCGGACGGCACCGCGCGCCGGGTGGCCCGCGAGCTGCCCGACGACGGCCCGGCCGCGCCGGTGCCGGGTGCGCCGGCGGTGCGGGAGCTGACCCTGCCCTGGCCGGCGTCGGTGCCGCACGGCGGCCGGCACGGATTCGCGGCGGCCGACCGGCCGGCCTTCGACGCGGCGATCGCGGTCGCGGCCGCCGCGCTGGACCGGGCTTGCGGCGATGCCCGCCGGGTGCTGGTGCTGGGCACCGAGGAGCTGATGTACCTGCCGCTGCGGCTGGCCCTTGCGCTGCAAGCGGCCGGCCGGACAGCCGGTCGGACAGCGGGGTTCCAGTCGACCACCCGGTCGCCGGTGCATGCGCTGCGGCTGCCTGGGTACCCGATCCGGCGGCGGATCGATTTCACCGGCCTGGTCCATCCCGCCGGCCCCGAGCAGGCGGTGCGGCACGTGTACAACGTGCGCTGGCCGGCCGATGTCGGGTCGGTCGGCCCGGACGAGGCCGACCTGATCGTCGTCGTCGACGACGGGCACGCCTTGGATCACCGCGACGGCGTGGCGGCGAGGATCGCCGGGGCGACCGGGGCGCCGGTGCTGCTGGCCAGACTCCCGGAGGCCAGCCTGCCCGCCCCGCTGGCCGGGCCGGCGTTCGGCAGCTACCGGCCCGACGAGGTCTCCTGGCTGCTCACCGACCTGTCGTCGGTCGACCTGGAGGCCGACGCCGCGCAGCGGGAGCCGGCGATCCAGGCCGGCCTGGCCCACTACGCCGAATCGCTACCGGTCGAGTACCAGCCCGATCCCGCTTACCAGGCGCTGTTCGAGGCGATGCTGACCCGCACCGCCGCGCGGCTGGCGCACGCGGTCGGCGCGGTCACCGAGCTGGTGCTGGCCGAACGCGGGCCCGACGCGGTGCTCGCCTCGCTGGCCCGCGCGGGGACGCCGGTCGGCATCCTGATGCGGCGCTGGGCGCAGCGGTTCCACCGGCTCGACCTGCCGCACTACGCGGTGTCGATCGTGCGCGGGCGGGGGATCGACGAGGTCGCGCTGCGGTACCTGGCGGCGCGGCACGACCCGGCGTCGGTGGTGTTCGTCGACGGGTGGACGGGCAAGGGCGCGATCGCCCGCGAGCTGACCCAGGCGCTGGACGCGGTGCGGCGGGCCGGCGGGCCGGTGTTCTCCGACGACCTGGCGGTGCTCGCGGACCCCGGCCACTGCGTGCGCACCTTCGGCACCCGGGACGACTTCCTGATCGCCTCCGCCTGCCTGAACTCGACGGTGTCCGGGCTGGTGTCCCGGACCGTGTTGAACCGGGAGCTGATCGGGCCGGCGGACTTCCACGGCGCGAAGTACTACCGCGAGCTGGCCGACCGGGACGTCTCCGGAGTGTTCCTGGACGCGGTCAGCGACCGGTTCGACGACGTCGCCGACCGGGTCCGCGCCGAGCACCCGGAGCTGGCCGCCGCCGACCGGGCCGTGACCTTCGCCGGCTGGGCGGCGGTGGAGTCGATCCGCGAGCGGTACGGGATCGACTCGGTCAACTTCGTCAAGCCCGGCGTCGGCGAGGCGACCCGGGTGCTGCTGCGGCGGGTCCCGTGGAAGATCCTGGTTCGCGAACCCGACCACGCCGACCACCGGCATCTGCGGCTGCTGGCCGCCGACCGCGGCGTGCCGGTCGAGGTGGTCCCCGACCTGGCCTACTCCTGCGTCGGGCTGGTGCGCCGGCTGTGACCACGGTGGTGGCCACCGATCTGGATCGCACGCTGATCTATTCCGCGTCCGCCGTCCCCGGCCCGGACCCGGCCGCCGACCCGGGTCTGGCCTGCGTGGAACGGCTGGACGGCCGGCCCCAGTCGTTCATGACCGCGGACGCGGGCGCGGTGCTGGCGACGGTCCGGCGGGCCGCGGTGCTGGTGCCGGCCACCACCCGCACCCCGGCGCAGTACGCGCGGGTCGACCTGCCGGGCGGGCCGGCTCCGTTCGCGGTGGTCAGCAACGGCGGGCACATCCTGGTGGACGGGGCGCCGGACGCCGGGTGGCGGCGGGCCGTCGAGCGCCGGGTCGCCGGCGGCGGCGCACGCCTCGACGAGGTCCTCCGGCGCCAGGACCGGGTCGCCGGCGGCGCCTGGGTGCGCAGCCGCCGGGTCGCCGACGACCTGTTCTGCTACCTGGTCGTCGACGTTGCGGCGATGCCCGGGCACTTCCTGGCCGAGTGGGCCGGCTGGTGCGCCGATCGGGGCTGGGTGGTCTCCATGCAGGGCCGCAAGATCTATGCGCTGCCGGCCGGGCTGACCAAACAGGCCGCCGTCGCCGAGGTGATGCGGCGGGTCGGCGGCACCCGGTTGCTGGCCGCCGGCGACGGCGCGCTGGACGCGGGTCTGTTGGCCGCCGCCGACGACGGCATCCGGCCGGCGCACGGCGAGCTGTACGAGACCGGCTGGGCGGCGCCGCACGTCCGGGTCACCGCGAACATCGGGGTGCTGGCCGGCGAGGAGATCTGCCGGTGGTTCGCCGGGCAGCTCGCCGGCGGACCGGTCAGCTGACGCAGAACTCGTTGCCCTCCGGGTCGGCCATGGTCACCCACCAGTGCGGGCCTTGCCGGCCCCGCCACAGTTCGGTGGCACCGGCCGCGGCCAGCCGCTCGACCTCGCTCTCGATGTTCTCGGCGCCCACCCGGACGTCCAGATGCACCCGGTTCTTCACCGTCTTGGACTCCGGCACCAATTGGAACAGCACCCGGGGCGCGGCGCCGTCCGGATGGTTGATCGCCTGGCCCTCCCGCCAGACCAGGATCCCGCGATGGGTCGTGGTGTCCGAGTCGGCCGCATGGCCCGCGTCGATCATCTTGCGGATGAACGCCTCGTCGCTGGGCTCGACCCGCCAGCCGAGGGCGTCGGCCCACCAGTCGGCCAGGGCGTGCGGGTCCGCGCTGTCCACCGTCACCTGAAACGTGTATGCCATGGGTCGCAGACTACGAAGGAGGTCCGACAGCGCGACCACGGAACGAGCCGGACGTTCCCGCGGAAACGACAAATCGGGCAATCGATATATCGGTCACGTTTCCGCGGAAACGGCCGTGCCCTCGAGTGCGGCCTCGATGCGGCAGCCGACCGGCAGCAGCCGTTCCTCACCGTTCGGCGGTCCGACCAGCTGCAGGCCGGCCGGGATCCGCGACCCGGGCAGCGGCACCGGGATCGACAGGGCCGGCACGCCGGCCAGGTTGAACGGAGCCACCTGCTGGCACAGCCCGGTGATGACGGCCAGCAGCGTCGTCGGATCGAGCTGATCCAGGCGGGGCGGACGGCTCGGCAGGGTCGGCAGCACCAGCAGGTCCACCTGGTCGAACAGCGCCAGCAACGACGAGCGCCAGGCTCGGGCCCGCGCCCGGTCCAGGCCGGCGGCGAACATGTCGACCAGGCCGAGCGCGGCCTGTACGTCCGCGCCCACCGCGTCCGGATGGCCGGTCACCAGCGGTCCGTCGGTGGCCGCCGCCTCGGTGAAGAAGACGGCGGCGAAGAGGGCGACGGCCTCCGCCAGCCCGCGCCAGTCGACCGGGACCACGTCGAGATCGGCGGCGCGCAACGCCCCGTCCACGGCGGCCTCGATGGCCGGGTCACCGCCGGTGGGCAGGCGGCCGATCCGCACGGTCGGCGCCGGGTCCACGGCGAACCCCGGCTCCAGCAACACCATCCCGTCGATCAGCCCGGACACCGAGCGGGCCATCGGGCCGACCGTGTCCAAGCTCGGTGCCAGCGGGCGCACGCCGTCCAGCGGGATCCGGCCGTAGGTGGTCTTCAGGCCGGCGATGCCGCAGCAGGCCGCGGGCACCCGGATCGACCCACCGGTGTCCGTGCCGAGCGCGATGTCCGCCTCGCCGGTGGCGACCGCGACCGCGGACCCGCTCGACGACCCGCCCGGGATGATCGCCGGATCCAGCGGGTTCACCGGCGTGCCGAACCACGGGTTGGTGCCGATCGGCAGGAGCGCCAGCTCGTGCAGGTTGGTCTTGCCGACGATCCGGGCGTCCGCGGCCCGGAACCCGGCCAAGCAGGCCGCATCGAGACGGGCCGGAGCCGCCGACTTCTCGACCGCTCGGCAACCCGCGGTGGTCGGCACACCGCGGACGTCGATCAGATCCTTGACGGCGACCCGAGGTCCGGTGCCGGTCTCGTCGAGTCGGGTGATGAAGGTGGTCACGGTTGCTCCTCGGGACGATCGGTGCGGGGGCGGTCGTTACGGTACGAACGCACCAGGCAGCGACACATCGGGAGAACTCCTGATCCGAAGGGGCGCGGATGGCCGAGACCACCGGACCGCACCGGCTGCGGTTGGCCGAGCTCGTCGGTGTGCTGTCCCTCGGACAGGACTGCGCGTTCGGCCAGCCGCTCGAGTCCCAGCTGCGCGGCACGCTGCTGGCCGGCTGGATCGGCGGTGAGCTCGGTCTCTCGCACGCCGACCTGACGGTTGCCTACTGGTGCGGTCACCTGCGCTACCTCGGCTGCACCGGCCACGCCCTCGAGGTGGCCGGATTCTTCGGTGACGACATCCAGGCGCGTGCCCGCACGCTGCTCTACGACGCGGCCGATCCCCGTGCGGTCATCCGGGACGTCGTCGCGCACGCCGCCCCGAGCCATCGGCGACTGCGCCGGGTGCCGGCGGTCGTGTCCGCCCTCGCCGGCGGGCGCCGGTTCGCCTCGATGAACTACCGCACCGGGTGCGAGGTCGCCGATGCGCTGGCCGATCGCCTCGGCATGCCCGACGACGTGCGGCATGCGCTGCAGTTCACCTTCGAGCGGTGGAACGGCAAGGGGCAGCCCAGCGGTGCCGCGGGGGAGGCGATCCCGCTGCCGATGCGAGTGGTGCATCTGGCGCAGGACGTGGAAGTGCTGGCGCGCCATCGTGATCCGGCGGCCGCGGTGGCCGCGGTCGCCGGCCGCGCCGGCTCCGCCTACGACCCGGCGTTGGCGAACGCGGTGCGCCCGATGGTGCCGGAGTTGTTGCGCCGGCTGCACGAGATCGATCCGTGGGATGCGGCACTGGCCGCAGAACCGGGCCCGCGACGCACCGTCGCCGACCGGGATATCGGCGAGATGCTCACCGTGGTCGCCGATTTCGCCGATCTGAAATCCGGCTACACGGCCGGGCACTCACGGGCGGTGGCGCACCTGGCCGGTGTCGCGGCGGACCGGGCGGGCCTGCCCGCGGCGGACGTGGAACGGGTACGGCGGGCCGGGTTGGTGCACGACCTGGGCCGTGCCGGCGTGCCCACCAGCATCTGGGACAAGCCCGGCCCGCTCACCCGGGCCGAGCGCGACCGGGTCCGGTTGCATCCGCTGCTCACCGCGCAGATGCTCGACCGCTCGCCCGGGTTGGCCGGCTTGTCGCCGATCGCCGGCAACCACCACGAACAGCCGGACGGCGGCGGTTACCCGCGCGGCCTGGACGCCGGACGACTGCCGTTCCCGGATCGACTGCTGGCCGCCGCCGACCGGTACCGGGGCTCGCGCGAGGACCGGGCACATCGATCCGGCCTGGGCCGGGACGAGGCCGCGGCGGTCCTGCGAGCGGCAGCGGGCCGCGGCGAGGTCGACCCGCGGGCGGTCGAGTGCGTGCTGGCCGCCGACGGTCACCCGCGGCGGCCGGTCGGCGAGGTGAACCCGGCGTCGTTGACCGCCCGGGAGGTGCAGGTGCTGGGGCTGCTGGCGCGTGGGCTGTCCACCCGTGGGATCGCGCAGGAGCTGACCATCTCACCGAAGACCGCCGATACCCACATCCAGCACATCTACCTCAAGATCGGGTGCTCGACCCGCGGGGCCGCGGCCCTGTTCGCGGCCCGGCACGGTCTGCTGCCCTGACCGGCACCGGCCGGGAGGCATGCTCAGATCCAGCCCCGCTCGGTGGCGATGCGCAGGGCGTCCGCCCGGGTCGCCGCGCCGGTCTTGCCGATCACCGAGGACAGGTGGTTGCGCACGGTGCCCTCGGACAGGAACAGCCGCGACGCGATCTGCCCGACCGTGCCGCCGTCCGCGGTGGCCAGCAGGACGTCCCGCTCCCGGCCGGTCAGCGGCGACTCGCCGAGCGCCAGGCTCTCCGCGGCCAGGTCCGGATCGACCACCCGCAGGCCGCGGTGCACCCGGCGGATCGCGTCGATCAGCGTCTCCGGCGGCGCGTCCTTGACCATGAACCCGGCGGCGCGCGCCTCCATCGCCCGGCGCAGGTAACCCGGCCGGCCGAAGGTGGTCAGGATGATCACCCGGCAACCCGGCAGGCGTTCGGCCAGGATGGCCGCCGCGGCCAGCCCGTCCATGCCGGGCATCTGCACGTCCAGCAGCGCGATGTCCGGTCGCTCCCGCAACGCGGCGGGCAACACGTCGTCACCGGAGCCGACCTGCGCCACCACCGTCATGTCCGACTCCAGGTTCACCAGCGCGGCGAACGCGCCGCGGATCAGCGCCTGGTCGTCGGCGACGAGGACCCGGATCCGGGCCGGATCCGGACCGGTCATCGCGGTCATCGAGCCGGCCGGCCGAGGGCGGGTGCGTCGGCCGGCGGCCGCAGCGCGGGAACCGGCATGCTGGCGCGCACCGAGAACCCGCCACCGGCACGGGGTCCGGCCTCCAGCACGCCGCCGGCCGCGCGCACCCGGTCGGACAGGCCGGACAGCCCGCTGCCGGGCGCCGACGAACCGGCCGCCGACGCGCCGCCCGCCGCCGACGGGCCCGCCGCGGTGCCGTCGTCGACGATCTGCACGAAACCCGGACCGGCGGTGATCGTGCACCGGGTCGCGCGCGCGTGCCGGACCACGTTCGTGACGGCCTCGCGGACCACGTAACCGAACAGTTCACGGTGAGCGGCGGCGACGTCGTCGACCGCCGCGGGCAGGGTGGCGGTGATGCCGGCGGCGCGTAGCACGCTGCCGGCGACGGCGAGTTGCGCGGCCAGCGACACGTCGCGGTAGCCGGACGCGGTGGCCCGGACGTCCGCGAGCGCCTCCCGGGCCAGCCGTTCCACCTCACCGATCTCGGTGGCCGCCGCGTCGTCGTCCCGGCCGACCAGCCGGCGGGCCAGGCCCGCCTTCACCGCGATCGCGGTCAGCGAGTGGCCCAGGATGTCGTGTAGGTCGCGCCCGATGCGTTCGCGCTCGGCCGCCACCGCGGCCACCGCCAGGGCCTCCCGGGTCCGCCGCAACTCACGATTGAGCCTGATGTTGCCGACGAACCCGGCCATGAACGCCGTCATGGCCACCGTCGTCAGGGCCAGCTCCCAACTGGGCGGATCGCCGAACGCCCGGTCGACCAGCAGCATCGCCACGGCCAGTAGCACGCCCAGGCCCATCGCCGCCCAGTCCGGCAGCAGGAATCCGCCGACCACCGCCGCGAAGATCCACATCGCCGAGGCCGACGATCCCATCACCAGGAACTGGGGGAGGGACAGCGCCAGCAGCGCGACGATGACCGCGATCCGCACCGGCATCGGGCTGAACAGGCACCGGCCGGGCACGAAGATGTAGAACGCGGTGAACGTCGCCAACAGCCCCAGCGACCACGCCTTGGTGCCGACCGGCAGGTCCGAGGTGGCCACCGACACGTACGCGGAGATGAGGAAGAGCTGGGCGACGGTGCCGCCCAGCTCCCACCGCCGTCGGCCGTACACCCGGCGCTCGTCCAGGTCCGGGCCGGGCGCGGCGTTCATGCGGTCATCATCCTCCGGTCAGACCTTGGCGCCGCTGCGCCGGTAGGACCAGACGCCGACGGCGCCGAGCACGAGCGTCCAGGCAGCCAGCACCAGCACCGCGGTCAGCGGCACGCCATCGCCGGCCAGCACGCTGCGGCCCAGGTCGGCCAGCCAGTACGAGGGCATGACCTTGGCGACCTCCTGCAGGAAGGTGGGGAACGCCTCGACCGGGAACCACAGACCGCCGAGGATGGACAGACCTAGGTAGGTGATCATGGTGATCGGCTGCACGGTGTCCACGGTGCCGGCGAAGCCGATCACCAACCCCAGCACGGCGAACGGGATCAGGCCCAACCAGACGGCGAGGCCGGTGCCCAGCCACTGGCCCATGCTCAGCTGCACGTCGCCGACGGTGGCGCCGGCCAGGAACACCAGCAGCAGGGCCGGCAGCGTGACCAGCATCGACACGATCGCCTTCGCCGTCAGGTAGGAGTGGCCGGGCAGCGCGGTCAGCCGCAGCTGGCGGTTCCAGCCGACCTGCCGCTCGATGGCGATCCGGGCGCCGGTGTTGATGGCGGCGCCGATGCAGCCGAACGAGGCCATCGACACCATCAGGTAGTCGACGACGGTCAGCCCGTTGCCAGCGTCCTGGCCGCGGTAGACGTTGGCGTACAACAGGAACAGCATCAGCGGCAGGGCCACCGTCAGGACCAGGAACCGCAGGTTGCGGAAGACCAGCCGGGTGGACATCAGCGCGTAGCGGACGGTCATGCCCAGGTCTGCGGCGGGCCGGGCGGAAACGGTTGCGGTGCTCATCTGGTCGCCTCCTGGCGGGCCGTGGCCACGAGCTCGAGGAACGCGTCCTCGAGGTTGCCCGCGGCGATCTCGATGTCGTGCGCCTGCGGGAACTCCGCCAGCAGGGTGCGGAGGGCAAGGTCGAAGTCGTTGCAGCGCAAAAGGGTTCGGGTCGCCTGACGGTCGGTGCCGAGTACCCCGGGCAGATTGGCCAGCCGCTGCGGGTCGGCCCCGTCGATCACCGCGGAGATGGTGCGACCGGCCACCGTGGCCTTGATCTGCGCGCCGGTGCCGTCGGCCACCACGGCGCCGCTGGACAGCACGACCACCCGATCGGCGAACTGGTCGGCCTCCTCCAGGTAGTGCGTGGCGAACAGCACGGTGCGCCCGGAGTCGGTGAACTCCCGCATGGACGCCCAGAACGCCCGCCGCACCTGGACGTCCATGGCGGCGGTCGGCTCGTCCAGGACCAGCAGATCGGGATCCGGGATGAGCGCGAGCGCGAACCGGACCCGCTGCGCCTGGCCGCCGGAGAGCTTCTGCGTCTTCTGGCCGGCGATGTCGGCGATCCCGGCCAGCGCCATCGCCTGCGCGGGCGGCATCGGGTGCCGGTGCAGGCCGGCGAACATGGTCACCAGCTCGCGCACGGTGACGTCCGGCAGCAGCGCGCCCGCCTGCAGCATCGCGCCGACCCGGCCGGCCTGCACCGCGGCCACCGGGTCGGTCCCGAACAGCTGCACGGTGCCGGAATCGGGCCGGGTCAGCCCGAGCAGCATGTCGATGGTGGTGGACTTGCCGGCCCCGTTCGGGCCGAGGAAGGCGACGACCTCGCCGGGGGCGATCAGCAGGTCGACCCCGCGGACGGCATGCACCTGGCCGAATCTCTTCTGCAGCCCGGTCAGCCGGACCGCGGCGCCGTCCGGCGCCTGAATGTGGTTGGTGGTCATGAACCAAGATTCCTCCGCCGCGCGACGGGACGAATGCGGCAGCTGTCATCGGTTCGGCATGACATCTGTCACGGCCGAACGGGTGTCATGGCCCGGGTGTCCTGGCCGGGTGTCAGCGGCGGGCGCGGTCCCGCCAGGCCAGCACACCGGCCGCGACCATGGCCGCCGCACCCGCGACCGCGATCACGATCCCGAACCACAGCGACGCGTCGGTGACCACCAGACCGGTGACCAGCGCCACCATGCCCATCACGAAGATCAGGACGGCCACCACGAGCCGTGGACGCCGCAGGCCGCTGTTGGTGATCCGCTGCGCGAACGAGGGGTCCTCGATGGCCAGCCTGCGCGCGATCTCGTCGAGCCGGCGCTGCTCGCCGTCAGACAGTGCCATGGTGACTCCCCGGATCCGGGGGGTGGGTCCGGCGGGTCGGATCAGCCGCCGGGCAACGCCCGATCGGTCCCATGCTACGGCCGATCCCTGTGCGGCGCGGCGTCGCTCGTTTGGCTCCCCGAGGCCGGCACGGCACAGTGTCCGGGTGATCGGCTTCTCGCGCGCACTGGCCGTGCTGGTCGCCGGCGCGTTCTTCATGGAGAACCTGGACGCCACGATCATCGCTCCGGCGGCGCCGGCGATCGCGGCCGACCTGGGCGTGGCGCCCGTACAGATCAACGTCGCGATGACCGCGTACCTGCTCGCGGTGGCCGTGTTGATCCCCGCCAGCGGCTGGCTATCCGACCGGTTCGGCGCGAAGACGGTTTTCACACTGGCCATCTCGCTGTTCACGGTGGCCTCGGTCGGCTGCGCCGTGGCGCCGACGCTGACCGCGCTGACGGTGGCCCGGGTCTGCCAGGGCGTCGGCGGC
Organism: uncultured Actinomycetes bacterium; assembly: GCA_964497705.1. Classification (GTDB taxonomy): domain Bacteria; phylum Actinomycetota; class Actinomycetes; order Mycobacteriales; family Nakamurellaceae; genus Nakamurella. Next base: position 82,634 of record CAZCEH010000001.1, on the reverse strand, counting down.
GCGATGATGGTGCCGGTCGGCCGCCTCGTGGTGCTCCGCAGCACGGCGAAGTCGGAGCTGATCAAGGCCATCGCCTACCTCACCTGGCCGGCCCTGGTGGCGCCCGTGCTCGCCCCGCCGCTGGGCGGTGTGCTGTCCGAGTTCGCGTCCTGGCGGTGGATCTTCCTGATCAACGTGCCGCTGGGCATGGTCGGCGTGGTGCTGGCGCTCCGGCTGGTCCCGGACGTCCGGTCGACCGAACGTCGCCGGCTCGACTGGCGCGGGTTCCTGCTCACCGCGGTGGGCGTCGCCGCCCTGGTGATCGGCCTGGAGCAGATCGGCAGCGGCCGGCTGAACTGGGCGTTCGTCGGCATCGCGCTGGGCGTCGCCGCGCTGGTCCTGGCGGTCGACGTCGGCTACCTGCTGCACTCCCGGCACCCGTTGCTGGACCTGCGCACCCTGCGGATCCACAGCCTGCGGGCCGCGGTCGCCGGCGGCACCGTGTTCCGGCTGGTGATCAGCGCGATCCCGTTCCTGCTGCCGCTGCTGTTCCAGCTCGGCTTCGGGTGGACGGCCGCGCAGGCCGGCGGGATCGTCATCGCCCTGTTCGCCGGGAACCTCGGCATCAAACCGCTGACCACCCCGCTGATGCGCCGACTGGGCATCCGGACGGTCCTGCTGATCGCCCTGGCGATGTCCATCGGCGCCCTGGTCGCGATGGCCCTCCTGCGGCCCGCGACGCCGGTGGCCGTCATCGTGATCGTGCTGGCGGTCAGCGGTATCTTCCGGTCGGTGGGATTCTCCGCGTACAACAGCGTGGCCTTCGCCGACGTGCCCGGCGACCGGATGGCCCACGCCAACACCCTGCACGCCACCCTGCAGGAGCTCGGTGCCGGGCTGGGCATCGCGATCGGCGCGTTGCTGGTCCGGCTCGGTGATCCGCTTGGCGAGTTGTTGGGGCTGTCCGGGGACCCCGGGACCGCCTACCGGATCGCCTTCGTGCTGCTCGGGGTGATCCTGCTGGTGCCGCTGCTGGAGGCGGTGCTGATGCCCGCATCCGCCGGCGGCGCGGTGACCGGGCGGCGTTGACGGTGGCCGGTCAGTGCCGGGAGTTGATGGCCGCCAGGTACTTCCGGCCGAACACCAGCAACACACCCAGGCCGACGACGACGCAGGCGGCGCCGAACCAGAACGGCGCGGACAACCCGATCTCCTCGCCCAGCTTGCCGCAGATGAACGGGGAAGCCGCGGCACCCAGGAAGCGGACGAAGTTGTAGCCGGCCGACGCGACGGGGCGCGGCACCGGCGAGACGTTCATGGCCGCCTCGGTGAACAGCGTGTTGAGCACGCCGAGCGGAGCTCCGCAGACGATCACCAGCACGGTCACCACGGCATGGTTCTGTACGCCGACGGCCAGCCCGACCATGATCAGGGTGAACACCCCGAGGGTGATCGCGAACGCGTTGATCAGGCCGAACCGGCGGTGCATCCAGGGCGCTCCCCACACCGCGCAGATGCCCAGCAGCACGCCCCAGCCGAAGAACAGCATGCCGATGCCGAAGGCGCTGTAGGGCAACGTGAACGGGGTGAAGGCGAGCACCGCGAAGAAGCCGCCGTTGTACAGCAGCGCGGCGATGCCCAGCACCAGCAGGCCGCCATGGCCCAGCGCCCGGATCGGGTCGGCCGGCCGGATGGCGTGGGTGACCGCGACCTTGTCCTTGAGGAACAGCGAGATGGCCAGCAGGGCAATGCCCATCAGCACCGCGACGCCGAAGAACGGAGCTCGCCAGTTGACGGTGCCCAGGGCGGCGCCGACCAGCGGGCCGACCGAGATGCCGACGCCCAGCGCGGCCTCGTAGAGCGTGACCGCTTTCTCCGCGCCGCCCCGGGCCACGGCGATGATCGCGGCCAGCGCGGTGGCGATGAACAGGGCGTTGCCCAGGCCCCAGCCGGCCCGCCAGCCGACCAGGGCGGCGACGGAGTCGGAGGTTCCGGCCAACGTGGCGAACACGATGATGACGACCAGCCCGGCCATCAGGGTGGTGCGCCCGCCGAACCGGCTGGACACGAACGAGGTGACCAGCATCGCGATCGAGGTGACCAGCAGGTAGCTGGTGAACAGCAGCGAGACCTCGCTGGGCGTGGCGTCCAGGTTCGCCGCGATCGACTTGAGGATCGGATCGACCAGCCCGATACCCATGAACGAGACCATCGCGGCGAACGCGAGGACCCAGACGGCGACCGGTTGGCCGGTGCGCGACCGCGACGCAGTGGCGGGAATCGGGACGGGAATCGGGTCGGCGACCGGGCTGACGGGAGCGGACTCCTCGCCGGCGATGAATGTCATAAGGTGGGCCTTCCAGATAGTTACCTTCGCTAACTATCGTAGCGAGGCGGCCCCGGGACTGTCCATGCGGGTTCGATCACACGCCGGTTCGCACGGCCGACGCGGACGTCAGGCCGGGGTGAGCCGGGCCGCCAGTGCGGTGATCCCGGCCAGGTAGAGCTCGATGCCGTCGGCGTAGTAGGCACCGGGATCGCAGTCGGTCAGTGCGCCGGCGCACTCGACCAGGTGCGGGAAGCGGTCCTGCGGCAGGGCGGCCAGGGCGGCCCGCTTCCGGTCGCGCATGGCCTGCCGGTCCGGCTCCGGCACGTCGGTCTCCGCGCCGGGCGCGCCCGCCACCAGGGTGACCGCCGACTGCAGGGCGCCCCGAGCCAGGTCGGCGCGCCGCTGCCGGTCGAACCCCGCCTCGGCCAGCGCGGTCAGCCCCTGCTCGGCCATCAGCTGTCCCCGCTCGGTGTGCAGGATCTGCTGCGGAACCAGTTGGGTGCTGCCGGGATGCCGGGCCAGCGCCGCGACGAGCCGTTCCAGCAACGGCCGGAGCCGCTCCAGGCCACCGTCCGGAGGCAGGTCGGGGATCGCCACCTCGTCCAGGATCCGCTCGCCCATCGCGGCCAGCAGTTCGTCCTTGTTCTTGACGTGCCAGTACAGCGCCATCGGGGTGACGTCGAATTCCTGGGCGATGCGCCGGATCGACACCGCGGCGAGCCCTTCCCGGTCGGCCAGGTCCAGTGCCCGATCGATCACCGCCTCGCGGGACAGGGCCGGGCCGGCGTCGGCTCGGGCGGCTTTGCGGGTCGCTGTCCGGGAAGTCACGGGCGGAACCATGTTGACAACTCTACATCGTAGAGCGTTAGCTATACGGCGTAGATGTACGGTGTAAAGGAGAAACTGATGCGGCGACCGAGTCTGACCCTGCTGGCGGTGGCGCTGGCGACCTTCATGAGCTATTTGGACAACAACATCGTGAACGTCGCCATCCCGGCGATCGAACGCGATCTGCACCTGACCACGTCGGGGCTGGAGTGGATCGTCAGCTCGTACATCCTGGTGTTCGCCAGCCTGCTGCTGGCCGGTGGCCGGCTCGCCGACGTGTGGGGCCGCAAGCGGGTGTTCCTGGTCGGCCTGGCGATCTTCACCGGGGCCTCCCTGGTAGCCGGTTTCGCCGGCAGCGTCGACGTTCTCGTGGCCAGCCGCGCGGTCCAGGGGCTGGGCGCCGCGCTGCTCACCCCGACCACGCTGGCGATCATCTCCGCCACCTTCGCCGAGGGCCGGCAGCGGGCGGCGGCGGTCGGCATCTGGAGCGCGGTCGCGGCGCTCGCGCTGGCCGTGGGCCCGCTGCTCGGCGGGCTGCTGTCCGAGCACCTGAGCTGGGGCTGGATCTTCTTCATCAACGTGCCCGTCGGGATCGCCACCCTCGTGCTGGGTGCCGCGGTGATCACCGAGTCCCGCAATGCCGACTCGCCGCGCCGGTTCGACGTGCCGGGTGTGGTCACCTCGGCGGCGGCATTGTTCGCCCTGACCTTCGCGCTGATCGAAGGTCACGACCGGGGATGGACCTCGCCGTTGATCCTGGGCTGCTTCGCGGTGGCGGCCGTGGCCGGCGCCCTGTTTGTCATGCTCGAACTGCGCACCCGCGAGCCGATGGTCGCGATGTCGTTGTTCCGTGAGCGGGTCTTCACCGGCGGCGTGGTGGCGCTGATGATGTGGGGCTTCGGGCTGTTCGGGATCTACTTCTTCACCTCGCTGTACCTGCAGGGCGTGCTCGGCTTCTCGCCGACCGAGGCCGGCGCCGCGTTCGTGCCGATGGCCCTGCTGATGGCCGCGGGAGCCGTTGTCTCCGAGCGGGTCTCCCATCGGGTGGGGGCCGGCCGGGTGGTCCCGGTTGCCATGCTGCTGATGGCCGGCGGGATCGCGTCGGTCAGCCTGCTGGGAGCTGACGCCGGGTTCTGGCAGCTGTTGCCGGCGTTCGCGGTGATCGGCGTCGGCGGCGGGCTGACCGTCCCGCTGACCGCGAGCGTGCTGGACGCCATGCCGCGGGGTGAGGCGGGTGTCGCGTCCGGCATCTTCAACGCCACTCGCGAGGTGGCCGGCCTGCTGGGCATCACGGTGATCGGCGCCGTGCTCACCGCCCGGCAGTCCACCCTGCTCGAAGCCGGTGCGTTGCCCACCGACGCCTTCCTCGGTGGTTACCGGGCCGGGCTGCTGCTGGCGGCCGCCCTGGTCGCCGCCGGTGGGGTGGCCGCCTTCCTCGGGTTGCGGCGGACCGGCGCCACCCGGGCCGACGAGGTCCTGGACACCGTGGACGAGCCGGAGCTGGCGCGCTGAACCGCGCTGAACCGCGCTGAACCGCCAGACGTAACCGTGGCCCGGGGAACATCCGGTCGCCTCATGCCGCCACCTTCCCGGGCCGCCTCGCACGCTCGGCGACCCGGGCGCGGTGCCGGCGCCTGCGTCGATGGTTCGCTCGCTGACGCTCGCTCACGCGACCGGATGTTCCCCGGGCCGTTCGCTACCAGCCCCGGGCCCGCCATTCGGCCAGATGCGGCCGTTCGGCCCCGATGGTCGTGTCGTCGCCGTGACCGGGGTACACCCAGGTCGCGTCGTGCAGCACACCGAAGACCCGTTCTTCCAGGTCGTCCATCAACGAGGTGAAGTTCGCCGGTCCGTCGGTCTTGCCGGGGCCGCCGGGGAACAGCGAATCGCCGGTGAACAGGTGACCGCTCCCGCTCGGATCGCTGTACAGCAGGGCGATGGACCCCGGTGTGTGCCCGCGCAGTGCGATGACGTCCAGCCAGGAGTCGCCGACCTTGACGGTGTCGCCGTGGTCCAGCCGGACGTCGACCGGCACCGGCATGGCGTCCGCGTCGTCGCGACCGGCCAGGGCGCGGGCGCCGGTGGCCGCGACCACCTCGGCCAGCGCCTGGTGGTGATCCCAGTGCCGGTGCGTGGTGATCACCCGGCGCAGCCCGGACCGGTCTCCGGGGCCGCCCAGCAGCGCCAGGATCCGGTCCGCGTCGGCGGCCGCGTCGATCAACAGCGCCTCCCCGGTGTACTTGCATACGAGCAGGTAGGCGTTGTTGTCCATCGGGCCGACCGACAGCTTGGTGATCGTGAGATTCGGCAGGTCCCTGGTGGCGGACGGCCCGTTCGGATCGACGTGGCCGGTGTAGTCCGTCGAGTGTGCGGTCATGGCGCCACCGTAGGCCGACCGTCACCGGTCCGTCACCAGGCCGTCACCAGGCCGGGAGGTCGGGCAGCGGGCCGTCGCTGCGCAGGCCGTCACCGTCCCCGCTGCTGTCGCCGTCCCCGCTGCTGTCGCCGCGCCCGGCCAGCCAGCGCACCAGTGCCGGCGCCGGCCCGGCGACCAGCTGACCACCGCCCCGGACCTCGATGGCGGTACCGCCGTCCGGGACCAGGGTCATCGGCGGCACCTCACGGGTTCGCACGTAGGAGGCCTGCAACGCCCGCAGCAGCGCCTGCGCCTGATCGCCGGTGAGCAGGTCCAGCCCGGCGTCCACACCGAGGTCGGCGTGGTGCAACTCGACCTCGGCGAGCCGGGCGGCCAGCACCACGTCCGCGGTGGCCGGCCCGCCGCGGCCCAGGTCGACGGTGGCCGCCCAGGTCGTCTGCGGCAGGGTGTCGACGGTCTCGGCCAGGTGCCGGTTCGCGGTCGTCAGGTCGATCGCGATGGTGTCCGTGCTCCTGGTGGCGCCGTGCTCGATGTCCCGCGACCTGGCCTGCGGTGAGTCGTAGGGCTGCAGCCGTTGGCCGACCTTCGCGCCGACCAGCACCCGGCGCAGGCCGTCGGCGTTGCGGGCCAGGTGGGTGACGACATGGCCGATGGTCCAGCCCGGCAGCAGCGACGGGCCGGCGAAGGGCTCGGGCCCGCCCTCGTCACGGCAGCGCCGCACCGCCGTCTCCAGCCGGGCGGTGGCGTCACGGAGTGCTTCGATCGCGGCCTGCACGTCGGGGTGTGCGCTCACCGCATTGCTCTCCCGGCCGACGCGTCGATCCGCACCACCGTGCCGTCGGCCGCGGACTCCCGGGCGGCGTCCAGGACGCGGGCCGTGGCGACGGCGTCCCGCGCGGCCACCGGCGGGTCGCCCCGACCGCGGACGGCGTCCGCGACGACCGGGTAATAGGTGTCCCACGCGCCGCGCTCGCTGGGCACCGGCTCGCCCACGTCCCCGGAGTACAGGCGCCCCCGGGCCGACTCCGGCTCGACCCCCCAATCGGCCCCCAGGCTCGCCGGCGTCTGCCCGTCCTTGAGCTGCTGCTCCTGGATGTCGAACCCGTCGATGACGAAGCCCGCCCGGTCCCCGTTCACCTGGAAGCGTGGTCCGGGCGCGGCCGACGCCAGCCCCGCCGCCAGGGTCGAGTGGACGCCGCTCGCGTGCGTCAGGTGGAGCTCGAACTCGTCCTCCGCGCCGGCCCCCGCGCGGATGGTCTGCAGGTCGGCGTGCACGGTGTCGACCGGACCGAACAGGTACAGCGCCTGGTCGACCAGGTGGGGTCCGAGGTCCAGGAGCACGCCACCGCCCTGCGCCGCGGTCGCGCCGTGCCAGCTCGACTTCACCGGCCGGAACCGATCGATCCGGGACACGAACCGGTGCACCCGGCCCAGCGTGCCGGCCGACAGCAGCCGGCGGATCGTCAGCAGATCGCTGTCCCAGCGGCGGTTCTGGTACGGCACGACCAGCCGGCCCACCCGCGCGGCATGGTCCACCAGCTCGGCCGCCGCGGCCGCGTCCAGCGCGAACGGCTTGTCCACCACCACATGCAGCCCCAGCGTGAGGGCCTCGTGCGCGAGCGGCGCATGAGTGGCGCTCGGGGTGGTGATCGTCACACCGACCACACCGAGCGCCGGCAGCTCCTCGAGTGTGGCGACGGTGACCGCGTCCGGCTGGTCACCGCGCACCTGGGCGCGGCGCTCCGGTGACCCGGTCACCACCGCCACCAGGTCCAGCCCGGCCGCCGACCGGATCAACGGGGCATGGAACGTCCGGCCACCGGCGCCGTACCCGGCCAGCGCCCAACGAACCGGTTCCGTCTGTTCGTCTGTCATGCCGGTCACCCTGCCAGCCGGGTCCGACAGTCGCGATCGAGACGGCCGGACCGCGCGGGAACCGGACTGTCATAGCCCGCGCCTAGCATGTCGTGCGTGATGGACCACCTCATCGTGCGCGGCGCCCGCGAGCACAACCTGCGGAACGTCGACATCTCACTGCCACGGGATTCGCTGGTGGTTTTCACCGGTCTGTCCGGGTCGGGCAAGTCGTCGCTGGCGTTCGACACCATCTTCGCCGAGGGCCAGCGGCGGTACGTCGAGTCGCTCTCCTCGTATGCCAGGCAGTTCCTGGGCCAGATGGACAAGCCGGACGTCGACTTCATCGAGGGCCTGTCGCCGGCGGTGTCCATCGACCAGAAGTCCACCTCGCGCAATCCGCGGTCCACGGTCGGCACCATCACCGAGATCTACGACTACCTGCGCCTGCTGTATGCGCGGATCGGTCATCCGCACTGCCCGATCTGTGGGGAGCCGATCTCCAGGCAGACCCCCCAACAGATCGTCGACCGGGTGCTGGAGATGGACGAGGGCACCCGCTTCCAGGTGCTCGCCCCCGTGGTCCGGGAGCGCAAGGGCGAGTACGTCGACCTGTTCGCCGAATTGCAGGCCAAGGGCTACTCCCGGGTCCGGGTGGACGGCACGATCTATCCGCTCACCGACCCGCCCAAGCTCAAGAAGCAGGAGAAGCATTCCATCGAGGTGGTGGTCGACCGGCTGGTGAACCGGCCGACGGCCAAACAACGGATCACCGACTCGGTGGAGACCGGCCTGGGCCTGGCCGACGGCGTGGTCATCCTGGAGTTCGTCGACCTGGACGAGGACAACGAGCACCGGGAACGGCGCTACTCCGAGCGGCTGGCCTGCCCGAACGACCACCCGCTGGCCATCGACGAGCTCGAACCCCGCTCGTTCTCGTTCAACTCGCCGTTCGGCGCCTGCCCGGAGTGCACCGGCCTGGGCACCCGCAAGGAAGTCGACCCCGAGCTGGTGATCCCGGACGGGTCCGCGTCGCTGGCCGAGGGCGCCATCCAACCCTGGGCCGGCGGCACCACCAGCGAGTACTTCACCCGGCTGCTGCAGGGGCTGGCCGAGGGTCTGGGCTTCTCCATGGACACGCCGTGGGACCGGCTGCCCGCCGCCGCCCGCAAGGCCGTGCTGCACGGCTCCGACCAGCAGGTGCACGTCACGTACCGCAACCGCTACAACCGGCAGCGGTCCTACTACGCGGAGTTCGAAGGCGTCATCCCCTTCCTGGAACGCCGTGCCGCGCAGACCGACTCGGACTTCGCGCGGGAGAAGTACGAGGGCTACATGCGGGAGGTGCCCTGCCCGGTCTGCCGGGGCACCCGGCTCAAGCCGGAGATCCTCGCGGTCACCCTGCGGCACGGCGAGCGAGGCATGCAGGGCAGGGCGGGCGGGATGAATATCGCCGAACTGTCCGCGCTGTCCATCAAGGACGCAGCCGGGTTCTTCCCAGGCCTGGTGCTGTCCGAGCGGGACCGGATGATCGCCGAGCGGGTGCTCAAGGAGGTCAACGCCCGGCTCGGCTTCCTGCTGGACGTCGGCCTGGACTACCTGTCCCTGGACCGGCCGGCCGCGACCCTGTCCGGCGGGGAGGCGCAGCGCATCCGGTTGGCCACCCAGATCGGGTCCGGCCTGGTCGGCGTGCTGTACGTGCTCGACGAGCCGTCGATCGGCCTGCACCAGCGGGACAACCACCGGCTGATCCAGACCCTGACCCGGCTGCGGGATCTGGGCAACACGCTGATCGTCGTGGAACATGACGAGGACACCATCCGCACGGCGGACTGGGTGGTGGACATCGGGCCCGGCGCGGGGGAGCACGGCGGCAAGGTCGTCGTCTCCGGCACCGTCGAGCAGCTGGAGAGCTCCGCCGAGTCGGTGACCGGCGCGTTCCTCTCCGGGCGCCGGGAGATCGCGGTGCCGATGGTGCGGCGCCCGGTCGACCGCAAGCGCAAGCTGACCGTGGTCGGGGCCCGGGAGAACAACCTGCGGGACATCACCGTCGACTTCCCGCTCGGCACCCTCATCGCGGTCACCGGCGTGTCCGGGTCCGGCAAGTCGACGCTGGTCAACGACATCCTGCACGCCGTGCTGGCGAACCGGATCAACGGCGCGCGGCTGGTGCCCGGCCGGCACACCCGGGTGACCGGCATCGACCAGGTGGACAAGGTGGTGGGTGTCGACCAGTCGCCGATCGGCCGCACGCCGCGATCCAACCCGGCCACCTACACCGGGGTGTTCGACCACGTCCGCAAGCTGTTCGCGGCGACCACCGAGGCGAAGGTCCGTGGCTACCAGCCGGGCCGGTTCTCGTTCAACGTCAAAGGTGGCCGGTGCGAGGCGTGCGCCGGCGACGGCACCCTGAAGATCGAGATGAACTTCCTGCCGGACATCTACGTGCCGTGCGAGGTGTGCAAGGGCGCCCGGTTCAACCGGGAGACCCTGGAGGTGCACTACAAGGGCAAGAACATCGCCGAGGTGCTGGACACCACCATCGAGGAGGCCGAGGAGTTCTTCCGGGCGATCGGCCCGATCCACCGGCACCTGAAGACGCTGGTCGACGTCGGCCTGGGGTACGTGCGGCTCGGCCAACCCGCGCCGACCCTGTCCGGCGGCGAGGCGCAGCGCGTCAAGCTCGCCTCGGAACTGCAGAAGCGTTCCACCGGCCGCACCGTCTACGTGCTCGACGAGCCGACCACCGGCCTGCACTTCGCCGACGTGGAGAAGCTGCTCGGGGTGATCAACGGTCTGGTCGACAAGGGCAACACGGTCATCGTCATCGAACACAACCTGGACGTCATCAAGTCCGCCGACCACCTCATCGACATGGGCCCGGAGGGCGGGTCGGCGGGCGGCCTGGTGATCGCCGAGGGCACGCCGGAGCAGGTGGCGGCGAGGCCGGAGTCGTTCACCGGACAGTTCCTGGCGCCGATCCTGGAGGGACGGGCCGCGGTGACCAGGCGCCGGCTGCGCTCGCTCCCGGGATCGGCCGACGGCGCCCCGTCGAACGGGTCGGGGTCGAACGGGTCGGCGCGGCGGCCGGCCCGCAAGGCGACCGCCACCACCGAATCGTCGGTGGTCGCGACCAAGGCGCGCCGGAAGGCGGCCCGGCTGGTCTGACGGCGTCCGATCCGTGACCGCGGAAACGCCAGCGATATATCGGTGACGTTCCCGCGGTAACGTGAGAGACGGCTCTCATCTGACGAACCATTCGCCGGAAGAACCATCACCCCGGCGGAGGTGATGACCATGTACGACCCGTGGGACCTGTTGAATGCCGCGCTCTGGCTGGTTTTCCTGCTCTGGGTGGTGGCGATGCGGCTGGTGCTGGCCGTGTTCGACGGACCGGACGCCGACTCCGACACGTCCTGACGTCTGCCACAATCGACGCCCGTGAAGACCTTCGACGCCCTGTACGCCGAGCTCGTCGACCGGGCCCGGACGCGTCCGGAGGGGTCGGGCACCGTGCAGGCCCTGGACGCGGGCGTGCATGCGCAGGGTAAGAAGCTGCTCGAGGAGGCCGGCGAGGTGTGGCTGGCCGCCGAGCACGAGGACGACGACAGCCTGGCCCTGGAGATCTCGCAGCTGCTCTACCGCGCCCAGGTGATCATGATCGGTCGCGGCGTCACGCTGGAGCAGGTCTACCGGTACCTGTGAGCCGAGCCGCGCGACAGGCGTGGCAAAGTGGCTGCCGCCCGTGCCGGACCACGGCCGGGCCCTGAAGGAGAAGCACGACGATGCTGAAAGTTGCCGTGCCCAACAAGGGCACGTTGTCCGAGCCGGCCGCCGCGATGCTCCGGGAGGCGGGCTACCGGCAGCGGCACGAGTCCCGCGACCTGACCGTCCTGGACCTGGCCAACGACGTCGAGTTCTACTTCCTGCGACCCAAGGACATCGCCGTCTACGTCGGGTCCGGCGAGCTGGACCTGGGCATCACCGGCCGCGACCTGGCCGCCGACTCGGGTGCCCCGGTCCAGGAGCTGATCGGCCTGGGCTTCGGCTACTCGACGTTCCGCTACGCCGGCCCGGAGCACAAGGACTGGCAGATCGCCGACCTGGCCGGCGCCCGCATCGCCACCTCCTACCCGAACCTGACCCGCAACGACCTCGCCGCGCACGGCATCGCCGCGGACGTCATCCGCCTCGACGGAGCCGTCGAGATCTCCATCCAGCTCGGCGTGGCCGACGCGATCGCGGACGTCGTGGATTCCGGCCGCTCCCTGCGTCAGCACGGCCTGGTGGCCTTCGGCGAGGCGATCCTGCGATCCGAGGCGGTGCTGCTGGCCCGGATGGACACCGACCCCTCGCCCGCCGCCCGGCAGCTGGCCAACCGGCTGCAGGGTGTGATGATCGCCCAGCAGTACCTGATGCTCGACTACGACTGCCCGCTCGAACTGCTGGAACGGGCCACCGCGATCACCCCGGGCCTGGAGTCGCCGACGGTCTCCCCGATGGCCGATTCCGCCTGGCGGGCGGTGCGGGCCATGGTGCGCCGCGACGAGATCAATCCGGTGATGGATGCGCTCTACGACCTGGGGGCCAAGGCGATGGTGGCGTCCGACATCAGGTCCTGTCGTCTGTGAGCCCGGCCGGCCGACCCGGATACGGCGGCGGGGCACCGCCGTACTCCGGGCAGCGGGCCTGATGCGTGCACCAGCGGCACATCGGCCCGCGCCGGGCCGGGAAGTTGCCCGTCTCCAGCGCCACGGCCACCGCGCGCCACAGTGCGCCGACGGCGTTCGAGAAGCTCAGCAGTTCCTGCTCGGTCGGCGTGTACTGCAACGACAGCCGGTCCGCCAGGTAGATCAACTTCAACTGGGCCGGCACCACCCCGCGTAGCCGGTAGATCATCAGCGCGTAGAACTTCAGCTGGTACAGGGCCCGGCCCTCGAAGTCCGGGCCCGGGGAGCGCCCGGTCTTGTAGTCGACGATCCGCAGCTCGCCGGTGGGAGCGAGGTCGAGCCGGTCGATGAAGCCGCGCAGCGGCACCCCGTCGGCCGTGTCGATCTCCACCGCGTACTCGCAGGCCTGCGGGTCGAACCGACGGGGATCCTCCATGGTGAAGTAGCTGCGCACCAGAGCCTTGGCCGAGTCCAGCCAGCCGGCCACGTCCTCGGCCGGCAGCATGGCGGCCAGCTCCGGGCACTCCCGGACCATCCGTTCCCAGGCCGGCCCCACGTGCTCCGCCGTCCGGGCCGGTGTCCGCTCCGCGGCGGGCCGGCCGAACATCTCCTCCAGCACGCCGTGCACCAGGCTGCCGCGCACCGCGTCCGGGCGCGGCGGCTCGGGCAACCGGTCGACCGCGCGGAACCGGTACAGCAGCGGGCAGGACTTGAAGTCGGCGGCCCGTGACGGCGACAGCGCCAGCGGCCGGCGAGGTGGTCGCGTCGGTCCCTGCGCCGCCGGCTCCCGCGGCGGTGCGCCGACCGGCTCAGCGATGGTCACCGTCATGGTTCACACGGTAGGACGCCGGTCCGACAGTGTTGACGTACGACTCGCACTACCCTGCGGGCGTGACATCCGGTCGACCGCGAGCCGACGAGCCCCGCTCCCCGGCGATCCGCGGCTGGCCGGTCGGCCGGATCGCCGGCGTGCGGATCCTCGTCACCCCGTCCTGGATCGCCTCGGTGGCCGCCATCGCGGTCCTCGGCGTGCCGGTGATCGGGCGGGTGGTCCCGGACACCGGCACCACCGTCGCCGTGCTCGTCGCGATCCTGCTGGGCGTGCTGCTCGGCGCCAGCGTGCTGGCGCACGAGCTCGGGCACTGCGTCGCCGCGCGTCGACGGGGCATCGGGGTGCACTCGGTGCGGCTGTACCTGCTGGGCGGGGTCAGCGAACTGGCCGGCGGGCCGGCCACCCCGCGGGACGAGGCGGTGATCGCCGCCGCCGGCCCGGCCGTGTCCGGGGTACTGGCCGGTGCGTTCTGGATCGCCCTGCAACCCACCACGGCGGGCACCGTCGGCTGGTTGGTGCTGCTGCTGCTGGCCCTGTCCAACCTGGTCATCGCGGTGTTCAACCTGCTGCCGGCGTTGCCGCTGGACGGTGGCCGGGTGATCCGGGCCGCCATCTGGGGGGCCAGCGGCAGCCGGCGGGCCGGCACCACCGCGGCGGCCGTCGGCGGGTACCTGCTGGCCGCCGCCCTGCTCGGCTGGGCGGTGCTGATGCTGCTGGCCGACGGCGCGGCCGGGCTGCTGCCCGCCGGCATCGCGGTGGCCATGTCGTTGTTCGTGGCCGTCGGGGTGATGGGTGAGCGCGCCGGCGACGCTCTCGGACCCGGTGGATGGCCGGCCGGTACGCCGATCGCGTCGGTGGCCCGGCCCGTCGTGCGGATGCCCACGGACGCCGCCGTCGGCGACGCGCTCACCGAGGCCGCGGGCGCCGCGGTGATCCTGATCCAGCGGGACGGGGTCGCCCGCGGCGTGCTGGACGAGCCGGCCGCCCGGGAGCTGGCCGCCCGCGACCCGGCCGCGCCGGCGTCCCTGGTCGCCCGGCCGATCCCGGCGACGGCGATCGTCTTCGACGGCGACGACCCGGACGAGGTGCTTGGCCGGGCGCGGTCCGCGCTGGTCGACACGTTCGTGCTGGTGGACGACACGGGCGTGCCGACGGGGGTGATCCGGGCGGCCGATATCCTCGCCGTCCCGGGCCGGACCGCCCGGCAGCGGCGAAGGGGTGGCGGTTGAGCGGGGCCTTCGAGGTCGGCGATCGGGTGCAGCTCACCGATCAGAAGGGCCGCAAGTACACCGTCGTGCTGGAGGCCGGCGCGACGTTTCACACCCACCGGGGCGCGCTGGCCCACGACAGCCTGATCGGCCGGCCCGAGGGCAGCGTGGTGACCTCCGCCGGCGGCACGCCGTACCTGGCGCTGCGCCCGCTGCTCACCGACTACGTGCTGTCCATGCCGCGCGGCGCCGCGGTGATCTACCCCAAGGACGCCGCGCAGATCGTGCACTGGGGCGACATCTACCCTGGGGCAACGGTTCTGGAGGCCGGCGCGGGGTCGGGGGCGCTGACCTGCTCGCTGCTGCGGGCGGTCGGACCGCCCGGCCGGGTGATCTCCTACGAGGTCCGGCAGGACCACGCCGACCACGCGATCCGCAACGTGGAACGGTTCTTCGGCGGCCGGCCCGACAACTGGTCGCTGACCGTCGCCGACCTGGCCGGCCACCGGGATCCGGTGGACCGGGTGGTGCTGGACATGCTCGAACCGTGGGCGGTGCTGGAGACCGTCGCGGACGTCCTGGTGCCCGGTGGTGTGCTGACCGTGTACGTGCCGACGACCACCCAGCTGTCCCGGATCGCCGAGGACATCCGGCGGCACGGCGGGTTCACCGAACCGTACGCGTGGGAGACCCTGCACCGACCCTGGCACCTGGTCGGCCTGGCGGTGCGACCCGAACACCGGATGACCGGGCACACCGCGTTCCTGCTCACCGCACGACGCCTGGCGCCCGGCGTCACCACTCCTCGGCCGCAACGCCGGCCGACCGCCAGCGGGCGGTGAGGGCGGCGCACAAGATGGTGGGGGCATGACGGGCAGGTAACAATCGCGGTGCGGACGGGGTGTCGGCGGCCGGCGGCGCGGGTGCCGCGCGGCGATCTTTTCGCGACAGAAACTTCCTGATCACGGGCATCAGGAGGAGCCGGTGCCGGCTCCTACCCGGCAGACGCCGCGGTAGGGGGCCGTGAGCCGCGTCGCCCCCGACATCCGCACCAGGGGCGGAAGTCGCAGGTAGGCTTGGTTTTTGCAGCGTCCGTCTCGAGGGAGGGCATTGTGACCGGCTACGACTCCTCGGAAGAGGCCGAACGGGACACGAGTCCCGCCGATGGTTACCGGCAGACCCCGGCGCAGCTGACTGCCCAGATCCGGGTCCTCAACGACGAGATCGCCCAGCTGCGCCGCCGGCTGGCCATCACGCCGACCGACACACGGCCGCTGGAACGCCAGCTCACCGAGTCGGCGAATCGGATCAACGCGTTGTCCGAACGCAACGAGAAGCTGGTCGTCACCCTGCGTGACGCCCGGGCTCAGCTGCTGCAGCTGAAGGAGGAGGTCGACCGGCTCGCGCAACCGCCCAGCGGGTACGGGGTGTTCCTGATCGCCGGGCCCGATGGCACCGTCGAGGTGTTCACCGGCGGGCGGCGGATGCGGCTGGCCGTCTCGCCGACCGTCGACGTCGGGCAGCTGCAACGCGGCCAGCAGGTCCGCCTCAACGAGGCGCTGACCGTCGTCGAGGCCGCCCAGTTCGACGTCGTCGGTGAGGTCTGCGCGCTGCGCGAGGTGCTGGGCGGCGACCGGGCGCTGGTCGTCGGACACGCCGACGAGGAGCGGGTGGTGCACCTGGCCGCCCCGCTGCTGGAGGTGGCCCTCAAGCCCGGCGACTCCCTGCTGGTGGACACCAAGGCCGGCTACGCGTACGAGCGGGTGCCCAAGTCCGAGGTCGAGGATCTCGTGCTGGAGGAGGTGCCGGACGTCGCCTACGAGGACATCGGCGGCCTGACCAGGCAGATCGAGCAGATTCGGGATGCGGTCGAGTTGCCGTTCCTGCACTCCGACCTGTTCCGCGAGTACCAGCTCCGGCCGCCCAAGGGCGTGCTGCTGTACGGTCCGCCCGGCTGCGGCAAGACGCTGATCGCCAAGGCGGTGGCCAACTCGCTGGCCAAGCAGGTGGCGCTGGCCCGGGGCGAGGAGAAGCACACCAGCTACTTCCTGAACATCAAGGGCCCGGAGCTGCTGAACAAGTACGTCGGCGAGACCGAGCGGACCATCCGGCTGATCTTCCAGCGGGCCCGGGAGAAGGCGTCCGACGGCACCCCGGTGATCGTGTTCTTCGACGAGATGGACTCGGTGTTCCGGACCCGCGGCACCGGTGTCTCCTCCGACGTGGAGACTACGATCGTGCCGCAGCTGCTGTCCGAGATCGACGGCGTCGAGGGTCTGGAGAACGTCATCGTGATCGGCGCGTCCAACCGCGAGGACATGATCGACCCGGCCATCCTGCGACCCGGCCGGCTGGACGTGAAGATCAAGATCGAGCGGCCGGACGCGGAGGCCGCCCGGGACATCTTCACCAAGTACCTGATCACGGACCTGCCCATCCACCCGGACGATCTCGCCGAGTTCGGCGGCGACCGACGAGCCTGCCTGTCCGGCATGATCCAGCACACCGTGGAGCGGATGTACGGCGAGACCGACGAGAACCGCTTCCTGGAGGTCACCTACGCCAACGGGGACAAGGAGGTCCTGTACTTCAAGGACTTCAACTCCGGCGCCATGATCCAGAACATCGTCGACCGGGCCAAGAAGTCGGCGATCAAGTCGCGGATCGAGACCGGGGTCAACGGCCTGCGGGTGAGCCAACTGCTCGACGCGATCACCGACGAGTTCGCCGAGAACGAGGACCTGCCGAACACCACGAACCCGGACGACTGGGCGCGGATCTCCGGCAAGAAGGGCGAGCGGATCGTCTACATCCGCACGCTCGTGTCGGGCAAGCAGTCCGAGGGATCGCGGGCGATCGACACCGCGTCGAACACCGGGCAGTACCTGTAGCCGCGTCGGCGCGACCCGTTCGTCATGCGAACACGGTCGCGCCGCCGCCTGACCCATCCGTTTGCCACATTCCGCCCCGAATCCGGCGAAAGCGGGGCCGAATGTGGCAAGTCGATCCAGGCGTTGGCGCGACCCGAGCGCGCGCGATACAGGCGTCGGCGCTACCCGAGCGGCGCCGGGCTTTCGCTGAGCGCCGCGAGGCCGGCCTCCAGTTCGTCGAGGATCCGGCCGGTCTCGATCACCAGCGCGCCCAGGAACACCCCACGGTCCAGGTTGGCGGCGAGCATGTCGCCCAGATCCGCGTTGATCAGCTCGATCCGATCCCGGGCCAGGCCGATCGCCCGGCGGGCCGGACCGGCGACCACGACCGGCTCAGCGTCCTTCTCGGCACGCAGCACCGTGTGCGCGAAGGCCTCGACCGCGTCGGCGGTGGCGGCCAGCATGGCCGACGCCATGGGCATCGGCGGCTGCCGACCGTCCTGGTTGGCGATCTTCACGGACAGGTCGCGCATCGTCCGGGCCAGCGTCCGTTGCTGCAGCTCGACGATCTGCAGCGTCTCGTTCGCCTGACGCAGGCGGTCGATGGCCGCCGTCCACGACGACCGCGTCGGGTGCAGCGACATCGACTGCACCGCCCGTTCCACGTCGGCCTCGGCGACGGCCGCGCGTTTACCCTGCTCACGGGAGCTGCGCAACCAGGCAACGGCCCGCTCGGACGGCCACGGCACGCTGATGCCCTGCGCGATCGTCGTCATCACGTCGACCACGCCGTCGGCGAGGATCGTCACCGACCGGGTGGCCGGCGCCACGTGATTGGGTGGCACGATCACGAAGTTGACCAGGACGGCGACGGCGGCGCCGATGAGCGTGTCCAGGAACCGCTGCTCGATCTGTGAGCTGCCCAGCGCGAGCACGAACAACCCGTTGATCGGGATCTGCGCGGCCGCGCCCGGACCCAGCCGGAGCACCTTGCCGACCAGGAAGCCGATCCCGACGATGACCGCGATCGACCACGCGTGCAGGCCGATCAACCCGCCCAGCCAGATCGCCACCAGGATGCCGACCACGACGCCGAGCACCTTCTCCGCGGCGTCCCGGATCGATGCCCGTACGGTCAGCAACGCGATCAGCGAGGCGCTCAGCGGCGCCCAGATCGGCGCCGGCGAGTCCAGCCACCACTGCGCCAGCGCCCACGACAGTCCGGCGGAGACGGCGACCTTGATCGCCTGGATGATCACCGCACGGTCGATCTCCAGCAGCTCGCCGATGGACCGGCCCGGCCGGGCGCCGCGGCCCAGCAACGCGGACAGCCGCTGCCGCAGCCGCGAACGCATCCGACCGGACTCGTCCCGACTCACCGGTGAGGCTGCGGCGTCCATGCGGTCGATCCTGCCGCACCACCAGCCGACGACGGCCGACTAGATTCGACCGTATGAGTGTGCGTCGCATCATGGGGACCGAGGTCGAGTACGGCATCTCGGTGCCCGGCGAGCCGGGGGTGAACCCGGTGATCTCCTCCACCCAGGTGGTGCTGGCCTACGCGGCGTCGGTGGCGGCGCCGCGCGCCCGCCGCCCTCGCTGGGACTACGAGGTGGAGTCGCCGCTGCGCGACGCCCGCGGCTACGACCTGTCCAACCTGTTCGGCGCGGCCGAACCGGATGTCGACGACATCGGCGCGGCCAACGTCATCCTGTCCAACGGCGCCCGGTTGTACGTGGACCACGCGCACCCCGAGTTCTCCGCGCCGGAGGTGACCAACCCGCGCGACGCGGTGCTGTTCGACAAGGCGGGGGAGCGGGTGATGGAGGCCGCGGCCCGGCTGGCCGCGTCGCTGCCCGGCTCCAAGCCGATCCAGATGTACAAGAACAACGTCGACGGCAAGGGCGCCTCCTACGGCACCCACGAGAACTACCTGTGCAGCCGGGACACCCCGTTCCCGGCCATCATCTCCGGGCTGACCCCGTTCTTCACCACCCGCCAGGTGTTCGCCGGCGCCGGTCGGGTCGGCATCGGCCCGTCCGGGCAGACCGAGGGCTTCCAGCTGGCGCAGCGCTCGGACTACATCGAGGTCGAGGTCGGCCTGGAGACCACGCTCAAGCGGGGCATCATCAACACCCGGGACGAGCCGCACGCGGACGCCGACAAGCACCGCCGGTTGCACGTCATCATCGGCGACGCGAACCTGGCCGAGATCGCCACCTATCTCAAGCTGGGCAGCGCCGCGCTCGTGCTGTCCATGATCGAGTCCGGTTGGGCGATGCCATCGGTCGAGCTGGCCCATCCGGTGGCCGCGGTGCACCAGATCTCGCACGACCCGACGCTGAAGGTGACCGTCCCGCTGACCGACGGCCGCCGGCTCACCGGCGTGGACGTGCAGCGCGCCTACCACGAGGCGGCGGCCAAGTACGTGGAGGCCGAGTACGGTTCGGACGCCGACGAGCAGACCCGGGACGTGCTGGACCGCTGGATCAGCGTGCTGGACCGGTTGGCGGCCGACCCGATGGACCTGGCCACCGAACTCGACTGGCCGGCCAAACTGCGCCTGCTGGAGGGATTCCGCAGCCGCGACGGGCTGTCCTGGGGGGCCGGCCGGCTCGCCCTGGTCGATCTGCAGTACTCGGACGTGCGGATGGACAAGGGCCTGTACAACCGGCTGGTGTCCCGCGGCTCGATGCAACGCCTGGTGACCGAGGACGACGTGCACGCGGCGATGACCGAACCGCCGAACGACACCCGGGCCTACTTCCGCGGCCGCTGCGTGTCGAAATACGCCGACCGGCTGGCCGCCGCGTCCTGGGACTCGGTGATCTTCGACATCGGTCGGGAGTCGCTGGTCCGGATTCCCACCATGGAACCGACCAGGGGTACCAAGTACCACGTGGGCGCGCTGCTGGACGCGGCGCAGGACGCCACCGAACTGGTGGACGCGTTGACACGCAGATGACGGATGTCGCGGCGGCGGCTGGCGAGTGCGCTGTCGGTGCCGCTCGGTAGAGTCGCGGACAGCCGCGACAGATCGGAGAACTTCAGATGGCCCAAGAGAAGACGACTCGACACGGCGGCGGAGACGGCGACGACGAGGCCGCCGGCGCCGACGCGGCCGGCCAGGAACGCCGCGAGAAACTGGCCGCGGAGACCGACGACATCCTCGACGAGATCGACGACGTGCTGGAGTCCAACGCCGAGGACTTCGTGCGGTCGTATGTGCAGAAGGGCGGCCAGTGACCGTTGACGGTCAGGTCGGGCGCTGGCCGGTGTCGGCCATCCCGGCCGCGTACATGCGGCCCGGCAGCGGGTCGTTCACCGAGTTCCTGGCCGCGGCCGAGCCGCAGCTGCTGCCCGGCCGCGGCGCGGGTTCGTCCGTGGCGGCCGCACCCCATGCGCTGCCGCACGGGACCACCATCGTCGCGGTGACCTGCCAGCAGGGCGTGGTGATGGCCGGCGACCGGCGCGCCACCATGGGCAACGTCATCGCCCAGCGGGACATCGAGAAGGTGTTCGTCGCCGACTCCCACTCGGCCATCGGCATCGCCGGCACGGCCGGCGTGGCGGTGGAGATGGTGCGCCTGTTCAAGCTTGAGCTCGAGCACTACGAGAAGATCGAGGGCGTCCGGCTGTCCCTGGACGGCAAGGCGAACCGGTTGGCCACCATGATCCGGGGCAATCTGGCTGCGGCGATGCAGGGCCTGGCGGTCGTCCCACTGTTCGCCGGCATCGAGGAGGATGCCGGCACCGATCCGGCGGGCGCCCGGGCGGCGCGGCGGGGGCGCATCTTCAGCTATGACATCGCCGGCGGCCGGTACGAGGAGCACGACTACTACGCGGTCGGCTCCGGGTCGACGTTCGCCCGGTCGGCCCTGAAGAAGCGGTACGACGCGGCCGCGGAGCTGCCGGCCGCGGTGCGCAGCGCCCTGGAAGCGCTCTACGACGCCGCCGACGACGACAGCGCCACCGGCGGTCCCGACCTGACCCGGCGCATCTTTCCGGTGGTCGTCGCCATCACCGTCGACGGGGCGGTGCGCTGGACCGACGACGAGGTGGGCGTGGTCGCCGAGGCCGTGGTCGCCGGCCGCATGGTCAATCCCGGCGGTTGACGGCCGGCCCCCCACAGTCCACCAGCGACAACAGATCCAGCGTTCGAGGAGCCCGCCCGCCGTGACCCTGCCCACCATCTACGCATCTCCCGAGCAGTTCATGCGGGACCGCTCGGAGTACGCCCGCAAGGGCATCGCCCGCGGACGCAGCGTCGTGGTCACCCTCTACGAGGGCGGGGTGCTGTTCGTGGCGGAGAACCATTCGCCTGCCCTGCACAAGGTCAGTGAGATCTACGACCGGATCGGGTTCGCCGCCGCCGGCCGGTACAACGAGTTCGAGAACCTGCGCACGGCCGGCATCCGGCTGGCCGACGTGCGGGGCTTCTCCTACGACCGCCGGGACGTCACCGGCCGATGGCTAGCCAACGCCTACGCGCAGACCATCGGCTCGATCTTCTCCGAGCACCAGAAGCCGTTCGAGGTGGAGATCTGCGTGGCCGAGGTCGGGCCGGCACAACCGGTCGCGGGGGCCGGTGAGAACGGGCCGGGTCGCGGCGACCAGATGTACCGGATCTCCTACGACGGCTCCATCGTCGAGGAGCGCAAGTTCGTGGTGATGGGCGGGATCACCGACCCCGTGATCACCGCGCTGAACGCCTCGTTCCAGGCGGGCTGGGACCTGCCGACCGCGTTGCGGGCCGCGGTCAGGGCGCTGGGCTCAACCGGCGAGGGCGCTCCGCGTGCGCTGTCGTCGAGCCAGCTCGAGGTCGCCGTGTTGGATCGGGCCACTGTCGGCCGGACCTTCCGCCGGGTCCAGGGCACCCTGCTGGCCACCTTGCTCGCGCCGGCCGCCGCACGCCCGGCACCGGAGAACCCGACCGCCGCCGCGGACACCACCGCCGGGCCGGACGGGACGCCGGAGGACCGCCGGGACCCCGCCGAATAGCACGGCCCTGCTGCGTAGCACGCGGACCCCGAGAGGCGTTGACGTCCGGCCGTGCCGCGTGGGTTGCATCACTGTGAGCCACATCACAGCCTTCCGCTCATCTTCACCCGGCCGGTCCGGTATCACCCGGTCCCGGCGGCCCGTCCTGTGCGTGTTCAGGGAGGGCCTGGCTGAGGGGTGCAGGTCCTTTCCCGATCGAAAGAACCGCCCCTAAGCTGCTGTTGACACCAGTTGTTGACAGGACGGCTTGCGTCGATCCGTCACATCCGGGAGGACCCGTGCGCGACACGCCGTGCACCGACCCGGATGTGCCGGATCGGCGCACTCGAATGGGGAGGTCCGAGCGGTGATCGGCTCCGATCAGGACACCGTGGCCGGCGTGATTCCGGAAACGACGCAGGGATCGCCGCAGGGCTCGCCGACCCCGCCGGAACAGCCCCGACAACCCGTGCCCGACCAGCGCGGTGGCACCACACCCGAGGGCCTGCGCCGTCGGCCGGACGTCGGCGACCTGGTGGTCCGGGCCGGCACGGCGTTCGACGAGTACCGGCAGGGCGTCCCGGGGTCCATCGACACGCTGGTCCGGCTCGTCTCCCCGCTGCTGTGGCACACGGCGCGGCAGTGCGGACTGTCCGCCGCGGAAGCCGAGGACGTGGTCCAGCAGACCTTCCTGTCGCTGGTCCGCAGCAAGGACAGCATCAGCGACCCGTTGGCCGTGGTTCGCTGGTTGACCGTCAGCCTGCGCCGGCTGGCCTGGCGGGAACGTGCGAACAGCGCCAAGCGCTCCGGTGAGGAACCCACCGACGAGGACCTGCCCCGGGCGCCATCGGCGGAGCACGCCGCCGTGCTCTCCGATCAACAGCGGCGGTTGTGGGAACTGGTCTCGGAGATGTCCGAACGCTGCCGACGGCTGCTGGCAGTGATCGCCTTCGCACCACGACCTGACTACGCCACCATTGCGGTGGACCTGGGCATACCGGTGGGTTCCATCGGTCCGACACGAGGGCGCTGCTTGGCAAAGCTGCGCGCCCGCCTCGACGGGGGAGACTGGACATGACGGCAACGAGTGGCAGCGCGGCCGGCTCGCCCGACGACGGCCTGCCCGTCGCGTTCGACGGATCGATCCGGCTTCCCGACCTGCTGGGCGGCCTGGACCTGGATTCCGGGTTCGACTGGGACGACACCGCTGACCAGGCAGACCAGGCGCCCGAGCTGATGGACCGGGCCGACCTACGCATCCTGGCGGATCTGCAGGCCATCTACGACGCGGTGGACCCGATGCCGGAGATGCTCCCGGATCTGGTGCTGTTCGGCCTGGAGGCGCAGGACCTGGAGGCCGAGTTCGCCCGGCTGGTCGAGTCCGAGCTGGCGGTGGCCGGCGCCGCCGGCACCCGGTCGGTCGAGCACGCCCGCCGGGTGACCTTCGCCAGCGACAACCTGACCGTGATGGTGGTGGTCAATCCGCAACGGGACGGCAAGGTGCGGCTCGACGGCTGGGCGGCGCCCGGCGGCCGGCTGCACGCAGAGCTGCGGGTCGGGGAGTCGACCATGACCGCCGAGTGCGACGAGTCCGGCCGGTTCGTGTTCGACGCGGTGCCCGCCGGCCCGGCGCAGCTGGTGCTGCATCCCACACTGGACTCGGATCCGTCCCTGACGCTGCCGGTGGTGACCCCGGCCGTGCACCTGTAGGTGCCGCACCCGCGCCGGGCGCCGCGCCGGCCCTGCCGGGCGGATGACGGTGTGTCCGTCACCGGTCCGGGACCCCGAGATGTCGGATCCGGCGGTTCCCTGGATCCTTGACCCGTGACGGGGAGCGATCGCATGGTGACGCCGCCGCCTCTTCGCACCCGTTCGCCGGCGCGTTCGGCCGGTGAGTTGTGGGCCCAGGCGCGCGGGAGCGTGGACCTGGGCCGTCCGGGGACCGGCTACCGGCTCGGTAGCCGGGCGTTGGCCCGGCTGACCCGGGACCGCCTGCCGGAGGAGGTCGCGGCCGCGCTCCGCGCCCGGATCCTGATCACCATGGCCGACGCCCAGGTCGAGCTCGGCCAGGTCGAGCAGGCGGCGTCGCTGCTGGACGCCGCGTTGCAGGCAAGCCCGGCGGTGCTCCCGATCGTGCAAGCCTCCCGCGGGGTGCTGCTGGCTCGCACCGGGCGGCTGGACGCCGCGCAGGAGCAGCTGGATGCGGCCGTGCAGGGCCTGGCCGACGCCGGCGGCTCGCGGCACAACCTGGTCCGCGCGCTGCTCTGGCGGGGCATGCTGCACCTGAGCGAGGCCCGGCTCGAGCTGGCCACCGCCGACTCCGAGAGCGCGGCCGAGCTCGGCCGGCGGACCGGGCTGGCCGCCGCGGTGGTGATCGCCACGCACAACCTCGGCCTGGTCAGGTACGTGTCCGGCGACCTGCCCGGCGCGCTGCGGGAGATGACCAGGGCCGAGGAGTCCGGATCGCAGGTGCGCGCCGGTGTCCGCGCGCTGGATCGGGCCCGGGTCCTGCTCGCGGCCGGGCTGCTGGCCGAGGCGCGCGAGGTCGCCGAACGGGCCGAGCGCAGCTTCGCCGCCGAGCGCTCCAGGGTCGAGCTGGCCGACACATTGCTGGTCACCGCCGAGATCGATCTGGTCGCCGGGGACGCCGCGGCGGCCCGGTCGGCCGCCCGGCGGGCCGCGCGGACCTACGCGGCCGCCCGGCACGAGCGCGGCGTGTTCGCCGCCAGGGTGATGGAGGCCAGGGCGCAGCGGCAGGTCCGGGCCGGCCTGCGTCCGCCGTCCCGGCAGCGTGCCCGGCAGGACGCGCAATCGGCGGCCGCGCTGGCCGGCACGCTGACCGGCGCCGGGCTCCGCGAGGACGCCCGGGTGGTCCGGCTGCTGCAGGCGCAGGCGCTGCTGGAGGCCGGCGACGTGGACGGGGCGGAGGATGCCGCGGCCGCCGCGGCCGAGCTGGGCGGCTCCGACCGGTCACCGATCGGCGCCGCCGCCGGCCGTCGGCCGGGACGCCGGGCCGGACAACCGCGGGTGCCGTTGATCGCCACCGAGCTGCACACCAGGGTGGTCCACGCGCGGATCGAGCTGGCCCGCAGCCGCCGGTCCGCCGGTCTGCTGCACATCCGGCGCGGCCTCGACGACCTGGCCGCCTACCAGGCCCGATTCGGGTCGCAGGACCTGCAGTCGGCGTCCGCCGTGCACGGCGTGGAGCTGACCAGGCTCGGCCTGCGGACCGCGTTGCAGACCGAATCGCCGGCCGCCATCCTGCAGTGGCTGGAACGGTCGCGGGCGGCCAGCACCCGGCTGGCCGCGGTCCGGCCGTCGGCCGACGCGGTGCTGGCCGGAGAACTGTCCCGGCTGCGGATCGCCACCCACCGGGCCCGACTGGTCGAGATGGCCGGGGAATCGGATCCGGAGCTGGAGGACGAGGTCGACCGGCTGCGCCGGCGGGTCCGCTCCCGATCCTGGCTGGTCGGCGGTAGCGGCGCGGTCAGCCGCCCGCTGTCGCTGGCGGCCGTGCAGCGGCGGCTCGCCGAGGCCGGCGGCGGCAACGGGGGAGTCAGCATCGTCGCGCCGTTCCGCGGCGGCGGCCGCTTCCACGCCCTGGTGATCACCGCCCGGAGCGCCCGCTACCTGCGGCTGGCCAGGGACTTCGGGCTGGAGGCGCAGCTGAACCGGATCATCGGCGACCTGAACATCCTCGCCGACCACCGGGTGCTGGAGCCGCTGCGCAGGGTCGCCGCGTCGTCACTGCGGACCGGCCTGGACCGGGTCGCCGAGTACATCGCGGTACCCATCGAACCGCACGTGGCGGACGGTCCGGTGATCGTCGCCGCCGCCGGTTCCGCGGCGATCGTGCCGTGGGCGCTGTTGCCGGGCCTGTCCGGCCGGGCGATCTCGGTCAGCCCGTCGGTGACCGCCGCGGTGGCCGGCATGGGACGGACCAGCGAGGAGTTCCGCAGCGGGGTGCTGGCGGTCGCCGGACCCGACGTCCCGCACGGCACCGAGGAGGCTCAGGCGGTCGCCGAGGTCTACGTGGACAGTCCGTTCGACGGACCCACCGAGCTGCTGACCGGACCGGCGGCCACCGGCCGCGCGGTGCTCGACGCGATGCCGTCGGGCGGGCTGGTGCACATCGCCGCGCACGGCCATCACGAGCCGGACAACCCGCTGTTCTCCGGCGTGCTGCTGGCCGACGGGCTGCTCTACGGCTACGACGTCGCGCCCAACCCGGCGCTGCCGTCCCAGGTCGTGCTGTCCAGCTGCGACGTCGGCCGCACCGACGATCGGCCGGGCGGGGAGCCGCTCGGGCTGGTCGCGGCCCTGCTCCGCAGCGGCGTTGGCACCGTGGTCGCCGGCACCAGCCGGATCTCCGACCGGGTCGCGGCCGCCGTGATGTCGGCCTACCACCAGCGCCTGTTCAAGGGAGAAGCCCCGGCGATCGCGCTGGCCGGGGCAATCAAAGCGGCCTCGGCGACCGAGTCGGACCCGGCTCCGTTCACCTGCTTCGGTGCCGGGCTGTAGCCGCGGGCGCCTTTCCGCGAGCGGGCGCCTTTCCGCGCGGTCGGGCTTCCGCGCGCGGGCGCTCCTCTGCCTGGCCGGCGCCCTTCTGCGTGGGGAAGATCCGGTCGCGTCAGGCGACCGGATGTTCCCCACGCCAGGGTTGCACCGCCGCCCGTTCGTCCACCACGGTGCCGTCGACCACGGTGTCGTCGACCACGGTGCCGTCGACCACGGTGCCGTCGACCACGGTGCCGTCGACCAC
>CAZCEH010000001.1:416-55845 GCA_964497705.1 uncultured Actinomycetes bacterium | reverse complement strand
CGTCGACCACGGTGCCGTCGACCACGGTGCCGTCGACCACGGTGCCGTCGACCACCGGACCGTCGACCACGGTGCCGTCCACCACCGTGCCGTCCACCACGGTGCTGTCCACGACCGGGCCGCTCACCACCGTGCCGTCGACCACGGTCAGCACCCGCACCTGGGCCGCCTGCCGTCGCGCCCAGGCCGAGATGCGCCGCCGGACCATCGCGCGGACCGGCGGCAACAGCAGGGTCAGCGCCACCACGTCGCTGAGGAAACCGGGGATCAGCAGCAGCACACCGGCGACCACGGTGAGGAACCCGCCCGTCACGGCGTCGTCGGCGACCTGCCGGGACCGGGCCGCCTGGTTCACCGCGGACAACGCCTCGCGGCCGCCGCGCCCGATCAACGCCAGGCCGAGCACGAAGCCGGCCAGGATCAGCAGCAGCGTCCAGCCGACACCGATCCACGACCCCACCACGAGCAGGCTGGCGATCTCCAGGAACACGAACAGCAACACCGTCATATCCGGTCAACGTCCGGCGGACGCGTTTCACTCCCGATCCGGCCCCGCGTCCGGAATCCGTTACCGTTCAATGAGCATCAGCCAGCTCATTGAACATCAGCCATCGACCAGCCACGTCCTGCCGGGAGCAGCCAAGTGATCACGCAGTGGATCATGGTTGGCGTCGGCATCGTGTTGATCGCCGGCACCGCGCTGTACGTCGCGGCCGAGTTCAGCCTGGTCACCGCCGACCGGGCCACCGTGGCCAAGCAGGCCGCCGAGGGCGACCGGGGCGCCCGGTCGCTGATGCTCGGCCTGCGCTCGCTGTCCACGCAGCTCTCCGGCGCGCAGATCGGCATCACCATCACCACGCTGGCGCTGGGCTTCGTCATGCAACCCGCGCTGGCGGACCTGGTGGCGCCCCCGCTGAGCTGGGTCGGCATCGGCGACGCGGCGGCCCAATCGATCGGCGCCCTGTTCGGCCTCATCGTGGCCACCGTGCTGTCCATGGTGTTCGGCGAGCTGGTGCCCAAGAACATCGCGATCGCGGAGCCGCTGGACACCGCCAAGGCCGTCATCACCCCCGTGCGGGTGTCCACCATGCTGTTCACGCCGCTGATCATGGTGCTGAACGGCACCGCGAACGCGGTGTTGCGGATGATCGGCGTCGAGCCGCAGGAGGAGCTGCGGTCCGCCCGGTCGGCGGTGGAACTCGATTCGCTGGTCCGCCGGTCCGCCGCGCAGGGCACCCTGGAGCAGCCGACCGCCGGCCTGCTGGCCCGGTCCATCTCGTTCTCCGGCAAGACCGCCGACGACGTGCTGACCCCGCGGGTGCGAGTCCGCTTCGTCAAGGCCACCGACACCGCCCACGCCGTGCTCACCGCCGCCGCCGAGACCGGGCACTCCAGGTTCCCGGTGTCCGGGGAGGACTCCGACGACGTGGTCGGGCTGGTGCACCTCAAACGCGCGGTGGCCATCCCGCCCGATGAGCGGGCCGGCGTGCGGGTCGAGCAGCTGATGGTGCCGGTGCCCGTGGTGCCCGGGTCGATCCCGCTCGACGACCTGATGGACCAGTTGCGCAGCGGCCTGCAGATGGCCGTCGTCGCCGACGAGTACGGCGGCACCGCCGGCATCCTGACCCTGGAGGACGTCGTCGAGGAACTGGTCGGCGACATCAAGGACGAGCACGACCCGGTGGGCAGCCGGGCCGAACGACGCGTCGACGGCACCTGGATGCTGCCCGGGACGCTGCGTCCGGACGAGATCGTGGACATCACCGGGGTGCGGCTGCCCGAATCCAACGCGTACGAGACGGTGGCCGGCCTGCTGATCTCCCGGCTCGGCCGGATGCCGGTCGACTTCGACACCGTCGAGGTCGACGCGACCATGGACGCGGCGGCGCAGTTGGGCACTCCGGACGGCCAGGTGGCGCACCCGGACGACGCGCCGATCGAGGCGGAGACCGAGGACGACCTGCCGCGGGCGGTCACCGTCCGGCTCACCGTGCACGGCCTGGACCGGCGGCGCGTCGAATCGGTCCTGCTGTCCGCGGTCAGCGTGAACGGCGGGGCGGAGGCCGGTCAGCCCGGCGACGACGGCGAGCCGCGATGACCACGTCGTGGCTGCTGCTGGGCCTGGTGGTGGTGCTGCTGGCGGCCAGCGCCTTCTTCGTCGCGGCCGAGTTCGCGCTGATCGCCGCCCGCCGGTCGGTGATCGAGCCGCTGGCCGTGAACAGCGCGCGGGCCAGGTCCACGATCAAGGCGATGGAGCACGTGTCGCTGATGATGGCCTGCGCCCAGCTCGGCATCACGCTGTGCGGCGTGCTGCTCGGCGCTCTCGGCGAGCCGGCGGTGGCCGCGCTGCTGGAGCCGGTGTTCCACGCGCTCGGCGTCCCCGAGGGCTGGCTGCACCCGGTGTCGCTGGTCATCGCGCTGCTGCTGGTGGTCTCGGCGCACGTGGCCTTCGGCGAGATGGTGCCCAAGAACATCGCGATCGCCGGCCCCGAGCGCACCGCCCTCGCGCTGGCCCCGACGTTGCGGGCGATCGCCACCGGCATCGGCCCGATCATCCGGTCGCTGAACTGGTTCGCCAACTCGGTGGTCCGGCTCACCGGCCGCGAACCCAAGGACGAGGTCGCGTCCGCGTTCACCAGGGAGGAGGTGGCCGGGCTGGTCGCCGAGTCCCGCCGGGAGGGCCTGCTGGACGACGACGAACACCAGCTCATCACCTCGGCGCTGGGCTTCGACACCACCGTGGTCTCGTCCGTGATGGTGCCGGTCGCCGAGGTCCGGTCGGTGCACCGGACGGTCACCCCCGCGGACATCGAGCGGATCTGCGCCCGCACCGGCTTCTCCCGGTTCCCGATCGACGGCGGCTCAGACGCCGGCCCAGACGGTGACGCCGCCGGGGATCTCACCGGTGACCCGACCGCCGGTTCCGCGCGCTTCCGCGGCTACCTGCACATCCGGGACGTGGTGGACATTCCCGCGGAGCGCCGGGACGAGCCGGTGCCCGCGGACCGCATCCGTGAACTGCCGGTGGTGGCCCCGGGCATCGACCTGCGCACGGCGCTGGATCGGATGCGCCGGATCGGCGCGCACCTGGCGCAGGTCGCCGACCAGCAGGGAGACGCGGCGGGCGCGGTGGTCGGCGTGGTGATGCTCGAGGACGTCATCGAGGCGCTGATCGGCGAGGTGCAGGACGCGACCCGGCGCTCGCCCGGCCGCGCGGGCCCACCACCCGGACGTTCCGGGGCATAGGGTCGGGCGCATGCAGCGGCGGATCATGGGGCTCGAGACCGAGTTCGGCATCACCTGTACCTTTCACGGCCAGCGTCGGCTCAGCCCCGACGAGGTCGCCCGGTACCTGTTCCGGCGGGTGGTGTCCTGGGGTCGGTCGTCGAACGTGTTCCTGCGCAACGGGTCGCGGCTGTACCTGGACGTCGGCTCGCATCCGGAGTACGCGACCGCCGAGTGCGACGAGCTGCCGGTGCTGATCGCGCACGACAAGGCCGGCGAGCGGATCCTGCAGGACCTGGTGGTGGACGCCGAATCCCGGCTGGCCGAGGAGGGCATCGGCGGGGACATCTACCTGTTCAAGAACAACACCGACTCGGCCGGCAACTCCTACGGCTGCCACGAGAACTTCCTGATCGCCCGGGGCGGCGAGTTCGCCAAGATCGCCGACGGGCTGATCCCGTTCCTGGTCACCCGCCAGCTGATCGCCGGCGCGGGCAAGGTGCTGCAGTCACCCCGTGGCGCCTCCTACTGCCTGTCCCAGCGGGCCGACCACATCTGGGAGGGGGTGTCGTCGGCGACCACCCGGTCCCGGCCGATCATCAACACCCGGGACGAGCCGCACGCCGACGCCGAGCGGTACCGGCGGCTGCACGTGATCGTCGGCGACTCCAACATGAGCGAGACCACCACCCTGCTCAAGGTCGGCACCGCCGCGCTGGTGCTGGAGATGATCGAGGCCGGGGTGCCGCTGCGCGACTTCACCTTCGAGAACCCGATCCGGGCCATCCGGGAGATCTCGCACGACACCACCGGCCGCAAGGCGGTGCGGCTGGCCGGCGGCGGCGACATCAGCGCGCTGGACGCGCAGACCGAGTACTACGAGAAGGCGTCCGCGTTCGTGGCCAACCGCGGCAACGACCCGGTCACCCACCAGGTGCTTGACCTGTGGCGGCGCACCCTGGAGGCGGTGCAGACGCAGGACTTCACCAAGGTGGACACCGAGATCGACTGGATCATCAAGAAGAAGCTGATCGACTCGTACGCGGCCAAGCACGGCCTGGACCTGACCCACCCGCGGATCGCCCAGTTGGACCTGACCTACCACGACGTGCGGACCGGCCGTGGCCTGCACTCGCTGCTGGCCGCCCGGGGCCGGGCGGCCAGGGTGGTCACCGACGGCCAGATCACCACCGCGATGACGGTGCCGCCGCAGACCACCCGGGCCCGGCTGCGCGGCGAGTTCGTCGCCGCCGCCCAGGACGCCGGCCGCGACTACACCGTCGACTGGGTGCACCTGAAGCTCAACGACCAGGCCCAGCGCACCGTGCTGCTCAAGGACCCGTTCCGGGCCACCGACGACCGGGTGACCAAGCTGATCGAGGCCATGTAGGGCGCGACCCCGCGCGGCGGATCGCCCGGCCCCCGGCCCGGGTGTGACACGCTGGTTCGCGTGGTGACAGCGAAGGCGGCGAAGGCAGAGCGCCTGCTCAACCTGGTGATCGCCCTGCTGAACGCGCCGACCTTCCGGAGCGCGGCCTGGATCCGGCAGCGGGTGGCCGGATACGGCGACGCCCCCACCGAGGAGGCGTTCCTGCGCACCTTCGAGCGGGACAAGAAGGAGCTGCGGGAGCTGGGCATCCCGCTGCAGACGCCGCCGTCCGGCAGCGACGGGTACCGCATTCCGCGCAACGAGTTCGCGCTGCCGCCGCTGTCCTTCACCCCGGCCGAGGCGGCCGCGGTGGCGCTGGCCGGCCGGCTGTGGGAGACCACCGCGCTGGGCGCGGCCGGGTCCGGGGCGCTGCGCAAGATCCGGGACGCCGACACCGCCGACACCAGGGACGCGGCCGACGTGGGCGACGGCCCGGACTCCGCCGAGGCCGGACCCGACGGTTCGGCGGCCACCCTGCTGCAGCCGCGGGTGCGCACCTCGGACCCGTCCTTCGAGCCGATGTACGCCGCGGTCCGGGCCCGCCGGGCGGTCGAGTTCGACTACCGCAAGGAGCCAGGCGGCCCCGCCGAGCCGCGGCGGCTGCAGCCCTGGGGGCTGGTGTCGTTCCGCGGCCGCTGGTACGTGATCGGGCACGACGAGCGGCGGGGCGACCGGCGAACGTTCCGGCTGTCCCGGATCGTCGGCCCGGTGCGTCCGGTGGGCCGGGCGGACGCGGTCCGGCCGCCGGAGGGGATCGATCTGCTGGCGGCGGTGGCCGCCAGCGTGCGCCGGCCGGTGACCGATCGGCGGGCCACCCTGCGGGTGCGCGGCGGAGTGGCCGCCGGTCTGCGCCGCGCCGCGGTCTCGGTGACCGCGCTGGCCGAGTCGCCGGGCTGGGACCGGGTGGTGATCCCGTTGGGCCCGCTGTGGGACACCGCCCGGCAGATCGCCGGGCACGGGCCGGACATCGTGGTCGAGGAGCCCGCCGACCTGGTCGACGCGACGGTGCACCTGCTGCGCGGCACGCTGGCGTCGGTCCGCGCGCAATCCCAGCCCCAGCCCCAGCCCGATCAGCCCGATCCGGCCGGGCCGGCCGAGGGCACGGACGGGGTGCTGGCGTTCGACGGCCTGCCCGGGGGACCCCGATGACCGAGAACGCCACGGACCGGCTGGCTCGGATGCTGTCGCTGGTGCCCTACATCTCGCGGCGCCCCGGGGTGAGCATCGCCGAGCTGGCGCTGGAGTTCGGCGTCGACCGCGAGCAGATCAGCGCGGACCTGGATCTGCTAATGGTGTGCGGGCTGCCCGGCTACTACCCGGACGATCTGATCGACGTCGTGCTCGACGACGACGGGGGCACGGTGTCCATCGACTTCGACGCCGGCATCGAGCGCCCGGTCCGGTTGACCGCGGACGAGGCCCAGGCACTGCTGGTCGCCTTGCGGGCGCTGGCCGAGACCCCGGGTCTTGTGGAGACCCGGGCGGTGCAGTCGGCGCTGGCCAAGCTCGAACGGCTGGATCGCCGGGCCGCCGCGTCGACCGAGGCGGTCCGGGTGGTGCCGGCCGACCCGGCGCCGGCGCTAGGCACCGTGCGCGACGCGCTGGACCGGTCTCGGCGGCTCTGGATGCGGTACTACACGGCGTCCAGGGACACCGTCACCGACCGCACCGTCGACCCGCTGCGCATCCT
Source organism: uncultured Actinomycetes bacterium (assembly GCA_964497705.1). Classification (GTDB taxonomy): domain Bacteria; phylum Actinomycetota; class Actinomycetes; order Mycobacteriales; family Nakamurellaceae; genus Nakamurella. The sequence goes on along the minus strand of CAZCEH010000001.1, from coordinate 49,501 downwards.
GGTCACCGACGGGCACGCCTACCTGGAGGCCTACTGTCACCTGGCCCGGGCCGTCCGGCACTTCCGGATCGACCGGATCGAGCAGGCCCTGGTGCTCGACGAGCCGGCGCAGGGCAGCCTATGGGTCGACTCGGAGGTCCCGGACCGGATCTTCCACCCCGACCCGGCGGTCCCCCCGGTCGAGCTCACCCTCACCGGCGGGGCCCGGTGGGTGGCCGAGTACTACCCGGTGGAGACGGTCAGCGAACTGCCAGGGCCGACCGCCGGCGTGCGGGTGACCCTGCATGCCGGCAACGACGACTGGCTGATCCGCCTGGTGCTGTCGCTGGGCGGCGACGCCGTGGTCGGCAACCGGCCGGAGGTGACCGAGCGGGTGGCACGGCGGTCCGAGCAGGCGCTGGCCGCCTACCGGGACCGCTGACCGCCGCGGACGCTCCGTAGGATCGGCACGAAGCGACATGTCTGGGGCGGCATCGGGACCGCCCGGCCGGAGGTTCAGCGTGCGGGTGTTCGGGCGGCAGCTGCCGAGCCTGCGGGTGCGCCGCGGCCGGCCACCCAAGTCACCCGACGGCACCATGCCGCTGATGGCGCATCTGCACGAGCTGCGCCGCCGGCTGTTCATCGCCACCCTCGGCATCGTGCTGGGCACCGTCGTCGGCTTCGTCTGGTTCGGGCACGGCATCCCGGCGATCGGGCTGCCCAGCCTGTCGGAGATCCTCACCGCGCCGTACTGCGCGGTGCCGGCGGGGGAGCGGGTCACCTTCGGCGACACCGACCAGTGCAAGCTGCTGGCCACCGGCCCGTTCTCCGCGCTCGAGCTGCAGCTGAAGTCGGCGCTGATCGCCGGCGTGGTGATGGCGGTCCCGGTGTGGCTGTACCAGCTGTGGGCGTTCGTCACCCCCGCGCTGTACAGCAAGGAGCGCAAGTACGCGATCATCTTCGTCAGCACCGGCGGTGCGCTGTTCGTGGCCGGCGCCGTGCTGGCCTACGTGGTGATCCGCGAGGGCCTGACCGTGCTGCTGAGCTTCGGCGGCGACGCGACCATCGCCGCGCTGTCCCCGGACAGCTACTTCTCCTTCCTCATCGCCATGCTGATCATCTTCGGCGTGTCGTTCGAGCTGCCGCTGCTGCTGATCATGCTCAATCGGATCGGCGTGGTCTCCGGGTCGAAGCTGCGGAAGTGGCGGCGATACGCGATCTTCGGGCTCACCGTGTTCGCCGGGCTGGTGGTGCCCGGCAACGACCCCATCACCATGCTGGCGCTGGCCGTCTCCCTCGCCCTGCTCTACGAGCTGTCGGTGCAGGTGGCCCGGGTGCACGACAAGCGGACCCGGCGCCGCAAGGCGCAGGACGAGCTGTCCGACGACGAGGCGACGCCGCTGACCGACCTGCCCACCAGCGCGGTGACCGCCCCGACGGACAGCCGGGTGCAGTCCGTCGCGGGCGCCGCGCCGGTGGCCCCGCCGCAGCCGGTGCCGAGCCCCCGGGGCACTCCCCCGCCGGCGCCCGGGCCGTCCTACGACGACCTCGGCGACGTCACCTGATCGGCAGTGCCTGATCGGCCGTGCCTGATCACCGTCCCGGTCGGCGATCGACCGCGCCCGTCGACGGGCCCGGACACCATTCGCTTGGGATGATGCCGCTGCCCCATCGACGCGATGTGATGGGACGCGCCGCGTCCGCGCGGTGCCGAATCCGACCGTCAGGAGCGCGCCGTGCCCACCCCGAGGATCATCGCCCACCCGTCCGTCGCCGACCGGCAGGCCCGCGGGGCGGACGCCCGGGTCACCACCACGCTGGAGAGCCATGCGGGCTGGACGCCGGCGACCGACCGGTTCGACCCGGTCGCGCTGCTGGAGGAGCAGAACAAGACCCGGGAACCGGACCTGGTTCCGGTCCGGCACGGCCGGATGGCGGTGTCGCCGTTCACCTTCTACCGGGGCGCGGCCAAGATCATGGCCGCCGACCTGGCCGTCACCCCGACGGCCGGACTGGACGCGCAGCTGTGCGGTGACGCGCACCTGTCGAACTTCGGCGGGTTCGCCTCACCCGAACGCAAGCTCGTGTTCGACCTGAACGACTTCGACGAGACCCTGCCCGGCCCGATCGAGTTCGACATCAAACGGCTGGCCGCCAGCCTGGTCATCGCCGGCCGCAACAACGGGTTCACCGCGGCGGACAGCGCGTTGGCCGCGACGGCCGCGGTCCGCCGCTACCGGACGGCGATGGCCGAGTTCGCCCAGATGGGCACGATGGAGCTGTGGTACACCCACCTGTCCGAGGACGACCTGCGTTCGGCGCTGGACCGGCTGGCGTCCGCCGTCGACGACCGCGGCGGCTCCGCGGCGGGCGGCGGCTCCGGAGCGGGCGGTAAGAAGGCCAAGGGTGCCAAGTCGGCGAAGGCGGGCAAGGCGGCCAAGGCCGCCGCCGACCGGAACAAGGCCCTGCAGGACGGGCTGGCCAAGGCGGCCCGCCGGGCCGAGAAGAACCTGGCCAAGGCCCGCACCCGGGACTCCCTGCAGGCGCTGTCCAAGCTGGGCGAGTCCGTCGACGGCCGGTACCAGATCAAGAGCCAACCGCCGATCGTCGTGCCGCTGCGCGAGCTGAACGGCCTGGACGGGTTGTCCGAGGACACCATCGAGGAGTTGCTGCGCAGCCAGTTCCGCGACTACCGGGCGACCCTGGATCCGGACCGGCGGCACGTGCTGGAGAACTTCTCCTACGTCGACATGGCCCGCAAGGTGGTCGGCGTCGGCAGTGTCGGGACTCGGGCGTTCATCGTCCTGCTGCAGGGCCGCGACCCCGAGGACCCGCTGTTCCTGCAGGTCAAGGAGGCGACGAAGTCCGTCCTGGAGGACCACCTGCCGGCCAGCCGGTACGCCAACTGCGGCGAACGGGTGGTGCGCGGGCAACGGATGATGCAGGCCGCCAGCGACATCTTCCTGGGTTGGACCAGCGGAATCCAGGCGGGCCGGTACTACTACTGGCGGCAGCTGCGGGACATGAAGATGTCCGCCGACGTGGAGAACATGAGCCCGGCGACCCTGCAGTTCTACGCCGGCCTGTGCGGCTGGACCCTGGCCCGGGCGCATGCCAGGTCCGGCGACGTGGTCGCGATGGCCGCGTACCTGGGTGACCAGGACACCTTCGACGTCGCGATCACCGACTTCGCGGTGCGCTATGCGGACCAGAACGAGCAGGACTATCAGGCGTTCACCGCGGCGATCGACTCCGGTCGACTACCGGTGGAGCGCGGCCTGTAGCCGCATGTGACACTGCCTGTCTGCGCCCGTCCAAGCCCCCACTCTGCCCTGCAGCGCCCGGCGCGGCCGACCCGGCCGCCGCGGCTTTTCACGAAAGGCACGTCATGACCGAACCCATCGACGAGCTCGGCCCGGTCGACTACCTGGTGGTCGAGTTCCCCGGCAGCCAGTTCAACGGCGAGATCCTCCCCGAGCTGCTGGCCCTGGTCCGGCACGGCGTGGTGCGGATCCTCGACCTCGCGGTGATCCGCAAGAACGAGGACGGCTCGTTCGACGCGTTCGAGTTCGACGACCTGCAGGAAGGTCCGCTCGCCGAGCTGCGGGAGATCGAGCGGGATCTGGCCGAGTTGCTCTCCGACGAGGACGTGGCCGCCACCGCCGCAGCGCTCGAGCCTGGCAGCACGGCCGCCTTGCTGGTGTACGAGAACCTGTGGGCGGCGCCGCTGGCGTCCTCGATCCGCCGGGCCGGCGGCCAGCTGGTGGCCAGTGGCCGGATCCCGGTACAGCAGCTGCTCGCCGCGCTGGAGGAGGAACTCGAGGAAGAACTGGCCGACGAGATCGACGAGGCCGTCGACGAGGCGGTCGAGCAGGAACTGGAGAGCGAGGCCAAGCAGTAGCCGGTCGCCGGTCGGTCCGCGCGGGTGGTCCGTGCCGCGTGTGACACCCTGGACCGGTGACTCCGTACGGCTGGACGCAGGAATCCGACGGGTCACCGGCCGATCGGTACGCCCGCGATCGGGAGTCCGCCGCCGCCCGGCGGCAGTACCCGCGGCTGGCCGAGTTCGCCCTGACCCGGCCGTTCCCGCTGGATCCGTTCCAGGTGGACGCGTGCCGGGCGCTGGAGGACGGCCGAGGGGTGCTGGTCTGCGCGCCGACCGGCGCCGGGAAGACCGTGGTCGGGGAGTTCGCCGTCCAGCTCGCGCTGGCCTCGGGTGGCAAGTGCTTCTACACCACCCCGATCAAGGCGTTGTCCAACCAGAAGTTCACCGACCTGATCGCGCAGTACGGGCCGGATCGGGTGGGCCTGCTCACCGGCGACACCTCGGTGAACTCGCACGCCCCGGTGGTGGTGATGACCACCGAGGTGCTGCGCAACATGCTCTACGCCGGCTCGCCGGACCTGGCCGGCCTGACTCACGTGGTGCTGGACGAGGTCCACTACCTGGCGGACAAGTTCCGCGGCCCGGTGTGGGAGGAGGTGATCCTGCACCTGGCTCCGGACGTCGCGGTGGTCGGCCTGTCCGCCACGGTGTCCAACGCCGAGGAGTTCGGCGACTGGCTGGCCGAGGTCCGCGGGGAGCTGGCGGTCGTCGTCGACGAGATCCGGCCGGTCCCGCTGTGGCAGCACATGATGGTCGGTCGGCGGCTGTTCGACCTGTTCGCGGTCGGTGACGAGGCGGGTTCACCCGGGCCGTCGGGCGCGCTGCGGATCGACCCGGCGCTGAGCCGGGCGGTCCACGACGCCGAGGCGCTGGCCGACCGGTACGGCGGCCCGACCCGGCCCGGTCGCCGTGGCGAGCGTGGCCGGCACCCGGGCGGGCCGCGGTGGCGGCCGCCGAACCGGGTCGACGTCATCGAACGGCTGGACGGAGCCGGGTTGCTGCCGGCGATCACGTTCATCTTCTCCCGGGCGGGCTGCGACGCCGCGGTGACCCAGTGCGTGCGCGCCGGCCTGCGGCTGACCACCGAGAAGGAACGGGACGAGATCCGGCAGATCGTCGATCGCCGGACCGCGGAACTGGTCGATGCCGACCTCGGCGTGCTGGGCTACTGGGAGTGGCGCGACGGGCTCGAGCGGGGCGTGGCCGCGCACCACGCCGGGCTGTTGCCGGTGTTCAAGGAGACGGTCGAGGAGCTGTTCGTCGCCGGTCTGGTCAAGGCGGTCTTCGCGACCGAGACGCTGGCCCTCGGCATCAACATGCCGGCCCGCACCGTCGTGCTGGAGAAGCTGGTCAAGTTCAACGGGGAGAGCCACGCGGACCTGACCGCCGGCGAATACACGCAACTCACCGGCCGGGCGGGCCGCCGGGGCATCGACGTGGAGGGGCACGCGGTCGTCCTGTGGTCGCCGGGCATGGACCCGCGGACGGTCGCCGGGCTGGCCTCCCGCCGCACCTACCCGCTGCGGTCCTCGTTCCGGCCCAGCTACAACATGGCGGTCAACCTGGTCGACCGGCTGGGCCGGGATGCCGCGCGGGAGCTGATCGAGCAGTCCTTCGCGCAGTACCAGGCCAACGGCGCGGTGGTGGGCATGGCCCGGCAGGTCGCCCGGAACGCCCAGGCCATCGCCTCGCACCAGCGTGCCATGCAGTGTCATCTGGGCGACACCGCCGAGTACCTGGACCTGTTGGCCGATTTGGCCGGCGCCGAACGGGAACTGGCCCGGGCCGGCGCCGCCCGCCGGCGCGAGCGGACCGCGCAGGACCTGGCCGGGTTGCGGCGCGGCGACGTCATCGAGGTGCCGACCGGGCGGCGGTCGGGGCTGGCCGTGGTGCTCGATCCCGGCGTCGACCCGGACGGCGGCGCCCGTCCGCTGGTGGTCACCGCGGGCCGGTGGGCCGGCCGGTTGTCCGCCGCCGACTTCCGCGGGCCGGTGCCGGCGTTGGGCCGGATCAAGCTGGGCAAGTTCACCGACCACCGCTCGCCGCGGGTGCGGCGGGACATCGCGTCGGCGATCGCGTCCACCGGGATCCGCGCCGGCCGGGACCGCCGCGGGCGGGACGAGGCGGGCGCGGCGGCCGGGGAGATGGACCTGACCGTGCTGCGCCGGGCGATCCGCGCGCATCCGGTGCACGGCTGCGCCGACCGGGAGGAACACCTGCAGTGGGGCCGGCGCTGGCGGCGGCTGGTCGCCGAGAACGAAACCCTCGCGACCAAGGTGGCGGACGCGACCGGGTCGCTCGGACAGGCCCTGGACAAGATCGTCCGGTTGCTGGAGCAACAGGGCTACCTGCGGGGTGACGCGTTGACCGCCGACGGGCGGATGCTCGCCCGGATCTGGTGCGAGAGCGACCTGGTGGTCGCCGAATGCCTGCGCCGCGGCACCTGGGCCGGCGCCGATCCGGCCGCGCTGGCCGCGGCGGTGTCCGGCCTGGTCTTCGAATCCCGGCGGGACGGCCCGGCGGCGGCCCGGGCCGTCGCCGGCGAGGTCGGTGACCGCGTCGCCGCGACGGCCGCCGTGTGGGCCCGGATCGCCGCGGCCGAACGGGAGATCGGGCTGCCGACCACCCGGGACGTCGATCCGGGGTTTGCCGCGCCGGTCGCCGCCTGGTGCCGTGGCGCCACCCTGGCGGAGGCCCTGGCGATCGCGGTCAGCGGCGGGACCGACATCTCCGCCGGGGATTTCGTGCGATGGTGCCGGCAGGTCGTCGACCTGCTCGATCAACTCGCCGCAGTGGCGCCGCCGGACGTGGCCGTTGTCGCCCGGTCGGCGGTGGGGTCTTTACGGCGCGGCGTGGTATCCCTCGGCGCCGCCTAGGCCTCATCGTGGTTGGATCATCACCAGGCGCCGGGCTCCCGCGATGGAGCGGCGATCGAGGAGGAAGCGATGAGTACCCCACAGGGTGGTCAACCGGGCAACGGCCAGGACGGCACCCAGCGGCCGGGTCAGCAGCCGGGGTCCGACCAGCCCGCGGATTCGGATGCCACCACCGTCTACCGACCCGGTGACTTCGGCGTTTCGGACTCGTCCGGCGGCTCGGCGTCCCCGGGCCCGTCCGGGTCAGGGGGATCGTCGGCGACGCCGGGGTCCGCTGCCGGCTCGGCGGGTTCGAGCGGTTCGGCGGGGGACTACCCGTACTCGTCGTCGTCCTACGCCCCGCCGACCAGCGCGCAGCCCTCCTACGGGCAACAACCGTCCTACGGCGGCCAGACCAACTACGACCCGTCCTCGTACAGCCAGCAGGCGGGCGGCGGGCAGGGCTACTACCAGCAGCCGGGCTACGGGCAGCAGCAGCCCGGCTACGGCCAGCAGGATGCCGGTGGTCAGGGCTATTACCAGCAATCCGGCTACGGCCAGCAACCCGGCGGGCAGGACTACTACCAGCAGCCCGGCTACGGGCAGCAGCCCGCCGGACAGGACTACGGCCAGTCCTACGGTCAGAGCCCCGCGTACGGGCAGCCGTCCTACGGGCAGGCGTCCGCGGGATACGGGCAGCAGCCCGGCTACGGCGGGTACCCGGGCGGCCCGTCCTCCGGCGGCTTCCCGGCGACCACGGAGGCACCGAAGAAGTCCAACCAGGGCCTGATCATCGGCATCGTGGTCGTGGTGGTGCTGCTGGCGGTCGCCGCCGTGCTGCTGTTCGTGTGGCCGGGGTGGCTGAACAAGAACAAGGTGTTCGACGAGAAGCAGGTCGCCCAGGGCGTGACCAACGTGCTCACCGGCACGCCGCCGTCCGGTTACGGGCTGAGCGGGGTCAGCGACGTGACCTGCCCGTCCGGCCAGCCGGTCAAGGCCAACACCAGCTTCCAGTGCACGCTGAAGGTGAACGGCCAGTCCACCACGGTGACCGTGAACGTCCAGGACGACAGCGGCCTGTACCAGGTCAACCCGCCGAACTGAGGGCAGTGATGACGGTGCGGACCTGCGCTACCGCCTATGGAACGCGGCGTACTGCCGGGAACCGGTAGGACCCGTCGAGCAGGGCCGACTGGGGCATGTACGCTCGCGCGTTCAGGTAGAACCGGCCTTCCGGCGTCGGCAGCCAGTTCGACTCCAGCGCCTCACCCGGACTGCGGTGCTGGACATGCAGGGTCAGTGAGCCGTCGTCGCCATAGCGCAGTCCGGGTGTGCGGTCGCCGATCGAGTAGCGTTCGATCGGGTTGTGCACCATCAACCGCGACCTCGAGTCGTACAACGTGACCGACCAGAACGCGTCGACCGGCGGCAACTGTCCGGTGGGGAACTCCAGCACGTAGCAGTGTTCGCCGGACAGCGGTTCGCCGTCACCGTCGGTCTCGGCGATCGGGTACAGCGCCTCCTGCGGCGAGTTGGTGTAGATGAATTTCCACGCCACGGCCGACCGGAACAGGTAGTCGTCTTTGAAGTCGCCCATCGCCGGGATGTCCTGCCAGCCGTCGATCACCCGGCCGAGGCTGTTGCCGCGTTCCTCGATCCGCTTGTGCCCCTCCGCGGCGCCCTCCCGGATCGCCTCTGCGACATCGGCCGGGAAGTCGTCCAGTGTGAAGGTCCGGTGCGGGCCGACCCCGATCGTCGACAGCCGCTCAAGCAGCGGTAGCTCGTAGGCCGGTGGGGTATGGAAGCCGAGGAGGAAGTTCAGGCACGAGAACAGCGCCGGAGTGCCGTACATCGCCGGGTCGAACGCCGGGAACGCGACGTCCGGCGCGGCGGCCGGCGCATCGACACCCAACACGACACTCAATGCGCGGATCGACAGGCCGTCCTGCACTTCGATCACCCCCGGCAGGTCGTCGCTGCCGTTGATCGCGGTCCTGGTCGCCAGCGCCACGAAGTCGCTGGGGGCGACGATCACCCTGGTGAATCCCCGGTCTGGTAACGCACCCTTGAACCGTGGTCCCAGCAGGAGGAACTCGCCTCCCTGGCGTCCTGTCGACCGGGTCCCGATGTAGGCGAAGTTGTCGGTCTGCATGTCGACGAGTTGGATGACGAAGTACCGGTCGCCGGTCGGCGGCACCGTGATCACCTGTGGCTCGGCCCGTAGGTCGGCGAACGCCGTCGAGTACAGGGTGTCGTTGTTCGGGTTGACCACCAGGTCGTAGTCGGCGTCGAACAGCTTGCGGCCGTGCAGGTACCGGTTGAAGCCGGAGTACTGCGGCGAGTCCCGCCAGACGCTCATCCCGAAAACGGCCCGGTAGTTCTCGACGATCGCGTATCCGTAGAGGTAGGCCTCCTCGCTCAATGCCCGTGCGTCGTCGCGAGAGATCGGTGTCATCCGCAGGGTCTACCACGGTCGCCACCGGTCGGGTCACCGGGATGTTCTCATCACGTCGTCCCCAGCCGCCCGAGCAGTTGACCTGCCCCGCTGGCGGGTCCAGCATGAGCCGATGGTGGCGGCGGTCCTGGAGGCGGACTACCTGGTGGTCGGCGCCGGCGCGACGGGGATGGCCTTCACCGACGCGCTGATCGACCATGCGGACGTCAGCGTGGTCCTGGTCGACCGTCGGTACGGTGTCGGCGGTCACTGGCTGGATGCCTATCCGTTCGTCCGCCTCCATCAGGCATCCGCCTTCTACGGGGTGGCCTCGACGTTGCTCGGCGGCGGCAGCATCCAGCAGAGCGGGCCGGAACGGGGGCTGCACGAGCGCGCGACGGCGCCGGAGATCGTCGCGTACTACGGCCGGGTGCTACGCGAGCGCATGGTGGCGCGGGGACGGGTGTCGTTCTACCCCAACTGCCGGTATCTCGGCGAGAGTCGCTTCGTGTCAAGCCTTTCCGGCCGGCAATACCAGGTCCGCTGTCGGCGGCGGGTGGTCGACGCCCGTTACCTGTCCCCGCTGATCCCGGCGTCGACGCCGGCGCCGTTCGGGGTTGCCGACGGCGTGCCGGTGGTGGCCGTCAACGACCTGGTCAGGCTGGATTCGGCGCCGTCCCAGTACGTGATCGTCGGCTCGGGCAAGACCGCGACCGACGCCTGCGTCTGGCTGCTGGACAACGGGGTGGATCCGGGGGCGATCTGCTGGGTGCGTCCCCGCGACCCGTGGATGCTCAACCGGGCGGTGATCCAGCCGGACCCGGCCGTCTTCATCGGCATGGCCGCCGACACGGTGCGGGCCGCGGCCGCGGCGACATCGCCGGACGACATGTTCCTGCGCCTGGAGGACGCCGGGATCATGCTGCGGGTCGACCGATCCGTGACGCCCACGATGGCGAAGACTCCGACGCTCGCCGCGTGGGAACTCGACCGGCTGCGCACGATCGAGGACGTCGTCCGCCTCGGTCACGTCCGGCACGTCCAGCCGGGCCGGCTGGTGTGCGATCGGGGCGAGCGGGTCATCGCCGGGGACGCCGTGATCGTGCACTGCGCCGCGTCGGGCCTGCGGTACCCGCCGCTGGTGCCGATCTGGGCCGGCGAAACGATGACGCTGCAACCGATCCGCACCGGGTTCCCGTGCTTCGGCGCGGCGCTGGCCGGGTACGTGGAGGCCACCGTCGTCGACCGTGACGAGGTGAAGAACGGGTTGTGCCCGCCGTCGCCGTACTCGAACACGACCACGGACTGGGCGCGCATGCAGGTGCTGGGCAGCCGGGCGGCCATGGCGTTCGGGGCCGACGCCGACATCAAGGCATGGGCCGACCGGGTCGCCCTCAACCCGGCGCGGATCCCGCCCGGGTCGGCGGGCTCGGCGGAACTCGACCGTGCCGTGGCGCGCTTCCGCGAACACGTCGGGGCCGGGATCGCGCGGATGGCCGAACTCGCCGGCATGTCCTGACCCGCAGGGTCCGGTCGGTCAGCGCGCCGCCAGCGCCTGCACCAGCCGGGCCACCGGTCCGCCGATCCCGTGCGCCCGCACCAACCCCGACAGGGCCGCCGGATCGACCGGTTCCGGCGGCAGCACGTCGCCACCGGTCGGCTCGACGAGCACCGGCGCGTCCTCGGCGACCCGGACGACCTTCGGTGCGACCAGCAGGTAGTCGCGGGCGGCGGACAGTTTGGTGCGCACCCCGGGGGCGAGCCCGGTGGACCGGGCATCGAGCGCCTCGACCAGGCCCTCAATCGAGCCGAAGCGACCGATCAGGGTGGCCGCGGTCTTCTCGCCGACACCGGGCACACCGGGCAGCCCGTCCGACGGGTCCCCACGCAGCGCGGCGAAGTCGGCGTAGGCGCCGGCCGGAATGCCGTACCGGGCGGCGACGTCGGCCGCCGTGTACACCTTCGCCTTGCTCATCCCCGCGCCGATGTAGCGCACCGACACCGGCGGCGGCTCGTCCCGGGCGACCTGGAACAGGTCGCGGTCACCGGTCACCACCTCCACCGGATCGGACCGTTCGGCGGCCGCGAGGGTGCCGATCACGTCGTCGGCCTCGTAGCCGGCGGCCCCGGCCACGGCGATGCCGATCGCCGCCAGGGTGTCCAGCAGGATCGGCACCTGCGGCGCGAGATCGTCCGGCACCACCTCGATGTCGGCCGACGGGCCGGCGGTGCCGCTGTGCGGGGTCGCCGCGACGAGCGCGTCGCCGGCCACGGCCAGCGCGGCACCCTGCGCGGCCCCGGGCTCCAGGACCCGATGCGTCTTGTAGGACCCGATCAGCTCCACCCGCCAGGCGGGCCGCCAGTCCAGGTCCAGGCAGGCGATCACCCGTCCCGGCCGGGCGTCGGCGATCACCCTGGCGATGATGTCCAGGCTGCCGCGCACCGCGTTCACCGGTCGACCATCGGGAGAGGTGGTCGAGGCGGGGACGGCGAAGAACGCCCGGAAGTAGATGCCGGCCAGGTCCAGCAGTTGCAGCATGACCGCCGACGCTACCCCGCGGGCGTGACCGGGACGGCGCACTCCCACCGCTGGCGACGGCATCCGCGGGCGGCTGAGCAGGCCCGTCCGCGTTCCCGCGGTGTCGTGAACGATATATCGGAATCGGTCACCGGCGTCCGGACATTAGGCTCCGAGCATGCCCACCGATCCGAACAGGGAGGCGGCCGGCGCCGCGGTGCTGACCGATCGCCTCGCCCGGCTCGCCGAGTTGGCCGGGGTCTCCGGCGCCGACGCCGTGCTGATCTCCCCGGGGCCGGACCTGGCGTACTTCGTCGGCCACTCGGTCGGCTCGCACGAGCGGCTGACCTGCCTGGTCGTCCCGCCCGCCGGCCGGTCGACGCTGCTGGTGCCCACCCTCGAACGGCCGGGCTGGGCCGGGACGCCGGTGGAACTGATGGACCTGGACATCGCCACCTGGACCGACGGGCAGGACCCGTACGCGGCGCTGGCCGAGGTCCTGCCGGCCGACGCCCGGGTACTGTCGGTCGACTACCACATGCCGGCCGTGCACGCGCTGAACGCCCAGGCGATCGTTCCCGGATCCGAACTGACCCTGGCCGGCGGGACGATCGCCGAGCTGCGGATGCGTAAGAGCGCCGACGAGGTCGCCGCGTTGGCCGCGGCCGGCGCGGCGATCGACCGGGTGCAGCGGCGGATCGCGGAATGGCTGCGACCCGGTCGCACCGAGAACGAGGTGGCCGCGGACATCGCCGCGGCGATCGTCGCGGAGGGCCATCAGCGGCCGGACTTCGTCATCGTCGGGTCCGGACCCAACGGTGCCAGCCCGCACCACGAGGCCTCCGACCGGGTCATCCGACCCGGTGACGTGGTGGTGATCGACATCGGCGGCCCGATGCCGTCGGGCTACTTCTCCGACTGCACCCGCACCTACCTGGCCGGTGCCGCCCCGGACGGCATACCGGACCGGGTCCGGGAGGTCTACGAGGTGGTTCGGCGGGCCCAGGCCGCCGGTGTCGCCGCGGTGCGACCGGGCGTCACCGCCGAGTCGATCGACGCCGCCGCACGCGCGGTGATCGAACAGGCCGGTTTCGGGGAATACTTCATCACCCGGACCGGGCACGGCATCGGCCTGGAGGTGCATGAGCATCCGTACATGGTGTCCGGCAACACGATCGCGTTGGAGGAGGGCATGGCGTTCTCGGTGGAGCCGGGGATCTACCTGCCCGGCGAGTTCGGGGTGCGCATCGAGGACATCGTCGTCGTGGGGGAGTCCGAGGCGCTGCTGATGAACAGGGCGCCCACCGAGCTGATCGTCGTCGGCTGATCGTCGTCGGCGACTGAGAGGGACAGCCATGCTGGAGGAACTGGACGCCCGCATCGCCGCGGCGCTGGCAGCCGACGGTCGGTGCAGCTACACCGACCTGGCCGAGAAGGTTGGCCTGTCGGTGTCCGCGGTCCACCAGCGGGTGCGCCGGCTGGAGAAGCGGGGTGTGATCCGCGGCTACACCGCGCAGATCGACAGCGAGCAGATCGGCCTGCCGCTGACCGCGTTCGTCTCGCTCACCCCGATCGACCCCGCCGCGCCGGACGACTATCCGCAGCGGCTGGCGCAGATGCCGGAGATCGAGGCCTGTCACTCGGTGGCCGGGGTGGAATCCTACATCGTCAAGGTGCGGGTGCAGTCGCCGGCGGCGCTGGAGGCGCTGCTCGGCCGGATCCGCGGCAGCGTCGGCATGACCACCCGGACCACCGTGGTGCTGTCCACTCCCTTCGAAGGCCGGCCGGTCGCGCCGCCGGCCGACCCGGACGCGCCAGGCCCTGCGGCCTGACCGGTCCGGAATGGGCGAGGCCCGCGGGAGGTTAGCCTGCATAAGGGTCTGGGCCTGGCACGGTAGGGCGACGGTAGGGAGGTGGTCGGATGACGACCGCCGCCGGCGCCGTCGGGCTCCGATCCGAACGCGGCCCGATCCTCGCCTCGCTCATGCTGGCGACCTCGCTGGTGGCGCTGGACTCCACGATCGTGGCCACCGCCGTACCCTCGATCGTCGCGGACCTCGGCGGCTTCTCCCAGTTCCCCTGGCTGTTCTCGGTGTACCTGCTGGCGCAGGCGGTCACGGTGCCGATCTACGGCAAGCTGGCCGACGTCGTGGGCCGCAAGCCGATCATGCTGGTCGGCATCGGCCTGTTCCTGCTCGGCTCGATCCTGTGCTCGGTGGCCTGGAGCATGGTGGCGCTGATCGTCTTCCGGGCGTTGCAGGGCATGGGTGCCGGTGCGGTCCAGCCGATGAGCATCACCATCGCCGGCGACATCTACACGCTGGCCGAGCGGGCGAAGGCGCAGGGCTACCTGGCCAGCGTGTGGGCGATCTCCGCGGTCGTGGGTCCCACGCTCGGCGGCGTGTTCTCCCAGTGGTTGACCTGGCGGTGGCTGTTCATCATCAACATCCCGCTGTGCCTGCTGGCCGGCTGGATGCTGTCCCGCCGGTTCCACGAGACCGTGCGCAAGGTCAGCCATCGGATCGACTACCTGGGCAGCATCAGCCTCACCGGCGGCGCCACGCTGCTCATCCTGGGCCTGCTCGAGGGCGGCCAGGCGTGGGCCTGGTGGTCGGTGCCGAGCGTTGCGGTGCTGGGCGTCGGGTCGCTGCTGATCGCGGTGTTCCTGGTGGCGCAGCGCCGGGCCGCCGAGCCCGTGCTGCCGCTGTGGGTGTTCACCCGCCGGGTGCTCACCGCCAGCGCGGTGATCGCGCTGCTGGTCGGCGCGGTGCTGCTGGGCATGACCACCTACGTGCCGACGTTCGTGCAGACGGTGCTGGGCACCGGGCCGCTGGTCGCGGGCTTCGCGCTGGCCACCCTGACCATCGGCTGGCCGCTGTCCGCGGCCCTGTCCGGCCGCTTCTACCTGCGCCTGGGTTTCCGCAGCACCGCGCTGATCGGGGCGAGCCTGGTCGTCGCCGGGTCGATGCTGACCGCGCTGCTCGGGTCCACGCCGTCGGTGTGGCACGTCGCCGCGTGCTGCTTCGTCGTCGGCCTCGGCATGGGGCTGATCGCCAGCCCGACGCTGATCGCCGCCCAGTCGAGCGTGGGCTGGGCCGAGCGTGGGGTGGTGACGGCGACCAATCTGTTCGCCCGATCCATCGGCAGCGCGGTCGGCGTCGCCGCGTTCGGCGCGATCGCCAACACCAGCCTCGGCCGGACGGCGAACGCCGCCGACAACCCCGCGGCGGTCGCCGCGGCGGCCCACGACGTGTTCGTCGCGACCGCCGTGCTGGCGGTCTGCATGCTGGCGGCCGCCTGGGTGCTGCCGGGTGGCCGGCCCTCGCCGGCCGCCGCATCGGCGTCGCCGGACGTCGAGCCGGCCGAGGTCAGCGGGTCGTCGTATTCCAGGGGTCGGGACGACCAGGCTCCGCGTTGAGGCTGACGATCAGCTGGCTCCGGGAATGGACGCCGACCTTGCGGTAGATGTTGCGTATATGGAATTCGATCGTCTTGCTGCTCAGCACGAGCGCCTTGGCGATCTCCCTGGTCGTCAGCCCGGAACACGCCAGGTCGCTGACGGCGCGTTCCTGCGCCGTCAGTTCATCATCTGGCCGGCTCGGCTGCGCGGCGTGGTCAGTGGCGCCCGCAGCGGCAAGTTCGGTGACGCACCGCTCGACGAACGGTCTGGCCAACAGCTCCGCCGCTCGGTGGTGGGCCTGCGTCAAGGCGTCCACCGCCGCTCGACGTTCGCCCCGGCGTCGCAGGAAGCGTCCGTAGGCAAGCCAGGCCATGACAGAGCTCAGGACATCGACACCGGCGGAGAGTTCGACCGCCTCTCGGTAGGCCGCGCGAGCGACGCCGGGTGAGCGCCGTGCACAGGCCAGGTTGCCCCGCGCCCGGGCAATACCGGCCAACCTGGACCGGTGTCCCATGGATCGTGCGGGGGGCTCGAGCTCCGACAGCCAGCGGTCGGCGGCCTCCACATCACCAGTGGCCACCAATGCCTCGGCGTACCAGATCGGCCACTGAAAGATTCCAGGCTGGCGGGCGGCGCCCTTTCCGCGGGCCATGACTTCGGAAAGGGTGATCACGCTCGGCCAGTCCTGCTGACATGCTGCGACATGGACGATGGATTCGGCCAGGTAGTGGCTCTGAGCCGGGGTCGGTATCTTCTGCGCCTCGTGCGCGGCTTGTCTGAGACGGTTCTCAGCGGTTTCCCATTCCCCGCGTGCTCCGGTCACGAGGGCAGCGCGCCCGTGTACGAACGACGCGAACCACAGCTGGCCTGCGTCCTCGATGAAGGCGTTCGACTGCTCGAAGAGTTCGAGGCATCGGTCCCACAGGCCGGACCGGAAATAGGATTCCATGAGGACGGCCATCGCCACGACACAGTACGGAGAGCTGGCGAAGTCGGGCTCGCCGGTCGCAACTTTCAGGTCCGTGATTGCGCCGGCCAGGTCGTCCGACCACATCCTGAGGGTTCCTCGGTGCCGGGCGCGGTCCCTTAAGTGCGGTGGCAATCGGGTCGGATCGTCGGGTATGTCCGCCAGACTCGCCAATCCCTCATTGGTCCGGCCGAGCATGCCCAGGACGGTCGCTCGAGCTCCGACCGTCGCCGGGCAGTCCTGTGGGGTCAACCATGGTGACTCGAGCACCCTGTTCGCCCATTCCAATCCTGTGCCGGCGTCATCCATCGTCAGATACTGCTCGGTGAGCAGCGCCGCGACGGAATCGCACGTCGATGTGTCGAATTCTCCGGCGTGCTTCCACGCCCGCAGGCCGAAATCCTTTGCCGCTGCGTGTTCGCCCCGCATCCAGGCCAACCGGGATTGCACGACCAGCCAACGACCGGACTCCGGGATTGTCGCCATATCGTCCTGGAGCCGGGTCGCGCCGACGACGTCACCCGCGGTCAGGAGACAGTCCACGGCGGACAAGATCAGACGATCGCGTTCATCGGAGTCACTCGACAGCCTGGCCGCGTCGCGAAGGCTGCGGGCCGCACCTCGCCATTGCGCGGTCGCCTGCATGTTTGCTGCTGACATTCGGAGTTCCGCAACGAGGCCGACATCGGGCCGCGTCGCGGCTACGACTCTGTGTTGCAAGGCACGCTCGCCGGTGACGACGGTGGCAGCACGTTGGTGCAGCACGGCCTTCAACTGGGGCCCGATATCGTCCTGGATTGCCGCACGTATCAGTGGGTGGTGGAGTGCGACGGTGGATCGGATGCCAATGCCAGTCGTCCTGGCCAGCCGCGTCTCGTGAAGCTCCTGCAGTGCGGGGAGTGGTTCCGGCACCGACGCAACGACGGCGATCTGTTCCAAACTCGCGTGATCACCAAGAATCGCGGACGCCTGGGCCACCGCCATGGCATCCGCGGACAGTCCGGACAGTGAACTCTGAATCAGCAGCGCGAAACTGCGTGGCGCAGGCAACGGATCGCCCGAGACAATCTGATCGTACGAGAGTTCCTGCATCAGGGTTCGCAGGTGGAGCGGGTTGCCGCCGGTGTGCTGTTGCAGCCGCTTCGCCGAACTGTGCGAAATCCGGCTGCCGGTGACCGCGAGGGCGAGCGCCCGAATGTCCGACAGCGAAAGGCCATCGATGCACAGTTGCGTGCCTTGGCGTTCGGTGAGCCGATACAGACCAGGGGGTATGTGGCCGACCTGGTCCGAGCGAGCCGTGAGCAGGGCCAACGTCGGATGATGCAGCCGGCGAAGGGCGAACAGAATCGCCTGCAGCGACTCGGGGTCGACCAGATGAAGATCGTCGACAACGATCAGTGCCGGGCCGCAACTCGTCTCGAGCGCATCCAGCAGCACCGCACCGGCGGCTTGTGGGCTATCCCACCGAGTTGGCCGCCGATTTCCCGATGTACCGTGCGTCAACCTATCCAGTGCAGCATAGGCGAGATCGCGCTCGAATTCGTCGCCCGTGAATATCCTGGTCGACCGTGGCGATGCGTTCCTGCGGAAGACGTCGACAAGGGACGACTTGCCGATACCGGCGAGTCCGGTGACCAGGACAACTTCTGGTCCGCCGGCGGTTACGGCAACCCATCGGCGTTGTAGCTCGTCCAGCTCTTTTGTTCGCCCAACAAAGGAATCGACGTCCACCAACACCCGACATTTCATTCGGCCCGACCCGCCCAGGACGGTAGCACAGCGCGGACCTGATCGGGTTGCCGAGGCTGGTCCTAGGCCATACGGGTGAAGTCAGGCAGACGGAGGTGACCGTGGTGTTGTCGTAATTCCGGGTTTCGACAGCGGGTGCACCCGAGCCACCCGGGTGGTCCGTCGCGCGGAACCCAGGGATTTGCCTGGTCCGAATTGCGTCTGCAACCTCTAGCTTGATCGCAGGCGACACGGCGAGAAAGGGGTGGTATGCGAGTTGAATTCGAGGTTCACATGGACCTCGGTACACTCCGCGGCACCGCGCAGAACGAGCGCGGCGAACGCGTTCCGTTCGAGGGGTGGTCGCAACCGGCTTTCATCATCGAGGCCGCTGCGACCGGCCGCCGACTGATACCTCATGACGAGCGCGAGGACCATTGACGTCCGGGTCGTCGCGTCATCGTGACAGCCCGGCCTTCACTTCTGCTTTGGCGCCGGACAACTGGTCGTCGGAAATGTCTGGATTTGACTCGTCATGACAATCGACAATCGGAGAGGATGTTCGGCGAAACATCTCGTCAGTCGAACGATGGGAAAGGATGATGCTGCGCGATACTCTTGTGGTTCTGTGATGAACGATTTATGGACGAAGCGTCAACTGAATGTAGCGGAAGTGGTTGGGAGTGGTTAGGAGAATGGCAGATGACGATCTTCTTCGGCGACGCCGGGATGAGTTGAACGGACTTGTCGAGGCGCGTGGTGTTCGTCCGATGGGCAGGGCGGACCTGGCCGACGACGATGATGGATTGCACGTCGCTTTCCTGGCCACGTTGTTGGGATTCGACGTCAGGCACGCACTCGACGTGGAAATGAACCTGACGGAGTCCGAGCGGCGGGCGATCAAGACGCAAGCCCTGCTCGACCTGCAACTGGCACGGCTCGGTGCGGGCGGTGGCGCCGACGGTCCCTCGGCGAACCGGGAGGTCGACAACCTGTGACCGGCAACTACTTCATCGTCGACCCGTCATCGAGCCTGGTGTCAGCGAGTACACCATACAGTCGATCGTTCTTGTCGCCGCGGAGTTCGTCGACCAACCCGTATCTGACGATGGCCGTCAAGACGGCGTACTCCACGAACGCGAGCGCAGCGTCCGTCCGGATCAACGGAGTAGAATTGGGAAAGGTGCGGCCGCGACCTTGGGTGAATCACTCGTTCATTGATGACGAGGCCATCACGCTGATATTTGACTACTCGATCCTGACGAATGTCGGTCTGCCATGGTTGCCGGCGCTGAACACGTTGACGGTGGTGCCGCAGTCAGGCACTTACGACTATCTGTTCGTGTCCGACGTCATCTACCACTTCACCACCTGAGCTTTTCATGGCCCTCCAATGCGCCGCCGTTGCGAGGGATGTCGTGCGCCTCGCAATTTTGGACAAGTCGCTTCTGGAGTTGTTGGAATGAATCTTGATCCGCTGCTCGTTGGGACAAATTCCGTCTTTCCGAACCAGAATTCCTCGAGCGCGCCGACCCAGTGGGACGAGGACACGGTCCAGGCGGCACAGCAGGGTCTGCCCTGTGCACCCGGACCGATGCTCGCCCTGATCAAGCGGTCGAGCGATCAGCAGTTTCTCCCGGGCGGGGCCGTCAATCCCGCCCGGGAAACCGCTCCCACGTGCCTGGCCATGGTCAACGAGCAGACGACGGCCGCGGGAACGCGCGTGCCTTCGCTCGCGGTGCTGGCCTCAGGGCTGGTCGGCGGTCAATGTGTCGGCGGTACGAACGGTCTGTTTGGCCTGGGAGTCGTCGGCGTGGGTGCACCCGGCGACGGTGTGCGCGGTGTCGCCACCGGTCAGGCTACGGGACACGGCGTGGCGGGGTTCACCGTCGCCACATCACCTGCCCGGGCCGGTGTCTTCGGCGAGGCTCGATCGGGCGGTGTGGGTGTGTTGGGTCACTGCATCGAGGGCAGCGGGATCGGTGTGCACGGCCGCGGCAGTAGCCAGGCCGTTCGAGGCGACGGTGGACAGTTCGGGCTGGTCGGCGCCGCGAATGCGACAGGTGTGGACGGAACCGGAACCGGTGCAACGAGTTTCGGTGTCGTGGGACGAGGCACCGCAGTCGGCAGCTTCGGTCGGGGGGTGGGTGCCGGAACGTTCGGGATGATCGGCGTCGGCGGAACGGTCGGCGTCCGCGGTGATGGCCGCGGCGACACCAGCGGGATCGGCGTGGAAGGCATTCCAGGTCCCTTCAACGGCATGAGCTTCCCATGGGCCGGCGCGTTCCGAGGTGGCGTGCTGGTCAGCGGCAACCTGTTCGTCCAGGGGAGCCTCTCGGTCAGCGGCGGCAAGGCCGCGTTGGTCGCCCATCCGGACGGAACGTCCCGGCAGCTTTATGCCGTCGAATCACCCGAAAGCTGGTTCGAGGACCTCGGACGGTCGAGCTTGCGCGACGGCAGCGCCTGGATCGATGTCGATCCGGACTTTGCCTCTGTGTCCAGGTTGGCCGACGACTATCACGTCTTTCTCACCCCAGAGGGACCCTGTCAGGGCCTGTATGTTGGCGAACGGACGCCCATCGGATTCGAGGTCAGGGAACTGGGCGAAGGAACAAGCTGGATCAGCTTCAGCTACCGGATCGTCGTCCGGCGCCCGGATCTGTCGGTCAAACGCCTCCAACCCGTCGAGATGCCGTCTCCTGAGGGTGAGAAGGCGCCGGCTCAATCCCCCGAGGTCCGCAGCCCGGCACCGTCACTCGTTCCGATGAGCCCGCCCAGCATCGGTGATGCCGGGCAGGACCCAACCGTGGGCCGGGGGGACAGCCAGGGTCGACCGCCGTCGGGCTGGCCGACTGAGACCGTACCGTGGCCGATCGCCGTGCCCGCCGAGATCGATCTGCGTTGATCAGCGCCTGACGACGCCTCGCCAGGATCCAGCCGCGGCGCTGGTCCTCGACGCCAACGGATGCCGCCCATCCTGCGGCCGCGTATCGGTCTCTTGGTCTCAGGTCCCCGCCGCCGACCTCATGCCGGGCTCCGTGCGATAGATGATCTCGATGGCCAGCGCCCCTGCGGCGCCCACCGCCAACGATGTCCACAAGATCGCCGGGGTGAGGGAAAAGTTGAAGAAGTCGCGGCCGATCGGCGTGATGAAGGCGAGCGCGGCGATGCCCACCATCGCGCCGACCAGCGCCCCCTTCCACAGCCGGAACGGCCGGGACAGCACCACCAGGATCCAGAACGCGGTGAACAGCAGCGCGATGGTCGCCGCGCTGGACGGTTGCCAGCACACCACGTTGTCGGTCACCTTGTCGCCCTCGGTGCTGACCAGGCACTCCGACGCCGGGGGAGCGCCGACCTGCGCCCGGGCGAGCAGGTAGGAGACGAACACCACCAGCCCGGACACCACGCCGGCGGGCACCGCGAACCGCAGCACCCGCCGCAGGAACCCGGGGATGTACCGGCGCTTGTTCGGGCCCAGCGCCAGGAAGAACGCGGGGATGCCGATGGTCACCGCGGACACCAGCGTCAGGTGTCGCGGCAGGAACGGGAAGGGCAGGGTGAACAGCGCCGCGGTGATGATCGCGATCAGGCTCATCACGTTCTTGGCCACGAACAGGTTCGCCACCCGCTCGACGTTGCCGATCACCCGGCGGCCCTCGGCCAGCACCGACGGCATGTGCGAGAACCGCCCGTCCAGGAGCACCAGCTGGGCGACCGCCTTGGTGGCCTGGGCGCCGTTGCCCATGGCCACGCCGATGTCGGCGTCCTTGAGCGCCAGGGCGTCGTTGACGCCGTCACCGGTCATCGCGGCGACGTGCCCGTTGCGCTGCAGCGCGTTCACCAGGGCCCGCTTCTGCTCCGGCGACACCCGGCCGAACACCGTGGTCCGTTCGACGATCTCGCGCAGCTCCTCCGGGTCCTCGCCGATGGTGCGGGCGTCGACCAGCGCGTCCGGCGGGACATCGAGGCCCACCCGGCGGGCGATCGCCGCGACCGTGGTGGGGTTGTCCCCGGAAATGATCTTGATCTTGACGCCCTGGTCGGCGAAGTACTCCAGGGTCTCCCGGGCGTCGGGACGGACCTGCTCGGTGAGCGTGACCAGGGCGACCGGGCTGATTCCGTCGGGCAGGTCCTGACCGTGCAGCGGCGCGTCGGACCGGGACAGCAGCAGCACCCGTCGTCCGGTCGCGGCCAGCTCCGACACCCGCTCGCGTAGCGGGTCGTCGGCGGCCAGCAGTACGTCGGGCGCGCCGAAGACCAGCGATCCCTTGCCGGTGAACGACGCCGCGCTCCACTTGCGGGCCGAGTTGAACGCGATGGTCGTCTCCCGCGACCAACCGGCCGGTGCCGGCAGCGCCGCGGCCAGCGCCTTGAGGGTGCCGTTGGCGTTCGGGTCGTCGGCCAGCGCGCCCAACGCCTCCCGGACCTGGTCGGCGGACATCGGCCCGGAGGGCACCGGTTCGCAGTCCTCGTAGGCGATCTCGCCGACCGTGAGGGTGCCGGTCTTGTCCAGGCACACCACGTTCACCCGGGCCAGGCCCTCGACCGCCGGCAGCTCCTGCACCAGCACCTGCTGGCGGGTCAGCTGCACCGCCGCGAGCAGGAAGGCGACCGAGGTCAGCAGCACCAGACCCTCGGGCACCAGGCCGACCAGGCCGCCTGTCGACCGGATGACCACCTGCTGCCAGCCCTGGTCGCCGATGGCCCGCCACTGCGACCACAGCTGCAGCGGGAGCGCCACGATGATGATCCAGGTGATGTACTTGAGCAGCAGGTTGACCGATTCCTGGATCTCGGACCGGGTCTTGGTGAACTTCTTCGCTTCGGCGGCGATCTTGTTGATGTAGGCGTCGTGACCGACCGCGGCCGCCGAGAACCGCCCGGTGCCGGCGACCACCGTGGTGCCGGAGCGGACCGCGTCGCCGGGTGATTTCGGGATCGGGTCGACCTCGCCGGTCAGGTTCGACTCGTCGATCTCCAGCCCCGATGTGCTCATCATGACGCCGTCCGCGGGCACCTGGTCGCCGGTGCGCAGCTCGATCAGGTCGTCCAGCACCACCTGCTGGGTGGGGATCTCGATCAGCTCGCCGTCCCGGATGACCCGGGTGGTCGGCGCGTTCAGCAGCGCGAGCTGGTCCAGCTTCCGCTTGGCGAGGTACTCCTGCACGATGCCGATCGCCGAGTTGACGATCAGCACGACCCCGAACAGCCCGTCCGCCAGCGAACCGGTGATCAGGATCAACACGAACAGGCCACCCAGGATCGCGTTGAACCGGGTGAACACGTTGGTCTTGACGATGACCCACAACGACCGGGACGAGGCCTGGTCGGTGTGGTTGACCTGGCCACTGGCGACCCGCTGGGCCACCTGGTCGGCGGTCAGGCCGCGCGCGAGGTCGGTGGCGACCTGGGTGCCGGTCGTCTCGGGGGAGAGGCTCACCGGATCACTGTGACAGATGGCACCGACCCCGGATGCTCCTATGGTTGTCAAGCCGCTTTGGCAGGTCGTTTTTCTGCGGACGCGGGGGTGAGGGCGAGGAAGACTTCTCGGGCGACGTACCGTTTGAGACAGCGAATGATCTCGGGCTTGGCCAGCCCCTCGGTGGTGCGCCGGGCGACGTAGTTCTTGGTTCGCTGGTCGGTGCCCATTCGCGTGATGACGATGCGCCAGAGCGCACAGTTGGCGGCTCGGTCCCCGCCGCGATTGAGCCGGTGACGGGTCGTCTTGCCCGACGAGGCGGGCAACGGCGCTACGCCGCACAGCATCGCGAAGGCGGCCTCGTTGGTGAGGCGGTCGGCGTTCTCACCTGCCGTCACGAGCAGCTGCCCGGCCACCTCAGGGCCGACGCCCTTGAGTGCGAGCAGCCCAGGGTTGATCTGGGCCACGAGCGGACCGAGCAGCTCGTCGAGGTCGGCAATCTCAACGCTGAGCGCCCGATGGCGCCGAGCAAGCGAGCGCAGCGCGATTTTCGTGGCCGTGCCCGGATCGTCGGCGCGGGCACGGTCCGGCCGCAGGTCGGCGCAGACGTCGATCAGTTCTCGGTCGGGCAACGCCCGCAGCTGTGCGCGCAGCGATTCCGGTGCCGTGACGATCAGCGCCTTGATCTGTCGCTGCACGTCAGCGCGTTGCCCGACGGCCGAACGGCGCGCCACCCGCAACGCACGCAGCGCCTCGACACGACCGTCTCGCTGCTTGGGCACCCCGGTGCGCACCCGGGCCAACGCGGCACGGGCCGCGGCCTCGGCATCGACGGGATCGGACTTGCCCTGCCACCGCCGGGCCTTGCGGTCGGGCCGGTCGACCTCGACCATGGCCACGCCCTGGGCGGCCATCAATCGGGCCAGGCCGGCTCCGTAGACACCGGTGCCTTCGACACCGACCAGCAGCAGCGTCCCGAACCCGCGCAGCCACCGCAGCAACGCCCGGTAGCCGGCGGCGTCGGTGGGGAACTGGGCCGACCCCAACACCCGCCCCGCGGTATCCACCGCTGCCGCGGTGTGGGTGTCCTTGTGGGTGTCCACACCGCCGACCACCTCGACCGCCGAAGAGGCTGTTTGTCGCCCCGCTTCTGCTGCTGTCATCGTTGAACCTGCCGTCCTGTCGCTGAACCGGAAGGGCGGCACGCGCCGGTCGGGCGGGCGGACAAGACAGTGACGGGGCCTCTGGCCAGGCTCCTATAAGGTCACGACGCCCGTCCGGCAGGTGCCGAGACCGCCGCCGAACCCCGGCCGACACATCCCGTTCAAGACACCACGGTCAGTCAGGGCAAGAGTCAAGCCGAAGCTCGACGGCGATCCACCCCTACATCCTCACTGTCAGGTCAGTTCCCTCAATCAGGTCGACACCCAGATCTCCAGCTCACTCAGCGCGACGTCCTCTCGCCGACCTGCCTTCACCTCACCGGGGTAGTAGTCGTCAATGATGAGGGTGACTTGATCCGTGTTCCCGTCCATGGCGTTCACCTCCTGGTAGTCGAACCTGGACTCCGTCGGCAGATTCCTCAGGGACGTCGTCATCCGTGACGTGACATCACCGTGTTTGGTCTCGAGGGTCACGTCCCGCAGCTTGGCGTTCTGCTGGTAGACGGTCCCGTCGTCGACGCGGGCGTACCCGTTGAGCACGCAGACCAGTTGCAAATTGACGGGCTTCTTGAACTCGATCGTGATGGATTGTCCGCGGCTGCTCTTACCCTCGGACCCATCGGGAATCCACGCGCTGTCCGGTTGGTAATCGGTAGCCTGCCCGCCATCGTGGGGGATGGTCACAACCGTCGTGCGGGGCGACGTCGCAACGGTCACCTTGTCGTCGACCATCTTGCTGGACTCGCCGACGGTGACGACGACGTCCGATTCTCGAAGGTCGAGACGCCTCAAACCGGGGTGGTCCTGGCAGGTCTCCGGTGGATCAACGCCAAAGAACTTCTCGTTGAGTTCCTTCGGCCAACCCGGTCGGGCCGCCAGGCTGACTGCGAGACCCAAGGTGAGTATTGCCGCGATTGCGCTCACGATCGCCGCCCAGGGTGACGGTGTTCGGTTGCCTGAGCGCCCTGACTTTTCGTTGATCAAACCCACCACCCGTCGGAACACGAAATAGAACCGTGCGTCACCCCGACTGGCCTGAATTCGATCCATTGTCGTGGCATTTGTCAACTCGTGGTCCCACCATCCGCAGGTGCGTGCCGTGGTGTTGACTGATCACCGATGACGCTGACAGTCCTGCGCAACGGTCGGGTACACACCGCTGCCGATCCCGAGGCCACCGCGCTGGCCATCACCGACGACGTGATCAGCTGGGTCGGCGGCGAGCACGCGGTGGACACCGCGGGACGACCGGACCGGGTGATCGACCTGGCCGGCGCGCTGGTGATCCCCGGGTTCGTGGACGCGCACGTGCACAGCACCGACGCCGGGCTGGCGCTGACCGGGCTCGACCTGTCCGGCACCGAGACGCTGGCGCAGTGCCTGCACGCGTTGCGTCGGTACGCGGACGACCAGCCCGGCGGCCTCATCTGGGGTCACGGTTGGGAGGACTCCCGCTGGCCCGAGCGCCGCCCGCCGACCCGGGCGGAGATCGACCGGGCGGTCGGTGACCGGCCCGCCTACCTGTCCCGTATCGACGTGCACTCCGCCCAGCTGTCCAGCGTGCTGGCGGCGCGGATCCAGGGCCGGGAGAGTCTGGTCGGCTGGGCCGGCGACGCGCCGGTGACCAGGCAGGCGCACGCCGCCGTCCGGGCCGCCGCCCGCGACCTGCTCACCGCCGACCAGCGCCGCGCGGCGCACCTGGCCTTCCTGCGAGCCTGTGCCGCCCAGGGCATCGTCGAGGTACACGAGTGCGCCGCCGGCGACGAGTCGGGCCGGGCCGACCTGCGGGCGCTGCTGGAGTTGGACGGCCCCGTCCCGGTGCGCGGCTACCTGGCGTGCGCGGTCACCGAACCGGAGGAAGCCGTCGACCTGTTGGCCGCGACCGGGGCCCATGCGCTGGGTGGCGACCTGACCGTCGACGGCGCGATCGGCTCCCGGACCGCCGCGCTGACCGAGCCGTACACCGACTGCCCGGGCAGCCGGGGCGCGCGCTACCTGGCCGACGAGCAGCTGGTCGAGCATCTGGTCGCCTGCACCCGGGCAGGCGTGCAGGCCGGCTTCCACGCCATCGGCGACGACGCGGTGTCGGCGGTCGGCCGGGCGCTGGGTGTCGCGGCGCAGCGGCTGGGCCCGAACGGCACGGTCCGGCTGGCCGGCTGCGCGCACCGGGTCGAGCACGCCGAGATGGCGGATGCCGAGGCGATCGCCGCGCTGGCCCGAACCGGCACCGTGGCCAGTATGCAGCCGATGTTCGACGCCGCCTGGGGCGGTCCCGACGGCCTGTACGCCGCCCGGCTCGGGGTCGACCGCGCCGCGCCGATGAACGGTTTCGCGGCGCTGGCCTCCGCGGGCGTCGCGCTGGCCTTCGGCTCGGACGCGCCGGTCACCCCGGTCGGGCCGTGGGCGGCGGTGCAGGCCGCGGTGCATCACCGCAGCACGGGCAGCGGGCTGTCGCCGCGGGCGGCGTTCACCGCGCACACCCGCGGCGGGCACCGGGCGGCCGGCCGCATCGATCGGGCGGTCGGCACCATCGGCGTCGGGGCGCCGGCACACCTGGCCGTCGTCCGGGCCGGTGAGCTGGTGCGGCCGGCCGCCGACCCGTCGGTGGCCCGCTGGTCCACCGATCCGCGATCACGGGTGCCGTTGCTGCCCGACCTGAGTCCCGGAGCAACCCTGCCGAGCACCCTGGCCACCCTGGTGGCCGGCCGGATCGTCTACGACACAGGGCTCTTCGCCTAGCCCGCGGCGGGGGTGGCCTGTGCGGCCCTCGGCGCGCCCCTCGTGGGGTGCGTGCGGCGTGGGGAAGATCCGGTCGTGCCAGACGACCGGATCTTCCCCGGGCAGGTGGCGCGACACCGGCAGCACAGGGGGTCGGACGTGTTGCGTGGTTCACCAAGCAACACTGCTTGACAAACCAAGCAAAGCTTGGCAGACTAAGCGCAGCACGTTGGAACGCAGAGCACTCCCACCGATACCGAGAGGACCACACCATGACCGACTACATCGCCGAGACCAGCAAGGCCGCCGACCAGTACCTCGCCGCCGTCGCGCAGGCGCAGGGCCAGTTCGTCGAGGCCGTCGAGGCCTTCGTGAAGAACCTGCCCGAGCTGCCGAAGCCGGCCGTCGAGCTGCCCGCCTTCGAGCTGCCCGCCGACCTGCCCAAGGTGCAGGACGTCTCCACCGCGAGCTTCGACTTCGCCGAGAAGGCGCTCGCCCAGCACCGCGCGGCCACCGACAAGCTGATCGCCGCGCTGGCGCCGGCCGTCTGATCGACTCCGGAACGCCATCCTTCGACGGCCGCCCGCCCCGGAACACCCGGGCCGGGCGGCCGTTGTGCTTTGTCAGCCGGCCTTGTGTTTGTCAGCCGGCCTTGTGTTTGTCGGCCGGCTCTGTGTTTGTCAGCCGGCTCCCGAGCGCCGGTCGAGCTGGTCGGCCAGAGCGTCCCGAGCCCCTTCGAGGTGTACCCGCATGAGCGCGGTCGCCTTGTCCACGTCACCCCCGCGCAGCGCCTCGAGCACGCCGTCGTGATCGGCGACGATCCGATCGCGGCCGAGCGCGCGCCGCGACTGCACCATTGACAGGTGGATCTCGCCGCTGAGGGCCTGGTAGAGCCGGGTCAGCCGGGGGCTGTGCACCGCCTCCACCAGCGCTCGATGGAATCGCAGGTCCGCCTCCACGAACGTGCTGTGTCCGGCGTCCGCGGGCACCCGGGCGAGGTCGCGCACGGCCGCGTCGGCCGCCGCGGGGACCGGGTGTCCGGCGAGCAGCCGGATGACCTCCAATTCCAGCGGAATCCGGACCAGGAACAGGTCCTCGACGTCGGCCCGGGACAGTACCGGCACCTGTGCCGACCGGTGCGCCTCCCGGCGGAGCAGTCCTTCCGCGACGAGCGCGCTGATCGCCGCTTTGGCGGTCGGCCGGGACACCTCGTACTCGGCGGCGATGTCGGTCTCGCCCAGTCCCACGCCCGGATCGATCTGGCCGTCGAGCACCCTGGCCCGCAGCGACGAGATCAGGGCATCGACGACCGACACGGTCTGCAGACCCTTCACCGCGGTTCCCTTCCCAGTGGTTGTCGATCGACCCGAACCCTACGTCGGTCGGCGGATTCTTGTCATCGTGTCGCCCTGAAGGGTTGACATGCATGTACACGTGTCTTACAACTTATCCATCCGTTGGGGGCCGCCGACCCGACCGGGGTCAGACACGAAGGAGTGCCGATGTTCCAGCAGGTCGACAACCCGGCAACGAAGCGGGCGCGCGGCGCTGCCGGCGGGCCGTCGAAGCTGTTGCCTCCCGCCGACCCGGTTCTGCTGGACGAGCTCCGACGAGCGCTGCCGCACCCCGGCCAGCTGCGCACGCGGGCCGTCGACCGGCTCGCCCTCGGCCACGACGCGTCCCACTACTTCCTGACACCGACCGCGGTCGTCACCCCGCGCGACGCCGCCGACGTCGGCCGGCTGTTCGAGGTGGCCGCCGCCCACGGCATGCCGCTGACCTTCCGGTCGGGCGGCACCAGCCTGTCCGGGCAGGCCGGCACCGACGGGATTCTGGTCGACACCCGCAGGCACTTCCGGGATATCGAGATCCTCGACGACGGCGCCCGGGTGCGGGTCGGCCCGGGGGCGACGGTGCGCCAGGTCAACGCCCGGCTGGCCCGTCACGGCCGCAAGCTGGGGCCGGACCCGGCCAGCGAGATCGCCTGCACGCTCGGCGGTGTGGTCGCCAACAACTCCAGCGGCATGGCCTGCGGCACCGTGGCCAACACCTATCGGACCCTGGAGTCGATGGTGCTGGTGCTGCCCGGCGGAACGGTCGTCGACACCGGCGCCGCCGACGCCGACGACCGGCTCCGGCTGACCGAGCCGACGCTCTACGAGGGGCTGGCGCGGCTGCGGTCCCGGGTGCGCGGCAACGCCGAATCGGTCCGCATCATCCAGGCGCAGTTCGCGATGAAGAACACCATGGGCTACGGGCTGAACTCGCTGCTGGACTACACCCGGCCGATCGACATCCTGACCCACCTGGTGGTCGGCAGCGAGGGCACCCTGGCCTTCGTCGCGTCCGCGGTGTTCCGAACGGTGCCGCTGCTGCGGCACGCGATGACCGGCCTGCTGGTGTTCGACGACCTGTCCGCGGCCACCGGTTCGCTGCCCGCGCTGGTCTCCACCGGGCCGGCGACCATCGAATTGCTGGACGCGACCTCGTTGCGGGTGGCCCAGTCCGACCCCGCCTGCGACGAGACGATCCGCCGCGTCACGGTCCACAAGCAGGCCGCCCTGCTGGTGGAGTACCAGGCCGATTCCGTCGCGGCCGTCACCGAACTGTCCGCGGACGCCGAGCCGGTGCTGCGGTCGATCCCGGTGGCCGGGCCGGCCGAGCTGACCGCCGACCCGCGGGCCCGCGCCCGGCTGTGGCACACCCGCAAGGGTCTGTACACCACGGTCGCCGAGGCCCGCCCGTCCGGCACCACCGCGCTGCTGGAGGACATCGTTGTCCCGGTTCCGGCGCTGCTGGACACCTGCGAGCGGCTCACCGGCCTGTTCGGCAAGCACGGCTACACCGACAGCGTGATCTTCGGGCACGCCAAGGACGGCAACATTCATTTCATGCTCACCGAACGGCTCGGTGAGGGGGGAGACCTGGACCGGTTCGCCGCGTTCACCGAGGACATGGTGGACCTGGTTCTGGCCAACGGCGGCAACCTCAAGGCCGAGCACGGTACTGGCCGGATCATGGCCCCGTTCGTCCGCCGCCAGTACGGCGACGAGCTGTACGAGGTGACCCGGGAGATCAAGCGGCTGTGCGATCCGGTCGGCCTGCTCAATCCGGGGGTGATCGTCACCGACGACGACCAGGCGCACCTGCGCGACCTGAAAATGACGCCGACGGTCGAGGAGGAGGTGGACCGGTGCGTGGAGTGCGGGTACTGCGAGCCGGTCTGCCCGAGCCGGGATCTGACCACCACCCCGCGGCAGCGGATCGTGCTGCGCCGGGAGATGCAACGCGCCCGGGCGGCAGGTGACCAGACCCTGTTGGACGAGCTGGAGTCGGAGTACGAGTACGACGGCGTGCAGACCTGCGCCGTGGACGGCATGTGTCAGACCGCCTGCCCCGTGCACATCAACACCGGCGACCTGGTCCGCCGGCTGCGTGCCGAGACGGTCAACAGGACCGCCGCCAAGGGCTGGACCTACGCGGCCCGGCACTGGGCGGCCACCACCCGGATCGCCGGAACCGCGTTGTCGGTGGCCGCAAAGGCTCCCGACGCGCTGATCACCGGGCCCAACGAGCTGGCGCGCACGTTCATCGACCCGGACCTGCTGCCCCTGTACTCGCCCGAACTGCCCGGCGGCGGCCGGCAGCGAGCCGCCGGTCCGCGGAACGGTCCCGCGGCGCAGGCTCAGATCGTCTTCTTCAGCGCCTGCGTCGGCACCATGTTCGGACCCGCCGACGGGGGCGCTGGCGCCCGCGAGTCGTTCGAGCGGCTGTGTGCGCGGGCCGGCGTGGCCATCACCTACCCGCGGGACCTGCCCGAGCTGTGCTGCGGCACGCCGTGGAAGTCCAAGGGCATCAAGGACGGGTACGCGGTCATGGTGCGCAAGGTGCTGCCCCGGCTGTGGGAGGCGTCCCGGCGCGGCGAGTTGCCGATCGTGTGTGACGCGTCGTCGTGCACCGAAGGTCTACGGCACATGCTGGAGAGCGAGCTCGCCGATGGTCACTTCCCCGGCCTGCGCATCGTGGACGCCACCGCGTTCGTCGCCGAGCACGTGCTGCCCCGGCTGGACATCAGGCGCCGCAAGTCGTCGATGGCCCTGCACCCGACCTGCTCATCGACCCAAATGGGGCTGAACGACACGCTCAGGCAGGTCGCCGGGGCGGTGTCGGAATCGGTGACGGTGCCGGCCTCGTGGGGCTGCTGCGCATTCGCCGGCGACCGCGGCATGCTGCATCCGGAGCTGACCGCGTCGGCGACGACGGGGGAGGCGCTGGAGGTCAAGGCCGGCGACTTCGATTGCTACGCCTCCTGCAACCGCACCTGCGAGCTCGGCATGACCCGGGCGACCGGGCAGCAGTACCAGCACCTGCTCGAGCTGGTCGACTGGGCCAGCGCCCCTGATCCCGCCGCGCTCTGATCCCGGCGCGCTCTGACCCCGGTGCCGCCTCCGGCGTGGGGAAGTTTCGGCTGCATCAAGGGACCGGATCTTCCCCGGGGGTGCTGATCCCGGTGCCGCTTCCGGCGTGGGGAAGTTTCGGCTGCGTCAGGCGACCGGATCTTCCCCGGGCCGGACCGCCGCCGAGCACACGGGGATTGTCGGACGGCGCCACTACAGTGGCGCCGTGAGCGAGGCTTGCCGAGCGAGCCGTGGGTGCTGGCGCCGGCGCCGCGTCCGGGTGGCCGAGCGTGCGAGGTGTCCCGGGAAGGCGGCGGTGTGAGCGAGGCGGGCCGAGCGGACCAGCGGAGGGCGGCGCGGTGAGCGAGACCGTCGAGCGCCCGCGCGCGCCGCGGCCCGCGCGGGCGGACCGGGGTGCTCGCCGGCGTGCCCGATTCGGCCGCTGGCGCCGGTCGCTGTTCGGTGGGGGAGGCCTGCGCATCCTGGCCGCCGCGGCCGGCGGGTACGCGCTGTACTCGGCGTTCGCACCGTCCACCCTGTGGTGGCTGGCGATCGTCGGGTTCGGCCTGCTCGGCGTCGGCCTGGACGGACGGAGCTGGCCGGCCGGCGCTGGCCTGGCGTTCGTGTTCGGGCTGACCTTCTTCATCCCGCTGCTGTCGTTCACCAACATCTACGTCGGCGATCTTCCCTGGTACGCGCTGTCCGTCGCGGAGGCGGTGCTCACCGCACCGGTCGGCGCGCTGATCGCCGCGGCCTCCCGGCGGCTGCCGCTGTGGCCGGCCTGGGCCGCGGCCGCCTGGCTCACCGGGGAGGCGCTGCGCGGCCGGTTCCCGTTCGGCGGGTTCCCGTGGGGCGGCGTCGCCTTCTCCCAGCCGGACGGGCCGCTGCTGCCCGCGGCCTCCCTGGTCGGCTCGGCCGGGCTGGCCTTCCTGACCGCGCTGGCCGGCTTCGCGGTCGCCGCCCTCGTGCGCGTGTCGACCCGCCGACCCCGGCCGTCCTGGCGGTCGGCGGCGGTGCTCGGGCCGGTGATCATGTTGCTGCTGCCCTTCGTGCTCGGCGCGATCGGGTTGGCCACCGTGCAACGCGGCACGAACGATCCGAGCACTACCATCGCCGTCATCCAGGGTGACGTCCCCCGACCTGGCCTCGATTTCAACGCCGAGCGTCGCGCCGTGCTGGACCTGCACGCCCGGCAGACGCATCAGCTGGCCGCCGACGTCCGGGCCGGCAAGGCACCGAAGCCGACCCTGGTGGTCTGGCCGGAGAACTCCACCGACATCGATCCGTACCGCAACGCGGACGCCAACGCGGTCATCTCCGCGGCCGCCGCCGACATCGGGGTGCCGATCCTGGTCGGCGCGGTGGTCCAGGGGTCGCACGCCGGCGAGGGCTACAACATGGGCATCGTCTGGGACCCGGTCACCGGCCCTGGCGACACCTACACCAAGCGGCATCCGCTGCCGTTCGGCGAGTACATGCCCTACCGCTCGTTCTTCCGGCTGTTCTCCGACAAGGTCGACCTGCTGCGCGGCACCTTCCTGCCCGGCGAGCGGCCCGGCAACCTGGACATCGCCGGAGTGCCGGTGGGCGACGTCATCTGCTTCGAGGTGGTCTACGACGACCTGGTCCGGGACGTGGTGGACGGCGGCGCGCAGGTGCTGGTCGTGCAGACGAACAACGCCACCTTCGGCTACACCGACGAGACCTACCAGCAGCAGGCGATGAGCCGGGTCCGGGCCGTGGAGCACGGCCGCAGCGTGCTCATCTCGTCCACCAGCGGGGTGTCCACCGTCATCGGGCCGGACGGCGCCGTCGAGTCGTCGATCCCGCTGTTCACTCCCGGGTACCTCACGCCGAGCGTCCCGCTGATCGACACAACAACGCCGGGTACGGTGCTCGGTGGCCCGCTGGAGTGGCTGCTCGCGCTGGCCACGCCCGCGGCGCTGGCGTACGTCGTCCTCGCGGCCCGCCGTCGGCGCGGCCCGAGGACGGGCACGTCGGCGGCCCGCGGGGCAACAGCAGGACCCGGCACTATCCCGACCGGCGGCACGGCCGCCGTGAACTCGACGGAGGATCGCACACCGTGAGCCCGAAAGGCGCCCAATCGCCGCACTTTGAACTCGACGAGCCGCACGGCGATCGCGTCCTGGTGATCATCCCGACCTACGACGAACGGGAGAACCTGCCGCGGATCGTCGAGCGGCTGTTCGCGTCGGTGCCCGGCGCGCACGTGCTCGTCGCCGACGACGACAGCCCGGACGGCACCGGTGACGTCGCCGACGAGTTGGCCGCCGCCGACGAGCGGGTGCACGTCCTGCACCGGGCCGAGAAGGCGGGCCTGGGTGCGGCCTATATCGCCGGCTTCGGGTGGGGCCTGGACAACGGGTACGACGTGCTGGTGGAGATGGACGCCGACGGCTCGCATCCGCCGGAGCAGCTGCCCCGCCTGCTGGACGCGTTGCAGCACGCGGACCTGGTGCTCGGCTCCCGGTACGTCGCCGGCGGTGAGGTGGTGAACTGGCCCAAGCGACGCGAGTGGCTCTCCCGCGGCGGCAACCTCTACTCGCGGCTGGCCCTCGGTGTCCGCATCTACGACATCACCGGCGGGTACCGCGCCTACCGGGCGGAGGTGCTCAAGGCCCTCCCGCTGGACGAGGTGGCCTCCACCGGCTACTGCTTCCAGGTGGACCTGGCCTGGCGCACGATGCGGGCCGGGTTCCGGGTCGCCGAGGTGCCGATCACCTTCACCGAGCGGCAGATCGGGCACTCGAAGATGAGCGGCAGCATCGTCCGGGAGGCGCTGCTCAAGGTGACCCTGTGGGGCGCGGTCCACCGCTGGCACCAGCTCACCGGAGCGTTCCGGCGCAAGCGCTGAGCCGTGCCGAACCGGCGGCCGGCCGCACGGACAGCACAACGCCACCCGCCCGGCGGCGGGTGGCGTTGTGTCGTTCTTGGGGTGTTCGGACGCCTCAGGATGCGGTGCGGCGTGCCTTCAGCTCGGCGAGCCGCTCGTTGAGGATCTCCTCGAGCTCCTCGATGGACCGGCGCTCCAGCAGCATGTCCCAGTGGGTGCGCGGCGGCTTGGCCGCCTTGCCCTCCGGCACCGAGCCGTCGACCAGGGTGGACGACAGGCCGTGCATGCGGCAGTCCCACACCGACGGCACCTCGGCGTCGTCGGCCATCGGGACGGTGAATTCATGATCGCGCGGGCAGCGGTAGGTCGCCGTGCGGCGAGGCGCGAGATCATGGTTGCGATCGGCCTCGTAGCTTGTCGAGCCCAGGCGGCTTCCGCGCAGGACACGGTCGGCCATGGTGTTCCTTCCTTGCAGGTGGTGCGATGTCACCGCCACGGGGTGGCGGCCATCCGTCGTCACCGACGACGAGCCCGCAGGCTCCTACCGGTCAGTAACGCTGGTTGTCGGTGTTTCGTTCCCGGTGCGCGAACAGTTTGCACTGCTACGCGTTGTGTTGAGTACCTACTTTTGCCCCGGCCCGGCCGGACTCGGGTGAGCCCTCCCGCGGGACGGAAGTGCCTTCACCCTCTCAGACGCGCGAGTATCCACTTCGTCACGCTCCATCCGGCAACTTTCTTTCACACGTTGCCGGCGCCGCGCAGGTTCAGGCTCCCGGGCCCAGTTGTCCGGAGCGGTAGTGGCGACGGCACAGTACCTGGTAACGAACCCCGGCGTCCGCCGATTCCCGGCCGACCTCGGCCTCGGCCTCGGCGTCGGCGGCGGCATCGGTATCGGTGTCGGCCACCAGCACGGTCGGGCCCTGCCGGGCCAACCGGCCACCCACCACCCGGCCGTTGAACCGGCCGGTCCGCCCACACCAGCAGAGCACCTCGACCTGCACCGGCGCGATGTGGTCGGCGATCTCGAACAGCCGTGCGGAGCCGGGGAACAGCACGCTGCGGAAGTCGGAGGCGATGCCGAACGCGAAGACCTCGACGGACCGCTCGTCGGCGACCAGGCCGAGTTGATCCACCTGCGCCACGGTCAGGAACTGCGCCTCGTCCACGACCAGGTAGTCGACCGGCGCGGCGTCCCGGACCAGCCGGTCCAGGTCCATCCCGTCGGTGACCTCGATCGCCGGGCTGCTGATGCCGATCCGGGAGCTGATCCGGGCCGGTCCGGAGCGGTCGAACCGGGTCAGCAGCAGGCCGCGACGGCCCTGCCGGGCCTGGTTGTCGTGGATCTGCAGGGCCAGCGTCGACTTGCCGCAGTCCATCGGTCCGAAGAAGAAGCGGAGCAGGCCGGGCCGGTTCACCAGGCGCCGCGCTCGGTCAGCACCTGCCGCAGCAGGTCCGGGCGGTCGGACATCAGCCCGTCCACGCCCAGGTCCAACAGCCCGCGCATCTGGTCCGGGTCGTCGATGGTCCAGACGTGCACCTCGACGCCGGCCCGGTGGGCGGTGGCCAGGAACGGCGGAGTGACGATCTTCAGCCGGGAGAAGGACACGGGCACCTGGGCGGCCACCGCCGATGTGCGGAACGGACGGCGCAACCGGGCGGCCCGGACCAGGCGGAACACCTCCCGGGGACCCATCGAGGTGGCGACCGCGGGCCCGACCGCGGCCCGCAGGGACGCGATCCGCCGGTCGGAGAACGACCCGAGGCAAACCCGGTCCCGGGCGCCGGTGCGGCGGATCAGATCCGCCAGCGGACCGACGGCCGGATCGGCCTTCGCGTCGATGTTGAACCGGGCGTCGGGGAACTCCTCGAGCAGATCGGCCATCAGCGGGATCGGCTCGATGCCACCGATCCGCGCCTGCCTGACCTGGTTCCAGGGCAGCTGCGCGACCTGCCCAGGCCGGTCGGTCACCCGGGCCAGCGTCGTGTCGTGGAAGGCGACCAGCTGCCCGTCCGAGGTTGCGTGGACGTCCGTCTCCAGGTACCGGAAGCCCTCGTCATAGGCCCGCCGGAAGGCCGGGATCGAGTTCTCCAGGCCGGCCAGCTCACGGATGTGCCAGCCGCGATGGGCGAACGCCCGGGGTGGATCCCCGTCCAGGTAGGCCGTCACGGCGGACAGTCTGGCATGCCGACAAACGGCGAACATCGGCGTGCGGCGAACACCCGAAACCATCAGCCTCAAGTAGAGGTAGAGACTTCACAGGGTGCGCGGCGAGCTCTCCAGGAACGCCAGCACGGCCAGCACCCGCCGGTTGTCGTCCTCGCTCTGTTCCAGGCCGAGCTTGCCGAAGATCGCGTTCGTGTGCTTTCCGACCGCCTTCTCGGTGATGAACATCGCCGCCGCGATGGCGGCGTTGGACCTGCCCTCGGCCATGTGCGAGAGCACCTCGTGCTCCCGCGGGGTGAGCGAGGCGATGGGGGAGTCGTCCCGGTGCCGGGACAGCAGCGCCCCGATCACCTCCGGGTCCATCGCCGTGCCGCCCGCGGCGACCCGGTGCACCGCGTCGATGAACTGCGCGACGTCGGAGATCCGGTCCTTGAGCAGGTAACCGACGCCGCCGGTGCCCTGGGAGAGCAACTCGCGCGCGTACAGCTGCTCGACGTACTGGCTGACCACCAGCACCGGCAGCCCGGGCAGCCGTTCCCGGGCGGCGAGGGCCGCCCGCAGGCCCTCGTCGGTGAAGGTCGGCGGCAGTCGCACGTCCACCACGGCGATGTCCGGCCGGTGCTCGGTGATCGCCTTGAGCAGCGACGGGCCGTTGTCGACGGCGTCGACGACCTCGATGTCGTGCGCGGTCAGGATCCGGACGATGCCGTCGCGGAGCAGCGCGAGGTCCTCGGCCAGCACGACCCGCATGGGTTCACCCTCCTTGACCACCCGCGTACCGACCGATCGGGTTCGGCGACGTGGGACCGACCGTCGCGCCCGGCTCCGTTTGCCAGGTTCCGCCCTCAGCCACGCTCGGGAAGGGCTGCAACCGGCAAATGGGATGGGTCCCGCAGCACGCACGGCACCTTGATGGTCACGATCGTTCCACCGCCGATCGGGCTGGCCAACGACAGGGTGCCGTCGAACGCCGCGAGCCGCCGTTGCACGCCGGCCAGGCCACCCTCGGCGGAGAGCTGCACGCCGCCCACCCCGTCGTCGCCGACCATCGCGGTGAGGATTCCGCCGTCGTGCCGGATCCAGACCCAGGTGTGCCGCGCGGCGGCGTGCTTGGCGCTGTTGGTGAGCAACTCGGCGACCGCGAAGTACACGGCGGACTCCACCGGCGCCGGCGGCCGCCCGCCCAGCTCGATGTCCGTGTCGACAGGCCGCGGGTGGGCCAGCGCCAGCGCCTCGATCGCTCCGGTCAGGCCGCGATCGGCCAACACCGGCGGATGGATGCCGCGCACCAGCGACCGCAGCTCGGACAGGGCGCTGGACGAGGACTGCCGGGCCTCGGCGATCAACTCGGCGGCGGCCGCCGGATCGCGGGTCACCAGTTCCTGGGCCAGGCCCAGGTTCATGCCCAGCGCGACCAGTTGCGCCTGCGCGCCGTCGTGCAGGTCCCGCTCGATGCGGCGCAGCTCGGCCGCGGAATGGTCGACGGTGTCCTGACGGGAGGACTCCAGGGCCTCGATCCGTTGCTGCAGCTGCTCGTCCTGTGCGGCCAGCAGCAGCCGGGAGATCCCCGCGTCCATCCGCAGCAGCAGCGGCGAGCCCCACCAGCCGATCGGCAGGAAGGGGAACGACAGGAGCGCCGCCAGCTGCAGCGCGAAGCCGATGGTCAGCACCTCGAACAGCCAGGCCAGGTCGCGCCACGACGCGCGGTCGGTCAGCCGGATCCGCAGCCGCACGAACAGGCCGCCCGGCACGAGCGGGAGATAGGGGTCGAGGATCGTGGTGCCCAGCACCCGGCCGGCCAGCCGGCGGTGCAACCGGGCCAACCAGCGGAGCATCGCCAGCGACACCAGCAGCAGCGGCAACCCGATCCAGACGATCAGCAGACCGACCGCCACCACCAGCAGGACCAGATTCAGCAGGCCGACGACCCAGAGCCCGACCAGCGCCAACGCGATCCCGAACAGGGACCAGCGGTCGGCGGGCCTCGGCTCGGGCAGGCGGGCGGTCTCGGTCATGGGCCCAATTCTGGTCCCGGCGGGGGCCGGTGGGAGTGGGGATAAACCCCCGATCCGTTCGGGGCGGGACCCCCTAGGCCGGCGCGCAGGGTGAGCAGGCTGATCTCGCTGGGCGCGAACACCCGCAGCGGCGGTCCCCAGAACCCGACGCCCCGCGTGGTGTAGAGCTGGGTGCGCCCACCCGGTCCGGACAGGCCGTGCAGCGCCCCCTGTTCGGCCCGCACCACCAGGTGGAACGGCCAGATCTGGCCGCCGTGCGTGTGCCCGGACAGCTGCAGGTCCACCCCGGCGGCGACCGCGGCCCGGACCTGCTTGGGTTGATGGGCCAGCAGCACCACCGGCGCGTCCGGCGGCGCCCCGGCCAGTGCGGCGCCCAGATCGGCACCGTGGCCGGCCACCCCGGATCCGGCGGCGGTCAGGTCGTCCACCCCGGCCAGCACCAACTCGGCGCCCGCTCGTCGCAGCACCACGTGCCGGTTGTGCAGCACGGTCCAGCCCAGCTCGGCCATGTGCTCGACCCAGGGCACGGCGCCGGAGAAGTACTCGTGGTTGCCGGTGATGTACACCCGGGCCAGGCCCGCCCGAACCGTGCCGAGCGGGGCGACCTGGGCGCGCCGCTGATCCACCGAGCCGTCCGCGAGATCGCCCGCGTGCGCGACGATGTCCGGCGCCAGCCGGTTCACGGCGGCGACCAGCCGGGCCGACCACCGGGCCCGGTCGATCGGCCCGTAGTGGGTGTCCGCGAGCAGCGCGATCGTCACCCCGTCGAAGCCGGCCGGCAGCCGGTCGACGGTGATCTGGGTGCGGCGGACCCGCGGGAGCCGGCGCGCTTCGACCGTCCCCCAGACGGCCAGCGCGACGACCACGGCCAGCACGACGACCGCGACCGCCCGCGGGCCGCCCGGTGCCGGCACACCGGCGACGGCCAGCCCGAGGTCGACCAGCCCGCCGATCACCGACCAGCTGAACAGCAGCCACAGCAGGCCCAGCCAGGTGTCGCCGGCCACTGCCCACGGATCGCTGTGCCGGTGTCCGTGGCCGAGCACCATGGCGACCGGAAAGCCGGCCAACAGCAGCACGGTCAGCGCGGTGCCCGGCCAGAACAGCCACCCCGGCCAGCCGGGCGCCAGTACCAGCACCCACCAGGGCAGGCCGTGCAGCAGGACCAGCACGGTGGCGGCGACCACCGCGAACCGGCCGGGAACCCGCCGGCGCGCCGGGCGGCGGGTCGGTGCGGTCACCGCCGGCTCGTGGAGGGCGTGGCGGTCGGGACCGCCGGCGCGGACGTCTCGGTGGTGCCCGCCAGTTCCGCGGCCGGCGCCACCAGCCGTCGCTGGATCCAGGCGAGGTTGTCCAGGTAGAGCGCGGCCGACCAGAGCGTGCGGCCGTCGGCCAGCAGGTCCCGCCGGATGTCGGGCGCCGACGGCTGGGCCAGGATCTGCCGGGCGTCGGCGAGCACGGTCGCCTCGGCCGTCGGTTCGGCGGGTGCGGGCAAGGGACCCGGCGAGGCCTGCCGGGGCGCCGTCGCGAGTCGGTCCGCGAACTGCCGGAACCAGTCGCGGGTGGCATCCGCGGACCGCGCCACCGCCGCGCCGGCCGGTGCGAACGCCCGATGGTCGACCGGTGGCATTCCGGCGATCGCCTCCGCCGTCATGCGGATCCGGACCGCGCCGTTGGACAACCTGATCAGGGCGTCCAGCGGGACGTTGCGGGTGCCGCGCTCGAACAGGTACTCGCGCAGGGCGTCGTCCAACCGGAGCGAGGCCGCCGCCGCGGCCGCCATCGCCGGTGCCAAGGAGTCCTCCGTCGCGGCGCCGGCCGGCCCGACCATCCGGTCCACGGACGCGACGACGGCGTCCGCGGACCGCCGGTAGAACTCGGCCAGGGAGCTGCGGATCGCCGCGGCCGCGCCGCGCGGCCACAGCAACACCCCCGAGATCAGCGCCGACACGCAACCGAACAGCACGTCCTCGACCCGGACCAGGCCCACCTCCCAGCCGCTCGGCGCGATGATGTTGAACAGCACGACGACGAGCACGGTGAAGGCCGCCTGACCGGCCGTGAACGACACCGCCTCGGGCAGGTAGGCGGCGATCAGCAGGGTGATCGGCAACAGCAACCACAGGTGCCACCAGGTGGTGCCGACCGCCAACATGACGACCGAGCCGGCGACGAACCCGATCACCGTGCCGCTCAGCGCCCGCAGTGCGGTCGACCCCGTGGTCAGTGCGGTGGTGCGCAGCACCGACATCGCGCCCAGGACCACCCAGAAGCCGTGGGCCACCTCGGTGACCTCGGCGATCGCCACCGCGATCGCCAGCCCGAGAGCGCCGCGCACGCTGTTCTGGAACCACACCGAGCGCAGGCTCAGATGGCCCAGCAGCACCCGGTGGACCGGCAGTAACGGCCCCGCCCCGGCGGCCGGCACGTTGCGGCCCAGCAACCGGTCGACCAGCGCCCGGGCGTCGGCGGCGGCGGACGCCGCCACGGTCAGCCCGGTGAGCCTGGTCGTATAGGCCAGCTCGAGCATCGTCGACGGGTGCACCACCCGGGCGTCCGTCGCCGCCGGTCCGCCGACCAACGTCGCGAAGGTCTCGGTCGCGACGTGCAGCTGCTGCAGGCCGCGCAGCTGCACGGACAGCTCCTGCCGGACGGCGAAGGACGGCCGGCGGGGCGCCTGGTCGAAGACCGCCGCCGCGGCCCGCAGGGTGCTCGCACAGGCCGCGGTCACGGTCAGTTGCGCGGCGGTCCGCTCCGATGCCGGCGGCAACCGGTCGAGCACGGTCCGCAGCCATTCCAGCCGATCGGTCAGCCGCATCAGATGCCGGCTGCCGGTGGTCAGGCCCACCGGTCGCACATTGGTCCTTCTGAATTGCGTGCGCAGTTCGGCGACGCGGGCCGTCGACGCCTCCTGTGCGTGGTCAAGGGCATCCGCGTCGGCGGCCGACCAGGCCACCAGCTGGTCGGCCAGGGCGGAGCACGCCGCGCCCGCCGCCCGACGCAACCGGTCGTGGTCCCGGGGCGGCCAGACCAGCACGGCCGCCGGGATCGACAGCGCGGCGGCCAGCGCCCAGCCGGCCCAGCGAGACGGGATCTCGGACACCGGAACCGGCACCATCACCGGGAGGATGAAGGTGAGCAGCGCGGCCCGGGAGGCTCCGGCGACCGCCGCGCTGAGGACGCCGCTGAACAGCACCACGAAGCCGGTCACGGCCATCCCGACCACGGCCGACGCGGCCCCGCCGGACATCAGCGTGCCCAGGGCGATGAGCACCGCCCCGACGACGAACAGCCCGAGGTAGGCGCCCAGTCGGGCGGTCCGGTTCCCCGGGAAATCCGCGAACAGCAGGAAGGCCACACCGCCGAACGAGGCGAACAGGCTCAGCTGCGCGTTGCCGACCAGGGTGCCGATGGCAAGCCCGACGGTGACCGCCACCGCGACCTTGACCGCCTTGTGCAGGGCGGTTCCGTCGGGGTCGTGGGCACGCACCCAACCGACCACGCCGCGTGCCATGTCCGCCACCTGCCGCTCGATCTCAGGTCGCCGGGTTCCTTGCCGGCAGGCGGAATCTATCAGCCGGGTGCGTTGATGATCATGAGCGCGAACCCGTGCGCGACCCCGCCCATCGGCGTGACGCAGGTCACATTTGCCGCTGGAAGGATTGTGCCGGCCGGACGGTTGAGACAACCGACGGTCCCCGTCGAACATGCCCCGGGCTCCATCCCTTTCCGTCGCCGCGAGCGACCACACGCCGAGAGGCGCACGTCCGGGGGCCGTCGCACGAACCGCCCGATGCCTCCCGCGTCGGGCGGTTCTTGCGTTCGGCCGTCGAGCTGATGAAGCGTCACGGGTGCGTGGTGACCAGTCCGGATCGCAGCTCGAGGCGGTACTGCGGCGGGTGCCTCGGCGAACCGTGCAGCGGCACCATCAGGCAGGCGCCGTGGCGGCGGGGGACCGGGTCGGCCGCGCAGTGCGGACGGATGACGGCGGCGAAGTAGCCACTGTGCTGGCCGTCGCACGGAGCGACCCCGGCCTGGTGCCGGGGCAGCAGCACCTGCTCGCCCGACGGGAACGTCATCACGAAGGTGACCGCGGGCCATTCGGAATGCGCGCGGTCGATCAACGTGTCGATCAGTCGCCGCGTGCGTGCGGTCCTGGCTCCGCCCACTGCCGTCCCGTTCCGACGCTGCCTCCGAGCCACTCCCTGTCCACTATGGACGATTCGGGAGGAAGCCGCGTGCGGATGGCGACGAGCTCTACCCCATCGGAGGACGGCGGTACCCCGGACGCGGGATCCCCTTGGGCAATCGGGTGAGAGTGCCGGCGGCACCGGCCGGCTTGGCATGATCGACCGGTGACCCGGACTACCACCGACCGCCGGACGCACGTCGTGGCGACATCGACCGCGTTGGCCGTCGACGTGCTGCTGGTGGTGGCCTTCGCGGCCGTCGGGCGGGGCAGTCACGGCGAGAACGTGCTGGCCGGCTTGGCCGGCACCGCGTGG
Organism: uncultured Actinomycetes bacterium; assembly: GCA_964497705.1. Classification (GTDB taxonomy): domain Bacteria; phylum Actinomycetota; class Actinomycetes; order Mycobacteriales; family Nakamurellaceae; genus Nakamurella. The sequence continues at coordinate 6,496 of CAZCEH010000001.1, read as the reverse complement.
CCGTTCCTGCTCGGGCTGGCGGTCGGCTGGGCGACCGGATGGCTGGCGTTTCGGGGCAGGTTCGACGCCGGTCGCGTCCTGCCGGCCGGTCTGCTGATCTGGGCGTGCACGCTCGACGTCGGCATGCTGGCTCGCGTGCTGTCCGGTCAGGGCACCGCGCCGACCTTCATCGTGGTGGCCGGGGTCGTGCTGGCGGTGTTCCTGCTCGGTTGGCGCGCCCTGGTCACCCTCCTGGCCCGCCGCCGGCGGCGCTGACCACCTGGCCGCGGCCGGCCGCCGGCTGCCGGGTGCGGGTGAGCACCGACAGCGTCGCGGCCAGCAGGCACAGGGCGGCACCGGCCAGCCAGGCCAGCGTGTAGGACCCGGTCTGGTCGCGGACCGCCCCGGCCGCCAGGGCCGCCGCCGCGGCGCCGACCTGGTGCGAGGCGAACACCCAACCGAACACCACGGTGCCGTCCACGCCGAAGATTCGCTGGCACAGCGCCACGGTCGGCGGCACGGTGGCCACCCAGTCCAGCCCGTAGACCACCACGAACACCACGATGCTCGGGTGGATCGCGTCCGACAGCAGGAACGGCAGCAGCGCCAGGCCCACCCCACGGAAGCCGTAGTAGCCGACCAACAGCAGCCGGGGGTCGACCCGGTCGGTCAACCACCCCGAACCGATGGTGCCGGCGATGTCGAAGACGCCGACCACCGCCAGCAGGCCGGCCGCCACGGTCTCCGGCATGCCGTGGTCGTGCGCGGACGGGATGAAGTGGATCCCGATCAGCCCGTTGGTGGTGGCCCCGCAGATCGCGAAGGCCGCCGCGAGCGCCCAGAAGGACGGCACCCGGGCGGCCGAGCGCAGCGCGGCCAGGCTGCGCCGGCCCGGCTGCCCGTGCACCCGGGACGGCGGCCGCCACCCGGGATCGGCGCCCAGCGGGGCGACGCCGCGCTGTTCGGGATAGTCGCGCAGCACTACCAGCAGCACCGGCACGATCACCAGCGCCGACCCGGCGATCACCAGCGACGCGGTGCGCCAGCCGGCCTGCGTGGCCACCCCGGCGACCAGCGGCAGGAACAGCAACTGGCCGGCGGCACCCCCCGCGGTCAGCACTCCCATCGCCAGCCCGCGATGGCGCAGGAACCAGCGTTGGCTGATGGTCGCGGCGAAGGCCAGCGCCATCGAACCGGTGCCCAGCCCGATCAGCAGACCCCAGGTCAGCAGCAGTTGCCAGGGTGCGGTGACCAGCACCGACAGGGCGCTACCGGACGCGACCAGGCACAGCGCGCAGGTGGTCACGACGCGCACGCCGAACCGGTCCATCAGCGCCGCCGCGAACGGCGCGGTCAGCCCGTACAGCAGCAGGTTGACGCTGATCGCGGCCGAGATCGCGGCGGTCGACCAGCCGAACTCCGCCTGCAGCGCCGGCAACAGCGGGCCCGGCGCGGCGCGGAACCCGGCCGCGGCGACCAGCGCCAGGAACGACACCACCAGCACCGTGAGGGCCGGATGCCATCGTCGCCGCGTGTTCTGCACAGGTCCGCTTTCCTGAAAAGGTCCGTGTCCGCGGTACGGTACCCACGTCTGCACCGACGGCGGGCGGCGGTTGCCGTTGGCGGCGTGCAGCGCCGACGGTCAGTACTGCCCCCGAATGAGCTGCGCGAACACGTCGACGGTCTCGTCCAGCCAGCCGATCACGTCCAGCGTCGAGTTGATGTTCTGCGGGGGCGCGTTCACCAGCGTGTCACGGCGGATCAGCCGGTCGAAGTCGACCGAGATGGTGCCCTTGCGCGGGGTGCCGTTGGGTGAGTCGAAACGCACGCCGGCCCGCTGCATGATCCCGATCAGCTCCTGCGCGACGATGCCGTAGGCGACGGTCGTGGGGTGCACGCCGTCCAGGGAGAACAGGCCGCCGGTGGCCCGGCCGCCGTCCCCGTCGGCGGTCAGGAACCGGCTGTCCGGCGGCGGTTGCAGCGCGGCCAGTTCGGGCGGGAGCGGGTAGGGCGTCCACCAACTGGGGGTGGCGCTGGGGTCGTCGAGGTACCGCCGGTAGGCCAACCGGTCCAGGACGCCGGCGATGTCGCACAGGTACCAGTTCCGCTGCTGCCGCCGCGCGTCGGCGACCACCTGCTCGATGTGGACGTTGTACAGGTCGATGGCATAGTCGATGGCCCGGGCCTGCGCCCCGGTCAGGTGGTGGTCGTGCTCCGGCTGGAAGTCCCGGTCGCTCACCCACGGCCGGGCGTAGAACCGGAAGTACCGGGAGCCCTTGGGTTTGGGGTACACACCGCGGGCGATCGGCGGGATCGTGACGTGCGGGACGGTACAGAGAATGACGTTGCGGGCCTTGATGCGCTCCAACCGGGTGACCAGGTTGTCGAACTCGATCCGGAAATGCGCCGGCTGCCAGACCGTGTAGTTCTTCTTCGCCGCCGGATCCTGGAAACCCGGATCCTGGCTCCACGCGAGCTTGAGCTGCACCACGCTGCCCAGCACGTTGTTGGCACCCAGCCAGACCACGAGGGTCTCGATGCCGCCGTCGTCGCCGAGGGTCTCCGCCACGTCGAACAGGGTCAGGTCGACGTCACCGGGGTTGACGTGCGGGTACACCCGCAACGCGGACCGGTCGGCCGCGTTGTCCACCAACGGGATCAGCAGGTTGTTGGTCGGATCGGAGGCCGCCGCGGCGCAGCCGGCGAAGCTCTTGTGCAGGGCGTCGTAGAGGTCCCAGCTGAAGACCGCCAGCGCATGGTTGTAGCCGCCCACGTTCGGAACGGCGGCTCCGGGACCACGTTCCCAGTACTCTTCGATGTCGTTCATCAGGCCGCGGGCGCGGAGCGCGGCGAGGGGGATCTCGAAGAGGTTCAGGGTGGTTCCGAACCGCAGTTCGAGCTCGCGCAACAGGTATTCGACATTCAGCGGAAGCCCGCCCAGGCCGGGATACCGCGGATAGCGGAACCGGTCGAACCAGCCGAGTTCGTAGGCGATGACGGCGCCGAAGGACAGGTCGGTGTTGTAGATGGCCGCGCTCTGGAAGCCGTGCGCCAGCGAGTCCCCGATGGTCACCAGTCGATGGCCGGCAGCCGGCGCCGGCTCCGGGTCGGGCACCTCGATGCCCAACGTCGGATCGGTGCGCGGCTCCCGCGGTTCGCTCCCGGCGAGCCGGGCCACCTCGTCCGGAACGTCGTCGGGCAGGTCGACGTCGCGGTCGGCCATGGCGGTCTCCTGACTCTGCGCACCGGCCCCGACGTCCGGCGCCCATCGTGCTCGGCGGCCGTACGGGCCGTCAACCCAGTTCCGGTCACCCGGTCGCGGAGTCCGGCGGGTGCTCGGCGAGCCAGGCCCGCGCCCGGCTCGGGGACGCCCGGGCCAGCCAGGCGTCCTGGATCAGCTCGGCCGCCTCGGTCGACGAGATCCGGTCCAGTTGCGACGCGCGCACCAGCACCGAGGGGTGCCCGTCGAAGTGCCGGGTGGTGAAGTACGGGGGACCGGACCGGACCAGCGCCTGTTTGTCCGCCTCGCCGGCCACCCAGAACACGATGACGTCGGCGTAGCGGTCGCCGGTCACCGGGTCGACGGCGTCCGGGCGTGGGTTGCGGAAGAACACGAAGCTGCGCCCGCCGACCTGATAGATCGGTCTGCCCTGGCTGCCGGGGTAGATCGTGACGTGCGGCATGCCGGCGGCGATCCGGTGCACGTCGGCGACGGTGGCGGGACGGTCGCGCATGGGTTCAGTGTCCGCGCACACCGCGGCGCGACCGCTCCGACTGCCCCGACTGCCCGCCGCGGCGCCCCGCGGTGGTGGCACGATCGGTCGGGTGACCACGACACAGCAGCAGCGCCTGCGCGACCTGGCGCAGTTGCGGCGCGTCCGCGACCGGATCGACCGGGAGTACGCACGGCCCCTGGACGTACAGGCGCTGGCCCGCGGGGCGAACATGTCGGCCGGGCATCTGAGCCGGCAGTTCAAGCTCGCCTACGGCGAATCGCCTTACGGCTACCTGATGACGCGGCGGATCGAGCGGGCGATGGCGCTGCTGCGGCGCGGCGACATGAGCGTCACCGACGTCTGTTTCACCGTTGGCTGCTCGTCACTGGGCACGTTCAGCACCCGCTTCACCGAGTTGGTGGGGGAGCCGCCGAGCGCCTACCGGGCCCGGTACGCGACGGAGCCGGCGGCCGGCGAGATGCCCTCGTGCATGACCAAGCAGGTGACCAGACCGATCAGGAATCGAGAAGCACCGGCCACGGCGCCCTCACTAGCGTGAGCGTCATGGACATCACCATTCACTACGCGTTCCTCCCGCAGACCGATCCGGACGCCGCGCTGGCGTTCTACCGCGACACCCTCGGTTTCGAGCTGCGCAACGACGTCGGCTACAACGGCATGCGCTGGCTGACCGTCGGGCCGCCCAACCAGCCGGGGACCTCGATCGTGCTGCATCCGCCGGCCGTCGACCCCGGGATCACCGAGGACGAGCGCCGGACGATCCTCGAGCTGATCGCCAAGGGCAGCTACGGCGCGCTGGTGCTGGCCACCAAGGATCTCGACGGCCTGTTCGAGAAGCTGCAGGCCAGCGGGGCCGAGGTGGTCCAGGAGCCGACCGACCAGCCCTACGGCGTGCGCGACTGCGCGTTCCGCGACCCGACCGGCAACCTGCTGCGCATCAACCAGCTGGACTGAGCCGAGGCCGCGATGTGCGCCGATCCCCGCTCACCGCTGTGGCACCGCCGGGGCGCCGAGCGTGGGCTCTCCCGCGACGGTGACGCCCGCCCCGACCGTCGGACGGATCGGGTAGACAGGACGGGCCTCGGCCACCCACCGGATGGAGACACCATGAGCACCGCCACCAAGCCAGGTCGAGGGTCGGCCGGTCCCGCCGAGCCGCACGCGGCGGACCGTCACGACCTGATCCGCGTGCACGGCGCCCGGGTGAACAACCTCAAGGACGTCGACGTCCAGATCCCCAAGCGGCGACTGACCGTGTTCACCGGCGTGTCCGGGTCCGGCAAGTCGTCGCTGGTCTTCGGCACGATCGCGGCCGAGTCGCAGCGCCTGATCAACGAGACCTACAGCACGTTCGTGCAGGGCTTCATGCCGACGCTGGCCCGGCCGGACGTCGACGTGCTCGACGGGCTGACCACGGCGATCATCGTCGACCAGGAGCGGATGGGGGCCAACCCCCGCTCGACCGTCGGCACCGCGACTGACGCCAACGCGATGCTGCGGATCCTGTTCAGCCGGCTCGGCACACCGCACATCGGCTCGTCCCAGGCGTTCTCCTTCAACGTCGCGTCGATCAGCGGGGCCGGCGCGGTGACCGTCGAGCGCGGCGGCGCCACCACCAAGGAGCGGCGCTCGTTCCACATCACCGGTGGCATGTGCCCGCGCTGCGAGGGCATGGGCCGGATCAACGATTTCGACCTGTCGGCGCTGTACGACGACAGCAAGTCGCTCAACGAGGGCGCGCTCACCATCCCCGGGTACAGCATGGACGGCTGGTACGGCCGCATCTACCGCGGCTCCGGCTTCTTCGACCCGGACAAGCCGATCCGCCGGTACACCAAGCGTGAGCTGAACGACCTGCTGTACAAGGCCCCGACCAAGATCAAGGTCGATGGCATCAACCTGACCTACGAGGGGTTGATCCCGAAGATCCAGAAGTCCTTCCTGGCCAAGGATGTCGACGCGATGCAACCGCACATCCGGGCGTTCGTGGAGCGCGCGATCACCTTCACCGTCTGCCCGGAGTGTCACGGCACGCGGCTGAACGAGGGCGCCAGGTCGTCGAAGATCCGCGGCATCAACATCGCCGACGCGTGCGCGATGCAGATCAGCGACCTGGCCGAGTGGGTCCGCGGGCTGGCCGAACCGTCGGTGGCCCCGCTGCTGACCGCGCTGGGGGAGACCCTGGACTCGTTCGTGGAGATCGGCCTGGGCTACCTGTCGCTGGAGCGGCCGTCGGGCACCTTGTCCGGCGGAGAGGCGCAGCGCACCAAGATGATCCGGCATCTGGGCTCGTCGCTCACCGATGTCACCTACGTGTTCGACGAACCGTCCATCGGTCTGCACCCGCACGACATCGCCCGGATG
>CAZCEH010000001.1:0-406 GCA_964497705.1 uncultured Actinomycetes bacterium | reverse complement strand
GCAACACGGTGCTCGTCGTGGAGCACAAACCGGAAATGATCGGAATCGCCGACCACGTCGTCGATCTCGGCCCGGGCGCCGGGACCGGCGGCGGCACGGTTTGTTTCGAGGGCACCGTGGCGGGGCTGCGGGCCAGCGACACGCTCACCGGACGGCACCTGGACGACAGGGCCTCGCTCAAGCCGTCGGTGCGGCCGTCCACGGGCGCGCTGGAGATCCGCGGCGCCGACACCAACAACCTGCAGAAGGTGAACGTCGACATCCCGCTCGGCGTGCTGGTCGTGGTCACCGGTGTGGCGGGCTCGGGCAAGAGCTCGCTGATCCACGGCTCGCTGGCCGGCAGGGACGGGGTAATCACCGTCGACCAGGGCGCGATCAAGGGTTCCCGGCGGAGCAACCCGGCGAC